>CAVVMS010000026.1:0-262049 GCA_963749315.1 uncultured Acidimicrobiia bacterium
TGCCGAGGAACGAGGAAGCGACGGCGAGGTTCGAGAAGTTGGCGGTGCTGGCGAAGCTCGTCCCGAACAGGATCACGCCGAGCACGATCACGCAGGCCAGCACCACCGCCGCGGCCGACCGCCGGATGAGCGACACCACGGTGCCCGACGTCGTGGACGCGGCCGTCGTGTCGAATGGCCCGTCGCCCGGGGCGCGAGTTGCGCTGGCGGTCATCGCAGACGGTCCCGCTGGAGGTACACGGCGGCCACGATGATCAACGCTTGGACCATGCGGGCGTCGGCGTCGGAGAGGCCGGGCGGATCAACGTGGCGAAGATCAGCTGCATCAACAGGGCGCCGGCGACCGTGCCGGCGACCCTGATCTCGCCACCGGAGAGCGGTGTGCCGCCGACGACGACCGCCGTGATCGTGCTCAGCTCGATCAGCTACCCGACGAACGACGGGTCGGAAGCCCCTGAGCGCGCCGACGCCAGCACGCCGGCGATGGCCGCCAGCCCACCCGACAGCACGTACACGAAGATGAGTGAGCGGCGCACCGGGAGCCCCGCCGTGCGGGCCGCGTCCGGGCTGCCGCCGATCGCCACCAACCGCTTGCCGAAGACGGTGCTGCGCACGACCACGCCGATGACAACGCCAGCCCGATCGCCACGAGCACGCCGGTCTGCAGCCCGCCGATCAGCTGTTTGCTGCCCATCGAGCGGATCGTCGGGTCGAAGATCTCCGTTAGCCGCCCATCGGCGATCATCAGCGCCAGTCCCCGGCCGGCGATGAACAGCCCGAGGGTGGCGACGATCGGTTGCACGCGGACGACGCCGACGAGCAGCCCGTTGAACACTCCTGCCAGCAACCCCGCGCCGAGCGCTGCGGCCATCGCGCTCCACGGGCCGTGATCCAGCAGGGCCGCCAGCGTGGCGGCCGCCAGGGCCATCACCGCGCCGACCGACAGATCGATGCCGCCGGTCGCCACCACGACCGCCATGCCGAGGGCGACGATCACGACCGGGGTGACCTGCACGAGTTGCAGACGCAGGTTCGACAACGTCGCGAAGTTGGGCGTGAACACGACATTGAAGGCGATGATCAGCCCGAGCGCGGCGTACACGCCGTGCGTGCGCAGGCTGAGATGTGTGCGCCAGCCGGCGAAGTAAGCAAGGCGTGGAGCATCGCGGACGTCGGTCACTGGCTCACCTCCTCGTCGACGGAGGGGTGGCCATCAGGCCATGATCCGCTGCTCGTCGACGTCCTCGAGCGCCAGCTCACCCACCACGGCACCGCTGTTGAGGACGACGACGCGGTCGATCCCTCGACGACGTCCTCCAGCTCCGACGAGATGAGCACGATGGCCCGCCTTGGTCGGCCAACTGCTGCACGAGCGCCTGCACCTCCGCCTTGGCACCGATGTTGATCCCACGGGTTGGCTCGTCCAGCAGCAGAACCTGCGGATCGGTGCACAACAACCTGGCGAGCAGCGTCTTCTGCTGGTTGCCTCCCGACAGCTGGCCGATGTTCTGACGGCCACCGGACGTCTTGATGCCGAGTCGAGCGATGAAGTTGCTCACCACGCGGTCGACACGGCGCGGGACGATGAATCCCCAACGGCTCACCTGGGGCAATGCCATCAGGACGATGTTGTCGCGGACGGACATCGTGGGGACGATGCCCTCCGCTTTGCGGTCTTCGGGCAGCAGCACCGTGCCGGCGGCCAGCGACGCCCGGGGTGAACCCGTGCGCACGCGCCTGCGCGAACCTCGACGCTCCCGGCGTCGAGGCGTTGGGTGCCGAAGATCGCCCGCACCGTCTCGGACCGGCCCGAGCCGAGCAGACCGGCGAGACCGAGCACCTCGCCGGCGTGGACCGACAGCGAGACGTCGTGCAGCTGGTTGCGCCGGAGCAGGCCGGCTGCTTCGAGCACCACGTCGTCGCGCACGTGCTGGCTCCGGTCGAAGCTCGTGCGTCCCTCCGAGCGAACCTCGGCGACGCCACGGCCGAGCATCGTGGCGATCACCTCCAGCTTGGTCGTGTCCTTGATCAGCGACGTGCGCCCGCCGGCCGTCACGCAGGATCGTGATGCGGTCGGCGATGGCGAACACCTCGTCGAGCTTGTGGCTGACGAACAGCAGCGCGACCCCCGCCGTCCGCAACCGGCGGATCATGTCGAACACCTGGGCCACTTCGCGAGGCTCGAGCGACGATGTCGGCTCGTCGAGGATCACCACCTGCGCGTCGGTGGACACGGCACGCACGATGGCGATCATCTGCTGCACACCCGCCCCGAACGAGCGCACAGGGCGGCGAACATCGACGTCGATGCCGTGACGGCGCAGCAGGGCTCCGGCGTTGCGGTTCATCTCGTTGACACCGAGCAGCCCCCAACGGCCTCGCGGCTCGTTGCCGAGGTACAGATTGCGCGCCACCGACATCAGCGGGACAAGCGTGATCTCCTGGAACGTCGTGCTGATGCCCATGTCCCACGCGTGCGTGGCGACGACGGAGCGACGGCTTCGCCGCGATACGTGATCTCACCCTCGTCGGCGTGATAGACGCCCGTGAGGATCTTGATGAGGGTCGACTTCCCTGCACCGTTCTCGCCGACGAGGGCATGCACCTCTCCGGGGACGAGGTCGATGCCGACCTGATCGAGGGCGGTGACCCCGCCGAACCGCTTGGAGATCCCGACTGCTCTGAGTACCGGCTCCATCAGCTGTAGCCCGATCGGCGAGCCCCTCGATCAGTAGGCGTTGACGAGCTCGGCCTCGGCGTTGTCGGTGGTGTACTCCTTGTCGGAGATGATCGTGGTCTCGGGGACACCGTCGCCACCGTAGAAGTCTTCCAATGCCTGGAAGGCGAGCGGACCGAAGCGCGGGTTGGACTCGATGACCCCGGCGATCCAACCGTCGATGATGCCCTGTACGGCGCCCTGCGTGCCGTCGATCGTGATGATCGTGACATCACCCGGCGACTTCCCGGCGGCCTGCAGTGCGGCGACAGCGCCGAGCGCCATCTCGTCGTTGTGGGCGTAGATCGCCGTGATGTCGGGATCGTTGGCGATGAGCTGCTCCGTGACGGTCTGACCCATGGCCCGTTCGTAGTTCGCCGCTTGCTGGGCGACGATCTCGATCTCGGTGTCGAGCTCCTCGAGACGCTCCAGGAATCCGTCGTTGCGGTCGGTCGTGACGTTGACGCCCGGCGCACCGAGCAAGATGGCGAGCTTGCCCTCACCACCCGTCTCGCGGACCATCGCGTCGGCGGCTCGCCGGCCCTGCTCGACGAAGTCCGAGCCGACCCAACCGATGAAGTCCTCACAGGCCGTCATCGTGGTCAGCCGGCGGTCGATGGTCATGATCGGCACGCCGTTCTCGTTGGCGTAGTCGATCGCCGGGTCGAGACCCTCGCTGTTCAGCGGGGAGATGATCAGGGCGTCGACGCCCTGATCGACCATGCCCTGGATGTCGGAGATCTCCTTGTTCAGGTCGGACTCGGCGTTGGTGACGATCAGCTCGATGTCGCGCGCCTCGGCCTCGTCGCGGATCGATTGCGTCTCGGCGATGCGGAACGGGTTCGCCTCCCGCTCGGACTGGGCGAAGCCGATGGTGGCGCTTGCCAGATCGACCTGCTCGAACCCATCACCGCCATAGATGTCGTACGTGCAGATGTCACCCGATGTCCCGGCCACCTGCTGCCCGGAGCCGGCCTCGGTCCCCTCGGTCGCTGTGCCATCCGGTTCGCTGCCGGCGGGCTCCGTCGCTGCCGGTTCCGACGCTGCCGGTTCCGTCGCAGCTGGCTCCGGGGCGGCGGTCGTGCCCACCGCATCGGTCGCTGCCGGCGCGCTCGTCCCGTCCCCGCCGGAGTCGGCGTCGTCATCGTCGTCGCCGCACGCCGCGGCGGCGATCACGAGTCCGGCGACAAGCGCGAGCCGGATGGTGCGTCGTGTGGTCATGGTTCCCCCAATCACCCCTTGAGGAGAATGAACATATCGTATGACAATTGAGGAATCAAGGTGTCGGGCTGACGAACCTGCCTTCCGAGTCCGGCGAAAGGCCGTGGTCGGTGGGTTCTCGATCCTCGACGTGCCCTCCCGGCAAGAGGCGCTCGAATGGGCGGCCAAGATCGCCGGCGCCTGCCGATGCGCGGCAAGAGGTGCGGGAGATCATGCCCGACCCCGAGTCCTAGCCGAGCGATGGCCAGGAACCCCTACCTGCCTCGTCGCACCATGCGCTGGCGTCGTCACGCCGGGACTCGTCGAGCGTGGTCCGCGGTGACTCGGCAGACTCTTGACAGCAAGACTCTCAATATGAGAGTATTACTCTCACATTGGAAACCACTGCTCATGGAGGAAGTGTGAGATGAAGACGATGACATGCAGCGAACTCGGCGGAGCGTGTGAGCACGCCCACGTCGGTGCCGACGCCAACGAGATCATCAAGGCCCAGGACCGTCACCTCCGCGAGGTGGTCGCGGCCGGCAGCACCGAGCACGAACCGGCCTTGCGCGACATGAAGGGGCGGTGGCGGCGACCGGTCTCGGGTCTCAAGTGGTATCGGCAGGTACAGCGCGACTTCGCCGCCCTGCCGAGCGAAGTGGGGAGCCGCTGATGGCCGGGACCGATTGGCGCAGCGAGACGATCGAACGGATCCGCTCGCTCATCCACGACACCGACCCCGACGTCTCGGAGGAGGCGAAGTGGGTCAAGCCGTCGAACCCGGCCGGCGTTCCGGCGTGGTCCCGCGGCGGCATCATCTGCACCGGCGAGATCTACAAGGACAAGGTGAAGCTCACGTTCTTCAATGGAGCGTCGCTCGAGGACCCGAGCCACCTCTTCAACGCCAGCCTCGATGCCGGCACGAGGCGGGCGATCGACATCGTCGAGGGCGCCGAGCTCGACGAGCAGGCGTTCCAGGCCCTGATCCGAGACGCCGTCGCGTACAACATCGACCGGGCAACTACGAAGCGACGCAAGTAACACTCCGATGGCCGACCGCAGCTCGAGTGCACCGCAGGCAAGGACGCGTCCTGGCGCGCCGAGCGGTGCTCGATGCCGCCGCCACCCTGTTCCGGGAGCGCGGCTATGGCGCCACGACCATCGAGGCAATCAGCCGCGCGTCCGACGTCCCCCAGGCGACGCTGTACCGGCTGTTCTCCTCGAAGCAGGGAATCCTCAAGGTCCTCGTCGACGCGTCCATCGCCGGCGACGACGAGCCCGTCGCCCTCACCGAGCGGCCGCCTGTCCGTTCGCTGCTGAGCGCTGCGGATCCACGAGACCAACTGGCCGGGCTCGCAGCCCTCAGCGTCGACATCAACACCAGGACCGCACCGATCTACGGCATCCTCACCAGCGCCGCAGGCTCCGACCAGGAAGCGTCAGCGCTCCTCGACGACCTCACACAACAGCGACAGCACGGCCAAGGCCGGGTCGCGACATCGCTGGCACGCTCAGGAGCGCTGCGGCCCCGCCTACGAGCACGAGACGCCGCCGACATCATCCACGCACTGGCATCACCAGAGCTCTACCGCCTCCTCGTGATCGACCGCCAATGGACCACGGACCGCTACGAGGGATGGCTGGCCGGAACGCTCGCCGAACAGCTGCTCCCCTAGCACGAACGGCGGCTGTCGCATTCCTGTTGTCCCGTCAGGTCGTCTGCGACTCCCGGAAGAGGTGGGCGAGCAGTTGCGTTGCGTGGCCGTACACCTCACTCGTGACCTCCTCGGGCAGGAACGCCCGCATGCCGCGGAGTCCGTCGAGGAGAGCCTGTGAGATGAGTGCAACCACGAGTCCGGACACGACGGGATGCGTCCCAGTCGATGGCGATCGTTCGTCGATCCGCTTGCCCCAGTGGTGCATGTGGTCGAGCACGACGTCGTGCGCGGCGGCGCGTGCGCGTGGATTGCGAAGGGCGAAGGAACGTACTTCGTACCACGTGGCGATGGTCGTGGCCGGCAAGTCGACAGCTTGCGCATTGACCTCACCGAAGCGCCGGAAGCGTTCGGCGAGGCTGCAGGTTGTGTCGGCGAGCATCGAGACGTCGACAGGCTGGGGATCGATTCGTTCGAGCAATTCGAGGAACAGGGCTTCTTTGTTCTCGAAGTTCGAATACACGGCGCCGATCGTGACTCCTGCCTCGCCGGCGATCTGCTCGAGGGTCGTCGCCGCGAAGCCGCGAGCCTCGAAACAGCGAAACGCTGCCTCGACGAGAAGTTGACGGGTTTCCGCCTGCCGATCGGCCCGCGACCGTCGCTGCACCATCGAGTCATCGTACTCGTTGACATAGTCAAATTATCGGAATAACGTCACTATTCGAATCTATGTGCGGTTCGATATCCGTCTCCGCTGGGCGGCACTCGCTTCACTCGGCGCCGTTCGTGAACCCGTTCGATCCCGTCGTGCAAGCCAACTCCGAAGCGGTGTTCACCGAGCTCCGGGCCCGATCGTCCGTCGTCCGCACGCCACTCGGTGCGTCGGTGCTGCGGAGGGACGCGGTTCACCGGCTGCTCGGCGATCAGCGGCTCGTCAGCGCGGTGCAGTTCCTCCTGCAGGCACAGGTCGGGTCGGAAGCCTCAGTGGGCATGCTGCGCGACACGATCCTTGCGATGGACGGCTCCGACCACACGCGGCTGCGGCGTCTCGTCGCACGCTCATTCACTCCTCGGGCTGCCGACAAGCATCGTGCGACCATGCGGTCGCTGACCCACGCGCTCGTCGACAGCTTCTCTCCCGGACGGTGCGAGTTCATCGCCGAGTTCGCCGATCGCTACCCGATCCAGGTGATGTGTGAGGTGCTCGGCGTTCCGCGCCAAGACCACCAACTCTTCGCCCAGTGGGGCAAGGCGCTCACCCACGTGTTGTCCCTCGACATCCGCGGCCATGTCGACGAGATCGCGCACGCCGCCGAGGGGCTCGGCTCATACGTCGATCAGCTCGTCGCGGACCGTCGAGCTACGTCGCGCGACGATCTCGTCTCCGAGCTCGTCGAAGTCGGGGAGCACGGCGATCGATTGAACGGTCGCGAGCTACGGGCCATGATCGCAGGTCTTCTCTTCGCGGGATACGACACCACGTGTAACCAGCTTGGCCACGCGCTGTTCACCTTCACCTGCTTTCCCGATCAGTGGACACTCCTCGCCGAGCATCCCGAACTCGCCGGGCAAGCCGTGGACGAAGTGATGCGTCTCCACGGCGCGGTCACCGGCGTTCCTCGCATCACCACGGCCGAGGTCGAAGTCGACGGTTGGGTGATCCCACCAGGCACCGTGGTATTCCTCTCACTCGCGTCGGCGAACCGCGACGAAACGGTCTTCGATGAACCGCTGCGCTTCGACATCACGGCGCAGCGGCCTCCCCACCTCAGCTTCGGCGGCGGACCGCACCACTGCCTCGGCGCGAACCTCGCCCGAGCCGAGATGGAAGAAGCCCTACGCATCCTTCCCAAGCCGGCTGCCCCGCCTGCACCTCGACGGCGACGTCGAATGGCGCATCGCCACCGCAATCAGCGGCCCCAAGCGTCTGCCCCTGGCCTTTCAGCGAACACGAACCGAACACGGCACGCCATGACGCAGCGCGAAGCAGACTGACCTGACACGACGCGGTGGGGGTGTGGAACTGAGCAAACTCCGACCCCAACGTCGCGAGCGTCTAGATCGCGCTGCCCTCTGCTGAGAACATGCACCGCTTCGGGCGTACGTCAGAGGTAACTGTTCGCCAGCTCGAACGGTGATCGCTCACTCGAGACGAACACCTGACGCAACAAAGGTTCGAACTCCTCGAGTGGCAACGACTTGTACGACGGATCGAAGCTCTCTGAGTCGTAGAGGTCGGAGAACTCGGCTGCGTCCTCGTAGTAGGGGTGGCCAAGGTAGGCGTCGCGCATGTCGGGGTCGATGCCGATGTGGCGTCCGAAGTGGTTGAACTGGAACACCGTGTGGTGCTCGACGATCCACGAGGTCCTCTCCGACACATACGGGCGGAGGATCGAGGCCGCGACCGCGGCGTGGTTCCGCGGTCCGACGAGGTCACCGACGTCGTGGAGCAACGCGGCCACGACGTACTCGGTAGGGCGTCCGTCGCGTAGTGCCCGCGTGCCTGCCTGCAGCGAGTGTTCGAGACCGTTGACCGTGTAGAAGTCCCCGTTCTCCAGGAATCGCAGGGCACTGAGCAGGCGGTCCGGCAGCTCCTCGAAGAGCTTCGTGTTGGGCCTCGTGGCGATGATCGCCCAATCATCGGCAGTCGTGTCTTGTATCCGCGTGAACGTCAGTTGTCGAGCCGTCACGAATCGCTCCTTCGATCACATCCGCGCCACTACCGTAGATCGGAGGGCTCCGTCGTGATCGCCCGACTCCGTCTCGGCGGGGCCGCACCGGGCAAATGTGCGTCCGTGGTGAGGGTCCTCGCGTCGAGCGATCTGGCTTCGATCCGCCATCGAGGTTGGCTGAATGATTGGCCGACGTTTCCGTCTGACCAGGAGGGCCGTCCTCGCGGGGTGTCAAGCGGTCCCGTCGCGCGGTTCGAGGACGATCACGGGCGTCTCGGTCGACCGTCGGCCGGCATAGCCGTCGAGCTTCGGTTCGACCGCGACCCAGCGCTGCCACAGTCGATCACGCTCCTCGCCCGCGACCGGGAGCGCGCGCACCGGGCGCGCATGCTGGCCCGACAGGCGAACGACAGCATCCGGGTGCGCCTCGAGGTTGAGCCACCATGAGGGATGGCCCTCGTCCCAGCCGTTCATCGCAAGCACGACGAGATTCGGGCCGTCCTCGACGTAGCCGATGATGACGCTGCGTTCTTGCCCGGACTTCCGCCCGACGGTCGTCAGGCGCAGTGCGCCCCAGCCGCGCTTGTTCGACGTGGTCCACAGAAAGCGGCCGCCACTGAGCCTGTTGAGCGCTCGATGAACGCGCCAAGCCACGTGCACGAACCACGGCGGTGGGTGTGTCGGCGGTCGGGTGGCCTCGGTGCCCATGGTGGCGCCCCTCCTGATCGGTACTCCATGATGCCAACCGATCGGGCACGACGGCCCGAGGCTGACGTCCCGACGCTCATGTCTGCCGTTCGTCGGCGGCCTGCCGACGCACGTCACTGACCGAACGGCCGCCTTCGCCACTCGGTAGCGTCGCCGAGCCGAGCCGGCGTCATCCTCGTCCGAGTTGGTCGCACGGCGCGGCGATATCGGCTACTTGGATCGTCGGGTCGTACCTGGTCGGGCCGACCCGACGTCTCCGCGCTTCTCCGCGGGAAGGCGGTGAAGGGCTGGGAGATCATCGGCCGGGAACGCAGCCTGGACAGCAGCCCTCGGTAGCCCAGCACCCTCGGCCTCACCCTCGCTGTCGCCTCCCCCTGCTGCCGACGCAGATCGATGTCAAAGCCGCCATCCGACGAGGGCGCGCGGGTCTGGCATGTATGCGCAATACGTGCCTGTGCGGATCGTACGGTTGAGATGCTCGCCGAGCTGGGGGTGGTGGTCAGCGATGCGGGTGATCGCCTGGCGGACGGCGCGGGTCACAGCGGCTCGGGCGCGTTCGGATGCCGATGCGGCTCGTCGGTCTCGACCGCTCAAGCCGACGGCGCGGGAGAGTTCTCGAAGCAGGAAGTCGCGTTCGGCGTCGGCCTGTGCGGCTCGTTCGCCGTCGCCGATCGCCTGCGCCTGCTCGATGTCGTCGTCGATCTCGGCGAGGCGTCGGCGGTAGGCGTCCTTGGCTTGCGCGTCGAGCATCTCCCCCGCGTCGCCGAGTGCCGCCCGCGGCAGGCTGCCCGCCCGGCTGCTGTCGCCCTGCGAAACGCTGCCGGTCTCGGCGGCGACGAGATCCAGCACGTGGTACTCCTGTCCCGGGTCGGCCAAGAGACGCGCGAGGTAGTGCATGCCCTTGAGGTCGCGCAGGTGGACGGTGGACTCGTCGAAGCTCACCGTCCAGTAGTCACCCTCGCGACGAAAGACGTTGACGCTCGTCGCCGACTGCTCATCGAGTGCGTCGCGGTCCGCGCGGTCCGCTACTGGGGACACCGACGGCGCGGCTTCGATCGCTTCGAGGATCGCGCGGGCCGCTTGGCGCTCCAAGTCGGCCCGCTGCTCGCGGCCGCTGGCGTGGTGGGCGTCGGCGAGGCCGAGGCGGGCGAGTGCCGCCTCGTAGGGGGCGCCAACCTCGTTCCACAGTTGGACCGCGTCGGACAGGGACCGCTCCGCGCCGGCCCCGTCGCCGTCGGCGAGGCGCACCCGACCCCGCGCGTGGGCGGCGCCGGCGACCAACGCTTTGCTCTGAAATCGGTCGGCGACGAGCTCCAGCTCGTCGGCGGCCGATCGAGCCCGGTCGATGTCGCCGGACGCGATCGCGATCTCGACCTGCGCCGCCAGCAGCGGCGCCCGCTGCAGGTCGCTGTTCGGTGGTCGCTCCTTGGACGGTACCCGCAGTGGGTGCTCGAGGGCGTCGCGTATCGAGGCCACGGCAGCGGCCACGTCGCCTTGGGCCAGACGCACCAGCGCCAGCGTCGGCTGGGGATCCCACCCGGCGAGATGAGCCGCCAACAGGGCTTCCTCGGCGCCGGCGATGTCGCCCTTGTGCAGTCGAATTCGTCCCAGCTCGGTCAGCGGCCACCCAAGCTCCCGCCGCAAGTACGGGCGCAGCTCCTCGCACGCCATCAACGCTTGACGCTGCGCCTCGTCGCACGACCCGCGCAGCCTGAGGATCTCGGCGCGGTGCACCCGGCAACGCCCGTGCAGGCTGCCGATGGCGTTCGTCTCACACCACCGCTCCATCGCTTCGGTCCACTGTTCGGCCTCGTCGTACAGGGCCAGGCCCTGCAGTGCACACACCAGCTCGCAGTAGACCACCCCTGTCGAAAGCGCATCGAGCTCCCCCGAGACCGTCGCCACCCCGGCCTCGTCGAGCAGCGCCAGACCTCGCTGGACATCGCCGTCCAAGATCAGAAGCCGTGCCTCGGCGATCCGTCCGATGGCGCACGCCGCCGGGTCACACCTCGAACCCACTTCGATCGCACGCCGGGCCCACTGCCGAGCGCCGGGCATGTCGCCAGTCAGCATCCGCTCATAGGCGCGCACGACCGCAAACCAGGCGTGCGCCGGGGTCCCGTCAGCACCTTCGAGAAGCCGCTCCGCCCGTGCCAGCCAGCCACGAACTGGCGCCATCAGCGCAGTGTCGAAGACCAGGTGCATCGCCACGCGAACGGCCGCACCCGCGGCCGCCACGTGGTCACCGGCCTGGATGCACGCCGCATGGGCGCGCTCCCACGCCTCGATGGCCACATCGAGGTCGCCGGCCGCGTAGGCGACCTCGCCCAGCACCGGCAGATCGGCGGGAGCGAGGAGGCCGTCGGCGTCCGCGTCCACCAGCAGGTCGAACGCGTTCTGCCAGTCGCCTCGGACCACCGCGTCACGGGCACGCTCGAGGAGGCCACCACCAGCGTCATCGCTCATCGCGCGCCTCCCGAGTCCGTAGCCGATCGGAGGCCGGAGTCAGCCGGCACCGAACGTAGCCATGAGAGTTACCGCCGTAACAGTCTTGCTCGCGCATCTCGGTTGGGGACGACGAGTCCCCGAGCCACCAAGCAATCCCGAGGAGCACTCATGACCAGCACAACCGCCGTGTCAACCGACGAACCGATGTCCGCCGGCGGCAAGCATGTCCCGCGAGCAGGAACCATCTGCACGAACGAGCAGGAGCTGTACTACGAGGTTCACGGCGACGGCCCCCCACTCGTCCTGGTGATGGGGATCGGATACGACTCGTCGCTGTGGACCCTGCAACAAGTCCCACAGCTCTCCACCCGGTTCCGTGTCGTCCTCCTCGACAACCGCGATGCCGGTCGCAGCTCCCGAGCCGACCACCCGTACACCATCGCCGACATGGCCGACGACGTCGCCGGTCTGCTCGACGCGCTCGACATCCACCGCAGCCACCTGCTGGGCTTGTCCATGGGAAGCATGATCGGGATCGAGTTCGCCCTGCGACATGCCGATCGTCTCGATCGGCTGGTGCTCGCAGGACCAGGTGCGGCGCCCGCTCGCAGCGCCGTCGACCCGATCTCCATCTGGAACTGGGTCAAGGCCAACGACCCCAGCGGAGAGGTGTTCGGCGCTCAGCAGCTCAGCTGGCTGTTCTCCTCGACGTTCCTTCGCGACCAGCAGGCGGTGCAAGAGACGATCGCACTGTTGGCGAGCAATCCGAACCCGATCCAGCCGGAGGCCTACGACCGTCAGGCTCAGGCGTACCTGCAGTTCGATGCCCTCGATCGGCTCGGCGGCATCAACGCCCCCACGCTGGTGATCGTCGGTGAGCAGGATCTGCTGACACCGCCGTGGGCCGCCCGTGAGGTGGCCGGCGGGATCCCCGGCGCCCGGTTCGAACTCCTGACAGGCGACGGTTCATCACACTTGCTGCCACTGGAACGCCCAGACGACTTCAATCAGCTGGTGATGAACTTCCTGGCCGAGTGACACCCACCGTCCGTCGGCAGCCGACCCACGACCTGAAGCCAACGGGAACCATGCGGCGAGCTCAAGGTCACCGCAACACCGGGCGGGCCGTCACCCGGCGCGACCGTCGAGCGGCCCGCCTTGGCGCGATGTCTTTGTCGCCGCGGCGAGCCGGCGATCCAACTGTCTCAGCGTCGTGCGGCGGTGGCCGCTGTCGGGTCGATGGCGTCCTGCGTTCGGGTCCGCCGCGAGCAGCGGTCGGGAGGACGGCTCCGTCACGCGTCGCGACGTCAATCGGAGCAAACCGAGCGGGACCGCCGTTGATGTAGCTTCATCAGTCCGCGCGGGGCCAGCGTGACCACCAGGACCGCTGCATCGACGTCTGGAACTACGCTTCGTGTGCCCGTGGGCGAGGGAGCCCAAGGCACTGGAGGTAGACATGGCAGTCGTTCTTGTTCACCAGATGCGATTGAGCGAAGAGCAGTACGACCAGCTCGCCCAACGCCTGAACCCGCAGGGCCTGAACTCTCCCACTGACTGGCCGGTGCCGGGTTTGATCTCTCACGTGGCCGGCACCATGCCCGACGGCACGTTCTGCGTGGTGGACGTCTGGGAGTCCGAGGACGCCGTCGAGCAGTTCGGCCAGAAGCTGATGCCAACATTCGCCGAAGTCGGTGTGGACGATCCACCTCCGCCTATCGTCTTCCCCGCGTACAAGCATGTGACCTGACGCTTCGCTTGGATCAGTGGACGCGGTCGGCGCGCGGATCAAGGCCGCCGGCGATGAGGCGCGCTTGGCGGTGCCGACCGGCGTTCGCGGACACTGAGCGACGCACTTGTGGGACGCAATTGGCTGGAAACTGCGGCTCGGGACTCGATGCGTGTAGGAGCGAGTTGCGGCGTCCGGTCAAGCTTCCGTGCGACGCGTTCGAGTCGTCGCACCAGAACAGCGTTGATGCAGGCGGAGTTGGCAAGTGAGGCGGGACAGCAGGCCTTCGGCCGGCTTGGCGAGGACGAGACGAAGTTTCATCGATATCGCCAACTCCACGAAACATCCCGCCGCCGTCGGAAACCGAGAACAACCCACGGCGGCCCCGGCCTGGGCCCCCTCGAGGAGGCCTGGCAGGAGATGCAAGCGGCGGCGCAGTCACAGCTCTCGCCCAAGGGCCGCCTCCTCGTCGCCCGCAAGTCCGGCCACTACATCCACAACGATCAGCCGGGGCTCGTCGTTGCGACCATCGTGCTGGTCGTCGCCATAGCCCGGCGGGTCACGGCGACGGCGGCGACGCGGCCTCTCAGCAGATACGCGCTATGCGGATTCGGCCGTTGGGAAGGTCCACGTCCCGTCGAGGACTTCGGGTCTTGGTTGGTAGAGGCGCACGGCGTAGTTCCAACCGTCGGTGATCGGTAAGCAGTTGGGACGGTCGTCGCCACAACCACCGAAGTGCACGGTGATCGTGCCGTCCTGGTTCGGTGCCGCGGTGAGGTTGTTGAAGCTGTAGGCGTTGCGGTCGTTGGCCTCGAAGTAGCCCGCTGCGTTGTACACCGAGATCGACCAGAACCCGTCGACAGGCACCTCGCCGACGGTGACCTTGTACTCGCCGGTCGGGAACCCAGGATCGACGTTGATGTAGAACGCCTCGCTGTCGGGAAGCCCGCCCCATCCGACAGCGGTGCCGAGCAGGTGCTTGAGCGGGTCGACGACATCCTTGCGTCCAAACGTGTGGTCGAGCGTGGTGACGCCTCGCGCCAAGGTCAGCAATGCCTCGCGTGTCGTGTCGAAGCTGGCCTTGTCGTAGTCCGGGCTCACGAATGGTCGGGCCGAGCGGGCTTGCAAACCGATCTGGTCCTGCAGGTCGTGGACTGCGGCGAGGTCAGCTGGATCGTTCGGGTCGACCAGGATCCGGACCGAGGCGCGCACGTAGTCGGTGTCGAAGCGATCGACGGTCAACTCATGATCCCCCGCGTCGTGGAGCACTTCGTTGAGGTAGTGGTCGTTGTTGACGACCATCACCGACAGGTACCGATCGCCAGAGTCGGGCAGCGTCAGCGTCGCGCCTTCGGAGATGTCGACCAGCGCACCGCTGTACAACGTGTCCCGGTTCGGCCGGATCACTGGCTGATCAGCGATCGACGACGGCTCGCGGTGATGCCCGAAGACGTTGATCGGAGCACGTGCAGCGAACGCGGCGAACATCCGGTCCGTCTCGGCGCGAGTGAAGTTGTCGACGTTCACCTTCGTAGCCACCCACCCATCCTCGCCGAAGTCTCGACCCGCCGCGACCGGCGCTCGCGTGCGCACCCGATAGCGCCGAATGCCCGTTGCGGCGCGCCGACTGTGTCAGGCGATCATGCCGGAGCCGCTCCGATCGACGGCGACGCCGCGGCCCGATCAGGCGGAGCCCGACCTCGCGGCGGTGAACCGAACCCGTCCCGGAGCGCCCGGTGGAAGGCCCCGGCACGCACCGAACGCGGACGGCGGGACCATCCGATGATTGCTGTCGCTCCGCCGACCCGTCGACGGCGCGTTTGGTCATTGAGTGTCATGGACATCGCATCCTCCCTCGGGTCGCCGGGCCTTGGCTCGGCGTTGATCCCGGCCAAACGTGTAGGTCATCGCCGCCTCGTGGTCGACGGCCGACCAGAACCCGATGGCGCGAAGAGTCTCGAGCGACACGGTGACACCGTCGGAGCTCTCCGAGTTCAAGAACTGAACTAGTGCGAAGCACCAGCTGGTGTCACGCTTGTCTGGTGCGCAGTTACGGGCAGTACTGCCCCATCGCTCGAGCCTCCGAGCTCCTCGCCGAGCGCTGGTCGATCATCATCCTGCGCAACATCGTGATCCTGGGGTGCCGGACCTTCAACGAGATCGCCGACAGCGCTCCGGGACTGTCTCGTGGGCTGCTCTCGAAGCGGTTGCGAGACCTCGAGCGCGCCGGGGTACTGGAGATCAACCGCAAGCCCGACGGCCCCGGCTCGATCTACGCGCCGACCGAAGCGGGTCGCGAGCTGTCCGAGGTGATGGTGGCTCTCCAGGAGTGGGGTTCGAGGTGGGCCGACCTGACACCCGAACAGGCCCACCCGGGTGTGGTGCTGTGGATGTGGGCGACGTTCTTCCTCGACCGTGATCGGCTCCCTCAGCGCCGAAAGCTCGTCCGCTTCGACTACCCGACACTGTCGGGGCCAGGCAGCCGCGGCTGGCTGCTCATCGAGCGGGGCGACGCCGAGATCTGCGAGACGTACCCCGGCGGCGAGGAGGATCTGGTCGTCGTGGTCCACGATCCGTTGGCGTTCGCCCGCTGGCACCTGGGCGAGATCCAGTGGGGCGAAGCCCTCCGTTCCGGAGCGATCGAGCTGCGGGGCTGTCGGATGCTGGCGCAAGGCCTTCCCACTTGGCGCCGGAGTCACGAACACGGCCCGCAGCCGCTCCACGCCGCCGCTTCCTCCTGAGCACGCGCCGCCGGAGTTCCCGCCTGCAGGAGTGAGGGAGGTTCAGACGTTGCACTTCTCCTCCCCCCGGGCGCGCATCACGATCGCTGCATGATGACTTGCACACCCCAGGACAAGAGCATGCAACTCGGCCCAACGGCCGTGGCGGCTCGCAACTCGACTGTCCCGGCTCGCGGCGCCGAGCAAGCCCAGTCCCAGCCGGTCCCGTACGCCGAACTGGCCGACAGGCTCGCGACGCATGGACCAGCTGTGTTCCACAGCGAGCTGCACCGTTTGGTCCGAGTCGCTCGCCGCCTGGGTGTCACGCCGCTGCTGGTGACGATCCCGTCGACCCCGCCCAACCCGACGTCGCCCGGCAGCGAGCGTTCGGACGGATTCTCGCCGAGCTCGAGCGCCCACACGAGACGCGGTCCCACCCGGCGCGCACCGCACGCGATGCGGGCTCAGCGTCAGTGACCCGTGAACCGTTGCCGGATGATGTCGACTCCGAACAGCGCGCTCGGACAACGCCGTCGCCGTCGGCTCAGCCCGCCCCGATCGGCATCTCCTCGTGGACATCGGCGGCCGATCGGCGAAGTGGCCGGCGACACCAATCGGCAGTCGCATGCCTGACTCGCGTCACCCGCCCCGACCGCTCTTCCCTTCCCGCTCGGGTCGTGCGGTCGACATCGGCCGCCGGGCGGGCCAGGCGCGGACGAGGAGAGCCATGAGTGTCACGTTGTCGCACGACTCCGTCGACGAGCTCCGCGCCCAGTTCTCCGGGGAGGTCGTTGGACCTGATCACGCTGGCTACGACGGGGCGCGGGCTGTCCACAACGGTCTCATCGACAAGCGCCCGGCGCTCATCGCCAGGTGCGCCAACACGGCCGACGTCGCCGACGCTGTCCGCTTCGCCCGGGCCGAGGGTCTCGAGATCTCGGTCCGAGGCGGCGGGCACAGCGTCGCCGGCAAGGCCGTCACCGAGGGCGGGGTGATGATCGATCTGGCGCCAATGCGGGGCAGCTACGTCGACCCGGCCCGGCGGCGGGCGCGGGTGCAGGGCGGTGCGACATGGAACGACTACAACCGGGCGACGCATCAACATGGCCTGGCGACGACCGGCGGTGTGATCTCGACGACCGGCGTCGCAGGGCTGACGCTCGGCGGCGGGGTCGGCTGGCTGATGAGCCGCTTCGGGATGGCCGTCGACAACCTCACGTCGGTCGAGCTGGTCACTGCCGACGGCGACGTGCTCCAGGTCAGCGCGGACACCGAACCAGAGCTGTTCTGGGGACTGCGCGGCGGCGGCGGCAACTTCGGGATCGCCGCTTCACTCGAGTTCGAGGCGCATCCGCTCGACACGATCCTCGGCGGGATCGTCGCCTACCCGCTGTCAGAGGCACTGCCGGTGTTCGGTGCGTACCAGGAGGCGACCGCCGAGCCCCCCGACGAGCTGGTCAGCTTCTTCGGGCTCGTCCACGCGCCCGACGGCTCCGGCAACAAGATCGTCGCCGTGCCGGTGTGCCACAGCGGCGACATCGCCACCGGCGAGGCGCTCGTCGCACCCCTGCGCACGGTGGGGACACCGGCGGTCGATCTGATCGGCCCGATGCCGTACCCGGTGATGAACACGCTCCTCGACGACGCCTTCCCGAAGGGCGCCCGCAACTACTGGCGCTCAGCGTTCTTCAAGGAGCTCTCCGACGAACGTCGTCGGCGTGCTTCTCGACGCATTCGAGCGCGTGCCGTCGCCGATGAGCGGGATGATGATCGAGCACTTCCACGGCGCCGTCACCCGCATCGACCCGACAGCGACGGCGTACCCCCACCGCGAATCCGGCTACAACCTACTGATGACCGGCGAGTGGCTTGACCCGGCCGAGGATGAGGCGAACATCGGCTGGGTCCGTTCGACGTTCGAGGCCCTGACGCCCTACATGGCCGACGCGGTGTACGTCAACTACCTGAGCGCCGACGAGCCCGAGCGGGTGCGCGCCGCGTACGGGCCGAACTGGGAGCGGCTCGTCGCGCTGAAGCGGACGTGGGACCCAGACAACGTCTTCCACCTCAACCAGAACATCGACCCCACCGCCTGAACGGGCCGACCCCGACCATGACGCCCGTGTTCTCACCGTCGCCGACATCGCCACGCGAGCCCACCGGCAGCCCTCACCCCCCAACAAGCCCGGCCGGCGGCGGCACCGCGCTCGCAGCGAGCCGGTCGCGTGTGTACCGAACACCGCACCGCGAGGTATCCGACATTCACGGGGCCAATGGCGGGCGCCAGCATCCTCGAACGCCGGCAGAAACCGCTGCGGTCGTGGCCGGCTGACGAAGCAGGATGCACGTGGTGCCGCTGACGATTCGCCCCGCGCAACTCGGGGACGCCGAGCGGATCGCGGTGATCCAGGTGCGTGCCTGGCGGGCCGCGTATCGAGGCGTGATGCCCGATGCGTACCTCGACGAGCTCAACGCTGACGACCGAGCCGCCTACTGGCGCGGCCAGGTGCTGGCGTTACTGCCCGCGCAGCGGCTCAAGGTGATCGTGGATGACGGGGTCGTCGTCGGGTTCGCCGCAGCCGGACCCGAACACGACGGTCGGGCTGAGGGCATCGGTGAGCTGTACGCCATCAACCTCGACCCTCAGGTGTGGGGCCGTGGGCTCGGGCGGGCATTGCTTCGCGACATGACTGCGGAGCTGGCCGGACTCGGCTACCTGGAAGCCGTGCTGTGGGTCGTTCCCCAGAACGACCGGGCGCGCCGGTTCTACGAGTCCGAGGCGTGGCGCGACGATCACATACGACGTGACGATGAGGTCTTCGGGGTCGTCGTTCCCGAGATGCGCTACCGGCGCCCGTTGCGTACCAGCGGCCCGGGTGTGTCCGAAGACGACCGCGTTGTCGCGATCGCGGACCAGCCGATGATCGCGGCCGTCCCGGGCCGACACAGCCACCGTACAGAGGACCCCGGCCTCGAACGCCAGCTCGCTACGTTGCCCACCATGGAGAGGCGGATCTTCGGCCTCGAGAACGAGTACGGCGTGACGTGCACGTTGCGCGGGCAGCGTCGGCTGAGCCCTGACGAGGTCGCCCGCTATCTGTTTCGGCGTGTCGTCAGCTGGGGTCGCAGCTCGAACGTGTTCTTGCAGAACGGGCCCGGCTGTACCTCGATGTCGGGTCGCATCCGGAGTACGCGACGCCTGAGTGCGATTCGCTGTACGAGCTGGTGGTCCACGACAAGGCGGGGGAGCGGATCCTGGAGAGCCTCGTCGAGTCGGCCGAGCAGCGCCTGGCCGAGGAGTCGATCCGCGGCACGATCTACCTGTTCAAGAACAACACCGATTCGGCCGGCAACAGCTACGGCTGCCACGAGAACTACTGCACCAGCCGCCACGACGATCTCGGCCACTACGCCGAGGTGTTGATCCCGTTCCTGGTGAGCCGTCAGATCTATGCCGGTGCCGGCAAGGTGCTGCACACCGCCCGGGGTGCGACGTACTCGATCGCCCAGCGCGCCGAGCACATCTGGGAGGGCGTCAGTTCGGCGACCACGCGCAGCCGGCCGATCATCAACACTCGCGACGAGCCGCACGCCGACGCCGAGCGCTACCGGCGCCTGCATGTGATCGTCGGTGACTCCAACATGTCCGAGTACACGACGTTCCTCAAGGTCGGCGCGGCGGCGTGCATGTTGCGGATGCTGGAGGATCGCAGCGTCGTGTTGCGTGACATGACCTTGGAGAACCCGATCAGGGCGATCCGCGAGATCAGCCACGACCCGACCTGCCGGCGCACCGTCCGCCTGGGCAACGGCCGCGAGGTCAGCGCCCTCGACATCCAGCGCGAGTACCTCGACCGGGCGCTGCGCTACTCGGAGTCCAAAGGGTTCCCGCCGCTCGAACAGCGTGCCCTGGAGATGTGGGAGCACTGCGTGACGACGATCGAGAACGACCCGCTGAAGCTGGACCGCGAGGTCGACTGGGTGATCAAGTTCAAGCTGCTCGAGGCGTTCCGCGAGCGCCACGGGCTGCCGTTCGGCCACCCCCGGGTGCAGCTCCTCGATCTGCAGTACCACGACGTGTCGAGGGCGCGCAGCCCGTTCTACAAGCTGCAGGATCGTGGCATGGTCGAGCGGCTGTGCACCGATGCCGACATCGACACGGCCACCGACGTCCCGCCGCAGACGACCCGAGCGAGGCTGCGCGGCGAGTTCGTGCGCCGGGCCAAGGAGCGCAAGCGTGACTACACGGTCGACTGGGTGCACCTCAAGCTCAACGACCAGGCCCAGCGCACCGTGCTCTGCAAGGACCCCTTCAAGAGCCGCGACGAGCGCGTCGAGAAGCTGATCGAATCCCTATGACGGCGCGAAGAAGGTGACCACCGTCGAATCGCGGACCACGCAGTGTCAGGCACCTACCGGGGCCACGCTGTCCACCATGAACCGGGTCCGCACAAGGGGCCGCGGGTGGAGGTCGCGGTTCTAGGCACGCTGTAGGCACAGGACACGAGCCAGCAGGGGCCGAAATGGCCGTCTATCAGGTCTTTTAGTGGAGCGGATGAGGGGAATCGAACCCCCGTATTCAGCTTGGGAAGCTGATGTTCTGCCATTGAACTACATCCGCGAGCGGGCAACAGGGTAGCGGCTGACACCCCTGGCTAACGTGCGGCCGTGATCCTGTCGGACCGCACGATCCGCGAGCAGCTCGCTGCCGGGCGCATCGTCATCGAGCCGTTCGACGACGAACTGGTGCAGCCGTCGTCCGTCGACGTGCGCCTCGATCGGCTGTTCCGGGTGTTCCGCAACCACACGGCCGGTGTCATCGACGTCAAGCACGACCTCACCGCGCTGACCGAGCTCGTCGAGATCGGCGAGCGACGGCGTGTTCATGCTCCATCCCGGCGAGTTCGTGCTCGGCTCGACGCTGGAGCGCGTGGCCGTGCCCGACAACCTCGTGGCCAGGATCGAAGGCAAGGCGCTCTCGATCGCCACCCCGATCCCGACGCCCGACGGGTGGACCGCGATGGGTGAGATCGCCGTTGGTGACACCGTCTTCAGCCACACCGGTCAGCCGATACGCGTCAAGGACGTCACCGAGGTCATGCTCGGTCGGCCGTGCTACGAGATCACCTTCTCCGACGGGTCGACGATGATCTGCGACGAGTCACACGGGTGGCTGACGACCAGCAAGGCGGAGCGACGGCGACACGCGCCGCCCTCCGTGAAGACGGCAGGGGAGATCGCCGTCCGGCTGCGCGTGGGCGACGAGTACAACCACCACGTCCACCTCACCCGCAGTGTGCAGTGCCCGGAACGGGACCTCCCGATCGACCCCTACGTCCTCGGGACTCAGCTGGCTGACGAGCGCTCGCCCGAGGAGCACATCCCGCCGATGTACCTGCGGGCATCGGTCCGACAGCGATGGGCATTGCTGGAGGGATTGATGAGCTCCTGCGGGCGCGGCGACCGATCCGGACGTTGCGTGTTCACGACGACCAACGAACATCTCGCCGATCAGGTCTTTGAGGTCGTCTGCAGCCTCGGCTTCCGACCCGTGATCGCCAAGAAGCCCGCCATGCTGAACGGTGTCGATCACGGCCCCACGTTCGACGTCACGTTCAGGCCTGATCGACCGGTCTTCGGTCGCCAGGCCGTGCGCCAACGGCGCGACGGGTCGTGCCGGCGATTCCGTTCGATCGTCGACGCGCGTCCGGTCCCATCGGTTCCCGTCCGGTGCATCGAGGTCGACGCCGTCGACGGCATCTACCTCGCCGGGCGCTCGTTCATCCCGACCCACAACTCCTCGTTGGGCCGCCTCGGACTGTTGATCCACAGCACCGCCGGCTTCGTGGATGCAGGTTTCGACGGGCACATCACGCTCGAGCTGGCGAACGTGGCCAGCCTGCCGATCACGCTGTACCCGGGGATGAAGATCGGCCAGATCAGCTTCATGGAGATGACCACGCCAGCCGACGCGCCGTACGGGTCTGGCGCCACCGGCTCCAAGTACCAGGGCCAGCGCGGCCCGACGCCGAGCCGCTACTTCGAGAACTTCCGCGAGTAGGCCGGCGCACAGCGGGGAAGGGTCGCGGCGTGCCCCGGCTCCGTCACGTCTCGCCCGACACGCCCGGCTGGGCTCGTCGCCGCCGCGGCAAGGGGTTCGTCTACCTCGACGAGCACGGCCGACCGCTCGGAGCCGGAGGACCGCGCCCGCTGCGTCGCGCTCGTCATCCCGCCGGCGTGGGAGGACGTGTGGATCTGCCCGGCGCCCAATGGGCACATCCAGGCGCTCGGCACCGACGCCGCCGGACGCCGGCAGTACCTCTACCACCCTGTCTGGCGCGAGCAGCGGGACAAGGCCAAGCACGATCGCGTGCTCACCGTCGCCGCCCGCCTGCCCAAGGCGCGCACCATCGTCGGCGAGCACCTCGCGCTCCCCGGCATGCCGCGGGAGCGAGCGCTGGGCACGGCGTTCCGGCTGCTCGACCTCGGGTTCTTCCGCGTCGGCGGCGAGGTCTACGCCGAGGACAACGGCAGCTTCGGCCTGGCAACGATCCAGAAGTGCCACGTCCGCGTGACGGGCGAGGAGGTCGTCTTCGAGTACCCGGCGAAGTCGGCCCAGGAGCGCCTCGTGGCCGTCGCGGACGATGCCGTCCGGGAGGCCGTGTCGACGTTGCGTCGACGTCGCGGCGGCGGCCCCGAGCTGCTCGCGTACCGCGACGGCCGCCGCTGGCACGACGTGTCGTCCGACGACATCAACCAGTACGTGAAGGACGTCGTCGGCGGCGAGGTGTCGGCCAAGGACTTCCGCACGTGGCACGGCACCGTGCTGGCGGCCGTGGCCCTCGCCGGCGCGGTCGACGTGGCGACGTCGAGGACGCGGCAGAGGCCGGGCCATCCGCGGGGCGATGGTCGAGGTGGCGACGTACCTCGGCAACACCCCGACGGTCGCCAAGGGCTCCTACGTCGACCCGCGAGTCGTCGACCTGTACGAGCGCGGCGACACGATCGCCCCGACGCTGCGCCGGCTCGGCGGCAACGACCCGCTCGAGCACCGCGACGCCATCGAGCGGGCGGTGCTCAAGCTGCTCTGCGACTGACCTGACCATCCGCCGTATGTGCCGCGGCGAACGTCTGGGGTGAAACCGTCGCGTCTGTTCTCCGTGCTCGCCGGCCTGGTGGCTGCCGGCGTCGCCCTCGCCGTCGCCGAGCTCGTCGCCGGGTTCAACCGCGCCTGGCGATCGCCGGTGCTCGACGTCGGCGACCGCGTGATCGACGCCGCGCCGTCGTGGGTCAAGGAGTTCGCCATCGACACCTTCGGCACCAACGACAAACCGGCGTTGCTGATCGGCATCGGCGCCGTGCTCGCCGTCTTCGCCGGGGCGATGGGCGTCGTCGCCCTGCGCCACCGCTTCGCGGTCGGTGTCGCCGGCGTCGGCCTCTTCGGCGTGATCGGCACGTGGGCGGCGTCGAGCCGGCGGGCGGGTGCGCCATGGCACGTCGTGCTGCCGAGCGTGGTCGGCGCCGCCGCCGGGATCGGCGCGCTGTGGCTGATCCGCCGGTCGCTGTCGACGACCGCGGACCACGACGCCGATCGCCGCGTGTTCCTCCATCGATCGGGTGCGCTGCTCGGGGCGCTCGCCCTCGGCGCGACGCTTCGTCGGCGCCGTCGGTCGTCGCCTCGGCGGCCGCTTCACGGCAGCGGAGTCCCGCGCCGCCGTGCGTCTGCCCGCACCGGAGGAACGTCTCCCGGCGCTGCCGCGCACCGTCGACGTCGACGTCGACGGCATGACGCCGTTCGTCACGCCGAACGCCGACTTCTACCGCATCGACACCGCGCTCACCGCGCCCCAGGTGCCGACGGACGGCTACCGGCTGCGCGTGACGGGCATGGTCGACGACGAGCTGGAGCTGTCCTACGACGACCTGCTCGCCCGGCCGATGATCGAGCGCGACATCACGCTGACGTGCGTCTCCAACGAGGTCGGCGGCCGCTACGCCGGCAACGCCCGCTGGCTCGGCACGCGCCTCGACGACCTCCTTCGCGAGGCAGGCGTGCGACCCGGCGCCGACCAGGTCGTCGGCCGCTCCGTCGACGGGTTCGCGTGCGGGTTCCCGGTCGCCGACGCGATTGACGGGCGCGATGCGCTGGTCGTCGTCGGCATGAACGGGGAGCCGCTGCCGATCGAGCACGGCTTCCCGGTGCGGCTGGTCGTACCCGGCCTGTACGGCTTCGTGTCGGCGACCAAGTGGCTGACCGAGATCGAGCTGACGACGTTCGCCGAGTTCGACCACTACTGGCTGCGCCGTGGCTGGGCGCAGCGAGCCCCGATCAAGCTGACCAGCCGGATCGACACGCCGCGCGGGCTGGCCAAGGTGCGCGCCGGCACGGTGCCGATCGCCGGTGTGGCGTGGGCGCAGACGATCGGGATCGCCGGCGTCGAGGTGAGCATCGACGACGGTGCGTGGCAGCAGGCCGAGCTCGGCACGGTGCCGTCGAGGGACACCTGGCGGCAGTGGGTCTACCGGTGGGAGGCGACACCAGGTCGCCATTCGCTGAAGGTCAGGGCGACCGACGCCGACGGCTCAATCCAAACGGACGAGCGTGCCGAACCAATCCCCGACGGCGCCTCCGGCCATCACCAGATCGTGGTGATCGTCGAGTGACCCCCTGCGCCGTCGACGTGAACCCCCGAAAGGATCCCCGATGAGGACTCGTGCACGCACCCTGGCCGCGGTCGCCGCGCTCAGCTTGATGGCCGCCGCTTGCGGTGGCGACGACGACGACACGGCGAGCAACGACGCTGCGCCGGCAACCGAGGCGCCGGCTGCGACCGAGGCGCCGGCGGTGACCGAGCCGATGACGACGGAGCCGATGACGCCCGCGCCGATGGCGACCGAGCCGTCCGGCCCGGCCTGCGCCAGCGTGCCCACCGACGGCGAGGGGAGCTTCGCCGGCATGGCCGACGACCCGGCCGCCACGGCCGCCAGCAACAACCCGGAGCTGTCGACGCTCGTCGCCGCCGTCGACGCCGCCGGCCTGGTCGACACGCTCAACGGCGAAGGTCCGTTCACGATCTTCGCCCCGGCGAACTCGGCGTTCGCCGCCCTGCCCGCCGGGACCGTCGACACGCTGCTCGCCGATCCGACGGGTGACCTGACCGACATCCTCACCATCCACGTCGTCGGTGGCGAGGCGCTGACGGGCGAGCAGCTCGTCGAGGCCGGCACCGTCACCGGGCTCAACGGCGACCTGGCGATCGCCGCCGACGGCGATGCCGTCACCGTCGACGCCGGCGGTGGACCGGCCACCGTCGTGTGCGCCAACGTGCCCGTCGCCAACGGCGTCGTGCACATCATCGACACCGTGCTCCTGCCGGCGGCCTGAGTCGATCGGCCTTCGGGCGAGGACGACGCACCGCGAGGGGCCTGCGGGCCCCTCGCGGCGCCGCGTCACGGAGCTGTCACGAGATCGTGGAATCCGTCGACCCCCTCCGCCACGAATGCATGCTGTGATCGCGCTGGCCCCCCCAGCGGCTCTGCCGTGCCTGTCGCTCGCCTCGTCGAGCCTGTGGACCTGGCCGTCGGCGCGCCGTTGGGTCTGGCAGAGTACGGGGTGCGTGGACCCGGAGACGAGCATCGCCAAGGTCGCTGCCGGCGACCAGGCGGCGTTCGCCACGCTGTACGACGAGCTCGCCCCGAGCGTGTTCGGCGTGGTGCGGCGGGTGCTCCGCGACCCGTCGCAGGCCGAGGAGGTGACCCAGGAGGTCTTCGTCGAGATCTGGAGGCTGGCCGCCCGATTCGATCCGCAGCGCGGGTCGGTTCGCACCTGGGCCGTGACGATCGCCCACCGCCGGGCGGTCGACCGGGTACGCAGCGAGCAGGCCCACCGCGATCGGCAGATCCGCTCCAACTTCGACGCAGCCGTCGAGGCGACGCCCGACGACCACGCGCTGGAGAGCGAGGATCGCGAGCGGGCGAGGGCGGCGCTCGAGGAGCTGTCGCCGGTTCAGCGTCAGGCGCTGGAGATGGCGTTCTACGAAGGGCTGACCCACGTCCAGATCGCCGAGCGCCTGGACATCGCGCTGGGCACGGTGAAGACGCGCATCCGCGACGGGTTGATCCGGTTGCGCATGGTGATGGGAGTGCAGCCGTGACCGAGCAGGAGCTGCGCGAGATGCTCGCCCTGTCGGCCGTCGGCGCGCTGAGCGAGGAGGAACAACATGAGCTCGACGCGGCGATGGGCGACCGTCCCGATCTGCGGGCCGAGCTCGACGGACTGCACGCGGCCGCTGCCGTGATGGCTGACGCGGTCGCCGAGAGCCCGCCGCCGGCGTTGAAGTCGAGCGTGCTGGCGGCGATCGCCTCGACGCCGCAGATGGCGCCGGAGCGTGCCGACGAGGCCCCGATCGCCCCGGTCGTGCCACTCGCCGGTCGCCGGCGCAGCCGCTGGCTCGCGGTCGGCGCGGCGGCGGCAGCGGTGGCGGTGCTGGCCGTGGGCGCCGTGGTCGTGCTGTCCGACGGCGACGACGGCGACGACCAGGTCGCCGCAGTGGTCGAGGCCGACGACGCCACCACGATCCCGATGCCGGGTGCGCTGCCCGGCGTGACGATCGTCTACTCCGCCGAGCAGGACGCCGCCGTCCTCCTCGCCGACCAGGTCCCGTTGCCCGAGGGCGACAACGTCTTCGAGCTGTGGGCGATCAGCGACGGCACGCCGGAGTCGTTCACCACGTTCCGCCCCGACGACGACGGCAGGCTGAGCGTCTACGCCGCAGGCCTCGACCCAGCGAGCGCCGACGTCTGGGCGATCACCGAGGAGCCGGCCGGCGGCTCACCGACCGGCCTCCCGACCACCGACATCCTCGCCGCCACCGCCTGACCCAGTCCGAGTGTTTGCCGCCATCGGAGTGCGTGGTGCCGACGCCGGGCCCGACACTCGGATCGACTCGAAACTCGGATGCAGTCGATGGCCAGCGGGTGCGTCGGGTTGGTCGAAGGCGCGCTCGCCGGCCTCGATGGCGTCGAGCAGGTGGATGGCGATGTCGCCGACCTTGACCACGTCGTCGTCGGCGCCGGCCGCCTTGGCCCCGTCGTCGAGCATGATGAAGCAGAACGGGCACGCCGTGGCGATGCGGCTGGCGCCCGTCGACAGCGCCTCCCTGGCCCGCTCGTCGTTGACCTTGGTGCCGATCGACTCCTCCATCCACATGCGTGCCCCGCCGGCGCCGCAGCACATCCCCTTGGTGCCGTTGCGCGGCATCTCGACGACCTCGATGCCCTTGATCGAGCCGACCACCTTGCGCGGGGCGAGGTACACGTCGTTGTGCCGGCCGAGGTAGCACGAGTCGTGGTAGGTGATCCGCTCCTCGAGCGTCGCCTGGCTGACGTCGAGCTGCCCGCTGGCGATCAGCGACTCCAGCAGCTGTGAGTGGTGCACGACCTCGTAGTGCCCGCCGAGCTGCGGGTACTCGTTGAGCAGCGTGTTGAAGCAGTGCGGGCACTGGGTGATGATCTTGCGCACGCCCATGCCGTTGAGCATCTCGATGTTCGGCATCGCCAGCATCTGGAACAGGTACTCGTTGCCGGAGCGCCTGGCCGAATCGCCCGTGCACATCTCCGACGGGCCGAGCACGGCGACGGTGATGCCGGCGCGGCGCAGCAGCTTGGCCATCGCCTGGGTGACCCGCTTGTTCTTGTCGTCGAAGCTGCCGGCGCAGCCGACCCAGTAGAGGTACTCGGCCTGCAGCGGCTCGCCGGGATCGACGATGTCGACGCCGTCGATGCCCTTGGCCCAGTCGCCCCGGTCGGACTGGCTCATGCCCCACGGGTTGCCCTGGTTCTCCATCCCGCGGAAGGCGTTGCCCAGCTCGTTCGGGAAGTTCGACTCCATCAGCGTCAGGTAGCGACGCATGTCGAGGATCTTGTCGAGGATCTCGATGTTCACCGGGCAGATCTCGTCGCACGCCTTGCAGCTCGTGCACGCCCACAGCTCCTCGGCCGTGATGCGCTCGAACAGCGAGTTGGCGCCGATGGTGATCTCGCGGTCGGTGCCGAGCGGCGGCGCGACGACGGGATCGCCGGTGGCCGCCATCACCTCGCCCGTCTTGAGCACGATCTCCCGCGGGTCGAGCGGCTTGCCGGTGGCGTGGGCGGGGCACACGCTCGTGCAGCGTCCGCACATCGTGCAGGCGTCGGTGTCGAGCAGCTGCTTCCACGTGAAGTCCTCGACCACCGACGCGCCGAACGTCTCCAGCTCGGTCTCGGCGAGGTTGGGCATCGGCTTCATCGCCCCCTTCGGACGCGACTTGTCGCGCAGGTACATGTTCAGCGGCGACGTGAACATGTGCCGCAGCATCGTCAGCGGGAGGATGGCGAGGAAGGCGACGAAGGCGACGACGTGGGCGATCCACGACCAGCTGTGCCACGTGTCGAGCGACGACACCGACCAGCCGTCGACGAGCGTGCTCAGCGGGTAGCCGACGAAGCTCCACCGCTCGAAGTCCATGTTCTCGCCCTCCGCCGACATGCAGGGCGATGCGGAACATCTCGGCGGCGAACCCGGAGACGCCGATGACGAGGAACGTGCCGAGGATGACGAGGTGCTCGGGCTTGCTCTTGATGCGGATGCGGTACGGCCGCTGCACGTAGCGCCGGGCGATCGCCCACAGCACGCCGCCGAGGAACACCAGCCCGGCGGCGTCACCGACGAAGGCGTACGCCTGGTAGGTGGTGCCGTGGAGGAACTTCCACGACTCCGGGAGCTGGTGGTCGACCTCGAGCACCGTGGTCACGGCGAGCAGGACGAGGAACCCGAAGTAGATCATCGAGTGCATCAGCCCGGCGGCCGGATCGCGCAGCAGCGTGCGCATGTAGACGCCGGCGCGGTAGTCGCCGAAGCGGCGCTTGGCGTTCTTCGTCGTGGTCAACCGGCTCGGCGCCGCCTTGCCCCGCTCCCAGTTCTTCATCCGGTCGGCGAAGCGGAACGCGCCCCACGCGATCATCACCGGGATGATCGTGTAGAAGGCCAGCTTGAGCGGGCCGGGGACGTTGACGAAGACCTCGCGGTGGATCGGGCTGTCCTCGTGCCACTCCGTGATCAGCGGCACGACGCCGGACAGCGCGGTGAACACGGCGAACCCGACGCCGAGCCCGATGGCGAGGTGCCGGGGACGGAGCCGGGCAGCCTCCTTGGCGTCCGGCGTCTGCGTCGACTCGGCGTGTCGGTGTGCGCAGTCATGCGCCGCGCCGAATCTACGTGACTCGCGCGTGTTCAGCCGTAGTAGGCGCGGTCGAGGTCGCGGATGCGCCCGGCGAGCGAGGCGAGGATCTTGTGGTTGATCGTCGGCACGTCGTCGAGCACGGGCAAGAAGTTGCGTTGCGAGATGACGAACAGCGAGCAGTCCGTCTCGCACACGGCGGTCGCCGTCCGCGGTCCGTGATCGAGCAACGACAGCTCGCCGACGATCGCGCCCGGGCCGAGCGTGGAGACCTTGCGGCCGTTGCGCTTGACGCTGACGTCGCCGTCGAGGATGACGAACGCCTCCCGTCCGGTCTGCCCCTGGTCGACCAGCAGGCTGCCGGCGGTCATCGTGATCTCGTCGCCCGATCGAGCGATGCGGTCGAGCTCCTTGCGCGTGCAGGCCGGCGAACAGCGGCACGCTGCGCAAGTGATCGACGTATGCCTTCTTGCTGGCCATGGGGCGTGACTGTATGACGCTCGGGCGCAGCCCCGCAGCTGCGGATGCACCGTGGACGCGGTCAGCCTCGCCCCTGGTTCTTGACCGCCTCGATCGCCGCTGCCGCGGCATCCGGATCGAGATAGGTGCCGCCGGCTGTCACCGGCCGCAAGGCGTCGTCGAGGTCGTAGCGCAACGGGATGCCGGTCGGGATGTTCAGGCCGACGACGGTCTCCTGGTCCATGTCGTCGAGGTGCTTGACGAGCGCCCGCAGGCTGTTGCCGTGGGCGGCGACGAGCACGGTCGCCCCGGTCAGCAGGTCGGGGACGATGGCGTCGTACCAGTAGGGCAACATGCGGTCGACGACGTCGGCGAGGCACTCCGTGCGCGGCCGCACCTCCGGCGGGAGCGTCGCGTACTTCGGATCGTGGAACTGCGACCACTGGTCATCGGCGCCGAGCGGTGGCGGCGGCGTGTCGTAGGACCGGCGCCACATCATGAACTGCTCCTCGCCGAACTCGGCGAGCGTCTGCGCCTTGTTCTTGCCCTGCAGGGCGCCGTAGTGCCGCTCGTTGAGCCGCCACGAGCGGCGCACCGGGATCCACATCCGATCCGCCGACGAGAGCGTCAACTCGGCGGTGCGGATCGCCCGCCGCAACAGCGACGTGTGCAGGATGTCGGGCAGCAGGTCGTGCTCGATCAGCAGCTCGCCGCCTCGCGACGCCTCGGCGACTCCCTTGTCGCTGAGATCGACGTCGACCCACCCGGTGAACAGGTTCTCGCGGTTCCAGTCGCTCTCGCCGTGGCGGAGCAGAGACGAGGGTGCCGACCATCGGCGCATCGATGAGTACGTCCCGCAGGAGTAGGCCTCGCCCCGGTCGGGGTATGGTCGGTGCCATGAGCATCACCAACGACGACATCAAGACCGAGTGGGAACCCGGCGACTCCCTCGTCGTCACGATGGACGGCGACGCCGACGGCACCGACGGCGACGGTGACGCCACCGACGGCGGTGGTGACAGCGACGGCACCGACGGCGACGGCGGCGACGCCGACGGTGGCGACGCCTGACGCACTGAACGATCGGGTGGCTGACCCGCCGGGAACCGCACCCCGATGCGCCCGGCCTGGCGCAACTCGTCCCGTCGGTGGAGGGCTTCCTCGCCGACGACCTGTTCCGGCACCCCGTCCTGTCGACGGTTGCCGACCCCGATCGCTTCGCGACCGCTGACGGGCTGTGGCGCGACGCGCTCGGACGCGGCCTCCGCGCGCCGTCGTTCCGCCTCGTTCGCGACGGCGTCACGCTCCCGCCGGCAACCCGTCGTGCCGGGCTCGGGCACCGCACCATCGACGACCTCATCCAGCCCAACCGGGCACTCGAGCTGCACGCCGCCGGGGCGACGATGGTGCTGCAGGGGTTGCAGTTCACCGACCCGCACCTCGGCCGGGTCGCCAACAACCTCGCCCTCGACCTCGGCCACGCCGTGCAGGTCAACGCCTACCTGTCGCCGTCAGCAGCTCGCGGGCTCGAGTTGCACTTCGACCAGCACGACGTGTTCGTGCTGCAACTCGCCGGACGCAAGCGATGGCGGGTGTGGGAGCCGCTCGAACGCACGCGCCTTCCCGTACGCGTCGGCCCACGGGTGGCGATGCCGACGTTCGACGAGCTCGGTCCACCGTCGATCGACCGCACGATGGTGGCCGGCGATTGTCTGTACCTGCCGCGTGGGTTCCCGCACGCCGCCGAGACGGTTGACGAGTCGTCGTCGCACCTCACGATCGGCGTGCTCGCCTTGCTGTGGCACCACGCGGTTCGTCACGCCCTCGACGAGGCGGTGGCGGCAGGCGCGCTCCGCGAATCGATCCGCGTCGACGACCTGGCTGCACCCGACATCGTGCCCATCACCGGCTCGCTCGACGCGGCCGCCCTGCGCCGCTGGATGGCGACGGAGGTCTGGCGCAAGCAACCGGCGACACGGCTCCGGCCGCTCGAGCCGCCGCACGTCGAGCTCGACACGCCGGTCGCTGTCACCCCGGGTCCGCTGCTCTGGCTGGCCGGCTCGGAGGGCCGGGCCGAGCTCGGTCTCGGCGACCGCACGCTCACGTTGCCGGCCGAGGCCCACGAGCTGCTCGCCGCCATGCTGCGCACGCCGGCTCGTTCGACGCTCGGAGCATTGGACGTCGCGCTCGACGAGCAGTCCCGCCTCGTCGTCGGGCGACGGCTCGCCGCTGAAGGGGTGATCGCTGCTGTCGGCTGAGCACCGCTACGAGTGCGCCCGGGCGTCGATGCGGCGCGACGAGCCGGTGTCGGCGACGGCGTCGCAGGTGTCGGCGTGGCTGCTCGTCGAGGTCAACGGGCCGTGGGGCCGCGACGCCGTCGGCCACAGCGAGCTCTCGCCGCACGCCCCGTCGATCTGGCGCGAGGTGATGCGCCGTCGCGGCATCCGGGTGATCGCCATCCGCCGCGACCTCACCCAGCACCACGACGGCGCGTCGCACCCCGCCCGCCTCGTGTACGTCGTCGCGCCGCGGCCGGGAGCCGTCGCCGGCTCGGCGCATCGCCGGGTGATCGGTGACCTCCACGAGGTCGTCTCGGCGACGGAGCCGATCGCCGCCGGCCACGCCCTCGGTGAGCAGTGGGTGCCCGACGGTGATCGGTACGTGCTCGTCTGCACGAACGGCCGCCACGACCCGTGCTGCGCGACCTACGGCCGCCCGATCGCCCGTGGGTTGCGCGGGACGAAGTGGGCCGACCAGGTGTGGGAGTGCTCGCACATCGGCGGCGATCGTTTCGCCGGCAACGTCGTGCTGTTGCCCGACAGCCTGTACTACGGGCGGCTCGACCTCGCTGCCGCCGAGCGGGTGCTCGATGCCCACGACAGCGGTCGCCTCGAGCTCGACGTGTTCCGCGGTCGTTCCACGTTCCGCCTGCACGAGCAGGCCGCGGAGCACCACGTGCGCCGCCAGCTCGGCGTCGACGCGCTCGACGCCGATCCGCTCGATCGAGCGCGTCGACGACGAGCGGCTGCGCGTCGAGGTCGCCATCGGCGACGAGGTGGTCGCCTATGACGTCGCCGTCGAGCGCACGTCGGTGCCGGCGCCGAGCCCGTTGACCTGCACCGGCAAGGACGGGTTGAGCTACCCCGCGTTCCGCGTCGGCGACGCCGATCGAGGTGAGCTGAATCACACGAACCCGACGATTCCGCGCGGCGTGTACGGCGCCTCGAGCTCGGCGACCTCCTCGGCGGTCAACGTGACCGACAACGAGGCGACGGCGTCGTCGATGTGCTCCGGCTTGGTCGCCCCGACGATCGGGGCGGCGACCGTGGGGTGGCGGGAGACCCAGGCCAGGGCGACCTGCGCCCTGCTGACGCCCCGCCGCTCGGCGACGCGGGCGACGGCGTCGACGATCTCCCGGTCGCCCTCGCCGTAGAGGCCGCGGCCGAACTCGTCGGTCTCGCTGCGCGCCGTCGTGGCGTCCCAGTCGCGGGTCAGCCGGCCGCGTGCGAGCGGGCTCCACGGGATCACCCCGACACCGAGGTCGGCGCACAGCGGCAGCATCTCCCGCTCCTCCTCGCGGTGCAGCAGGTTGTAGTGGTTCTGCATCGTGGCGAACGGCGTCCAGCCGTTGAGCCGGGCGGTGTACTGGGCCTTGGAGAACTGCCAGGCGTACATCGACGAGGCGCCGATGTAGCGCACCTTGCCGGCCTTGACGACGTCGTGCAGCACCTCCATCGTCTCGGCGATCGGCGTGCGGTGGTCCCAGCGGTGGATCTGGTAGAGGTCGACGTAGTCGGTGCCCGAGCGGCGCAGGCTGTGGTCGAGCTCGGCAAGGATCGCCTTGCGTGACAGGCCCTCCCCGTTCGGGCCGGCGTGCATCCGCCCGCGCACCTTGGTGGCGATCACCAGCTCGTCGCGTCGGCCGAGCTCGGCCAGGGCGCGCCCGGTGATCTCCTCGCTCGACCCGTCCGAGTACACGTTCGCGGTGTCGAAGAAGTTGATCCCCGCCTCGATCGCCTGGCGGAAGAACGGCCGGCTGGCCTCCTCGTCGAGCGACCACGGGTGACCACCGCGCCCGGGCTCCCCGTAGCTCATGCACCCGAGGCAGATCTTCGACACCTGCATCCCCGTCGATCCCAGCTTCACGAAGTCCATCGACCGATGGTGGCACACGCAGCCCAGGATCCGTGGTGGCTACGGATGCGCCGCCGGTGCCGTTGCCGCACCCTCGACGGGATGACCAACACCATGACCAACCCGAACACCGTGGGGGCTGCGCCCCCACACCCCATCGCCGCCCGGCGTGCTGGCGCACGCTCGGTCGGGGCGGCTCCGCCGCCGATCCGCAACGGCGTCGACACCGCCACGCTCTTCGCCACGCTCGACGCCGTGAAGGGCGACAACGAGATCGCCGACTTCCAGTTCCGGGCCACCAACCGGTGGGTGAGCGGTACCCACAACCAGTCGACGATCGACGGCTTCTACGGCGCCAAGCAGGAGATGACCCACGACCAGCCGCGGGTCCTCCACGCCGACCATCCGGCGGTGCTCGTCGGTGACGACCACGGCCCGACGCCGGTCGAGTACGTCCTGCACGCCCTGGCCGCCTGCCTGACCGCCGGCATCGCCAACATCGCCGCGGCGCGCGGGAATCGACCTCGACGAGGTGTCCTCCACCGTCGAGGGCGACATCGACCTGCTCGGCATCCTCGGCCTGTCCGACGAGGTCCGCAACGGGTTCCAGCAGATCCGGGTGTCGTTCACCGTCAAGGGCGAGCGACGCCGACGAAGCTGCGCCAGGTCGTCGACCAGTCGCGCAAGCGCTCGGCCGTCTACGACATCCTCACCAACGGCGTGCCCGTGTCGATCGAGGTCGACGCAGGCTGATCGAGGAACCCGTGCGGACCACCGACACCCTCGTCATCGGCGCCGGCCAGGCCGGCCTCGCCGCTCAGCCAGCTGCTCACCGAGCGCGGTCGGGACCACGTCGTGCTCGAACGCGGCCACATCGGCCGGCGCTGGCGCCAGGAGACGTGGGACTCGCTGCGCCTGCTGACACCGAACTGGGTCAACGGCCTGCCCGGCTCGCCGTACGAGCGGGCCGGAGCCGGACGGGTTCATGTCGGCGACCGAGTTCGCCGGCCGACCTCGGCGACTACGCCCGGTCGTTCGCCGCACCGGTCGGCCGAAGAGGTCGAGGTCGAGAGCGTGCGGCGCCACGGCGAGGCGTTCTCCGTGGTGACGACGTCGGGCGCGTGGCGGGCGGCCAACGTCGTGCTCGCCACCGGTTGGTGCGACCGGCCGGCCGTGCCGGCGATCGCCAGCCGTGCCGGCCATCACCTCGAGCAGCTCTCGCCCAGCTGCCTACCGCAACCCCGGCGATCTCGCGCCGGGTGGCGTGCTGGTCGTCGGCGCCTCGGCGACCGGCGTCCAGCTCGCCGAGGAGCTGCGCTGCCGACGGTCGCCACGTCACGCTCGCCGTCGGCAGGCCACAGCCGCGTTCCGCGCCGCTACCGGGGCATGGACATCTTCTGGTGGCTCGACCGCATCGGCGCGCTCGACCGGACGATCGACGAGATGCCCGATCGAGTGGCGGCCCGCCACGAACCGTCGCTGCAGCTGGTCGGCCGGCCGGACCACCGCACGGTCGACCTCGCCACGCTGCAGGCGGCGGGCGTCCAGCTCGCCGGCCGGCTGGTGTCGCTCGACGGCCACCGGGCGCGCTTCGCCGCCGACCTCGCCGCCAACGTGATGGCGGCGGACGTCCGCCGGGGCGAACTGCTGCGCCGGATCGACGCCACATCGACTGCAACGGCCTCGGCGACGAGGTGCTCGAGTGCCGAGCCGCTCGTCGATCGTCCGCACGACCGGCGTCGCCCGACGAGCTCGACCTGCGGGCGGCGGGCATCAGCGCGTCGTGTGGGCGACCGGCCACCGGCGCGTCTACCCCTGGCTGCAGATCCCCGTCCTCGACGCGCTCGGCGAGATCCGCCAGCGCCGCGGCGTGACGCCGGTCCCCGGCCTCTACGTGCTCGGCCAGCGCTTCCAGCACTGCCGCAACTCCAACTTCATCGGCGGCGTCGGCCGCGACGCCGCCTACGTGGCCGACCACATCACCCACCGCATCGCCGCGCGCCGCCAGCTCGGTGGCGTCCTCACGCACTGCTGAGACCAGAAGCATCCTCGTCGCACCATGCCACAGCTCCGACGTCGTCGTCGTCGGCGCCCGCGCCGCCGGCGCGGCGACCGCCCTCCTCCTCGCCCGCGCCGGGCTTGCGACGTGCTCGTCGTCGACCGCGGCCGCCACGGCAGCCGACACGCTGTCGACGCACGCGCTGATGCGCGGCGGCGTGCTGCAGCTCTACCCGGTGGGGTCTGCTCGACCGGATCGTCGCCGCTGGCACGCCGCCGATCCGGCGCACCACGTTCCGCTACGCCGGTGAGACCATCCCGATCGACGTCAAGCCGGCGGCCGGCGTCGACGCGCTGTACGCCCCGCGACCGCACCGTGCTCGACGCGATCCTCGTCGACGCCGCGACCGAGGCCGGCGCCGACGTGCGCTTCGGCGACCACCGTCACCGACGTCACCCGCGACGCAGCGGACGGGTCGACCGGCATGCACGGCGCGGACGCCGACGGGCGGCGGCCCGACGCCGTGCGCCGGCCTCGTCGTCGGCGCCGACGGCATCCGCTCGACGATCGCCGGCGCGTGCGGCGCACCGCGCCGAGCGCGCCGGCACCGGAGCCAGCGCCTGCACCTACGGCTACTGGTCGGGTCTCGAGCTCGACGGCTACGAGTGGAACTTCCGCCCCGACGCCGCGTCCGGCGTGATCCCGACCAACGACGGTCAGGCCTGCGTCTTCGCCAGCGCCCTCCCCGGCGGATCGGCCGCGGCGGACTCGACGTGCTCCTGCGCATCGTCGCCGCGCTCGTCACCCGAGCTGGCCGATCGCCTCGCCGCTGCCGAGCGCGCCACGTGCGCTGCGCACGTTCCGTGGCCGACCCGGCTACATCCGGCGATCGTGCGGGCCGGGCTGGGCGCTGGTCGGCGACGCCGGCTACTTCAAGGACCCGCTCAGCGCGCACGGCCTCACCGACGCCCTGCGCGACGCCGAGCTGCTCGCCCGCGCCGTCGTCGCGTGTCGCCGACGGCGCCGCGAGCGACGACGCCCTCGCCGCCTACCAGACGCGACGCGACGAGCTGTCGGCCGACCTGTTCGACGTCATCGACGTCATCGCCGGCCAGCAGCTGGACCGACGCCGAGATCGCCCGGCTCCTCCTGCGGCTCAACGCGGCGATGGCCGACGAGGTCGACGCGCTGTCGGCGTTGCCGCTCGGCCGATCGCGCACTCACGAGCGGCAGGCCGTAGCGCTCGACGTCGGCGACGACGGCGCCGGCGCCGATGCGCTCGGCGAGGGCCAGCGCCTCGTCGACGAGCGGCCGCAGCTCCGCCGCACCGGCGCCGGCCCGCCGGCGGGCCTCGGCGAGGAAGACGAGCTCGCGACCAGGAAGACCGGGCGTCGCCCGCTCGCGGCTGGCGGCGACGGCCGGCCGGCGTGCGCCTCGGCGGCGGCGATGTCGCCGACGGCGAGGGCGGCCTGGGCCAGCGCCTGGTCGAACGGTCCGGTTCGGGTTCGGACCGCTCACGGCGATCCGCCCGGCGAACGGGCGCGGCGACGGGAGCACGTGTGCCGCCACGTCGGGCTCGCCGGCGACCTCGGCCGCCTCGGCGAGGTCGGTGACGGCGACCGACCACGGGTAGATCTCGCGGATCGGGAAGCCCTCGTCGCGCAGGCGGCCAGCGTGGCGCGGGCGTCGTCGATGCGGCCGCTGCGGGCCTGGACCGCGGCCAGCGAGCAGCGGTACCAGGCGTCGTTCGAGCGGGCGGCGGCCCGCTCGAACCGGGCGAGCAGCTCCTCGTCGCGGCCCTGCAGGCGGCGGTTGGCCACGATCGATCGCCTCGGCGTAGACCCGCCCGGCGCCGATCCCGAGCGACAGCGGCACCGTGTCGGCTCGGCCAGCTCCTCGGCCCGGGCGAGGTCGCCGGCGAGGAAGGCCCGGTTGGCCTGGTAGTTGATCGCCTGGAGCTGGAAGAAGCCGAGGCTGCGGTCGCCGAGCAGTTCGCGGAACCGTTCGAACCCGTCGATCCAGGCGGCGAGCTGGCCGCGCTCGAGGTGCGCCGCCGCCTGCGTGGCCATGCCGGCGAGCGTCAGCGCCAGCCGGTCGAGCTGGCGGCCGAGCCGCTCGAGCTCGGCGCCGATGCGCACCCGGTCGTCGATGCGGCCGGGATGGCTGACAGGTGGCGGGCGGCTGAGCAGCACGGCGCCGAGCACGTCGGGATCGTCGAGATCGCGGGCGATCGCCTCGGCCCGGCGGCCAGCTCGAGCGCCTCGTCGACGTCGACGAACAGCCAGTGCGAGGCGAGGTCGACCAGCAGCGGGCGCGCGCCGGGCGTCGGCTCGTCGCCGAGCGCGGCGAGGGCGGCCTCGGTGACCGCCCGCCCCTCCGGCATCGGATCGACGAACCCGACGGCGCCGAACTGCGGGATCGCCGTGGCCGCCCGCACGAGGGCGTCGGTGTCGCCGTGCTCGCCGCGCCCGGCGCGCCGCGTCGAGCAGCATCGGCAGGCCCTGCGGGTCGCCGCGGTGGTGGAGCGCGGCGCCGATGCGGACGTGAGGTCGAGGACCGTGGCCGGCTCCGGCGGATCGAGGAGCGCGCCGCGTCGAGCGCCCGCCGGTAGTGGGCGACGGCCTCGTCGTAGGCGTAGGCCTGCTCGTCGCGGCGCGGCCGCCTGCCGGGCGAGGTCGACCGCCACGTCGGCGTCGCCGACCGGCACGGCCAGGCAGGCGTGGCGGGCCCGCTCCGCGAGCAGCCGCTCGTCGTCGGGCCGGGTGGCCAGCGCGGCGGCCGCCCGGGCGTGCAGCTCGAGCCGGCGGCGCAGCGGCAGCGCCCGGTAGCGGTGCGAGCGGAACAGGGCGTGGACGAAGGCGAACCCCGCCGGCCGGGCCGGGTGCGGCTGGACGAGCCCGGCCGCCTCGGCCGCCTCCAGCGACTCGAGCACGGCGAGCAGCGGCGCGCCGTGGGCGGCCGCGAGCAGGTCGGCGTCGAACTCGGCACCGAACGTCGGCCGCCTGGTCGAGCACGGCACGGGCCTCGTCGTCGAGGAGCTGGTCGCGCTGGTAGAGCCAGATCGGCAGGGTGCCGCGGCGGACGTCGGACGTGCAGGTGGGTGACGAGCAGCGGGTTGCCCCGGTCTCGGCGAGGATCACGTCGGCCTCGTCTGCTCGGCCGGCGCCGACGAGCTGCGGCGACCTCGTCGCGGTCGAGCCCGCGCAGCGGCGACGCCGCGTGACGGTCGCGGCGACCGTTCGAGGTCGGCGAGCAGCGTCGCCAGGTCGGCGTCGAGGTCCGGCTTGGTGTCGCGGGCGGTGGCGACGACCAGCAGCGGCGCTCGACCGGCCCGCGCGGACGAGGTGGCGCAGGACGTCCCGCGTCGTCGACGTCGACCAGTGGAGGTCCTCGATGACGAGCAGCAGCGGGCCGACCGCGGCGCTGCGAGCCACTGCGGATGGCGTCGAGCACCGCCGCCCGCGACGTCGGCTCGTCGCGACTCCGCGGCCGGCGTCCGAGCAGCCGGGCCAGCTCCGGCGACAGCCGGCCAGCGCTCGGCGGCTTCCCGGCGCCGGGCACTCGGCGTCGTCGAGCGTGCGGCGTCGTCGACGATCGCCTGGAGCGAACGGACCGTACGGCTCGTCGACGTCCTCGTGGCACGCCCCGAGCAGCACGTGGCCGCCGCCGGCGTGGACCTCGACGGCCAGCTCCGACACGAGCCGGCTCTTGCCGATCCCGGCCTCGCCGGTGACGACGACCAGCAGCGTGTGTCCCGCGCGCGGCGAGCGCCCACCGCTCGCGGAGCACGATCGCGCTCGGCCGCGCGGCCGACGAACGTCGCCGCGTCGGCGAGCAGCTCGAGGGCCGGCGGCAGCGCGAGCCCGGCGTCGGCGATTGGTTGCGCCGGGAGTTGGCGCCGAGCGAGCTGGCGCCGGTCGGTCACCCCGAGCTTGCGCAGCAGCGACGAGACGTGGGACTCCACGGTGCGCTCGGAGATGTACAGGCGGGCGGCGATCTCGGCGTTGGTGAGGTGCTCGCCGAGAAGCGCAGCACCTCCGCCTCGCGCGGCGAGACCGGCTGTTCGATCATCCGCGTCGTCAGATCAGCCGACGTTCGTTGGCCCACGCCGTGAGCTGGTGGCGGTTGGAGAGCTGCAGCTTGCGAAGCACCGCCGAGACGTGGGACTCGATCGTCTTCACCGACAGGTGCAGCCGGCTGGCGACCTCCTTGTAGGCGTAGCCGCGTGCGATCAGGCGCATCACCTCCTGCTCGCGTGCCGTGAGGTGGTCGAGGTCGGGGTCGGTCGGTGCCGGCAGCTCGCTGGAGAACGTGTCGAGCACGAACCCGGCCAGGCGCGGCGAGAACACGGCGTCGCCGCCGTGCACCCTGACCACGGCGTCGATCAGCTCGTCGGCCCGGATGGTCTTGGTGACGTACCCGCGGGCGCCGGCGCGCACGACGGCGATCACGTCCTCCGCGGAGTCGGAGACCGACAGGGCGAGGAATCGCGGTGGCGACGGGTCGTTGCGCACCGCCGTGATCACGCGCTGGCCACCGCCGCCGGGGAGGTGGACGTCGAGCAGCACCACGTCCGGTGCCGTGTCGCGGATGACGACGATGGCCTCGTCGGCGTCGGCCGCCTCACCCACGATCACCACGCGGTCGGCGGCACCGAGCAGCTCGGCCCGGACGCCGGCTCGGAACAGGGCATGGTCGTCGACGAGCACGACCCGCACCGTCATGCCCGCCTCCGCGGCACGCGCAGTTCGACTTCCGTGCCATTGCCTGGCGACGACGTCAGCATCGCGATGCCGCCGACGCGCTGGATGCGCCCGACGATCGACTCGCTGATGCCGCGGCGATCGTCGCCGACCGTGGCCGGGACGAACCCGCGCCCGGTGTCGCGCACGAACCCGGTGAGCTCGGCGTCGTCTGCTTCGACGAACACGTCGACGCGATCGACGTCGGCGTGCCGGGCGGCGTTGACCACCGCCTCGCGCACCGCGGCGACGAGCGCGCGCGAGGCGTCGTCGAGAGGCTGGTCACCGACGACGACCGCTTCGACGCGGATGTCGTGGTCGGCTTCGATGTCGACCGCCACGGCGTCGATCGCCGCATGCAGCGACGTCGGCTCGCCCTCGCGCGTCGTCCCGTACAGCCATGCCCGCAGCTCGCGCTCCTGGCGCCGGGCGATGGTCGTCATGCGGCGCGGGTCGCTCGTCCGTTGCATCAGCACGAGCGACTGGAGCACGGAGTCGTGGAGATGGGCGGCGACGATCGCCCGCTCGTCCTCGCGGATGCGCGCCGCCCGCTCGTCGTCGAGCCGGCGCAGCAGGCGGCCGAGCGCCGGTGCACCGAAGATGGCCAGGCCGCCGACGACGACGGCGATGGCACCCGCCGACGCACCGAGGTTGCCCAGCCCTCCGGTGCGGCTGGCCAGCGACGCGACGCCGGCGATGAGCAGCACCGACCCGGCGACGACCTGCAGCGCACGCATGGTCCGTCCCGGCGAGGGTGGGCGTGGTGGCGCCCATCGACCACACCACGGAGATCCCCACGGCGATCGCCGCAGCGGGCAGCATGATCCCGTCACCCGGCCACAGGCCGATGGCCCGGCACACGACGAGCACGGCGCCGGTCGCGCAGCCGATGGACAGCTCGCGCCGCCAACGGTCGGCACTCGCCAGGCGCGGTGGCGGGCTTGCACCCACCGCGTCCGTCGAGACGATGGCGGCGAGCACGTAGAGCACGGCCCCGAGCCCACCGGCGAGCGTCAGCAGCCCGACGGCCGCGCGGACGACCGTCGGCTCGACGCGCCAGCGGTCGGCCCAACCGCTGGCGACCCCGGCGACGACCCGGTCGGACCCGCGCGGGACGCGCAGCGCATCCAGCGAGTGCAGCACGTGGAGATCGTCGCGCATGGCAGCCGGCGCAGGCATCAGGGATCGATCAGGGTCATCCCCGATGGTGCAGCGGCCGCGGTGTCCGTACCGTCGGAGACGTGGACCTCGCCCCGCCGCCGGCCGACAGCAGACCCGTGCTCGAACCGCCGCCGGACGAGCTGCGCCCCCCGCAGCCCGTCTTCGGCGGCGTCGCCGCGCTGCTCGCCGCCCGCCTCGGCATCGACGCCCTGTGGATCCGCATCGCCTTCGTCCTGCTGGCGCTCGTCGGCGGAGTCGGTCTGCTCGTCTATGCGGCGATGTGGCTCGCCCTCGTCGTCGGCCAGGCCCCCGGCAAGCGGTGGGCTCGCGTCACGGGTGGGGCGCTGCTCGTGTTCGGCCTGCCGATCCTCCTGACCAACGGGTTCTCCTTCTTCGACGGACCGGGAGCGGTGCTCGCCCTGCTCGCCGGGCTGGCTGTCGCGCTGTGGCAACCGAGGGCACGGACGTCGATGTCCGAGTCCGCCGCGGCACCGGTGGAACCGGTCGTGCCTCGACGCGTGGCGCGCGCGGAAGCGGCCGCCTCGACCGCCCTCGATCCTCGGCCGCCTCACGCTCGGGATCGCCGTGCTCGTCGCCGCCACCGGGGCGCTGATCGACCAGGCGAACGGTGGCCGCCTGCACCCCGAGCAGTGGCTCGGCGCGGCCGCGGTCGTGTGCGGCATCGGCCTCGTCGTCGGGGCGTTCGCCGGTCGAGCGTGGTGGCTGGCGATCCCCGCCGTGCTGTTCGCCGGGGCCGGCGTGGTGGCCGGCGAGGCGGCCCGCGTCGGTGTCCATCCGACGGCGCTGTTCGGCGACGAGTTCGTCTTCGTCGGCCAGTCGGAGGCAGGCGGCGACACCCGGCGCGAGCACGTCGCCGTCGGCAGGGTCGAGGTCGCCATCGACGGCGCGCCCCAGTCGCCTGTGACGATCGATGCCCGTGTGGGCATCGGTGAGATCGACGTGCGCGCCGCCAGCGACGTCACCGTCGAGGTGCGCGCCGACATCGATCACGGCACGGTCGACGTCGATGGGGTGCGGCGTGGAGACGGCACGTTCTCGATCGGTCCCGAGGGGACGCCGGACGTCGTCGTCGTGGCGATCGTCGGGCGGGGCGACCTGGAGATCGACCGGTACGAACCGGACGTGGATCGTCCAAGGATCCCCGGGCTCCCCGTGCCCCCGCTCGATCCCGGCAGCCTGCTGTTTGTCGTCGACGGCGTTGCCGTCTCGCGCAGCGGCAACGTCGTGCTCGCCGACGGCGAGGCCGTCATCGATCCCGGCGGCAACGTCCTCACAGGTGATGCCACGACTCGCGGCAGGATCACCGTCGTGGCCACCTCGTTCGGCGAGTTCCAGCTGCTGCCCGGCGGTCTGCTCCTGACTCCGGGCGGCGAGCTGTTGGACCTGCAGTCGCTTCCGGAAGGTTGATCATGCAACGACATGCCTTCGATCCCGTCTCGGCCGCTCTCGGTGTGCTCGCCGTCATTCTCGGGCTGCTCGTGCTCACCGGCGAGCTCGCCGGCTTCGACAGCGAGGGCGGCTGGTGGCTCGCCGTCGCCGCGGTGATCGTCGGCCTCGCCATCATCCCGTGGCGAGGTCGCGAGCGAACGCACGGACTGACGTCGCCGGCGGCTTCGCCGCCATCTGCGGCGGCCGTAACGTGGCCGGCGGTGTCGTCGGTGATGCAGTCGGCGGGGTACCGCCGCTTGTTCATCAGCGCCGCGGCGGTGATCTTCGGGGTCATGGGCCAGGCCGTCGCGCGGGTGGCTGGCCCGCGACCTGACCGGGAGCAACGCCGGTCTCGGCGGCGTGATGCTGGCGTTCGGCGTCGCCATGCTGCTGGCCACGCCGTGGGGCGGGGTCGCCGCGGATCGGTTCCCCAAGCGCAGCGTGCTGCTCGTCGCCGTCTCGATCCTCATCGTCTCATCGCTCTCGGTCGGGCTCGCGGTCGTCACCGACGTCATCGAGTACTGGATGCTCCTCGTCGCCAGCGCGTTGCAGGCCGCCGCCTTCGCCATGTACCTGCCGGCACGCATCGCCTTCATCACCGAGCTCGTCGAGCACGACCAGATCGGCGAAGCAGTGGTCCTCAGCCAGACGGCGCAGGAGGCGATGCGGGTCATCGCCCCGGCGCTCGCCGGCGTGCTGATCGGGGTGTCGTGGTTCGGCGTCGGCGGCGTGTTCCTGCTCGCCGCCGGCACGAGCACGCTCGCCGCGCTCGTGCTGATCGGGATGCCACCGGGAGCACCCCGAGCCCTGCCGACGCGGTCACCGATCGCCGAGATGGTCGACGCCGTCCAGTACGTCCGCTCCCGGCGTGGGCTCGGGCTCGTCGCCATGACGACGATCGGCGTCGTCGTCATCGGCTTCCCGTACCTGACGTTCCTGCCGACGCTCGCCGACGAGCGCTACGGCGTCGGTGCCGGCGGCTACGGCGTGATGGCCGGCGTCGCCGGCCTCGGTGCGGTCTCCGCCGGGCTGGTGCTGCCGCGGACCGGGTTGATCGTGCGCCGGCCGTGGCTGACGATCGCCGTCGCCGGCGCTGCACTCGGGCTGGCGCTCATCGCCCTCGCCGCCGCCGAGCGGTACTGGGCCGCGCTGATCGCCCTCGCCGCCGTCGGCGCCGCCGGGCTGGTGTTCCAGACCACGACGCAGTCGTTGATGTTGAGCCTGTCGGACATCGACTACCACGGGCGCATGCAGAGCATGGTCGTGCTCGGCTTCAGCGGCTTCGGCCTCGCCGCCCTCCCACTCGGCCTCCTCGCCGACGCCATCACGTTGGAGGTGACGCTGGCGCTTGATGGGCGTCGCCATCCTCGCCGTCTCGGCCGCCTTCGCCCTCCGCCGACGCCGCCACCGCCGCGAACTGGTGGCCGTCGACTTCGCCTGAGCCGCCGTTCGCCGCGGCTGAGGTGCTACGTCGTCCAGTCGACACCGGTGAGGGTGACGACCCAGTGCTCGGCGATGCGGCCGTCGACGATGCGCTGCAGCAGCAGCCACGTGACCAGCGAACGCTCCCCGGTCTCGCGGTTGATGCCGCGACTCGTCGCCCTGGTCCACACGTGGTCGCCGTCGACGGTGCGGTGGTCGATCGTGGTGTCGACACGCGACAGCACGCGCTGGAACTCGGCGAGCCGGCCCTTGTAGGCGGCCCGGCTCACCGACTCGCTCCCCGTGCTGGTGTGGCGGACGAACGGCTCGGTGAACAGCTCGTCGACGGCCTCGATGCGGCCATCGCGCCAGATCTCGTCCCACCATCGTTGGCTGACGGCCAGCGGTGACGTGGCGTCGCTCGCCTCCACGCCGCCGAGTCTGCCAGGCTCGCCACATGACGTCGGACATCACGGGAACGGGGATCTGGAGCAGCGCGCTGCGCTACGGCGACGCCGCCGAGGCTGCCGCCGCGGCGACCGAGCTGGAGGAGCTGGGGTACACGGTGCTCTGGGTGCCCGACGTCGGTGGTGACCTGTTCGACGCCGTCGACCGCCTCCTCGGCGCGACGACCACGACGACCGTGGCCACGGGCATCCTCAACCTCTGGATGCACACGCCCGAGGAGACCGCCGCTCGTCACGCCGAGCTGACGGGCAAGCACGGCGACCGCTTCCTCGTCGGCATCGGGGTCAGCCACGGGCCGTTCATCGACCGCGTGCAGGGAACCCGGCGCGTACCAGCGGCCGCTGGCCCAGATGTCGGCGTTCCTCGACGGGCTCGACGCCGCCGATCCGCCGCTCGCCGCGGCCGACCGGATGCTCGCCGCGCTCGGACCGAAGATGCTCGAGCTCGCCCGCACGCGGACCGCCGGGACGCACCCCTACCTCGTCACGCCCGAGCACACGCGCCTCGCCCGCGAGGCGATCGGCGCCGACCGCCTGGTGGCCGCCGAGCAGGGTGTCGTGCTCGACACCGATCCCGACCGCGCTCGGGCGACCGCTCGCCTCCACCTCGCGACGTACCTCGGGTTGCCCAACTACGCCAACAACTGGCGACGCCTCGGCTACACCGACGACGACATCGCCGACGGCGGCAGCGACCGCCTGGTCGACGCGCTGGTCGTCTGGGGCGACGAGTCGACCATCGCCGCCAGGGTGCAGGAGCACCGCGACGCCGGCGCCGACCACGTCTGCGTGCAGGTGCTCACCGACGACCCACGAGGGTTCCCCCGCGACCAGTGGCGGGCGCTGGCCCCGGCGTTGACGTCGTGACCACGTACGACTTCGACCGCTATCTGCGCTACGACGAGCTGACCGCCTGGCTGCACGAGCTCGCCGACGGCCAACCCCGGCCTCGTCACGGTCGAGTCGTACGGCCGCAGCCACGAAGGTCGCGAGCTGTGGCTGGTCACCGTCACCGACGCGTCGACGGGGTCGCACGACTCGAAGCCGGCGCACTGGGTCGACGCCAGCATCCACGCCGTCGAGCTGACCGCCACGGTCGCCGCCTGCGCCCTGCTGCAACACCTCGTCGACGGTCACCGCGACGGCGACCAGAAGGTCGTCGCCGCCCTCGCCACGCGCACGTTCTACGTCGTGCCGCGGGTCAACCCCGACGGCGCCGAGTGGGCGCTCGCCGAGCCGCCGCGCTTCCGCCGGTCGAGCACGAGGCCATGGCCGTGGAGCGACGCCCACCGCTGGCCGGGCGCGCACACCGAGGATGTCGACGGCGACGGCCGGGTGCTGCAGATGCGGATCGCCGACCCCGACGGGGCGTGGATGCCGCACGCCGACGACGAGCGGCTGCTCGTCCCCGTGCCCGCGGACGGCGGCCCGGTCGGCGCTCCCCGCTACCGCCTCCTGCACGAGGGCACGGTCGCCGATCACGACGGCTTCACCGTGCCCACCCCGCGTCCGCCCGAAGGGCTCGACCTCAACCGCAACTTCCCTGCCGGATGGGCCACGCAGGTCCTCGGGTCCGGCGACCACCCGCTGTCGGAGCCGGAGATCGACGCCCTCGTGCGCGCCGTCGTCGCCCGGCCCAACGTGTGCGGCTACAACGCCTTCCACACGAGCGGCGGCGTCCTGCTGCGCCCGTCGTCGACGCAGCCGGACTCGGCGCTCCCGCCGCTCGACGTGTGGACCTGGAAGCAGCTCGGCGAGATCGGGACGCGCCTCACCGGCTACCCGGTGCACGCCGTGTTCGAGGACTTCACGTGGGACAAGTCCGTGACGATGAGCGGCGCCGCCGACGACTGGGCCTACGAGCACCTCGGCGTGTTCTCGTGGACGACGGAGTTCTGGGACGTGGTCGAGGCGGCGACGGGCACCAAGCAGGGCGCCGACGTCTGGTACGTCGGCCCGAGCGACGAGCAGGCGCTCGCCGTGCTGCGCTGGGCCGACGAGCACGCTCCCGACGAGTACGTGCCGTGGTACCCGTTCGACCACCCACAGCTCGGACCCGTCGAGCTCGGCGGCTGGCCGTACCTGGGCATCTGGACCAACCCGCCGGCGTCGCGGCTGAAGGCGGAGGTCGTGCGCCACGCCGAGTTCGCCGTCGCCCAGGCGATGGCCGCGCCGTGCCTGGAGATCCCCCACACGCGCGCCGTCGACCTCGGCGGCGGCACCTGGCGGGTCGAGGCCGGTGTGGCCAACACCGGCTGGCTGCCGACCACGATCTCGGCCCGTGCCGCCAAGGCCGACCTGGTCCGTCCGGTCGTCGCCGAGCTCACCGGCGACGGCGTCGAGGTCATCGGCGGTCCGGCCCGCGTGCGCCTCGGCCAGCTCGCCGGTCGTTCGTCGATGCGCTTCAGCAACGGGCTCGACGGCACGCCCGACCGGCTGCTGGCGAGGTGGGTCGTCCGCGCCGGCGACGGCGCGACGCGTCACGGTCACCGCCCGCCACGACCGCGCCGGGGCAGCGAGCGCCGAGATCCTGCTCGCGCGGCAATACCTGACTTTCCAGATCAACTTTTCCGAGAATCGCGGCTACGCTGCGCCTCGTGCCGCCCGCACCTGCTGCCACCGCTTCGCCGACCGCCCGGTTGGAGGACGAAGCGATCACCGTGCTCCGCGAGGTGGTCGCCGAGTGCGAGCGCCCGGTGCTGCTGTTCTCCGGCGGCAAGGACTCCGTCGTCCTGCTCCACCTGGCACGGCGAGCGTTCTGGCCGGCGCGCATCCCGTTCCCGGTGATGCACGTCGACACCGGCCACAACTTCGACGAGGTCGTCGAGTTCCGTGACCGCACCGTCGCCGCGCTCGGCGTCGAGCTGGTGGTCGCCTCGGTGCAGCGCTCGATCGACGAGGGGCGCGTCCGCGAGCTGCCGGGCGGCTCGCGCAACCCGCTGCAGACCGTCACCCTGCTCGACGCCATCGCCGAGCACCGCTTCGACGCCGTGTTCGGCGGCGCCCGGCGCGACGAGGAACGGGCACGGGCCAAGGAGCGCGTGGTCTCCCACCGCGACGAGTTCGGCCAGTGGGACCCCAAGCGCCAGCGTCCCGAGCTGTGGGGTCTCTACAACACCCGGCACCGCCGTGGCGAGCACCTGCGCGTGTTCCCGCTGTCGAACTGGACCGAGCTCGACGTGTGGCGGTTCGTCGCCGAGCGCGACGTCGAGCTGCCGTCGCTGTACTTCGCCCACCACCGCCAGGTGTTCCGCCGCGACGGGATGCTGATGGCCGTCGACCGCCACGTGCCGATGGCCGAGGGCGAGGTGCCGTTCGAGGCGCAGGTGCGCTTCCGCACGATCGGTGACGCCACCTGCACCGCCGCCGTCGAGTCGTCCGCGCGTCGCGCGTCGAGGACATCCTCGCCGAGACGGCCGCGGCGCGGGTCACCGAGCGAGGCGCCACCCGCGCCGACGACCGCATCTCCGAGGCCGGGATGGAAGACCGCAAGCGGCAGGGATATTTCTGAGATGACCGTGTCGACCACGGACGTTTCGTGGTCGCCGTCGAGCCCGCTCAACGGCGGCCGCCGCTGCGCTTCGCCACCGTCGGCAGCGTCGACGACGGCAAGTCGACGCTGATCGGGCGCCTGCTGCACGACTCCAAGTCGATCTTCGAGGACCAGCTCGAGCACGTCGAGGCGGTCAGCCGGCGCCGCGGCACCGACTACGTCGACCTCGCCCTGCTGACCGACGGCCTGCGTGCCGAGCGCGAGCAGGGCATCACGATCGACGTCGCCTACCGCTACTTCTCGACGCCGGCGCGCGACTTCGTCATCGCCGACTGCCCCGGGCACGCCCAGTACACGCGCAACACGATCACCGGTGCGTCGACCGCCGACGTCGCCATCGTGCTCGTCGACGCCCGCCACGGTGTCGTCGAGCAGACCCGCAGGCACACCGTGCTGATGTCGCTGCTGCGCGTCCCGCACGTCGTCGTCGCCGTCAACAAGATGGACCTCGTCGGCCACGATGCCGATCGCTTCGCGGCGATCTGCGCCGACTTCGCCGAGCTCGCCGCCGCCCTCGACGTGGAGGACGTGACGTTCATCCCCGTGTCCGCCCTCGCCGGCGACAACGTCGTCGAGCCGTCGGCGGCGATGCCGTGGTACGACGGGCCGACGTTGCTCGGGCACCTCGAGACGGTCGATCCGGTCTCTGCCGTGGACACCCTCGCCGCGCGCTTTCCGGTGCAGTACGTGATCCGTCCCCAGCGCGCCGAGCACCGCGACTACCGCGGGTATGCCGGCACGGTCGCCGCCGGCGTGCTGCGCCCCGGCGACGAGATCGTGCTGCTGCCGTCGGGGCTGACGTCGCGCATCGAGCGCATCGACACCGCCGACGGCCCGGTCGACGAGGCCCGCCCGACGATGGCCGTCACCGTCGTGCTCGCCGACGACGTCGACGTCTCGCGTGGCGACTTGATCTGCGCCCCGCTCGACCGCCCGGCGGTCACCCAGGAGCTCGACGCCCGCCTGGCGTGGATGGACGCCGAGGCCCCGCTCGCCGTGCGCCGGCCGTACACGCTCAAGCACACCACGCGCACCGTGCGGGCGATGGTCACCGACCTGCACCACCGCCTCGACGTCGGCACGCTCGATGTCGACACGTCCGCCGACCGGCTCGAGCTCAACGAGATCGGCCGCGTCACGCTGCGCACCACCGAGCCGCTGTTCGTCGACGACTACCACCGCAACCGCACCACCGGCAGCTTCGTCCTCATCGACGAGACCACCCACCAGACCGCCGCCGCCGGGATGATCACCCTCCCCTGAACGGGTTCTGACGACAGTTAGTCGCGCTCAGCGCGCACAACTATCGTCAGAACCTTGATCTTCCACGAGGCGACGGGGTCGGGGCCGGTCGTGTTGTTCACCCACGGGTTCGGGGCGTCGTCGCACATGTGGGCGGCCGCTGTCGAGGATCTCGCCGCCGACCACACCGCCGTCGTGTGGGACATGCTCGGGCACGGCCGCAGCGACTCGCCGGAGGATCCGTCCGCCTACTCGGTCGCCTCGTCGCTCGACGCCATGCTCGCCATCCTCGACGACGTCGGTGCCGAGCGGGCAGCGCTCGTCGGCCACTCGCTCGGTGGCTACCTCTCGCTGGAGTTGGCGATCGCCCATCCCGACCGCGTCGCCACGCTGGTGCTCGTCGACACCGGCCCCGGCTATCGCAGCGACCGCGGCCGCGACGAGTGGAACCAGATGGCCGAGCGCTATGCCAGCGACCTCGACGAGCGCGGCCTCGACGGGCTGCCGGGAAGCGACGAGCTGAGCGCCGACGTGCACACCGACGCCGCGGGGCTGGCCCGGTCCGCGCGCGGCGTGCTGCGGCAGTCCGACGGGCACGTCATCGAGGCCCTGCCGTCCATCACCGCCCCGACGCTCGTGATCGTCGGCGAGCACGACACCCCGTTCATGGCCGGGTCGCAGTACATGGCGTCGAAGATCCCACGGGCGTCGCTGACCGTCATCGACGGCGCCGGCCACGCGCCGCCCGTCAGCCACCCGGCGGCGTTCAACGCAGGCGCTGCGCTCGTTCCTCACCGGCGGGGCGTGACGACCCCCGACGACGTCCGTGCCGAGCTGTGCGCCTGGCTCGGCGAGAGCTGGGATCCGGCGCTGTCGCTCGTCGACTGGCGGCGGTCGCTCCTCGCCGCCGGATGGGCGAGACCCACCTGGCCGGTCGAGTGGTTCGGCCGCGGCCTCCCTGGCTGGGCCGATGCCGTCGTCGCCGAGGAGCTCGCCGCGGCCGGAGCCGTCGGCCCGGCGATCGGCGTCGGCACCGGGCTCGCCGCCCCGACCCTCCTCGCCCACGCGCCGGATGACCTCAAGCGCCGGCTGTTGCCGCGAGCGATCACCGGCGAGGACACGTGGTGCCAGCTGTTCAGCGAACCCGGCAGCGGCTCCGACCTCGCCGGCCTGACCACGCGTGCGACGCGCGACGGCGACGAGTGGGTGGTCGACGGGCAGAAGCTGTGGAGCACGAGCGCCCACCACGCCGATCTCGGCCTGCTCCTCGCCCGCACCGACTGGGACGTGCCCAAGCATCGCGGCATCACCTGCTTCGCCCTGCCGATGCACCAGACCGGGGTGGAGGCCCGACCGGTGCGCCAGATGAACGGGCACGCCTCGTTCAACGAGGTGTTCCTCACCGCCGCCCGCGTCCCGGCCGACCACGTCATCGGCGAGCCGGGCGAGGGCTGGCGCGTGGCGATGACGACGCTGGCCCACGAGCGCGGCTTCGCCACACTGCGCCGGAGGCACTTCGACGTGACGGCCGGCCGCGCCGTCGAGGAGGCCGCGGCCGAGGCCGACGAGCACTTCGCGACCTACGCCTGGTACCCGCAGCGCGCCGGTCGTGCCGACCTCGTCGTCGACTCGGCGACGGTCAACGGCTGCGGCGACGACGCCGTTGTGCGCCAACGCATCGCCGGCCTCGTCGCCCTGCAGCGTGCCCACGACTGGACGGCTCGCCGCGCCCAGGCCACCCGCGCCGCTGGACGCGAGCCGGGCTCGGAGGGCTCGCTCGGGAAGCTCGCCGCCAGCGAGGTCGCCCGCCGGGCCGCCGCCGCCCACTCGTCGATCGCCGGCGCCGCCGCCCTGCTCACCGGTCCCGACAGCCTGCTCGACGGCGTCGTCGCCGAGGTCCTCGTCAGCGTCCCGGCGCAGTCGATCGCCGGCGGCACCGACGAGATCCAGCACAACATCATCGGCGAGAAGGTCCTCGGCCTGCCGCGCGAACCGAGCGTCGATCGGGACCTGCCCTTCCGGAGCATCCCCCGCTGATGGAGCAGATCAACGACTCGATGGTGCGCCGGCCGCCGGCGCTGCTGGCGCCGTACGTCGACTCGATCATCGGCTACCGGATGCTCGGCTACCACCCCGGCGAGCACGTCGGGATGCCGTCGCGCCACCTCACCGTCGTGATCAGCTTCGACGACCCGCTGGAGCTCTCAATCCTGCCCGGGTCCCGCCGCCAGTTCTCCCGCTTCGACGCCCTGCTCGGCGGTCTGCACACGTCCCGAGTCATCATCCGCCACGACGGCAACCAGCACGGCATCATCCTCGCCGTCACGCCGGCCGGGGCGCGAGCGCTGTTCGGCCTGCCGGCCGGCGCGCTGGCCTCGGATGTCGTGCCGCTCGACGTGTTGTGGGGGCGCCTCGCCGGAGAGCTCCTCGACCGCCTCGACGCGACGCCGGCATCATGGGCGCAGCGCTTCGCGGTCGTCGAACGCGTGCTGCTGCGGGCGCTGACGGCGCGCGTCGAGGTTCCCTCGGGTTCCAAGCCGGAGACGACCGAGGCGTGGCGGCGCCTCGAGATGATGGCCGGCCGGGTCGACATCGGCGCACTCGCCGCCGAGGTCGGATGGAGCCGGCGCCACCTCACCGAGCGCTTCACCGCCGAGTACGGCGTCGGCCCCAAGCAGCTGGCCCGCGTGCTCCGCTTCGAGCGGTCGAAGGCGATGCTCGTGCGACCGGGCCGTTCGACGCTGGCGAGCATCGCGGCCGAGTGCGGCTATGCCGACCAGGCGCACATGGCGAGGGACTGGCGCGACATCGCCGGTTCCAGCCCGACGCAGTGGTTGGCCGACGAGCAGCTCCCAATCGTCCAAGACAACGAGCAGCCGGTGGACGGATGATGGTGGCATGGATGCAACCGTGTGGCCCGTTCTCAACTACCTCGACGCCAGGGCAGCGTCAGCCTTCCTGGTCGAGGCGTTCGGCTTCGTCGAGACCCTCGTCGTGCCCGGCGAGTCCGACGACGTCGTCGTCCACGGCGAGCTGCGCTGGCCGGAGGGCGGCGGGGTGATGTTCGGCACCGCGGGTCGCGACGACAGCGAGTTCTCCCGCCTGCCGACGAGCTGCGCCTCGGTGTACGTCGTCACGGCCGATCCCCGCAGCCTCTACGAGCGTGCCGTCGCCGCCGGAGCGAAGATCGTCCGCGAGCTGCGCGACGAGGACTACGGCTCGACCGGCTTCAGCGCGCGCGACCCCGAGGACAACATCTGGAGCTTCGGCACATACAGCGGCGAGTGACTGGCAAGCTGTCGGCACCGTGAACGACAGGGATCCGCTGCGCTGGGGCGTGCTCGGCTGCGCGTCGATCGCTGTGCGCAAGGTCATCCCGGCGATGCAGCGCTCGTCACGATGCACGGTGACCGCGATCGCATCCCGGGACCCCGAGCGGGCCAGGCAGACGGCTGCCGCGCTCGGCATCCCGAGCGCCTACGGCTCGTACGACGAGCTGCTCGCCGACGATGACGTGGAGGCGGTGTACATCCCGCTCCCCAACCACCTCCACGCCGAGTGGACGCATCGAGCTGCGGCAGCTGGCAAGCACGTGCTGTGCGAGAAGCCGCTCGCCATGACCGCTGCCGAGGCCCAGGAGATGGTCGACGCGTGCGCCCGGGCCGGCGTGGTGCTGATGGAGGCGTTCATGTATCGCGTGCATCCGCTGTGGCGCCGAGTCCGCGCCCTCGTCGACGACGGCGCGATCGGCGAGCTGCTGGCCATCCAAGCGTTCTTCTCCTACCGCAACGTCGATCCGGCGAACATCCGCAACATCGCCGCCTACGGCGGCGGCGCGCTGATGGACATCGGGTGCTACCCGATCAACGTCGCCCGATGGCTGTTCGACGGCGAGCCGACCGAGGTGGCGGCGTCGGTGCGCCGTGATCCCACCTTCGGCACCGACGTGCTCACGTCGGCGGTGCTCGACTTCGGCGGGCGCCACGCGACGTTCACGTGCTCGACGCAGATCGAGGACGACCAGCGGGTCCACCTCGTCGGCAGCGCCGGTCGCTTGCTCGTCGAGATCCCGTTCAACATCCCACCGGACCGGCCCACGCGCATCGTCCTCGCCGCCGGCGGCGACCCACCCGTCGCCCCACACCTGGAGATCATCGAGGTGGCGACCGCCGACCCCTACGGCGTGCAGGGCGACGCGTTCTCGGCTGCGGTGCGCGACGGCTCGCCCGTGCCGATCCCGCCGGCCGACGCCGTCGCCAACATGGCGGTCATCGAGCGCATCCTGGCGTCCTGAAGCGGGCTACGACTCCGGCAGGTGCGGCTCGGGATCGAGGTCGTCGGGCCGGACGACGTCGAGGTGGGCGGTGTCGTTGAACCGGCGCAGGATCCAGTGCCCACCGAAGGCGACGATCTGCGAGATCGACGCGTTGTCGCACCCGAGGAAGGCGAACGGGCGGTTGGTGTCGGCCACCTGGGCGAGGATCTCGGCGATGACGCCGCCGTGGCTGAACACGGCGACGCGCTCGTCGGGGTGGGCGGCGACGATCCGCTCCAGCGCCCCGCGCGTGCGTGCACGCAGCGATGCGGCGGACTCGGCGCCGGGGATGACGTCCCAGCGCTGCTCGACGAGCAGCTTGGTCGCCAGCGGGTGGCCCTCGGCGACGCGCTGGCGGTAGACCTCGCCCTCCCACTCGCCGAGGTGCACCTCGCGCAGGTCGGGCTCGACCCGCGGCTCGATGCCGAGGCGGGCGGCGAGGGGCGCCGCGGTCTGCACCGTGCGGCGCAGCGTGGTCACGTAGATGGCGTCGATGGCGTGGCCCGCCAGACGGTCGGCGAGCAGCTCGGCCTGGCGCTCGCCCTCGGGGGCCAGTGCCGGGTCGCCGTGCCCGTCGACGCGCGGGAACGGCGTGCCGGGGACCATCGCCTCGGACTCGCCGTGGCGCACGAGCAACAGCTCGGTGGAGCCCGGCGGACGCCGAAAGCGTGTTTGCCGGTACTCGCGCTGCTCGGTCACGCCGGGGGACGGTAGTGCCCGGCCCTACATTGGCGCCGGATGACGGACGATCTGCTCGACGCCGCGCTCGCCGTGCAGGCCAACGCCCATGCGCCCTACTCGGGCTTCCGTGTCGGGGCGGCGGTGCGCTCGACGTCGGGGGCGGTCTACGTCGGGTGCAACGTGGAGAACGCCTCGTTCCCGGAGGGCACCTGCGCCGAGGCGGCGGCGATCGGGGCGATGGTGGCAGCGGGCGAGCGGCAGATCGCCGAGGTCCTCACGGTCGCCGACGGCGACGACCTGACCACGCCGTGCGGCGGCTGCCGCCAACGCCTCCGCGAGTTCGCCGTGCCGTCGACGGTCGTCCACGCCGCCGGGCCCGAGGGCGTGCGGCGGACGTTCACGCTGGGTGAACTGCTCCCGGCGTCGTTCGGCCCAGAGAACTTGAGTTGATCCGACTCAACTTTCGTGGGTCACGGGTTGCCAGCTGCGGCCCCGTCTCCTAGCCTGGACGACGAATCTGACCAGCGCAACCCAGGAGCGAACTCCCATGCCCAAGGCCGTCGGCATCGACCTCGGTACCACCAACTCCGTCGTGTCCGTCCTCGAAGGCGGCGACCCCGTCGTCATCCCCAACGCCGAGGGCTCGCGCACGACGCCGTCCGTCGTCGCCTTCTCCAAGAGCGGCGAGGTGCTGGTCGGCGAGGTCGCCAAGCGCCAGGCCATCACCAACCCCGACCGCACGTTCCGCTCGATCAAGCGGCACATGGGCGAGGACTGGAAGAGCGACGACATCGACGGCAAGCGCTACACGCCCCAGGAGATCTCCGCCCGCATCCTGATGAAGCTCAAGCGCGATGCGGAGAGCTACCTCGGCGACACCGTCACCCAGGCCGTGATCACCGTGCCGGCGTACTTCGACGACGCCCAGCGCACGGCGACCAAGGAGGCCGGGCAGGTGGCCGGGCTGGAGGTGCTGCGGATCATCAACGAGCCGACCGCGGCGGCGCTCGCCTACGGCCTCGACAAGGAGGCGCAGGACGAGACGGTGCTCGTGTTCGACCTCGGCGGCGGCACGTTCGACGTGTCGGTGCTGGAGATCGGCGACGGCGTGTTCGAGGTCAAGTCGACGCACGGCGACACCCACCTCGGCGGCGACGACTGGGACCAGCGGGTCATCGACTGGCTCGTGCAGCAGTTCAAGTCGGCCCACGGCGTCGACCTGGCCACCGACCGCATGGCCGCCCAGCGCCTCAAGGAGGCCGCCGAGAAGGCCAAGATCGAGCTCAGCCAGGTCCAGCAGACGCAGATCAACCTGCCGTTCATCACGGCCACGGCCGACGGCCCGCTGCACCTCGACGAGTCGCTCAGCCGCTCCAAGTTCCAGGAGATGACGGCCGACCTGATCGAGCGCTGCCGCATCCCGTTCGAGCAGGCGCTGAAGGACGCCGGCGTCGCCAAGGGCGACCTCCACCACGTCATCCTCGTCGGCGGGGCGACCCGCATGCCGGCCGTCCAGGAGCTCGTCATCAACCTCACCGGCAGCGAGCCGAACAAGTCGGTCAACCCCGACGAGGTCGTCGCCGTCGGCGCGGCCATCCAGGCCGGCGTGCTGCGCGGCGACGTCAAGGACGTCCTGCTGCTCGACGTCACCCCGCTCAGCCTCGGCATCGAGACCAAGGGCGGCGTGATGACCCGGCTGATCGAGCGCAACACGACCATCCCGACGCGGCGGACCGAGGTGTTCACCACGGCCGAGGACATGCAGCCGTCCGTGGAGATCCACGTCCTGCAGGGCGAGCGGGAGATGGCCAACTACAACAAGACGCTCGGCAAGTTCCAGCTCGTCGACCTGCCGCCCGCGCCGCGCGGTGTGCCGCAGATCGAGGTCACGTTCGACATCGACGCCAACGGCATCGTCCACGTGTCGGCCAAGGACCGGGCGACGAACAAGGAGCAGTCGATGACGATCACCGGGCAGTCCTCGCTCGACAAGAACGTCATCAACCAGATGATCAAGGACGCCGAGGCCCACGCCGAGGAGGATCGCCAGCGCCGCGAGGAGGCCGAGGTCCGCAACAACGCCGACTCGCTCGTGTACCAGACCGAGAAGGTGCTGCGCGAGCAGGGCGACAACGTGCCCACCGAGGAGAAGGCGGCGGTCGAGGGGCCGCTCGCCGACCTGAAGAAGGCGCTCGAGGGCAACGACACCGCGGCCATCAAGTCGGCGAGCGAGACGTTGATGTCGGCGAGCCAGGCGTTCAGCCAGAAGCTCTACGAAGCGGCGTCGCGCGACGCCAACGCCGCCGGCACGTCGGCGTCGGGGCAGACGACTCGGACGCGCCCGCCGACGACGAGATCGTAGATGCGGAGATCGTCGACGAGGGCGAGGACAAGGCGGCATCGTGACCGTCGCAAACGAGGGTGACGGCGCCGAGGGAAGCGCCAGCGACGAGGCGCACGCGGCGCGAGGAGTGAGCGACGCGACCGACGAGCCCGCCATCGACACGGACACAGCTGCCGAGCCCGACACAGAGGAGCTCGCCGACGCAGGTGGCGACGGAGATCGTCGAGCTCGCCGAGCAGCGCGACTCGTATCGCGACCTGGCCCAGCGGGTGCAGGCGGACTTCGAGAACTATCGCAAGCGGGTGCAGGCGCAGATCCGCGACGAGGCCGAGCGGGCCTCGTCGCGACTCGCCGAGGCATTGCTGCCGGTGCTCGATGCCACCGAGGCGGCGTACCTCCGGCATCCCGACGAGGTCGGGCCGCTGCTCAACGTGCTGCTCAGCGAGCTGCGCAAGCAGGGCCTGGAGACGCTCGACCTGCAGGACAAGCCGTTCGACCCGAACGTCGCCGACGCCGTCGCCCACGAGCAGGGCGAGGGCGGCGACGTCGTGGTGGCCGAGGTGCTGCGCAGCGGCTACACCTGGAACGGGCGCACGCTGCGCCCGGCGATGGTGCGTACCCGGGACTGAGGGGAACCCACATGGCCGCCCAACGTGAGTGGTTCGAGAAGGACTACTACAAGACGCTGGGGGTCTCCGAGACGGCGACGGCGAAGGAGATCACCAAGGCCTACCGCAAGCTGGCGCGCGAGCTGCACCCCGACAAGAACCCCGGCAACGCCGAGGCGGAGGAGCGCTTCAAGGCCGTCTCCGCCGCCTACGACGTGCTCGGCGACGAGGCCAAGCGGTCGGAGTACGACGAGGTCCGCCGGCTCGGCCCGGTGGGCGGTGGCGGTCCCGGCGGGTTCTCGTTCAACATGGACGACGCCAACGCCAGCGGTCTCGGCGACATCCTCGGCCAGATGTTCGGTCGCATGGGTGGGCGCGGCGGCGGAGGCGCCAGCTCCGGCGTCGGACCGCGGCGCGGCGCCGACGTCAACGCCGAGCTGACGCTCGACTTCGTCGACGCTGCACGGGGGATGTCGACCACGCTGCACCTGACGAGCGACGCACAGTGCTCGACGTGCCACGGCTCCGGCGCCCGGCCGGGCACGACGCCCAAGCTGTGCCCGCAGTGCGGCGGGCGCGGGGTGATCGACGACAACCAAGGCCTGTTCTCGTTCTCCACCCCGTGCCGGCGGTGCGCCGGGGCGGGGACGGTGATCGAGGACCCCTGCCCGACGTGTCGCGGCAGCGGGATCGAGAAGCGGGCGCGTGAGGTGCAGGCGCGCATCCCGGCCGGCGTGTCCGACGGGCAGACGATCCGCCTCAAGGGCCGCGGCGCGCCCGGCCGCAACGGCGGCCCGCCGGGGGACTTGCTCGTCGAGGTCCACGTCGCCCCGCATCCGCTGTTCGGCCGCAACGGCAACGATCTCACCGTGCGCGTCCCGGTCGAGCTTCGCCGACGCCGCGCTCGGGGCCGAGGTGTCGGTCCCGACGCTCGACGGGCCCCCGGTCACGTTGCGGATCAAGCCCGGCACGCAGCCGGGTAGCCGCCATCGCGTGCGCGGGCGTGGGATCGCCGGCAGGAAGGGCACGGGTGACCTGATCGTCACCGTCGACGTCGTCGTCCCGACGCAACTGTCGGAGGCCCAGCGCTCGGCGATCGAGCAGCTCGCCGCGGCGAGCACCAAGGAGCCGGCGACATGATCCGCCGTCGCACCCAAGCCGTCTACGTGATCTCCGTCGCCGCCGAGCTCGCCGGCATGCACCCCCAGACGCTGCGCATCTACGAGCGGCGCGGCCTGGTCCGTCCGGCGCGCACGCAGGGCGGCAACCGGCGCTACAGCGATGAGGACATCGAGACACTGCGGCGCATCGCCGAGCTCGCCGCCGACGGGATGAACCTCGAGGGCATCCGCCGCGTGATGCAGCTGGAGGCGGAGAACCAGCGCCTCCGCCAGCAGCTCGACGAAGCCCGCAAGGCCCGCGACTCCGCCAGCCTCGTCCCCATCCGCCAACCCCTCAACGTCTTCGGGGACCGCGACTGATCCATCCGAGTGTTGCGTGCATCCGAGTGCTGGATGTGCGGACGCCGCACACCAGACACTCGGATCGCCTCAAACACTCGGATGGAACACGCGGTGGATCAGGGGGACGCCGGGGCGGTAGACGAGGTGGGTGTAGGCGGGGGCGTCGAGGACGACGAGGTCGGCGCGTGATCCTGGGCCGAGCCAGCCGACGTCCTCGCGCCGCAGCGCGCGCGCACCGCCGAGGGTGGCCGCGCGCAGCGCCTCGGCCGGCGTCATGTTGAGGTCGCGCACGGCGAGGGCGATGACGAACGACATCGACGTCGTGTAGCTCGATCCCGGGTTGCAGTTCGTCGCCAGGGCGACGGTCGCCCCGGCGTCGATGACGCGGCGGGCGTCGGGGTACGGCTGGCGCGTCGAGAAGTCGGTCGCCGGGAGGAACGTCGCCACGGTGCCGCTCGTGGCAAGCGCCTCGACGTCGTCGTCGGACAGGTAGGTGCAATGGTCGGCCGACGCGCAGCCCAGCTCGACCGCGAGCTGCACGCCCGGCCCTGGGCCGAGCTGGTTGGCGTGGAGGCGCAGCCCGAGCCCGGCGGCGCGCCCGGCGAGCAGCACCTGCCGGCACTGGTCGGCGTCGAACGCGCCACGCTCGCAGAAGGCGTCGATCCAGCGGACGTGCGGCAGACAGGCGTCGAGCATCTCCCCGCACACCAGCTCGACGTAGTCATCTGCGTGCCAGCCAGGCGGGACCACATGGGCACCGAGGAACGTCGTCTCGGTCGTCAGCTCACCGGCGAGCCGGGCCAGCCTGGCCTCGTCGCTGACGGTGGCGCCGTAGCCGGTCTTGATCTCGATCGTCGTGATCCCAGCCCGGCGGGCCTCGCCCAGCCGGAGATCGGCCGCCCGCCGCAGCTCGTCGTCGCCGGCGACGCGCGTCGCCTCGATCGTGACGTTGATGCCGCCGGCCTCGTAGGGCGTGCCCGCCATGCGGGCGGCGAACTCGGCGCTGCGGTCACCGGCGAACACGAGGTGGGTGTGGCTGTCGACGAAGCCGGGGATCACGCAACGACCCTCGACGTCGACGCGCTCGTCGCACGGTGGTGCCGCGCCGTGACCGACCGCCACGACCGAGCCGCCCTCGATCACGACATGGGCATCGACCAGCTCGTCCTGCTCGGTGTTGGTGACGAGCAGCCCGATCCCGTCGATCGCCGTGCTCATCGGGAGAGCACCGCCGCCAGCTCGGCCTCGACGTCGATGGTCGCGTGGCGACCGTCAGCGACCACGACGCGCCCGCCGACCACGACGTGGTGGACGTCGGCTGCCGTCGCCGCGAACACGACGGTGGCGACCGCCGTGTCGGCGCTGGCACCAGCCGTGCGCACGGAGTCGAGGCGGATCGTCGTCAGGTCGGCGGGCGCGCCGGGCGCGACGCGCCCCGCCTCGGGCCAACCGAGGCTGGCGTGCCCGTTCGCCGTCGCCATCGCCAGCAGCGAGGCGGCGTCGTGGTGCCCTCGTGTGCCGGACGCCAACCGCTCGTCGAGCTCGACGGCGCGGGCCTCCTCCAGGATGTCGATGACGGCGTGCGAGTCGCTGCCGAGGGTGACGTCCGCACCCGCCGCGCGCAGGAGCGACGCCGAGGCGATGCCGTCGGCGAGGTCGCGCTCGGTGGTCGGGCAGAGGCAGCACCAGCAGTGGTGCCCACCGAGCAGGCCGACATCGCGCCCGGTGACGTACACCGCGTGGACGGCCGTGAAGGGCTGGTCGAGCGCGCCGGCGTCGGCGAGCAGCTCGGTCGGTGTCCGCCCGTGCTCGGCCGCGCACCACTCGTTCTCGGCCGGCTGCTCTGACACGTGGGCGTGCAGCACACACCTGCGCTCGCTCGGCCCAGCGTGCCACCGCGGCGACCGACGGCCGGTCCACCGCGCGCACCGAGTGGATGGCCGCGCCGATCCGCACATCGTCGGCGTCGCCGAGCTCGTCCACCCGCGCCGCCCATGCCTCGACGTCGCCGTCGGAGAACCGCCGCTGCGTGTCGTCGAGCTCGATGCCGGGCCCCCCGCGCAGGTAGCACGTGTCGAGCAGAGTGATGCGCAGCCCGGCCTCGCCGGCCGCGGCGATCAGCGCCTCGCCCATCGCGTTCGGCGAGTCGTACCGCGCCCCGCCCGGCTGATGGTGGAGGTAGTGGAACTCGCCGACGACGCTGATCCCGGCCAGCACCATCTCGGCATAGGTCGCCCGCGCCAAGCGGAAGTACGAGTCGGGGTCGAGGCCTGCGGCAACGGCGTACATCTGCTCACGCCACGTCCAGAACGATCCGGTGCCGGTGTGCGTGCGCCCACGCAGCGCGCGATGGAAGGCGTGGCTGTGGGCGTTGGCGAAGCCGGGCACCGTCAGCCCGGCGAGGCGAGTCGCGTCGCCCGGCGCGGCACCCGCCTCGACCGTGGCGATGCGGTCGCCGTCGACCGTCACGAGCACGTCGCGCTCGGCTCGCTCGCCCCCGAGCCACGCAAGCTCGCAGTGGTACTCGGCGAACACGTCGCGATCATCGCATCGCCGGTTCTTACGCTGGCGCGATGACGGTCCGCTGGGTCACCACGTTCCTCGACCGGCCGGCGTCCTCGTTCGATGCCACGGCCGCCTTCTGGGCGGCGGTGACGGGCTCGACACTGTCGGCGGCCCGGGGTGAACGCGGCGAGTTCGCCACCCTGGTCCCTCCCCGACGGCGACGCCTACTTGCGGATGCAACGGGTTGCCACCGGGCCGGGCGGTAGCCACCTCGACCTGCACACCGACGACATCGCCGCGCTCGCCGACGTCGCCGAGCGCCTCGGCGCCACGGTCGAGCAGCGGCTGGACGACGTCGTCGTGCTGCGCTCGCCGGCGGGCCTGCTGTTCTGCGCCGTGCACCACCGAGGCGAGGCAGTCCGACCGGCGCCGGTGTCGGTCGGCGGCGGGCCGAGAACGCAGGTCGATCAGGTGTGCATCGACATCCCACCTGCGGACCACGAACGCGAATGTGCGTTCTGGGCGGCGCTCACGGGGTGGGAGCACCGGCCGGCCATGCTGCCCGAGTACTCCTACCTCGCCCGCCCCGAACCGATCGCGACACGGATCCTGTTCCAGCGCCTCGGGGACGGCCCCGTCGCGGCCCACCTCGACATCGCGTGCGACGACGTCGAGGCGAGCGCCGCCGACCACGAAGCACTCGGGGCGACGGTCGAAGCCGACCACGAGTGGTGGACGACGCTCCGCGACCCGGCCGGCCTGCCGTACTGCCTCATCCGCCGCGTCCGGACACGGGGACCGTCGCGGTGTAGCGCCCGAACTGGGCGCGATCTGTTTCGGATTCCGAGACGGAACGCGCCCAGAGACGAATCGCGCCCTGATTCACGACGCCAGGCGCTCGACCAGCGCCTTCTCGTCGGGGCCGAACCACGGGGCCGGCGCCGGCGGCGGCGTTCTCCGCCATCCGCTCGGGGCTCGTCGTGGCGGGGATCGACACGCTCGTCGCCGGGTGGCTGAGGCCGTACTTGAGCAGCACCTGCGGCCACGTCGACACGCCGAACTCGGCGAGCGGGGCGAGCTCGGCGTCTGCTCGGGCTGCGCCCGACCAGCCCGCCGGCGGCGAACGGGCGCATCAGGATCACCCCGATCCCGAGCTCGGCGGCCAGCGGCAGGATGCGCCGCTCGACCTCCCGCTCGCGTGGGTTGTACGGGACCTGCACGGCGCCGACCCGGCCGGTGCGCATCACCGTCTCCAGCTCGTCGAACGCCGACGCCTGCCAGTGGGTCGCGGCGACGATGTCGACCTCGCCACGATCGCGGCGGGCCTCGATCTGGTCGAGGCGCGTGCGCCACCCGACGAGGTTGTGCACCTGCAGGACCTCGATGTGCCCGCCGAAGAAGCGCAGCGAGGCGTCGATCTGGCGCTCGGCCTCGTCGTCGTCGGGTGTCCACACCTTCGTCGCCACGATCGCCTCGCCGCGACGTCGGCCGAGCGTGGCGCCGAGGATGCGCTCGGCGTGCCCGTACATCGGCGACGAGTCGACGAACGTGGCACCGTCGTCGAGCGCCGTGTCGGTGACGTGCTGGCGGACGTCGTCGACCTCGGCGACGTCGAACGTCTTCGACGTGCCCATCCCGACGACGGGGACCTCGATGCCGGCGAACGGGCGGTGCTCCATCACGACCCGACCCGGTTGACGAACTCGGTGATGCGGGTGACGAACGCCTCGCGGTGGTGGCGCTCGAACTGCTCCCAGGTCGTCAGCGTCGTCGTGTCGGCCACCCGGTCGAGGAACAGCTTGCCGTCGAGGTGGTCGCACTCGTGCTGGAACGTCCCGGCGGTCAGGCCGCGCTTGACCTCGTCGTGCTCGGTGCCGTCGCGGTCGAGCCAGCGCACACGGATGTTCACGTGGCGCATCACGTTGCCGCGCAGGTTCGGCACGGACAGGCAGCCCTCGTTGATCTCGACGAGCTCGTCGTCGAGCGGCTCGATCACCGGGTTGACGACGACCGTGAGCGGGATCGGCGGCTTGTACGGGTAGCGCGGGTTGTGGTCGACCTCGATGACGGCGACGCGCACCGGCTCGTGGACCTGGTTGGCGGCGATGCCGGCGCCGTTGGCGTCGCGCATCGTGTCGATGAGGTCGTCGATCAGACGCTGGATCTCCTCGCCCTTCAGCTCGTCGGGCGTCACCTCGCGGGCGCGCTGGCGCAACACCGGATGACCGACCGTGGCGATCTTCCTGATGGTCACGTCGCCACGGGCCACAGGACGGGGAACAGCGGGTGCTCCATCGGCGCGCCGGCAGGCAGCTCGTCGGCGAGGCCAGGAAACGGTGGCGACGTCGTCCACGGGCGCGGCGCGTGGACGATGTCGTCGCCGAGGAAGCGCAGCGACAGCACACGCCGGCGAGCCGTGCCGGGCACGCCGCCGGCGGCGTGCAGGGTCAGCATGTGGAAGAACACGGCGTCGCCCGGCTCGAGCTCCCAGCCGATGACGCGGAAGTCGCCGCCGTCGACGTCGGGCAGCTCGGCGAGCGTGCCGTCGGGGAACCACTTGGCCTGGTCGTCGAGGAACGACCGCGGCATGTACCACTCGCCGCGGTGCGAGCCGGCGACGAACTGCAGGGTCGACTCCAGCGAGACAGGATCGACGGGGAACCACATGCTGGCGTTCTGCCGGCCGTCGATGTTGTAGTACGGCTGGTCCTGGTGCCACGGCGTGCGCTGGCGCGTCCCCGGCTCCTTCACCAGCACGTGGTCGTGGTACAGCCGGACGGTCCGGGCGCCCATCAGCCGTGCGGCGATGGCGGCGGCGCCGGACTCACGGGCGAAGCGCTCGATCGCCGGCAGCCGTCGCCAGTTGCAGAAGTCCTCGACGAACGCGCCGTCGTCGTCGCTGCTCGCCCGCTTGGCGAGCGGTGAGAGGTCGGCGAGGTTGGCGTCGATCGCCTCGCGGGCGAGCTCGACGTACTCGTCGGTGATCGCGCCGCGCACGCAGACGGCGCCGTCGCGGTCGAAGTCGCGCCTCGACGATCACGCAGTCTCCGTCATCGGCAGGCGGACGCCTCGCTCGTGGGCGACCTCGACGGCGAGGTCGTAGCCGGCGTCGGCGTGGCGGATCACGCCCATGCCCGGGTCGGTCGTCAGCACCCGCTCCAGCTTCGCCGCGGCGAGGTCGGTGCCGTCGGCGACGGCGACCATCCCGGCGTGGATCGAACGGCCGATGCCGACGCCGCCGCCGTGGTGCAACGACACCCACGACGCGCCCGACGCGGTGTTGACGAGGGCGTTGAGCAGCGGCCAGTCGGCGATGGCGTCGGAGCCGTCGGCCATCGCCTCGGTCTCGCGGTACGGCGAGGCGACCGAGCCCGAGTCGAGGTGGTCGCGGCCGATGACGATCGGGGCGGCGACGTCGCCACGGCGGACCATCTCGTTGAAGCGGGCGCCGAGGCGCGCTCGTTCTCCGTAGCCCAGCCAGCAGATCCGTGCCGGCAGGCCCTGGAAGGCGACACGCTCGCCGGCGAGGTGGATCCATCGGGCCAGCGCCTCGTCGTCGGGGAACTCCTCCAGCACGGCGCGGTCGGTGGCGGCGATGTCCGCCGGCTCGCCCGACAGGGCGACCCAGCGGAACGGGCCCTTGCCCTCGCAGAACAGCGGGCGGATGTAGGCCGGGAGGAAGCCGGGGTAGGCGAACGCCCGGTCGAAGCCGCCGAGCTCGGCCTCGGCGCGCAGGCTGTTGCCGTAGTCGAACACCTCGGCGCCGGCGTCGAGGAACCCGACCATCGCCGCGCAGTGCGTCGCCATCGACTCGCGTGCCCGCCTGCACGAGCACCTCCGGGTCGGTGCGCGCCATCTCGGCCGCGGCTTCCGGCGTGACGTCGACGGGAACGTACGACAGCGGGTCGTGGGCGCTCGTCTGGTCCGTGACGATGTCGGCGGGGAAGCCGGCTTCGAGCAGTCTCGGCAGCACCTCGGCGGCGTTGCCGACGACGCCGACGGACAGCGGCCGCCGCTCGTCGCGCGCGCGGTGCAGCGGCGCACGGCGTCGTCGAGGTCGTCGGCGATCTCGTCGAGGTAGCGCGTCTCGATGCGCCGCTGGGCGCGGGCGGCGTCGACCTCGACGCACAGGGCGACGCCGTCGTTCATCGTGATCGCCAGCGGCTGCGCACCACCCATGCCACCGAGACCGGCGGTGAGGGTGATCGTCCCGGCGAGCGAGCCACCGAAGCGCCGGCGGGCGATCTCGGCGAAGCACTCGTAGGTGCCCTGGAGGATCCCCTGGGTGCCGATGTAGATCCACGACCCGGCCGTCATCTGCCCGTACATCGTCAGGCCGAGGTCCTCGAGGCGGCGGAACTCCGTCCACGTCGCCCAGTTGGGCACGAGGTGCGAGTTGGCGATCAGCACCCGCGGGGCCCACTCGTGGGTGCGGAACACGCCGACCGGCTTGCCCGACTGCACGAGCATCGTCTCGTCGTCGTCGAGCGTGCGCAGCGTCCGGCACATCGCGTCGAACGCCTCCCACGAGCGGGCGGCGCGGCCGGTCCCGCCGTAGACGACGAGGTCGTCGGGGCGCTCGGCGACGTCAGGATCGAGGTTGTTCTGGAGCATCCGGAACGCAGCCTCCTGCGGCCATCCCCGGCAGCTCAGCTCGGTGCCGCGTGGTGCCCGGACGGGTCGTGCGCCAGCGCTCATGTCGTCACTGTTCCACACGCGGCTGCCATGCTCGCCCGGTGACCGACGGACCGACTGTCGACGAGTTCAGCGACGGTGCGCGCCGGTGGCTCGAGGCCAACCGTGACGCCGCGCCACCCGACTACGGCGCGATCTGCCCGCCCGAGCTGATCGATGCCGGCGTGGCGTGGCAGCGGCGGCTGCACGAGGCGGGCTATGCCGGGATCCACTGGCCGGTCGAGCACGGCGGGCGGGGGTTGAGCCACGAGCACCAGGCGGCGTGGCTGGTCGAGTGCGCCCGCGCCGGTGTGCCGCCCGTGCTCAACATGGTCGGCCTGGTGCTCGCCGGCGGGGCCATCCTCGGCTACGGCACGCCCGCCCAGCAGGACGCAGCACCTGCGCGCCACACTCGATGCGCAGCACGTGTGGTGCCAGCTGTTCTCCGAGCCCGGCGCCGGCAGCGACCTCGGATCGCTGTCGACGCGGGCCGAGCGGGACGGCGAGCGGTTCGTGGTCAACGGTCAGAAGGTGTGGTGCTCCGGCGGGCGGGTCAGCAACTGGGGCATCCTGATGGCGCGGACCGACCCAGACGCCCGCAAGCACGACGGGATCTCGTTCTTCCTCTGCCCGATGGACCTGCCCGGCATCGAGGTGCGCCCGCTGCGCCAGATGACCGGCTCGGCCGAGTTCGACGAGGTGTTCTTCACCGACGTGTCGCTGCCGGCCGACCTGCTGCTCGGGCCGCTGCACGGCGGGTGGGGCGTCGGGATGAGCGTGCTGACGAACGAGCGCGGGCACATCGGGACCGCGGTGATCTCGCTCGAGCGGCGGCTGGCGCAGTTCAGCTCGCTCGGCGCCGAGCGGCGTCTCGACGCGCCGGCGAGGCAGCGGCTGGCGTCGCTCGTTGCAGCCGGGACCGCCTACCGGTCGCTCGCCCAGCGCGGGGCGTCGGGCTCGCTGCTCAAGCTCGGGATCACCGAGATGATGTTCGACGTGGCCGACGCTGCGCGCCGACACGGCGGGCGCGACGGCGATGCTCGACGGAGCTGATGCGGCCGGAGTCCTCGCTGCGCCCGGCGGCCGCATCGCCGGCGGCACCAGCCAGATCCAGCGGACCATCATCGGCGAGCGCCTCCTCGGCCTGCCGCGTGAACCGAAGGGCTGAGTCAGCGCAGGGCCACGCCGGCCGCGGCGACGATCGAGCCGTCGGCGACCAGCCGCTCGACGGCAGCCAATCGGGGCGACAGCCACTGGTCGGGGCCGGGATCGCCGGCGACGGCGGCGACAGCGGCGGCGACCGCACCGGTGGCCGTGGCCGGCTGGAGCGGCCGGCGCAGGTGCAGGCCCCATGTGCCGGCGACGAGCTCGACGGCGAGGATGCGCGTCAGGTTGGCGACGGCCACGCGCAGCTTGCGCGCCGACGACCACCCGAGTGACACGTGGTCCTCCTGCATCGCGCTGGTCGGCAGCGTGTCGGTGCTCGCCGGCACGGCGAGCCGGCGGTTCTCGGCGACCATCGCCGCCTGCGTGTAGTGACCGATCATCAGGCCCGAGTTGACGCCGGCGTCCGGTGACAGGAACGGCGGCAGGCCGTGCGACCGGGCACGATCGAGCAGTCGATCGGTGCGCCGCTCGCTGATCGCCCCGACGTCGGCGACGGAGATGGCGAGGAAGTCGGCGACGGCGGCGACCGGTGCGCCGTGGAAGTTCCCACACGACTCCACGCGACCGTCGGGCAGCACGACCGGGTTGTCGATGAACGACACCAGCTCACGGTCGGCGACCGCCCTGGCGTGCTCGACCGTGTCGCGGGCGGCGCCGTGGACCTGCGGCGTGCAGCGCAGCGAGTAGGCGTCCTGCACCCGGTCGTCGCCGTAGCGGTGGCTGGCGACGAGCGGCGAGCCCTCGAGCAGGGCGCGCAGGTTGGCCGCGCTGACCGCCTGGCCGACCTGCGGGCGCATCGCCACGAGATCCTCGGCGAAGGCGCGATCGGTGCCGAGCAGCGCCTCGGTCGACATCGCCGCGGCGACGTCGGCGGTCCGCAGCAGCACGTCGAGGTCGGCCAGGGCGAGGACGAGCATGCCGAGCATGCCGTCGGTGCCGTTGATCAGCGCCAGCCCTTCCTTGGCGCGCAGCGTCACTGGCTCGACGCCGGCACTGGCGAGTGCGGTCCTCCCGTCGACCGACGTGCCGTCGGCCAGCCGAGCCTCGCCCTCGCCGAGCAGCACGAGCGCCGCCGAGGCGAGGGGAGCGAGGTCGCCGCTGGCGCCGAGCGAGCCGTGCTCGCGCACGACCGGCGTGATGCCTGCATTGAGCACGGCGAGCATCGTCTCGATGACGACCTGGCGGGCGCCGGAGTAGCCCATCGCCAGGCTGCGGGCGCGCAGCAGGATCATCGCCCGGATCGCCTCGCGCTCGATCTCCGGGCCGAGTCCGGCGGCGTGCGAGCGGATGAGGGCCGTCTGCAGCTCGGCCGAGCGTTCGGCCGGGATCACCGTGTTGGCGAGTGCGCCGAACCCGGTGGACACGCCGTAGACCGGTTCGGGCTGGTGCACCAACCGTTCGACCACGGCGGCGCCGCGCTCGACGACCTCACGAGCCTCCTCACCGAGCTCGACCTGCCGGCCACTGCGGGCGACGGCGACGACGTCCGCCGCCGTGACGCCATGCGGGCCGAGCACCAGGGGCGGAGTCGCTCACCCGTGTCTCTTGACGCCGCCGTACTTCATGCGGGTGTCGCTCATCGCCGCGGCGCGCGCCTCGTCGTCGGCGATGGCGGCGTCGACGACCTCACCGACGAACAGCGTGTGCGTGCCGAGGTCGTGGGCGGCGCGCACCTCGCAGTCGAGCCAGGCGATGGCGTCGACGAAGATCGGCGCGCCCGTCGTCCCGTCGCGGACGGCCCGACCGTTGAGCGTCATCGCCTCGGCGTCGAACGCCGCCGGCTTGGAGAACTTGACGAACACCCGCGTGTCGTCCGCCGACCACAGGTTGACGCTGAACGAGCCACCGGCCGTGATCAGTCGGTGGGTGACGGCGCTGTTGTCGACGCCGATCGCCGACGAGCACCGGCTCCATCGACAGCTGCGTGATCCAGCTCGTCGTCATCCCGTTCCACTCGTCACCGGCACGCGACCCGACCAGGGCGAGGGCGTTGGGGATCTTCCACGTGACCCGGTTGAGCAGCTCGTCGTCGGGCCCGGCCATGGCGCGGAGCCTACGGTCCTATCCTCCCGGGCGATGTCCGACCGCACCGTGGCCATCGCGCCGCATCCCGTCTACGTCGGCAAGCTCGCCCTGGTGCTGGCCGTCGGGTTCGCCATCGTCGCCCTGTTCAGCGGCGGCTTCGACGTCGGAACGGTGGTCGTCTTCGTCGCCATGGTCATCTTCCTGTGGTGGTTCCTCCGCCTGAAGCTCTCGCCGGAGGGCATGTCCGTGGGCGTGAACAAGGCGCCGTGGGCGAAGCTCGACGTGCGCCCAGGCAAACGTGGCGATGTCATCCTGAGTGTCGACGCGCAGTCATGGCGAGAGCGCCTGGTCTTCTCCCCGGTCAACTACGAGGACGACTGGCGGGCCGGGCGGATCGGCGACGCCGTCCGCCGTTGGCGCCCCGATCTGCTCGACGATCACTGATCGCTCAGCGGTAGGCGCCGGCTTGGATGGCGAAGAGGTCGGCGTACTGACCGCCTCGCGCCATCAGCTCGTCGTGGCGGCCGGACTCGACCACGCGGGCACCGTCGAGGACGATGATCAGGTCGGCCATGCGCACGGTGGAGAAGCGGTGCGACACGAGCACGGTCACCCGCCCACCGTGGCCGCCCTCGCGGGACACGTCGGCGTAGCGCTCGAACAGGGCGTGCTCGGTCTCCGCGTCGAGCGCCGCGGTCGGCTCGTCGAGCACGAGCACCAGCGGGTCGTCGCGCATGAAGCCGCGCGCCAACGCCAGCTTCTGCCACTGCCCGAACGACACCTCGACGCCCTCGTCCCACGTCGGCCCGAGCTGCGTCGCCAAGCCTGACGGCAGGCGCTCGACGACGTCCTCGGCGCCGGCGCGACCGACGGCATCGGCGACGGCTGGCTCGTCGTCGAGCCGCGGCTCGTCGCCGACCCCGACGCTGTGACTGGCGCGCAGCTCGAAGCGGAAGAAGTCCTGGAACGCCCCCGCCAACCGCGTTCTCCACGCCGGCGTGGAGATCGTCGCCAGATCGACGCCGTCGACCGTGACGCGCCCCGCCGTCGGCCGGTACATCCCGGCGAGCAGCTTGACCATGGTCGTCTTGCCCGCCCCGTTCTCGCCGACGATGGCGACGACGGCACCGGCCGGGAGCGTGACATCGACGTCGTCGAGCGCCAGCCGCTCGCTGCCGGGGTAGCGGAACGACACGTGCTCGAAGCGGATGCCCTCCGTCAGCCGATCGGGCGGCTGCGACGTCGCCCGCTGTTCCAGCCCTGCGGCGTAGTCCTCCAGCCACGTCAGGCGCAGCGACGAGTCGAGCCACACGCCGCGCAGGAAGCCGAGCTCGCTGACCGTCTGGGCGATGTACTGCGACAGGCGCTGGCCGGCGACGACGACGAGCACGACGTCGCCGACGCTGCGATCGAGACCCCGCGCCACCCAGGCGATCCCGGCGGCGTAGGCGAAGCCGAACAGCGCCCACGCCAGCGACGACCAGAACGCCGACACCGCCCTGGCCCTGGCGATCGGGGCCAGCCACTGCTCGCGCTCGTCGATCCGCCGGGCGCGGAGCCCGGCCCCGATGCCCGTGACGCGCACCTCCTTGGCCGGTGCGGGTGTGGTGCCGACGACGAACAGGTGGCGGGCGAGGCGGTCGTGGGCCGCCACCGACTCCTCGACGGCACGCTCGACACCGGGCCGCCACACCGACGTCAGCACGGCCGGGAGGCCGGCGGCGAGGAGGAGCACCAGGGCCGGGTGGATCGTCGCCAGCAACAGGGCGGTGATGACGAGACGGAAGATCCAGCCGATGTTGCTGAGCAGGGACGAGAAGAGGTGGTCGAGGGCGAACGACTGGTTGCGCAGGACGGCGAGGCGGTCGAGGTAGTCCGGCCGCTCCTGGTGCTCGATCGTCGGCACGGCCGCTTGCAGGTGGGCGATGTGCGCCTCGATGGCGATCGCCAGCCGATCGCGGAAGCGGCGCTGCAGCCGCTGGTTGACGACGTTGATGTACCAGGTGAGCGCCGCCGAGACGGCGAGGCCGATGGCAGCCACCCTGATGGCTGTCGTGTCGCCGTCGATCACACCATCGGTGAGCAGCTTGAACCACAGCGCCAGCAGCGCATCGGGCAGCATCATCACCAGCGTCGTGGCGAGCGAACCCAGCAGCAGGCGCGGCTCGGCGCGGTAGCCGAACTGGAACGTCCGCCAGAGGGCGGGGATGGCGCGGGGGAGATCGCTCTCAGTCGAGCGACTCATAGACCACCTCCTCCCCGGACTCGTCGAGCTCGACGAACCGCGATGCCTGGAGGTCGAACATCGTGCGGTAGCGCCCGGCGCGCTGCCATCAGCTCGTCGTGCGTGCCGACCTCGACGACGGCGCCGTGCTCGAGCACGCAGATCAGGTCGGCCTGGCGCACGGTCGAGAACCGGTGGGAGATGAGGATCGTCGTGCGTCCACGCGTGGCGTCGAGGATGCGCCCGAAGATCTCCGCCTCGCCGCGCACGTCGAGCTGGGCGGTCGGCTCGTCGAGCAGCACCACACCCGCCCCGGCGCGCACGGCGCACAGCGCCCTGGCGAGCGCCACGCGCTGCCACTGGCCGCCGGACAGGTCGGTGCCGCCGGGGTAGCCCTTGGCCAGCACGGTGTCGAGCTCGCCGAGCTCGCCGGCGCCTGCGCCGACCAGCGCCGCCTCCACGTCCGAGTCGGAGCCGCCACCGGGAGCGACGTTCTCGCGCAGCGGGAGCTCGAAGCGCACGAAGTCCTGGAACACCGCCGTGACGCGCTGGCGCCAGCCGTCGAGGTCGATCCGCCGCACGTCGACACCGTCGATCTCGACCGCACCGCTGACCGGGTCGTAGAGCCGGCACAGCAGCTTCGCCAGCGTCGTCTTGCCGGCGCCGTTCTGGCCGACGATCGCCATCGACCGGCCGGCAGGGATCGTCAGGTCGAGCCCGTCGAGCACGAGCGGCCCGCCCGGGATAGCCGAAGGAGAGGTCGCGCAGGCGGATCTCCGGGCCGTGCCCCGCGGCGGGCGGAGGCGAGTGTGCCGGAGTCCAGCGCACCCGCCGGCGGCATCACCTCCTCGAGGCGGGCCACGGCGGCAGCCGGCGCGGCAGCCCCGTCGAGGGCCCAGTTGAGCCCGCCGAAGGCGATCGCGCTGACCCCGACCGCCGCCTGCAGGGCGACGATCGCCGCCGCCAGGCTCAGCCGGCCGTCGGCGGCTCGGTCGCCGAGCGACCAGAACACGACGAGGTTGGCGCTGAGCACGACGGCCAGGCACCCGAGCACCGACTTCTCGCGCAAACGGGTCGCCTCGTACTGCAGGTCGTAGAGGCGGCGACGGTGGGTGGTGAAGCGCTCGATCACCCAGTCGGAGAGGCCGAACAGGCGCACCTCCTTGGCCGCCGGCGGGTCGACCGCCATGCGGTAGGCGTACTCGGCGTGGCGCCCGGCGTGCAGCACCTCGGGCGTGCGGCGGTCGCGCCAGATCGCGCTCTCGCGCAGCAGCCAGTGCGTGGCCGACCAGGCGAGCACGAGCAGCAGCGCCTGCCACCAGCCGTACCAGGCCAGCACGATGGCCGAGGCGATGCCCGTGAACAGCCCGACGAAGCCGTCGGCGATGAAGTTCATCGCGTACGACAGCGGCGGCCCGGTGATCCCGAGGTCGAAGTCGCGGGCCATCGTCAGGTCGTCGGTGAGGTCGGCCCGTTCGAGGTGGGCGACCCCGGGCGGCTCGACGGTCGCCGCCATCAGCCGGTCGTTGAGCGACGTCGCCGTGCGCTCGCCGAGGTTGGAGCCGACGACCTCGTGCAGCGGGCCGACGACCTGGGCGGCGACGAACACGGCAGCGAGGGCGACGAGCGGGGCGGTGAGCGGCTCGCCGTCGGTGACCGCGGCGATCAGCCACCCGGATGCGACGGCGATCGACGCCGGCAGCGCGCCGCGGACGACGAGACCCGCCCACCAGACCACCGACTGCGACGGCGCGGCGCGGAAGAGGGCGCCGAACAAGCACCACTCCTGGCGCCGGCGCAGCCGTTCGATCACGGTCGCTCCAGCGGCAGGATCTCACCCCACGCCTGCTCGCCGCCAGCCGGCTCGGCGTAGATGGCCATCGCCCCGACCGGCCGGTCACGGGCATCGGTGAGGAACACGAAGCGCGCCGGGAGCGTGCGCTCGCTGCCGTCGGCGTGGACGACCGGCAGGTTGGTCGCTGCCCGGTCGAGGCGGCACTCGCCGGTCGCCATCGCCCGCCGGAACGCCGACCAGTGCGCGTCCCGGTAGGCGTCGGGGACGATCAGGTCGAGCGAGCGCCCGATGGCGTCAGCCGCGCGGTGACCGAGCAACGTCTCGGCACCGTCGTTCCATGCCGTGATCGTGCCCGTGGCGTCGGCTTGCACGATGGCTGCAGTCCCCATGTCGTCATGATGCTCGGTGGGTGCGCGCCCGCCTTGTACGAATGGGAGCATGCAGACCCGCCCGACACCGTGCGTGGCCATCGTCACCGGCGCCAATCACGGCATCGGCGCGGCGACGGCCGTCGCCCTGGCGGCCGACGGCGTCGACGTGCTCGTCACCTACCTGCGCGCCGACCCGGGCGACAGCGAGTACGACCGTCAGCGCGCCCAGGATGCCGACGAGGTGCTCGCCGCCATCGATGGCCTGCCCGGACGTGGCGCCGCCGTCGAGGCCGACCTCACCGCGGACGGTGTGGCTGCCGACTGTTCGACGAGGCCGAGCGCCGCTTCGGCCCGGTCTCCGTCCTCGTCAACAACGCCAGCGGCTGGGTCGCCGACACGTTCGTCCCCGACCCGCCCGTCGCCGTCTCGCCGGCCACCGTCGATCGCAACCTCGGCGTCGATGCCCGCGCCGGCGCGCTGATGATCGCCGAGCTGGCGAGGCGGCACATCGCCAGCGGCGCGGCCTGGGGGCGCATCGTCGGGCTCACCTCGGGCGGGCCGATGGGCTTCCCCGGGGAGGTCTCCTACGGTGCGGCGAAGGCGGCGCTGGAGAACTACACGATGTCGGCGTCGACGGAGCTGGCGCCGTTCGGCATCACGGCCAACATCGTGCACCCGCCGTCACCGACACCGGGTGGGTCACCGACGAGGTCCGCGCCTTCGTCGCCTCGTCCGCGAGTTCCACCGACGTCGCCGCCGCGACGAGGTCGGCGAGGTCATCGCCTGGCTGTGCTCCGACGGCGCCCGGCTCGTGACCGGCAACGTCATCCGCCTCCGGTGAGCGAGCGCTGGCTGGAGTCGAACCCGGCATCAGGTGACGCGGGGCTGGCGACGCCTGGCACGGGCGCCCGGCGGATGCCGTGTCACGCCGGCCGCGGCGATGAGGCAGCAGATGCCGGCGGCGACGAACGCCGGGCGGTAGGTGCCGGTGACGTCGCGCAGCTCGCCGGCGCCCCATGCGGCGACGGCCGCGCCCATCTGGTGCCCGGCGAACACCCAGCCGTAGACGAGCGGCCCGCGCAGCGAGCCGAACTGCTCGATGCATAGGGCCACGGTCGGCGGCACGGTCGCCACCCAGTCGAGGCCGTAGAAGACCATGAACCCGAACAGGCCGGCGCCTCCAGCGGCGAGTGCCGGGTCGATCACCAGCAGGCTCAGCCCACGCAACAGGTAGTAGACGACGAGCAGCCGGCGTGGATCGGTGCGGTCGGTGAGCCAGCCCGATCCGATCGTGCCGGCAACGTCGAAGACGCCGATCAGCGCGAGGTAGCCGGCGGCGGTCGCCGCGCCGAAGTGGTGATCGTGGGCGGCGGAGACGAAGTGCGTCTGGATCAACCCGTTGGTCGACAGCCCGCACACGAAGAAGCTGCCGAACAGCAGCCAGAAGGTCCCGCTGTGCCAGGCGTCGCCGAGCGCCGAGAAGGCCGCGGCGACCGGACGGATGTCGCGAGCGGTGACGTGGTGTCGGGCGACGGCTCGGTCGCGCCGTACGGGAGGAGCCCCATGTCCTCGGGGCGGTCGCGGAGGAAGAGCACGACGATCGGGGATGACGGCGAGCGCGCTGACCGCGATCGTGACGCCGACCCAGCGCCAACCGACGCCCTCGGCGAGCCGCGACAGGACCGGCAGGAACACGAGCTGTCCGCTCGCCGTCGCCGCCGTCAGCGCGCCGGTGACCAGCCCGCGCCGGGCGACGAACCACCGGCTGGCGACCGTCGAGGCGAACACGGTCGCCATGCAGCCCGAGCCGATGCCGACGACGACGCCCCACAGCAGGAACAGCTGCCACGGCTCGGTCATGCGCGTGGTGCCGAGCGCCCCGAGGGCGATCGCGGTCAGCGCCACGACGGTCACGCGGCGCAGGCCGTAGCGCGCCTGCAGGGCGGCGGCGAACGGGCCGATGAAGCCGAACAGCAGCACGTTGATGCTCACGGCGATGCCGACCGTCGCCCGGTCCCAGCCGAACTCGTCGCGCAGCGGGTCGATGAGGATGCCCGGCGTCGAGCGGAAGCCGGCGGCGCCGAGCAGCGTCACGAACGCCGTGGCGAAGACGACCCAGGCGTAGTGGATCCGTGGCACCGGATCGTACCGGGAGAAGCGGCGGCGCGGATTGTCGGCGCCGAGGTCGTCCATCAACGCTGTTCCTGGAGTCTAGGTCGAGACGCATCGATGAGCGTCCATCACGCGGCGCGATCATCGAGCGCACCCAGGACCTGCTCCGCGTGGCCAACCTGACCGTCACCGAGGTGTGCGTGATGGTCTGTCGACCGACGACTGCCATGCCACGTACAAGGAGCTCGCCGACAAGGGCGTCGAGTTCATCCAGGAGCCCGCCGACCAGCGGCGCCTCGCGCGGCGACGGCGAGCTCGGCAGGCGTAGCCCGAGCGTTACGGGCGGTTGCGGCCGTACTGGTCGTGGCTCGACACCCAGTCGCCGGCGATGATCGCGCTGGACAGCGACGTCTCCCCGGCGAGCACGACGGCGGCGCAGATCTCGGCGAACTTCTTGACCTTGCCCTTGCCGTAGCAACCGAGCATCTCGAGGCACTCGCGCTGGGTCGCCAACCCGGTGCCGCCGCCGTAGGTGGCGACGATGAGCGCCGGCAGCGTGATCGACCAGTAGTAGTCGCCGTTCGGCAGCAACTGGGTGTAGGCGACGCCGGCGTGCGACTCCGACACGTTGGCCGCGTCCTGGCCGGTGGCGATGAACATCGCCGCCAGGCCGTTCGCCGCGTGGGCGCCGTTGTTGGCGGCGCCGACGAGGAAGGACCCGGCGTTGGAGATCTGCCTGGCCCAGAACAGCGTCTCGCTGTCGACGCCCATCAGGCTCTTCAACAGGTCCTTCTTGACGACCGCCTCGGCGACGACGCGTCGGCCGCGCGTGGCGATCATGTTGATCTGCGAGTGCTTCTTGTCGGTGTCGACGTTGCCCGAGAGGATGTACTCGGGGCGCCCGTCGTACTGCTGCTGGATCCACTCGCACGCGGCGAGCGTCGCCTTGCCGCACATGTTCTGCCCGGCGGCGTCGCCCGTCGTGTAGTTGAAGCGGAGGTAGCGCATCGGGCCGATGCCGTACTGGCGGATCTCGGTCAGCTTGCCGACGCTGGTCGTCGACTGCGCCCGCTCGCGGATCTCGTCGAGGTGGTCGCGCACCCACTCACCGAACTGGCGCGCCTCGAGGGCGTTGTCGAACACGAAGACGGGTGATCGCTGCATCGACTCGTCGAGCACGGTGGTGCGCACACCGCCGCTCTCGGTGAGCAGGCGCATGCCGCGGTTGTAGCTGGCGACCAGCGTCCCCTCCGTCGTCGCCATGGGGACGAAGAACTCGCCCTGGGCGTGCTCGCCGTTGATGCGGATCGGGCCGGCGAGGCCCGAGCGGGACCTGTGCCACGCCCATGAAGTTCTCGATGTTCCCGGGCAGCGTGCCCGGGTCGATCGAGTAGTGCCCGACGTGCTGCAGCGTCGTCCCGGATCGCTCCTCGGCGAACTTCCGGCGCGTCGCCGCCAGGTCCTCGGTGTAGTCGCGCTCGCGGTCGCGCGGCACCCGTGCGCGATCGGTGGCCGGTCCATCGGTGGTCGTCATGTTCGCTCCCGTGTGGTCGTCCCGCGGCGTGAGTCTCGCACCTGCTCGAGGAGGCGCCGGCCCAGGGCGGCGACCTCCTCGCGGACCTCGTCGGGGCCGAGCACCTCGAACGCGAACGGCAGGCTCGCCAGGTAGCGGGCGATCCAGTCCGGGTCGCCGCCGAGCACGACGACGGTGCTCGTCGGCGTCGGGCGGGCCGGGCTCGATGACACCGACCGTCGGGGCGATCTCGCGTGCCGCGGTGGCCGGTGGCACCGCCACGCGCACCCGCGCCTGGGTCTCGTAGACGCGGACGGCGACGCCCTCGGCGACGAGGGCGGCGGCATCGGGCACTGGCCGCTCCGTGGAGCGGACGCCTGTCGGCAGCGAGGGGGCCGATGCGGTCGACGCGGAACGTGCGCCAGTCGTCGCGGTCGAGGTCGAAGGCCACGAGGTACCAGCGGTTGCGCATCGACACGAGGCGGTGCGGCTCGACGTGGCGGCGGCTCGTCCGCTCGTCGCCGGCGCGGTAGTCGAACCGCAGTCGCTCCTGGCGCCGGCAGGCGACAGCCAGCGCCATCAGCGCCGTGACGTCGGTCGGCGGGTCGTCCGGATCGCTCGGAGCGGGCCGGCCGACGCGGACGGTCACCTCGCCGAGCGTGTCGACGCGCTCGCGCAGCGCGCTCGGCATCACCTGGACGAGCTTGGTGAGGGCGGCGACGGCCGCCTCGCCGAGCGTCGGGTCGGCGGTCCGCGAGAGCTCGCGCAGGCCGACCGAGACGGCGACCGCCTCGTCGTCGTCGAGCAGCAGCGGCGGCAGGCGGCCGCCGGCGCCGAGGGCGTAGCCGCCGTAGCGACCGGTCGTGCTCTCGATCGGGTAGCCGAGCCCGCGCAGGCGCGTGACGTCGCGTCGCAGGGTCCGCGGCGTGACCTCCAGCCGCCCCGTCAGTTCCTGCGCTGACCAGGAGGAACGCGACGAGAACAGGACGAGGAGGCGGAGCAGTCGAGCAGGTGTGTCGATGTTCACGAGCATGCCAGAGAACGAGGACCTGAACTGTCCACAATCGGTCGTACGTTCGACGCATGCACCTCATCTCCGTCGACACCGCCATGCTGTTCGCCGACGACCGTCGTCAGCGTCTGATGGCCGACGCCGCCCGCCGCCGCCGGGTCCGCCCCCGCCCGCCCGTGGACCACCTCCCCAGGTCCACACCCCCTGCAGGACGCGGCGTGAGGCGACGCCGCCTCAGCGTGACCGCAGCACGCTGAGCGGCGTCGGCCAGCACGGCGGCGACCTCGTCGCCGTGCCGGCCGGCGGCGATCGCCACCGGGAGTCGTGACGGCACCGCCGGGAGCTCCGGCAGCGGCGCCGGTGCCTCAGCAGCCCGGCGAGCACGTCGATCGGCGGGTCCGCCGGCGCCCTCACCTCGATCGGTTCGCCGGAGCGCCAGGTCGTCAACACCTCGGGTGCGGCCGTCACCTCGTCGGCGAGCACGAGCAACGCCGCCACGGCGTGCTTGCAGAACCCGCCCCACGCGTCGTCGGGACACGTGCACTCGGCCATCAGCTCGTCGCGATCGGGGACCAACCCGAGCAGGCTCTGCGCGTCGTCGGCCGGGGCGACGTGGACCGCGGCGACGTACGGCTCGTAGCGCGATCCCTGCACCTCGGCGCGCACGCAGCCCGGCTCGACGTCGATGTCGACCACGGCGCCGTCGCGGGCGTAGCCCTTGGCGCGAGAGAAGCGACCCGGGTCGGACAGCTCGGCGGCCAGGGCGCGCAACATCGCCGCCGGCAGGCGGCCGGGCGGGTTGGCCCCGTAGACGTGGCGAGGGCGCGTCACGACGGGTGCTCCAGGCGCACGAGCTCGCGCAGCTCGGCGGTCGACAGCTCCGACAGCCACGCCTCGCCGGTCCCGACCACGGCATCGGCCAGCGCCCGCTTCTGGTCGATGAGGGCGGCGATGCGCTCCTCGACCGTGCCCTCGCACACCAGCTTGTGGACGACGACGGTGCGCCCCTGCCCGATGCGCCAGGCGCGATCGGTGGCTTGATCCTCGACGGCCGGGTTCCACCAGCGGTCGTAGTGGATCACCTGGCTGGCCGCGGTGAGGTTGAGCCCGGTGCCGCCCGCCTTCAACGAGATCAGCAGCAGCGGCGGTCCGGCCCCGGCCTGGAAGTCGGCGACCATCCGGTCGCGCCGGCCCCTCGCCACACCGCCGTGGAGGAACGGCACGCGCATCTCGAAGCGCTCGGCGATGTGCCCGACGAGCAGATCACCCATCTGGCGGAACTGGGTGAACACGAGTGCCCGCTCGCCGACGTCGAGCAACTCGTCGACGAGCTCGTCGAAGCGGGCCAGCTTGCCGGAGCGCCCCGTCAACCGTGATCCGTCGCCGAGGGCGTGGGCGGGGTGGTTGCAGATCTGCTTGAGCCGGGTGAGCGCGGCCAGCACGAGCCCGCGCCGCTTCATGCCGGTCGCGGCGGCGGCGTCGGCGAGCAGCTGGTCGACGACGTGCTGGTACAGCACCGCCTGCTCGCGTGTGAGCCCGGCCCAGGCGATCTGCTCGATCTTGTCGGGCAGGTCGGGGACGAGCTGGCGGTCGGCCTTGGACCGCCGGAGCACGAACGGTTGGGTGATGCGGCGCAGGCGGGCGGCGGCCTCGCCGTCGCCGTCGCGCTCGATCGGCTTGGCGAAGCGGTGGCGGAAGCGCTCGCGGCTGCCGAGCATCCCCGGGTTGACGGCGTCGAGGATGGCCCACAGGTCGGCGAGGCGGTTCTCGACCGGGGTGCCGGTGAGGGCCAGCTTCTGGTCGGCGGTCAGCGCCCGCAGCGCCTTCGCCGCGTGCGTCGCCGGGTTCTTGACGGTCTGCGCCTCGTCGGCGACGACGGTGGACCAGTGCACGGCCATCAGGTGGTCGAGGTCGCGGGGCAGCAGCCCGTACGTCGTGATCACGAGGTCGGCGCCGGCGAGATCGCCGCGTGCGCTCGGCGCCGTGGTGGACGAGCACGCGCAGCGACGGCGTGAAGCGAGCCGACTCGTGCTCCCAGCCGTGGACGACCGAGAGCGGGCACACCACCAGGTGCGGCCCTGGCCGGTCGAGGAGGTGGGCGAGCGTCGTGGCCGTCTTGCCCAGACCCCATGTCGTCGGCGAGGCAGCCGCCGAGCCCGAGGCGCTCGAGGAAGCGCAGCCAGCCGAGGCCGCGCCGCTGGTACGGCCGCAGCTCACCGGTGAAGCCCGACGGCTCGTGCTCCTCGCCGAGCCGCTCGTCGGGGAGGCCGGCGAGCAGCTCGTCGGTCCACGACGGCGCCCTGGCGGCTGCGCCGCCTGCGTCGACCTCGCCGTCGCCGGCGAGGCGCAGCAGCGTGACGGCGTCGACGACGGCGTGGTCGCGGCGGTGCTCGTCGAGCCGCTCGCGCGCCCGGCGCATGGCCGCCGGGTCGATGCGCACCCAGCGGTGGCCGGTGTGCAGCAGCGTCGCCCCGTCGCGCTCGGCGCGGGCGAGCTCGGCCTCGGTGATCGCCGCCGGGCCGTCGTCGTCGGCGACGACGAGCTGCCAGTCGACGATCGCCTCGCGCCCGAAGCGGCGGCCGTGGTCGGCGGCGTCGGACGGCGTGGCGCTGCCACGGACGGCGACGCCGGCGCGGACGAGGCGCTCGGGCCCGAGCAGGGCGATGTCGCCGTGCGGCCAGCTCGGCCGGCGCCTGTTCGAGGAACCGCTCGACCTCCTCGACCGTCAGGAGGAGCGACGACGGCTCGGTCGCCACGAGCAGCTCGGCGGCGACGTCGATGCACTCGGCGACGGTGCGCGCCAGCGCCAGCACCTCGCCGGAGAGCGTGGCGATGCCGTCGTCGCCGCCGGCCAGGTCGACGGCGATCGGCGTGCCGTCCCACACGTCGTCGGCGGTGCACCACCGGCCGGGGTCGAGCTCGTCGACGAGCTCGAGCCGGACCTCCCAGTCGTCGAGCAGATCGTCGGGCAGCACGAGCCGGACCTGGTGCACGACGACCGGCTCGCCCCGCAGCCGGCGGCGGTGGCGGTCGAAGCGGGTCGCCAGGCGGTGCAGCTCGTCGGGGTGGGCGAGGGCGCTGCCGAGCAGCGCCGGGTCGGGTGCGGCGAGGGCGTTGAACGCCGAGCGGGCGGCGACGACGGCGGGCGAGCGCGACGGCGGCAGCGCCGGGCGCCAGCCGCGGTCGGCGAGGCGCGTGCGGGCGACGGCGTCGACGAGGGCGGCATGGATCTCGATCGCCGACTCGTCGCCGCCGGCCGGTGCACAGACCGGAGGCATCGCCGCGGCGAGGCCGTCGAGCGCGGCGCTGACCGTGTCGTCGGGGACGGGCACCCAGCGGGCGACCGTCATCTCGCGTTCGTCGCGGATCGCGGGGGCGACCAACCCTGCGCCGACGGTGTTGGCGGCGAGGCGGGCGACGGCGCCGAACCAGGCCACGGACTCGCTGCGCGACTGGGCGGTCGGGATCGCTGCCGAGCCAGCGGGCGGCGCGCTCGGCGGGGAGGCGCACGGTCGAGGGGCGCATCGAGTCGCCGCCCGGGAGCGGGACGTCGATCGAGGAGAGGTGGCCGTGGCGCAACGGGTTGGCCGGCCACATCTCGAACGTGCGGTGGAGGCGGTTGGGGAGTGCGGCATGGGCGCCGTCCCAGCCCCACAGGTGCAGGGCGCCGTCGCGCCACGACGCCACGATGCCGACCGGTGGCGGCGGCACCGGTCGCTCGCCCCGGCCCCGAGGCGGGGGCCAGCGCGGGCGGACACTCGGCATCCCCCCGACCCTACCGAGGGGGTGTCAGCAGCCGGGACGTCAGCCGGGACGTCCGAGGTCCATCGTCCAGTAGGTGGAGCCGTCCGGGGCGCTGGCGAGGCCGACGCCGATCTCGGTGACGTTGCCGCTGAGGATGTTGGCCCGGTGGCCGGGGCTGTTCATCCAGCCGTCCATGACCGACGCCGCGTCGGGGTAGCCCATCGCCACGTTCTCGGCCCACGCCGAGAACCGGTAGCCGGCGCGGGCGATGCGGTCGCCGGGGTTGGAGCCGTCGCTGCCGGTGTGGCTCATCGTGTCGCGCGCCGCCTGGTCGGCGGAGTGGGCCTGGGCGGCGGCGTTGAGCTGGGCGCTGACCGCCAGCGCGCCGAGGCCGTTCTCGGCCCGCCGCTGGTTGGTGATGTCGACGACCTGCTGCAGCACCGAGGACGGTGCGGGTGCGGGTGCCGGGGCAGGTGCCGGCGCCGGGGCGCACTGCGGGGCGCACTGCGGCGCCAGCAGGCCGAGCCCGGCGATGGCGCCGTACGCCCCGAGCCGGCGGGTCATCGATGTCGGCATCGCTGTCTCCTGAGTTGGGCCCGCCCGGCCGTCACCCAACCGTAACACGCGGTCGGCCATCGGCAAACCAGTCGACAGACTTGATACGGAACGACTCAAGTTTCCTGCTCGTAGCTATCCTGGAGCCATGGCGCTGGACCCCAAGAAGTGGACGCTCAAGACGCAGGAGGCGATGGCTGCCGCCATCGACCAGGCCAAGGCCAACGCCAACCCGGAGCTGACGCCCGACCACCTGCTCGCCGCGCTGACCCGCCAGGACGACACGGTGGTCCCCGCCGTGCTCGCCAAGCTCGGTCAGGCGCCGCTGATGATCCGCAACCGGGCCGACGAGGCCGTCGCCAGGCTGCCCAAGGCCTACGGCGGCGACGAGCCGCGCATGGGCCGCGAGCTGACCGCCACGTTCGACGCCGCCCAGCGCGTCCAGGCCGACCTGCGCGACGACTTCCTGTCCGTCGAGCACCTCCTCCTGGCGATGCACGACCGCCTCGGCGTCGGCACCGAGGAGCTGCTGCAGGTGCTGCAGGACGTCCGCGGGTCGCACCGCGTGACGTCGCAGAACCCAGAGGACCAGTTCCAGGCGCTCGAGCGCTACGGCCAGGACCTCACCGCCCGGGCGCGCGAGGGCAAGATCGACCCGGTCATCGGGCGCGACGACGAGATCCGCCGCGTGATCCAGGTGCTGTCGAGGCGGACGAAGAACAACCCCGTGCTGATCGGCGAGCCCGGAGTCGGCAAGACGGCCATCGTCGAGGGTCTCGCCCGGCGCATCGCCGACGGCGACGTGCCCGAGGGTCTGAAGAGCAAGCGCCTCGTCGCCCTCGACATCAGCTCGATGATCGCCGGCTCGAAGTACCGCGGCGAGTTCGAGGAGCGGCTGAAGGCCGTGCTCAAGGAGATCACCGACGCCGCCGGCGAGATCATCACGTTCGTCGACGAGCTGCACACGATCGTCGGCGCCGGCGCCGCCGAAGGGGCGATGGACGCCGGGAACATGATCAAGCCGATGCTCGCTCGCGGCGAGCTGCGCATGATCGGTGCCACCACGCTCGACGAGTACCGCAAGCGCGTCGAGAAGGACCCGGCGCTCGAGCGGCGCTTCCAGCAGGTGTACGTCGCCGAGCCCTCGGTCGAGGACACGGTCGGCATCCTGCGCGGCCTGAAGGAGCGCTACGAGGTGCACCACGGCGTGCGCATCCAGGACTCCGCGCTCGTCGCCGCGGCCGTGCTGTCCAACCGCTACCTGACCAACCGCTTCCTGCCGGACAAGGCGATCGACCTCGTCGACGAGGCGGCGAGCAAGCTGCGCATCGAGATCGACTCGATGCCGACGGAGATCGACGTCGTCGAGCGGCGCATCCTGCAACTGGAGATCGAGCAGGTGGCGCTGGAGAAGGAATCTGACCCTGCTTCCGCAGACCCGACTCGGAGCGCTGGTCGATGAGCTGGCGGTCCTCAATGCCGAGTCGGCGGAGATGAAGAAGCACTGGGAGGCCGAGCGCGAGGCGATCGACGCCATCCGCACGCTGAAGGAGGAGCTCGAGCAGTTGCGCACGCAACTGGAGCGAGAGGCCGACCTCAACGTCGCCGCCGAGATCCGCTACGGCCGCATCCCCGAGCTCGAACGGCGCATCGAGGAGGCCACGACGCACCTCGACGAGCTGCAGTCGGCGCAGCGGATGCTCAAGGAGGAGGTCGACGCCGAGGACATCGCCGAGGTCGTGTCGAAGTGGACGGGCGTCCCGGTGAGCCGGCTGATGGAGGCCGAGGCGGCCAAGCTGATCCACCTCGAGGAGCACCTCCACGAGCGCGTCGTCGGCCAGGACGACGCCGTCACCGCCGTGGCCAACGCCATCCGCCGCAGCCGGGCCGGGCTGTCCGACCCCAACCGGCCGATCGGGTCGTTCATGTTCCTCGGGCCCACCGGTGTCGGCAAGACCGAGCTGGCCCGGGCGCTGGCGCAGTTCCTGTTCGACGACGAGCAGGCGATGGTGCGCATCGACATGGGCGAGTACATGGAGAAGTTCTCCGTCTCCCGCCTGATCGGGGCGCCTCCTGGCTACATCGGCTACGACGAGGGCGGCCAGCTGACCGAGGCCGTGCGCCGGCGTCCGTACTCGGTCGTGCTGCTCGACGAGATCGAGAAGGCCCACCCCGACGTGTTCAACACGTTGCTGCAGGTGCTCGACGACGGCCGGCTCACCGACGGCCAGGGCCGCACGGTCGACTTCACCAACGTCGTGCTGATCATGACGTCGAACATGCCGGGCGAGCCGCTCGACGTGTTCAAGCCGGAGTTCGTCAACCGCATCGACGAGATCATCCGCTTCAAGGCGTTGACCGAGGCCGACCTGGCCAAGATCGTCGACATCCAGCTCGAGCGGTGGCGCCGGCGCCTCGCCGAGCGGCGCATCGAGCTCGACGTGTCACGCCGGCGGCGATGGAGCACCTCGCCCGCGAGGGCTTCGACCCGGCGTTCGGCGCCCGCCCGCTGAAGCGGATCATCCAGCGCGAGATCGGCGACCAGGCCGCCGTGCTCCTGCTCGAGGGCAAGGTCCAGGACGGCGGCACCCTCCACGTCGACGTCACCGACGGCCAACTGACCGTCACCGCCTGACCCGGTCGAGTACGTGCGGCCGCTCGAGTACGTGATGCCGGCCTGACCAGCACCACGTACTCGGCTGGCTACGGTCGGCGGATGATCACGTCCACCCACGAGGGCGTCGCCACGATGGTGATCGACCACCCGCCGATCAACCTGATGACGGTCGACGTGTTCCTCGAGCTCGCCGAGCGCCGTCGAGCGACTGGCCGGGGACGACGACGTCCGTGTGGTCGTGCTGCGCTCGGCCAACCCGGAGTGGTTCATCGCCCACTTCGACGTCGCCGCCATCCTGAGCTTCCCGACCGACCCGCGGCCGCCGGCGACGGAGCTCAACGTGTTCCACACGATGTGCGAGCGGCTGCGGACGATGCCGAAGGCGACGATCGCGGTGATCGAAGGGCGCGTCGGCGGCGGGGGGAGCGAGTTGGCGCTGAGCTGCGACATGCGCTTCGCCGGCCCGTCGGCCGTGTTCAGCCAGCCGGAGGTCGCCCTCGGGATCATCCCCGGCGGCAGCGGCACGACCCGCCTGCCGCGGCTCATCGGGCGCAGCCGCGCCCTCGAGGTGATCCTCGGTTGCGACGAGATCGACGCCGAAACGGCGGAGCGGTGGGGCTGGGTCAACCGCGTGCTCCCGACCGACGAACTGGCGGTCTTCGTCGACCGCCTGGCCGACCGCATCGCCCGCTTCCCGGCCCACGCCGTCGCCGCGGCCAAGGCCAGTGTGCTGCGCGCCGAGGCCGGCGTCACCGAGCAGCTGCTCGCCGAGGGCGACGCCTTCGCCGCCACGCTCGCCGAGCCGTCGGCACGGACGGCCATGGAGCGCTTCCTCGAGCTCGGCGGCCAGACCGCAGCGGGTGAACGCCGGCTCGGCGCCCTGGCCGCTGAGCTGCGGAGCTGACGCCGGCGCCGGGGTCCTCAGCCCGAGCGGCGACGGATGGCTGCGGCGTGGGCGGGGAAGCCCTCGTGGTCGGCGAGGGCGACGATCGACGGCCCCATGCGGGCCAAGGCGCCGCGCGTCGGCACGGGCGATCGCCGTGCGCTTGAGGAACGCCTCGACGGTGATCCCGGAGGAGACCTCGGCGAAACCAGACGTCGGCAGCGAGCCGGGACAGCCGATGACGAAGTTGGCGGCGCTGAACGGGGTGTGCTGGCCGACGAGGATCTCGCCGGCGTTCACCAGCGCGTCGATCACGGTGTCGACCTCGTCGTCGGCGACGGCCACCTGCAGGTGCTCGGGGGCGTAGCGGTTGGCGACGGCGGCGGCCGTGTCGAGGTCGTCGACGAGGACGCAGCCGCCATTGGTGCCGAGCGACGACCGGGCGGCGTCGGCGCGCACGGCCGGCAGGTCGGCGAGCTGGCGGGTCAGTTCGGCATCGGTCGCCGCGGCGAGGTCGGCGGAGGTCGTGACGAGCACCACCGCCGAGTCGGTGCCGTGCTCGGCCTCGATCAACAGGTCGGCCGCCAGCCGCACCGGATCGGCCGAGCCGTCGGCGATCACCAGGCTCTCGGTCGGCCCGAGGACCATCATCGTCACCACGCCGTGCCGCTGCAGCTCGACCTGGGCGCACGTCACGGCGGGCGAGCCGGGGCCGACGATCTTGCGCACCCGCGGGATCGACTCGGTGCCGAACGCCAGCGCCGCCAGACCGGCCGGGCCGTTGACGCGGAACACGTCGGTGATGCCCAGCTTCCGGCACACCACCAGCACCGCCGGGTCGACGGCGCCGCCCCCGCCCGGGATCGGCGGGACGACGAGCGACGATGTCGGGGACCCCGGCGACGGTGGCCGGGACGCCGAGCTGGTAGGCGACGCTCGGGTAGCTGGCCTTGCCGGACGGGACGAACAGCCCGGCCGAGGCGATCGGCCCGACCTTCTCCCCGACGCGCAGCCCGGGTTCGGGTTCGAAGCTCCACGCCACGGCTCGTGACATCAGCTGCTCGTTGAACGCACGGCAGTGGTCGATCGCATCGTCGAGCGCGGCGTCGACGGCCGGGGACACCGTCGCCGCCTCGATCTCGCCGGCCGTGACGCGCAACTGCGTCCGGCCGCACGGTGATCCCGTCGAACGCTGCCAGCGCCTCGCACACGGCGGCGTCGCCGCGCTCCCGCACGTCGTCGATCAGCGCGCCGATCGACTCGCGCAGCTCTGGGTCGAAGATGTCGCCGAGCCCGCGTGCGCACAGCGCGGCACGCGCCGACTCGTCCATGTCGGCCCAGCGAAGGCGGCGCATCACCACGTCGGGCACGGTATCGCCGCGGCTGCCAGGCGGGCGAGCAGCTTCGCAGCGAGCCGAACCCCAGCAGGTACAGTCGGCGCACGTGCCGGTCACCGTCGTCGTCGGGGCGCAGTGGGGAGACGAGGGCAAGGCCAAGATCATCGATCTGCTGGCCAAGGAGCACGGCTACGTCGTGCGCTACCAGGGCGGGCACAACGCCGGCCACACCGTCGTCGTCGGCGGCGAGCGCTACGCCCTGCAGCTGATCCCGAGCGGCGTGCTCTACGACCACGTCGTGCCGGTCATCGGCAACGGCGTCGTCGTCGACCTGCCGACGCTGTTCAACGAGATCGACACGCTCGAGTCGCGGGGGATCTCCTGCGCCCGCCTGCAGGTGTCCAGCCGCGCCCACCTGATCTTCCCGTGGCACCAGGCGCACGACGCCATCGCCGAGGCGATGCGCGGCGACGACAAGATCGGCACGACGCTCAAGGGGATCGGCCCGGCCTACGCCGACAAGGCCCGCCGGGTCGGGCTGCGCGCCGGCGACGTCGGCGACCCGGTCGCCTTCGCCGACCACGTCAAGGCGAGGGCTGTCGCCGAGAACCGCGAGCTGACGGCGGCCGGCGGCGACCCGCTCGACGTCGACGACATCGTCGACGCGCTTCTCCGCCCTCGGCGCCCGCCTCGCTCCCTACGTCACCGACACCGTCGGGCTGCTGCACGAGGCCCTCGCCGTCGGCGAGCACCTGCTGCTCGAGGGCGCCCAGGCGACCTTCCTCGACCTCGACCACGGCACGTATCCGTACGTGACCTCGTCCAACCCGACCGCCGGCGGGGCGTGCGCCGGCACCGGCCTCGGGCCGCGGGACATCGACCGGGTGGTCGGGATCACCAAGGCCTACACGACCCGCGTCGGCGCCGGGCCGTTCCCGACCGAGCTGACCGACGCCGACGGCGACCGCCTCGTCGACGTCGGCCGCGAGTTCGGCACCGTCACCGGCCGGCGGCGGCGAGCCGGGTGGCTCGACTGCGTGATGCTCCGCCACGCCGCCCGCCTGAACAGCCTGACCGAGCTGGCGCTGACCAAGCTCGACGTGCTCGACGGCTTCGACACCGTCAAGGTGTGCACCGGCTACCGCGTCGATGGTCGGCCGCTCCCGCACTACCCCGATCGCTCCGACCTCCTGGCGCGGGTCGAGCCGGTGTACGAGACGCTCGGCGGCTGGGGGACCGGCCTCGGCGATGCCCGCGAGCCGGCGATCTCCCCGCCGCCGGCACAAGCCCTGATCGCCCTCGTCGAGCGAGAGGTCGGCATCCCTGTCCGCGTCGTCGGCGTCGGCGCCGAGCGCGACGACTACGTGCTGTGGCAGGCGTGATCGAGCGCTACTCGACGCCGGAGATGGCGGCGGTGTGGGCCGACACGACGCGCTTCACGCCGTTGGCTGGAGGTCGAGCTGCTGGCGACGGAGGCACACGCCGCACTCGGCATCGTCGCCGCCGCCGACGCCGCGGCGTGCCGGGAGCGGGCGCCGGTCGTCGACGACGCCTTCGTCGCTGCCGTCAGCCGACCGCGAGCGGATCACCGACCACGACGTCGCCGCCTTCGTCGACGTCGTGCAGGAGCGCATCGGCGCCGCCGGCCGGCTCGTGGATCCACTACGGCCTGACGTCGTCCGACGTCGTCGACACGGCGCTGTGCTGGGCGATGCGCGACGCCGCCGACGTCGTCCTCGCCGCGACCGACGCGCTGCGTGACGACGATGGTCGAGCTCGCCCGGGCGCACCTGCGGACCGTGATGATCGGGCGCACCCACGGCATCCACGCCGAGCCGACGACGTTCGGCGCCAAGGTCGCCCTGTGGGCGCTTGCAGCTCGAGCGCGACCGTGCCCGGCTCGCGGCGGCGAGGGAGTCCGTCGCCGTCTGCAAGCTGTCCGGCGCCGTCGGCACCTACTCCAACGTCGACCCCGCCGTCGAGCGTCACGTCGGCGAGCGGCTCGGGCTGCGTCCGGTGCCGGCGACGCAGGTCGATCGCCAGGGACCGCCACGCCGAGCTGCTGTGCGCCCTGGCGTCGGTCGCGGCGACGTGCGAACTCGTCGCCGTCGAGCTCCGCCACCTCCAGCGCACCGAGGTGGCGGAGGTGCATCGAGGGCTTCAAGCCGGGCCAGAAGGGCTCGTCGGCGATGCCCCACAAGCGCAACCCGATCTCCGCCGAGACGATCAGCGGACTGGCCCGCGTCGTGCGCTCCAACCTGCTGGCCGGGCTGCAGGACATCGCCCTGTGGCACGAGCGCGACATCTCGCATTCATCCGTCGAGCGCATCGTCCTGCCCGACTCCTCGACTGCTCGTGCACTACATGACGACTGCGCCTGGATCGACTGTTGCAGGGGCTGCAGGTCGACGCCGAGCGGATGCGTCAGAACCTCTGGTCGAGCCACGGGCTGGTGTTCAGCCAACCCGTGCTGTTGGCGCTGGTCGCCGCCGGCTCGACAGCGTGACGACGCCTACCGGATCGTGCAGCGCAACGCCATGACGGCGTGGCGAGAAGGCACCGATTTCCGCGGCTTGCTGGAGGCCGATCCCGACGTGACACTGGACAAGGCCGCGCTCGACGAGGCGTTCGACCTGGAGCGGTCGCTGCGCCACCTCGACCGGGTGGGCGCGCACTCGTTGGACGAGCTCAGGCCGACCGCGGCTGATGCCGGCGCGCTTCAGCGTGGCCGCCGGCACACCGACCTCCCGCCACGAGGCGTAGGAGATGCCCTGGCGGGCGCTGTAGCTGGCGGCGACCTGCGACGAAGCCGTCCTCGACCGACGCGAGGTCGACGGCCTGTGTCCATCGTGTCCAGCTCGCTGGTTCAGATCGCGCCGCTCCTGGATCAGCAGGAGCTCGGTGAGCGCATCGGCTGTCGTCAGCTGATCGTCGATGCGCGGCGATGCGCTTCTTGATCGAATCCGGCGTGCGCTTGCGTCCCCGCTTTGGCTTGTTCGCCCGCAGGGCGTCGAGGTAGTCACGACGGCCCGGCTCTCTGCACGGCCCTGGGCAAGGGCCGCTTTGTGTTCGTCGCTCATCGGGCTCTTGCGGCCACGCTTTACTGCCATAGCGACAGATCATAGGCGCGTGTCACGCACCGAGATCACGCACGAGCGCGGCGATGGCGTCGAGATGATCGAGATCGGAGAGGTCGAGCACTTGGAGGTAGAGGCGCGACGCGCCGGCGTCGTACCAGCGCTGCAGCGTCGGCCAAGACCTCGTCCGGGCGTGCCGGCGAACGCCGTTCTCGCGCAGCTCGTCCGGCTCACGGCCGATCGCCGTCGGCCCGGCGGGCGAACTCGGCGTCGTCGGCGCCGACGCACACGACCTGGCGGCCGTCGACCACGTCAGCGTCGCCGGGTCCCGCCCGATCGCCTCGCACGCGGCGACGCACCCGTCGCGCTGCTCGACGAACCGCTCGACCGGCATGAACGGCTGCGTTGTACTCGGCGGCGAAGCGGGCGGCGAGCGCAGGCGTGCGCGTCGGCCCGCCGCCGCCGACGATGATCGGCATGCCGCCGTCCTGCACCGGCTTGGGCAGCGCCGGCGAGTCGACGACCCGGTAGTGCCGACCGTCGAAGTCGAACGGCTCGCCCGACCGGCGTCGCCCACAGCCCGGTGATGACGGCGAGCTGCTCCTCGAGCCGGTCGAAGCGCTCGCCGAGCGGCGGGAACGGGATGGCGTAGGCCTCGTGCTCGCGCTCGTACCAGCCGGCGCCGAGGCCGAGCTCGACGCGACCGCCGGACATCTGGTCGACGCCGGCGACGGTGATCGCCAGCGGTCCGGGCAGGCGGAACGTCGCCGACGTCACGAGCGTGCCGAGGCGGATCGTCGACGTGTCGCGGGCGAGGCCGGCGAGCGTCGTCCAGGCGTCGGTCGGCCCGGGCAGGCCGCCGGCCTCGAGCGCCGGACCCATCGCCAGGTAGTGGTCGCTGCGGAAGAAGGCGCCGAACCCGAGCTGCTCGGCCCGCGGGGCGACGGCGAGGAGATCGTCGTACGTGGCGCCCTGCTGCGGCTCGGTGAAGATGCGCAGGTTGCTCGATCGGGTACATCGCCCGGACGCTACGGCGGACGCGGCCGATAGGTTCGACCGCGATGCCGATGGAGCTGCCCGCTGCCCGAACCGTTCGCCACGCTGCGCGACCACGTCCTGGCGCACTCCCTCAAGCGCGGCGAGTTCACGCTCAAGTCGGGGGCGCGCAGCACCTGGTTCCTCGACACCAAGCAGACCGCCTGCCGCCCCGACGGCATCTCGCTCGTCGCCGACGCCGCCCTGTCGGTGATCCCCGACGACGCCACGGCGATCGGCGGGCTGACGATGGGCGCCGACGCCGGTCGCCTTCGGCGTCGCCGCCATCGCCGCCACCCGGGGACGGGCGCTGCGCAGCTTCAGCGTGCGCAAGGAGGCCAAGGACCACGGCGTCACCGGCCGGCTGGCCGGCGTGCTGCAGGCCGGCGACCGGGTCGTGATCACCGAGGACACCGTCACGCGCGGGACGTCGCTGATGGAGGCCGTCGAGGTCGTCCGGGCCGCCGGCGCCGAGCCGGTGCTGATCACCGTCATCGTCGATCGCGGCGGCACGTGCGCGGCGATGGCCGAGGCCGCCGGCATCGCCTACCGACCGCTGCTGACGGCGCCCGACCTCGGGTTTCCGTTCGACTGACTGTCCGTAGTCGCTTGGAGGGTCGCCGACCGGGTCGAGGACGCCCGGGTTGAGGATGCCGGCCGGGTCGAGGGCGTGCTTGACGGCCGCGGCCGCGGCGAGCTCGGCCGGGCGTGCGCACGAGGTGGAGCCAGCGGCCTTGGCGATGCCGACGCCGTGCTCGGCGGAGATCGTGCCGCCGAGGTCGGCCGCCGCCGTGAGCACCTCGGCGGTGATCGCCTCGCGGTCGCCGGCATCGAGCACGTTGAGGTGGACGTTGCCCTCGGCGAGGTGGCCGAACGGCACGAGCCGCCCGCCATGTCGGGCGAGCGACGACCGCGTGCCGCGCCACCAGCTCGGCGAGCGCGGCCACGGGCACGGCGACGTCGAGCTTCAGCGGCACGCCCGAGCGCGCTGATCGACTCGGTGATCCGGTCGCGGAACGCGATCAGGCGATCGCGGCTCGGGCCTTCGGTGGCGACCGCCGCGTCGATGACCTCGCGGCGCCCGGCGAGCGCCTCCAGCAGCTCGTCGGTCGGGTCGTCGTGGTCGGCGCACTCGACGAGCGACGTAGGCGCCGACGTCGCCGGCCGGAGCGACCGGCGGCGTCGCCCCGAGGTGGGCGGCGACGAGCGCCATCGCCTCGGGCAGGATCAGCTCGACGGCGTCGAGGTGGGTCACGGCGGCGCGCAGGGCGGCGAGCACGGCGACGGCCTCGTCGAGGCTCGGCCGTCGCCACCATCGCCGTCGCCGTGCGCCGGTACCACGGCACGAGCCGGAGCCGAGCGGCGGTGACGACGCCGAGCGTCCCTTCGCTGCCGCACAGCAGCGACGGCCAGTGGATGCCGACGGTCTCCTTCGGCAGCCCGGCCAGCGAGCCGACGGTCGAGCCGTCGGCGAGCACCGCCTCGACGCCGAGCACCTGGGCGCGCATCGTGCCGAAGCGGACGACTCGCGATCCGCCGGCGTTGGTGGCGACGGCGCCGCCGACGGTCGCCGAGTCGCGGCTGGCGAAGTCGACCGGCGTATCGAGGCCGGCCGCCCTGGCGTGCGTCGCGCCAGCGGGCGAGCGTGACGCCGGCGCCGGCGGTCACCTGCATCGCGCCGGCGTCGACGGCGCCGAGCGTCGTCGAGGCGGCGCGTCGACAGGACGACCATCGGGCCGTCACGCGGCACGCTGCCGCCGACGAGACCGGTGTTGCCGCCCTGCGGCACGAGCGCGGCGCCGGCGTCGGCGCACGCCGCCACGACGGCCGCGGTCTCGGCGGCGTCGCCTGGCCGGACGACGAGCGAGACCTCGCCGCGGAAGCGCCCGGTCCAGTCCGTCGGCGTACGACGCCGTGACGTCGGGGTCGACGAGCACGTGCTCGGCGCCGACGATCCTCGGCCAGCTCGCCGGCCAGCGCGGTCACGGAGCCGGCCGCAGCAGCAGCGTCTGCAGGGCCCGGCCGACCGGCCCCTCGTCGTCGAACAGCAGGGCGTCGGCGAGGCCGACACCGGTCGGCTGCCACGTGGACACGGCCGGCTGCCGAGCCACTCGCCGACGGGGTCGCGGTGGAGGGCGATGACGAGGTCGGTGTTGACGAACTGCACCTGGTCGGGCTCGGCGTGGCGGCTGAAGGCGTTGCCGCAGTCGGCGAGCGGGCAGATCCGCTGGAACGGTGACGGCTCCTCGTCGGGCAGCAGCGGGACCGTCCGCATCCACACGGTCGTCGCGCCCGGGCCGTGGTCCTCGCCGTCCGGGTAGCGCACCTCGACGGCGTCGCGGAAGCCGGGCAGGCCGTGGCGGAACGGGCCGATCGGGAACTCGCCGGGCGCGGCGTCGGCGAGCCGCGGGGTCGGCGCGTCCCGTGTTGTCGAGCCGCTGCTCGAACAGCGGCACGGCGGCCGCGGCGACGTGCATGCCGGTGGCGGTCACCCGCTCGTCGCCGTCGCCGATCGACGATGGCGACCCGCGAGTTGCCGGTCGCCCGGCCGGCGCGCACCACATCGGCGTGGACCGGAAGCCGGCCATCGGCACGGGGCGGCCGAGGTCGACGGAGATGCGGGCCAGACGCAGGTCGGGGCAGGGCCTGCTCGAGCGCCCGCACCAGCAGCGCCGTCGGTGGGCCGGCGTGGCACGCATCCGGATCCCACGGCCCGCGGGCCAGGTCGGTCGGCACGAACGCTCGCCGTCGATCGTGAAGAACGTGTCGGCGCCCATCGACCCGACCCTACGACGGCACGACCCGGGCGCCCGCAGGCAGATCGTCGAGCACGGCGTCGCTGACCCAGCAGCGATCGAGGTGCAGCGTCGAGGCGATGCGCACGACCCGTTGCGGCTCGTCGAGCGACCGGCCGCACGTCGCCAGGGCGGCCCGCACGCACGACTCCTCGTCGGGCAGCACCATCGGCAGCCGTGCCCGCCGGACCCCGGTGCCGCCCGCGGTGAAGGAGTTGAGGTACGTGGCCGCCCAGTCGATCTGCGCGGCCAGCGCGGCCGGGACGAAGTCGGCGAAGCCGATGCCGAGCACGTTGCCGGCGGTCACGTCCGTGAGCCCGAGCAGGACGATCATCGCCACCCGCGGCGTCGGAGGATCGTCGAGACCGGCGATCCAGAAGCGGCCGGTGACGTTGGGGTCGAACGTCGTGCCGGAGATGTCCTTGCCGCCGCGCTCGATGACGAGCACGTCGATCTCGTCGAACGGCAGCGCCGGCACGAGCGCCCGCGCCTGCGCCGTCAGCTCCTCCTCGGCGGGCCCGGCCAGCTCGCTGAGCGCGCGCACGGCGACGACGGCGCCGGTCGGCCCCTCCACCGACGCCACGCCGCCGAGCAACCGGCCGCGCAGGGCGGCGGCGCCGTCGGCCAGCCGCGCCCGCATCTCGCCGGCCCCGCTGGCGTGGAACTGCGCCGCGCCGGGCTGCTTGCCGAACCCGACCACGGCCATCTTCGTGCACCCGCTCTCGATCGGCCCGTGGAACGCGGTGTGCGGCTTGACGCGGTTGACCGGGAGGATGCGATCGGCGCCGGCCGCGTGCTTGTCGAGGTGGATCGGCCGGTCGGCGGCGTCGCGGGCGACGACTCGGTCTCCATCGTCGAGCGGATCTCGGCGCCGACCGACTCGGCGGTCACCCCGAGCGCGGCGAGCATCGCCCGCTGGCCCTCGGCCGTCGCGCCGCCGTGGCTGCCCATCGCCGGGACGACGAACGGTTCGGCTCCGAGCTCGCGCAGCGCGGTGATGGTCCCGCGGAGCAGCTCGACTCGACCCGTCAGGCCGCGGCTGCCGGCGCCGACGGCGACGGTCATCCCGACCTCGACCGCATCCCGGAGGTGCCGGGTGACCTCGTCGCGGGCGGCCGCCTCGACGTCGCCGACGGGGTCGACCTCGGGCACGGCCAGCTCGACCTCGGTCAGGCGGGGGATCGTGATCGCCGGATCGATCGGCAGCTCGATGCCGGCATGCAGCTGCTCCCACCCCATCGCACGCGAGCGTACGGCGGCGGCCGACTCCGCACGGGCGGCGATGTTGCGTTGCATCCCGCCGAAGACGAGCCCGTGGAACGGCCAGACCGCCCACCAGTAGATCCGACCCCACAGGCCTCTCGGGGCGAACACGGCGCGCTGGTGGAGCACGGTGCCACCGGCGGCGTCGCGGACGATGCCGAGGTCGAGCCACGCCCGTCCCGGCAGCCGCATCTCGGCGCGCAACCGCAGCAGCTCGCCGTCCACGATCTCCTCGACCCGCCACCAGTCGACGGCGTCGCCGAGCTGGAGGTCGTACGGGTTGCGCCGTCCGCGCCGGAGGCCGGGGCCGCCCGAGAGCCGGTCGATCAGGCCGCGGACCGTCCACGCCGTCGACCACGAGTACCACCCGGCGTCGCCGCCGATCCCCTCGACCACGCTCCACAACACCTCCGGCGGGGCGTCGACGTGCCGCGCCCGCTCGTCCACGTAGAGCGTGGCCTGCGCCCAGTCGGGGTCGCTCGGCATGGGGTCGCTCGATGCGCCGACGACGCTGGCGTTCGACCAGTGCGTCGCCACGTCGGCGTCGCGGATGCGAACCAGGGCCAGGCGCACGGCCTCCTCGAAGCCGATCAGCCCCTCGGGTGGGTCGGGAACCCAGCGGACGATGTCGTGCTCGCGACACACGACGGTGTTGCGCAGGCTCTCGACGAGCGGACGCGCCAGCCCCCGGGCACGGGCGTCACGAGGCCGACCCAGAGGCTGGAGAGCGCCGGCGACAGCACCGGGACACGCAGCATCCGCCGGCGGGGAAGTCCGGCGACCGCGGCGTACCGCCGCATCATGTCGGCGTAGGTGAGCACGTCGGGCCCGCCGATGTCGAAGCTGCGGCTGACCTCGGCCGGCACGTGGGCTGCGCCGGCGAGATACCGCAGCACGTCGCGAATGGCGATCGGCTGGATCCTCGTGTCGACCCACTTCGGCACGACCATCACCGGCAGGCGCTCGGTGAGGTGGCGGAGCATCTCGAAGCTGGCACTGCCGCTGCCGAGGACGACGGCCGCCTGCAGCACGACGGTCGGCACGCCGCTGTCGAGGAGGATCCGGCCGACCTCCTCACGGCTGCGCAGGTGCGGCGAGAGCTGCTCACCCTCCGGTGTCAGGCCGCCCAGGTAGACGATGCGCCGGACGCCGGCCTCCGTCGCTGCCGCGGCGAACGTCGTCGCCGCCAGACGGTCCTGCTCCTCGAACGTGGGCGCCGACCCGATCGAGTGCACGAGGTAGTAGGCGACGTCGACGCCTGCCAACGCGATGGCGAGGCGCTCGGTGTCGAGGACGTCGGCGACGACGACCTCGACACGATCCGCCCATGGTGCGTCACGAAGCCGCGACGGCGTGCGGACCATCGCCCGGACGTCCCAGCCGGCATCGAGCAGGACGGGCACGAGCCGGCCACCGACGTAGCCGCTGGCGCCGGTGACGAGGGCTCGCCCAGGAGACGTGGTCATCGCAGTCCATGCGCATGCGAGGGTCGGGCGCGGATGCGTTCTGAACGTTCTCAGTGACCCCGGAACGCCTCCTCGAGCCACCACGACGGTTGGTCCTTGACGACCTTGGCGTCGAGCAGGATCGGCGCCGCGCGTGGCCCGGCGAGCCAGCGCCGCAGGACGTCGAGGTCGCCGAGCGAGCGGACGGTCGCCGCCTCGAACCCGAACCCACGGGCGATGGCGGCGATGTCCGTCTCGGGGAACACGACCGTGCCGAGGTCGTGACCGTGCGGGCCGAAGTGGTGGACCTCGGCGCCGTAGCCGTCGTCGTCGTAGACGACGACCACCATCGGCAGGCCGAGGCGGACCACGGTGTCGAGCTCGCTCACCCCCATCAGCGCGCCGCCGTCGCCGAGCGCGGCGACCGGCAGCCGGTCGGGGCGGGCGAGGGCGGCGCCGATCGTCGTCGCCAGGCCGAGCCCGATCGACTGGTACGCCTGGGTCATGCAGAAGCCGTACTCGTCGGGGACGGCGAGGTAGGCGCTCGGGTAGCCCTGGAAGTTGCCCGAGTCGGTGGCGACGATGCGCTCCGCCGGCAGCACGTCGTCGAGGGCGGCGCTGAGCACGCGGGGGTCGATGCGATCGGCGGTCGAACGGTCCTCGATGGCGACGTCGCGCCAGCGGATGCCGGCCGCGATCCGCCGCCCGACCTCCGGCGTCCGGTAGCCGTCGTCGTCGCGCTGCGGCACGGCGGCAGCGCACGCGACGGCGGTCGCCGCGACGTCGCCGACGACACCGAACGTGATGGTGCGGTTGCGGCCGAGTGCCTCCGGCTCGATGTCGACCTGCACGACGTTCGTGCCCGGCCCGATCAGCGCGCCGTGGCTCATCGTCCACATGTTCAGGGCGCAGCCCCATCCGACGATGAGGTCGGCGTCGCGGATCAGCTCGGCGGCGAGCGGTGAGGCGAACCCGCCGGAGATCCCGAGCGACCACGGGTTGCCGCGGAAGAGGCCGTTGGCCACCGCGCTCGTGGCCACCAGCGCTCCGCTGCTCGCGGCGAGCGCCTCCAGCGCCTCCCGGCAGCCCGGCCGCGACCGCCACGACCGACGACGAACACCGGCCGCTCGGCGGCGGCCAGCGCAGCCGCGAGGCGTGCCACGCCGTCGGGATCCGTCGCTGCCGGCGGCTCGTCCGGCGCGGGTGGGAGATGTTCGGCGCCGGCCGGGACCTCGGCCGCCTGGACGTCGAGCGGCAGGTTGAGCACGACCGTGCGTCGATCGTGCCGCGCCGTCCAGTACGCCGCGGCGGCGTCGGCGACGGCGGTCTCGGCGGACGAGACCCGCATCGACACGGCGCCGACGGCTGCGGCCAGCCCGGCTGGTCGACGTAGAAGTTCGACAGCGGGTTGGTGACCTCGGCGGCCAGCACGAGCATCGGCGTGCGGCTCTTGGCGGCCTCGGTGATCCCCGTCATCGCGTTGGTCAGCCCGCACCCCTGGTGGACCGAGAGTGCGGCGACGGTGTCGCTCATGCGCGAGTAGGCGTCGGCCATCGTCGCCGCGCCGCCCTCGTGACGGGCGGCGACGAAGCGGCAGCCGGCCCGGACGAGGGCGTTGGTGAGGTGGAAGTTGCCGGAGCCGACGACGCCGAACGCCTGCTCCACGCCGAGTGCGCCGAGGGCGCGGCCGACGGCGTCGTCGACCCTCATCACCGCTCGACGAGCGCGAGCACGCGTGCCGGGCTGCCCGATCCGGTGACGATCGGCAGCGGTCCGGCGACGATCGCCGCACCCGTCGCCGGGAGGCGGGCGACGTTCTGCAGCTGCGTCAGCCCGTACTTGCCGTTGCCCATCAGGTAGGCGTGGCACGGGAAGGCCGGGTCGAACGAGTGGGCGGCGCCGGCGTCGGTGCCGACCGTCTCGGTCCCGACGCCGATCACCGGCGAGACCTCGGCGATCCACCGGGCGCACTCGGGCGAGATCCCCGGTGTGTGCGGGCCGGTGTCGTTGGCGTTGAGGAAGTCCTCCTGGCTCGCCGAGCGGGCGTCCCACCCGGTCCGGTACAGCAGCCAGCCGCCGTCCGGGCAGCGGGCCGTGCCGGCGCTGCCACTCCTCGACGTGGTCGACCTCGAGCAGGAAGTCGGGATCGTCGGCGGCCTGGGCGGAGAAGTCGAGCACGACCGCCGGGGCGATCAGCCGCTGCACCGGCACGGAGGCGATGTCGTCGCCGTCCTTGCCGGTGACCCAGTGGTTGGGGGCGTCGAAGTGGGTGCCCGTGTGCTCGCCGGTGCGGAAGTTGTTCCAGTACCACGCCGGGCCGCGTCGTCGTAGCGGCTGATCTCGTCGAGCTCGAAGCGCTGGGTCTGGCCGAACTCGGGCGGCAGCTGGATGATCGGCGTGTCCGTGGACAGCGGCGCGGTGAGGTCGATCACCTCGATGCGCCCGGACGAGATGGCGGCGATGAAGTCGGCGAGCGTGGACATCTCGCGAATGATGGTCGCAGCAGACTCAGGGTGCAACGCCGCTGCGCAGCGGCGGCGGTGAGCTCGGGAGGGGAGCCGCCGCGCGGCGGCGGAGGCGAGACCGGCGTCGATCCGGTGACCTTCCGCTTTTCAGGCGGACGCTCTGCCGACTGAGCTACTCGACCGTGTTGATGGCGGGCTGTCGCCCGACCGTGTTGATGGCGGTCCCGACGGGACTTGAACCCGCGACCTCCGGCTTGACAGGCCGGCGTGAACTCCAGACTTCACCACGGGACCGTGATGTATGTACGCACCCCCAACGGGATTCGAACCCGTGCCGCCACCTTGAAAGGGTGGTGTCCTCGGCCGCTAGACGATGGGGGCAGAGGCGCCTCATCCGGTTGAGAGCACCGAGACGTTAGCACCGGCCCTGTCCCGTTCCACCTGCTCGTTCGGCTGCGGCACGTCTGGGCGGCGTGCTCGCCGCATCCGGCGAGGATCCCGCCCAGAAGGTCGCTGGCGAGGATCGCGCCCAGATCAGCCGGGGAGGTCGCCGGACATCGCCCGCACGGACGAGTCGAGCACCCACGACAGGTAGCCGTAGAGGTGGTACTCGGCGGTGTCGGCGAGCTCGTCGGGCGGGTCGACCTCGTCGTCCTCGGTGATGTCGAGCACCGTGCCGAGCACGAGGCGGATGCTGTTCACGGCCTGCACGAACGCCAGCAGCTCGGCCTCGGCGATCTGCACCTTGCGGCCCGGACGCTCGAGCACCGCGGTCACCGTGTCGATGCCCGCCAGCCGGCTGGTGACCAGCTCGTCGCGCATCAGCCGCTGGTACTCGGCCTCGCGCCCCGGCTCGTCGGGGTGCACGACGGGGAACAGGCGGGCCAGCGCGTCGGGTGTCGTCGGCGCCTGGAGCATGTCGCGCAGCTCGTCGAGCAGGCGCACCACGACGTCGCGCTCGTCACGGCCGAGGTGCAGCACGTACCCCGACCCGGAGCGCGAGACAGCTTTGGGCGGGGCCATCGACCACTACTCGTCGTGGTCCAGCGTGGCCCACAGGCCGTGCTCGTGGAGGCGGAACACGTGCATCTCGGACTGCTCCCGTGTGCCGCTGGCGACGACGGCTCTGCCCTTGTGGTGCACGTCGAGCATCAGCGACGTGGCCTTCTCGAGGTCGTAGCCGAACAGCTTCTGCAGGACGAACGTGACGTAGCTCATCAGGTTGATCGGGTCGTTCCACACGATCACGACCCACGGCCGGTCCTCGACGGTGACCTCGTCCACCTCGGGGACGTCGAGCACGGCGGGCGCTGTCACGGATCCATTCAAGCAGCGGCGCTCGGCCGCCCCTAACCTGACCGTCGATATGGCCGTCGGCAGCCGCCCACTCGTTCCGTCCCGGCTGGCGCCGGCCGGCGGGCTGCACCGGGCCCACGGCACCACGCGCGACACCGCGCACGGTCATCGGCGCCTACATCGCGCTGACCAAGCCGCGCATCATCGAGCTGCTGCTGGTCACGACCGTGCCGACGATGGTCCTCGCCGAGGACGGGTGGCCGCCCCTCGGCCTCGTCATCGTCACGCTGATCGGCGGCACGCTGGCGGCCGGCGGCGCCAACGCCATCAACATGTACGTCGACCGCGACATCGACGCCCTGATGCAGCGCACCAGCGAGCGACCGCTCGTCACCGGGGTCATCGCCCCCCGCAACGCGCTCGTCGTTCGCCCTCGTCCTCGAGGTGGCGGCCTTCGCCGTGCTCTGGGCCGGCGCCAACCTCCTCTCCGCCCTGCTCGCCCTCGGCGCGGCGGCGTTCTACGTCGGCGTGTACACGATCTGGCTGAAGCGCACGAGCACGCACAACATCGTCATCGGCGGTGCCGCTGGCGCCGTCCCCGTGCTGGTCGGCTGGGCGGCCGTCACCGATTCGCTGGCCTGGGCACCGGTCGTCCTGTTCGTCGTCATGTTCTGCTGGACGCCGCCGCACTTCTGGGCGCTGGCCATCCGCTACGCCGACGACTACCGGGCGGCCGACGTGCCGATGCTGCCGGCCGTCGTCCCGCTCGCCGACGCGGCGCGCCAGATGGTCGCCTACACGGCGGCGATGGTGGTCGCCACGCTCGTGCTGATCCCGGTCGCCGATCTCAGCTGGATCTATGCCGGCGCGGCCGTCGTGCTCGGTGCCGGGTTCCTCGTGGCGACCGTCGCCCTCGCCGCGCAATCCGACGCCGTCGGCGAGCATGCGCGTGTTCACCTACAGCATCACGTACGTCACGTTGCTGTTCGCCGCATGCGACGTCCTGACTGCGTCGACGTGCTCGTCGCTGGCGCTCGCTGCCGCTCGGCTCTGAGCGATTTCCGACCGGTCGACGCTGGCCCGGTAATGTCCCGCTGCGCCGATGAGCACGACCGACATCGCCCCCGAGACCGTCGCCGACGTCCCCACCGGGTCGGCTGCCGACGAGGTCACCGGCAGTGGGCTCGCGTCGGTCGCCTCGTGGTTGACGTCGAGCGACTCCAAGGTCATCGGGCGCAGCTTCATCGGCTGCTCGCTGCTCGCCCTCGCCGGCGCCGCCGTTCTCGGCGTGCTCCTCGGCGCCGAGCGGATCGACGGCGCCGACACCCTCTTCGACGACGGCGCGCTGCCGCAGATGTTCGTCGCCTTCCGCATCGCCCTCGTCTTCGGTGCGCTCGTCCCGCTGCTGCTCGGTCGTCGCCATCGCCGTCGTGCCGCTGCAGGTCGGCGCCCGGTCGCTCGCCTTCCCCCGCCTGGCCGCCGCCGGCTTCTGGACGTGGCTCAGCGGCCTCGTCCTGGTGATCGTGGCGCTCGCCAACAACGGCGGCCCCGGCGGCGGCGACGACGACATGGTCGACCTGTTCATCGCCGCCCTCGGCCTGCTCGTCATCGGCCTCGCCGCGGCGGCGACGACGGTGGCGGCGACCGTGCTGACCACTCGCGCCCCGGGGATGCGCATGGGCCGCGTGCCGTTCTTCGCCTGGTCGGCGCTGGTCGCCTCGATCGGGTTGCTGCTCGTGCTGCCGGTGCTGCTCGGCGTGCTCGTCTACCTGTTCGTCGACCACCGCTACGCCCGTGCCCTGTTCGGCGGCAGCGACGGCGTCGGGTCGTGGATCGGCTTCGCCCTCACCCAACCGGTCACCTACCTGTTCGCGTTGCCGGCGGTCGGCGTGCGTCGCCGAACTGCTGCCGGTCACGTTCCGCAAGCGGATGCCGATGCGCGGCATCGTGTACGGCGGCTTGTCGATCATCGGCGTGGCGGCGCTCTCCGGTGTCACCCAGCAGATCAACCACGACCTCCCGTGGGCAGGCAGCGGCGTCGACCTCGACGGCATCGCCGACAAGGCGTCAGATCTCGTCCCGTACGTCCTGTTCACGCTCGTCCCGCTGCTCGGCGTGGTGATCGTGCTGCTCGTCGGCGCCATCGCCGCCCGCCCGCCGAGCGACCTCGAGACGTGGTCCCGACCGAGCGTCACGCCGGCGTTCCTGTTCGCCTTCTTCGGCGTCGGGATGATCTTCGTCGGCATGGTCGGCGGCGCACTCGTGCCGATCGTCGACCTCGGCCTGCAGGGCACGGTGTTCGAGGAGGGCGTCGTCGTCTACGTCGTCTACGGCGGCGTCCTGGCCGCCCTCGGCGGGCTCGCCTGGTGGCGGCCGAAGTGGTCGGGCGCGATCGATCCCGAGCGGACCCGCCTTCGGCCTCGCCCTGCTCGGTGTGCGTGGCGACGATCCTCGCCTCGCTGCCCTACTACGCCGCCGGCTTCGCCGACCAGCCCGCCGCGTCGGGCACCTACGACTACGGCGGACCCGCCGAGGTCTGGAACGTGCTCGTCACCGTCGGGCACGTGCTGATGCTCGTCGTCGTGCTGGCGTTCGCCGCGCTGTGGCTGCGTCCCAGGCGCGACTCCGACGAGCCGGTCGGCGACGACCCGTGGGACGGCCACACGCTCGAGTGGCTGACGTCGTCGCCGGCCCCGCACGACAACTTCACCGAGCTGCACACGGTGATGTCGCCCGAGCCGGTGCTCGACGTGCACGGCCGCAGCCGGGAGAGTGAGCGCTGATGCAGGCGCTCCCCGCCGCCCCGGCTCCGCCGCCGCGCCGCCAGGTGTTCGTCGGCACGGCACTGGCCGGCGTCGCCACGGCGATGCTCATCGGCGGCATGCTCGCCGTCTGGGTGTTGCAGCGCGAGCGCTCGATCGACGCCGCCGGCACGTGGGTCCCCGAGGGCATCACGATCCCCGAGGTGCCGGTGAACGTGATGCTCCTCGGCGTCTGGACGCTCACCGTGTTCGCCCAGTGGGCCGTCTACGCGTCCCGGCGGCAGGACAAGGCGCACACCGCCATCGCCCTCGGCATCGTCGCCGTGATCGTGCTGGCCGTGATCAACGCCCAGGCGTTCGTCTACAACCAGATGGAGATGCCGATCGCCGAGGGCGGCTACCCCGGCATGTTCTACGCCGTCACCGGCACGATGACGGCGCTGCTGGTCATCGGCCTCGGCTTCACCGCCGTCACCGCCTTCCGCTACCTCGGCGGGCGCATCGACGACCGCGAGATCGTCGCCGCCCACGCCCTGCACTGGTACGTCCTGGCGACCGTCTTCTCGGCGGTCTGGCTGATCGTGTACGTGACGAAGTGAGCGAGCAGAGCGAGCGAATGAAGGCGTTGCGGTGATCACCACCGGCTCCAAGTTCCTCGTCGGCGCGGCCGTGCTGGCGACGATCGCCGCCATCGCCTACGGCGTCACGCAGGACGGTGCGCTCGGCACGGTCGGGCTGATCAGCGCGGCGATCGCGCTGACGTTCCTCGCCGGGATCAACCTGTACGTCCGCGACTCCGACGTGTCGGCGATGGACACGACGGCGCTCACCGCCGTCGCCGGCGGCGGCACCAGTCCCGGGACCGAGCATGTGGCCGATCGTGGCGGCGGTGGGCGCGGTGCTCGTCGTGGTCGGGCTGGTCACCTACCCCGTGATGTTCATGTTCGGCATCCTCGCCCTGCTCGCCGCCGCCGTCGAGTGGATGGTGCAGGCGTGGAGCGAGCGGGCGTCGGCCGACGTGCTGTTCAACGACAGCGTCCGCAGCCGGATCGCCCACCCGCTGGAGTTCCCGATCCTCGCCGCGGTCGGCGCGGCGATCCTGATCTACTCGTTCAGCCGGATCATGCTGTTCCTGTCCAAGTCGACCGGCCCGGCGGTGTTCGCGGCCATCGCCGCACTGATCCTGGCCGCCGGGTTCGTCATCGCCTTCCGGCCGTCACTGCGGACCGGCGCCATCGGGGTCGTCTGTGTCGCGGCCGCGCTCGGGCTCGTCACCGGCGGGGTCAGTGCGGCGCTGGAGGGCGAGCGCGAGCTGGAGCCGCACGAGACGACGGGCGCACTCGCCGACGACGGGGAGTGCGAGACGCCGGAGGAGACGGAGGCCGACGAGCACGCCTCGCAGACCGTCGCCGCCAAGGCCAACCTCACCGCCGAGGTGACCCTGCGCGACGACGACACGCTCGTCGCCCACAACCTCGGCGTGACGGGCGACCAGGAGCGTCGTGGTCGTCACGCGGTCCAACCCGACGAACGTGTTGTTCATCAACGAGAGCAGCGAGGAGCGCCGTCTCGTGCTCGACCTCGGCACGCGTGCCGAGGTCGACGAGGGGACGGGCGACACGATCCCCGACACCTCGGTCCCCGCCCAGCTGTGCACGCAACTGACCGAGGACGGCGGCAGCCAACTGCTGACGTTCTCCATCCACACGAGAAGCGAGCTCGCCGAGGCGCCGTACCGGTTCGTCGTGCCCGGCGTCGACGGCGCCGAGGTCGAGGTGCTCGTACCATGAGCGCCGTGCGCCCGGCCCGCCGCCTGCTCGTCGTCGTCGTGGCCGCGATCGTGGTCGCCGGCTGCGCCGACGACGCCCCCCAGGACACGTGGCAGCCGGCCGGCGAGAACGCCCAGAAGATCCAGAACCTGCAGTGGCCGGTCTTCCTCATCGCCGGCGTCGTCGGGCTGATCGTCGCCGGCGCCATCGGCTGGGTCATCTACCGCTACCGCGATCGCGGCCAGCCGATCCCCAAGCAGACCCACGGTCGCCCAGCGCTGGAGATCGGCCTGACGATCCTGCCGGCCGTCATCCTCATCGGCATCGCCATCCCCACGGTCGGCACGCTGATGGCGCTGTCGAAGACGGACGACACCGAGTGCTACGTCAACGTCACCGGTCAGCAGTGGTGGTGGGAGGTCGACTACCCGACCCAGCCGGGCTGCGGCGGCATCGACACACCGATCGTCACGAGCGGGCAGATGATCATCCCCACCGGCACCAACGTGCTCGTGCGCGGCACCAGTCGCGACGTCATCCACAGCTGGTGGATCCCGCGGCTCAACGGCAAGCGCGACATGGTCCCCGGCCGCGTCCACACCATCCGCCTGCAGGCCGACGAGCCCGGCATCTACATGGGTCAGTGCACGGAGTTCTGCGGACTGTCCCACGCCAACATGCGGATGGAGGTCGTCGCCCTCGACCCTGCCGACTTCGAGACGTGGAAGGCCAACCAGCTGGAGGCCTACACGGCGCCCGAGGAGGGCACGCTGGCGGCCACCGGTGAACAGACGTTCATCGCCCAGTGCTCGCGCTGCCACCAGGTCGACGGTCTGCTCGACGCCGACGGCAACCCGGTGATCTCCCGGCCCGAGCTGTACGTGTGGTCGGAGGCGGCGCCGAACCTGACCAACCTGATGACCCGCAACACCTTCGCCGGAGCGACGTTCAACCTGCTCCTCGACGGCGAGTGCATCGACCGGGTGTGGGACGCCTCGCCCGAGGAGTTCGGCGAGCGCTACCTCGAGGGCGTGACCCGGGAGTGCCTCAACCAGGTCCAGCTGCGCGAGTGGCTGCGCAACGCGCCGCAGATGAAGCCGATGTACACCGACGCCGAGGAGCTCGGTCCGACCGACGGCAAGACACGCGGCATGCCGTTCCTCGGGCTGTCGGAGGACCAGATCGATCAGCTGCTGGCGTATCTTCTGGAGCGGAAGTGACACGTCTGCCGAACACGTCGTTGGGAGGTGAACCGCGGGTTCGGCACGCCGGGCGCTCCAGCGCCTTCGGCGGCCGCATCTGATCGTCATGGCGATCATTGAACGACCTGTTGACGCTCCCCTCGCGTTGGCGCCGTCGCCGCGCCGTGGTCACGCCGGCGACGTCGTACGGCGTGTTCCGCCGGCCGGTGTCGTCGACCGGGTGGCGCTCGTGGATGTTCACGATCGACCACAAGAAGATCGGGATCATGTACGGCGTCAGCGCCATGGTCTTCTTCGTGGTCGGCGGCATCGAGGCGCTGGCGATCCGCGCCCAGCTCGCCAGCGCCGACGGCAAGCTGCTGTCCGCCGACGTCTACAACCAGATGTTCACCATGCACGCCACGTCCATGGTGTTCCTGTTCGCCATGCCGATGGCCGCGGCGTTCGGCAACTACTTCCTGCCGTTGCAGGTCGGCGCTCGTGACGTCGCCTTCCCGCGGATCAACGCCTTCGGCATCTGGTCGTTCCTGTTCGGCGCCCTGTTCATCAACACGTCGTGGATCCTCGGCGGCGCCGCCGACGGTGGCTGGTTCATGTACGCGCCGAACTCCAGCGTGGCGTTCTCGCCGACGAACGGCATCGACATCTGGGCGCTCGGACTGGTCATCACCGGCGTCGCCTCGCAGTCCGGCGCCATCAACCTGATCGTGACGGCGCTCAACATGCGCACCAAGGGCATGTCGCTGATGCGCATGCCGGTGTTCACGTGGATGATCCTCGTCATCCAGTTCCTGCTGCTGTTCGCCATCCCGGTGATCACGGTGGCCCTGGTGCTGCTCATCTTCCAGCGCCAGTTCGACGCCACGTTCTTCTCCGTCGAGGCCGGCGCCGACCCGCTGCTGTGGCAGCACCTGTTCTGGATCTTCGGCCACCCCGAGGTGTACATCCTCGTGCTGCCGTCGTTCGGCATCGTCAGCGAGGTGCTGCCGGTCTTCTCCAAGAAGCCGCTGTTCGGCTACCCGTTCGTCGTCTTCTCCGGTGCGGCGATCGGCTTCGTCGGCTGGGGCGTCTGGGCGCACCACATGTTCGCCTCGGGCCTCGGGCCGGTGAGCGTCGCCGTGTTCTCCGTCGCCACGATGGCGATCGCCATCCCCACCGGCATCAAGATCGTCAACTGGACGCTCACGATGTGGGGCGGCAAGCTGTGGTTCACGACGGCGATGCTGTTCGCCATCGGGCTCGTCGTGGAGTTCACGATCGGCGGGCTGTCGGGTGTCACCCACGCCGTGGCGCCGTCGGACACGCAGCAGACCGACACCTACTACATCGTCGCCCACTTCCACTACGTGCTGTTCGGCGGCGCCGTGCTCGGCTTCTTCGCCGGCTTCTACTACTGGTGGCCGAAGGTGTTCGGCAAGTGCCTCAACGAGAAGATCGGCAAGTGGAACTTCTGGCTGATGGTGATCGGCATGAACATGACGTTCGGGCCGATGCACATCATCGGCCTGCAGGGCCAGCCGCGGCGGATGTACGTGTGGACCCAGGCCCGTGCCGGCGAGGGCACGTTCAACATGGGCTTCTGGAACCTGATCGCCTCGATCGGCGCCTTCACCCTCGCCGTCGGCGTGCTGCTGTTCCTCATCAACGTCTTCCACACGCACCGCCGTGCGCCCGCCGCCCCGCTCGACCCGTGGGACGCGCGCACGCTCGAGTGGATGACGACCAACCCGCCGAAGGAGCACAACTTCGACGCCCTGCCGACCGTTCACGCCCTCGACGAGTTCTTCCACCGCAAGTACGAGGACGTCGGCGAAGGCGACGCTCACGATCTGCGTCGCGTCAGCCACCGCCGAGGAGATCCTCGCCGAGCAGGAGGCGAAGGCCGACCACCACATCCACATGCCGTCGCCGTCGTACTGGCCGCTGCTGCTCGCCTTCTCCCTGCCGATCATCGCCTACGGCGTCATCTACAACCGACTGATCGGCGTCGTCGGTGTGCTGATCCTGATCCTCGCTGCCTTCGGGTGGGCGCTCGAGCCCTCCGTCGCCCCCGAGTCCGACTTCGACCCGACCCCGCCCGAGGACGAGCCGAGCACTGAACTGGTCACGACATGACGTGACACCCCGAAGCCGCCCGAGGAGAAGACGCCCGGCGAGGGCGCGCCCGACCTCGGCACCGAGCGCCCGGAGACGAGCAGCGGCATCGTCGAGACGATCGACGAGATCCCGATGGGTGGAGTGCCCGAGCCGGGCGAGGCGCCCGCGGTGGACACCGGCGAGGAGCGCACGGGCCTCACCGACATGCCCGAGCAGACGGCCGAGCGATGCCCGGCGATCGAGGGGACCACCGGGCTGTCCAACAACAAGCTGGCGATGTGGCTGTTCCTCGGCTCGGAGTGCCTGCTGTTCGGCGGCCTGATCAGCACGTACATGCTGTACCGGGGCCGCCACTCGGGCAGCCTCGGGCCGGACCAGATCTACGACATCCCGTTCACGTCGGTGTCCAGCTTCGTGCTGCTGATGAGCTCGCTGACGATGGTGCTGGCGGTGTCGTCGGCCGCCCGCGACGACGTGCGCAACACCAAGCTGTGGCTCTGCGTCACGGCGCTGCTCGGCGCCACGTTCGTCGGTGGCCAGGTGTACGAGTTCACGACGTTCTACCGCGAGGGCCTCGGCTTCACGACGAGCCTGTTCTCGTCGAGCTTCTACACGCTGACCGGGTTCCACGGCGTGCACGTGACCGTCGGCATCATCATGTTGCTGGCGCTCGTCGGCATCATCTCGCGCAACCGGGTGACCGGCGAGCGCTCGGAGACCGTCGAGCTGCTCGGCCTGTACTGGCACTTCGTCGACATCGTCTGGATCGTCATCTTCACCCTCGTCTACCTGATCCCGCGCCTGATGACGCACCGAAGCCCACCCCCACGCCGGCGAGGACCTGTCGGCCGACGAGTACGGCGACCACCAGCACGGGGCGACCGACAAGCAGTACATCGTCATCGCCGTGATCCTCTGCGTGATCACCGCCGCCGAGGTCACCCTGACCTACCTCGACGTCGGTCCGCTCTTCCTGCCGGCGCTGCTGATCATGATGGTCGCCAAGTTCCTCATCGTCGTCAGCTTCTTCATGCACCTGAAGTTCGACAACAAGCTGTTCAGCTTCCTCTTCTACATGGGACTCCTGCTGGCAGTCTTCGTCTACGCCGTCGCCCTCGCGACGTTCCACTTCTTCGGAAGCTGACGGCGGTCGACCGAGCGTCGGCTCACCGACGGCGTGGGATCCGGCCGCGAGGCGCTCTGCACGCCGCACGCCTCCGCCGTAGGCTGGGCACGTGACGGATCCGTTCCGGTTCCAGGCGCACGTCGACGTCTGGTTGCTCGTCGCCGGGCTGAGCGTCGCCTACGTGTACATGGTCCGCGTCGTCGGTCCGCACGCCGTCGCCGCCGGCCAGCAGGTCGTGTCCCGGCGCAACGTCGTCACCTTCTGCGGGGCGATGCTGATGCTGTGGCTCGCCAGCGACTGGCCGATCCACGACGTCGGCGAGCAGTACCTCTACTCGGTGCACATGCTCCAGCACATGATGCTGGCCTACTTCCTGCCCCCGCTCGCCCTGCTCGCCACGCCGGAGTGGCTGCTGCGCGTGCTCGTCGGTGACGGCCGCCTGTACGCCGTCGTCCGCTGGCTCTGCAAGCCGGTGGTCGCCGGCGTGCTGTTCAACCTCGCCGTGATGGTCACCCACATCCCCGGCGTCGTCAACGCGTCGGTCACGTCGGACCGTCCGTTCGTCCACTACGGCCTCCACGTGATGGTCGTCGTCACCGGCCTGCTTGATGTGGATGCCCGTCTGCGGTCCGTTCCGCGAGCTGCGCATGGGGACAGCCGGCAAGATGATCTACCTGTTCCTCATGTCCGTCGTGCCGACCGTGCCGGCCGGCTGGCTGGCGTTCGCCGAGGGCGCCGTGTACGACGCCTACGACCAACCGGTCCGCGTCTGGGGTCTCTCCGTCACCGCCGACCAGCAGATCGCCGGGGCGATCATGAAGACGGGCGGCTCGATCTTCCTGTGGACGATCATCGTCACGCTCTGGTTCACCCGCTTCGCCGCCCGCCACGGCGACGAGTACGACTACCGGCGCCCGCTGACCTTCGACGACGTCGAGCGCGAGTTCGCCAGCACCCCGGCGATCCACGAACCCGAGCACTAGCGCTTCGATCGAGCTCGCAGCGGGAGTTCGCCCGGGTCCCGCCGCGCCGGCGAACCTCGACCGGCCGGCCCAGACCTGAACCGGTAGCCTCGCGTCCTCGTGATCGACGTCCGGCTCCTGCGCACCGACCTCGACGGGGTCCGGACGGCGACCGCGCGCCGCGGCGATCCGGCGCTGCTCGACCAGCTCGAGCAGGCCGTCGATCTGGACAGCCGCACCCGCACACTCGCCGCCGAGCGCGACGAGATCCGTGCCAAGGTCAACGAGCTCTCCAAGGACGTCGGCCGCTTGCGCCGCGCCGGCGACGTCGATGCCGCCGAAGCGCTGCAGGCGGAGAGCCGTGCGCTGGGCGAGGCCGAGCGCACGCTCGCCGACGAGCACGACACCGCGGCGACGGCCCTGCGGGCGATCCTCCTGGCGCTCCCCAACCTCGTCCACCCCGACGCGCCCGATGGCGCATCCGACGCCGACAATCCCGTCGTCCGCGGGCCGGTCAACCTGCCGAACGAGTTCGCCGAGCACCAGCGCGTCCCGCACTGGGAGGCGGCAACGGCGCTCGGAATCCTCGACAACGAGCGGGCGATCAAGATCAGCGGGTCGATGTTCGCCATGACGCGCGGCCTCGGTGCCACGCTCGGTCGGGCGCTGTGCCAACTCGCCCTCGACCGCAACGCCGACGCCTTCGAGGAGATCCGCCCACCGTCGCTCGTGACGACGGCGACGCTGACGGCGAGCGGGCAACTGCCGAAGTTCGCCGACGACGCCTTCGCCGTCGAACGCGACGACCTGTGGTGCATCCCCACCGCCGAGGTGCCGCTTGACGTCGCTCTACGGCGACGAGATCCTGGCCGAGGATGACCTGCCGGTGCGCATGATGGCGGCCACGCCGTGCTTTCGGCGTGAGGCGGGTTCGGCGGGTCGGGACACGCGGGGTCTGCTGCGCTCGCACGAGTTCGACAAGGTCGAGATCCTCGCCGTCGCCACGCCGGAGCAGGCGCCGGCGCTGCTCGACGAGATGGTCGGGCGCGCCGAGGCCACGATCGACGCTCTCGGGCTGCCGTGGCGGACGATCGAGATCTGCACGGGCGATCTCGGCCAGAGCCACCACCGCAGCTTCGACATCGAGGTGTACGCCCCCGGTGCCGACACGTGGCTGGAGGTCTCGTCGGTGAGCTGGTTCTCCGACTACCAGGCACGGCGGGCGAACGTCCGCTTCCGCCGGACGCGGTCGCCGGTGTGACGTCGAAGGGCACGGAGATCGCCCACACGCTCAACGGCTCGGCGCTCGCCGTGCCCCGTGTGTGGGCGGCGATCATCGAGAACTTCCGCCAGCCCGACGGGTCGGTGCTGATCCCCGACGTGCTCCGCCCGTACATGCGCGGCGCACGGTCCATCGGCTGATGGCGCGGGATCTCTCGGGGGAGCTGTTCGCCCGCCGGGTGCAGTACGAGACGGCCGGGCTGGACGTCGCCGACGTCGCCGCCGATCCCGTCGAGCAGTGGCGGCGGTGGTACGACGACGCCGCGTCGGCCGGGGTCACCGAGCCGAACGCCATGGTCGTCGCCACGGCCGGCAGCGACGGGAGACCCGACGCCCGCTTCGTGCTCGTCCGCGGCGTCGACGAGCGGGGCTTCGTGTTCCACACCAACTACGACAGCCCGAAGAGCCGCCAGGCGACGGCGAACCCGCACGGAGCCGGCGTGTTCGCCTGGCTCGACCTGCACCGCCAGGTCCGCGTGCGCGGCCTGATGGAGCGGGTCAGCGCGGACGAGAGCGACGCCTACTTCACGTCGCGTCCACGCGACAGCCAGATCGGGGCGTGGTCATCGCCGCAGAGCGAGGTGCTCGCCGATCGCGCCGAGCTCGATCGCCGGATCTCCGTCACGGAGCGCGAGTTCGCCGGACGAGACGTGGCGCGGCCTGGGTTCTGGGGCGGCTGGCGCCTCGGCGATCGAGGAGATCGAGTTCTGGCAGGGCCGCCCGAGCCGCCTCCACGACCGCGTGCGCTACCGCCGTGGTCAGCCAGGCGGCTGGATCGCCGAGCGGCTCGCGCCCTGACCGTCCCATGTGCGGGCCACGCCCGCCAGCACCTCGACGAGCGCCGCGGTCGGGGGCACGAAGCCATCGCCATCCCAGTCGGCCCACCGCGGCCCCAGCCCACGCACGCGCGGTGGGAGCTCGAGCTGCACACCGCCGCCCGGAGGCACGTTCACCGGGTTCGACGGGTGCAGGCCGCGCAGCTCGCGCGGGATCGCCGGCAGATCGGTCACGACCTGGTACTCCGGGAGCGCCGACTCGAGCGCGCGCCCCAGCGTCGCAGCGAGGCCACGGTTGCGTCCACCGAGGAGCAGCGACGTGAACATGCCGTCGCGGCCGTAGCCGTGGACGGTGACGACGACGGCGACGTGGTCGAGGAAGGCGTCGAGGGCCTCCGACTGCCCACGTCGCACGTCGGTCGACGGGAAGTGCGGCGGGTCGGGCGGCGGATGGGTGACGGTGTAGATCGAGGCACCGGACGCGTCGGCGGCGGCGGTGGCGATGCGATCCGTACGTCGCTCGAGCTCGCCGCCGTGGAAGGCCATGAACCCGAACCGCTCCGCGCAGCTCGACGTGCTCCACGACGCCGGGCCGATCCAGCGGCTCGTCCGAACGCTGTCTTGCTCTCGCCGGGCCACGAAGGACATCGTGCCAGCCGGCGTCGGTAGTGTCCCGACCGTGCTCGTGTGGATGGACCTGGAGATGACGGGACTCGACCACACCACGCGACGTCATCGTCGAGATCGCCACCGTCGTGACCGACGACGACCTGACGATCCTCGCCGAGGGCCCCGACCTCGTCGTCCACCAGCCCGACGAGGTGCTCAACCTGATGGACCCCTTCGTCGTCGAGATGCACACGCCGCTCCGCGCTGCTCGACGCCATTCGCACCTCCGAGGTCTCGCTCGCAGACGCCGGCGCGGCGACGCTGGAGTTCATCCGTGCTCACGCTCCGGAACCGGGGACCGTACCGCTGTGCGGCAACTCGATCGGCACCGACCGCCGCTTCCTCGCCGCCTACCTCCCGGACATCGAGACCCACCTGCACTACCGCTCGATCGACGTGTCGAGCATCAAGGAGCTGGTGCGCCGCTGGTATCCCAAGATCGGCCAGGCGCGACCGCAGAAGATCGGGCAGCACCGTGCACTCGACGACATCCGCGACTCGATCGAGGAGCTGCGCTACTACCGAGAGCGGGTCTTCGTCCCGGCCGGTGGCCGTCGAGCCGCCGAGCGTGCTGCAGTGACGCGCGCCGTCGTCATCGGCAGCTACGGGGGGCCGGACGTGCTCGAGCTGCGCGACGTCGATGCCCCAGTTCCCGGCCCCGACGAGATCGTCGTCGACATCGCCGCCACCGCCCTCAACCGCGCCGACCTGCTGCAGCGGATGGGCCTCTACGCCGATCCGCGGCGGGCAGCCGGCGCCGCCGGACCCGAGATCCCCGGCCTGGAGTACGCCGGTCGTGTGGCCAGCCTCGGCGCGCGGGTGACCGAATGGTCGGTCGGCGACGCCGTGATGGGCATCGAGGCCGGGGGCTGCCACGCCAGCCAGGTGGCGACGCACGCCCGCATGGCGCTGGCAGTGCCGGCCGGCGTCGAGCTCGTCGACGCGGCCGCGATCCCCGAGGTGTTCCTCACTGCCTGGGACGCCCTCGTCGTCCAGGGTGGGCTGACCAGCGGTCGCTGGGCGCTGGTCCACGCCGGGGCGTCCGGCGTCGGCACGGCGGCCATCCAGATCGCCAGGGCGGTCGGCGCCAGCATCGCCGTGACGTGCTCGTCCGGCAAGGCCGGCGCCTGCCGTGAGCTCGGTGCCGATCTCGTGCTCGACCGTTCGCCCGCCGACTGGCCAGCGGCGCTGCGCGACGGGCTGGCTGCGGCCGGCCGCGGCGACGGCGTCGACGTCGTGCTCGACGTGATCGGCGGCGAGGAGGCCGACCGCAACCTCGCCGTGGTGCGTCCGAAGGGCACGATCGTCCAGGTCGGCCTGATGGGCGGTGGCTCGGCCACGGTCAACGTCGGGATGCTGCTGACCAAGCGGGTGCACTGGATCGGCACCGTGCTGCGCTCGCGGCCGGTGGAGGAGAAGATCGCCATCAGCCGGCGCTTCGCCGACGAGGTCCTGCCGCTGTTCGCCGCCGGCGCGCTGCACCCGGTCATCGATCGGCGCTTCCCGCTCGACGCCATCGCCGACGCTCATCGGCACATGGAGGCCGACGCCAACGTCGGCAAGATCGTCCTCGAGGTCACGCCGACCTGACCGGCCGACCCTTCCACGTCGTCATGCCGCGGAGGCGGTTCGCTGCCGCGCCGGCGACGATGCCGACGAGCACGACCACGAGCACCGGGTAGCAGGCGGCGGCGAGCGGCCCGACGCGACCGGCTCGCCGTCCCAGGATCCACACCTGCGCCGCGCTGAGCGGGTAGGCGAGCCAGCCGGCGAACAGCCCTCCCGCCAGCGACCACACCCACGCCACGACGGCGATCGCCAGCCACCAGCGGGTCGCCCCGATCCCGGCAGCCATCGTCCGCGACCATCCCTGCCGGCGCATCGATGCGTCGTGACGATCACTGGCGATGCGGCTTCGTCCGACGCGCCGAGCGAGAGCGATGTCCTCGGTGAGGCTGGCGCGGACGTCCGGATGGGCGTGCCCGCCCGCCCGGTCGTAGGTCGCACGAGTCATCGCCAGGACAGGCCCGAAGGCCACGGTCGTGTGCACGCTCGTGCCGAGCACGGTGAAGCCTCCGCTGCCCATCAGCGTCACGACGGCGGCGAGCGCGGTCGGACCGGGGCGCGTCCTGCCATGGCTGTACCGAGGCGATGACGTCGTCGCAGGCCACCGCCGCCAGCCCGCCGAGAAGGTCCGAACCGGGACGCACATCGGCGTCGATGAACACGAGTACCGGCGCGGTCGTTGCGCCTGCACCGACCCAGCAGGCGTGCGACTTGCCGACCCAGCCTGGCGGGAGCGCCGGCGCGGCGACGACCGTGGCGCCGTGGGCGGCGGCGACGGCTGCGGTGGCGTCGGACGAGTGGTCGTCCACGACGACGAGCTCGTCGCCGGGACGGAGTTGCGGGAGCAGGGGCGCGAGGAGGTGCGGCAGCGCGTCGGCCTCGTCGCGTGCCGGAACGACCACGGCGAGCGGCGGACGCTCGCTCCGTGATGGTGGCAGCCGGCGGTTCGACCACAGCAGCAACCAACCGAGCGTCCACCCCGCCGCGTACAACGCCCAGGCCACCGCGCGGATCCTGTCACGGGTCGCCGTGCGCGCCGGCGCACCCGTACGCTCCGGAGATGGCCGACCGCCCCCGTCGCCAAGAGCAAGAGGACGCCGCCCCCGATGTCACCGAGGTGGCTCCCGGCGTGCTGCGCTGCCAGCTGTCGATCGACATGCCCGGCCTCGGGCACGTCAACTGCTACGTCATCCCCGACGAGCGAGGCGTCGCCCTGGTCGACCCTGGCCTGCCAGGCCGCTCGACGTTCAAGGAGCTCACCGGCGCGCCTCGCCACCGCCGGCATCCCGATCGAGCGCGTGCACACCGTGGTCGTCACCCACAGCCATCCCGATCACTTCGGCGGCGCCGGCTGGGTGCGCGACGAGACCGGCGCCGACATCGTCACCCACCGCGACTTCCGCATGATCTGGGACCGCGCCGAGCCACCCGACGTCGACGTGGAGGACGCCCCCGACCACCGGGCCCGGCGCCCGTGGGACCCGCCACCGTGGGGCGGCGACGGCTACCCGTTCTCGTTGAAGCGGCGGATGCGGATGCGCGCCGCCGCCCGCCTCCCGCGGCTGTTCAGGACGCCGACACCGACGGTCCGCCTCGACGACGCCAAGGTGATCCGCCTCGCTGGGCGGGAGTGGATCGCCCTGCACACGCCCGGCCACACCGAGGACCACCTGTGCCTGGTCGACCCCGCCGGCGGCGTGATGCTGTCGGGCGACCACGTGCTGCCGACGATCACCCCGCACATCGGCGGGCTCAACCCCAACGGCGACCCGCTGCTGGCCTTCTTCGAGTCGCTCGACAAGGTCGCCGCCTACGGGCAGGACGTCTCGATCGTGCTGCCGGCCCACGGCCACCCGTTCGACGACCTCGCCGGCCGGGCCAAGGCGATCCAGGAGCACCACGTCGAGCGGCTCGACACGTTGCGCCACGCCGCCGAGGAGCTCGGCCGGCCGGCGAAGGTGCAGGAGCTGTCGAGCACCTGTTCTCGCCACGCGCCCAGGGACCGATGGCCGACAGCGAGACGTTCGCCCACCTCGAGCACCTGCGCCTCGCCGGCGAGATCGAGCGCCGCGAGCTGGAGACCGGCTGGGAGTACGTCCTGGCGGGCTGACATCCGGCTCCCGTTGTGGATGAACATCTCCCGCTTCGCCCGTTGCAACGACGGCGCGCCTCGTTCAACCACCTCTTCTTCTCCGACGACCCCTACGACATCGCCCGGGCCAAGGCGATCTGCAGCCGTTGCGTCGCCCGCCCGGCGTGCCTCGCCGGGGCCCTGGAGCGGGAGGAGCCGTGGGGCGTCTGGGGCGGCGAGATCTTCGTCGACGGCGTCGTCGTCGCCGTCAAGCGCCGCCGCGGCCGCCCGCCGGTGCACCCCCGCCCGCAGATCATCGTCGCCGAAGTGCCCGACGTGGCGTGACTGCGGCGACGCCGGTCCGCACGCTCGCCGACGACCGTTCGGGGCGGCTGACGTGACGCCTGTCAAAGTCCCTTGACCAGGTCACCCGGCCGTAGTTGGATGGCCCATGCGCCCACGCGGGCGCGACAACCGAACACAACTCGAGCAGGAGCGAGCGATGACCCGGACGAACTCCACGATGCAGCCCGAGGCAGCGATGCCGACGCCGCGCCCGTGCGTCCGGTGATGCTCAATGGGTGGCTCGATGGTGTGGCCAGCACGTTTGGTGACATCACCGGCACCCAGGGGCGCCACGCCGTCACGGCCAAGCGCTCCACCCGGCACCTCGGGAGGTACTCGACATAGGGAAATGTCGAGTTCGACTCTGAGGCCGCCGGGAAACCCCGGCGGCCTTTCTGGTTTTCGGGGTCAGGACAGACAAGGCAGCGACGACGAACGAAGTGACAAGGAACGAAGCGATGTACGCGATCCAGGAACTCCAAGAACCAAGTCCCCCCGCCCTCCGCGCTGCGCTGCCCCGCTGCGCGGACGGCAACGGAACGCTGACCCCTCTGTTCTTCTCCGACGACCTCATCGACATCGCCAGGGCCAAGGCGATCTGCGCCAAGTGCCAGCTCGCGCCTCGTGCCTGCGCGGCGCCCTGGAGCGTGAGGAGCCGTGGGGCGTCTGGGGTGGCGAGCTCCTGCTCAACGGGCGCATCGTGAAGAACAAGCGCCCGTGCGGTCGCCCGCCGAAGCACCCGCGCCCCGAGCTCATCGTCGACGAGCTCGGCGTGGTCGGCTCGGTCGCCTGACCCCCCCCCGATCCCGCCCGACCCACCGGACCGACCCCCTCGTCCGGTGGGTCGGCGGGGTCGTCGTAACCTCAGTGTGTGAACTCGGGCTGTCGTTCCTGCGGGGGATGATCGCCGCCGTCAACCCGTGCGGCTTCGTGCTGCTGCCGACGTACCTCGTCTACTTCCTCGGCCTCGAGGCCGGACGCCATGACAGCCAGCGGGCGTCGGTCCGCCGGGCCCTGCTCGTGTCGGCTTCGCTGACCGCGGGCTTCGTGGCCGTGTTCGTCGTCGTCGGCGGGATCAGCACGTGGTTCACGTCGTGGATCGTCGAGCACGCCAAGTACGTCACCGGTGTCGTCGGCGTCGCCCTGATCGTGCTCGGCATCGCCATGCTGTTCGGCTACGAGCTGCCGTTCGCCACGCCGAGGATCTCGCCGACCGCGTGACACGACCGTTCGGTCGATGTTCGTCTACGGCGTCGGCTACGCGACGGTCTCGCTGAGCTGCACGATCGCCCTGTTCATCCCGACGATGTTCGCCGCCGGCGAGCGCGACGGCATCGCCGCCGGCGTCGTCAACGGCGCCGCCTTCGCGCTCGGGATGGGCCTGCTCGTCACCGCCCTGACCGTCACCCTCGCCGTCGCCAACCACACACTCGTGCGCGGGCTGCGCTCGTCACAGCAGCAAGATCCAGCTGCTCGCCGCGGCGTTCGTCCTGCTGTCCGGCGCCTACCTCCTGTACTACTTCTGGGTCGTCGACGTGAACGACGGGTCGGGCGCCGTCACGACGGCCGTCGAGAACTTGCAGACGCGGATCACCGTCGGCCTCAACGACCACTGGCAGCTCGTCGCCGTCGTGCTCGCCGGCATCGTCGTGGCCGCCGTCGGCTACGTGGGTGTCCGACGGCGGCGGCGGCGGACCCGCCACTAGCGTCGCCCGAGCGTGAGCACACCCCCACCCGTTGACGTCGTGCCGACGCGGCCGGCCGCGACGGTCGTGCTCGTCCGTGACGCCGAGCCCGGGCCTGGAGGTGTTCGTCCTGCGCCGTGCGGCGGCGGCCGCCTTCGCCGCCGGGATGTACGTGTTCCCCGGCGGTCGGGTCGACGATGCCGACGGGGCCGCGGCGATCGCCGCCACTGCGACGGGCTCGACGACGCCACCGCGTCGGCGCGCCTCGGCATCGATGGCGGCGGGCTGGCGTTCTGGGTCGCCGCGGTGCGCGAGTGCTTCGAGGAGGCAGGAGTGCTGCTCGCCCGCGCGCGCGACGGTGGCGCCGTCACGGTCGACGACGCCGATCGCCGTGCCGTGCACGCCGGCGAGCTGTCGATGGAGCGAGCTGTGCGAGCGGGACGGCCTCGTGCTCGACCTCGGCGCGATCCGCTACGTCGCCCACTGGGTGACGCCCGTCGGCGAGAGCCCACGCCGGTTCGACACCCGGTTCTTCCTCGCTGCCTCGCCGCCGGGACAGGAGGGTGCCCACGACGACACCGAGCTGGTGCACAGCATGTGGGTGCGCCCGGCGAGGCCATCGCCCAGGCCGAGGCGCGATCGCTGCTGATGCTGCCGCCGACGATCGCCGTGCTGCGGCTCATCGCCGGGTGCTCGACGGCCGCCGAGGCGCTGGAGGTGGCCGATGCCATCGGCACGCCGGCTGCGCATCGAGCCACGGTTGCGCCGTGACGAGTCGGGCCGCGTCACCGGCGTCGCCCTGCCCGACGACCCGGACTACGCCGCGTCGCTCGGTGCTAGCGCACCGGATCCGCGAGGGCGACCTCGACGGCGGCCAGCAGGCGGGCCGAGCACCCGGCCATGTCCGGGCCCTCGACCGGCGCGGCTGCCGGGACCACCTCGTCGAGCCGCTCGGCGATCGCCCGGAGCGCCGTCGCCGCCGGACCGTCGCCGTCGAGGGCGACCGGTCGCCCGGCATCGCCGCCGGCCGACACCGCCGGCTCGAGCGGCACCTGGCCGAGCAGCGGCACGCCGATCTCGTCGGCGAGCGCCTGCCCGCCGCCGGCGCCGAACAGCGGCACCGCGGTGCCGTGCTCGCACGTGAAGTCGGTCATGTTCTCGATCACGCCGACGACCCGCACGAAGCTGCGCCGGGCCATGTCGGCGGCCCGCTGGGCGACCTTCTGGGCGGCCCGCGCGGGCGTCGTGACGATCACCATGTCGGCCCGCGGCAGCAGGCGGGCGAGGCCCATCTGCACGTCACCCGTGCCAGGCGGCATGTCGATCAGCAGGTCGTCGAGGTCGCCCCAGTGCACGTCGCGCAGGAACTGCTCGACGGCCTTGGTCAGCATCAGCCCGCGCCACATCAGCGCCGTGTCCTCGTCGACGAGGAACCCCGTCGAGACGACCTTCAGCAGGCCGTCGCCGACGGCGAGCGTGTTGGGGATGATCAGCGGGCGATCGCTGCCGTCGACGCGCTGGGCCTCCATCCGGTCGTCGATGCCGAGCAGGCGGGGCACGGAGAAGCCCCAGATGTCGGCGTCGAGCACACCGACGGTGCGCCCCTGGCGGGCGAGGGCGACGGCCAGGTTGACGGTGATCGAGCTCTTGCCGACGCCGCCCTTGCCGCTGGCGATGGCCAGGATCCGGGTGGACGCCGGCACCTGCGTGTCGCCGCTGTGCTGGCGGGCGTTCCACCGGGCCCGCAGCATGACCTCGCTGCGCTCGTCGGCGGTCATCTCGCCCCACTCGATGCGCACGTCGCTGACGCCGGGGTGCACGCCGACGCGCTGCTCGATCTCCCGCTTGATGTCGGCACGCAGGGGGCAGCCGCCGATCGTCAGCTTGACGGTGACCCGCACGGCGCCGTCGTCGTCGACGCTGACGCCGGGACCATGCCCAGCGAGACGATGTCGGAGCCGAGCTCGGGATCGATGACGGACTCGAGGACGGTGCGCACCTCGTCCGTGGTCGGTGCGGGGGTGCGTCATGACGAGCATTTTACCGGCGATCGCCGTGTAATCTGGTGCCGTGGCCGCAGTCCCGTCGCACGCGACGTCCTGCCGCGTGCTCGGCGACAACACGCGCTACGCCATCTACCTCGAGCTGGCCCGCTCGCCCCGCCCGCTCGTCACCGCCGAGATCGCCGAGACGCTGGACCTCCACCCGAACACCGTGCGCCCGCACCTCGACCGCATGCGCGAGGTCGGCCTGCTCGAGGTGACCACCGACGCCCGCGGCGAGGTCGGCCGGCCGCAGCACCGCTACTCGCTCGCCGCCGACGCCCCGTCGCTCGGCCTCGAGCCGCCGCTGATGCCGATGCTCGCCCGCATGGTGCTGTCGATGGCCGGCCGGCTCGGCGCCGGGCCCGCCGACGCCGCCGCGGTCGGCGAGGCCGAGGGGGCGGCGCGCGCCGCCCGCTACGACGACGCCCCGTCGGCGCTGGAGGCCCTGGTCGCCGACCTCGACCGGCTCGGCTTCGACCCGATCGTCGCCGACGCCGGCGACGGCGACGGACCCGACGCCGTCACGGCCGTCGTGGCGTTCGCCAACTGCCCGTTCGCCGACCTCGCCCGCGAGCACCCCGACATCGTCTGCCACCTGCACCGCGGGCTGGTCAGCGGGTTCGTCGCCCGCATGGGCGACGCCGAGGTCGCCGAGTTCTGCACCCTCGCCCACCGCACGCCCTGCCAGGTGTCGGTGACCAGCCGCTAGAATTGTCATCGCAACGTTCTTCAGGAGGACGCCCGTGATCACGCTCACCGAATCGGCCGCCGTCAAGGTCAAGGAGCTGCTCGCCGCCGAAGGCGCCGACGAGCTCGCCCTCCGCGTCGCCGTCCGTCCCGGCGGTTGCAGCGGGTTCTCCTACGAGATGTTCTTCGACGGCGACATCGCCGCCGACGACGAGCAGGCCAAGTTCGGCCCCGACGAGTCGGTGAAGGTCGTCGTCGACCCGGCGTCGGCGCAGCTCCTCGAGGGCGCCACGCTCGACTACAAGGACGGCCTCGAGCAGTCCGGCTTCGCCATCACCAACCCCAACGCCAGCCGCACCTGCGGCTGTGGTCAGAGCTTCTCCTGATCTCCTTCCGCCTCGACGGTCGTCACGTCGAGATCGCGGACACTGACGTCTCCCTCCTCGAGGTCCTCCGCGACCGGTTCGGCGCGCGCTCGGTCAAGGACGGCTGCAGCCCGCAGGGCCAGTGCGGCTGCTGCACCGTCCTCGTCGACGGCAAGCCACGGGTCTCGTGCGTCACTCCCGTCGCCCGCATCGCCGGGCGTGACGTCACGACGGTCGACGGGCTGGCCGACGCCGCGGCGTGGGCGGAGGCGTTCGCCGAGGGCGGCGCATCGCAGTGCGGCTTCTGCACGCCCGGGATCATCGTGCGCGTGGCGGCGATGGAGGACCGCACGTCGGTCGACGCCGTCCACCGCGCCCTCGCCGCCCACCTCTGCCGCTGCACCGGCTGGCGGACGATCGTCGACACCGTGCTGTCCTTCGGATCTCGCCCGATGCCGCGACATGTGACGGACAGTTCGGGTGAGCGGGCGCGGCTGGAAGGTGGCCGCGCCCAGGCGGTCGGTGCGCACGTGGCGCTCGGGCGAGCCGGGTTCGCCGACGACATGGCGCCGGCGGGCGCGCTCGTGGCCGTGCGCGGTGGTGACGGGGAGTGGCACGTCGGGGAGACGCTGACCGAGGCGAGGACGCTCGCCGCCAAGGTCCAGGGCCGGCGCTCGACCGCCGCGCTGACGTGGCCGGTCGAGGTGCCGCCCGGCGACTGGGACCGCACGTTGCAGACGACATGGGTCGAACCGGGCTACCTCGAGCCCGACGCCTCGTGGTGCGAGCCGGGAGGCGAGCCGGTGACGCCGCTCGCCAACGGCGGCGCGTTCGGCGGCAAGGCGACGAGCGAGGTGACGGCGGTGGCGCGCCGCCTCGCCGACCGCCACGGGCGGCCGGTGCGTGTGCTGTACAGCCGCGAGGACGTCGTCCGCCTCGGGACCGAAGCGCCCACCCGTCGGTGCCGGCGTGCGTGCCGATGGCACCGGGTCGATCAGGGTCGCCCGGACGGCCGGGATCGCCGCGGCGATCGCCACCACCTGGCCGGAGCTGACGGTGGAGGAGGTCGACGTCGCCGGCCCGCCGACCGCCGTCGATGTGCGAGCGGCCGGGTGGGCCGAGGCCGCCGTGCTGCGCGGCGTCGCTGACCGACGAGCCGGACACGGTCGTCGCCCCGAACGGCGCCGTCGCCAGCGCCGCCATCGACAGCGACGGCGTCCACGTCCACGTGCGGTGCGGCGATCCGCTCGACGAGGTCGTCCTGCGCAGCTACTGCAACGGTGCCGCGCACATGGCCCTCGGCTGGGTGCGCTCGGAGGGCATCGCCGTCGACGCGGCCGGCGTACCCGTCGACCTCACGATCCGCTCGTTCGGCATCCTGCGCGCCGCCGACACGCCGGCGATGACGGTCGAGGTCGAGCCCGACGACGGCCCGCCGGTCAACGGCAGCGACGCCGTGTTCGCCGCTGTCGCCGCAGCTGCGTGGCGGGCTGCCGGCCACCCGCCGCGCTGGCCCGCCTCCTGACCGTCCGCTACGGCGAGCTGCAGATCGACCATCGTGTCGGCGTGGCGGTGGATGATCCGCCAGTCGCCCCGCTCGAAGCGGAACATCATCGTCACCCTGAGCACCTGGTGCGTGAGCTCCGTGTGCCCCGTGTACAGCACGTCGGCGCGCTCGATGGCGACGGTGTAGGCGATCTTGCCCTGCACGTCCTTCACCAGGTACTCGAACTCGGCCACGGCGCCGCTCGGTTGGAACGCGCCGCGCTGCGAGCCGGTAGCGATCGTTGACCACTGCCACGCCGGCCTCTCCGAGTCCGCCGAACCCGCCGAAGATCGAGACCGGTTCTCTCTGCGAGGCCATCGACATCCACAGCGACGGGTCGCCGTTGAGGAACGCCGTGTTCGCCGCCTCGTAGCGCTCCAGGAAGCGGTCGAAGTCGCGCCGGTGGCCGGTGCGGTCCGTGCTGGGTCCGGTGAGCGCCACCGGTGGGCGTTCGGGTCGACGGTCGCCGTCGAACCGGCGAAGGCGTCGGAGGACACCATGACGCCGCCGGCGAGCAGCAGCGAGGCGATCGTGGGGGTGAGGCGGTTCATGCTGTTCGAGTCTGCGGGCATCGCCGGGGGCGATGCTCGGAGAAGTGGTGGAGAAGGCGTGGAGACCTATCGTGCGCCCATGGACTACGACGCGGTGGTCGAGATCTTCTTCCGCCCGTCGGATCCCGGCGTGGTTCCCGCTCCGGTGGCCGAGGGCTCGCCCGCCCGCCGGCTGCGCGACGCCATCGAGCCGATCGCCATGCACTCGGTGTGGTCACGGCGGACCAACGAGCGTCTGCACGGACTTGGCCTCGACTTCCTCGGCAGCTACGTGTGGGGCCGCGCCGCGGCGCTCGGCGAACCGGATGCCGGCGTCGTGGTGTCGTCGTTCGCGGTGTTCGAGCCCGGCATGCTCACCACGACGTACGAGCAGGCTCGGGCGGCGTGCCCGCGCGAGGCGATGCTGGCCGCCCGCGCCGAGGCGACGATCGACAGCCTCCGCGAGACGCTCGCCGATGCCGATGTCGGACCGGTTGCCGACCGGCTCGCCGAGGCCGTGTCAGCGGCGGACGTGGCGGGTCGGCCACTGTTCGCCGGGCTGGCGACGCAGGCGTGGCCGAGCGAACCGGTCGGACGGTTGTGGCGGGCCTGCGAGCTGGCGCGAGAGCACCGCGGTGACAGCCATGTCGCGGCGTGCGTCGTCGACGGCTTGGACCCGATCGCGATGAACGTGTTGACCGAGGTGTGGGTCGGCATGCCGCTCGGCAGTTACAGCGCGACCCGCGGATGGAGTCAGGAGCAGATCGAGGCGACGGCGGCTGCACTCCGCGCCGAGGGACTCCTCGACGGCGACGATCTCTCGGCAGCCGGCCGCGCCCGCCGCGACCGCGTGGAGGCCACCACCGACGCCATGGAGCATCGGATCGTCGACGCCTTGGGCGCCGATCTCGAGGCGCTCATCGCCCAGCTCGACGAGTGGTCAGCGGCATGCATCGCCGCGGGCGCGTTCCCACCCGACGCCTTCAAACGCGCCGCCGGATGACCACTAGCGCTAGCACTAGCGTCCGCCGGCATGAACAAGCCGCTGGGTCCGTACAGCCCGTTCGTCCGTGCCGGTGACTTCGTCATCGTGTCGGGGCAGGGAGGGATGCTCGACGGCAAGATCGTCGAGGGCGGTGTCGGCGCCCAGACGACCCAGACGATGGCCAACCTGGCCGACCGGCTGGCCGACGCGGGCGCTTCGCTCGGCGACGTCGTCAAGACGCTCTGCTTCCTCACCGACATGGCGACGTTCACCGAGTTCAACGACGCCTACGCGGCGGCGTTCGGCGACCACCGCCCGGCGCGCTCGACGGTCGAGGTCTCGGCGCTGCCGGGCGGGATGAACGTCGAGGTCGAGGCCTGGGCCTACAAGCCGGCGTGACCGCGCTGCGAGTGGGCCGGCGACGACCCGCTCTACGTCGAGTACCACGACACCGAGTGGGGCGTGCCCGAGCACGACCCGCGACGGCTGTTCGAGTTCGTCGTCCTCGAAGGCGCCCAGGCCGGGCTGTCGTGGTCGACGATCCTGCACAAGCGCGCCGGGTACGCCCGCTGCTTCGCCGGCTTCGACCCCGAGGTCGTCGCCGCCTTCGGGCCGGAGGACGAAGCTCGCTGCCTCGCCGACGCCGGCATCGTGCGCAACCGGGCCAAGGTGGCGGCGGCGATCGGCAACGCCCGGGCGTGGCTCGAGCTCGACGATCCCGCCGCCTTCCTGTGGGACTTCGTCGACGGCGTCCCGGTGCAGAACCACTGGGTGACGCTCGCCGAGGTGCCGGCCAGCACGCCGGCCTCGGAGGCGATGAGCAAGGCGTTGAAGCGCCGCGGCTTCCGCTTCGTCGGGCCGACCATCTGCTACGCCCTGATGCAGTCCTGCGGCCTGGTCAACGACCACCTGACGAGCTGCTTCCGCCACGCCGAGTGCGCCCGACTCGGGCGCTGATGCGCCCGAGTCAGTCGGGGGCTCCGCCGGACTGCCCAGCGACGTCGCCGCCTTCGGCGGCGGCCTCTGATCTTCAGGGATCCACGGGGGCGGAGCCCCCGTGGCTGAGCGCTCGCGCCTCCGGCGCAGGCGCTCAGCTAGCGTGAGCTCATGGCCGGTGCGATCATCATCGTCGTCGTGCTCCTGATGATCCCCGTGATCGTGCTGATGAGCGGCGGCATCGCCTCGGCCATCCTCGGCCAAGCGCTGGAACGCGACGCCGAGGCGCGCCACGAGGGCAGCGAGCTGCTCGAACTCGACGACTGATGTTCGGGTTCGCCTCACAGCCAAGCTGCTCGGCTCACCTCCGAGCTCGCCGCCGCCGCTACGCAGCGGCGCTCACCCGACCGTGCTGATCGACTGAGCCATGCACCGCCGCAACGAGGCGATGGCTGCGCTGACGCAGGCGATCGTCAGATACGCCACCGAGCGAGTGCGACTCGATCCGCCACCGCTCGACGGCCCGCGCACGCTCGCCGAGCTGCGCGCCGCCGCCGGAACGACGATCACGCCGGAGGGGATCGGCGGCCTCGAGGCGTTGCGCATCTTCGGCGAGGTGCTCGCGCCGGCGTGCATCTCCGTCGACCACCCCCGCTTCTTGTCGTTCGTGCCGGCGGCCCCGACCGAGGCGGCGATCCTGTTCGACCTCGTCGTCGGCGCGTCGAGCATCTACGGCGGATCGTGGTTGGAGGGTGGCGGGGCGATCTTCGCCGAGAACGAGGCCTTGCGCTGGATCGCCGACCTCGCCGGCATGCCGGCGTCGGCCGGCGGTGTGTTCGTGAGCGGGGGGACGGCCGGCAACCTCAGCGCCCTCGTCGCCGCCCGATGGCGTTGGCGCTCGCGCGCCGGCGGGACCCACGACCGCACCAGGGGACTGCTGCTGGCCTCCAGCGGGAGTCACTCCTCCGTGGTCCAAGCGGCGCGGGTCCTCGACGCCGACGTCGCCGACATCGCGGCCGACGCCTCCGGCCGGCTCACCCGCGACGCGCTCCGGTCGACGGTCGACGCCCTCGATCCCGCGGACCGCGAGCGACTCTTCGCCATCGTCGCCACGAGCGGGACGACGAACGCCGGCGTCATCGACGACTTGGAGGCGTGCGCCGAGATGGCCGCCGAGCTCGACACGTGGTTCCACGTCGACGGCGCCTACGGCGGCGCCGCCCTCGCCGCGCCCAGCGTGCGCCCGCGCTTCGACGGCATCGAGGCCGCCGACAGCTTCATCGTCGATCCGCACAAGTGGCTGTTCGCCCCGTTCGACTCGTGCGCCCTGCTGTACCGCGACCCGGAGGACGGCCGGCATGCCCACACCCAGCACGCCGAGTACCTCGAGTTCCTCCACGGGGCGGACGACGAGTACGAGTGGAACGCCTCGGACTACGCCCACCACCTGACCAGGCGAGCCCGCGGGCTGCCGCTGTGGTTCAGCCTGGCCACCCACGGCACGCAGGCGTACACCGACGCCATCGAGAGCACCCTCCGCGTCACACGAGAGGGCGCCCAGCTCGTCCGGTCGGCGCCGCACCTCGAGCTGATCCTCGAGCCCGAGCTCTCCGTGGTCCTGTTCCGCCGCGTCGGCTGGGACGCCGCCGACTACAAGGCGTGGAGCGATCGGCAACTGGCGACGCAGCAGTCGTTCGTCACGCCGACGGCGTGGCTGTCCGAGACGGTGCTGCGGTGGTGCATCGTCAACCCGCTGACGACGGTCGACGACCTCGCCGCCATCGTCGCCAGCCTGGCCGACGATCCGCGCCGCGGTTGACGTGACAGCTGATCTCGTCGTCGCCGGCGCGCGGTGCGTGGCGACGATGGACGCCGAGCGGCGCGAGCTCGCCGACGGCTGGGTCGCCGTCACCGACGGGCTCGTCACCGCGGTCGGCACCGGCGTGGCACCCGTGGCGGCGCGGACGATCGACGCCGGTGGGTGCCTCGTCACGCCCGGCCTCGTGAACACCCATCACCATCTCTTCCAGAACCTGACGCGGGCCTACCCGCCGATGACCGACAAGCCGCTGTTCGGCTGGTTGCGGTCGCTGTACCCGTTGTGGGCGGCGCTCGACACCGAGGCGGCGTACCTGTCGGCGTGGGTCGGGCTGGCGGAGCTGGCGCTGTCGGGGTGCACGACGTCGAGCGACCACCTGTACGTGCACCCCCACGGTGCCGGCGACCTGCTCGCCGCCGAGATCGACGCCGCCGCCGACCTCGGCGTGCGCTTCCACCCGACGCGTGGCTCGATGTCGTTGTCGCAGAAGGACGGCGGGCTGCCGCCCGACGACGTCGTGGCCGACGACGACGACATCCTCGCCGCCAGCGAGGACGCCGTCCACCGCCACCACGACCGCACCCACGGGGCGATGACGCGCGTGGCGCTGGCGCCGTGCTCGCCGTTCAGTGTCACCGAGCAGTTGATGGCCCGCTCGGCGGAGCTGGCCGAGCGCCTCGACGTGCGGCTGCACACCCACTTCGCCGAGAACGCCGAGGACGACGCCTTCTCGCTGGCGACGTTCGGGTGTCGCCCGACGGACTACCTCGCCCGCACCGGTTGGCTGACCGACCGCGTGTGGCTCGCCCATTGCGTCACGCCCGACGCCGGCGAGGTGCTGCGGCTCGGCGCGGCCGGCGTCGGCGTCGCCCACTGCCCGTCGAGCAACCTGATCCTCGCCTCCGGCATCGCCCCGGTGGTCGACCTGCGCGCCGCTGGTGTCGCCGTCGGCCTCGGTGTCGACGGCTCGTCGTCGGCCGACGCAGGGTCGCTGTGGCTCGAGGCGCGCCAAGCGATGCTGCTGGCGAAGCTGCGCGACGGTGCCGGCGCGGCGACCGCGCGCACCGCGCTGGAGATGGCGACGCTGGGCGGGGCGGCGTGCCTCGGCCGGACCGGCGAGCTCGGTGTGCTCGCCCCCGGCGCCGTCGGCGATCTGGCGGTGTGGTCGCTCGACGGACCGCGCTTCGCCGGGGCGATCAGCGACCCGATCGAGGCGTGGCTGCGCTGCGGGCCGGCATCGGCGCGGGACACGATCGTGCACGGCCGTGCGATCGTCGCCGACGGCGCGCTGGTGCACCCCGATCTCGACGAGCGGCTGCGCGCTCATCGGACTCGTGGCCGAGCGGATGCAGACTGGTCGGCCATGACGCGAGTCCCTCCCGAGTCATCGGCGCGGCTGCTGGTGCTGGCGGCGCTGCTCGGCCGACCGCGATCCGTCGGTGGCGCCGTCGTCGACGACGACCGCCGCTGCCGGTCGTGCGCGGCGCCCACCGTGCCGGCGATCCCGGTCGACTCCGTCGCCATGGTCGGCGACTCGATCACGGTGGGATCGATGGAGGCGCTCGAGCAGCAGTTCGCCACGCTCGGCCTCGACGACGTGGAGATCGACGCCGACGGCGGGCGGCGGATGGTCCTCGACGGGGCGATGGCGTCGGGCCTCGCGGCGGTGTCGGAGATCGTCGACGAAGGTCCGCCCGATCTGTGGGTGATCGCCCTCGGCACCAACGACGTCGCCAACTACGGTCCCGACGAGTACGGCGCCGGCGATCGCCGAACTGCTCGCCGCGGTCCCCGCCGACGCCCCGGTGGTGTGGGTCGACACCTACCTCGACGAGCACCAGGAGGAGTCGGCGGCGTTCAACGCCGAGCTGCGGGCCGCCCTCGCCGAGCGTGGCCTCGCCAGCGTCGTCGACTGGGCAGCGATCGCCGCCGAGGACGGTGTGCTCTTCGACGGCGTCCACCCGTCCGGCTACGGCATCGAGCAGTTCGCCGGCCGCGTCGTCGGCGCTGTCGACGAGTGGATGGCGTGAGCTGGGCGCGATCTGTTGCGGATTCCGAGACGCGAACGCGCCCAGATGCGACAGTCTGCGCCCGAGTTCTACGAGCCCCAGCGGGACTGGCCGAAGCGGTAGCCGACGGAGCGGACGGTCTGGATCAGGCCGGCGTGCTCCTCGCCGAGCTTGGCCCGCAGGCGCCGCACGTGCACGTCGACGGTGCGCGCCCCGCCGTAGTACTCGTAGCCCCACACCCGGTTGAGCAGCATCTCGCGGGTGAACACCTTGCCCGGGTTCTGGGCGAGGAACTTGAGCAGCTCGTACTCCATGTAGGTGAGGTCGAGCGGGCGGCCGGCGATCGACGCCTGGTAGGTCTCCAGGTTGAGCGACAGGTCGCGGTACTCGATCAGCTCGGGGCGGGCGGCGCCACCGATCCGCCACAGCAGGTGACGGACCCGCGCCTCGAGCTCGGTGGGGTGGAACGGTGACAGGCAGAAGTCGTCGAACAGCTCGTCGCGCAGCTCGAGCTCGGCGAGCTGGGCGCCGGACACGAGGGCGAGGACCGGTGGGTTGCCGGGGTCACGCTTGCGCAGGACCCGGGCGAACGCCCAGGCGCTCGTCGCATCGGCGCCGCAGTCGATGATCGCCCCTGCCCACCCCGACGGCGGCTCGGACTCGGCCGCGTCGTCGGGGGAGCTGACCGACTTCCAGCCGAAGCCGGCCAGGTCGAGCGTGCGCGCCAGCTCCGGGGCGACCGGCTCACCGAACACGGCGATCAGTTGATCATGGGACAGCGCGGTCACAGCGCCCTCAGGTAGCGGTCGATCTCGAACCTCGAGACATGGGTCTTGTACGACTGCCACTCGGTGCGCTTGTTGCGCAGGAACCACTCGAAGATGTGCTCGCCGAGCGCCTCGTGGACGAGCTCGGACTTCTCCATCGTGCGCAGGGCGTCGGACAGCGATTGCGGCAGCTGCTCGATGCCGAGCTTGGTCAGCACCTCGTCGCCGATCTCGAACAGGTTGGCGTCGGCCTCGACCGGCAGCTCGTAGCCCTCGGCGACGCCGCGCATCCCGGCCGCCAGCATCACGCTGAACGCCAGGTACGGGTTGCACGCCGGATCGGGCGAGCGGTACTCGATGCGCGTGGCGAACGGGTTGCCGCGCTTGGCGATCGGCACGCGGATGAGGCCGCTGCGGTTGTTGCGCGCCCACGAGATGTGCACCGGCGCCTCGAAGCCGGGGACCAGGCGCTTGTACGAGTTGACCGTCTGGTTGGTGATCGCCGTGATCTCGGCGGCGTGGCGCAGCAACCCGGCCATGAACGACTTGGCGAGCGGCGACAGGTAGTAGTCGTCGTCGGCGTCGAAGAAGGCGTTCTCGTCGCCGCGGAACAGCGACAGGTGGGTGTGCATGCCCGATCCCTGGACGCCTTCGAGCGGCTTGGGCATGAACGTGGCGTGCATGCCGTGCGAGGCGGCGACCTCGCGAACGATGAGCCGGAACGTCATCACGCTGTCGGCCATCGTCAGCGCGTCGGTGTGCCGCAGGTCGATCTCCTGCTGGCTCGGGGCGTCCTCGTGGAAGCTGTACTCGACCGGGATGCTCATCGCCTCGAGCGTGCGGATCGTCTGCTTGCGCAGCGAGCCGGTGATGTCGTTCGTCGTCAGGTCGAAGAAGCTGCCCTCGTCGAGCGGACGCGGCTGCTGGCCGGGCTCGGGCGGCGAGAAGTAGAAGAACTCGATGTCCGGGGCGACGTAGAACGTGAGGCCCTGCTCGTGGCAGGCCCGCACGTGCCGGCGCAGCACCTGGCGGGGATCGCCGCCGAACGGCGAGCCGTCGAGGTTGTGGATGTCGCAGAACACCCGCGCCTCGGGGGTCTTGGCGTCGCCCCAGGGGAGCACCTCGAACGTGTCCGGATCGGGCACCGCCAGGACGTCGGCCTCCTGGATGCGCGAGAACCCGTCGATCGACGAGCCGTCGAACGTCATCCCGTCGTCGAGCGCGTTCTCCAGCTCGGCCGGGCTGATGGCGAAGCTCTTCAGGTTGCCGAGCACGTCGGTGAACCAGAGGCGGATCAGCCGGACCCCGCGCTCCTCCACCGAGCGCAGGACGTATTCACGCTGCTGCTCGAGCATCTCGGTCATCGCTCCAGTCTGGCCGCCGTGTGCCCGAATCGGCACACGGCGGCAATCAGCTCGGCGTTCAGATGGCGCTGCAGACCGTGTCGACCAGCAGGCGGGTCACGACGTACGGGTCCATGTTGGCGTTCGGACGCCGGTCCTCGAGGTAGCCCTTGCCCTCGTTGTAGACGTGCAGCGGGATGCGCACGGACGCGCTGCGGTCGGACACGCCGTAGAAGAACTTGTTCCACGGTGCCGTCTCGTGGTGGCCGGTGAGACGGTCCTCGATGCCGTGGCCGTAGTTCTTGATGTGCAGCTCCCACTTCTTGCCGATCGCCTTGCAGGCGTTCTCGATGAACTGGTAGCCGCCCTCCTCGCGCATCTCCTTGGTCGAGAAGTTGGTGTGCGCGCCGGCGCCGTTCCAGTCACCCTTCATCGGCTTGGGGTCGAGCGTGGCCGACACGTCGAAGTCCTCGGCGGTGCGGTACAGCAGCCAGCGGGCGACCCACAGCTGGTCGGCGACCTCGACCGGCCCGAGCGGGCCGATCTGGAACTCCCACTGGCCGATCATCACCTCGGCGTTGAGGCCGCTGTAGGAGAGGCCGGCGGCGAGGCAGTTGTCGAGGTGCTCCTCGACGATCTCGCGGCCGAAGATCTCGTCGGAGCCGACGCCGCAGTAGTAGCCGCCCTGCGGGGCGGGGAAGCCGCCGACCGGGAAGCCGTACGGGCGGCCGTCCTTGTAGAACGTGTACTCCTGCTCGATGCCGAACAGGCTCTCGTGGCGGGCGTACTTCTTCGCCGTCTTCAGCAGCGCGGCGCGGGTGTTGCTCGGGTGCGGCTTGCCGTCAGCGGCGTACACCTCGCACAGCACGAGCTTGTCGAGCCCGCCGCGGATCGGATCGGGGCAGACGAACACCGGGATGAGCACGCAGTCGCTCTTGTCGCCGGTCGCCTGGTTGGTGCTGGAACCGTCGAAGCCCCACTTGGGCGGGTCGGCGCCGTCCGGGACGATCTTGGTCTTCGATCGCAGCTTGGCCGTCGGCTCGGAGCCGTCGATCCAGATGTACTCAGCCTTGTAGACCACGGGGCCCTTCTCTTTCGTTGACCGGAGTTGTGTTGGGGTAGGGGCACGACACCGTGATGCGCGGGCGGGCGCCGGTCGACACCGTGCATCGCCATCGTGTCGCCCACCCGTTGCATCGCCATGTCCCGATTGTGAACGCTGTATGAAGCCGTCGGGCTCCCGACGGCGCGCTACTATCGCCTTCGTAGGTCGGGTTGTCCCACCACGGGTAGCTGGCCGGGAGGTCGCGGGTCGGGCTGAGCGTCCACGACGGCTGCCGCTTCTCCAGGAAGGCGACCACGCCCTCGCGCGCGTCCGACTTGCGGCCGAGGTCGAAGATCGCCGCCGAGTCGGCGCGGTGGGCGGCCATCGGGTGCGGCGCGCCGAGCATCCGCCACAACAGGCCGCGGCTGACGGCGGCCGACACGGGGGCGGCGTTGGTGGCGATCTCCTCGGCCAGCCCCTTGGCGACGTCGAGCACCTCGCCGGCCGGGTGGATGCTGCGCACGAGCCCACCGTCGAGGGCCTCCTGGGCGCGGAACACGCGGGCGGTGAGGACCCACTCCAGGGCCTGGTCGATGCCCACGATGCGCGGGAGGAACCAGCTCGCCGCGCCGTCCGGGGCGATCCCTCGCCCGGCGAAGACGAAACCGACCTTGGCGTGGTCGGCGAGGACTCGGATGTCCATCGGCAGGGTCATCGAGATGCCGACACCGACGGCCGACCCGTTGATCGCGGCGATGACCGGCTTGGTGCTCTCGAAGATGCGCAGCGTGAGGATGCCGCCACCGTCTCGCGGTGCGGCCCGGTCGCCGGCGGGGACGCCGCGGGCTTCGAGGTCGAACGTCTCGCCGCCGGCGCTGAGGTCGGCGCCGGCGCAGAACGCCCGGCCGGCGCCGGTGACGATGACGGCGCGCACGGCATCGTCGGCGTCGGCGCGGTCGAACGCCTCGAGCAGCTCGCCGAGCATCGTCCCGGTGAACGCATTGAGCTGCTCCGGCCGGTCGAGCGTGATCACGGCTGCCGGCCCATCGACCTCGTAACGGATCTCGGTGAACATCCATCCGAGTGTTCCACGTGAGCGGCGGCCAGCCCCCGCACGGATCGAAGAGTGTCTGGAGCGCCGGCGTCCGCGCTTCCAGCACTCGGACGGGACTCAAACACTCGGATGGAAGAGGGCCTTGACGTCGGGTTTGAGGACCTTGCCGAGGGTGTTGCGGGGGAGGTCGGCGACGAACGTGAACTGGCGGGGGACCTTCGCCGGCGCCAGTCGGTCCTTGCCCCACTCGCGCAGCGCGGCGGCGTCGACGCCTGCACCGTCGCGGGCGACGACCGCCGCGCACACCCGCTCGCCCCACTCGTCGTCGGGGATGCCGACGACGGCGCAGTCGATGACGTCGGGGTGGGTCCGGTAGACCTCCTCGATCTCCAGCGCCGAGACCTTCTCCCCGCCGGACTTGAGGATGTCGACCGACGCCCGCCCGAGCAGCCGGTAGCCCATCGGGGTCGCGCACGGCCACGTCGCCCGTGCGGAACCACCCGTCGACGAACGCTTCCGCGGTGGCGTCCGGGCGGTCCCAGTAACCAGCGAAGACCTGTGGACCGCGCACGAGCAGCTCGCCGTCGTCGAGCAGCTTGACCTCGACGCCGGGCATCGGCTCGCCGACGTGACCGGGCACCCGCCGCTCGATCGTGTTGGACAGCACCATGCCGAGCTCGGTCATGCCGTAGCGCTCGAGCAGCACGTGGCCGGTGAGCTCGCGCCACCGGTCGAGCGTCGACACCGGCAGCGCCGCCGAGCCCGACACCATCAGCCGCAGCCCTGCGGCACCGGCCGACCACGCCCGGCGGGTCGTCCTCGGAGGCCTGCTCCCACGCCGCGACCAGCCGGGCGTAGATCGTCGGCACGGCCATGAACACGGTGACCTCGCCCGACGCCAGGCGCTCCCACACCGCGACCGCGTCGAACGCGCCGGGCGCCTCGCAGCACGCGCCCGACGGCCAGCGCGCACAGCGTGACGTTGACGATCCCGTGGACGTGGTTGAGCGGCAACACCAGCACGGTCCGGTCGTCGGCCGACCACTGCCAGGCCGAGAGCATGCCGTCGACCATCGCCGCGATGCTGCCGTGGGTGTGCACCGCACCCTTCGGGCGGCCGGTCGTGCCGCTCGTGTAGATCATCATCGCCGGACGGTCCGGCGCCGGCGCTGAACCGGTGGACCGTGCCACGAGCTGCGACGTCGACGACGGCGGCATCGCCGGCGACGCGGTCGGCTCACGTCCAGGTGCTCGGCCGAGGCGACGACGGCCGCCGCCGCGCTGTCGGTCAGCGCATAGCCGAGCTCGGCGTCGGGATGCGGCGGATGCAGCGGCACGGCGATCGCGCCGGCGTGCCAGCAGGCGAGGACGGCGACGACGAAGTCGTGTCCCGGCGTGCAGATGATCCCGACGCGGTCGCCGTGCTCGACGGGCAGCGCGCCGGCGAGCGCCGATGGCGTCGCGGTCGATCGTCGCGAACGACCACGTGCCGCCCGGGTCGATGATCGCCGACGCCGATCGCCGTGCTGCGGCGACGCGGTCGGCAGATCACCGCGCACCCTCCGGCGACCGGTGGGCGGCGGGCGGCGTACCCGGTCGCCTCCTCCAGCGCCTTGGCCGCCCGCAACAGCCAGGCGTCGGCGCCCTGGCGGGCGACGAGCTGGACCCCGACCGGCAAACCGTCGGCGTCGAAGCCGGCGGGGAGCGACAGCGCCGGGCAGCCGGTCACCGTGATCCGCCAGCACGACGCCATCCAGTCGATGTAGTTCGACATCGCCTGCGCCGGCGACCTCGGTCGGGTACTCGAGGTCGACCGGGAACGGCGCCAGCTGGGTGACGGGGCAGGCGAGGAGGTCGTACCCGCGATCGAAGAAGGCCACCGTCTCGTGCCACAGCGCGGCGAGCTGGGCGTACGCCCTCGCCACGTCGTGCTGCTGCAGCGCCTCGCCACGGCGGATCTCGTCCTGGATCGTCGCCTTGATCTGCGTCGATCCGGTCGTGGAGGGGCGCGGTGGGCCCGTTGGCGATGTTCCAGCACCGCAGCGTCCTGAAGCAGTCGCTGGCCAGCGCCAGCTCGGGCTCGTCGTCGACGACGTCCCAGCCGAGGTCGACCATCGCTTGGCGGACGCCCGCCAGGACGCCGAGCTGCGAGTCCTCGACGGGCACGCCGATGTCGGCGGACCAGGCGACGCGCAGCGGACCGTCCGGAGGTTGCACCGGCACCGGGATCGCCAGGGGTTGGTGCATCGGGTCGCGATGGTCGGGCGCGCCGAGCACGCCGAGCAGCAGGGCGACGTCGTCGACGGTGCGCCCCATCGGGCCCTCGGTGCTGATCGGCATCCAGGCGTTGCCGGCGCTCACCTTCGGCACGCGGCGCACGGTCGGGCGGAAGCCGACGACGTTGTTCCACGCCGCCGGGTTGCGCAACGAGCCGCCGGTGTCGCTGCCGTCCGCCGTGGCGACCATCCGGCATGCCAGCGCGGCCGCGGCGCCGCCGCTCGAACCGCCGGCCGAGCGATCGAGCCCCCACGGGTTGCGCGTCGTCCCGTAGACCGGGTTGAACGTGTGTGAGCCGGCGCCGAACTCGGGCGAGTTCGTCTTGCCGACCGCCACCGCACCGGCCGCAGCCATGCGCGCCACGAGCAGCGAGTCGGCCCGCGGGCGGTAGCCGGCGAACAGCGGCGAGCCGTAGGTCGTCGGGAAGTCGGCGGTCTCGGTGAGGTCCTTGTGGGCGGTGACCAGCCCGGCCAACGGGCCGGGATCGTCGCCGCGCGCGATCGCTGCGTCGACGGCCTCGGCGCGTCGCCGCCCGACGTCGGGATCGAGGGCGACGATCGCGTTGACGGCCGGGTTGGTGGCGGCGATCCGCTCGAGGTGGGCGTCGAGCAGCTCGCCGGCCGACACCTCCCGCGCCGCGATCAGCCGGCGCTGCTCGACCGCTGTCAGCTCCACCAGTTCCACGGACCGAAAGTAGCGTTGATGGCGTGACGGTCTTACGTGTCGCGTCTGGCCCAGCTCAACCCAACCGTCGGCGACCTCGACGGCAACCTCGCCCTGCTCGTCGACGCCTACGACCGGGCGGACGCCGCCGGCTGCGACATCGTCGCCTTCCCGGAGCTGGCGATCACCGGCTACCCGCCCGAGGACCTCGTGCTCAAGCCCGGCTTCGTCGCCGACAACGAGGCCGCGCTCGCCAAGCTCGCCGCCCGCACGCGCCACTGCGCCGCCGTCGTCGGCTTCGTCGACGAGGATCGCGACCTGTTCAACGCCGCCGCCGTGTGCGCCCGCGGCGAGGTCATCGGCACCTACCGCAAGCGTCTGCTGCCCAACTACGCCGTCTTCGACGAGGCCCGCTACTTCACGCCCGGCAACGAGACCGATCCGCTCGAGCTGTACGAGATCGGCGGGGTCAAGGTCGGCATCAGCATCTGCGAGGACGTGTGGAGCCCCGACGGCCCGCTCGCCGTGCAGGCCGACGGTGGCGCCGAGCTGGCGATCAACATCAACGCCTCGCCGTACCACCGCGGCAAGGCGGCCTACCGCGAGCGGATGCTGGCCACCAGGGCGACCGACGCCCACTCGGCGCTGGTCTACGTCAACCAGGTCGGCGGCCAGGACGAGCTCGTCTTCGACGGCTGCTCGCTCGCCTTCGACGCCGAGGGCAACCTGCTCGCGCGGGGTCCGCAGTTCCGCTCCGAGCTGTTGATCGTCGATGTCCCGGTGCCCGCCGTGTACCGCCAGCGGCTGCTCGATCCGCGCGGGCGGATCTCGCAGCGTCCGCTGCCGACCATCGTCGTCACCGAGGCGCCGGTGCGCCACGAGACGTCGATCGACAACGAGCTCGTCGACCTGCTCGACCCGCACGCCGAGCTGTACGAGGCGCTCGTCCTCGGCACCCGCGACTACTGCGCCAAGAACGGCTTCACCGATGTCGTGATCGGGCTGTCCGGTGGCATCGACTCGACGATCGTCGCCGTCATCGCCGCCGATGCCCTCGGCCCCGAGCACGTGCACGGCGTGTCGATGCCGTCGCGGTACTCGAGCGACCACTCCAAGTCGGACGCCGCACTGCTCGCCGAGAACCTCGGCATCGACTACCGCACGATCGCCATCGAGCCGGCGTTCGCCGCCTACCTCGACATGCTCGAACCGAGCTTCGCCGGCCGGCCGCCCGGGCTCACCCAGGAGAACATCCAGAGCCGCTGCCGGGGCCAGCTGCTGATGGCCCTCTCCAACGAGTTCGGGTGGATGGTGCTGACCACCGGCAACAAGAGCGAGATGGCGGTCGGCTACTTCACGATCTACGGCGACTCCGTCGGCGGCTACGCCGTCATCAAGGACGTCCTCAAGACCGAGGTCTACGCGCTCTGCCGGTACGTCAACGAGCGGGCGGGGCGGGAGGTCGTGCCCGAGGGCGTGATCACCAAGCCACCGTCGGCCGAGCTGCGCCCGGACCAGCGCGACGACGAGAGCCTGCCGCCGTACGAGGTGCTCGACCCGATCCTCGAGGCCTACGTCGAGGACGACTTCACGGCCGGCGAGATCGTCGAGCTCGGCCACGACGAGGCCGTCGTGCGGCGGGTCACGCGGCTCGTCGACATCGCCGAGTACAAGCGCCGCCAGTGCCCACCCGGCGTGCGCGTGACGACGAAGGCGTTCGGGCGCGACCGGCGGATGCCGATCACCAACGGCTATCGCGCGTAGGCCGGCGCCACGACACGCTGGCGCCACACCATGGCGACGCAGGTGATCGTGGCGAACCCGACGGCCATCAGTGCGGCGGGTGCCAGGCCGTAGCGCTCGTAGAGGCGCGTCGCCGGGATGGCGACCGACGCTCGCCCCACCGTCGCCCAGGCGACCATCGTGCCGACACCGCGACCTGGTGAGCCCGGCACGAGCTCGGCACCGATCGGGATCGTCGAGACGATGGCGAACTCGAAGCCGGCGATGAAGATGCCGAGGGCGATGAGCCCGACGGCCAGCGTCTCGTCGAAGGCGGCGAGCAGCAGGCCGCACGGGATCATCAGCATCGTGCCGCGCACGACGCTGCGCTCCTTGCCCCACCGGTCGGTGCGCGCCGCCGACGTCGTCGAGGCCGCCAGCTCCAACCCGCCGATCCCGAACGTGACGGCGGCGAGGCCGATGTTGCCGAACCCGAAGACGTCCTCGAGCCACGGCCCGAACGTCACGAACAGCGACTGCGCCGCGCCCATCAGGCCGAACATGCCGAGGATCGCCAGCCACCCGCCAGGCGCGAGGTGGCCGGTCGGTGCGGCCACGGAGACGTGCTGGCGAGGGGGATCGTGCCCGACGCGCACGTAGAGGAAGAGGCCGGTGACGAGCACGCCGGCCGCCCCGGCGATGTACGCCCAGCGCCACGACGTGAGGGCGGTGAGCACGCCGAGCGAGCTGACGCCGATCAGCAGCCCGAGCGCCCACGACGTCTCGATGACGCCGACGACCCGGCCACGCCGCTCGTACGGCACGTGGTCGGCCGTCCAGGCGATCAGGCCGACATCGAACACGATCTTGGTCAGCGCCAGGACGAGCAGCCCGACGGCGAACCCGACGATGCCCGGGCTGGCGCCTGCCACGACGGCACCGGCCGCCATGCCGAACATCCCGCCGGCCATCGCCACGCGGCGGGGGATGCGATCGACGAGCCGTCCGACGAGCGGCGATGCCAGCCCCGACGCTTCGGCGATGGCGAGGGCGACGCCGATGTCGGCGATGTCGACGTCGAGGCCGCGGGCGATGGTGGCGATGAACGGCGGCGCGTAGCGGTAGACGGTGTTGGCGGCGAAGCGGGCGAGCGTCAGCGTCGGCACCACCCGGCGGACCTCGGGCGAGTGCGTGTCGTCGAGGACCTTGTCGAGCACCGTTGCTCGACCCTATCGATGCGCTCGCTGGTGGTCGACGAATGGATCTGATGCCGTCGATCCCCCCGCCCGTGCCGTACGACGACGCGCTGCGTCAGCGGATCGCCGCCAACCTCGCCGGTCACCAGCGACGCGTGCTGGCGCTCGACGAGCGACGGCACGCGGCGGTCGCCGTGGTGGTCGTCGACTCGGCCGAGGGCGAGGACCGTGTCGACCCGTACTCCTTCGACGCCGAGTCGATGAGGACGATCCCCGGCGGATCGCAAGGTCTCGACGGGCGGATGGTCGACGTGAGCGGTGGCGCCGCCTTCCTGCTGTGCCGGCGGGCGGCCGGGCTCAACCGTCACGCGTCGCAGTGGGCGCTGCCCGGTGGTCGCGTCGACGAGGGCGAATCCGTCGTCGACGCCGCGCTGCGCGAGCTCGACGAGGAGCTCGGTGTGACGCTCGGCGAGGAGACCGTGCTCGGTCTGCTCGACGACTACCCGACGCGGTCCGGCTACGTCATCACGCCGATCGTCGTGTGGGGCGGCGGGCGGATGGAGCTGCGACCGCATCCGGGCGAGGTCCTCGCCGCGTACCGGGTCGGCCTGCACCAGCTGTGCCGCGACGACTCGCCGCGGTTCATCGACATCCCGGAGAGCGATCGGCCGGTCGTCCAGGTGCCGCTCGGCAACGACCTGATCCACGCCCCGACCGGCGCCGTGCTCGTGCAGTTCCGCTGGCTCGGCCTCGAGGGGCGCGACGACCGGGTCGACGGGTTCGAGCAGCCGGTGTTCGCCTGGAAGTAAGGCGGGTTACCGGCCGGAGTGCCCGAAGCCGCCGCCGCGGTCGACGCCGTCGAGATCGTCGACGACTCGCCACTCGACCTCGTCGACGCGCTGCACGACGAGCTGGGCGATGCGGTCGCCACGGTGCACGTGGTAGTCGGTCGAGGGGTCGGTGTTCAGCAGCACGACCTTGACCTCGCCGCGGTAGGCGGCGTCGATCAGGCCCGGCGAGTTGACGACGCCGATGCCGTGGCGCAGGGCCAGGCCGCTGCGCGGCAGCACGAACCCGGCGTGGCCCGGTGGCACGGCGATGGCGATCCCGGTCGGCACGAGCGCCCGTCCGCCGCCGGCGGCGACGGTGACGTCGACGCGGGCGTGCAGGTCGAGCCCGGCGTCGCCCGCGTGGGCGTAGGCGGGCAGCGGGAGGTCGGGGTCGAGCCGGACGACGGGAACGGCCAACGCCATCGGCCGGAGCCTACGGGCCGCCGACGTCCCCAATCTGGGCGGGATCGTGTCTGGGCGGGATCGTCCCGGATCCGGGACGGATCCGCCCAGATCGTGGGATGATCGCTGGACGTAACCTCGCCGTCGATGGACGCCCGCCGTCGGTCGACGCCCTCGCCCGCTCGTTGGTCGGGCTGCCGCACCCGCTGGCCGTCGACGTCGCCCGGCAGGCGATCGCCGACGGGGCGGTCGCCGATGCGCCGGCGCGCGCCGAGGCGCTGCGCCGCACGCTGCTGACGCCGGTCGTCAACGCCACGGGGGTGCTGCTGCACACCAACCTCGGCCGGGCGCCGCTCGCCCACCACCAGGACGCCAGGGCACAGTCGCTCGAGCTCGACCTGGCGACCGGCGAGCGCGGCTCGCGCCAGCGCGCCGTCGGCCAGCTCTACGCCAGGCTGTGCGGCGCCGAGGCGGCGATGATCGTCAACAACAACGCCGCCGCCGTGCTGCTCGTGCTCGCCGCCCTCGCCGCCGGGCGAGCCGTCCCGGTGAGCCGGGGCGAGAGCGTCGAGATCGGCGGCGGCTTCCGCGTGCCCGAGGTCATGGAGCAGTCCGGCGCGCTGCTCGTCGACGTCGGCACGACCAACCGCACCCGGGTCGACGACTACCGCCGCGCGCTGGATCGGCGCCGACGTGGCGATGGTCCTCAAGGTCCACCCGAGCAACTACCGCGTCGACGGGTTCGTCGAGGACACTCCCGTCGCCGAGCTGGCGTCGCTCGGCCCGCCCGTCGTCGTCGACCTCGGCAGCGGGCTGCTCGACGCCACCTGCCCGTGGTGGCCGGGCGCGCCGCCGGCGTGGCTGGCCGGCGAGCCGGCCGCCGTGCAGACGCTCGCCGCCGGCGCCGCGCTCGTCACGTTCAGCGGCGACAAGCTGCTCGGCGGGCCGCAGGCCGGGATCATCGCCGGGCGCCGGGACCTCGTCGAGCGCTGCGGCCGCCATCCGCTCGCCCGCGCCCTGCGCCCCGGCGGCCTCGTCCTCGCCGCCCTGCAGGACGTCGCGCTCGCCTACCTGCGTCGCGAGGTGGTGACGGCGATCCCGTTCTGGCGGATGGCCGCGGCGCCCGATCGACGAGCTCGGCCGCGCGGGCGGACGTCATCGCCACGGCCACCGGCGCCGGAGGCGGTGGCCACCGAGGCGCTCCCCGGTGCCGGGTCGGCACCCGGCGCCACGATCCCGTCGTACGGCGTCCGCCTCGCCGGCGACCACCTCGCCGCGCTGCGCGCCAACGACCCGCCCGTCATCGCCAGGGCGCGCGACGGTGTCACGGTGCTCGACCTGCGCGCCGTCGAACCGGCCGACGACGCCGTCGTCACCGCCGCCGTGCACCGGCTGGGCTGACGCCGTGCGCGTCATCGCCACCGCCGGTCACGTCGACCACGGCAAGTCGACGCTCGTGCGCCTGCTGACGGGGACCGACCCCGACCGCTTCGAGGAGGAGCAGCGGCGCGGCCTGACGATCGACCTCGGCTTCGCCCACTGCGTCGTCGACGGCGAGTCGATCAGCTTCGTCGACGTCCCCGGCCACGTGCGGTTCCTCCGCAACATGCTCGCCGGCGTCGGCGGCGTCGACGCCTGCCTCTTCGTCGTCGCCGCCTCCGAGGGCTGGAAGCCGCAGAGCGAGGAGCACCTGCGCATCCTCGAGCTGGTCGGCGTCACCAACGGCATCGTGGCGCTCACCAAGGTCGACCTGCTCGACGACGCCGAGCTGGTCGAGCTGGCGGCGATGGAGGTCGCCGAGCACCTCGCCGGCACGTTCCTCGCCGGAGCGCCGATCGTCCCCGTCGCGGCGACGTCGGGGCACGGGATCGACGATCTGGCGACGCGCCTTGGCCGGCCTCGCCCGCAGCACCCCGGCATCGGGCGACCGTGGCCGGCCGCGGCTGTGGATCGACCGCGTCTTCGCTGCCAAGGGCAGCGGGACGGTCGTCACGGGCACGCTCACCGACGGCTCGGTGGCGACCGGCGACCACGTCACCGTCGAGCCCGGCGGCCGGCCGGCGCGAGTACGGGCGATCCAGACGCTCGGCACGCGTCGTCGACGGAATCGGGCCGGGGAACCGCGTCGCCCTCAACCTCGCCGGGATCGATCACGCCGCGCTCGCTCGTGGCGACGCCGTGGTGACGCCGGGTCGGTGGTTGCCCACGCGGCGCATCGATGCCTCGCTCACCGTGCTGGCCACGCTCGACCACGCCGTGTCGCGGCGCGGGGCGTACCTCGCCTACATCGGGTCCGGCGAGCACGCCGTGCGCCTGCGCGTGCTCGGCCCCGAATCCGTCGCGCCGGGTGCCACGGGCGCCGTGCGGCTGCACCTCCCGGTCGGCGCTCCCGCTGCTGCCGGGCGACCGCTACGTGTTGCGCGAGACGGGCCGGGACGAGACCGTCGGCGGCGGAGAGGTGCTCGACGTGCACCCCGTGCTGCCGGCGTCACGAGCGCGACCGGACCGTCGCGCCGAGCGCGTCGTCGCCGAGCGTGGCTGGGTCGATGCCGACGAGTTGGAGGCACTGACCGGTGAACGCCTGGCTCCGACCGTCGGTCGCTGGGTGGTCGACCCGGCAGCCGCGGCGGCCGCCGCCGTCGAGCTGCGCGAGCGCCTCGGCGGTGGCGTCGAGCTCGCTGAGCTCACCGATCGCCAGCGGGCCCTGCTCGACACCGTCGACGACGCCGTGGTCGACGGCACGCGGGCCCGGCTCCGTGGCGCCACCGACCCGCTCACCGACCACCCGGTGATCCTCGCCCTGGCGTCCGGCGGGCTGGCGCCCGCCGAGCCCGACGCCCGGCCGTCCGACCTCCGCGAGCTGGCCAGGCGCGGCGTGCTGTTCGAGCGCGACGGGCTGTGGTGGCACATCGACGCCATCGCCACGGCGTCGGAGGTCGTCGCCGACCTGCTGACCGCCGACGCCGGCGGGTTCACGGTCAGCGAGTTCCGCGCGGCCGCCGGGATCACCCGCAAGCACGCCGTCCCGCTGCTCACCGAGCTCGACGCCCGTGGCATCACCCGCCGACGCGACGACCGGCGCATCGCCGGCGCCCGCGCTCAGGCCGACTGACCGAGGTGGCGCCGCTCGTCCTGGGTGAGGCCGCCCCAGACGCCGTAGCGCTCGTCGACGGCGATGGCGTGCTCGAGGCACTCGATGCGGACGGGGCAGCTGGCGCACACCTGCTTCGCCCGGCGCTCCCTGGCCAGGCGCTCGTGCTTCCGCTCGCCGTGCACCGGGGGGTAGAAGTCGGTGGCGGCGCCGTCGCGGCGGCAGGCGCCGGACTCTCGCCACGTCAGGTTCACTCGCTCCACGGGCGCCACCGTAGGAACCGCGCCGCGCGTCGGGCAACGGGTCGACCGCCCTGTTCACACAGGGTTTACTGGCCCGACACGCGCCGCTCGCGGTGGTCGCGAGCGGCACCCTCCAGCGGCTCGACCTCCAGCGTCACGCCGTCGATGCCGACGACGCGCACCTGCTCACCGGCGGCGACCGGCGTCGCCCGGTTCGTCCGTGCCCGCCAGCGGGCCGACCGCACGCTGACCACGCCGTCGGGGTCGACCGCCTCGACGACCTCACCGAGCGAGCCGATCATCCAGTCCCGGCCGATCGTCGGGGTGGCGAACCGGGTCCGCACCATCGACGGCATGCCGACGACGAACGCCAGCACCGTGCCACCGATCCCGGCCACCAGCGTGATCCACGACGGGCGCAGCGTGACGCCTGGGAGCGGCTCGAACAGCCACAGGCTGCCGAGGATCGTCAACGCCACGCCGACGCCGGTCCAGAACCGTGGCACACCGACCTGCACGTCGACGGCGAAGGCGATCATCGCGGCGAGGATCAACGCAACCGCCCACCCACGCGCCGGGAGCGTGGCCAAGCCGACACAGGCCAGCACCAGGCACACGGCGGCGACGACGCCGGCGATGCCGATGCCGGCCGTGAAGAACTCGAACACCAGCAGCGCCAGCCCGATCAGCAACAGCAGGTAGGCGACGGCCGGGCTGTTGACGGTGTGGAACAGCTGGTCGACGAGGCCGAGCTTGGCGAAACGAACGGTTGTCGTCGTGTCCCGGCGCGTGGTGCCGTCGTCGAGGACGCGCTCCTCCGACGTCTCCAGGACGACGCCGCCTTCGCGGTAGCCGTCGAGGGCGTCGACCATGTTGGAGATCGTCGGGATGCCCTCGTCGGAGATGCGCTGCTCGAACACACCGAGCCGGCGGGCGTCGCTGAGCCCGAGCGAGCCGACGCGCAGTGCCGTGGTCGCTTCGCCGAAGTCGACCTGCTCGCCGTTCGGCCGCAGCGGCGCGCCGGTGTGCCCGACCCGCGCTCCCGGCGCCATGCCGGAGACATCGGCGACGGCGAGCAACTGGGCGGGTGTGCCGTAGAGGCGGGCGCCGGGCGGCCCGACCCAGATGGCGATCGGCAGCGGAGCGGCGTCGATGCGCTCCATCAGCGCCTCGATCTCGTCCCGATCCACCACCGCCCCCTTGGTGTTGACCTGCAGGACGAGCGCTTGGGCGCCGTCCTCGGTGGAACGCTCGATGGCGTCGTCGATCGCGGCGACGACGATCGGATCGAACAGTCCGCTCACCTGGAGCACGTCGACCGGCCCCGGTGCCGGCGGCTCCTGGGCGCCCGCGACGTGCCCGCCACCGCACAGCGCGGCGACGCCGGCCGAGGCGCTGAGCAGGGCGATCGCTAGTGTGCGCACAGGTGCCTCCGGAGCTCGTCGATCCAACGCCGCTGCTGACCGCCTCGCGCGTGACGATCGTTGCCGGCAAGGGTGGTGTCGGCAAGACCACGGTAACGGCCGTTCTGGCCCGTGCCGCCGCCGACGCAGGCCAGCGTGTGCTCGTCGTCGAGCTCGACGGCAAGCCGGTGCTCTGCGACCTCGTCGACGGCCTCGACACCGAGCAGATCTCGGCGCCGGCGGCGCTCGAGGACTACCTACGCGAGCACGGGTTCGGACGCGTCGCCAAGCGGCTCTCGGCGTCCGGGGTGATCGACGTCGTGGCCACCGCGGCCCCGGGCATCGACGACATCGTCGTCCTCGGCAAGATCAAGCAGCTCGAGCGCAGCGGGAAGTGGGATGTCATCGTCGTCGACGGTCCGGCCGCCGGCCATGCCATCACGTTCTTGACCGCCGCCTCCGGGTTGCTCGCTGCGGTGCGGGGCGGTCCGGTGCGGGCGCAGGCCACCGACGTCGCCGAGATGCTCGGCGACCCCGAGCGCAGCCAGGTCGTGCTCGTCACGCTCCCCGAGACCACGCCGGTCAACGAGGCTGTGCAGACGGCGTACGCGCTCGAGGACCGCGTCGGTGTGAAGCTCGGCCCGGTCGTCGTCAACAACGTCGACGGGCTCGACGCAGCGGTCGTGCCGGACCCGGCGACGGTCGAGCTCGCAGGCGAGCCGTTCGCCTCCGTGCTCGTCGCGGCCGCGGACTTCCGGCGCGCCCGCCGCGCCGTGCAGGACACGGAGATCGCCCGGCTCGATGAGCAGCTCGCCCTCGAGCAGTGGCATCTGCCGATGCTGCCGGTGGCCGGCCTGGCCGCCGCCGACGTCGCCGTGCTGTCCCGCTCGATCCGGCGGCCGTCGTGACCCGCTCGGAGTCGCCGACACTCGACGACGTCCTCGACGGGGCGGAGGTCGTCGTGTGTTGCGGCTCGGGAGGCGTCGGCAAGACGACGACCGCCGCGGTGATCGGTCTGGAGGCGGCTCGTCGCGGCCGCCGGGCGGTCGTCGTGACGATCGATCCGGCCCGCCGCCTCGCCGACGCGCTCGGCCTCCCCGACGGCCTCGCGGCCGACCCGCAGGCCATCGCCCTGTCCGGGTTTGGCAGTGAGGGGCCCGGCGAGCTGTGGGCGATGATGCTCGACACGGCCATCGCGTTCGACGGCGTCGTTCGCCGCAACGCCGCCGACGTCGAGCAGGCCGAGCGCATCCTCGCCAACCCCTTCTACCGCAACATCTCCGGTGCCCTGTCCGGCACGCAGGAGTACATGGCCGCCGAGACGCTGAACCTCCTGCACGACGACGAGCGCTTCGACCTCGTCGTGGTCGACACGCCGCCGAGTCGCAACGCCCTCGACTTCCTCGAGGCGCCGGGCGTGCTCGCCCGCTTCCTCGACCACCGCCTGTTCCGCCTCCTGATGCTGCCCGCACGGCGCGGCATGCGGGTCGTCAACGCCGCCACCCAGCCGATACTGCGGGCGATCGGGAAGGTGGTCGGCTCCGACGTGCTCGCCGATGCCGTGGCCTTCTTCCAGGCGTTCGCCGGGATGGAGACCGGCTTCCGCGACCGGGCCGAGGCCGTGATCGAGCTGCTGCGGTCGGACGTGACGCGATACGTCGTCGTCGCCTCGCCGCACCGCGACACCGTCACCGAGGCCGTCTGGTTCGCCGGCAAGCTGGCCGAGCACGGCATCGACAACGTCGCCGGCGTCGCCAACCGCGTGCACCCGGCGTTCGGGCCGGGCACCGCCGCCGAGGCCTCCGCCGCGGCCACCGCGGCCGCGGCGGAGGGCCGCGACGATCTCGCCGCGCTGTGGACCAACCTCGCCGAGCTGCGCGCCCTGGCCGGTGCGGCGTCCACCGAGCTGGCGCCGCTCGCCGAGCTGCTCGGTCCGCTCGCCGAGGTGCCCTTGATGCCGGGCGACGTGCACGACCTCGACGGCCTCGGCGAGATCCGCCGCCACCTCTTCAGGTAGGGCTCGGCTCGCCGCCAAGCGGCTCGCCTCACCTGCCGAGCTCGCCGCCGCCGCTGCGCAGCGGCGCTCGCCCGCCCGGCACCTCCGCAGCCACCTCTTCAGGTAGGGCTCGGCTCGCCGCAGCGGCTCGCTGCTGCGGAGCGAGCACTCGCACCCGCCCGGCACCGCTGCCGGACCTGATCGGGTACGTTCACGGCGTGCACGTGCTGCTGGCGACGGATGCGACGTGGATCGTCGACGAGGTCACGGCTGCCATCGGTGGGCCGGACACCTCGTTCGTGGTGTGCTCCGAAGGCCGTGAAGTCGCCGGCGTCGTCGAGACCCGCGGGCCGTTCGACATCGCCGTGCTCGACCTGCAGATCGGCTCGATGGGCGGGATGGCCGTCACGATGTCGTTGCGCCTCGACGAGTCGAGCGGCCGGCTGCTGCACGTGCCCGTGCTGATGCTCCTCGACCGCGTCGCCGACGTCCACCTGGCCAAGCGCAGCGACGCCGACGGCTGGCTCGTCAAGCCGCTCGATCCGCTGCGCCTGCGCCGTGCCGTGCGTGCGGTGACCGCCGGCGAGTCGTATCGGGAGGGCCTCGTCGTGGCGTCACCGCCCGTCGCGCGCCCTGAGTCCGCCGACGTCGTGCCGGCCCCGTCCCGGTAGGCTCCGCGTCTGCTACGGGGTGTAGCGCAGCTTGGTTAGCGCGCCACGTTCGGGACGTGGAGGCCGGGAGTTCAAATCTCCCCACCCCGACTCTGGACCTCGCCGCCTTCCAGGAGCTGATCGAGCGCACCTATGGCGAGCGGGACCGCGGCCGCGGCGTGCCGGCGACGGTTGCCTGGCTCGCCGAGGAGGTCGGCGAACTGGCCCGAGCGGTGCGCAAGGGCACACACGCCGAGCGCGAGCACGAGTTCGCCGACGTCCTGGCGTGGGTCGCATCGCTGGCCAACCAGGTCGACGTCGACCTCGCCGTCGCCATCGAGCGGTACGCCGCCGGCTGCCCGCGCTGCGGTCACGGCCCGTGTTGCTGCCCGTGAGGGCGCTGGCACACTGACGCCGCCGGCGCCACCGAAGGAACCGGTCGCCGGCGAGCGCTGAGTGGTCACCGCCAGTTGCTGCGCAACCGGCGCCAGTCGATCGGCGTCCGGTCGGCGCCGACCCTGCGCTCGACGAACACGGCGAGGGCGATCAGGCCGAGACCACCCGCGGCCATCCACACCCACGAGTCGAGCTCGGCGAGCTTCGGCCCGGCGGAGACCACGATCGTCGTGCCGATCGTTGCCGTGCCGATGACCAGCGGCGCCGCCATCCGCCGCCAGCCTCCGACGGCGACGGCGACGATGCCGACGCCGAGGGCCAGCGGCACGCTCCACCCAACGTCGCGCGTGAGCTGGGCGTCGAGCGAGCCACAGCGCGAGCAAGCCGATGCCGGGGGCAGCCGTCACCCAGCTGCTCAGCGAGCCGGGCTCGCCCGGCGTAGGCGCCGGCGGCGAGCAGCAGCACGCTGACGGCGGCAACGGCGAGGTCGCCGCTCGTCACGCCATGGGGCGCCAACCAGCCGAGCACGGCGTCGTCGGCACCGGTCGTCCACCACATGCTGATCGCCCCGACGGCGGCCACGCCGGCACCGGCGCGGGCGAGACCGCGGCGTGAACGGACCAGGCCCTCGAGGGCGACCTGGGCGCCGAGGATCACGATGGCGACCGACCCGAGGACCGGGGCGTCGCCAGGTGTGACCGCGGCGGCGACGGCCGATGCGGTCATCCCCGCCGTGGCGAAGGGACCGGAGCTGACGAGGAGGAACGACGTGCCGGTGAGCACCACCGCGACGATGAGCAGGGCCAGCGCGATCTCGACGGCGCGGCGCCGATGGCGAGCAGCCCGAAGGGCATGGCGACGACCGCGAGCCCGGCCGCGAGGTGCGCCGTCCACAGCTCCTGCGTCCGCCACCATGTGATCGCCGCGCTGATCGCCAGCGCCAGGATGCCGGCGCCCGAGCCACGAGTCGACGCCACCGCCGACCGCGCCGGCGACACCGGCACACATCACGGGGAGCAGCAGGGCGGGCGCCTGCACGGGCCTGCGCGCGGCGACGAGGGCGACGGCGGCGGCGAGGCCGGCGAGGTAGACGGGCGTCCAATGATCTGGGACAGACGAGGCGACGAGGGCGGCGCCGGCGAACGTGCTCAGGGCGACGGGGACGTCGAGCACCTGCGTCTTCAGCCGGAGGGCCAGCTCGAGGGCGAGCCCCATCAGGACCAAGCCGACGGCGACCTCGACGGCGGGGTTGCCGTCGGCGTCGAGGAGGAACGCAGCCGCGGTCGCCATCGCCGGGATGGTCGGCAGCCACCGCGGACCAGCGACGGCGATGATGGCCGCGGCGATGGCGGCACCGAGTCCGGCGACCACGACGGACGGCCCGCCGAGGGCGGCGGCGACGGCGATCAGCAACGAACCCGTGCCGGCGACGGCGAACCCGCCGACGACACCTCCTCCGCGCTCGGTGCGCACGACCGTCATCGCCAGCGCCGAGGCTCCGAGCAGCAGCGGCAGGACCGGCACGTCGCCGGTGAAGCTGTACGCCACGGCGGCGATCGGCGGGATGGCGAAGGCGACGGCCGATCCGGCGACGGCCAGTGCGTCGGCGACGGGGCGGGTGACGCCGCGCCATGGGTCGGTCGTGGCCATCGCCGCGACGAGCTCGAGGGCGGCGAGGACGATCGCCGGGAGGCACAGCCAGACGACGGGCTCGACACCGCGGGTCGCGAGGCCGGTCACGATGCCGACCAGGGGTGCGGTGAGGGCCATGACGGCGACGGCCGGGGCGTTGCGCCGGCTGGCGACGACCGCCAGCACGCCGGCTGCGAGCACGCCGACGAGCGGGGCGCTCCACGCCAGCCCGTCGCCGGTCGCCCCGATGCGCGCCAGCGTGCCGTCGCCGAGGCGTTGCTCGGCGAGGGCGACGAGGAGCGGCGAGGCCGCGGCGGCAGCGGCGAGCGCCGCCGCCGAGGCATCCCGCCGAGCCGCCAGCAACCCGCCGGCCGTGACGACCGCCAGCACGCTGACGGGCACCGGCACCAGCGCAGCCAGGCCGACGATGCGCGAGCCCGGCCGCGATCAACGCGGCGCCGTCGAGCAGCGGCGCCCGCCAGCGTCGCGCCTGCACGTCGCAGACGACGGCGGCGAGTACCCCGCCGGTGAGCACGCAGACCGGCCATGTTGCGCCGGTGACTGCGGCGGCGGCGATGCCGACCGGTGCGGTGAGCGCGGCGGCGAGGTGGGCGACCGCCCGTGCCGTGGCCGGAACGACGAACCGGGCGCGCTCGGCGGCAAGGCCGAGGCCGGCGGTCGCGGCCACCAGTCCGGCGAACTTGAACGCCGGGGCGATGTCCTGCCAGTTGCCGGCGACGACGACGATCGCCGCGACGAGGACGAGCGCGCCACCGGTCGCCGCCAGCCATGCGGCGATCGGTTTGGCCGTCGCTTCCGGCGATGGGACGATGACGCCGGCGGTCGGGGCGGGGGGAGGGGCGCGATGGTCGGGGGTGGCCAGGTCATGCCGGTGATGCTGAAGCAACGCCCGTCAGGCGACCATCCGGGCAATCCCCCACGCCGGCGTGGGGGAGCCGGTGATCAGGCCGAGACGGTCGCCCAGCGGCTGACCGTTCGGCGGGCCACCCGGGCGACGACCGGATTGTCGTGGGCGAGGAGCGGCAGCAGGCTGGGCAGCGCCTCGCGTGCGTCGAGCTTGGCCAGACCGAGGATGGCGAACACGACGACGCACTGATCGCCGAGCAGCGCCGTCAAGCGGCCCACCGCCTCGTCCCGGTGGCCGCCCATGTTCCCGAGGGCGACCACCGCCATGCCCCGCTGTGCGCAGTAGGCGTCGTCGTCGGCGATCGCCGTGATGCCGTCCCAGACGGCGTCGTCGGCGACGCGCTCGAGCGCCGTGCACACGGCCGCCCGGACGAGCCTGGCATCAGCGGTGTCCAGGCCGTCGAGGCGGCGGTACTCGGCGATGAGGGCGGGAGCGGCCTCCGGGCGTGCCCAACGGCTACCGAGCGCGTAGCAGATGTCCGCCGTGAGCGTCGGCGACGTGGAGCGCGCCAACCAGACGAGCAGGACCGGGAGTGCCCGGCGGTCCCCGACGTCTCGGCGTCGCAGGTCGCGGAGGCGATCGACGTGCACGCCGACGGCCTCCAGGTCGGTCACCAGACCGGTAGCCGCAGCGGCGTAGCGATCCTGCGCCTGCTGCTCGTGTTGCATGGCGTTCCACAGGTCGGTGATCGGGATCGCGACCCGAGGCTGGTTCATGTCGGATGCTCGTCGCTGAGTCGCTTGCGGATCTCGGTCGCCCATGACCGGGTCTCGACGTCCAGACCGTCGCTGCCGAGCAGCTCGTCGAGTGCCGGGACCAGCGTGGCGATCCGCTGCTCCCACACCAGTCCCAGGGCGACCGTCCGTGCACGAGCGTCGCCGGCCAGCAACCAGTCGCGCAGCAGCGGTTCGAGTTGGCGCTGCTCGTCCGGCTGGAGCACGGCGTAGGCGCGCCCGAGCGTGGCGGCGACGACGTGCTGGCCATCCGGTCCCGCCTCGCTCGCCAGGCCGGGATACCACCGGCGCCACTGCTCGGCCAGGTCGGCGATCATCGGCCGGCCGAAGCGAGGATCGACCGACCGTTCGACGCTCGGGGCGACGGAGGCGGGCGGGACGTCGGCGGGAGCGCTCAGATGGCCGAGCACCCGGTTGACCTTGGCCCACTCGTCCTGCGCCCCGACCTCGCTGGAGTCCTCCAAGCGGTCCTGCAGCGTGCGCAACGTGGGGACGAGCGACGTCAGTCGATGCTGGCGAGCGAGGCTGATCCCGGCCGACCGCTCGAGGTGCACGTCGGACAGGATCCACCGCTGCAACAGCGGCTCGAGCTCGCCGCGCTCGTCGTCGGTGAGCTCGCCGTACGCCCGCGCCAGCTCGAGCGGCACACGCTGGGCCTCCTTGGCCCGGACGCTGTCGCTGTGCAGGCGGGGCAGCCACGTCTCCCACTCGGTGACGATGTCCGCCGTCACCCGGCGATCACCACCTTGAGGTACTCGGGCGGGATCTCGTACGGGAACTGCATCTGGTAGCCGCCGCCCGGCATCGTGTACACGCGCCCGTCGGCCGCCCGGACGACGCCGGACACCCTGGTGACGGCGGGGATCTCGTAGCCAGCGGTGCGCAATGCCTGCAGGTCGATCTGGATCACCGCGGTGCGCAGCCCGTTGGGTGTGAGCGCCAGCTCCACCTGGGCCTGCAGCGGGCTCAGTCCGGCCGTCGGCGTGGCGTAGGTGCCCTCCCACATGCCGCCGGTGGCGATCGACTCGACGTGCTCGGAGAACGTGTGGTGGTAGGCGAGGTCGTCGGCGCTGGTCGCGGCCACGTCGTCGACGGCCGTGGCGACGTCGTCGACGACCTGCCCGGCCGGCCCGGCCGGCGGGGCAGGAGCGCGGAGGAGGAAGTTCGTCGCCCCCTGGAAGGCGACGCCGGTGAGGACGCCGGTCGCCCACGCCTGCGGATCGGTGAAGCCCTCGTAGACGTCGCCGAGGTCACCTCCGTGGGCCCACACGTTGGCGGCCGAGTACGTCGCCGTGGCGAGACCGCCGCAGTAGCCGGCGGCGGCGAGGCTGACCCCGCCGGTGGCTGCCGCGGTGCCGGCAGCGGCGGTGTAGCACGGCCCACCGACCGCGAACGCGGCGACGGGTGCGAACACCTCCTCGCGGACGAACTTGAAGACGCCACGCTCGTACCACTCGATGTCGTCGTCGATGTCCTCCCACTCCTCGTCGGAGCTCGCCCGCATCATCCACGCCGTCCCGACGACCTCGCCGACGAGGGCGTCGAGCCGCTCCGGCTCGAACTCGAAACCCCCGTGTTCGGCCGCCTGGAGCAGCAGCGCACGCACGACCGCCGGGTCGGTCGCAGCGAGGATGTCGTCCGCGGAGAAGTTCCCGTCGGCCTCGTCGAGGTCGCCTTCGTGGGCGGTCTCGATGAGGGCGAAGATCCATTGCCCGTCCTCGCTGCCGAGGTGCGCGGCCATGTCGCTGATGGCGTCGCTGAGCTGCCCGGTCGGGTCGACCTCCGAGGCATCGAGTCCCGCGACCACGCTCAGCTCGGCGACCAGCGCGTAGTAGGCGCCGTCCGCGGCCGCCCGCACGTCGTACTCGGGGAGTGCTGCGAGGGTGCCGTTGAGCAGGGCCGTGGTGGCGCCGCTCAGCTCGCCGGCGTACGACGCGCACGTGGTCTGCCACTGCGTTCGGATCTGGGACATCTGGGCCAACGGATCGAGCCACAGCGGGACGCTGCCGAGGTCGGGGTCGGCAGCCAGCTCGTCGGCACGCCGCTCCCAGTACCCCAGGCGCGTCGAGTACGTCTCGGCGCTGGTCGCCCACCGCGAGATCGTCGACTGCGCCGACTCCAACGCCGCCACTGTCGGCTCGACCGAGCTCAGGTAGGTCGTCGCCGCGCCGACGGCCACGCTGGAACGTGGGCCACCCCAGTGGTCGGGCAACGATGCCACCGTGCCATCGGCCTGCGACAGGGTCTGGCCGACCGCGGCCGCCTGCGTGCCGAACGCCGCGGCGAGCGCTGCAGGTCCGATGCAGTCGCCGAGAGCGACGCCGAGGTGTCAGCCATTGCTCGGCGTGCCGAGCACCGGCACGTAGTCAGCCGTCAGCACATCGAGGGCACCGAGCGAGATCGTCCTCGCCAGCAGCTCGAGCTGGGCGGCGATCGCCGCAGGGACGGCGGAGGCGAGCGCGGTCACCGTGGCCAACGACTCCGCTGCTCCGGCGTTGGAGACAGTGACCGCCGTGAGGCTGTCGGATCCGCTGCTGCTGGACGCGCGCCGCAACTCCGCTGCGGCCGTGAACATCATCCCGGTGTCGGCGAAGACCGCCTCGGACACGAGCAACCCACCTTTCGACGTCGGCGGACACCACCCCCCGCGGGCGACGAGGCTACCGCTGTCAGTCCAGCCCGTGGCGCACGGCGTAGCGGACGAGGTCGCTGCGCCGGCTGAGGTGCAGCTTGCCGAGGATGTTGCGGACGTGGTTCTCGGCGGTCTTCGGGGAGATCGACAGCTCATCGCCGATCTCGCCGTAGCGGTGGCCGCGGGCGACGAGCTGGAGCACCTCCCGCTCCCGCTCGGTGAGCGGGCTGCGCGGTGGTCCTGGCCAGCCGCCGGAACTCACCGAGCACGAGCGCGGCGAGCGACGGTGAGAACACCGGCTCACCGGCGGCTGCCCGGACGAGAGCCTGGCGGAGCTCGTCGGTCGGCGCCGACTTGAGCAGGTAGCCGGCAGCGCCGGCAGCGACGGCGTCGAGCAGGTCGCGCTCGGCCTCGCTGACGGTGAGGATGACGATCGGGCAGGTCGTGGCGCAGCGCTCGACGACGAGAAGTCCGCCACCACGGGGCATGTGCAGGTCGCACACGACGAGGTCGGGTCGGCGGGCGGCGACGACGTCGATCGCCCCCTCGGCGTCGTCCGCCTCGCCGACGACGTCGAAGGCGTCGCCGAGCTCGGCGCGCAGCCCGGCGCGAACGACGGCGTGGTCGTCGGCGAGGACGACGCGGATGGCGGTCATGCCTCCGTCCACAGCCGCACCTCCGTGCCACTGCCCGGCGTGCTGTGCACCTCGGCCCGCCCGCCGATCGACGTGAGCCGCCCGTCGATGGACTCGGTCAGGCCGTGCCCCCCGGTCGCCGGGGCCGGATCGAAGCCGCTCCCGTCGTCGCGCACGCTGGCGAACACGTGCCCATCGTCGTCGGTCTCGGCGAACACGACGATCGTCCGCGGCGGCGTGCTCGAGGGCGTTGGCGACCGCCTCCCCGATCGCCCGCGCCAGCAGGTCCTGCTCGTGACCGCCGAGCCGGCAGCCGTCGTCGAGCACGCTCACGCTGATCCGCGGGGCGGCGACCGGGGGAGGGCCACCCGCCGGCGGGCCTGCTCCACGGCTGCGTTGATCCGGCTGCGCAGGTCGTCGCCTGCCGACCCGGCACCGCCGAACAGGAACGCCCGCAGCTCGTCGTCGGCCTCACGGGCGGCGCCGGCGAGGGCGGGGTCGCTGGCCACGCCGTCGCTCGACCAGGGCGAGCGTCTGCAACACGGTGTCGTGGAGCACCCTGGCGACCTCGTCACGCGCCCGGCGGTCGGCGATCTCCCGCTCGGTGCGCCGCAGCAGCATCGCCATCCAGCCGAACACCGCCCCGCACGCGGCGTAGAACAGGCTGACAGCGACCAGCGACACGCCGTGCTTCGGGTCGTACGGTCCGAAGTCGTTGAGGTCGGCACCGATGCAGCGGGCGGGACCGACGAGGAGCCCGAAGGCGGCGCCGGCGAACGGGCCGAGGGCGACGCCGATCGAGATGGCGGCGATCAGCGGCCACTGCGATGCCAGGTTCTGGCTGGTCACGAAGACGTGGCCGGGCTCGAACACCCAGCCGTCGATCACCGTCAGGACCAGCGCATAGGCGCCCTCGGTCAGCACGAAGGCGGGGGACATCAGCAGTCCCGGCGACGACCGCAACCACCACGTGCTGACCGTCGTCAGCACCAACCCGGCGGCCACCGACGTCCACGCCACGACCGGCTGGCGGACGGCGTCGCCGGAGAAGGCGACGACGGCGACCATCCAGCCCCACGCCAGCCAGCGGGCGATCCCGAGCACCCGCAGGATCGTCACCCCGGTCGGGAACGACCGGGCCAGCTCCCGCGCACCGGAACGGGATGTCGACGGTGCGAGCGAGCGAGCGCCAGCGAGCGAGCGGCCAACAACGGCCTGCGTGGCAGGGGAACGCAGTCAGAGCAAGCAGTTCGGCGATCTGTACGGCGTTCAAGGCGGCGCCCTTGCGCAGGTTGTCGCCGCTGACGAACAGGGCCAGTCCACGGCCGCCGGCAACGCCCGGATCGACGCGGATGCGGCCGACGTAGCAGGCATCGCGGCCGGCGGCCTCGAGCGGCGTGGGCACGTCGCTGAGCACGACGCCGGGTGCCGCGGCGAGCAGCTCCGTCGCCCGCTCGACGGAGATCGGTCGGGCGAACTCGGCGTTGAGCGACAGCGAGTGGCCGGCGAACACCGGCACCCGCACGCACGTGCCGGACACCAGGAGGTCGGGGATGTCGAGGATCTTGCGCGTCTCGTTGCGCAGCTTCTGCTCCTCGTCGGTCTCCAACGAGCCGTCGTCGACGAGCTTGCCGGCGAGCGGCAGCACGTTGAAGGCGATCGGGCGGGCGAACTTCTGCGGCGCCGGGAAGACGACGGCCGAGCCGTCGTGGGTGAGCTCGGCGGCGCGGTCGACGACCTGGCGGACCTGCTTGTCGAGCTCGTCGACACCGGCCGCGCCGGCGCCGGAGACGGCCTGGTAGGTGCTGGCGATCAGGCGCACGAGGCCGGCCTCGTCGTGCAGCGGCTTGAGCACCGGCATCGCCGCCATCGTCGTGCAGTTGGGGTTGGCGATGATCCCCTTGCGTGCCGTGGCGATGGCGTCGGGGTTGACCTCGGCCACGACGAGCGGCACGTCGGGATCCATCCGCCACGCCGAGGAGTTGTCGATGACGGTGACGCCGGCGGCGGCGAAGCGCGGGGCGAGCTCGCGCGACGAGGTCGCCCCGGCGGAGAAGAGGGCGATGTCGAGGCCGGTCGGGTCGGCGAGGGCGGCGTCCTCGACGGTGATCTCGCCGTCGCCCCACGGCAGCGTCGTGCCCGCCGAGCGGGCCGAGGCGAAGTAGCGCAGCTCGTCGATCGGGAAGCTTCCGCTCGGCGAGCAGCCGGCGCATCACGCCGCCGACCTGCCCGGTTGCACCGACGACTCCGACACGCATGGCGATCAGGCTAACGACGCGCCGCCAGCGGCCAGCGACGGGTTACTTGACCGGGCGACGAGCCACCAGTGGTTGCGGTTGATGCCACGTCGTGCTCGGAGGCGGCGTTGCGGACGCCCCACACCGCCGCGTCCCGCGCCGGGTTGCGCCAGATCACCACGTCCGTCAGGCGATCCTGGATCGGACCCATGACCTGGTGCGGGTCGAGGCGGTTGGCCTGCCAGGCCAGCCGGGTGGGCAAGCGCCGGAGCGTCAGTGCCTGCCCGAGGCCGGGCACCCGGAACAGGCCGCGCATGACCGCGCCGGCCGGCAGCACGAACGGGTCGGTGCCGGACCAGGAGCGGAAGTTGAGGGCGATCTGCCCGCCCGGGCGGACGACCCGGATCGCCTCGGCGACGAGCGCCAGGGCGTCGTCACGCTCGCAGTGCTGCAGCGTGATGTAGCTGAAGGCGACGTCGGCCGAGTCGTCGGGCAGGTCGAGGGACCGGCCGTCGGCGACCTCGATCGTCTGCAGGCGGTCGACCCTGCCGAACCGGGCGACGGCCTCGCGGCAGCGCTCGAGGAACCCGGCGTCGAGGTCGCAGGCGTAGACGGTGCCGAAGCGGCGGGTGAAGGCGCAGGTCATGCGGCCGATGCCGCAGCCGATCTCGACGAACGAGCGCTGGCCGTCGTCGTCGCCCTCGAGCCCGAACTTCTGCAGGTAGACGGGTACCTCGCTGTCGCCGGTGGCGACGAACTCGGCGAGCGTCAGCGTGTGCCCGGTCTCGTTGTTGAACACCCACCCCGTCGCCTGGACGACCTCGTCGGCACTGGCCTGCTGTTCGGTGACCCGCCCGGCGACCTTCCAGGGGAGCAGCTGCGGGCGCCGGCGCATCCGGGAAGTGTGGCAGAGGGTTCCGCCGACCGGAATTTGGCGCCGCCATTCCTGGCAAACTGGGGGGGATGAGCATGACGACGGACCGTGCACTGTGGGAATCGATCGTGGACTCCGATGCCGAGGTCCCACCCGGGCACACCGCCGCCGAGCTGCTCCCGTCGTTGCTCGACCTGCTCGGCGAGAACGACCCGTTCCTGCGCGACGAGGTCGGCTACGGCGTGCTCGCCCGCTGGGTCGTGCAGGACCAGCTGCTCGCCGCCGACGACCTGCGCTACGCCGTGGAGCGGCTGGTGCCGGACCTGCGCATCGGGCTCGACGGCGACGTCGCCGACGACCAGGCGGTCGTGCGGCGGTCCTACTCGGCGCTGGCCCTGGCCATCCTCGCCTACCGCGACGTCGAGGACCACTTCCTCCCTCGCGACGAGGTGCACTGGCTGCTCGACGCCGCCATCGCCTACCTGCTCGACGAGACCGATCGCCGCGGGCACGTCCCCGAGCTCGGCTGGATCAACGCCACCGCCCACGCCGCCGACCTGTTGAAGTTCCTCGTGCGCAACCCGTTGACCGACGAGTCCGACCACCGGCGCGTGCTCGCCGCGCTGCAGGACCTGCTCACGCGCCCGGAGGGGCCGGTCTTCGTCGACGACGAGGAGGATCGCCTGGTGCTCGTCGTGGTCGACGTCATCGGCCGGGAGACGATCAGCGACGACGAGTTGTGCGACTGGATCGACGCCTTCGGCTCGTGGCTCGCCAGTCAGGGCGGGGCGTTCGACCCGGCGTCGCGCGCCGCGGCGGTCAACCTCAAGCGCTTCGTGCGCACGCTGCATCTCGCCCTGTGCTCGCGGGCCCACCGCCGCGAGCTGAAGTTCGACAAGCCGGAGATCACCGCCCTCGACATCGCCCGGCGGTTCGCCGCCGGGCCGATCTGATCGGCTCGGTCACCGATCTGCCGGTGGGTCCCGGCAGAACGGCGACGGAGCGCGCTCAGACCGTCTTGACGATGAGGACGTCGCAGGGGGCGTGGTGGGCGACGTCGTTGGCGACGGCGCCGAGCACCCGCTTCATGCCCTGCATGCGTCGGTTGCCGACGACGATGACGTCGGCCACGGTCCGCTCGGCCTCCTGGATCAGGGCATCGCCCGGCTTGCCGTCGATGGCCACCGACGAGGCGTCGATCCCCTGGGCGCGGAACGCCGCGGCCTGCTGCTCGGCGATCTGCTCGGCGGTCGTCAGGCTGGACACCGTGAAGGAGTCCGACCCGACCTCGATCGTCGCCGCGCCGCGACCCGAGTAGGCGCACACGACGTGCACCGACCCGCCGGTCTTGCGCGCCAGCTCGCCCGCCCGCGTCGCGGCGACCGATGCCGTCTCCGATCCGTCGATGCCCACCACGAACCTCATGTCGCAACCCCCTTGCTGGACCGGCCGCGAGTGTAGGCAGGGCTCGCCGGGTCAGCGTCGCTCGGGCAGCGGGGCGGCGTAGTCGGCGGCGGTGTCGAGGCCGAACGCCGTGTGCAGCGTGCGCGCCGCCCGCTCGAGATCGGCGCTGGCGACGACGACCGAGATGCGGATCGTCGACGTCGAGATCATCTCGATGTTGACGCCCTCGTCGGCGAGCGTGCGGAACATCCTGGCGGCGATGCCCGGCGACGACTTCATGCCGGCGCCGACGACGGACACCTTGGCGATGTCGCTGTCGTGGGTGACGCCGCTGGCACCGATCTCGGCGGCGACGCGGCTGACGATGTCCTCGGCGACGCCCATGTCGGCCGACGGCATCGTGAAGCTGATGTCCGTCTTGCCCTCGATCGACGTGTTCTGGACGATCATGTCGACGTTGACGTTGGCCTCGGCGAGCGGCTCGAACAGCGACGCCGAGACGCCGGGCCGGTCGGGCACGCCGAGCACGGTGACCTTGGACTCGCTGGAGTCGGTGACGACACCGGAGATGATCGGGTCTTCCACTGCGGCCTCCCTGGGGCTGTCGGTGTCCGGCGCGTCGGTGATCCACGTGCCCGGCTCCCACGTGAACGCCGAGCGCACGTGCAGCGGCACGCCGTGGTTGCGGGCGAACTCGACCGAGCGCAGGGCGAGCACCTTGGAGCCGGCGCCGGCCATCTCCAGCATCTCGTCGAAGCTGACCCGCGGCAGCTTGCGGGCGCGGGGGACGATGCGCGGGTCGGCGGAGAACACGCCGGTGACGTCGGTGTAGATCTCGCACGCCTCGGCGCCGAGCGCCTGGGCGAGCGCCGAGGCGGTGAGGTCCGACGCGCCGCGACCCATCGTCGTGATCTCGCTGCGCCGTGCTCACGCCCTGGAACCCGGCGACCACGGCGACCTTGCCGTCGGCGAGGGCGTCGCGCACCCGGTCGCCCTTGACCTCGACGATCTTGGCCTTGCCGTGGACCGTGTCGGTGATGATCCCGACCTGGCTGCCGGTGAAGCTGACGGCGGGGACGCCGAGGTCGGCGAGGGCCATCGTCAGCAGTGCCGCCGAGACCCGCTCGCCGGTGGTCAGCAGCATGTCCATCTCCCGGCCCGGTCGCGTGGTCGACACCTGGGAGGCGAGGGCGATCAGGTTGTCGGTCGCCTTGCCCATCGCCGACACGACGACCACGACGTCGTGGCCGTGGCGCTTGGTGATCTGCACGTTCTCGGCGACGGCCCGCATGCGGTCCGGGTCGGCGACAGAGGTGCCGCCGTACTTCTGGACGATCAGGGCCACGGGGGCGCGATGCTACCCGTGGGTCGCCAGGGCTGGTTCGGGCGATTCAGCGGGGCTGAGCAGGATCGGCACGGCGCAGCCGGCGACGACGACGGCCATGAACAGCCCGAGCAGCCGGTAGTCGACGACGGCGATGAGCCCGGCACCGAGTGCCGTGCCGACGGTCTGCGGGCCGTTCAGCGCCATGTTCGTCGCCGCCGACACCCGGCCCTGCAGCCGGGCAGGCGTCGTGCGCTGGCGGAGGGTGGCGAAGGCGACCATCGTCCACGGGATCGTCACGCCGACGAGGACGGAGGCCACCGTCACGGTGAGCATCGTCGGCACCGCGACGGCGCCGAGCCCGAGCCCGAGCAGGGCCACGCCCAGCGCCATCGTCGTGGTCTCGCCGAGGCGGCGGACGACGGCCGCGGCGGTGATCCCGCCGAGCACCGACCCGCCGCCCTGGATCGCCGCCAGGACGCCGAAGAAGCTGCTGCCGCGGCCGAGACCCTGGTCGATGGCGGCGAAGATCGTCGTGTTGGCGAGGCCGGTGACGCAGAAGGCGACGGCCATCGCCAGCGTGAGCCGGGCGAGCACGGGGACCCGCCGGATGTGCCGGGCGCCGGCGGTGAGCTCGGGCCAGAAGCGCTCGCGGTCGGCAGCGGCCGTCGGCGGCGTCTCGTCGACGCGGACCGTGGTGGTGATCACGGCGGCGGCGGCGAGCGCGGTCGCCGTCAGCACGGCGATGGCGAAGCCGCCGAAGACGGCGTAGACGGCCGCACCGGCGAGCGGGCTGAGCAGGCGCATGCCCTGGTCGATCGTGCTCAGCACGCCGTTGCCGGACGCCAGTTGGTCGTCGTCGAGGAGGTCGCGCACGAGGCCGGTGCCGGCCGCGCTCGTGACGTAGCCGAGGAACCCGTAGCCGAACGTGACGGCGTAGATCAGCCACACGTCGCCGGAACCGGCGACGAGTCCGAGGGCGAGCACGCCGGCGGCGGCGACGAGGTTGGTGACGACGACGAGGCGCCGCCGCGAGACGCGGTCGGCGAGCTGGCCGGCGAGCGGGGCGAGGAACACGGGCAGGCCGAGGAAGAGGAACACCAGCCCGGCTGCGGCGTCGCTGTCGGTGAGGTCCTTGACCCAGATGGCGAGGGTGAGGAAGAGCGCGCTGTCGCCGAAGTTGGAGCACGCCCACGCCGCGGTCAGGCGGCGGAACGCGGGGACGCGGAGCGCACTCATGGATGGCGTGCTTCCTGCTCGACGTCGATCGTGGTCACCGCCAGCAGGCGGATCGGGCGGGCGCCGGGCGGCCGCTTCGACGGGTCCTCGCCGCGGCCTTCGAAGCGGTCGGCGATGTTCTGCAGCGTGGCGCTGACCTCGGCCAGCTCGTCGGCGGTCGCCCAGAAGCCCGAGCCGCTGACCGTGACGGCGTTCATCCACTCGGCGGACTCCGACGGCCACTGCGCCAGCGCGGCGCGGATGCGCTCGACCTCGTGCTCGACGAACAACCCGGCCATCGCCTCGACGGCGCGGATCGACGCCGGATCCTCGACGTCGGCGCGCAGGTCGCGCGAGCGGGAGACGAGCCGCCACGGCTTCTCCCGCCCGGCGCGCTCGGCGCGCTCGATGTAGCCGTACTTGGCGAGCATGCGCAGGTGGAACGAGCAGCTGGCGACGCTCTCGCCGGTCAGCTCGGCGCAGCGGGTGGCGGTCGCCTCGCCCTCCTCGGCGAGCACGTCCATCAGCTCCAGGCGCAGCGGATGGGTGAGGGCGCGGATCCGTTGCGGGTCGGAGATGCGCATCGTCGGTTCGGTCACGATGCACAAGATATCTTGCGCAAGTTATCTTGCGCAAGAGTTCTTTAGGATTTGGTCACGTGCTGCACGACCTCGAAGCCGAGCAGGTGGGCACCGGTCGAGACGGGCTTGCCGTCGGTCGACTCGGCGCGGGCGTGGCCGTGCTGGAACGCCGGGCTGTTGACCCACGCCTGGAACGACTCCTCGCTGTCCCAGCGGGTGTAGACGAAGTAGCGCTCCTCGCCCTCGACGGGACGCAGCAGCTGGAACTCCTCGAACCCGGGCATCTGCTCGACGCTGCGGGCGCGGGCGGCGAAGCGGGCCTCCAGCTCGGCGCCGGCGCCCGGCGGCACGGCGATGGCATTGATCTTGACGACGCTCATGCGCGCCATCCTGGCAGCAGTGCCGGACTGGATCCTCCACGTCGACCTCGACCAGTTCCTCGCCGCCGTCGAGGTGCTGCGCCGCCCCGAGCTGGCCGGGCGGCCGGTCGTGGTCGGCGGCGACGGCAACCCGCGCCGGCCGCGGCAGGTGGTGGCGACGGCGTCGTACGAGGCGCGGGCGTTCGGGGTGCACTCGGGCATGCCGCTCGTGACCGCCGCCCGGCGCTGCCCGGACGCCGTGTTCCTGCCGTCGGACAAGCCGGCCTACGAGGCGGCGTCGGTCAGGGTGATGGCGACGCTGCGGGCGATGGACGTGCCCGTCGAGGAGCTCGGGTGGGACGAGGCGTTCGTCGGCGTCACGACCGACGATCCGGAGGCGTTCGCCCGCGGGCCTCAAGAGCCGGCTGCTGGCTCGAGACCGGCCTGTCGTGCGCCGTCGGGATCGGGGAGTCCAAGCTGCAGGCGAAGACGGCCACCGGGTTCGCCAAGCCTGGTGGCGTCGCCCGGCTCACCCGGCGGGAGTGGATCCCGACGATGGGCGCCCGGCCGGTGACGGCGATCTGGGGCATCGGCCCGCGCATCGCCCTGCGCCTCGGCGCGCTCGGCATCCACACCGTCGAGGAGCTGGCGCGCGCCGACCACGCCGCGCTGGCCACGGCGTTCGGGCCGACGATCGGCCCGTCGCTGCGCGTGCTCGGTCTCGGTGGCGACGACTCGCCGGTCGTCGACGAGCCCGTCGTCGCCAAGGGCCGCAGCCGCGAGGAGACGTTCACCCGCGACCTCACGGATGGCGACGAGATCCGCGCCGAGGTCGCCCGGCTGGCGCGCGAGGTCACCGAGTCCGTCGTCGCCGAGGGCCGGAGGGTCACGCACGTGTCGGTGAAGGTGCGCACGGCGACGTTCTTCACGCGCACCAAGATCAGCAAGCTCGCCGAGCCGACCACCGACGCCGACATCGTCGTCCGCGGCGCCCACGCCGTGCTCGACCGCTTCGAGCTCGACCGGCCGGTTCGCCTGCTCGGCGTGCGCGTCGTGCTCGAAACACCCTGATCCACCTGATCCCCCGGGAGACCGGTGTGCTACGACTCGTGCGATGACTGGCCGCTGGACGGACTCGCTGCTGCGGCCGCTGGGTGGCCGGCCCTGCTGATCTCGGTCATCGTGCTCGGCGTGCTCGCCGCCTTGAACCCGCTGCGCCCCGTCGTCTTCGTACTCGTCCTGCGCACCGGGCGGGTCAACGCCATCGCCTTCCTCGCCGGCTGGGCGCTGGCGCTCTCCGTCCTGTTCGGCCTCGTGGTCGTCGTCGTCGGTGGCGATGCGACGGGGGTGTCGAGCGCCGGGCAGCGCATCTGGGCCTCGGCTGGCGAGCTGGCCCTCGGCGCGATCCTCCTTGTCGTCGCGGTGCGTCGATGGCCGCGTGGCCAGGACACCACAGCGCTCGACGTCGCCCCGGCGGCCGTCACGCGGCGGCTCGACCGGCTCGACCTGAAGGGCGCCGGCGTGATGGGCGTGCTCATCCAGCCGCGAACGCTGACGGTTGCCGCTGCCCTCGTCGTCGCCCGCGATCGTTCCGGGTTTCCCGAGCTGGTGATCGGGTTCGCCCTCTTCGCCATCGTGTCGACGTCGGCCCTGCTCGGCCTCCTCGGCTACGCGACTCGGTATCCGCTGACGGCAGCGCAGCGCATGGCGACGCTGCAGTCGCGTCTCGAGCAGGAAGGCACCCGGCTCATCGCCATCCTGTGCGCGCTCGCCGGTACCTACCTCGTCGTCGATGGACTCCGCGGCCTGCTCCGCGGCTGAGCGGGCGCCGAGGCGATGACGATCGTGCCGAACAGGGCGACGGCCAGGGCCACGACAGCTGCAACCGCGTACCACTCCGGGTCCTTGTCGAGCCGCTCCTGCAGGACGAGCGCGCCGAGCATGACGCTGACGACCGGGTTGGCCACCGAGACAGTCGCCACCGACGTCACCAACCGGCCAGTGGCGAGCGACAGTTGTTGCAGGTAGAAGCCGAGGAAGCCGGCGAAGGCCATGAACCACAGCTGCCAGTCGGCGAGCAGCTCGCCGAGTCCGGCGGCGTGCCACTCCTCGATGACCGGCTTCATCAAGGTCGCCGAGACGCCGTACAGGATGCCGGCAGTGACCCCGAAGACGGCGGCTCTCGTCCCCTGGCCACCGCGACGAACGAAGAGCATCAGCCCGATGCAGACCGCAGCGAGCACCGCGAACGCGGCGATCCAGTCCGCCGTCGGCGCGTTGTCGACGCCGGCGGCGGGATCTCCGAAGATGGCGAAGGCAGCGAGCCCGGCGACGATGACCGCCGCGCCGAGGACGTGTTGGCCGGTGATCGTCTGCTGGGTCAGGAAGTAGCCGAGCGGGAGCGCCCAGACGATCGAGGTCACGAGCAGCGGCTGGATGATGATGACTCGACCGCGGTCGAGGGCGGCAGCCTGCAGCGCGACTCCGACGATCTGGGCGCCGAGGCCGAGCAGCCAGACCCGATTGGTCAACAGCATCAGCATCGCCTTCGAATCGCCCGGCTCGACCCCGGCGTCCATCGACGCCCGCTGCCAGAGCGTTGCCGCGAGGGCGAAGGAGAGGGCGGCAACGAGCGCGAGGACCGCGGCGAGCGCACCCACGACGCAGACGACAGTACGCGACGGGTCGCCGCCGGTGCGCGATGAGGCATCATGGGCGGGCATGGCGAGCGCGAGATCGGTGGTCGTCGCCGGCCGCACGGCGCCGCGGGGCGCGTACCCGCACCTGCGGGTGGCGGGCGACCTGGTGTACGTGTCGGGGACCAGCTCGCGACGCCCCGACGGGACGATCGAGGGGGCGACCGTCGGCGCCGACGGTGAGTCACGCTCGACATCCGGGTGCAGACGCGGGCGGTGCTCGACAACATCGCCGCCCTGCTCGCCGAGGTCGGCCTCGCGCTCGCCGACCTCGTCGACGTGACCTCGTTCCTCGTGACGATGGACGACTTCGAGGGCTACAACGAGGTCTACGGCGAGTACTTCGCCGCCGAGTCCGGACCGGCGCGCACGACGGTCGCCGTCGCCGCCCTGCCGCACCCGCACCTGGCGATCGAGATCAAGGTGATCGCCCAGCGGAGGGAGCCGTGATGCAACCCATCGACCTGTTCGGCTGGATCGACGAGCACCGCGAGCAACTGCAGCCGCCGGTCGGCAACGCCCAGATCTGGGACGAGGGCGACTTCATCGTCACCATCGTCGGCGGACCCAACCAGCGCACCGACTTCCACGACGACCCGTGCGACGAGTTCTTCTACCAACTGCGCGGCGACATGGTGCTGCGCGTGTGGGACGACGGCGGCGCCGCGCGACATCCCGATCCGCGAGGGCCAGGTGTTCATGCTGCCGGCCCACGTCCGCCACTCGCCGCAGCGGCCGGTCCCGGGCTCGCTCGGCCTCGTGATCGAGCGGCCGCGTCCGGCGGGCGAGCCCGACGGCTTCGAGTGGTACTGCCCGCAGTGCAGCGCGCTCGTGCACCGCAGCGAGTTCCAACTGGTGAGCCTCGTCGACGACCTGCCCAAGGCGTTCGCCGCCTTCTACGACGACGACGAGGCGCGCACCTGCCCGGCTGCGGCTGGGTCCACCCCGGTCGCGGGGCGACTGCCCGGACCCGCCGCTCGCCGCCGAGGCGTATGCCGCGCCAGTGATCGTCGACCTGCACACCCACTTCTTCCCGGAGACGTGGCCCGACCTGAACGACCGCTTCGGCGGGTCGGACTGGCCGTGGATGCGCCGCGACACCGACGACCGCGCGACGGTCATGCTCGGCGACCGCGAGTTCCGGCCGGTGACGTCGGCGTGCTGGGACGCCTCGGTGCGCCTCGCCGACATGGACCGCGACGGCGTCGACGCGCAGGTCGTGTCGGCGACGCCCGTGCTGTTCGCCTACGGCCGGCCGGCCGAGCAGGCGATGGAGTGCGCGCGCATCTTCAACGACGCCCTGCTCGCGCTGTGCGCGGCGGGGGACGGGCGGCTGGTGCCGATCGGGCAGGTGCCGTTGCAGGACACCGACCTGGCGTGCCGCGAGCTCGAGCGTTGCCTCGCCGCCGGGATGAAGGGCGTGCAGATCGGCAACCACGTCGGCGACCGCGACCTCGACGACGACGGCCTCGTCACGTTCCTCGCCCACTGCGCCGCCCTCGGGGCGCCGGTGTTCGTGCACCCGTGGGACATGTTCGGCGGCTGCCGGCTGGAGGACTGGATGCTCGCCTGGACGGTGGCCATGCCCGCCGAGACGCAGCTCTCGCTGAACCGGATGATCCTCGGCGGCGCCTTCGACCGCCTCCCGGCCGACCTGCGCATCTGCTTCGCCCACGGCGGCGGGTCGTTCACGTTCCTGCTCGGGCGGCTGGAGAACGCGTGGCACCGCCGCGACATCGTCCGCGGACGTTCGACCGCCCCGCCGAGCGAGTACCTCGATCGCTTCGAGGTCGACTCGGCGGTGTACGACGAGCGGGCGCTGCGCTACCTCGTCGACGTGATGGGCCCGTCGTCGGTGCTGCTCGGCTCGGACTACCCGTTCCCGCTCGGCGAGGAGCGCGTCGGCTCGACCATCCGCGGGTGCCGCTTCGACGCAGACGTCGAGCGCCGGCTGCTCGGCGACAACGCCGTCGAGTTCCTCGGGATCGGTGCCGGTGGCTGACGTCGGCATCGCCGGGGCCGGCCTGGCGGGGCCGCTGCTGGCCGTGTACCTGTCGCGGCGCGGGCACGACGTCACGATGTACGAGCGCCGGCCGGACCCGCGCTCGGCAGGCGCGGCCGGACGATCGATCAACCTCGCGCTGTCGGCGCGCGGCATCGACGCGCCTGCAACGCGTCGGCCTCGCCGAGGAGGTGCTCGCCCACGGGCTGGCGATGCGCGGCCGCATGGTGCACGACCGGGCCGGGGAGCTGGCGTTCCAGGCCTACAGCGCCGACGGGTCGAAGGCGATCCACTCGATCTCCCGCCACGGGCTCAACGCCGTGCTGCTCGACGCGGCGGAGAAGGAGCCGGGTGTCGTCCTCCACTTCGAGGAGCGGGCGGTCGGTGTCGTGGCCGACACCGGCGAGCTCGTGCTCGACGGCGTCGACGGCCGCCACTCGGTCGTCCACGACGTCGTCATCGGCGCCGACGGCGCGTACAGCGCGCTGCGCGAGGCGATCGTCCGCAGCGAGCGCGCCGACTACCGCCAGGAGCACCTGCCGTGGGGGTACAAGGAGCTGACGATCGCGCCCGGCCCGTCGGGCGACTTCGCCCTCGATCCCGGCGCCCTGCACATCTGGCCGCGAGGCGACTCGATGATGATCGCCCTGCCCAACCTCGACCGCAGCTTCACCGCCACGCTGTTCTGGCCGTTCGACGGACCGGCGGGGTTCGCCGGGCTCGACGACCACGGCGGCGGTCGGCGCCCGCTTCGACCGCGACTACCCCGACGCCACCGAGCTGTTCGAGGACCTCGCCGGTGAGTTCGCCCGCAACCCGGTGGGCACGCTGGTCACGGTGCGTGTGTGGCCGTGGGTGCGCGGCCGGCTGGCGCTGCTCGGCGATGCAGCCCATGCCATCGTCCCGTTCTTCGGCCAGGGCATGAACTGCGCCTTCGAGGACGTCGTCGAGCTCGATCGCTGCCTCGGCGAGTCCGGCGACGACTGGACGACCGCGATGAGCAGGTACGCCGAGCGGCGCAAGCCGAACACCGACGCCATCGCCGAGCTGGCGCTGGACAACTTCGTCGAGATGCGCGACAAGGTCGGCTCGCCGCATGTTCCGGCTGGGCAAGCGTGTCGAGCACGCCGTCGAGCGCTGGGCGCCCGAGCACTTCGAGTCGCTGTACGAGTTGGTCAGCTTCACGACCGTCCCGTACGCCGAGGCGCGACGGCGGGCCGGGATCCGAGTGCGGCGGCGGTCGCCATGACCGTCACGGCGTTCCCCGGCCACGCAGGCCGCTGTTGGCCGCTCCCTCGCTGGCGCTCGTTCGCTCGCATCGTCGACAGGATGCACCGATGACCGAACCTGCACGGAGGTGCCGCCGACGCCCATCGCGACCTGCGCGGCCGGCTGAGCTACGCCGACTACCTCGGCCTCGACGACGTCCTCGGTGCCCAGCACCCGCGCACCGACGCCCACGACGAGATGCTGTTCATCGTCCAGCACCAGGCGACCGAGCTGTGGGTCAAGCTCATCCTCCACGAGTTGCGCACGGTGGCCGCGCTGGTCGACGCCGACGAGCTCGGGCCGGCGTTCAAGAGCATGGCCAGGGTCGAGCGGGTGCTCGACGGGTTGATCTCGTCGTGGGACGTGCTGACGACGATGACCCCCGCCGACTACATGTCGTTCCGCGCCGCCCTCGACACGTCGAGCGGCTTCCAGTCGTTCCAGTTCCGCGAGCTCGAGTTCGTCCTCGGCAACCGCGACGCCGTGTACCTCGAACCGTTCCGCCACGAGCCCGAGCGCTTCGCCCGTCTCGACGCCGCGCTGCACGAGCCGTCGCTGTACGACCGCGTCGTCCGCCTGCTCCACCGGCGTGGTCTTCCCGTCGATGCGTCGCTCGTCGACCGCGACTGGTCGGTCAGCTACCAGGCGCACCGCAGCGTCGTCGACGCCTGGCTGGTCGTCTATCGGGAGCCGCAGACGCACTGGGAGCTCTACGAGCTGGGGGAGGACCTGCTCGACCTGGAGGACGCCATGCGCCAGTGGCGGCTGCGCCACGTGACGACCGTCGAGCGGATCATCGGGCTGAAGATCGGGACCGGTGGGACGGCCGGTGTGCCGTACCTGCGCGAGCGGTTGCAGCTCGTGCTGTTCCCCGAGCTGTGGACCGTGCGGACCGAGCTGTAGGTGGACGGCGCCGAGCTGCTCGGACCGGCCGGTGCGGCGCTGGCCGCCGAGCTGGAGGCGGCCGACCCGGTGCCGACGCGACGCGAGCTGTTCCTCGTGCCCGACGGCGTGGCGTACCTCGCCGGCAACTCGTTGGGGTTGCAACCACGTGCCGCCCGCGAGGCCGTCGACGACGTGCTGTCGTCGTGGGCGACGCTCGGTGTCGACGCCCACGAGGACGGGGCGTTCCCGTGGCTGCCCTATCACGAGACGATGCGTGAGACGCGTGGCCGCGCTGGTCGGCGCGCGGCCCGGCGAGGCGGTCGTGATGAACAGCCTGACGGTGAACCTGCACCTGATGCTGGGCAGCTTCTACCGTCCGACCGCCGAGCGGTACCAGATCGTGATCGAGACGGACGTGTTCCCGTCCGATCGCTACGCCGTGATGGGCGTCGCGCGCGCAGCCATGGGCTTCGATCCCGTCGTCCTGCCCGCCGGCGACGTGGTCGGCTTCCTCGACCGCGAGGGCGCCTCGGTCGCCGTCGTCGTGCTCAGCGCGATCGACTTCCGCACCGGTGCGCTGCTCGACATCCCCGGCATCACCGACGCCGCGCACCGGGCGGGCGCGCTGATGGGGTGGGACCTCGCCCACGCGGCAGGCAACGTCCCGCTGCAGATGCACGACTGGGACGTCGACTTCGCCGTGTGGTGCCACTACAAGTACGTCAACGCCGGGCCGGGCGCCGTCGGCGGGTGCTTCGTCCACGAGCGCCACGGCAACGATCCCGCCGTGCTGCGGCCGGGAGGTTGGTGGGGACACGACCCGGCGTCACGCTTCGCCATGCCGTTCGGCTTCGACCCGGTGCCGGGCGCCGAGGGATGGCAGGTCTCGCAACCCGCCGATCCTGGCGATGGCCCCGGTGCGCGTGTCGCTGGACCTGTTCGCCGAGGTCGGGATGGAGGCGCTGCGCGCGCGGAGCGTGCGCCTGACCGGGTTCCTGGAGCGACTGCTCGACGTCGTCGCATCCCGGCGACCGGTCGAGGTGATCACGCCGCGGGACCCTGACCGGCGCGGCGCCCAACTCAGCGTGCGCGTCGACGACGCCGCCGCCGTCACCGCGGCGCTGTTCGATCGGCTTCCGGCGTCCGTGCCGACGACCGGCCGCCCAACGTCATCCGTCTCGCGCCGGCACCGCTCTACAACACCTACGACGACTGCTGGCGCGCCGCCTCAGCCCTCGACGCGGTCCTCGGCTGAATCGATCCGAGTGTTGGAGTCCATCCGAGTGCTCGACGTGCGGACGCCGGTCGCTCAACACTCGGATGGCACGCACGTACTCGACTGGGTCAGACGAGGTCGATGAAGCTGGCTTGGCGGACGTAGCCCTCGTTGGTGAACTCGGTGAGCTCGACGAGTGCCGTCAACACCGGTTCCAGCCACACCGCGCCGCGGCGGTACGACGTCGGCGGGATCGGGTCGAACGGGCACTCGTCGGTCTCCAGCTCGGCGAAGCGCCTGCCGAGCTCGTCGAGCCGGCGCTGCGTGAACCCGGTCCCGACGCCGCCGGCGAACGCCAGGTGACCGTCGACCCACCGCCCGACGAGCAGGGCGCCGAAGCTGCCGGTCCGCAAGCCCCGCCCCCGGCGTGTACCCGCCGATGACGACCTCGGCGCGCCGGCGGTGCTTGACCTTGCGCCAGTCCTTCGATCGGGCACCCGGCCGGTACGACGTGCCGAGCCGCTTGGCCATCACGCCCTCCAGGTCCTGGGCCTCGGTGAGGTCGAGCAGCGCCTGGCCGTCGCCGATGCGGTGCGCCGGGACGGCCCAGTTCGGTCCGTTCTCGAGCACGCCGTGGAGCAGCCGCCGGCGGTCCTCGTAGGGCAGCGAGATGGTGTCGTGGTCGTCGATCGACAGCACGTCGAAGGCGTAGAACGCCGCCTCCCGCTTGTCGATGGCGTGGCGCTGGATCAGCTCGAACCGCGGCCTGCCCGACGTCGTCGAGGACGACGAGCTCGCCGTCGAGCACGACCCGCCGCACGCCGATCGCCCCGGCCAGCTCCTGCATCTCCGGGTACTTGGCGGTGACGTCGATGAGGTTCGAGCTCTGCAGCCGGACCCGGCCGCCCTCGACGAAGGCGAGCGTGCGGTAGCCGTCCCACTTGACCTCGTACGCCCACCCGCCGTCCTCGCTCGGCAGCGTCCCGAGCGCCGCCTTCATCGGCGCCACGGGGAACGACAGCGTCACGTCCGCGATGTTGGCACCCGGCTGGTGATCACCCCGTCCGACTCCAACTCGTCGATCGTCGCGTCGTCGTAGCCGAGCAGCTCGGCGAGCACCTCGCGGTTGTCCTCGCCGCGGTAGCGCGCCGGACCGCGCACCCCGATCTCGGCGTCGCTGAAGTGCCACGGTGGGTTGGGGATGCGGATCGTGCCCTCGCCTCGATCGGACACCTCGGCGATCGCCCCGCGCTCGACGAGCCCAGTCCGTCTCGGCCAACTCCCGTGCCGTGCGCAGCACGCCGGCGGCGAGTTGGTGGGCGCCGAACTGCTCCTCGAACGTCGCCGCGTCGGGGATCGTGCGGGCGGCGTCGAGCAGCGCCGACCGGAGGGCGTCGAAGTTGGCTTGCCGGGCGGCGACGTCCACAAAGCGCGGATCGTCGGCCAGGTGCTCCAACGACAGGGCACGCAGGAACAGCTCGAACGTGCCGCGCTCGGCAGGGTGCCCGCTGACGACGACGGCGTCCCCGTCGGCGAGCTCGAAGACCAGGTAGTCGGCGGGGGAGAAGCTGCGGATGGTCCCGTCCGTCACCGACCCGTCCCACAGCTGGTCGTGGAGGTGCTCGTTGACGTAGAGCATCGTCTCGGCCATCGACACGTCGATCCACTGGCCGCGCCCGGTGCGCTGGCGCTGGAACAGCGCGGCGAGCAGGGCCGTCGCCGCCTCCAGCGCGGTGTACACGTCGGCGTGGCTCGCCGGGTCGTTGGCGTAGACGGCGCCGCGGGCGTCGCCCTGCGCCTTGGTCAGCCCGCTCTCGGCGCCGACCACCGGTGCGTACGCCCGGCGATGTGCCCACGGCCCGGTGGCGCCGTACCCGGTGATCGAGGCGTACACCAGCCGGGGGTAGCGCTGCCATCAGCTCGGCCGGCCCCAGCCCGAGCCGCTGCATCACCCCGGCGCGGTAGTTCTCGATGAGCACGTCGCAGTGGCCGGCGAGGTCGGCGGCGAGCTGCGCGCCACGCGGGGTCGACAGATCGATGCTGACGTTGCGCTTGCCGACGTTCTGCTGGACGAAGTACGTCGCCAGCCCGTTGACGCGGGGCGCGGCGAACCGGGTCAGGTCACCAGCCGGTGGCTCGACCTTGATGACGTCGGCACCGAGGTCGGCGAGCATCCGCGTGCAGTGCGGCCCGGCGAGCACGCGAGTGAAGTCGAGGACGCGAACACCCTCAAGAGGTCCAGCCACGGAGCAGACGGTAGGTCAGCCGCTGAGCCCTCGCCGCAGTGGGTCCTGGCCGCTCCGCGTCATCACGCCACGATCGGGATGCCGGTGATCTCGTCGACCACGAGGCGCGGCCGGCTCGTACGCGGGGGCCGGCCGCGCGGGCGCTTCTCGGCCACCCGACCATCGATCAGCATCTGGCCACCCCACACTCCGTACGGCTCCTCGCGTTCGATCGCTCGGGCGAGGCACGCCGTGCGGACGGTGCAGATCGAGCAGATCGCCCGGGCCCTGGCGAGCTCGATGAGGTCGTCGGAGAAGAACAGGTGGGTCAGCGAGCCGCGCTGGTCGCGGCAGCGGGCCTGGCGTTCGATCTCCACGTCGACGCTGGTGCGCGGCGCGACGGCCGGGAGGCGGCACGCCCCCGCCTCCGGCCGGTCAGCGCTGGACGGCCCGTCACCGTCCGATCCCCCGCCGGGCCCGCCCGCCCTGCGGGTCGTGCACAACTCGGTGGCGTAGGCCCGGAGGTACGTGAACGGCATGTAGCCATGGCCGTCGTCACCCCAGGTCAGCCAGTTGTTGTGAACGATCAGGTAGCCCCCTCCCGGGAACGCGTCGTGGCGCCCGTAGCCGACGATCACGACGGCGTGGCCGTTGACGAGGCCGGCGCCCTTGCGGTCGGGCGGCAGCACCTCGATGGCGTCGACGCCGAGGATCTCCGTCGTCGCCGCCGTCACCTCGCTCGGCCACCAGCCGAAGAAGCCAACGGGCTGGCCGGCGTCGAGGGCGGCGAGCACACGTTCCAACTGGTCGTGATCGGCGCCGTGACGGCTGTCGAACGGCTTGATCGTCTCCAGCTCGACGGTGTCACCCGACCCCGCGGCGGCGAAGGCACGCAATCCGTCGATCACGTCCGCCCAGGCGCTGCCCGCACCGGCTCCGTGGCGCTGGTGCGCCCAGGCCGTGCGCATGTCGACGACGGGCGCAGCTGGCGGCGCGGCCGCGAACGGCCGCACCACCAGCGGGTACGGATCGACGTGCCCGCGAGTGCCGGCCCGTTCCCCAGGTCCGCCCCGCCCCGGTCCTCCCGTTGTGGAGCTGTACGCCACGGGGGAGATCCTGCTCACGGCCCTTTCGGGGGTGTTCAGACCGTGTTCGGATGCCTGTGCGGTGCAAGCACGTCATTCGGCCACGCTCGCTGCCCGCCAGCGTGCCCGCCACGCCGGAGCTTCCCACGGCTCGGTCACGTAGATCCGCTCGCGCCGCACCCGCTCGCCGTCGAACTCGAGCAAGCCGACGCCCATCATCCACGGGCCGCCGTCGTAGCTGGCCGACACCTCTCTCACCCACACGTCACCGGAGCCGGTGACGCGGCGGATGCGGAACTCGACGGGCACCGGGTACTGCTCGCGCCACTCGCGGAAGTTGGCCACCCCCTCGAACCGCTCTCCCGACTGGGGGAACTCCAGGACGGCGTCGTCGTGGTACAGCTCGTGGGAGCGCTCGGCGTCGCCGATGTGCTCCCACTGCTCGAGGATGGCGGCGCGTCGGGTCTCGTCGGTGATGTTCACCTGTCCAGCGTGCGCTGGTGCCGACGTCGGCGCATGAAGGCCGCGGTGATCTCGTGGAGAATCCAGCGAGTACGTGTGCTTGTGAGTACGTGGTGCCGGCTACGCCCTCACCACGTACTCGACCGGCAGACGTACTCGACTGCATCGTCGGGAACGGTGCCGGGTCGACGTCGAGCTCGGCGAGGCGGGCGCAGTAGGTGCGGTAGGCGCGGCGCGCCTCGCCGTGGCGGCGCTGCGCGGACAGGGAGCGGATCAAGCCGAGGTGGGCGGCCTCGTCGTAGGGGTCGACGTCGATGATCCGCAACCGGTGGCGGACCGCCTCGGCGGGGTCGCCTCGCTCGTCGGCGAGGGCGGCGAGCGAGGCGGCCGCCTCGACGAACGTGTGCCGGGCGAGCTCGCGCAGCCCGGCGGTCCAGTCGGCGTACGGATCGTCGGCGCAGAACTCGCCGAGGTAGCGGGCCGTCGCCTGGGCGAGCAGCGCCTCGGCCTTCGCCGGTTCGCCGGTGGCGAGCAGCCGGCGCGCCTCCGCCGTCTCGCGCAGGAACAGCTCGACGTCGACGTCGACGTGCTCGCGCACGAGCCACACCGTGTCGTGGTCAGCGGCGACGTAGTGGTCCGCCGGCCACGACTTCCGAGGATCGAGCGTGCTGCGGATCGTGCTCAGGAGGACCGACAGCCGGCGTGACGAACGATCCGGCTCGTCCGGCCACAGCAGCGTCGCCGCCTCGTCGCGGACGACCGGCGCGCCGCGCCGGGCGACCAGCAGCTTGAGCAGGTCACGCGCCTTGCGCGAGCCCCAGTCGCCGACGTCGATCGGCGTGCCGTCGCGGCTCACCCGGAACCCGCCGAGCGTGGTGATGGCGATCGGCAAGCCGTTGGACCGCGCCCGCCTCGCGTCGGCGAGGTGGCCGAGCGCCCCGGCGTCGAACAAGCGTTGCTCGGCCGCGGCGACGAGGTGGTCACGGGTCCGGCCCGAGGTGGTCTCGGCGATGAGCAAGGCGGCGCGCGCCTCGCCGATCGGGTTCCCGAGGTCCTGCCAGATCCGCCTTGCCTCTTCCGCGGTCGCCGCCGACCCCGGACCCTCGGCGGCCGCCTGGAGCAGCAGCGCCTCGGCGACCGCCGGGCGGTCCTGATGGGCCTGGCCGACCCGTACGGCCTCGGCCGCCCGAGACAAGGCCTCCTCGCGGCGGCCCCGGCGCAGGGCGACCCATCCGGCTGCGGCGAGGGCGTGGGGCATCGACACGGCCATGCTGTTGGCGACGGCACGCTCGGCCGCCTCGGCGGCCGCCGTCGGGTCGTCGGCGACGAGCGCCTTGGCGAGCCCGATCAGTGCCGGGACGAGGCTCTGCACGTTGCCCCGGCGCTCGGCCAGCTCGAGCGCCTGGCGGTAGAGGGCGACGGCCTCGCTGCGCTGACCGCGCAACAGCTGCACGTCGCCGAGCTGGGCGAGGGCGTAGCCGACGTCATCGGAACCGATCCGCTCCCAGATCTGCTGCGCCCGGTGCAGGTCGCGGAGCGCGTCGTCGAGCCGGCCGATGTGCAGGTAGGTGTCGCCGCGGTTGTAGTGGGCGAGGGCGCCGAACGTCTCCGATCCGATCAGCTCGGCGATCTCGATGGCCCGGTCGAGCTCGGCGATCGCCTGCTGGTACCTGCCCTCCTCGGTGTGGTGGCTGCCGCGGTTGGTGTGGATGCGCACCAGCTGGACGACATCGCCCGACCGCTCGGCGTGGTACAGGGCGCGGCGGTACTCCTCTGCGTTCGTCCGCCGATCCCCGTGCATCACCGCGACCATCGCCCGCGTCGTGTGCAGCGTGGCCAGCGCGGCGTCGTCGCCGCACGTCGGCAGCCGCCACGGCGGCCTGCTCGACGAGCGCCTCGCACCCCTCGACGTCGGCGCGGATCCACCTGATCGCCGATCGCCACGCCAGCAGCTGGGCCTCCTCGGCCAGGTCGCTGCCGTCGACCCGGCCCTGCGCGTAGGCCGCCTCGGCGTCGTCGAGGAGCCCGCGGAGGTAGAGGATCACGCCCCGCTTCCGTGCCAGTCGCGGTGCAGCGGGGTCGCCGAGCCGGGCGGCGCGCTCGTAGGTGCGCAGGGCGTCGTCCCACTCGCCGCGCAGGTACTCCAGATCGCCCTGCAGCTCGGCGACCTTCGGGTGCTCGCACGTCGTCCTGGCCAGGCGCAGCACGCCGGCGAGCGCCTCGGGCGCGGCGAGCAGCGCGGAACGCTCGGCACGCGAGCACCACGTCGAGCGCGAGGGTCGGCGTCGCCGACCTCGGCGCACAGCACGAGCGCGCGCTCTCCATCTCGCCGAGCCGGACGAAGGCCCGAACGGCTGCGCCGAGCACGCGAGTCCGGAGGCGCCGGCGCGACCCGGCGGACGAACTCGCCGCCCAGGACGCTCGCCCGGTAGCGATCGGCCACCGACATGTCCCGCTCGAGGAAGATCCCGGCGTCGCCGATCGGCGCCAGGTGCACCGGCGAGATCGTCGCGCCCGATCTCGGCGAGCAGGGCGGGCGACACGTGGGGCAGGCGGGCGGCGATCGACAGCAACTCGCGCTCGGGCTCGGCCGCCCCGGCGAGCACCTCCTCGGCGAGGTACTCGAACAGCACCGCATCAGGAGCCAGCAGCCGGTCGACGAGGGCCGACTGGTCGATCGGCCCGGCCCGGCGGAGGACCTCGGCGGCGAGCTGCACGGCGAGCGGCCAGCCCCCGGTCAGGCGGGCGATCTCGTCGACGGTCGCCGCGTGGGAGTCGTCGAGCCCGCTGAGGTCGGCGGCGCCGATCGCCAGCTCGGCAGGTGACACGCGAGCGACCTCGCCGGCGGCGCGGAGGCGGGCGAGGCGCAGCAGCGGCGGCTTCCGGCAGGCGAGCACGAGGTGCAGGCGCGTCGGCAGGTGCAGCACGAGCGCCTCGAGGAACTGGTGCAGCGGGTCGCCCTCCGGGGCGTCGGCGTCGTCGATGATCAGTGCCACGTCGCCCTCGACGACGCGGGCGGCGACCGTGCACACGGTCGCCGCGAGGGCGCCTGCCTGGTCCGGGTTGTCGGGTGAGTCAGGCGCGACGTTGGCCGGCAGGTCGTCGGCAGCGGACGCCCAGCGGGCGAGCTCGTCGACGAGCTGGCGCGCCAACGTGAACGGCGTCCAGCCCGCAGGCGGGCGGCTCACCTCGATGCTCGGCACGGCCGCGGCGATCGATCGCAACATCGCCGTCTTCCCCCAACCGGGGGCCGCGACGACGAGCGTCAGCCGGTGTCCGAGGACGAGGTCGATCCGCGCCGCCGTTCGGGCGTCGACGGTCCCGACGTCGGCCATCGGCACGGATGGTACGTCACCGCGCCGTGACGCGTTGCGTCAAGTCGGACGGAGCCGTTCGGTGGGACAGAATGACCCGATGCACGACGACCGGGACCTGCTCGAGGAGCGGATCACCCGCGAGCTCCACGAGCGTGTGCTGCCGCTGGTGCACCTCGATCGCGTGCCGTTGACGGTGGAGGCCGGGCCGTCGCTCGACGAGCTCGCCGGGTTCGAGGTCGGGACTCGGTGGGGCCCGCCGTGGACGACGACGTGGTTCCGCTTCACCGGTGAGGTCCCTGCGGCATGGTCGGGCGGGCGGGTCGAGGCGCTCGTCGACCTCGGCTTCCGGATCGACGCGCCCGGGTTCCAGTGCGAGGGGCTCGTGCGCGACGCCAAGGGCCGGCCCGTCCAGGGCATCCACCCGCGCCGGCAGGCGGTGCCGCTGGCGACGGGTCCCGGTCCCGTCGAGCTGGTGGTCGAGGCGGCGTCGAACCCGACGTTCCCGCAGTTCCTGCCCTCGCTGCTGGGATCGCCGGAGACGGCCGGCGACCGTCCGCTGTACCGCCTCGACCGCGCCGAACTGGTGCTCGTCGACCCCGACGCGGAAGCGCTCGTCCACGACCTCGACGTGCTCGACGGTGTGATGCGCACGCTGCCGCTCGACGATCCACGACGTTCACGCCTGCGGGTGGCGATCGTCCGCGCCCTCGACCTCGTCGCCGTGGCCCCCGCCGAGGAACGCGCCAACGCCGCCCGCGCCGCGCTCGCGGCCGCGCTCGGCCGTGCCCGCTCGATCGGGCGCCCATCGCGTCGTCGCCACCGGCCACGCGGACATCGACACGGCGTGGCTGTGGACGCTCGCCGAGACGGTGCGCAAGTGCAGCCGCACGTTCGCCTCGGCGGTGGCGCTGATGGATGCCGAGCCCGGCTACCGGTTCTCGTGCTCGCAGGCGCAGCAGTACGCGTGGATCGCCGAGCGCGAGCCGGAGCTGTTCGCCCGCATCGTCGACAAGGTCGAAGACGGGCAATGGTTCCCGGTCGGGGGGATGTGGGTCGAGCCGGACATGAACCTGCCGTCCGGGGAGAGCATCGTGCGCCAGATCGTCCACGGCCAGCGGTGGTTCGAACAGCACCTCGGCCGGCGGTGCGGCGAGGTGTGGATCCCCGACGTGTTCGGCTACCCGGCGGGGCTGCCACAGGTGTTCGCCGCCGGGGGGATGCGCCGCTTCGTCACCCAGAAGCTGTCGTGGAACCGCACCAACCGCTTCCCGCACTCGACGTTCTGGTGGGAGGGGATCGACGGCACGCGGGTGCTCACCCACTTCCCGCCGGTCGACACCTACAACGCCGAGATCACACCCGCCGAGCTCGCCTACTCGGTGCGCCGCTTCGCCGAGCACGAGTGGAGCGGCTGGTCGCTGATGCCGTTCGGCTACGGCGACGGTGGCGGCGGCCCGACCCGCGAGATGCTCGAGCGGCTGCGCCGGGTCGCCGACCTCGACGGCATGCCGCGGGTCGAGCAGGGCACACCCGCCGAGTTCTTCGACCACGTCGACGCCGAGATCGCCGCCGGCGCGCCGGTGCCTGTGTGGCGCGGCGAGCTGTACTTCGAGACCCATCGCGGGACGCTGACCAGCCAGCTGCGCACGAAGCTCGGCAACCGGCGGTGCGAGCGACTGCTACGCGAAGCAGAGCTGTGGTCGGCAGCAGCCGGCGAGTCCAGCGGATCTCGACGCGCTGTGGCAGGAGGTGCTCACCCTCCAGTTCCACGACATCATCCCTGGCTCGTCGATCGCCTGGGTGCACACCGAGGCGGAGGAGGCGCACGCCCGCGTCGCCGCCGAACTGGAGGAGCGCATCGCTGCCTCTGTCGCCGCACTGGCGCCGCCGGGACCCGTGCTGGCCAACTCGGCAACGGCGGAGCGCGACGAGGTGCGTCGTCGTCGCCGTGGACGCGCCCGACGGTGCCGTGCAGCGCCTCGCCGACGGGCGCGTCGCGTTCCGGGCCCGCGTCCCCGGGCTGGGGATGGCGGCAGCCGAGCCGCTGGCAACGGCCGATCGCGTCGTGGTCACCGACCGCTCGATGAAGAACGGCAGCGTGGCGCTGTCGTGGGATCTCGACGGCAACCTGCGGTCGGTCATCGACGTCGCACGCGCCCGCGAGCTGGTGCCGGCCGGCGAGCTCGGGGCGGTGCTCGAGCTGGCCGTCGATCAGCCGGTGCGCTACGACGCCTGGGACCTCGAGTCGTGGGTCCGTCGCGATCCCGAGCGTCTGACGACCGGGACCGTGGAGGTCGTCGAGTCCGGGCCGCTGGTCGGGATGGTGCGCGTGCAACGAACCTTCGGACCGTCGTCTGCGGTGCTGACCTACGTGCTGCGCGCCGGCTCCTCGCGCCTCGATGTCGAGATCGAGCTCGACTGGCACCACGAGGAGCACCTGCTGTCGCTGGCGTTCCCGCTCGACGTGCGCGCCGAGACGGCGACGTGCGGTGTGCAGTTCGGTGCGGTCAGGCGCCCGACACACGCCTCGACGTCGTGGGACGCCGCCAAGTTCGAGGTGTGCGCGCACCGCTACGTCGACGTCTCCGAGCCCTCGTTCGGTGTCGCCGTGCTGAACGACGGGCGCTACGGACACGCCCTGTTCGACGGCGCCGTGCGGGTCAGCCTCGCCCGCGCCGCCCGCTACCCCGATCCCGACCCCGACAAGGGGCGCCACGACGTCACGGTCAGCCTGCTCCCGCACGGGCCCGGTCTGGCAGGCGTGGTCGCCGAGGCGGAGCGACTCGACCTCCCGGTGCGCGTGGTCACCGACGGCACGTCGGCTGCGGTCCCGGCGCCCGTCGTGAACGTCACCGGCGACGGTGTGGAGGTCGATGCCGTCAAGCTCGCCGACGACGAGTCCGGCGACCTCGTGGTGCGCCTGCACGAGGCGTGTGGCGACCGCGCCCGCGTCACCGTCGCGTCGCGACGGGAGGGTCACCGCCGCCAGCCGCTGCAACCTGCTCGAGGAGCCCGCCGGCAGCTTCGAGGTCTCCGACGGCATCGTCGCCATGACGCTCCGCCCGTTCGAACTGGTGACGCTCCGCCTCACCCGCTGATCACTGGTACGAGATGAACACCGCCGTCGGCTGGAGGGCGACGGTCTCGGTCGGCGTGAGCATCGGCTCGTCCTCGTCGAAGAAGTTCTTCCATCCGAAGCGCGTCCCTGCCGGGGCGCCTGCGGTCACGAACCCCCAGGTCTGGAGCTTGAGCTCCTGGGGCCCGAACCCGTCCATCTGCACGACCAGCGCCAGTTCGGGCGGCACGGCGATGGCTTCCCGGTCGGGCAGCATGTCGAGGCGGAACTGGTGCAGCACGAGCAGCTTCTGCGGCAGGTTGTGCCGCCGGGTCAGCTCGGCGAGCCACGACGCGACACGGTTGACCTCCTCCGCCGACACCTGCCCGATGTCCTGCAGGTGCTGCTCGCCGGGCGCCAGCCGCCACTCCGGGTCGAGGGCCAGGCCGACGTAGGGCCGGGCCAGCAGCTCCTCGTACCGCTGCGCCTGGGTGAGGAAGTCGGCGTGCCCCGGCTGCAGGTCGAGCACGACGTAGAACCCGTTGGCCCCCGCCGCGTCGACCCACGGCCGGACGTGGTCGAGCGAGCTCTCCATCGAGTAGTCGCCGTCGGGGCCGGGCTCGGACGAGGCGACCGTGGTGATGATCTCGAACGTCGGGATCACCAGCTCCGGGCTGATGCCGTAGTACGTGTAGGTCAGGTCCTGCGCCCGCTTGACGGCAGCATCCACCGGCTGCTCACCGAGCGATCCGAGGTTGTCGTCGCCGGGATGGCCGTAGAGGGCGACGAACCGCCGACCGGGGAAGAGCGTGTGCCCGCCACCGGGGAGCTCCGGCTTCGGCACTCCCGTGGAGTCCGGCGAGGCAGCGCTGGACATCCCGCACGCCGTGGTCAGCGAGATCGCGGCCGCGATGACCAGGTGGAGCGTGGCACCTCGTCGCACCGGACGCAGACGGTACCGAGGCCCCCGACCCGATCGTGGGATACCACCACGGTGCGACGATGATCTCTCACTCCCTGGCGAGTGCCTCGAGCACGTCGAGCTTGGCCGCCCGGCGTGCGGGCACCACCGCGGCGACCGCACCGGCGAGGGCGGCGATCACGGTGACCACCGCCAGCGAACCGGCCGGCACGGTGAGCGTGTCGATGCCCTCGTCGGCCAGCACCCGGACGACGACCCAGCCGAAGAACGTGCCGATCGCCAGCCCGAGCGTGGTGCCGAAGACGGCGATGATGATCGACTCCCAGCGGACGGTCGAACGGACCTGCGACCGGCCCATGCCCGACCGCCCTCAGCAACCCGAGCTCACGGGTCCGCTCGAGGATCGACAGCGCCAGGGTGTTGGCGATGCCGAGCAAGGCGATGACGACGGCGAGCAGCAGCAGGGCGTAGAACAGCCCGAGCATCGTGTCGATCTCGGCGCTGACGACGTCGAGGAATGCTCCCTTGTCGAGCACCTCGGCTGACGCGTAGCCGGCTGCGACGCCGGTGATCGCCGCCTCGTCACCCGCGACGTAGACCCGATGGTCGAGGTCCTCGCCCCCGCGTTCCCGCAGGGCGTCGAGATCGACGAAGGTCGAGCCGACCCAGTCGGTGCCGCCTGAGTAGATGGCCTCGACCACGAACGTGGTGTCGCCGGTCGGGAACGTCGCCGGCACCGTCGAGCCGATCGCCCAGCCCTGCTCGGCGGCGCGCTCGGCCGAGACGGCGATGCCGTCGGCACCGAGTGCGTCGAGGTCGCCATCGACCTGACCGAGGACGAACACCTCGTCGACCGTTGCGGCGTCGAAGGCGAAGAACGTGTCCGTCGGCTCGCCGTCGATGACCGCAGGGGTCAACCGTGCCTGACTGACGACGTCGATCCCGGGCGTGGCGCGCAGCTCGTCGGCCAGGTCCGGGCTCAACCCCGACATGGTGTCGGTCGCACCGGCCGTCACGATGTGTGTGCCGGTGAAGTCGGACTCCAGCGAGCCGGCGATCGACGACTTCGCCGAGGCGGCGAACACCGTCATGAATCCGACGAGGGCGACACCGATCATCAGCGACGACGCCGTGCGTGCCGTCCGCTGCGGGTTGCGGGTCGCGTTGCGGGTGGCCAGCTCACCGCTGAGCCCGCGCATCCGCAGCGGCACGCCGAGCACCTTGCTGACCGGGCGGGCGAGCACCGGTCCGAGCACGGCCACGCCGGCGAGCGTTGCCAGGGCACCGAGTCCGACGAGGGCGATCTCACCGCCCAGGCCGGCGAGCACGGTCGCCACGCCGGCGGCCGTGATCACCGATCCGGCGACGGCGCGACGGCCCGAGCCGGCCGAGCGGTCGACGCTCACCTCGCGCAACGCCGCCATCGGGGCGATCCTGGCGGCCCGGCGGGCGGGCAGCCACGACGACAGCACCGTCACGATCACACCGATCGCGAACGAGACGATCAGGGCGTTCGGTTCGATCACGGTCGCGCCGTCGGGCATGTCGAACCCGAACACCGACATCAGCTGGCGCAGCCCAGCGGCGACACCGATGCCGGCAGCCAGGCCGGCGCCCGAAGCGACGACGCCGATGACCGCTGCCTCGATGAGGACGGAGCGCTTGACCTGCCGGCCGGATGCGCCGAGCGCACGCAGCACCGCCATCTCCCTCGTGCGCTGGGCGACGGTGATGGCGAACGTGTTGTTGATGATGAACGCACCGACCAACACCGCGACGCCGGCGAAGAGCACGAAGATCGTCGCCATGCCGGCCAGCAGGTCGGCCATCGATGCCTGGTCCTCGGCGATCAACGCCGCGCCGGTGATGACCTCGACGTCGCCAGCGACCGCGGCCTGCACCGCGGCCACGAGCATCCGGTTGTGACCAACCGTCGTCAGCGGTGGCGACGATCGCGTCGGCCTGCCGGGAGTCGCCAGCAGGTCGGTCGCGGCCGCATCGGTGAACAGCACGGCCGTCGCTCCGGCAGGCGAGTCGTTGCTGCCGAAGGTGGCGATGCCGGCGATGGTGAACTGCCGCGGCTCGCGCTTGGTGAGGACCGTGGCGACGTCACCGGGCTGGTAGCCGGCCTTGTCGGCGCTCGCCTTGTCGATGACGATCTCGCCGTCGTCGGCTGGGGCCCGACCGCTCACCAGCTCGTACGGGTTGAGCTCGTCGACCGTCACCCAGTTCGTGCCGAAGGCCGGGCTCTTGGAGACGTCCCCGACGGGCTCACCGTCGGGACCGACGAGTTGGGCGTAGCCGTTGATGCGCAGCGCCACCTCGTCGACACCGTCCACCGAGGCGACGGTCTCGGCGAGCGAGGCGTCGAGGCGAGGACCGGGTTCGCCGTAGCCGACGTCGATCGCCGACGGCGTGCGGACGTAGGCGTCGACGCCGTCGTTGGCCTCGGCCAGCGCGGAGTCGAACGTGGCACCGATCGTGTCGGTGAAGACGAGCGTGCCGGCCATGAAGGCGACACCGAGGAGCACCGCGAAGGCGGTGGTGAGCAGGCGCAGCTTGCGCGCGGCGAGCTCCTTGATGGTGAGTGTGAACATGGCGGTCAGCCTCCGAGGGTGCGCATGCGGTCGATGACGGAGTCGGCGGTCGGGGCGTCGAGGTCGTCGACGATCCGCCCGTCGGCGAGGAACACGGCTCGGTCGGCGTACGACGCGGCGACGGGGTCGTGGGTGACCATGACGATCGTCTGACCGAACTCACGCACAGCAGTGCGCATGAACGACAGGATCTCGGCCCCCGTGTGGGAGTCGAGGTTGCCGGTCGGCTCGTCGGCGAAGACGATCTCCGGCCGACTGACGAGCGCGCGAGCGACCGCGACGCGTTGCTGTTGCCCACCGGAGAGCTCCGCCGGCCGGTGCTTCAGGCGGTTCCGCAGACCCACGGTGTCGACGACGTGGTCGAACCACGCGGCGTCGGGCTTGCGACCGGCGAGGCGCGCCGGCAACGTGATGTTCTCCGCCGCGGTGAGCGTCGGCACGAGGTTGAACGCCTGGAAGATGAAGCCGATGCGATCGCGGCGCAGCTGCGTCAGCTTGCGGTCGTCGAGCGTCGAGAGGTCGGTGTCACCGATGAAGACGCTTCCCGACGTCAGGTGGTCGAGACCGGCGACACTGTGCATCAGCGTCGACTTGCCCGAGCCCGACGGACCCATGATCGCGGTGAAGCGACCGGTGGCGAACTCGACGGACACGCCGTCGAGGGCGCGGACCTCGTTCTCGCCGCGCCCGTACACCTTGACGGCGTCGTACACGCGGGCGGCGGCAGCGACCGGCACGGGCCAGTCCGGTGGAGCGTGTGGTGGGCGATGGTTGCGGTCGTCATGGCGTGGCATCTCCTGTGAGGTGGGACGCCCCAACGATCCGCTTCTCAGGGCCAGGAATCGTCGGCTTGCAGGTGGTTCCTGACCGAACCGCGGGCGTACGTCTGCGGATGACGCGGCAGTCGTTCGCTCGGCCGATGCGTCCGAACCAGCGGTTCGGTACGGTCGAGTGGTGAACTGGTTCGAGCGCCAACTCCAACGGGTGCGCTCGCTCGACCCACGAGTCGTCGACGGCGTGCTGGCCGTCGCTCTTCACGATCGTCGGCATCGCCAGCGCCTTCGCCCAGGAGATCAGCGACGACGAGCAGGTACCGGGAGCCCAGCGCCCTCGCTGGCCGTGACCGCTGTCGTCATCTGCGCGCCGATCACCGTCCGCCGGCGTTGGCCACTGATGGCGCTGTTGATCTCGGCCGCTCGGGATCCTCGTCCACCTCCTGGTCGGGTGGCCGGAGGGAACGCTGCCCCTCGCCATGCTCTTCCTCACCTTCACGGTCGGCACCCAGTGTCCGCTCCGCCGGGCCGTCGTCGGTCTGGCCGTCGCTGTGCGCGTCGATCGTCGTGCTCGGGCTCGGTGACGCCCCGACGTTCGACACGGTGGGGGCGTTCGGCGTGATGGCCAAGTTCGCCGCCGCCTGGGCACTCGGGGTCGCCTTCCGCAACCGCCGGGCGGCGACCGACGCTCGCGTGCGCGAGGCGGAGGAGCGAGCGGAGGCCGAGCGCCAGAGCACGGGGCGGGCGTTGGCCGAGGAACGACTGCGCATCGCCCAGGAGCTGCACGACGTCGTGGCCCACTCGATGTCGGTCATCGCCGTCCAGGCAGGCGTCGGCGTCCACGTGCTCGACGACCGGCCGGAACAGGCGCGAGCCGCGCTCGAGGCGATCTCGGCCACATCGCGGGGCACGCTCGCCGAGATGCGCCGCCTGCTCGGCGTGCTGCGCGACAGCGACGGCGCCGTTCCTCCGGACCGGCACCCGGACTCGCCGACCTCCCACGTCTCGTCGACGACGTCGCGCCGCCGGCGTGCCGGCGACGCTGCGCGTCGAAGGGAAGTGCGGACCGAGTCCACGCCGGGGTCGAGCTGTCGGCCTACCGAGTCGTGCAAGAGGCGTTGACCAACGTGATGAAGCACGCCGGCAACCCGACCCGCGTCGACGTCATGGTCCGCCATCGACCAGGCACGCTCGCGGTCGAGGTCGTCGACGACGGGCGCGGGCTGGCCGCTCGGTCGACGATGACGGGTAGCGATGCTCCGGCGGAAGGCTCCGGGCACGGCTGGTCGGCATGCGCGAGCGGGTCGAGGTGTGGGGTGGCGAGCTCTCGATCGGCCGGCGCCTGGCGGGGGCTACCGCGTCAAGGCACTGCTGCCGTACGGTGACGGTGGATGACGATTCGCGTGGTGGTCGCGGACGACCAGGCCCTCGTCCGCAGCGGCTTCACGATGCTCCTCGCCGGCGAGTCCGACATCGAGGTCGTCGGTGAGGCGAGCAACGGCGCAGAGGCCGTCGCCCTCGCCGTCAGCGAACACCCTGACGTGGTGCTGATGGACATCCGGATGCCGGTCATGGATGGTCTCGAGGCGACTCGGCGGATCACTGGCCAGGACACGCTGGCATCGACGCGAGTCCTCGTCCTCACGACGTTCGACCTCGACGAGTACGTGCACGAAGCGCTGCGCGCCGGCGCCAGCGGGTTCCTGCTGAAGGACACGCTCCCGGTCGACCTGATCAACGCCGTGAGGATCGTCGCCGCCGGAGACGCCTTGATCGCGCCGCGGATCACCCGCCGCCTGATCGAGGAGTTCGCCCGTCGACCCGAGCCGGCTGGTGTCGCCGCCGGCGCTGTCCTCGATCAGCTCACCGCCCGCGAGCGGGAGGTCCTCGAGCTCGTCGCCAGAGGCAGTCCAACGCTGAGGTGGCAGCGGCGTTGTACGTGAGTCATGCGACGGTGAAGACCCACGTCAGCCGGCTGCTGATGAAGCTCGACGCCCGCGACCGCGCCCAGCTGGTCATGGTCGCCTACGAGACGGGCGTCGTGATGCCTGGCGCGACCTGAGAGGGCGAACTAGCGGGGAGCGACGACGCCGGCCTCGTAGGCCATCATCACCAGCTGGGCGCGGTCGCGGGCGTGCAGCTTGGAGAGCAGCCGGCTGACATGGGTCTTGGCGGTGGCGTGTGACATGAACAGCGTGGTGGCGATCTCCGCGTTCGACAGACCGTGAGCCACCGCGGCGAGCACCTCGGTCTCCCGTGCGGTCAGCTGATCGAGCGACGCCGCCGCCGACCCGGCCGGTGGCCGGCGCACGAGCTCCTCGATGAGTCGCCGGGTGACGCTGGGCGCCAGCAACGCCTCTCCACGGGCGATGACGCGTACGGCGGCGAGGAGCTCGCCGGGGAGCGTGTCCTTGAGCAGGAACCCACTGGCACCGGCGCGCATCGCATCGAACACGTACTCGTCGAGGTCGAACGTCGTGAGGACGAGGACTCGCGTCGAGGAGAGCCGCTCGTCGCTCGTGATGCGCCGTGTCGCCTCGACGCCGTCCATCTCCGGCATCCGGATGTCCATCAGCACCACGTCGGGCCGTTCGCGGATCACCAGCTCCAACGCGGCGCGTCCGTCTGCGGCTTCACCGACCACCTCGATGTCCTCGGCGGATCGGAGCAGGACGGCGAACCCGCCGCGCACGAGCGCTTGATCGTCGGCGATCGCAACACGGATCAGCTCGATCGGATGGGCCCCTCGTAGTGGAGGAAACTCGGGCTCCACGCCGTCGGCGACGAGCTGGAAGAGCTCGACCGGCTCGGCGAGGTCACGAACCCGAAAGCGTCCGAGCTCGACGCAGCGCCGGCTGCTGGGCCAACGCCGCCGACGCCGCCGAGACCACCACTTGACCACCATGACCGCACGCGGCGATCCGGGCCGCCTGGTTCACGGCCAACGAGATGTAGTCGCCGGTGACGGTCGGAACCGCCTGACCGGTGTGCACCCCCATGCGAACTCGAACCGCGGCGTCCGCCGGCCACGTCTCGAGCGCAAGGTCCTGCTGGGCGCGAGCGCATGCCGAGAGCGCGGCGTCGACGTCGGCGAACACGACGAAGCAGCCGTCGCCCTCGGTGCCCACCTCGACACCACCCGACGTCCGCCATGCCACCCGCAGGATCTCCCGGTGACGCTCGATCACGGCGGTGAACAGCGCTTCGCCGAGACGGACACTGAGCGCCGTCGATCCTTCGATGTCCGTGAAGCAGAACGTCACCTCACCGCTCGGCAGCGCCGCCACCGCACCAGCCTCGCGTCCGCGAACTGGGCGCGATTCGTATCTGGGCGCGTGATGTCTCGGAATCCGAAACAGATCGCGCCCAGTTCCTGGGACGGCGTCGCTTGACCCGACGGGTCATCGCTTCGCGGCGTGGGAAACGCATGGTGGGTGCATGAGCACTGACATCACCACCACCGTTGACACCTACCTGGCGACGTGGAACGAGACCGATCCCGACAAGCGGGCCGAGCTGATCGACGCCTCCCTCGCCGCCGACCTGTGGTACCGCGACCCCATGCTCGAGGCCGACGGTCTCGACGCCTACGACGGCATGATCGCCGCCGTGCAGGCCCAGTTCCCCGGTCTCGTCATGCGCCGCACCAGCCCCGTCGACGTCCACCGCGACCTCGTGCGCTTCAACTGGGCACTCGGCGAGGAGGGCGCCGACCCGGTGTTCGCCGGCCTCGACGTCGCCAAGCACGACGCCCACGGCAAGTTGCACCGCATCATCGGCTTCGCCGGCGAGACGATCGCGGCCTGATGACCCCGGTGGGAAGCCAGGTCGGCGAGCGCCGCTGCGGAGCGGCGGCGGCGAGCTCGGCAGGTGAGGCGAGCAGCTTGGCTGCGAGCCGAACCGGCCTTTAGGTTCGGTGTCCGTGAGCTCGGCGACGGCGACGGTCGGAGCGATGTTGCGGGACTGGCGGGCGGACCGCCGGCGGAGCCAGTTGGACCTGGCTCTCGACGTCGGCGTGTCCACCCGTCACCTCAGCTTCGTCGAGACCGGCAAGGCCAAGCCGTCGCCCGAGCTCGTGCTCGCCCTCGCCGAGCACCTCGAGGTCCCGCTGCGCGAGCGCAACACGATGCTGCTGGCGGCCGGGTACGCGCCGCGTTACCCGCAGACCCCGCTCGACGGCGAGGCGATGGCCAGCGTCCGCGAGGCGCTCGCCGGCCTCGGTGCGGGCCCACGATCCGTACCCGGCCGTCGTGGTCGACCGGGTGTGGGACGTGGTGATGACCAACCAGGGCGCGCAGGGGCTGCTGGTCGGTGTCGCCGAGCACCTGCTGCAACGACCGCTGAACTCCTACCGCGTCACGCTGCACCCCGACGGCATGGCGCCGCGCATCGAGAACTTCGCCGAGTGGGCACACCACCTCCTCGGCACGCTCGAGCGGCAGGTCGCGGCCACGCGGGATCGCCGCCTGGCCGACCTCCTCGCGGAGGTGGTGGCGTATCCCAACGTCGCCGAGCTCGACCCGTCGTGGCGCACCCGCGATGCCACGCCGACGGTGGTCGTGCCGCTGCGCCTGCGCGTCGGCGACGGCGACGACGCGGTCGTGCAGTCGTGGTTCTCCACCAACACCTCCTTCGGCACGCCCGTCGACATCACGCTCGACGAGCTGCACGTCGAGCTGTTCCATCCAGCCGACGAGGCGACCGCGGCGATCGTCGGGGGTCGACTCGGGCAATAACCTCTCCGCCGATGGACATCGTGCCGGTCCCCACCGACGAGGAGGCGGCAGCGATCGTCGTGGCCGTCGACGCGTTGTGGCCGCGACCGGCCGCGGCGGGCAGCGACGCCGCCGGTGGCCCGTCCGTCTGGCGGTTCAGTGGGCGGTGGTGGAGCCAGCCGATCCCGCTGCGCCGGGCGCGACCGTGGACCTGACCACCGTCGACGACGAGTCGGCGATGTTCCACGAAGGCGCCGGCGTCGAGCACGTCAGCGGCCTGGAGCCCGACACGCGCTACGAGATCAACGGCATCGCTTTCCGCACGCTGCGCCGACCGACGGGCACACTGCACTGCCGACTGGCGACGGTCAACGACGTGCACTTCGGCGAGGTCGAGGCCGGCCGCATCGGCGATCTTCCGAAGGGACCGATCCAGCGCGTGCCGGAGGGAGCCGAGCCGTACCCGGAGACGATGAACCGCGCCGCGGTCTCCGAGATGGCCGCCGCCGACCTGGCCGCCGTCGTCGTCAAGGGCGACCTGACGACGGACGGTACACCGGAGGAGTTCGCCGCCTTCGAGGACTGCTACCGCACGGCGTTCGGCGATCGCCTCCACGTCGCCAGGGGCAACCACGACGCCTACCACGGCCAGACCGCCTACGCCGGCGACATGTGGATCGACCTGCCCGGTGTCGCGGTCGCCCTGCTCGACACGGCCGTCCCGACGTCGACCAACGGGCACCTGACAGCGCAGCAGCTCGACTGGCTCGACGCCGGCGCCGCCGCCTCGACGGTCCCGGTGCTGGCGATGGGCCACCACCAGCAGTGGGTGAAGGGTGAGCGCAACCCGGCGTACTTCGGCATCGACCCCGACGCCAGCGACGCCCTCACCGCGGTGATGGTGCGCCAGCCGGCGATCGTCGGCTACACCGCCGGGCACACCCACCGGCACCGGGTGCGCTGGGTCGCCGGCGGCGTACCGTCGGTCGAGGTCGGGTGCGTGAAGGACTTTCCCGGCACCTGGGCCGAGTACCGCGTCTACGACGGCGGCATCCTCCAGGTCGTCCACCGCGTGTCGTCACCGGAGGCGCTGGCGTGGAGCGAGCAGTGCCGCACGCTGTACTCCGACTTCGGGCTCGACTACAGCGCCTACGCCCTCGGCGCACTCGAGGACCGCTGCTTCGCCATCGAGCTTCGCTGACGTAGCTTCGAGGTCATGTCCGAGTTCGACGCTGCCTCGGCTGCCGTGCAGGCCGCCCTCGACGCCGGCGCGCGGTACGCCGACGCCCGCGTGATGCACCGGCGCTACGAGGCGATGACCGCCCGCAACGGGAGCGTCGAGGACGTGATGCAGTCGGAGGACTCCGGCCTCGGCGTGCGCGCCCTCGTCGGCTCGGGCTGGGGGTTCTTCGCCGCCCCCGACCTGTCCGACGCGTCGGCGCGGGCCGCCGGCGAGCGAGCGAGCGAGATCGCCGCCGCCAGCGCCCAGGTCGCCCGCGGCTCGCTCGAACTGCTCCCGGTCACACCGGTCACCGGGTCGTGGGCCAGCGACTGCGAGATCGATCCGCTCGGCGTCGGCCTGTCCGACAAAGGCGACCTGCTCGTCGGCGCCACGGCGACGATGGGCGAGCACGGCGCCGACCTCGCCGAGGCGCTGTACCAGGTCTGGGACACCGCCAAGTGGTTCGTGTCGAGCGAGGGCCACCGCATCGACCAGCGCATCCGCGAGTGCGGTGCCGGGATCATGGCCACGGCGATCGGCGACGGCGAGACGCAACGCCGCTCGTACCCGGCGGCGCGCGGTCAGTACGGCACGCGTGGGTGGGAGCTGGTCGACGAGATCGACCTCGGCGCTCACGCCGCTCGCGTCGGTGAGGAGGCGAGGGCGCTGCTGACGGCGCCGCCGTGCCCGAGCGGGGAGACGACGCTCATCCTCGGGTCCGAGCAGATGGCGCTGCAGATCCACGAGTCCGTCGGCCACGCCATCGAGCTCGACCGCATCCTCGGCTGGGAGGCGGCCTACGCCGGCACGAGCTGGCTCGACCTCGCCCAGCTCGGTGCGCTGCAGTACGGCTCGGAGCTGATGAACATCACCATCGATCCGACGATCCCCGGCGCCCTCGGGACGTTCGGCTTCGACGACGAGGGCACCCCGGCCGCGCCGCGCGACGCCGTGCGCGAGGGAACGTGGGTCGGCGTGCTCGCCGGTCGCGACTCGGCGTCGGTCGCCGGCCTGGCCGACGCCGGCTGCGTGCGGTCCGACGGTTGGGCACGGCTGCCGATGGTGCGGATGACCAACGTCGGGCTCGAGCCCGGGCCGCACACGCTCGAGGAGATGATCGCCGCCACCGACGACGGCATCTTCATGGAGACCAACCGCTCGTGGTCGATCGACGACAAGCGGCTCAACTTCCAGTTCGGCTGCGAGGTCGGTTACGAGGTGCGCGACGGTCAGCTCGGGCGGTTGCTGCGCAACCCCACCTACACCGGGATCGGGCCGCAGTTCTGGCGCTCGATGGACATGCTGTCGTCGGAGATCGTGGCATGGGGCACGCCGAACTGCGGCAAGGGCCAGCCGGGTCAGGTCGGCCACACCGGCCACCCTGCGGCGCCCGCCAGGTTCCGCAACGTGCGGGTCGGAGTGCGGGCATGAGGCAGCTCGCCGAGCAGGTCCTCCAGCGCGTGCTGGCGGTCGAGGCGGCGGCGGAGGTGGAGGTCGCCGTCGACCGTCACCGGCTGGCGCTCACCCGGTTCGCCACCTCCGTCATCCACCAGAACGTCGCCGAGGACGTCACGACGGTTCGCATCCGCGCCCACTTCGACGGACGGACGGCGTCGGCGTCGACGACCGTCAGCGACGAGACCGGTCTCGACAGCCTCGTCGGGCGCACGCTCGACGCCGTCCGCGTGGCGCCTGCTGACCCCGGATGGCCGGGCCTGGCTCCGCCCGCCGAGCTGGCGCCCGTGCCTCCGGTCGACCCGGCGACGGCCGATGCGTCACCGGCCGACCGCGCGGCGATCGTGGCCGCGTTCGTCGACGCGGCCGGTGGGCTGGAGACCGCTGGCTACTGCCGCACCGATCACTGGTCGGGTGCGTTCGCCAACTCCGCCGGGCAGTTGGTGGAGGGATCCAACGCGGACGTCGCCGTCGCCGGGATCGCGCGGCGCGACGGCTGCGACGGTGTGGCGCGGGCGACCTCGCGTCACCTGGCGGACATCGACGGCGCCGCGCTCGGCGCCAGGGCGGCGGCGAAGGCGAACGCCTCGGTCGACCCCGTCGAGCTGCCGCCCGGTCGCTACGAGGTCGTGCTCGAACCGACCGCGGTCGCCGACGTCCTGGACTGGCTGTGCGATCTCGGCTTCAACGCCAAGGCTGTGGCCGAGCGCCGCTCGTTCGTGCGCCTGGGTGACGTCCAGTTCGACTCGGCGGTACGCCTGGTCGACGACGCCCCGGCGGCCGGGTGGTCGTACGACACCGACGGCACACCCCGTCGCCAACTGGTGCTGGTCGACGCCGGGACCTCCGTCGCCCTGACCCACGACCGGCGTACTGCTGCGGCCGCAGGCGCGGAGTCGACCGGCCACGGCATCGGCTCGGCGGTGATGGGCGCCCAGGCGATGTTCCTCACGCTCGAGGCGGCTCGAGCCGGACACGACAGCCGCCGAGGTCGACGGGCCGATCGTCGACAGCGGCGCCGCCGAGCTGGTGGCCGGCGTGGAGCGCGGGGTGCTGGTCAGCGACTTCTGGTACACGCGTGTGCTCGATCCGCGCACACTGGCGATCACCGGCCTGACGCGCAACGGCGTGTGGCTGATCGAGAACGGTGAGGTGACGACCGCCTTGCGCAACTTCCGCTTCACCCAGTCCTATGCCCAAGCGTTGATGCCCGGCGCCGTGCGCGGCATCGGCCGGACGGCGTCGGCCATCCCCGGTGACAGCTACGTGGCGACCAGCCCGCGCTGGACCACGCCCGCCCTGCACCTCGCCTCCTGGAACTTCACCGGCGGCGCCAGCGGTTGACCATCCGAGTGTTTGCGGCTCAGCGGTGGAGATGCGCACTCATGGTGCGCACTTGTCTCACCGGTGCTCGGCGAGCCAGTCGCGGCACGTCGTGGCGAGGCACGTGCGAGCCAGGCGTCCTGGATCACCTCGGCGAGCTCCTGGCGGGTGATCTCCGCGAGCCGGCTGGCCCGGACGAGCACCGAGAGGTGCCCGTTGAAGTGGGCGGTCGTGAAGAACGGTGAGCTCGCGTCCTGGACGAGCGCTTCCTTGTCGTCGTTGGACTCGACCCAGATCACGATCACGTCGTCGTAGCGCTCGCCCGTCTCGGGGTCGACGGCGTCGGGACGTGGGTTGCGGAAGAACACGAAGGACTTGCCGCCGACCTGGTACACGGGGTTGTCCTGTGACCCCGGCCAGACCGTGACGTGGGGCATCGAGCGGGCGATGTCGTGCACGTCGGCGACTCGTGCCGGCCGGTCCCCTCGTCGCATCGTCAGAAGCGCCAGCGGGTGGCGCCGCCCGGCTCGACGGTGGACAGGGCCGTCGCCGCGTGCGCGGTGATGCGGTACGACGTGCCACGGAGGAGGCCCGGCCGATGGCGCGCTGAAGTCGGCCGTGATCGCCGTCCCGGAGTCGTCGACGCGCGCGCCGGCCAACCGTCATCGGCCGCCGTCGCGGCGAGGCGGGCGACGGTCGACGGGTCGGTGATCAGGTGCGCCTCGCCCTCGACCACGAGGTCGAACTGCTCAGTGGCGAGGCTGAGCGAGCAGCGCGGGTCGCGGGCGAGGTTGCGGCCCTTGCGACGTGGTCGCGCCCGTCACGAGCCAGAAGACGTCGTCGAGCCACGTCGCGCCGATGCCGGTGACGTGCGGCGCGCCGTCCGGGTCGATCGTCGCCAGCCAGCAGGTGTGCCGGTTGGGACCGCCCGTGCCCGGGAGCCTGCGTGAAGCCGGCGTCGAGGCGGCTGGTGATGGTCGACCAGTCGACCGGTGGCAAGTGGTAGAGGTCGGCGAGGTTGCGGGTTTGCACGACCGCGGAAGCTACAGGTCGCGGCACTGGCCGGACTTCGGTCCGGTGACCGCGTTCGGCTCGGCGTTTGTTCACCGGCGGCGGCTGGTTCCCGGTACACCTCAGCGAGCCGACCACGGTGTTGGCGGAGATCACGATCGGTGTCTGCCCGGTGACGTTGCGGTCGACCGACACCGGCCCGGTGATGTGGTTGCCGATCAGCGCGACCTGCGTCGTGCCGTCGCGCAGGCTCACCGGTCCGACCAGCTCCGACCCGTAGATCTCCACCCTCGCCGCGCGGTCGGCACGCATCGGTCCGACAACGGTGGCCCCGGTGGCGTGGATGCTGGCGCCGGCTCCGATGCTGACCGGGCCGGTCACCGCGGACCCGTGAGCGAGGCAGGTCAGCCCGCTGGAGACCGTCAACGGTCGGGTGTATCGGCCGGTGATGGTGCGGTCGCAGGTCTGATCGGTGACGGTGGCCATGACGGGGACCTCCACCAGCGGGTTCTCCGGGTCGTTGGTGGTGACGCACAGGTGCCCCTCGTGCACCCCCGGCGCGAGCCCGGTGGAGTCGACGAACACCGTCACCTCGCGGCTCCACCCGCCGGCGTGGTCCCGGAGGTCGCGGACACGTCGAGCCACGGCACCGCGCCCGGCTCGTCGCACGGGCCGGAATCGTTCGATCTCACTGATCATCCGAACTCCGGCGCCGGGGAGCTCGGTCTCGATCAGCGCCGAGCCTCGGTCGATCTCGTGCACGCCGCCGCTGTTGGTCGTCAGGATGTTGCCGTTGCCCAACGGGAACACGCCGCGGTTGCCGGCGACCCCGGTGTAGCGGGCCTCCAGCCTGCCGTCCTGGTCGAGCTCCCAGACCCCTGCCGGGCTGGAGAAGGCGGCGGCCAGCACGTTGCCGTCCGCCTGCCGGTAGAGCTGCTGCGGGAAGTTGATCTCGTTCTGCCAGACCGAGAGCGGCGCGCCGTGGTGGTCGTACCGGTAGATGTTGCCGCTGCTGTCGGAGACCAGCACGTCGGCCTCGCGGAACAGCATGTGCCACGGACCGCTGATGCCGCCCGCCCCCGAGGCGATGAAGTCGCCCAGCAGCTCGCCGTCGGCACCGAACTCGACCACCTTGCTGCCGGTCGCCGAGGCGACCAGCAACGTGCCGGAGGGCGAGATCGCCATTCCCCGGATGTTGCCCATGATCGACGTGTCGGCCCCGCCGATCGGTGCGAACACGCCCTGGTACGCACCGTCGAGGTCGAAGGCGTGGACCACGTTCTGGCTCTGCGAGGAGACCAGGAAGCCGTCCTGGGCGGCGTTGAGGATGATGTGGGTGGTCGTGCCGAGGCTCTCCGGATAGGTGATGAACGCCGGGTCGAGCAGCTCGCCGGTCTCGGGGTCGAACGCCGCCACGCCGGGGAGCGTGGTGTTCGGCACCAGCAGCACACCGTCGCGCAGCAGGCGCTGCCGCTCCGGGTCCACCGCGGCGAGCTCGGCTCCGTCTGTGGCCACGACGGGTGCCTCGCCGATCGTCCAGTCCAGCGCCGAGGTTCCGGTGTTGCGGATGATCAGCGGCGTGCCGGTGATCGTGCCGGCGGGCTGGCTCACGGCGAGCGCCTCCGGCGTGACGACGACGGTCGGCAGGTCGAGCACGGTGAGCGTGACGGCCACCTCGACCAGCGGGACCGCCGGGTCGTTGCTGGCGACGCACAGGGTCGCGGCCAGCACTCCCGGGTCCTGGCCAGAGGAGTCGAGGGTCACTCCGATCTGGGTCGACGCGCCGGGGGCAACGGTCCCCGACTCCTGGGTCACGCGGAGCCACGGGACGTCGGCAGGGGCGTCGCAGCCGTCGGTGTCGGTCAGCGCCCACTCGAGCGGACCGTTGCCCTGGTTGCGGATCGTCACGCCACGGTTGGCGACGCGGTCGGGTTTCTGCGCCACCTCGATCGATGTCGGGTCGACGGCGATCGCCGGGGCCACCGGGATCACGGCCACCGGATAGTGCACGCCGGCGATCGGAGCCCCGCCGGCGTGGCTGTCGTCCGTGGTCAGCTGCAGGTCGGCGAAGGTCCAGGCGCCGCCGGAGCTGGCGGAGACGTCGACGGTGATGGTCAGCACCTGACTGGCCCCGGCAGCGAGCGTGAACGCCGCCGGCTCGACCGTCGCGGTCATCCCGGCCGGCACGGCCACGGTCGCCGTGTAGTCGGCGGTTTCGTCGGCGACGCTGGTCACCTCTCGCGTCCACTTGCAGGTGAGGTTGCACTGCCGGTCGACCAGGTAGGGAACGTTGAGCGCGCGCGGGCTGCCACCCGTCGCCGGGTTGGCGGCGAGCATGTCGGCGTACGACTCGTCGAGGACCAGCCCGACCCGGCCGGCGGCCGCCAGGTCGATCAACCCGGCCCCGACGGCGAGCGGATCAGCGGGCGTGCCGTCCTGCTTGCGCATGCCGGCCGGGTCGGCGGTGCCGGCGAGCGCGGCGCGGATCTCGGCCGGCGACCAGTCCGGGTGCAGGGCGCGCAGCAGCGCCCCGCTCCCGGCGACGTGTGGCGAGGCCATCGACGTGCCGCGAATGATCTCGTACTGCTGCGGGTCGCCACCCAGCTTCGCGGTAGGCGGCGAGGATGTTGACGCCGGGGGCGGCCATGTTCGGTGCGAGCAGGTCGAAGTCGCTCGGGCCGCGGGAGCTGAACCAGGCGACGGCGTCGGCGGCCGCCGGATCCCGCACCAGCACCGTGGTCGAGTCCAGGCGCACCGGCACCGGCTCCTGGCTCGCGGTGACGAAGCTCTGCAGCGCCTCTCCGGACGCCTGGGTGACGCTGATGGCGGGGATCGCCGTGCCCTGCACTCCCGCCAGGAACACCGGCGGTCCGGGTTGGCGCTCGAACAGCACCGCCGCCTCGGCACCGGCGTTCGCCGCGTTGGTGATCTTGATCGCCGGCGCGCAGCTTCCGGTCGGGATGAGGGCGATCGCCCCGTCGAACCCGCCGGCCGGGAACGCGGCGCAACCGGTGACCGACCCGACCTGGCCCGAGTAGCGCAGCGTGGCGTCGATCGGCGTCGTGTTGCCAGGGCCGAAGCCCGGCCAGCCGGGGATCGCCGTCAGCTCCGGCGGCACCGGCGCCGGGCCGAGCACCGACAGGATCTTGGCGAAGGTGCGGTCCGAGTCGGTGGCCGCCACCGACGCGTTCCACGGCGCGGTGTGGGCCACCGTCCCGGCGCCCGGACCGGTGTTGCCGGCCGAGGTGGCGACGAAGATGCCGGCGCCGAACGCCTCCAGGAACGCCCGGCTCACCGAGTTGGCCCACGGGCTGTCGGTGCCGGAGATCGAGTAGTTGAGCACGTCGACGCCGTCGGCGACCGCCTGGTTGATGCCGGCCAGGATCGACGTCACCGGGCACGTGTCGATGCACACCCGGTAGGCGATCAGGTTCGCCCGCGGCGCCACGCCCTGCACGGTGCGGGTGAACGTGTCGGCGCCATAGGCGAGCGTCACGTCGTGCCGGTTCCCGGCGGCGGTGGAGGCGGTGTGGCTGCCGTGACCGTTGGTGTCGCGGGCGGAGTTCCCGGACACGAAGCTCCACGCGCCGACGAGCTTGTCGTTGCAGATCGGGTCGTGGTTCGGGTGCGTCGGGTTGCACACGCCGAGATGCGTGCCGTACGGGTTGGTGTGGGTGTACCCCTCGCCGTCGGTGGCGGCGAAGGACGGGTGGAACGGGTTGATCCCGCTGTCGAGCATGCCGACGACCACGCCCTCGCCGCGGGTGGGCAGGTCCTGGCCGGTCTCGCCGTCCCAGATCGCGGCGGAGCCGATCAGGTCGTGGCTGGCATCGGTGGTCAGCTCGTACACCTCGTCGGGCTCGACCGCGGCCACGCCGGGCACCGCCGGCGATGACGGGCACCTCGGCCGGATCGGCCTCGATCACGATGGCGTTGAGGACGTTGCGGTAGCTGGCCTCGACGTCGACCGGGCGGCCGAGCTCCTCGCTGAGCAGATCGGCGATCGCGGCCTGCTCGACGGCGAGCTGGTCCAGGTAGGCCTGCGCCGCCGGCGTGGTGACGTCGACCGTTCCGGTCGGCGCCTGCTCGGCGGCGAGGGAGGGCTCGGTCAGCTGGACGATCCAGAGACCTGTGTCCGACGGCGGCACCTGTGCCGCGACGGGACCGGACGGCGGCGCCGGGATGAGGGTGCTCGCCAGCGTGGCGGCAACGACGACGGCGACCGCGCGCGGTCGCGGACGGCGGATGAACGACACGACGACGCCTCCTGCTCGGTCAGGTCCCGTAGTCGAGCCACGGGCCGAGCGGCGGCTGGGCGTCGACCCCCGGCTTGCTCCAGTCGCACACGCCGGTCGGGAAGGCGGCCTTCAGGCGGTCCTGCTGCTCGGGGGTGAACGTGACCGGGTACGCGGCGACGTCGAGCGGCGCCAGCTGGCACTTGAACGTGTCGCCGGCCAATCCGCCGCCCGCAGCGGTGCGCGTGTCGCCGTACGTCGGGTACAGCGTCTCGCAGGCGCCCGGTTGCTGGTACTCGAACTGCTCCTCGATCTTCGTCGTCGGCGACGACCAGCAGGCGTCGCTGAGGTCGTCCGGGCGGTTGCGGATCACCCGCTCGGCGGCCGAGCCGCGCCGGTGGTCGTCGTGGATCGCCGCCAGCCACGCCTCCATCTGGGTCAGCGCCTCCGTCTGCATCGCCCCCGCCCCCGCACCGTTGGAGATGAAGATCACCTGGTTCTCGGCCGTCCCGTTGGCGTCGCGGAGTCGCTCGCGCACGACGAAGGAGTGGAACCGGGTGTGGATGTCGCCGGGGAAGTCCGTGTACCCGCGGGCGTCGATGATCGGTGTCGAGGCGAGTCCGAGCCCGCCGGTGTTGATCCGGCCGGTCTCGTACGCCCGTTGCACACCGATCGGATCGGCTGCCACGCGTTCGGGGATCACCTGGCCGATCACGTCGAAGCCGCCGACGTGCTCGTTGAGCGAGACGAACTGCTCGGCGCTGATCGCACCCGACTGCAGGGCGGTCAATCCGTACTGGATGCCGATGTTGTCGAGCGGTCGCCAGGCGAAGCCGTTGGCGGGGTTGCGGCCGAGCTGCGTGGCGATCTGCTCGAAGCTCGTGCAGCGGATCCCGTTCGGGTTGGTCGTCGGGTGGTACCGCGCCGCGACCGGGATCGCGCTCGGGCACGCCTCCAGGGCGTTCGTCCTGCCGGCGAACGCGAGGTGCCAGAAGTTGCACGAGGTGAACGTGCCGTAGCCGGACGCCGCGGTCCGCTGTTCGGGTGTCCACCCGGCGGCGACGCCGGCGGGGCTGGCGAAGTACAGGGCGAGCAGCCGGCAGTCGGGCACGGTGCCGAGCGTGATCGAGTCCTGGAACGAAGCCGCGGGGACGATGCCGTCGAGGATGCCCGGGTAGTTGTTGGCGATCAGGTGCTGCTGGATCGCCCCGCCGGAGCCGCCCCAGCCGATCGTGTAGCGCGCCGCGCCGTAGGTCTCGATGAAGTGCTCCTTGACCATCAGCGCCGCCTCGGCGGAGATGACCTCGCTGCAGTTCGTGTCGTAGACGTTGAGGCTCGACGAGGCGACGGCGTAGCCGCGGGACAAGAAGAGGTCGTTGAGCACGCCGCCGGTCTCCGACTCCCTGGTGGTAGCCGACGTTGCAGCCGCCGCCGAACGTGTACACGAGGCGCTCGTTCCAGCCCGGCTCGGCCCTGAACGGGCTCGGCGGTCTGGATGGGTCGTGGAGGGCGGCGATCTCGTAGACCGCCCGATCGATCGTGCCCCGCTCGAGGCGGACGATGTAGTCGACGGTGCGACCGTCGATGGTGGTGGTCTGGGCGAGGTCGGCGGGCCGCACGGTCGGGTCGGCGAGCGTGGCGAATGCTGCCGCGGTCGTGCGGTAGCGGTAGCTGACCTGTGTGGGCGCGGAGCAGGCGGCATCCGTCGGCGGGCCGAGCCCGGCCTGCCGCGGTCTCGCAGAAGAACGGCTGCTGCTGCGGTCCTGAGAACAGCGGCCCGGTGATCGGGTGGTTGACGAACTCCAGTCGCCCGGTGCGGCCGGGTGGGTGCCCGTGACCGCGGCCGTTGGTCCTGGCGATGATCGTGTGCGGTCCGTCGCTGAGCCCCTTCAGCAGACCGAGCCGTGAGCCGTCGGGCATCTCGCGGAACGACGACCGGACGTCGCGCCCGTCGAGCTCGATCCGCAGGTGCCTGTCACTGCCCCGGGTGCGCACCTCGACGAGCACGTCGCCACCCGACACGTACTCGGCCCGGGTCGAGAGCACCGTGATCTGCGGGGCGGCCCTCGAGTTGCCTCCTGAATCCGCTGCCGCACCGTACGGAACGGCTGCGAAGGAGATCAGTGCCAGCGCAGCGATGAGAGTGCGGCGGCCACGAATCCGACGATCCACGTCAACCCCCCGGCGATGTGGCCCGCTCGCGGTGAACCTACACCCGCAGGAGCGGCCGGTAGCCGCCGGCGAGCGCCGCCACCGAGGTCGGTGGCGTGAGCACGTCGACGACCGGCGGTGGTGCGGTGGCGGCGGCCCAACCGTCGAACGTGAAGCGGCGCAGCATCCCGGCGACGAGCAGGCACGGCTGTCGCTCGTCGTCGAGCACGACGGCGCCGTCAGGGAGCGACTCGACGGGCGCCCGCCACAGCAGTCGATCGGCTGCGCGGGACAGCCCGCGCCCGCGACGAAGCCGTTCTGACGCCAGCCGGCGATCGAGCTCGATCGCGGATCGAGGCCCGCCGTCGATCGCGTCGCGGTAGGCGTGGTACTCGGCGCGCCGGCAGTAGGCGCAGGGACGGTGTCCGGCAGCGAGGGCGACGGCCTCGTCGAGGAAGAAGATCGGCGTCCAGCGGTGCGGGTCGTCGTGCGGCTGTCGATGGCCGCGGAACTCCGTCAGGCAGGTGATCCACAGCGTGCTGCTGCGGTGGTGGCGCACGACGGCACCGGTCTCGTCGACGAGGCTCCCGCGATTGCCGGTCAACAACCCTCTCGCCGCGACGGCATGGAGGTCACCCCACGGGTCGACGCGGTTGCGCCGGGTCACGACCCTCCAAGCCGGCGATCGCTGCCTGGGACGTCCACCCCGGCGGGCAGGTCGGCGGAGCCGACGGGTGCCTCCCAGACCGAGCGGATCGGCACGTGGCCGGCCCAGTGCGGCCCGTCGAGGTCCTCGGGCTCGTCGACCGGATCGCCGGCGCGGAGCTTCGCCGACATCTCGACGAGCGGGACGGCGACCACCATCGTCTTGCGCACCTCGGCGTCCGACGGCGGGCGCCCGGTGTCCCACGTGGCCACGACGTGGTCGCTCACCAGGCGCAGGGCGGCCATGTGCTCGTCGGGATCGTCGATCCGGCGGGCGGTGCCGCGCACGACCACGCCGCGGTAGTTCATCGAGTTGTGGAACGGGCAGCGCCCGACGACGATCCCGTCGAGGATCGTCACCGTGACGCAGATGTCCTGGCCGACCGCCGCACGCAGGGCGGCGTTGGCCACCGAGCCGTGCAGGTACAGCAAGTCGTCGTCGCGCCCGTAGGCCATCGGGACGACGATCGGGCCGTCGTCGGTCACCACGCCGACGTGGGCGATCAGACCGGCGTCGAGCACCTCGAGGATGGCGTCGCGGTCGTACTCGGCGCGGATGGCACCGCGGCGCACGCGCACTCGATCGGTGGACGGCTCGGCCTGCATCCGCACATCTTGGCGGGCGCGTCATCCCTGCTCCGTGCCGGAATCCGCGCTCACTGTCACACCCCCCGCGCATCATGGCGGCATGGTCACCCTGATCGTGATGTGCGTGCTCCTCGCCGGGGCACTGGCGGCGTGCGTCGCGTATCTCGTCCTCGAACGGCGCGGCCCGGCCCTCGCCGACGTCGTCCAGGCTGCGGTCGACGATGCCGTCGCCGAGATCTCCTCGTGCGCCGGAGCCGACCGCGATGCTGCGGTGCGCGCCGCGCTCCAGCAGGTCGCCGTGCTCAACCGCGAGCAGCTCGGCAGCGCGGCCAGCACGGTCACCACCACGGTGCAGGCCGACCTGGCGGCGAAGAAGGACGTCATCGACACCCGCCTCGACGAGGTCAGGACGGAACTGCGCACCGAGCTGCAGCGGCTCGGCACGCTGGTCACCGAGCTGGGCACGGCCAGCGCACAGCGCTTCGGGCAGGTCGACGAGTCGTTGCGCTCGCACGCCGAGGTCGCCGGCACGCTCGCCGACTCGACGCGCATGCTGCGCGAGGCGCTGAGCAACCCGCAGGCACGCGGCCAGTGGGGTGAGCGCATGGCCGAAGACGTCCTGCGCCTCGCCGGGTTCACCGAGCACGTCAACTACCGCAAGCAGACCCAGGTCGGCGGCGGCACGGGCCGCCCCGACTACACGTTCGACCTGCCCAAGGGCCACGTCCTGTACATGGACGTCAAGTTCCCGCTGGCGTCGTACCTGCGCTACCTCGAGGTGGCCACCGATGCCGAGCGGCAGGCCCACCTCAAGCGCTTCCTCTCCGACGTGCGGGCCCGCGTGAAGGAGCTGGCGCGCCGCGAGTACGCCAGGGAGGGCGACCGCCCGTCGGTCGACTACGTGCTGCTGTTCCTGCCCAACGAGCAGCTCACCGGGTTCATCCACGAGCACGATCCCGGCCTGCTCGACGACGCCATGGCGCAGCGCGTCGTGATGTGCTCGCCGCTGACGCTGTTCGCCTTCCTCGGTGTCATCCGCCAGGCGTTCGACAACTTCATGATCGAGCGGACGAGCGACGAGATCCTCTCGCTGATCGGCAAGTTCAGCCAGCAGTGGGGCAAGTACACCGAGTCGATCGAGAAGGTCAAGACGCGCCTCGACAGCGTGCAGAAGGAGCTCGATCTGCTGGTCGGCACGCGGCGGCGTGCCCTCGAACGGCCGCTGCAGCAGCTGGAGGACCTGCGCGTCCAGCGCAACCTCCCCGTCGACGGCGAGCTGTTCCCCGACGAGCTCGATCTCGACAACGTCCGTGAACTCGGTGCGTGAGGTCGGCGAACTGGCGGTTGTGAGCGAGCAGATGAGCGGCCTGCGGCCGCACTCAGTTCGCAGGCGATCGACGACCAGTCGGATCGATCGCGTGCGGCTGGCGAAGCCGCCCCGCACCCCCGCCCGTGCGCTCGGCCGCGCGCGGTGGCAGGATGAGGCCGTGATGACGCAGCCAGCCTTCGATTTCGGCGACGAGGCGCTCGACGATCCGGCCAACCCGACGTTCACCGTCGCCGAGCTCGCCGACGCGGTGAACTCGACGCTGCGGCGGGGCTTCGGCGACGGGGTGTGGGTGCGCGGCGAGATCCAGGGATGGAGCGAGCGCGGCGGGCACGCCTACTTCGCCCTCGCCGACGACTCGCCGGGTCGCCAAGCGGTGCTGCGCGTGCAGTTCTTCGCCAACGCCCGCCAGCGCCTGCGCCCGCTGCTCGCCACCCACCGGCTGCGCCTCGGCGACGGGATGAAGGTGCGCATCTTCGGTCACCTCGACTTCTACGCGCCGAGCGGTCAGCTCGGGCTCAAGCTGGTCGACCTCGACCCCCGCTTCACGCTCGGCGACCTCGCCCAGCAGCGCGACCAGGTGCTGCGGCGGCTGGCTGCCGACGGTTCCCTCGACACCAACAGGCGGCGCCCACTGAGCCCGGTGCCGCTGCGCGTCGGCGTCGTCACCAGCGCCGGCACGGCCGCCTGGCACGACTTCCACGACGAGCTCGTGCGCAGCGGCTTCGCCTTCCAGCTCGTGCTCGCCGACACACGCGTGCAGGGTCCCGAGGCGTCACGGGCCGTCAGCCGGGCGATCCGCGCCCTGTCCCACCACGCCGGCCGGCGCGGCCTCGACGTCATCGTCGTCATCCGCGGCGGCGGCGCCCGCAACGAGCTGGCGACGTTCGACAGCGAGGTGATCGCCCGGGCCATCGCTGCCGCCCCGGTGCCCGTGCTCACCGGCCTCGGCCACGAGATCGACCGCAGCGTCGCCGACGAGGTCGCCCACACGTCGCTGAAGACACCGACCGCCTGTGCGGGCGCGCTGGTGCAGGCCGTCGCCGGCTATCTCGGTGCCGTCGACACGTGCCACGCGGCGATCGTCGAGCGGGCCGCTGCGGTGCTGGCTGCAGCCGATCGGGGGATCGGTGACCGCACCCATCGCATCGCCCGGCGCACGCACTCGGCGGTCGAGCGCGCCGACGAGCGTCTCGGTCACCGCGATCCACCGACTCCGGACCGCCGCCCATCGGCCGCTCGACGCCGGCCAACGACAGATGTCCCTGGTCGCCCGCCGCCTCGCCGAACGCGTTCCGCAGGTGCTGGCCGGTGAGGAGCGCCACCTGGCCGGCGTCGACGCGCGTGTCCGCTCCCTCGATCCGGTCAACGTGCTGGCGCGTGGATGGAGCATCACGAGGGCGGCGGACGGGCGGGTGGTTCGCGATCCCGCTGAGGTCGCCGTCGGTGAGGTGATCACCTCACAGCTCGCTGCCGGCTCGCTGCGCAGCCGCGTCGAGCGAGACTCGAAGGAACTCTGATGGCATCCGCTGAATCCGAAACCGGTTACGCCCAGGCGCTCGACGAGCTCGACGCCATCCTGCGCGAGCTGGAGAGCACCGACGTCGACGTCGACCGCCTGGCCGACCGCGTCGCCCGGGCGACCGAGCTGATCGGGCTCTGCCGCCAGCGCATCGGCCAGGCCCGCCTGCGCATCGAGGCGGTCATCGCCGACCTCGACGGCGAGGACGCAGCCGACAGCGGGGCCTAGCCTCCACCCGGTGCCCCCCGCTGCGCCGCCGAGCCTGGCGTCGATCGCCGCCCGCACCGACGTCTGCCTCGACGAGCTGCTGACCGCGGCGCGGCAACACTGGACCGCGGTCGACGCCGACCTCGGCGGACCGTTCGACGAGATCGACCGGATGGTCCGTTCGGGCGGCAAGCGGCTGCGCCCGGCGTTCTGCCACTGGGGCTTCGTCGGGGCCGGTGGCGACCCCGACGACGAACGTGCCGTTCGGGCGGGCGCCGCGTTCGAGCTGATGCACGCCTTCGCCCTGTTCCACGACGACGTGATGGACGACTCGGCGAGCCGGCGCGGCGCGCCGACGACGCACGCCGTGTACGCCGACGAGCACGGCCGGTCGACGTGGGCGGGCGAGTCGCGCCGCTTCGGCGAGGGCGTGGCGATCCTCGTCGGCGACCTCGCCTTCGTCCTCGCCGACCAGTTGCTGATCGGCGCCCCCGAAGCGGTGTGGGATCTGTGGAACGAGCTGCGCATCGAGCTCAACGTCGGCCAGTACCTCGACCTGCTCGGCTCCGTGCAGCGCGAGCGGCGCCTCGTGAAGGCCGAGCGCATCGCCCGCTACAAGAGCGGCAAGTACACGATCGAGCGGCCCCTCCATGTCGGTGCCGTGCTCGCCGCGCCCGAGCGCCAGGCAGAGCTGCTCCCCGGTCTGAGCCGCTACGGGTTGCCGCTTGGCGACGCCTTCCAGATGCGCGACGACGTCATCGGCGCCTTCGGCGACGAGGCGTTGACCGGCAAGCCGGTGGGTGACGACCTGCGTGAGGGCAAGCCGACCCCGCTGCTCGCCAGGGCGGTGGCGCTCGCCGACGCCGACCAGCGGGCGATCCTCGAACGCGTGGGCACCGCCGGCCTCGACGATCACGAGGTCGTCGCCATCCAGGATGTGATCGTGGCCACAGGTGCCCTCGACGCCCTGGAGGCTCGCATCGCCGAGCTCGCCGACCGACGCCGTCGCCGCCCTCGACGGGCTCGACATCACCACCGACGCGCGCTGCGGGCTCACCGAGCTGGCGGCGTTCGTCGTGCGCGCGGGTGCGGTAGTCGCGTCGTCGTCGTCGGTGCGGGGCTCGGTGGTCTCGCGGCGGCCGCTCACCTCGTCGGCGACGGTCACGACGTGACGGTCGTCGAGCGCGGCGATCGTCCCGGCGGCCGCGCCGGCCTCGTCGAGCGCGAGGGGTTCCGGCTCGACAACGGGCCCGCCGTGCTGACGATGCCGGATCTGCTCGCCGCCGTGTTCGCCGCCGCCGGCGCCGAGATGGCCGACCACGTCGAGCTGCGCCCGGTCGACCCGATGTACCGGGCCGTCTACGCCGACGGCTCGGTGCTGCACGTGCGTCACGGGCGGGCGGCGATGGCCGACGAGGTGCGCGACTTCGCCGGTCCCGGCGCGGCGGCGTCGTTCGAGCGCTTCGCCGACTGGGTCACCGAGCTCTACCGCGTCGAGATGCCGAACTTCATCGACGTCCAGTTCGACTCGGCGTTCGACCTCGTCCGCCGGTGGCGCGCCGCCGGCGAGCTCGTCCGCCTCGGCGGGTTCGGCCGGCTCGGCCGCAAGGTCGCCTCGTTCTTCGACGACGAGCGCCTGCAGCGGATCTTCGGCTTCCAGTCGATGTACGCCGGTGTCGCCCCGTACGAGGCGCTCGCCCTGTACGCCGTGATCACGCTACATGGACTCGATCGCCGGTGTGTTCGCGCCGGTCGGCGGGATGCACGCCATGTGCGCGGGACTCGCCGACGCCGTCACCAAGGGCGGGGCGGCGATCCGCTACGCGGCGCCGGTCTCGACGATCGTGCGCGGATCGAACGGCGCCGTCGTCGGCGTCGAGCTCGTCGGCGGCGAGCGGCTCGCCGCCGATGCCGTCGTCTGCAACGCCGACCTGCCCGTCGCCTATCGCACGCTCCTCGGCGAGGTCGACGCACCTCGTGCAGCACGGCGCGGCCGCTACTCGCCGTCGTGCCTGCTCTGGGTCGCCGGCGTGCGCGGTGGACCGCCCGACGGCGCCGCCCACCACAACATCCACTTCGGGCAGCAGTGGGACGAGTCGTTCGGGGCGCTGATCGACGACGGGATGCTGATGACCGACCCGTCGATCCTCGTCACCCTGCACTCGCTCGACGACCCCTCGCTGGCCCCGCCCGGGTGCTCCACGCTGTACGCCCTCGAACCGGTGCCCAACCTCGACGGGCGCGTCGACTGGGCCAGCCGCCGCGCGCCGGCGATCGAGCGTCTGCGGGCTCAGGTGGCCGCCGCCGGGTACCCGACCGACGTCGTCACCGAGGAGGTCTACGACCCGCTCGACTGGGAGGCGATGGGGATGGAGCGGGGCACCCCGTTCGCCCTCGCCCACACGTTCCGCCAGACCGGTCCGTTCCGCCCGCGCAACGTCGACAAGCGGGTGCCCGGCCTGGTGTTCGTCGGGTCGTCGACGGTGCCGGGCGTCGGTGTGCCGATGGTCCTGGTGTCCGGCAAGCTCGCCGCCGCCCGCGTGCGCGAGCTGGAGGATCGTCCATGATCACCCTCGAGCAGAGCTACGCCGAGTGCCGTCGCCTGAACAAGCGCCACGGCACGACGTACTACTGGTCGACGATGGTGCTGCCGTCGGTGAAGCGCCACCACGTCCACGCCCTGTACGGCTTCTGCAGGTACGCCGACGACATCGTCGACGACCTCGGGCCGGCGACAGCAGCCGAGCGAGGCGTCGCCCTGAAGGACTTCGGCGAGCGCTTCTTCGCCGACCTCGACGCCGGACGCTCCGACGACCTCGTGCTCAAGGCGGTCGTGCACACGGTGCGTGCCTTCGACATCGATCCGGAGGGCTTCCGCCGGTTCCTGACATCGATGGAGATGGACCTCACGGTCGAGACCTACGAGACCTACGACGACCTGCGGGTGTACATGGACGGCTCGGCGGCGGTCATCGGGGAGATGATGCTGCCGATCCTCGAGCCGATCGACCTCGAGGCGGCGGTCGCCCCGGCGCGGGCGTTGGGGGAGGCGTTCCAGCTGACCAACTTCCTCCGCGACGTCGACGAGGACCTCGACCGCAGCCGGCAGTACATCCCACAGGAGGATCTGCAGCGGTTCGGCGTCGACCTCGCCGACCGTCGCTGCACGCCGCAGTTCGTCGACCTGATGCGCTTCGAGATCTCCCGCTGCCGCCAGCTCTACCGCCACGCCGAGACCGGCATCGCCATGCTCCCGCCGCGCTCGGCGAACTGCGTCGGCGCGGCACACGACCTCTACGGGCGCATCCTCGACCGCATCGAGGCCCAGGGCTACGACGTGTTCAGCCGCCGCGCCCGGGTCCCCACGCCGACCAAGCTGGCCGTCGCCGTCCGTCACCTCACGGGTCGGTGACGTGCTGCCGCTGGCCGCGACGACCGCGGCGATGGTCGCCTTCCCGCTGGCGCGGCGGGGGAGCGAACGGCGTGCCTGGATCTCCGACCTGGTCGTCGCCGGCCTCGCGGCGACGACGACCGTGCGCGCCCGACGGCGGTGGGGGTCGTCGCGCGCGACGATCTCGGCCCACGTCGTCGCCGCCGGCACGCTCGCCATCGAACGGCTCGGGACGTCGACGGGCGTGCCGTTCGGGCGCTACGAGTACACCGGTCGACTGCGACCGGCCATCGCCGGGGTGCCCGCCGCCGTTCCGCTTGCCTGGTGGGGGATGGCGCTGCCGGCGCGGGAGGTCGCCCACGCCGCGCTGGGCACGCGCTCGACGCGGCTGGCGCGCGATCGCGCTCGGTGCCGCCGCGCTCGTCGCCTGGGACCTGTTCCTCGACCCGCAGATGACGGCCGAGGACTACTGGCGGTGGTCAGCGGGCGGGCGCTACCGCGGCATCCCGTTGTCCAACTTCGCCGGCTGGTTGGTGACGGCGACCGCCGTGATGGCGGTGCTCGAGTGGTCGTTGCCGCCGCGCCGCGCCGACCCTGTCCTCGTCGCCGAGTACGCCGCGATGGGCGTGATGGAGACGCTCGGGTTCGCCGCCTTCTTCGGCGACCGCCTCGTCGCCGCGGTCGGCGGGGCGGCCATGCTGCCCATCGCCGCGGCCGGCGTCGCCGGGATCGTCCGTGACTGACCGGGTCGTCGTGGTCGGCGCCGGCATCGGCGGCCTCGCCGTCGCCATCCGCCTCGCCGCGGCCGGTCGACGGGTCGTCGTGCTCGAACGCAACGAGGTCACCGGCGGCAAGATGCGCAGCGAGCGCCACGAGGCGTTCACGTTCGACACCGGCCCATCGCTGCTCACCCTTCCCGACGTGCTCGACGACCTGTTCCGTGTCGCCGGAACCTCGCTCGCCGGCGAGCTCGACATGGTGCGACTCGACCCACAGTTCCACTACCGCTGGCCGGACGGCTCGGAGCTCGTCGTCCCCGACCGGCCCGCGACGCGGCGCGACGCGTTCGACGCCTTCTCACCCGGCGCAGGCGCAGCATGGGCCAGGTTCGACGAGCTCGGCAGGCGGATCTGGGAGGTCAGCGAGCGCACCTTCCTCGCCGGGCCGATGACCGGCGCAGTGGCGCTCGCCAGGCGGATGCGCTCGCCCGCTGACCTGCTGGCGATCGATCCACTGCGCTCGCTGCACCGCTCCGCGGCGGCGCACTTCGACGACCCGCGCCTCGTGCAGTGGGCGGGGCGCTACGCGACGTACTCCGGGTCGTCACCGTTCCGTGCGCCGGCAACGCTGGCGTGCATCCAGCACCTCGAGTCGCGCGACGGCTGCTGGTACCCGCGAGGCGGGCTCGACGCGGTCCGCGCCGCGCTCGCAGCGCGTCGCCGAGGCGTCGGGCGTCGACGTGCGCACACGTCAGGAGGTCGTCGGGATCGTCGCCGCCGGCGAGACCGTCGCGGGCGTCGAGCTGGCCGACGGGTCGATCGTCGAGACGTCGGTGGTCGTCGCCAACGCCGACGCCGAGCACGTCTACGGCGAGCTGCTGCCGGACGCCGGCCGCGCTGCGGCGGGTGCGCCGGGCAGGCCGCTCGACGAGTGGCCTGGTCGATCCTCGTCGCCGCGGCGGGCACCACGCCCGGGGTCGGCCACCACAACGTGTGGTTCTCGGGCGACGACCGTGCCGAGTTCGCCGCCATCGACCGCGGCCGGATGGCCGACGACCCGACGATCTACGCGTGCGTCTCGTCGGTCACCGACCCGACCCAGGCGCCAGCCGGGAACGAGAACTGGTTCCTGCTCGTCAACGCGCCGCCCGGGATCGCGCTCGACCGCGACGCCGAGCGCCGTCGCCTGCTCGACGTGCTCGCATCCCGTGGCGTCGACCTCCGGCAGCGGACGCTGTGGTCGAACGTCATCACGCCACTCGACATCGCGGGTCGGTACCGGGCACCCGCTGGTGCGATCTACGGGTCGTCGTCGAACGGCCGGCGGGCGGCGTTCCTGCGGCCCGGCAACCGGGGCGCCCGGCGGGGCCTGTACCTGGTCGGCGGCTCCAGCCATCCCGGCGGCGGGCTGCCGCTGGTCCTGACCAGCGCGCGCATCGTCGCCGACCTCATCGCATGAGATCGATCCGTCTCCTCGCCACGGCCGCGGCACTGACATCGATCACCCGCGCCGCCCGCCGCCTGCCACCGGTCGTCTCCGCACGGCTCGGGGATGCGGCCATCAGTGTCGTCGTGCCGGCGCGGGACGAGGCGGCGCGGCATCGGTCCGTTGCTGGCGGCGATCGTCGGCGCGCCGGGCGTCGCCGAGGTGATCGTCGTCGACGACGAGTCCTCGGACGGCACCGCCGCGCTGGCGCAGCGCCATGGCGCCGTGGTCGTGGCCGGTGAGCCGCTCCCGGACGGGTGGGTCGGCAAGGCGTGGGCGTTGCAGCAGGGGTTGGCGGCCGCCGGCGGGGACTGGGTCGTGTTCCTCGACGCCGACACGCGCCCGTCACCGGATCTGCCCGGCTCGCTGGTGGCGCGGATGGTCGCCGACGGGCTCGACCTGCTCACGGTCGGTGGGCGCTTCGAGTGCCCGACGGCGCCGCTGCGCTGGCTGCACCCGGCGCTGCTGACCACGCTCGTCTACCGCAGCGCCCCGCCTGGTGCCACCCGTCCTGGCGCCGTCCACCGGCGGATGGGTAACGGTCAGTGCATCGCCGCCCGCCGGCGTGTGCTCCTCGACGCCGGCGGATGGCGGCCCGTTGCCCACCACACCGTCGAGGACGTCGCCCTCGTGCGGGCCATGGCGACGGCCGGCTTCGCCGTCGCCTTCCTCGATGCCGCCGACCTGCTCACCGTGCGGATGTACGAGTCGGCCGCCGACGCGTGGCGCGGCTGGGGTCGCTCGCTCTCCCTGCCGGGCGTCGAGTCGTTGCCGCGGCGCATCGGCGGCGTCGCCATCGTCGCCATCGTCCAGACGGCGCCGCTGCTGCGGCTGCTCGCCCGACGCGGCGACCTGCTCGACGTGGCGCTGCTCGCCGTCCGCCTCGGCACCCTCGCCGGGACCGCCCGAGCGTACGAGCGCCGCGGCCTCGCCTACTGGCTCTCACCGACTGCCGACCTCGCCGCCACCGCCGCGCTCGCGCTCACCCCGAGCGGTAGCGGGCGATGGCGATCGGGGCGAACACGGCGACGATCGCCACCGTCCACAGCAGAGCTCGCGCCGTGAAGTAGCCGGGGCCGTGACCGAGCACGGCGACGGGGTCGTCGATGACCCAGGCACGGACCGAGTCGACCATGTACGTGATCGGTTGGTGGCGGGCGATCGGCTGCATCCAGCCGGGCATCGTGTCGACCGGGACGTAGGCGCTGGACACGAACGTCAGCGGGAAGACCAACAGCGACATGCCCTGGGCGGCCTGGGCGGATCCGGCGAACAGGCCGATGACGATGAACACCCACGTGAAGGCGAAGCCGAAGAGGATGACCAGGCCGAAGGCGACGAGCGAGTCGGCGAGCGATCCAGCGGGGCGAAACCCGACGAGGAAGCCGATCGCCGTGGTGATCGCCGCCCCCCACACGACGAGGCCGGTCTCGGCGACCGATCGTCCGGCGGCGATGGCCGAGCGGGCGATCGGCAGCGACCGGAAGCGATCGACGACACCGTGCTGGATGTCTTCGGCCACACCTGACGCTGCCGCCATGCCGGAGAACAGCACACCGGTGACGACGTAGCCGGGCACGAGGAAGTCGACGTAGCTGATGCCGCCGGTGCTGGCTTCGAGGGCGCCACCGAACACGTAACGGAAGATGAGGAGGAACAGCGCCCCCTGGATCGTCCCGACGACGATCAGCTGCGGGGTGCGGAGGAAGGTGATGAGCGTTCGGCGGGCGATGACACCCGTCGCCGGGAGGACACCGGCGTGTGGTCGGGTCGAGTGCTGCAGTCTCGATCATGATGCCTCCTGCTTGGCGCCGGTGAGGACGAGGAAGACCTCGTCGAGGGTGGGCCGACGGACGCCGAGGTCGTCGACGACGAGACCGGCAGCGTCGAGGTTGCGCACGACGTCGGCGAGGGCATGGGTGCCGTCGGTGACAGGCACTGACACCCGTCCGGTGTCGGCGTCGACGGTTGCGTCCGTCCCGAGTGCGGCCGCGACGGCGGGCAGCCTGCTCGCGCTCGCGCGGGTGGGCCTCGATGACGTCTGCGCCGACACGGGCCTTGAGCTCGGCGGCACTGCCCTCGGCGATCGTTCGACCGTGGTCGATGATGACGATGCGGTCAGCCAGGTGATCGGCTTCTTCGAGGTATTGCGTCGTCAGCAACACGTCGGTGCCGTCGGCGACCAGCTCCCGGACGGCCTCCCACAGCCCGATCCGGCTCGCCGGGTCGAGACCGGTCGTCGGTTCGTCGAGCAGCATCAGCTTCGGCGTGCCGACGAGCGTGGCGCCCAGGTCGAGCCGCCGGCGCATCCCGCCTGACCAACCGCGCACGAGGCGGGAGGCCGCCTCGGTGAGGTCGAGCCGTTCGAGCACGGAGTCGGACCGGCGCCTCGCTTCGGCCTTCGAGAAGCCGAACAGCCGGGCGATCATCTCCAGGTTCTCGCTGCCCGTCATCGCCTCCTCGACCGCCGCGGACTGGCCGGCGAGACCGATGATCGACCGGACGCGGCGGGGGTGACGCAGGGCGTCGATGCCGGCGACGCTGAGCGCACCGGCATCGGGTTGGGTGAGGGTGGCCACCGTGCGCACGAACGTCGACTTGCCGGCCCCGTTCGGCCCGAGCACGGCCAGCACGCCGCCCGCCGGCGCCGTCAGGGTGAGGCCGGCGAGCGCCTCGACCTTCCCGAAGCGCTTGACCAGTCCGTCGGCCTCGATCATCAGTTCTGACATCCATCGTCCTCTCTCAGAAGTGCTACGATGACTATACTGTTTAGTTACTAAGTTATCTATCTGTCAAAGGAGCAGTCGGTGACTCGTGTCTCAGCACGGCGTCGTCGAGCTGCTGGCCGCGCTCGACAAGGAGTCGCGGCGCACCGGCTCGGTTGTCAGCGATGCACGCCAAGGCGATCGCCGATGGGCTCGGGGTCCACGGCACCGACTTCGAGTGCATCGACCTCCTCGACTGGACCGGGCCGATCACCGCCGGTGAACTGGCGCGTCATCTCGGGCTGACGGCGGGCGCGGTCACCGGTCTGGTCGACCGGCTCGAGCAACGCGGCTGGGTCCGCCGGGTGAGGGACCCGTCCGATCGGCGAAAGGTGATCGTCGAGCTGGCGCCGCGGCCGGAGCTGGACAGCGAGGCGGCGGCGTTCTTCGGCCCGCTGGCACGTGAGATGGGCAACGTCAACGCCAGCTACGACGACGCCCAGCTGGAGGCGATCGTCGGCTGGCTGCAGCACGCAACGCCGCCGTCGAGCGGTCGACCGCTCGTCTTCGCGAGCGCGGGACGCCATCCAGAAGCGCAACCCGATGAACGACATCAGCAGGCCGGTCGCCGCGGTGCGCCGGGGGCCGTCGACCGCGAGCTCGACGACCGGGTAGGCGACGAAGCCGGTCCGGATGCCCCGCGCAGTGGAGCCGCTCAGCCGTCCGGCGATTGCGCCAGCGGCGATCGCGACGACCGCCGTCGCCGGCGAGATCACCGCCGCCGCACCGCCGAACGTGGCGACGCTGCGGCCGCCGCGGAAGCCGGCGAACAGCGGCCAGGCGTGGCCGACCATCGCCGCCCCACCGCCGACGACGGGCAGCCACCACTCGCCGGGCCGAGCCAGGATGCGCCCGATCGCCGCACCGGCCGCACCCTTGGCGATGTCGCCGACGAGCACGGGTCGCGCCGCACGCTGCCCGAGCGCATCTCGCGCGTTCCACCACCCGGGGTTGCGATCACCGACGGCGCGCAGGTCGACGTCGCCGCTCACCAGGTCGGCGACCGGCACCGATCCGAGCAGGTAGCCGGCGACGGCGACGGCGGCGACCCGGGGCACGGCACCCACGGGTGCCAGCATGACCGCTCGATGGCTCGCCTCGCGTCGTTCCACCTCGTGCGCGACGAGCGCGCGGTGACGGCGATGTCCCGCCTGGCGACCGATCGGCGCCGCCTCCGGCGAACGCCGGGCCTGCGCTTCTGGCGCCTGCTCGGCACCGGCAAGGGGTCGGACACCGGTCCGTCCGCCGACATCCGCCGCACGGCGCTGTTCGCCGTGTGGGAGGAGGAGGCCGATCTGGACCGCTTCCTCACCGCGCGCCGACGTCACCAGGCGATGGTCGACGTCAGCCGAGCAGTGGCACGTGCGCCTGCGGGTGATCGCCGGTCACGGGACGTGGCGGGCGGTCGACGTGCTCGACGGCATGGTCACCGGGTCTGACCGCGGGCCGATCGCCGTCATCACCCGCGCCGGCGTTCGCCCACGGGCGTGGTGGGCGTTCCGCAAGGCCGGCCCGGGCATCAGCGCCGACCTCCAGCACGCGTCCGGGCTGCTCGCCGTCGCCGGTGTCGGCGAGCTGCCGGTCGGTCTGCTCGGCACGTTCAGCCTGTGGGCAGACCTCCGGTCGATGGAGGCGTTCGCCGCGTCGCCGCGACACATCGACGTGGTGCGGCGGACACGCGCCGAGCGCTGGTACGGCGAGGAGCTGTTCGCCCGCTTCGAGCCCTACGCCAGCTCAGGGTCGTGGGACGGGCGCGACCCGTTGGCGACGTGAGCGCACGCGCGCCGGGACGATCGGCACGAGCATGCCGTACGGCGCCCCGCCGTAGCGGTGGTGCAGGGCGTGGGCGGCGGCGAGCCGGTCGAGCAGCGGCAGCTGCCGGTCACCGAACCAGCGCAGCCGCCGGTGGATGTACACGTCGTGGACGAGTGCGTAGGCGGCGCCGTAGGCGGTGACGCCGACGCCGATCGGCACCAGCTCGGCGAGTCGTGGCTCGTGGAACCCGATCCACAACCCCACGCACACCAGCGCGGCGAAGATCACCGGGTAGGCGTCGTTGAGCTCCCAACCGTCATGGGTGCGCCGGTGATGGCTGCGGTGCAGGCGCAGCCCGATGCCGTGCATCACGAAGCGGTGCGTCGCCGCCGTCACCGGTTCCATCGCCACGAACGCGGCCAGCGCCAGCAGCAGCACCGGCGCCAGCGTACGTCAGGCCACCGCGTACCGCCGGAGCGCCTCGTCGATCGAAGCCTGGGCGACGCCCGGCTCGGCGGCGACCGCTTCCAGCCACGGCGGCCGGTAGACGGCCGACACCGTGATCGGCGTGTCCAACCGGGAGCCGGTGAGCGCCAGCCGGGCGAACGCCGCGGCGTAGTCGGGCGGGCGCAGGTCGCGGCTGAGCTCGACGAGGGCGTAGGGATCGGGCGACCGCGTCGCGGGCGGCATCGGGAAGAAGCTCTGCGACGTCGGGAACGTCGCCCCTCCGGCGAGGCCGGGCCCGTCGGCGAGCACGGCACCGAGCACGTCGGCCGGGCGGGAACCGGCGAGCTGGAGGGCGATGAACGCGCCGAGCCCGCGGCCGAGCACGGTGGCCGGGCCGAGCGCACCGAGGGCGATGTCGGCGTCGGCGAGGAGGATCTCGGCGGTGTACCCGCCGCCGATCGGGACCGTCGAGCGCCCGTGGCCGGTGAAGTCGAGGGCGGCGATCGGGCCCGTCCAGCTCGTCAGCCACGACGGGACGTCGTCGGGCGCCGACTCGCCGAGGCCGTGGAGCATGAGCAGCGTCCGGCCGTCGCCCCCTCGGAGCTGGTGCAGGGCGAGCGTGACCCGGTTGTGCACGAGCTCGGTGATCACGCGACATTCCTGCTCACGTGATCGAGCACGAGCTCGGCGACGAGGTCGGGCGCCTCGATGTGCACGAAGTGGCCGACGTCGTCGAGGATCTCGCAGCGCCCACCCGGCGGGAGATAGGGCAGCACCCGCTCGGGATCCGTGCCCCACCCCATCTCCTCGGGCTGGCGACCGAGCACTGCCAGGAACGGCATCGCCAGCCCGGGCAACCGCAGCAGGGTCCACTCCGGCCGCCACGGCCCGAACCCGCCGAAGCGCATCGTCGGGTCGATCTTCCAGCGCCAGCCGTCGTCGTCGTGGCGGGCGCCGACCGAGGCGAGGTAGCGCAACCACTCCGGGTCCAGCCGCGGGTTCATCCGGGCGCGGCGGGCTGCCAGCTCGTCGAGCGTGCCCGGCTTGCGTGACGCCGACGACGTCCTCCTGCGGTGCTCGAGCCATCCGGCGATCTCGTTGGCCATCATCTTCGTCCGCACGTGCTCGGCGACGTCCGGGATCCGGCTCTGGTACGGGATGCCGTCGAGGTTGACGAAGCTGGCGATCCGGTACGGCTGGGCATCGGCGAGCTGGATCAACATCCCGCCGCCCTTGGAGTGGCCGATCACCGGCACCGGGCTGGACGGGCTGACGTGGTCGAACACGCTGATCGCGTCGCGGAGGTCGGCGTCCCACGAGTACAGCGCGGCACGGTCGCTGTCGCCGTGGCCGCGCTGGTCCCAGCTGACGACGCGCCACCCCGCGTCGGCGAGCCGAGGGGCGAAGGCGTCGTACGTCCTGGCGAAGTCGAACCCGCCGTGCACGGCGAGCAGTGGCGGCGCGCCGGCGTCACCCCACTCGTGGATCGCCAAGCCGATCCCCTGGGCATCCAGGCGGTACGAGCGGTCCGGAGCCCGGGCGCCGGGGTAGGTGATGACGGGATCGGGCATCGCCGGGAGAGTAGAGGGTCCGGGTACCATGCGGCCGGTGCGATCGCAGTGGTTGGGCGCGCTGGGCGCCGCGCTCGTCGTCATCGCGGGCGCCTGTTCCGACGACGACGACACATCGGCAGAGGCCACGTTGCCGGCGATCGTGACCACCACCGTCGTGGCCACCACGGCGGCCCCCACGACCACGCAGCCGCGCTTCTACGAGGTCCAGCAAGGCGACACGCTGACCGAGATCGCCGCCGCCTACGGCCTGCCGGTGCTGGCGATCATGCAGGCCAACGGCATCGTCGACGCCAACCGCATCGAGGTCGGCCAGATCCTCGAACTGCCGCTGGCCTCGGAGATCGTGTCGACGTCGCTCCCTCCGGTGACGACGGCTCCGGGTCCCGTCGCATCACCTCCCTTCACGACGATCGCTCCCTAGGCTCTCGCGGCGATGGAGTTCTGGCCAACCCCCGAGCACTGGAGCGTCAAGATCCCCCGCGACACGCCGCACCAGCGCCTCGAGCAGCTCGCCGAGCGCGGCTACGTGGCCCTCGCCGACGCCGACTTCGACGTGCCGGCGAGCGAGTACGAGGCGCTGGAGTACATGGACTGGAAGAGCGGCGGCGACACCAACTTCGCCCCCATCGCTTCCGCCGACGGCGAGCTCGACTGCCGTGGGTTCTGGGACAAGGGCAAGACCGACAAGGACGCGCTGTGGACGTCGAACGCCGAGATCGTGCCGACGATCCGGCGCTACGTCGACTCCGTCGGCGCCAACTTCGGCCGGGTCCGCGTGATCAAGTTGGAGCCGCAGACGCGTGACGACGCGATCCGCTCGATCCACCGCGACGACAACAACCGCTTCAACCCCGAGCACGAGGGCTGGGTGGTGCGCTCGTGGCTCGAGCTCACCGACAACCCCGACTCGTACATGCTGCTGATGGACAGCGGCCCCGACGGCCTGCCCGACCCGGCCACCGAGGCACGGCTGCCGCTGCACCGCGGTGCCCGGTTCGTGGTCGACACGCAGCGCCTGTGGCACGTCGTCGTCCACCCCGGCGACGCCGCGCGCTACGCGCTGATCACGAGCTTCGAGTCAGGTCCCGTGCTGAGCGACTGGATCGACTCGCAGCGGTCAGTCGCCTCGTCGGGCCTCCGCTAGGTCGGCGATCTCGGCCATGATGCGCGAGATGTCGAAGTCCTTCGGCGTGTAGACGGCGGCGACGCCGGCCGCGATCAGGACGGCGCGGTCCTCCTCGGGGATGATCCCACCGACGACCACGGGCGCGTCGACGCCCATCTCCCGCAGGCGGGCGACGACGTCGGGGACGAGTTCGAGGTGCGAGCCGGAGAGGATCGACAACCCGATCACGTCGGGATCCTCGTCGCGTGCCGAGGCGGCGATCTGCTCGCCGGTCAGGCGGATGCCGGAGTAGACGACCTCCATGCCGGAGTCGCGCGCAGCGACGGCGATCTGCTCGGCGCCGTTGGAGTGCCCGTCGAGGCCCGGCTTGGCGACGAGCAGCTTTGGCGGTCCACCAGGCATCCGCTTCACCCGCTCGATCACCGCGCCGAGGCCTGCCGACGAGCCGACGGCACCGGAGACGCCGGTGGGGGCGCGGTACTCGCCGAGCTCGGCGCGCATGGCGGCGCCCCACTCGCCCGTCGTCCCGCCGACGCGGGCGAGAGCGATCGACGGCGGCATGATGTTGGCGCCGGACACGACAGCACGGCGGAGGTCGTCGATCGCCTCGCGCACGGCGCGATCGTCGCGATCGGCGCGCCAGCGCTCGACGTCGGCGACCATCTCTGCCTCGACGGCGGGATCGACGCGCAGGATGGCCCCCTCGACGTCGAGCGGCGATGGCTCGGTCTCGGTGAACCGGTTGACACCGACCACCACCTGCTCGCCGGACTCGATGCGCCGGGTCCGCTCGGCCATCGACGTGACGAGGCGCGACTTCAGCGCGTCCACGGCCTCGAACGCGCCACCCATCGCCAGTACGTCGTCGAGCTCGGCGGTGGCGGCGTCGCGCAGCTCGGCCGTCCGCCGCTCGACCACACGCGACCCGTCGAACAGGTCGTCGTGCTCGAGCAGGTCCGTCTCGAACGCGAGCACCTGTTGCATCCGCAACGACCACTGCTGATCCCACGGATGGGGCAGGCCGAGCGCTTCGTTCCAGGCCGGCAACTGGATGCTGCGCGCCCGCGCCCGCTTGGACATCGTGACGCCGAGCATCTCGAGGACGATCCGCTGGACGTTGTTCTCCGGCTGGGCCTCGGTCAGGCCGAGGCTGTTGACCTGCACGCCGTAGCGGAAGCGACGCGCCTTGGGGTCCTCGACGCCGTAGCGCTCGATGCCGATGCGGTCCCACAGCTCGGTGAAGGCACGCAGCTTGCAGATCTCCTCGACGAAGCGGATGCCGGCGTTGACGAAGAACGAGATCGAGGCGAAGACCTGATCGAACCGGTCAGGTGGGACCTGGCCGGACTCACGCACTGCGTCGAGCACGCCGATCGCCGTGGCCAGCGCGTAGGCGAGCTCCTGGACCGGCGTCGCCCCGGCCTCCTGGAGGTGGTAGGAGCAGACGTTGATCGGGTTCCAGCGCGGGGCGTGCTCGGCGCACCAGGCGACGGTGTCGACGATCAGTCGCCGCGACGGCTCGGGCGGGAAGATGTAGGTCCCGCGCGACAGGTACTCCTTGACGATGTCGTTCTGCGTGGTCCCGCGCAGCTCCGAGGGCGGGGTTCCCTGCTCCTCGGCGTTGGCCACGTAGAGCGCGAGCAGCCACGCCGCCGTGGCGTTGATCGTCATCGACGTGTTCATCTGGGCGGAGGGGATGCCGTCGAGGAGGGCGCGCATGTGACCGAGGTGGACGACGGGGACGCCGACCTTGCCGACCTCGCCGGCAGCCATCGGCGAGTCCGGGTCGTAGCCGGTCTGCGTCGGCAGGTCGAAGGCGATCGACAGACCCGTCTGACCCTTGGCGAGGTTCGTCCGGTAGAGCCGGTTCGAGGCGGCCGCGCTCGAGTGCCCCGAGTACGTCCGCATCAGCCACGGGGCGTCTCTCTCGTCGGGCATGGTGATCAGTGTGCTCGCCGGATCGCCGTGGGACCACTGTCGACCGCCGTCCGGAGGCGGTCGAGGTACTCGTCGACGGGACACCTCGACGGCGCCGAGCGAGTTCAGGTGCGGCGTCATCCACTGCACGTCGAGCAGGGTGGCGCCGGTGTCCCGGAGCCAGCCGACGAGGGCGACGAGAGCGACCTTGGAGGCGTCGGTGGCGGTGTGGAACATCGACTCACCGGCGAAGAAGCCGCCGATGCGGATCCCGTAGAGGCCGCCGACGAGCTCGCCGTCATCGTCGAGGCACTCGAAGGAGTGCGCCCATCCGAGTCGGTGCATGCGCTCGTACGCCTTCACGAACCGCGGGGTGATCCAGCCACCCGGGCGGCGCGGGTCGGCGCAGCGGACCATCACCTCGGCGAACCGGGTGTCCCGATGGACGGAGAAGCGGTGCACGCTGCGGCGCAGCGACCGGCTGACGTGCAGCCCGTCGATGGGGATGATCGCCCGCGGGTCGGGCGAGAACCAGGCGGTGCTGCGCCGGCCGAGCGGCATGGGGAACAGCCCGTTGCGGTAGGCGGCGAGCAGCGTGCCCGGCTCGAGGTCGGCACCGACCGCGGCGATGCCGTCGGGATCGGCCTGCTCCGGGTCCGGCAACCGCCACCGCGTCGGCGGCGGCTCGACCGGCATCACCGCGCTCCCCAATCTGGGCGCGTCGAATCGTGTCTGGGCGGGACTATTGCGGATCCCGAGACGATCCGCGCCCAGAGACGGATCCCGCCCAGATCGAGGGAGGGCGCCGGACCGGACATCGAGCTCAATACTGATAGAAACCGCGCTTGGTCTTGCGGCCGAGGTGACCGGCGGCGACCATCCGCCGCAGCGTCGGCACCGCCGCGTAGTTGGGGTCGCGGAACTCCTCGTACAGCGCGTCGAGGATCGACACCGACGTGTCCAGCCCGACGAGGTCGAGCAGGGCCAGCGGACCCATGGGGAAGTTGCACCCGCCCTGCATCGCCGTGTCGATGTCGTCGCGGCTCGCCGTGCCGTTCTCCAGCATCCGCGCCGCGTTGTTGAGGTACGGGAACAACAGGGCATTGACGACGAAGCCGGCGCGGTCGGTGACCTCGATGGCGTCCTTGCCGCACGACGTGGCGAACGCCATCGCCGTCTTGATCGTGTCGTCGCTGGCGGTCAGCGGGCGGACGACCTCGACCAGCTTCATCATCGGCGCCGGGTTGAAGAAGTGGATCCCGCACACCCGATCCGGCCGCTGCGTCGCCATGGCCAGCTCGACGACCGGCAGGGTCGAGGTGTTGGTGGCGAGGATGCCGTCGGGCTTGACGATCTGCTCGAGCTCGGCGAACAGCTCGCGCTTGGTCGGCAGGTCCTCGACGATGCTCTCGATGACGAGGTCGCACTCGGCGAGGCGGCCGAGGTGGTCGGTGGCACTGATCCGCGCGATGACCGCGTCGCGCTCCTCGCCGTCCAGCTTGCCCTTGGCGACCTGCCGGTCGAGGTTGGCGGTGACGGCCGCCAGCACGCCATCGGCGCCGGACTTGCTGCGTGAGCGGACGACCACGTCGAAGCCCGACCGCGCGACGACCTCGGCGAGCCCGGCACCCATGATCCCCGACCCGACAATGCCCACCGTGTTGATGTCACCCATCGCGCCATCGTAGTTACCCAGCGGTAACAAGTCCAACCGTCATGTCATTGCGACGTCGTCGCGCTTGGCGGCGAGGAATCGTCGCTCCGCCTCGTTCGCCGACAGGTCGAGGGCGCGGTCGTAGGCCGCCGCCGCCTCGTCGCGCCGGTGGAGACGGCGCAGCAGGTCGGCCCTGGTGACGTGGAACGGCAGGTAGCCATCGAGGTCGAGGTCGTCGACGACGGCCAGCGCGGCCGCCGGCCCGTCGACCTCGGCGACGGCAACGGCGCGGTTGAGGGCGACCACGGGTGTCGGGGTGAGGGCGAGCAGCTGGTCGTACAGCGCCACCACCTGTCCCCAGTCGGTCTCGGCGGCACTGCGCGCATCGCTGTGCACGGCGCTGATCGCCGCCTGCACCTGGAACGGACCCGGCGCGTTGCGCCGCAGGCATGCCCGCACGAGCTGCTGACCCTCGGCGATCAGGTCCCGGTTCCAGCGCGTCCGATCCTGAGCGGGCAGCAGCACGACCGATCCGTCGGCTCCGACCCGCGCCGACTTGGCGCGACTCCGTCAGCAGCAGCAGGGCGAGCAGACCGAGCGCCTCGGGCTCGTCGGGCATCAGCTCGGCGAGCAGGCGGGCGAGGCGGATCGCCTCGAGCCGCAGGTCGTCGCGCAGCAGCTCGTCACCCGCCGTCGCCGAATGGCCCTCGTTGTAGATCAGGTAGGCGACGGTCAGCACGGCCCGCAGGCGATCGGGCAGCTCGGCGTCGCCAGGCACGCGGTACGGGATGTTGGCGTCGCGGATCTTGCGTTTGGCGCGCACGAGGCGTTGCGCCATCGTCGCCTCCGGCACGAGGAACGCGCGGGCGATCTCGGCCGTCTCCAAGCCTCCGAGCAAGCGCAGCGTGAGCGCGACCTGCACGTTCGGTGCGAGCGCGGGGTGGCAGCACGTGAAGATGAGCCGCAGCCGATCGTCCCTCACGGGACCCGCCGGCTCAGCTGGCTGGTCGCGCTCGTGGACGAGTGCGGCCTGGGCGTGGCGGTCATGGCGCTTGGACTCTCGTCGCAGACGGTCGATCGCCCGATTGCGGGCGGTCGTCGTGATCCAGGCCCCCGGATTCGGTGGCACACCGCTCACCGGCCATCGTTCGACGGCGACGGTGAAGGCGTCCTGGACCGCCTCCTCGGCGATGTCGATGTCGCCGAAGAGGCGGACCAGGGTCGCCACCGCGCGTCCCGACTCGAGCCGGAACGTGGTGCCGACGTCCGCGGGGACCGGCACCGGCGACCTACTCCGCCGGCTCGTCCTGGAACGGACGGACCTCGACGGCACCCTGACAGGCCGCCGACGCCTTCGTGGCGAGGGCGAGCGCGGCGTCGAGATCTGCCGCCTCGACGACCCAGAACCCGCCGAGCTGCTCCTTGGTCTCCAGGTAGGGACCGTCGATGGTGGTCGGGTCGCCGCTCTCGGCACGCACGACGGTGGCGCTGCTGGCAGGGTGCAACCCGCCGGCGAACACCCACGCCCCGGACTCCTTGATCTCGGCGTTGAACACGTCGACCTGCTTGTAGATGGCATCCATGTCCTCAGCGGACATGTCGTCGCCGACGTCGTCGGGGACGAACACGGAGAGCAGGTACTGCGTCATGGGGTACTCCTTCCAACGGGTCCGGCACCGTACCGAACCTCACCCCTACAACGAACGCCTCGACCCCCGCGATCGACAGGCCGGCCCAAGCGTTTCCTCCTACCTGATCAAGATCCATGAGCGGAACCATCGCCCTCCAGGGCGGTGGCCCGTTCGAGGCCAACGACGATCTCGACCGCCGGCTGCTCGCCGCCGCCGGCGCCGACCGTGTGGTGGTGCTCCCGACCGCCGACGCCTTCGAGGGTCCGGCGACGCTGGTCGCCGCGGCGATGACGTGGGCCGAGCGCCTCGAGGTCGACATCGACGCGCTGATGGTCCTGCAACGCCACGACGCCGAGGACGACGGCGCCGCCGACGTGATCCGCGCCGCGCCGGCCGTCTACCTCGCCGGCGACTCCTCGATGCACCTGCGCAGCGCGCTCAAGGACACGCCCGTGCTGGCGGCACTCGGCGACGCTGGTCGCCGCCGGTGGGCTGGTCGCGGCGGTCGGGTCGAGCGCCGCCGCCGTCTGCGATCCGATGCTGGACCAGCGCGGCGGCGCCTTCACGCTCGGGCTCGGTCTGCTCCGCGGCATCGCCGTCGTGCCCGGCGTGGAGACGTGGAGCGAGGAGATGCGCAGCCGGACGCTGTCACTCGCCGACACGCCGCTCGTCGAGCTGCCGACCGGCTCGGCGATCCTGCGCGGTCCGGGCGGCTGGGAGCTGGTCGGCGAGCCGACCGTGCACGGGGAACTGCCCGAGCTCACGTCTGGGTGATCTCGACCCGCTCGACGACGACCTCCTCGGTCGGCGTGTCGCCGTCGTCGGGCGCCAGGGCGAGGATCTCCTGGGCGACGTCGAGGCCCTCGGTGATCTCGCCGAACACGACGTAGCTGCCGAGGGTGTCGAGGTTCGACGAGTTCGGCCCGAGCGGTGAAGAACCACTGCGCACCGGCCGAGTTCGGCGCGCCGGTGTTGGCCATGGCGATGAGGCCCGGCGGATACGTGAACCCCGATCCCTCGTCGGGGATCGTGTAGCCGAGCTCGTCGGTGTTCGAGCGCCCGCCGCCCTGGATGATGTCGATGCTCGGATCGGTGCGGAAGATCAGCGTGTCGTCGTAGAAGCGGTAGTTGGCGAGCGTGACGAAGTTGTTCACGGTGCCTGGGACGTCGGCCGTGGCGAGGTCGACCACGATGTCGCCGCGGTCGGTGACGAACCGGGCCGTGTAGTCGGCCTCCGGGTCGATGCACAGCTGCGGCGCGTCCTCGAACTCGCGCACCGGCTCGGTGACGTCGTCGGGCGGGCACTCGCCGGTGCCGAAGTCGAAGTCGACCGATGCGGCGTCGTCCTCGTCGTCGGGCCCGAACGCCCAGGCGAGGAAGAAGACCAGGGCCACCCCGCCGATCGCTGCACCGAGCCCGATCAGGATCCGCCGGGTGAGCTTGCTGCGCTTCTGCTGCTTGACCTGCTGCTCGTTCTTGAGCTGGCGGTTGGCCCGCTGCCGCTCACGCTTCTCGGTTGCCACGAGCGCCGAAGGCTACCGGCGGTGCTCGAACAGTCCGGTGAAGCGGATCGCTCCGCTTTCCGGCTCGACCGCGAACCACAGCCCGGCGAGGTTGGCGAGGTGATCGTCGACGGCGCCGGAGTGCCGGCGGACGGCGCGCAGCACACCGGCGTGGGCGACGACGATCGGCACTGCCCCGCCGGGCGCGGCGCGGGCGATGTCGACGAGTGCGGGCAGCACGCGGTCGAGCAGGTCGGCCTCGGCCTCGAAGCCGTCCGGCCGCTGGCCGTCGGCGAGGTAGCCCGGCCACCGCTCCTCGATCTCCGGAGAGGTCAGACCCTGCCACGGACCCACGTCGGCCTCGCGCAGGCGGCCGTCGACGGTGACCGGTCCGGCGTCCAGGCGGTCGGCGATGATCTCCGCCGTCGCCAGCGCTCGCCGCAGGTCCGACGACCAGACCGACGCCCCCGAGCCGTGGGCAACGGTGGTCGCCAACGCCTCCGCCAGCTCGACCGCGCCCTGCACGCCGTCGTCGCTCAGCGGCGGATCGGCGCGGCCCTGCCAGCGCCGCTCGAGGTTCCACGTCGACAGCCCGTGGCGCACGCAGAGCAGGTGGACGGACACCGCACCGTTGTAGCCGGGGATCGGCGGCATGGTGGGTACGCTCGCACCGTGGCGATCGTGCGCATGTTCGCCGCGGCTCGCGAAGCCGCCGGAACCGGTCGCGACGACGTCCCCGGCGCCACCGTCGCCGAGGTCCTCGGCGCCGCCGGCGAGCGCTACGGGCGGGCGTTCACCGACGTGCTCCGGACGTGCCGCATCTGGGTCAACGGCGACCCTGCCGCCGACAGCACCGAGGTCGGTCCGCACGACGAGGTCGCCGTGCTCCCTCCGGTGTCCGGGGGCGCCGCATGACCCTCGCCCTCGATCAGCTCAAGGCACGCCGCCGCGAGCTCCAGGACCTCGACGACGCCGTGTCGTACGTGCGTCGTGTGGCGCAGGGGCGCGCCGACCTCGCCAGGGCTGAGCTGGCCCGGCGCGGCGTGGCGGACGGCTCCGAGCTCGCCGCCGACCTCCGCCACGTGCTCGGCGACCACCTGCTCGGCACGTCGGAGCGGCCGCCGCGGCCTGCCGAGGACCAGAGCGACCACCCGCGTGCCGTCGAGCTCGACCGGCTCTGCGCCGAGCACGGGTTCGGTCGTCTCGACGAGCTCGACGACGAGGCGGTGACCGAGCTGGCCGCCGCGCTCGACGCCTTCGAGGCGCGTGTGTCCGACGAGCGGCGCCAGGTGTACGCCGAGCTCGACGATCTGACCGACGAGCTGGTCCGCCGTTACGCCGAGCAGACCGACGTCACGGCACTCGCGGACGACGAGCCGTGACGACGACGCCGTCGCCGGACGCCATCCGCAAGGAGCTCGAGGAGCGCCTGGCGGAGCTCGGCGAGTTCATCAAGTCGCAGCGGGAGATCGCCAGCATGTCGGTGCGCCGGCTCGCCGACGTGGCCGGTGTCTCCAACCCCTACCTCTCGCAGATCGAGCGCGGCCTGCGCCGCCCGTCGGCCGAGGTGCTGCAGCAACTCGCCAAGGCGCTGAAGATCAGCACCGAGACGCTGTACGTGCGGGCCGGCTTCCTGGCCGCCGACGGCACCGACGCCGTGCCGAGCGTCCGCGAGGCCATCGGACGCGACCCGCTGCTCACCGCCGAGCAGAAGCAGGCCCTGCTCAACGTCTACGAGGCGTACATCGGTCACTGATCCGTCCCATCCGAGTGTTGGACGCCGTCCGAGTGTCCGGTGTGCGGACGCGGTCTCCAGCACTCCGATGGCTCGAACACTCGGATCGGCCGGATGGGAATGTCGACCGGCTGGGTAGGGTTCCCGACGTCGTGAAGAGGGTGGCGATGATCTCGCTGCACACGTCGCCGCTGCTGCAGCCGGGTGCCGGCGACAGCGGGGGGATGAACGTGTACGTGCGCGAGGTCGCATCGGCGCTGGCCCAGGCCGGCGTCGAGTGCACGACGTACACGCGGGCGCACCGCGCCGGGCTGCCGGCCGAGGTCATCGTCGAGCCCGGTCACCGGGTCGTGCACGTGCCGGCCGGCCCGTTCGACCTGCCCAAGGAGGCGCTCGCCGACCGAGCTCGACGTGTTCACCCAGCGGCGTGCTCGACCACGTGCGCAGCGGGCCCGGGGTCGACGTCGTGCACGGCAACTACTGGCTGAGCGGGGTCGTCGGCCACCGCCTGAAGCACGAGCTCGACGTGCCGCTCGTGTCGACGTTCCACACCCTCGCCCGGGTCAAGGCGGAGGGCGGCGACCTCGAGCCGACGTGGCGCGACCGGGCCGAGGCCGAGGTGATCGGTTGCAGCGACGCCGTGTGCGTGAGCTGCCCCGAGGAGGAACGCCAGTTCCGCCGGCTCTACGGCGATCCGGCCGGGCGCATCGAGATCGTCCCGCCGGCCGTCGAGCACGCCTTCTTCGCGCCCGGTGACCGCCGCGGCGCGCGGCGGGCGATCGGCCTGCCCGCCGATCGCCCGGTGGTGCTGTTCGTCGGGCGACTGCAACCGCTGAAGGCGCCCGACCTGGCCATCCGCGCCCTCGCCGGCCTCAGCGTCCACCGCGACGCCCTGCTCGTCATCGTCGGCGGGGCGAGCGGCGTCGACGGTGACGTCGGCGCATCCCGGCGCCTCGCCGCCGAGCTCGGTGTCGCCGACCGGGTGCGTTTCGTCGCCCCGCTGCCCCACCACATCCTGTCCAGCTGGTACCGCGCCGCCGACGTGGTCCTCGTGCCCAGTCGCAGCGAGAGCTTCGGGCTGGTCGCCCTCGAGGCTGCCGCCTGCGGCATCCCCGTCGTCGCCAGCGCCGTCGGCGGGCTGTTGAACATCGTCCACGACGGCGTCACCGGGCTGCTCGTCGACGGCCGTGACCCCGACCGTTACGCCAGAGCCATCGACCAGCTGCTCGCCGACCGGGCCGGGGCGGCGGCGATGGGCGCGGCGGCGGCGGTGCGGGCGCGGCGGTTCACGTGGAGCTTCACGGCGGCCCGACTCCGCCGCCTGTACACCGACCTCGCGTCGCGGCCGGCACACGACCTGGTGGCGTGTGAGTGAGTGATGCGCACGACGACGCCGCGCTGGAGCAGCTCGAGCGGCGCATCGACGAGTGGCTGGCATCGATCGCCTCCGGATGGCTGCCCGTCGAGTCGATCGAGCGCGGCGAGCCGGACGAGCGACGCTGGTACGTCCGCCTGCGCGGCGAGGACAAGGACTTCACGACCGTCTGGTTGACGCTCGGCCAGCGCACACTGCGCTACGAGACCTACGTGATGCCGGCGCCGGAGGAGAACGAGCTGGCGCTGTACGAGCAGCTGCTGCGGCGCAACGAGCGGCTCGTCGGCGCCCACTTCTCGATCGGTGTGGAGGACGCCGTGTTCCTCCGCGGCGAGCTGCCCGCGGCATCGCTGTCGGAGGCCGAGCTGGACCGCGTCATCGGCACCCTGTACGCCGCCGTCGAACAGTGCTTCCAAGGACTGCTGCGCATCGGCTTCGCCAGCCGCTTCGGCTGAGCGATTTCCCTTTCGTCGATGTCGTGACACCCATGTCGGGTGTCCGGGTCGGTTCGGCCTCGGGGATGTCGGATCCTGTGCCGCCGACCCGGACGCTTGCCTGACGAGCTTACGGGTACGGTTCGCGGCCATGTCGGTCGAGCTGGTCATCGTCGGCGGCGGGAACATGGGTGCGGCGCTGCTCGGGGGGATGATCGCCGCCGGCACCGATCCGTCGACGCTCGCCGTCGTCGAGCCCGTCGCCGCACGGCGCGAACAACTCCGGCGGGACTTCCCCGACGTCGTCGTCGGCGACACGGTCCCGGTCTGTCCGGCCGCGGTCATCGCCGTGAAGCCGCCGGACGTGCCCGTCGCCGTCGCCGCCGCGGTCGCCGCCGGCGCGACGCGCGTGCTGTCCATCGCCGCAGGCGTGTCGACACGTGCGATCCAGGCCGCCGCCGGGTCCGGCGTCGCCGTGGTCCGGGCGATGCCCAACACGCCCGCCCTCGTCGGCCAGGGCGCGGCGGCGATCGCAGCCGGTGAGTCGGCCGACGACGACGATCTGGCCTGGGCGGAGACCGTGCTCGGCGCCGTCGGGACCGTCGTCCGTGTCGCCGAGGACGACCTCGACGCCGTGACCGCGCTCAGCGGTTCGGGACCGGCGTACCTCTTCCTCGTCGCCGAGGCGCTGATCGACGCTGGTGAGTCGGCCGGGTTGGAGCGCGCTGTCGCCGAGGCGCTGACGACGCAGTTGTTCGTCGGCTCGGCCGCCCTGCTGGCCGCCCGCGGCGACCCTGCAGCCCTGCGGGTCATGGTGACCTCGCCGGGTGGGACCACGGCCGCCGGCCTGGACGTGCTCGAGCGCCGCGCGCTGCGCGCGCGCGGTCGGCGACGCGGTGCGCGCCGGCGGCGGCGCGTAGCGCAGAATTGGGCGCTCGGTGAATTACGCCACTGATTTTTCGACGTGACTCTTTTCTCACGACGAATCTGCGCCTAGTCTGACCCCGTTGAGACGCGCCGGGGCGATGCCCAGGCTGCGCCGACGGGGCTGGTGCCATCGGGGGGTTGGCACCGGCCCTCGTCGCGTCTGGCGTCCGGGGGTAGGTTCCGACCCGATGGGCCGCCGCTACGACACCGTGTCGTTCCTGACCGACTACGGGCTCGACGACGAGTTCGCCGGCGTCGTCAGGTCCGTCGTGCGCGACATCGCCCCGCACGCGACTGTCGTCGACCTCACGCACGGCATCCGCCCCTTCGACATCCGCGGCGGCTCACTGGCCCTCGCCCGGGCCATCCCCTACGTCGCCGAGGGTGTCGTGCTCGCCGTCGTCGACCCCGGTGTCGGCACCGCACGACGGGCGATCGCCGTCGAGGTCGCCGACGGCGCCGGCGTGCTGGTCGGGCCGGACAACGGCTTGCTCGCCCCGGCCGTCGCGATCGTCGGTGGCGCCGAGCGCGTGGTCGAGCTGACCAACGCCGACTACCACCTCGCCACGCTCGGGTCGACGTTCGCCGGCCGCGACGTGTTCGGGCCGGTCGCGGCCCACCTCTGCAACGGTGTCGACCTCGCCGAGTTCGGGCCGGCGCTCGAGGCAGATCTGTTGATGCCGGGCATGGTCGCCCTGCCACGCGAGGAGGCCGACGGGATCCACGCCGAGGTGCTGTGGGTCGACCGCTTCGGCAACTGCGAGTTGAACATCGGGCCCGACGATCTGGACGCCGGCGAGGGCGTCTGGTCGGTCGTCATCGGCGGCGAGCGCCGCGTCGCCCACGTCGCGCCACGTTCGGCGCCCTCGGCGCCGGTGCGGTCGGTCTCGTCCTCGACTCCCAGGGCATGTACGCGCTGGCCCTCGACCAACGATCGGCCGCGGCCGAGCTCGGGTTGACCGCCGGTGACGCCGTGCTCGTCGCGCCCGTCGGCGAGGACGGTCGCCCCGCCGGCCGGGCGCAGCGACCCCGGTCGAGCTGCGGCCGCCCCGGTAGCGTGCGCCCGGTGCGGCCGGCCACCACCCTCGCCATCGCCCTCCTGCTCGCCGCCATCCTCGTGGCCGGCGTGATCGCGGTCATGCGCATCTGAGTGTCGCCTCTGGTCGACCAACCGGCCCGCCCCGTACGGCGCGCTGGCGTGACTACGCTCGGACGCCGCATGGGGGTGAACGTCGCACGCGTCATCGAGGGGCACGACGCGTCGGCCGCGGCGCTGATCAGTCGCAACCAGACGATCACGTACGGCGAGCTCGCCGAGCGCGTCGACCGGCTCCGCGGCGGCTTGGCCGGGCTGGGCATCGTCGACGGCGACCGCGTCGCGATCATCTGCGGCAACGGCCATCCCTTCGTGATCGCCTACCTGGCCCTGCTCGGGCTGGGTGCGGTGGCGGTGCCGTTGAACCCGTCGAGCCCGGGCCCCGAGTTGCAGCACCAGTTGGCCGCCGTCGACGTCGTCGGAGTCGTCGTCGACCGCAGCGCGGCGGCGACGTGGCGCACCGTCGACGTGGCCTCGCTGGCCACGATTCGCCACGTCATCACCGTCGATGGCGATCCCGGTGGCGGTGCCGTGCCGATCGACGAGCTGCAGGCCGCCGACCCGCTGCCGGTCAGCGACGTCGATCCCGACCACCTCGCCGTGCTGCTGTTCACCAGCGGGACGGCAGGCTCGCCGCGAGCGGCGATGCTCACCCACGGCAACCTGCTGGCGAACATCGAGCAGGCCGCGTCGGTGCCCGATCGCGTCGTCCAGGGTGACGTCGTCTACGGGGTCATCCCGCCGTACCACATCTTCGGGCTCAACGTCGTCCTCGGCCTCAGCCTGTCGGCCGGGGCGACGATCGTGCTCGTCCAGCGCTTCGACCCGGCCACGGCGCTGGAGTCGATCCGCTCCCGTCGCGTCACGTTGATCCCCGGTGCGCCCTCGATGTGGGTCGCCTTCGCCCACTTCGAGGAAGCCCCTGCCGATGCGTTCCGCACCGTGCGGCTGGCGCTCTGTCGGGGGCGGCGAAGCTGCCGGTGAGCGTGGCCGAGAAGCTGCGTGACCGCTTCGGGCTGACGGTGTACGAGGGCTACGGCCTGACGGAGGCGTCGCCGATCGTGACGTCGTCGGTCGGTCTCGTCCCGCGGTACGGGTCGATCGGCCGCGTGCTCGGCGGGATGGAGGTGCGCCTCGTCGACGACGACGGCGGCGATGCCTTGGTCGGCGACGCCGGTGAGATCTGGGTCCGCGGCCCGAACGTGTTCGCCGGTTACCTCGACGACGCCGAGGCGACGGCGCGGGTGCTGACCGACGACGGGTGGCTGCGCACCGGCGACATCGCGCTGTGCGACGACGACGGACGGCTGTACCTGGTGGACCGGGCCAAGGACCTGGTCATCGTGTCCGGCTTCAACGTCTACCCGGCCGAGGTCGAGGAGGTCCTCAACGCCCATCCCGACGTCGCCGACGCCGGGGTGATCGGCGTCCCGCACCCGCACACCGGCGAGGCCGTCAAGGCGTTCGTCGTGCTCCAGCCCGGGGCGACGATCGACGAGGACGGTCTCATCGACCACGCCCACGATCACCTCGCCCGCTACAAGTGTCCGGCGAAGATCATCTTCGTCGACGAGCTGCCGCGCTCGGCGACGGGCAAGCTGATCCGACGAGAGTGTTCCGGAACTGATAACCTCTTCGGGGATCCACGGGGCGGAGCCCCGTGTGAAACTTTGTGAAGGCGTGCACGAATCTCGTATCGTGAACGCCGATGGCGACGACCAGCCGTGGCCGGCGGATCCCCGAGGCCACCGTCGCGCGGTTGCCCGTGTACCTGCGCATCCTCCTCGAGCAGTCCGACGCCGGCACGCTCAACGTGTCCTCCGAGGAGCTCGCCGACCTGGCGGGGGTGAACGCGGCCAAGGTCCGCAAGGACCTCAGCTACCTCGGCACCTACGGCACGCGCGGGGTCGGCTACGAGGTCGAGTACCTCATCTACCAGGTCCGCCGCGAGCTCGGCCTGACCCATGACTGGCCGGTCGTGATCGTCGGTGCCGGCAACCTCGGCCAGGCGCTCGCCGGCTACGGCGGCTTCGGTCAGCGTGGCTTCCCGGTTGCCGGGATCGTCGACATCGACGCGGCCAAGGTGGACACGGTCATCGGCGGCGTGCGCGTGCGACCGCTCGACGACCTCGCCGCCATCGTGCGAACGAGTGGGGTCTCGATCGGCGTCGTCGCCACGCCCGGCGCGGCCGCCCAGGCAGCCGCCGACCGCCTGGTGAAGGCCGGTGTCACCAGCATCTTGAACTTCGCCCCGGTGGTGCTGACGGTGCCCCCCAGCATCAACGTGCGCAAGGTCGACCTCGCCGTCGAGCTGCAGATCCTCAGCTACCACGAGCAGCGGCGGGCCGCGGCGGCACAAGCGACCGGATCGAGACGGGGTGCCAGCGCCTAGGCTGGACGCGCCATGTCCGTCGTCGTCATCGGTGTCAACCATCGGACCGGGCCGCTGTCGGTCCTCGAGCGGTTGACGATCGCGCCCGACGACGTCGCCAAGACCGTCAGCAGGCTCGCCGCGCGGGACAACCTGCGCGAGGTCGCCGTGCTGAGCACGTGCAACCGCATCGAGGTCTACGCCGTCGCCGAGCGCTTCCACGGTGCGTACGCCGACATCAGGGACTTCCTCTGCGAGCGCGGTGGGCTCGTCGCCGACCAACTGCACCCGTACCTCTACAGCCAGCACGACGAGGCGGCCGCCCGCCACCTCTTCGAGGTCGCCGCCGGCCTCGACTCGGCGGTGCTCGGCGAGAGCGAGATCCTCGGCCAGGTGCGCGGCGCGTGGCAGGTCGGCCGCCGACGAGGGCGGGGTGCGGGCGACGCTCGACCTGCTCTTCCGTCACGCGCTGCGCGTCGGCAAGCGGGCTCGCACCGAGACCGCCATCGGGCGCGGCACGGCATCGGTCAGTCACGCCGCCGTGGAGATGGTCACCGACCGGCTCGGGTCGCTGAGCGATCGCAACGTGCTCGTGGTCGGTGCCGGCGAGATGGGCGCCGGTGTGGCCACGGCGCTGCACCGTGCCGGCGCGGCGGAGATCACGGTGTGCAATCGCACCCCGGAGCGAGGCAGCCAGCTGGCTGGCCAGGTCAGCGGCCGGGCACTCGGGCTGGACCGTGTCGGCGAGGCGCTGGCGACCTGCGACGTGGTCGTGGCGTGCACCGCGTCGGGTCAGAGCGTGTTGTCGCGCGACGACGTCGAGGCCAACCATCCCGCCGGACGGCCGCTGCTGATCGTCGACATCTCGGTGCCGCGCACCGTCGACCGATCCGTCGGCGAGCTCGACGGCGTCACGCTGCTCGACCTCGACGATCTGCGCGACTGGGCTGACCGCGGCCTCGAGCTGCGTGCAGCCGAGGCCGACCGGGTCCGCCAGATCGTCGGCGAGGAGCTGGACAAGTACACGGTCGAGTCGCTGGCCCGCCAGGCGGCGCCGCTCGTCGCCCAGTTGCACGAGCGGGCCGAGGCGGTGCGGGCGGGTGAGCTGACGCGGTTCGCCGGGCGCCTCACCGGACTCGACGACGCCCAGCGCGACGCGGTCGAGGCGCTGACCAGCGCGATCGTCGCCAAGCTGCTGCACGAGCCGTCGGTCCGCCTGCGCAACGACGCCGGCACGCCGAAGGGCGAGCGCAACGCGGCGGCCGTGAGCGACTTGTTCGACCTGCACTAGTGCGCATCCGCCTGGCCACCCGCGGCAGCCCGCAGGCGCGCACCCAGACGGAGGCGGTCGCCGACGCCCTGCGCGCCGCGTGCGGGTGCGAGGTCGAGCTCGTGCTCGTCGAGACCACCGGGGATCGGCAGCGCGACGTTCCGCTGCACGTGATCGGCGGCCAGGGCGTGTTCGTCAAGGAGGTCCAGCAGGCCGTGCTCGACGGCCGCGCCGACGCCGCGGTGCACTCGGCCAAGGACCTGCCGTCGCTCGCCCATCACGGGCTGTCGATCGGTGCGTTCACCCGTCGCCGCGATCCCGCTGACGCGTTGATCGGCCGTTCACTCGACGAGCTGGCCGAGCGGGGCCACGGTCGCCACCGGTTCGGTCCGCCGGCGGGCGCAGCTCGCCGAGGTGCGACCGGATCTGCAGTTCGTCGAGTTGCGCGGCAACATCGCCACTCGCCTCGAGCGGATCCCCGACGGTGGCGCCATCGTCATGGCGGTGGCCGCGCTCGAAGTGCTCGGGCTCACCGACCGCATCGCCGAGCGGCTGCCGGTCGAGCAGTTCGTGCCGGCCGTCGGTCAGGGCTGCGTCGCCGTCGAGTGCCGGCGCGACGACACGCGAGACGGCCGCCGTGCTCGCCGCGGTCGACGACGCCACGACCCGGCACGCCGTCGAGGTCGAGCGAGCGTTCCTCGAGCAGCTCGGCGCCGGCTGCACGTTCCCGGTCGGCGCCCACGTCGCCGGGCGCACGCTCTTCACGTTCCTCGCCGGCGACCGGCACGTCAGCCGCGAGGTGCACGAGCTGCGGCTCGACGACAGCGACCTCGACGTCGCCCGCTCGGCGGCGACGCTCGCCATGGCGTGAACGTGCGCATCGCGCTCACCCGCCCCGAGCCGGGCCCGCTCGCCGATCGCCTCGTCGCGCTCGGCGCGACCGTGGTCCACGTCCCGCTCATCGAGATCGCCCCAGCGCCCGCGCTGACGGCGGCGCTGGCGCGGCTCGACGCGTTCGACTGGCTCGTCGTCACGTCCGTCAACGGCGCCGTGCGGGTGGGACCAGCCGCCGCGGCGCATCCCTCGCTGCGCCTCGCCGCGGTCGGGCCGGCCACCGCGGCGGCGCTGGCCGAATGCCGCCGGACGGCCCGTCGATCTCGTGCCGGCGCTGGCGCAGGCCGAGGGACTGCTCGCCGAGTTCCCGCCGACGCCGAGTCGTGTGCTCGTCGCCCAGGCCGATCGTGCTCGTCGCGTGCTCGCCGACGGCCTCGCCGCGGCGGGCCATGCGGTCGAGTCGGTCGACGCCTACCGGACGGTCGTGCGCAGACCGGACGCCGACGAGGCCGAGCGGCTGCGCACCGTCGATGCCGTCGTGTTCGCCAGCGGGTCGGCGGCCACGGGCTGGGCCGAATCGATCGGCGCGGCAACGCCGGCGGTGGTCGTGGCGATCGGTCCGGTCACGGCCGTCGCTGCCCGCCGCGTCGGGCTGAACGTGACGCACGTCGCCGAGTCTCCCGACGACGACGCCATCGTCGAGGCGCTGCGACGAGCCCTACCATGGACGTGATGCCCGCGCCGTTCCCGATCGATCGCCCGCGGCGGCTGCGGCGGACAGCAGCGCTCCGTGACCTCGTCGCCGAGACGTCGGTGCGCACGAGCGATCTGGTCGCCCCGCTGTTCGTGCGCGAGGACGTGACCGAGCCGCAGCCCATCGCCTCGCTGCCCGGTGTCGTCCAGCACAGCCGGGAGAGCCTGCGCAAGGAGGTCGCCGAGCTCGCCGCCGCCGGGATCCGCGCGGTCGTGCTGTTCGGCGTGCCGGCTGTCAAGGACGCCACCGGCAGCGGTGCCTCCGACCCGGAGGGCATCGTGCAACTGGCGCTCGCCGACCTGCGCGGCGACCTCGGCGACGACGTCGCGCTGATCGCCGACCTGTGCATCGACGAGTACACCGATCACGGCCACTGCGGCGTCCTCGACGAGCACGGCGAGGTCGACAACGACGCAACCCTGGACGTCTACGCCGGCGCCGCCGTCGCCCAGGCGCGTGCCGGTGCCCACGTCGTCGCCCCGAGCGGGATGATGGACGGCCAGGTCGGCCGCATCCGCCGTGCGCTCGACGACGAGGGCTTCGCGGGCGTGTCGATCCTCGCCTACTCGGCGAAGTACGCGTCCGGGCTGTACGGCCCGTTCCGCGACGCCGTCGACGTCACCATCGTCGGCGGTGGCGACCGCAAGGGCTACCAGCAGGACTGGCGCAACGGCCGCGAGGCGCTGCGCGAGATCGAAGCCGACATCGCCCAGGGTGCCGACATGGTGATGGTCAAGCCGGCCCTGGCGTACCTCGACGTGATCCAGGCGGCTCGGCAACGGGTCGACGTGCCGGTCGCCGCCTACCACGTCAGCGGGGAGTACGCGATGATCAAGGCCGCCGCGGCGAACGGGTGGATCGACGGCGACGCCGTCGCCCTCGAGCACCTGACGGCGATCAAGCGGGCCGGCGCAGACGTCATCCTCACCTACCTCGCCCGGTGGTTCGCCGAGGGCCCGGGCCGGGCTTGACCTCTCTCTCGATCCCGTACTGCGACCCCGCCTGCGCCGCTGCCGGGTGCGACCCGATCGTGTGCGTCGGGCGTGGCGTCGCCGTCGAACGACGCCCTCTTCGAGCGCTCCACGCGGGCCATCCCCGGCGGGGTCAACTCGTCGATCCGTGCGTTCAAGGCGGTGGGCGGCCGGCCGTACGTCGTCGCCCGGGCCGAGGGGCCGTACGTCTGGGACGTCGAGGGCAACCGCTACATCGACCTCGTCCAGAGCTACGGCGCGGTGATCCTCGGCCATGCCCACCCAGCGGTCACGCGGGCGCTCGCCGCGGCGGCCGCCGACGGCACGTCCTACGGCGCGCCGACGCCACGCGAGATGAAGCTCGCCGAGGCGATCAGCGAGCGGGTGCCGTCGTGCGAGCAGGTCCGGTTGATGAGCTCCGGTACCGAGGCGACGAGCACGGCGGTCCGGCTCGCCCGCGGGTACACCGGTCGCGACCGGATCGTGGCCTTCCACGGCAACTTCCACGGGGCGACCGACGCCCTGCTCGCCGCCGGTGGCAGCGGCGTGGCCACGCTCGGGCTGCCGGGGACGGCGGGAGTCCCTGCCGGCGCCGTGGCCGAGACGCTCGTCGTGCCGTACAACCGGGTTCCCCAGCTCGACGAGCGGGTCGCCGCCGTCATCGTCGAACCGGTGGCCGCCAACATGGGCGTCGTCGCCCCCGAGCCGGGCTTCCTCGACGGCCTGCGCGCCGAGTGCGACCGGGTGGGCGCGCTGCTGATCTTCGACGAGGTGATCACCGGCTTCCGCCTCGACCGCGGCGGCGCCCAGGCGCGCTACGACGTGACGCCGGACATCACGACGATGGGCAAGGTGATCGGCGGCGGGCTGCCGATCGGTGCCGTCGGCGGGCGGCGCGACGTGATGGAGACGCTGACGCCGCTGGGCACGGTGTTCCACGCCGGGACGCTGTCGGGCAACCCGCTGGCGACAGCGGCTGGGCTCGCCGCGCTCGACCTGCTCGTCCCCGAGGTGTACATCGAGCTGGCTGCTCGCGCTCGGCACCTCGCCGCGCTGCTCCACGAGGCGTGCGCCGCAGCCGGGTTCGCCGCCCGCTTCCCGGTCGTCGGGCCGCTGCTCGGGATCGTGTGCGGCGACGTGCCGCCGCCCGTCGACTTCGAGGGGGCGAAGCGCACCGACGAGGCCGCCTACGCCGCCTTCTTCCAGGCGATGCTGGCCGAGGGAGTTGCCCTGGCCCCGGGCGCCTACGAGGCCATCTTCGTCGGCCTCGCCCACGACGACGCCGTCCTCGACGACATCGCCGCCCGCGCCGCACGAGCCGCCCGCGTCGATCGCCTGACCGACCCATCCGAGTGTTCGAGGCCATCGGAGTGTCGGAAGTGCGGACGCCGACCGTCCAGCACTCCGATGGCCCCCGCCGGTAGCGTTTGGCGACGTGCGGCAGGTGCTCTCGTGGCGGTTCGTCGCCGCCATCGCTGCCCTGTGCGGACTCGCGGTGGCGGTCTACGTGCTGTTCGTCGACGACGACTCGATCGCCCAGGTCGTCGACGAGCCCGACGAGGTCACGCACCGCGTCGACATGGTGTCGCTCGTCTACGGCACCACCCGCGACGGCTTCGCCATGTCACCCGAGGGGACCAGCCAGGGCGCGATGACGATGACGATCGTCCCGATCGGCCTCGACGCCATCGAGGTGCCGATCCACCCCGGCACGCCGGGCGTGGTCACCTGTCCCGACCTCGACAAGCCGTGCGCCGTGCTCGCCGAGACGCTCGGCGACACGATCGTCTGGTTCGCCATCGTGCCGCTGAGTCCGAACTTCCGCTTCGAGCTGCCGGCGATCGAGTCCCTCGACGGCGGCTACGCCCACCTCGTCAACGGGTGGGAGGTGCGCTACGCCGACGTCATCGACCGCAGCCGCTGCGAGGACGGCGAGCCGACCGACGTGGCGGCCGAGTCGTTCTCCGAGTTCCTCCGCCTGTCCGGCGAGAACCACCGCTCGCTCTACGACCTCGGCCGCGGCGAGCTATCGCCGTGATCTGCTAGCGAGCGATCTACGGCGGGCACGTGGCGCCGGCTTTGGCCATGTCCTGGCAGAGCGTCGCCCGGGTGATCTTCCACACCCCGTCGATCAGCCTGGCCCGGCCGATCTGGTCGGGGAACTCCGTGACCGGCGTCGACAGCGTGTAGAGGAACACGGCGTCGGTGGCGGTCGGGAACACGACGTCGTGGATCTCCACGCTGGCACCCTCGGCGTCGTCGCCGAAGCCGTTGGCGTCGACCTGCTGGCGGGCGATGTCGAGGCCGTAGGGGTCGTCGATGAGCTGGTCGGCGTCGGGGTTGCGCGGGCCGTACAGCGATCCGAACGTGGTCTCGATCTCCGCCCGCGCCGCTGCCGGATCGGCGGGCTGCTCGACGCCCGGCTCCGGGAGCTGGCCGACGGGCGCCGATGGTCGGCACCGGTGCCTCGACCATCGTCCCCGATGCAGCGCGGGTCGTTCCACGCCGGGTGGCCCTGCATCATGGCCTCGGCTGTCGCCCCGACCGACGAGCCGTCGGCCCGCCTGGCGACGACCGTGACGCCCGCATCCTGCAGGCTCCCGCCGCGACCGCTCCACGGATCGAAGTCGGCCTCCGCCGGCACCGGGATGGCCAGCACGACGGCCCCGTCCACGGGCGCCATCTCGTCGACGGCCCCGCCCGGCCCCGTGAGGCGCACCGACTCGATGTCCTCGCCGACCTGGGCGACGACGCCGAGCACCGAGTCGACGTCGACCGCTCCGTCCCACATCAGACCGGGGTACAACCCGTCGGGCACGGCCTCGGTCCACGGCGCCCCACCCTGGACGACCGACTCCGGCCCGATCGCCCACGCCATGAGGTCGCCGACGACGTTGCACCACGCCGGGCGCTCGCCGCTCGGCTCGCCGGCAACGGCCCCGGGTGCCACGTCGATCACCACGCCGCCACGCGAGTCGGTCAGCCGGGCGCGCACCTCGATGCCGTCGCCGGTCGTGCGGCGCAGCAGCTGGTTCTCGCCCGGCTCCTCGACGGCGGTCGCCACGACCTCGGTCGACGACGTCGGGTCGGCGGCATCGTCGTCGTCGTCGTCCTGCCACGCCAGGTAGCCGAAGACGCCACCGAGCAGGATCGCCGCGACCGCGCCCGTCGCCAGCAGCACGACCCACGCACGCGGGCCGCCGACTTCGGCCTGCCGATCGCGTCACCTTCAGCCGGCTGCGGCGCGACGACTCGACGGAACGGCGGCGTGATCGCCGTACGCCAGCTCGGCCCGGCCCAGGAAGTCGAGCAGCACGCGGTTGAACGTCGAGGCGTGCTCGATCATCAGCCCGTGGGCGGCGCCGCTGATGACGACCAGCTCGGCCGTCGGGATCAGCTCGGCGAGCTCCTCGCTGTCGCCGCGCGGCGTGAGGATGTCCTGGTTGCCGACGACGACGAGGGTGGGCAACTCGATCTCGCCGAGGCGCTCGACCAGCGTCTCGTCGGCGGACAGGATGGCCTCGACCTGGGCGGCGAAGGCGTGCGTCGGTCGCCCGAACGCCAGCGGCCCGAGCCAGCCGATCGCCGGCAGCAGCCGGCGGAACGACCGTGGGCCGATCACCCAGCGGGCGGCCTGCTTGGTCATCGAGCCGACGCCGCGCTCACGGGCGGCGTCGCCCCAGCTGGCGAGCAGCTCGCGGCGCCACTGGTGGTTGCGACACGACGTGCAGACGAGCGTCAGCGAGCGCACCCGCTCGGGGTAGGTGAGGGCGATGTACTGGCTGATCGCCCCGCCCATCGAGGCGCCGACGACGTGCGCCGTCTCGACGCCGGCGTGGTCGAGCACGGCCATCGCGTCGTCGGCCATCTGCTCGAGCGAGTACGTGCCGTGCGGCTTGTCGCTGCGTCCGGCGCCGCGGTTGTCGAGGGCGATCGTCTGGTACGACCACCCGAGCGCCAACCGCTGCATCGTCCAGCCGTGCTTGTCGGCGCCAAGGCCCTGGATCAGCAGCACCGGCGGGCCGCTGCGCCGTCCGCTGACCGAGTAGTGCAGGCGAATGCCGTCGATGCTCGTCGCGTACGGCACGTCAGCTCCCACCCATCCCGCTGAGCGGCAGCCAGTCGAGCGGCGTGCCCGTCTGCGCCCCGCCCAGCTCGTCGAGCAGGCGCTGGATGCGCTGCTCGATCTGGTCGGCGAGCTCGAGCTCGATCAGTGGTCCTCGCCTCCGCCGTCCCGGACGCGCCGCCGGGCCGATCTCGATGCGCGCCGAACGGCTCCACGGCGAGCTCGCCGTGGCCGCCGGGAACACGGGCGCCTTGGTCTCCACGGCGGCGCCGACAAGTCGGTGATCGACACGTCCGACCCGCCGCGGGTGCCAGGTCGGCTGGGCACCCATGACCAGCAGCTCACCGGCCCGCAGGGCGCCGGCGAGCTCGTCCGGGCGGTCGAGCAGGCCACCGAGTCGCCGGGCGAGGGCACCGACCGGAGCGACGTCGGGCCGGCCGACGAAGCGGACGGCGCGGCCGGTGATCGCGGTGAGGGCGATGGCGGTGTGGATCGGCGCCAGTGAGTAGCGGCGGCTGTTGACGACGATCAACGCGCCCGAGCGCACGGGCAGGCGATCGGCGCCGCCGATCACGGTGTTCCAGCGCAGCCGGCCGAGACGGATGCAGGCGCCGACGAGCGTGGGGTCGCGTCCCCAGTCGTCGACGTGCCACGACCCGACCGGGGCGACCTGGCGCGCCGCCGCCTTCGCCGCCCGCTGGCGCGCCGCGGTGATCGTGCGCTCGACGGGCAGCGTGATGACCCTGGCCTCGTAGTCGGTGTCAGCTCACGCGACGGCCTTCCTCGCCGGGATGCGCACGACGGTCGGCCATGCGTACAGCTTCTCGATCGTCTCCATCGTCGTCGCCGACGGGCGGAAGCCGAGCAGCTCGCCCATGCGCGAGTTGTCGGCGAGCCGGCCGCGGTGCAGCGTCTCGATGATGTGGTCGGGGATCGGCGCGCCGAGCAGGCCGGAGATCACCTTGGCGAAGTTCCAGTCCGGCCCGACGAGCGGGATCGGGATGCGGCGGCCGCGGCGGGCCGCCTGGAGGGCGGTGATGGCGCCGTTGGCGACGACGTTGACCGGCTCGGCGAGTCGCCGCTCGGCGGCGGCGACGAACGCCCTCGCGACCTCGATGTCCTCGACGACGGCGAACGGCGGGTCGGCGAGCACGCTGAAGGGCACGGCGGGCATCCGCAGCACGCGCCCGAGCGGGCTGGGGACGTGTGGACCGAGCACCGTGCCCATCCGGATCGCCCCGACGGTGACGCCGATGCGTCGGCCGATGGCGGCGGCGGTGCGCTCGATGCCGGCGAGCATGCGCCCGTAGTCGCTCGTCGGATCGACGTCGGCTGATTCGTCGGGCCGGGTCGGCGCGCCGTGGGCGCGGCCGTAGATCTCCGTGCCGCTGCGCACGATCACCGACTCCAGCGCCCGGCACTCGGCGGCGGCGCCGAGGATCGACGTCGCCGCGTCGTCGGTCAGCTGGCGGGCCGTCGAGGGGTTCGCCCGGCTGTGCGGCTCCCAGACCGAGATGTGCACGACGACGTGCGGGTTGAACGACGTGATCGTGTCGACCACACGGTCGTGGTCGGTCGGGGCCACGAGGTGGAACTCGGCCCGGCGCATCCGTCGCCTCGGTGGGTCGATGTCGAGCCCGACGAGCTCACCGACCCACGGCTGGTCCTCGAGGAGTGCGGCGACGCGCGACCCCAGGTCACCGCCCATCCCACTCACGAGGACTCGTCGTCCCGCCGCCATGCGCAGAAGCTAGCCAGCGGCGCAGGAGAATCCCCGCATCGCGCGCTGATCGCAACTTAGGTGCCAGAAGGATGACGTTGCGGGCGAACGGGTCGAGCTGGCGGCCGGCCAGGCGCTCGGTGACGGTGATCGCCTGCGTGTCGTCGTCGACCAGCCCCGCCCAGCGGATGTAGCCGCCCATGATCCCGACGATGCGGTCGCCGACCTCCTCGCCGTGGACGATCACCTTGACGCCGGCCTGCAGCAGCTCGTTGAGCTCGCGGTAGAACGCACGCAACCACGGCTCGAGATCGTCGGCGTTGAACGGTCGGTGCCGCGACGTCACGCCGAGCTCGTCGTAGTTGTGCAGGTTGTGCGGCGCCGGAATGATCGAGATCACGCAGCCGAACCCGTTCTCACGGATCCAGATGATCTCCTCCTGGCGGCGGACGCGGCGGTGGTTCTCGCCGTAGCCGCCGGGGCGCTCGCAGATCGCCAGCTTGTCCTTCAGGATCCACGTGAAGTTGCGCGGGGTGATGCCCAGCGCCCACCTGCCTCGGAGCCGAGTGGCCATCAACGTGCTCCGCCACTGGTGCTGCTCATCCCGTCCGGCGAGGTTACTGCGCCGCTGGCCACGATGCGCAGCCGCTGGCGGTGACGTTCGACGCGGTGCCCGCCGGGCATCTCGCAGGCCCGCCGGGCGCCGGCGGCGACGGCGAGGACGCGTGCGACGGTCGCCGCGTCGGGTGGGTACCCGTCGACCGTCAGCCATCGCCGCAGCGCCCGGCGGGCGGCGGCCGGTGCGGCGGCGGTGATCGCCCGGGCGTCGGTCGGGTCGAGGTCGGCTGCCAGGGACTCGGCGAGGGCCGCGTCGTCGGCGGCCGTCTCGGCGGTGCGCACGAGCAGGGGGACCGTGTCGCGGCCGGCGATCGAGTCCATCAGCGGCAGCAACTCGTGGCGCACGCGGTTGCGCACGAAGCGGGCGTCCTCGTTGGAGGGGTCGTCGACCGGGACGAGGTCCAGTTCGGCGCACAGGCGGCGGGTGTCGGCGCGGCGCAGGGCGAGCAGGGGGCGGGTCGGACCGGGCGCCATCGCCGCCAGCCCGTCGAGGCCGGCGCCCCGGAGCAGGTTGACGAGCAGCGTCTCGGCTCGGTCGTCGGCGGTGTGCCCGGTGAGGGCGTCGGGTGGAAGCACCTCGCGTCGTGCCGCCCGCGCCCGCGCCTCGAGGTTGGCGCCGGCCGGGACGTCGGCGACGACGACCTGGCAGGGCACCCCGAGCGTCCGGGCCAGGTCGGATGCGGCGGCGGCCTCCGTCGCCGACGATGGCCTGAGGCCGTGGTCGACGTGGATCGCCGTGACGCCCAGCCCGGCGGCCGACGCCAGGACCAGGAGCGCCGTCGAGTCGGCGCCGCCGGAGAAGGCGCAGACGACGTCGGTCCCCGGCTCGGGGAACGTGCACCGGGCGAGCAGCTCGCCGACGACAGCGGGGCGGCCCGCCACGGTCAGCCGTCTTGCTGCTGGCGGCGGTTCGGGTAGCGCTTCGCCGAGATGCTCATGCAGGTAGGCGACGCCGAGGCCGAGCACGGCCAGCACGGACACGACCAGGAGGACGACGCCGATCCACTGGTGCCAGATGACCCCGACCACGGCGCTGACCCTAGCGACCCACCCGAGTGTTTGCTGCCGTCCGAGTGCCTGGTGAGCGGACGCCGCACCTCGGACACTCGGATGGCCCCGAACACTCGGATGCGGTCAGCCGATGACGCCGTCGCCGTCGATGTCCTCTTGGAGGCACTCCTCGATGCGCGACAGCAGGCCAGGGGGCATGTCGTCCTTGCACTTGGAGGCGATGACCAGCTTCAGCTCGGCATGGAAGTCGAACGCCTCGAAGCACTCGGGGCAGTCGTCGAGATGACCGCGGATGTGGGCCACGGTCTCTTCGCTCAGCTCCCCGTCGAGGAAGGTCTCCAGCTCGCTCAACGTCTCGTTGCAATCACTCATCCGTCGTTCCATCCTGGGCCAAGGTGGCGGTCTGCCGGGCGAGCCCACGCGACTCCGCGTACTCGAACAACGACTTCTGCATCGCCTTTCTTCCCCGATGCAGCCGTGACATGACGGTGCCGATCGGGATGTCCATGATCTCGGCGATCTCCTTGTACGAGAATCCCTCGACGTCGGCGAGCAGCACGGGGAGCCGGAAGTTCTCCGGCAGGTCCTCCAGCGCCTGTTTGACCTCGTCGTCGGTGAGCAGGTCGAACAGCTGGTCCTCGGCGGACCGGCTGGCCGCCAGCGAGTCGAGCGCCCCGAGGCGCCGGTAGAGGTACATGTCCTCGACGTCGGCGAGATCGGTCTCGGTCGGCCGCCGCTGGCGCGAGCGGTACGTGTTGATGAAGGCGTTGGTGAGGATCCTGAACAGCCACGCCCGCAGGTTGGTGCCCTCGGTGAAGCCGCCGAACCCGCGGTACGCCCGCAGGTAGGTGTCCTGCACGAGGTCCTCGGCGTCGGCCTGGTTGCGTGTCATCCGCAGGGCGGCCGAGTACAGCTGCGGTGCGTACTGCATCGCCTGGTCGGCGAAGGTTGCAGGATCGGCCACTCGGCGACGCTATCCCGGCGGGCCGATGCGCTGCTCGGCGAGCTCGGCGGGTGGCGTAGGAGTCGATCGAGGCGATGAACCGCTCGAGCAAGCCGACGAGCTGCGGCGCGGTCGTCGGTGCCGAAGTCCTCGAAGAGGGCGTCGAGGATCGCCGTCCGTCTCGCCGCCACGACCGCGTGCAACCTGCTCCCCTCGGCCGTCATCTGGGCCTTGACGACGCGGCCGTCGCCGCCGTCGGGGACGCGCTCTGGCCAGGCCGGCCGCCTCCATGCGCTGCAGCGTGCGGGTGACCGTCGACGGGTCGACGCCCAGCTCGGCGGCGAGATCGGTCATCCGCAGGTCGCCGCGTGCGCTGAGCAGGTCGAGCACGTCGAGGTGGCCGGGCTCGACGGCGTCCTCCTCGCCCGGCGAGCCGAACAGCTCATCGAAGATGACCAGTCGTCGAAGGTCCGCGGCGCAGCGCTCGCCACGCCCGGCCCATCCGCGCCTCGACCTCGGCGTTGCCGGGGTCCGCCGGGAAGGGCATGGACCGAGGATAGGACGCCGTGCCGGGGGCTCAGCCCTCGGCGTGCTTGTAGCTCAACCGCAGCTTGGTGCGGTAGGCGATGATCGCGCCGTTCTCGATCAGCACGTCCATCTCGACCACCTCGGCGACGCGCAGGTCCTTGTACGCCTTGGCCGCCTCGCGGACGGCGTTCTGGGCGGCGAGCTCCCACGAGTCGCTGCTCGAGCCGATCAGCTCGATGACGTGGTACGTGCTGTCGCTCATCGCGAGGGACCTCCATGGGGCTGGAACTTCACCGACACCGCCACCTCGGCGTCGAAGCGGACGGTGCCGTCGGGTTGGACCCGGCAACCGAGCCGACGCACGGACCCGACGCGACCGTCGTGGAAGCGCCCGCCCATGCCACTGACGGCGAACCGGGCGGCCTGGGCCCACGAGGCGCCGACGCCCCCGGCGGTGTGCACCTGGTACACGCTCTCCGTGCCACCGCGCACGAGCGGCGGCTCGGGGCTGGCGAAGTCGTGGCTGACGTGCTGGCCGCTCAGCCGGCGGATCGCTTCCATCAGGTCGTTGGTGAGCAGCTGACGCCGCCGCCGGGACGATCCGCCGTAGGCGGCCGGGTCGAGTGGCTCGCCGAAGCGGACGACCGCTCCGCGGAACGGTCGCGGCACCCTCGTGCCGACCGGCTGGATGTGGTCGGTGCCGACCAGGCCGACGGGCACGATCGGCGCACCCGACATCAGGGCGAGCTGGGCGACGCCGGTGTGCCCGCGGTGCAGCAGGCCGTCGCGGGAACGGGTGCCCTCCGGGTAGATGCCGAGGACGTCGCCGCGATCGAGGACACCCGCCGCGACCTCGAGGGCAGCAACGGCCCGGCGGGCCTGCTCGCGGTCGATGGGGATCAGGCCCATCGCCGGGAACAGGCGGCGGGTGGCCCACGACTGCATGTACTCGGCCTTGCCGAGGAAGAACGCTCGCCGCGGGATCGACTGCAGCAGGGCGACGGAATCGAAGAACGAGATGTGGTTGGCGGCGACGATCGCCCCGCCGGCCGTCGGCACCCGCTCGCGGCCCTCGACGCGCACACGCAACAGACCGCGATACAGCGGTGTCGCGGCGGCCTTGATGGCGCGGTAGAGGCGGTCCTGGTCCGGAGCTTCCGTCACCGTGGCCGAAGCTAGTCAGTCGGGGAGGAGCGGGACGGCGGGACCGTGGTCGCGGCCGAGCAGCACGGCGCGGGTGATGGCGGACGAGCCGAAGCGCTCGCGGACGCCGTCGAGCGCGGTGTCGAGCCCCCCGCCCGCGTGGCGGTCGAACGGCAGCGTCAGCTGCACGGCGTCGTCGTCGTCGAGGTTGGCGATGGCGAGGCCGACGAGCGTGACCCCGCGCTCGTCGATCATCGGCATCGCCTCGGTGAGCAGCTCGCGCGCGGCGGCGAGCACGATCTCGGTCTCCGCGGTCGACGCGGCCATGGTGTGCGAGCGGGTGACGCGCGCGAAGTCGTCGAAGCGCAGCCGCAGGACGACCGTTCGTCCGACGCGGTGTGCGGCGCGCAGCCGCCTCGTCACGCGATCGACGATGCCGACGAGGACGGCGTCGAGCTCCGCCTGCGACCGCGGCCCGTGGCGGCTGCGGCCGATGGCGTGCTGCGACCCGATCGACCGGCGGCGCCGGCCGACCTCGACCCGACGGGGGTCGCGGTTGTGGGCGAGGGCATGCAGGTGGCGGCCGGCGAACGGACCGAGGATCGACACGAGCGGACCCTCCCCGACGCGGGCGACGTCGGCGACGGTCGTGATGCCGCGGGCGTGCAGCTTGGCGGCCGTCTTGGCGCCGACGCCCCACAACCGCTCGACCGGCAGCGGGTGGAGGAACGCCAGCTCGGTGCCGGGAGCGACCACCAGCAGCCCATCGGGCTTGGCCACGCCGCTCGCCACCTTGGCGAGGAACTTGGTGCGGGCGACGCCAACCGTGATCGGCAGCCCCACCCGCTCGCGCACCTCGGTGCGCAGCCGGGTGGCGATGTCGACGGGCGTGCCCGACACCCGGCGCAGCCCGCCCACGTCGAGGAACGCCTCGTCGATCGAGAGCCCTTCGACGAGCGGCGTGGTGTCGTCGAACACGGCGAACACGGCCTTGCTCGCTTCGCTGTAGGCGGTCATGCGCGGCGGGACGGTGACGGCGGACGGGCACATCCGCAGCGCCTGCTTGCCGCCCATGGCCGTCCGGACCCCGAACGCCTTGGCTTCGTAGCTGGCGGCGAGGACGACGCCCATGCCGACGATGACCGGCCGCCCGCGCAGCGCCGGATCGTCGCGCTGTTCGACCGATGCGTAGAACGAGTCGAGGTCGGCGTGGAGGATCGTCGCGTCGTCCCGCACGAACACATGTTCCCAGATGGGTGCGCGTGTGGGAACCCTCGAAGGGCGCGCGGGCGCGGCGTCAGGTCGGAGCGACCGGTGGCGCCGGCGGTCCGTACTGGTTGAGCCCGGGCGTGCCGTCGGTGGCGAGGAAGACGATGAGGATGATCCCACCGACGAGCGGGATCAGGATGAGGAGGTACCACCACCCGCTGCGGTTGGTGTCGTGGAGGCGGCGAACGGCGACCGCGAGCGAGGGGATGAGCACGCCGAGCGCGTAGATGAGATAGAGCACGACGAAGATCACCGAGGCCCGTCCGAGCGTGGAGAGGACGATGCCGATGATCGCGCTGGCGAGGACGAACCACCAGAACTCGGCGCGACCGGCGCGGCCGTCGAACTTCGCGTAGCGCTGCATGACGACGGTCTTCCACGCGTCGACCAGGACCATGTTCCTCCACCTTCCCGAGTTGCCGCACCGTAACGCTCGCGCGCCGGCGCCGTCGTGGACCAGCTCTCGACGACCAGCGCCTGCGATCGGGTTGGTTCGACCGCATCGGGGGAACAGGGAACCCGCCCCATCCCGCCGAATCCACGAAACGGAGTGCCGATGGCTCCCCGCCCGAAGTCGCCCACCCGTCGCTCACCCGCGCCGAGCAAGAGGAAGAAGCCGGCAGCGAAAGCCCAGCGGCCCGACGATCGCACCCACGACGGGCGCGGGCGGTGAGACGCACCAGACCGCGAACGGTGGTGCACGGCTGACGACCCAGCAGGGTGTGCCCGTCGCCGACGACCAGAACACGCTGCGCGTCGGGCCACGTGGCCCGGCGGCGCTGGAGGACTTCCACTTCCGGGAGAAGATCTTCCACTTCGACCACGAGCGGATCCCCGAACGCGTCGTCCACGCCCGCGGCTACGGCGCCCACGGGTACTTCGAGTGCTACGACTCGCTGAGCGACGTCACCCGCGCCGATCCGTTCCAGGAGGCAGGGCGGCGCACGGAGGTGTTCGTCCGCTTCTCCACGGTCGCCGGCAACAAGGGTTCGGCCGACCTGGCGCGTGACGTCCGTGGCTTCGCCGTCAAGTTCTACACGGGCGAGGGGAACTGGGATCTGGTCGGCAACAACATCCCGGTGTTCTTCATCCAGGACGCGCTCAAGTTCCCCGATCTCGTGCACTCCGTGAAGCAGGCGCCCGATCGGGGCGTTCCCGCAGGCGCAGTCGGCGCACGACAACTTCTGGGACTTCATCTCGCTCATGCCCGAAGCGACGCACATGGTGATGTGGACGATGTCGGACCGGGCCATCCCCCGCTCGTTCCGGTTCATGGAGGGCTTCGGGGTGCACACGTTCCGCTTCGTCAACGCGGCGGGCGAGTCGACGTTCGTCAAGTTCCACTGGAAGCCCAAGCTCGGCATGCAGTCGGTGGTGTGGAACGAGGCGGTGAAGATCAACGGCGCCGATCCCGACTTCCACCGTCGCGACCTGTGGGACGCCGTCCAGGCCGGTGACTTCCCGGAGTGGGAGCTCGGCGTCCAGCTGTTCGACGAGGACTTCGCCGACCGCTTCGAGTTCGACATCCTCGACGCCACCAAGATCATCCCCGAGGAGCAGGTGCCGGTGCGCCGCGTAGGTCGCCTCGTGCTCGACCGGATGGTCGACAACTTCTTCGCCGAGACCGAGCAGGTCGCCTTCTGCACCCAGAACGTGGTGCCGGGGATCGACTTCACCAACGACCCGCTGCTGCAGGGACGCAACTTCTCGTACCTCGACACCCAGCTCAAGCGCCTCGGCGGACCCAACTTCACCCACCTGCCGGTCAACGCGCCGCGGTGCCCCGTCGCCCACTTCCAGCAGGACGGGCACATGGCGATGGTCAACCCGGTCGGCCGGGTCAACTACGAGCCGAACTCGTGGAACGGCGACGCCGGCGGCCCACGCGAGGATCCGCGTGAGCGGCTACCAGACGTTCCCGGCCGAGGAGGCCGGCCCGAAGCGGCGGCTGCGTGCGGAGACGTTCGCCGACCACTACAGCCAGGCGCGCCAGTTCCTCGTCAGCCAGACGCCCGGTCGAGCAGGACCACATCGTCAATGCCTTCGTGTTCGAGCTCGGCAAGTGCGAACGCGTCGACATCCGTGAGCGCATGGTCGCCAACCTGCGCAACGTCGACGACGACTTCGCCCGGCGCATCGCCGACGGCCTCGGCCTCGACGCCGTTCCCGATGCCACACCTCCGGCCCGCCAACCGATCGCGGATCTCCCGGAGTCACCGGCGCTGAGCATCGTGCGCAACGGTCCTGACAGCTTCGAAGGCCGCAAGGTCGGCGTGCTGGTCACCGACGGCACCGACGGCAAGGCGCTCGACGCGCTGGCCGCGGCGCTGACTGCCGAGGGGGCGCTGCTGGAGCTCGTCGCGCCGACAGTCGGCGGGGTGACCACGTCGAGGGGCAAGCGTCTCGCAGCGCACCAGAGCATCGACGGCGGTCCGTCTGTCCTCTACGACGCCGTCGCCCTGCTGCCGTCTGCCGAGGGAGCTGCCGCCCTCGGCGGCAACGCCGCCGCCAAGGACTTCGTCACCGATGCCCACGCCCACTGCAAGTTCATCGGTCACAACGAGGCCGCCCGCGCCCTCTTCGACGCCGCCGGGCTGAGCGAGCTGGTGGACGACGGCTACCTGATGCTCGACGATGGCGATGCGACGAAGTTCGTCGAGACCTGCCGCGCCCTGCGCTTCTGGGACCGGGAGTAGCCAGCGCAGACCAGCGGTGTCATGGAGCCCAGAGTGGGAATCGAACCCACGACCTACGCATTACGAGTGAGCTTCCGGCCGTTCGCATGGTGTCGGTCAGTGCCATCTAGCAGGGCTTTTTGGGCTTCAGTGTCCGGCCGGTGTCACCCCATATCACTCGGTTCCGGCCGATTTCTTGGATGAAATCTTGGATGAGGTGTCGGGCCTCGGGGGGCGACTGATGTCGGAGCGCTCATGACCCCGTGGCCGCGGTTCCGTGCGAGGTCGAGTCGAATTCCATGGAGCGTCGCGGATCGTTCGAACCTGAACTCCTCAGACGCCACGGACGGAGTGCTCGCGATCGCGAGCACGACTTGCGGGACGAACGGCACTGCGAGGATGCCCTCGGGTCCGAGCATCGCGGGGGTTATCTGGCGCGCGAGTCAGACATCGCGTCCGCCGCGCTGGTCGCGATGGTCCGGCACTCGGAGGGACGCGACCAGGGTTTCGAGCTGTGGAGGGTCATCGTCTGCGGTCTTGGCATGGGCCACCGTGGCGCCGCTTCGGCGCGGAGGCACAGCGCCACGTTCCATCCCTGCTTCCACGCTGTCGTTTGCGGCCGGGTCGGGAAGCAACGCGGTCAAGGGGGCGCCGGCAGTGTTCACGATGCGCGTCGGCCCGAGCTCGGATCATGGGGTCGCTGAAGCCCGGGACCGGGGCTGCTGCGCTCGCCGGGAGGTCACCCCGCTCTGACGTCGGCTCTGTCCCGGCCGCCGAGCATCCAGGCAAGGCCCCCGGCCAGGAGGGGAAGGCCGACGGTGAGTCGCCAGGAGGTGGGCGACGGGTACGTCGGCGAGGCGGTCGGTCTCGGGCCAGTATCCGGCGAGCAGGGCGGCGTAGGAGACGACGACCGCGAGGGCGGCGCCGGCCAGGGCGAGCACGCCGCAGGTCGATGCGGTGATCGCCCGGCGGATGCGCCCGGTGGCACCGACGGCGTGGAGCGTGCGGAGCTCGTGGCGGGATTCGCCGCGCAGCAGCCCGGCCGTCATCGCCAGGATCGACAGGGCGAGCGAGCACGCCGGCGGCGGTGGCGACGTGGCGGACGATCGGTCAGGCCGCCGGTCGTGTCGCGCGCCTCGACGGCGAGGCCGGCATCGGCAGCGAGGTCGCGGGCCCGGGCGAGGTCGTCGGCGGCCAGGGGCTGCTCGAGGTCGAGGAGCCAGCCGGCTCGCATGGGCTCGAGCCCGGCGGCGTCGAGACCGGCGTCGGTCATCAGGGTGCGCGGGCCCGGAGGAGATGTTGGGCACGTCGATGTGCACGACGTGGTCGGCGGGCACCGGGTCGCGGATGAAGATCGGCTGGGTGATGTTGCCGGTGATGTACACGTCGCCGGTCTGGCGGGTGAGCACGAGCGTGCCCGGCGGCTGGTCGTCGGCGTCGAGGCCAGGTAGTCGAGGAGCTCGGGGGTGGCGACGAACACGACGCCGGAGTCGCGGATCGTGTTCTCGTCGATGGGCCGGCCCAGCACCGCGTTGTTGAGCAGCCGCTGCCCGCCGGCGACCTCTGGGTTCGTCGGGTCGACGGCGACGTCGAGCGGCACGATCCGGGCGCCGGGGGCGAGGGCGGCGATCTCCTCGACGTCGGCCTCCCGCTGGGTCACGTCGGCGTCGCTGAGCTCGGGCACCTGCAGCCCGCCGAACGCGTTCGGCGAGTAGGTCCAGACGACCAGCTGGTCGGCCTGCAGGTTGCCCTCGTCGGCGTCGGGCACGTTGGCGGCGGCGACGACGACGACCGACACCGCGATGCCGAGGGCGAGGGTGATGGCGCCGAGGGCGGCCGCCGAGCGCGATTCGAACCGGGCCAGGTCGCGCACCGCCAGGCGGGTGCCGACCGGGAAGCGGCCGGCGAGCCGCGCCACCGCCCGCAGCACGGGTGCGCTGGCGAGGAGCACGGCGACGGGCAGGGCGACGATGCCGGAGATGAAGAAGATCGGCGTCATCGCTTCGGAGTTGGGGTCGATGCCGGCGCCGATCGCGAGGACACCGAAGGCGAAGCAGGGCGACGGCGGCGGCGAGGGAGCGGTGCACCCGCCGTGGCGCGGGCGGTCGGGCGGCGACGGCGTCGGTGATCGGCATCCGGGCGACGGCCCGGGCCGGCCACCACGCCGCCAGGGTGGCGGTGGCCACGGCGAGCCCGATGCCGGCGACGGGCAGCCACGGCGGGATGTTCCAGGGGTCGATGCGGTGGGCGGCGGCCGGTTCGAGGGCCGACGCGGAGGCCAGCCAGGCGAGCAGGCCGGCGCGCGGTGCCGGCGACGGCGGCGGTGAGGCCGACGGCGGTGCCGTTGGCGACCATGGCCCGGCGGAGGTGGCGCGGGGTGGCGCCGGCGGCGGCGAGCAGGCCGAGCTGGCGCATGCGGCGGTGGGCGAGGGTGGCGAAGCTCGCCCCGGCCACGAGGCACACGAGGACCATGGCGACGGTGGCGACGACGAACACGGCGACGGCGGCGGTGGTCTGCTCGGTCGCCTCCCGCGACTCGATGAAGCCCTGACCGGGCACGACGCTGGGTCGGAACGCGATCGGCGTGCTCGCGGTCGGCGTCGACGAGCAGGGTGATCGACTCGGGGGTCTGGCCGGCGGGCAGCACGAGGGCGTACTCGTCGTCGAGGTCGGCGGGGTTCTCGACGATGCCGACGACCTCGTAGCGGTCGCGGCCGACGTCGACCCGGTCGCCGAGCCCGGCGTCGAGGTCGGCGGCGGCACCCTCGGTGAGGGCGATCTCGCCGACCGACGTCGGTCGGCGGCCCTCGAGGACCGAGACCATGGGGCCCGAGAACGCGCCGTCGGGCTCGATGGAGCGGAGCTCGACGGTCGGCGGTCGTCCCGGGGATCGGGACCGCTGGTGGCCGATCACCTCGATGGTGCCGAACCACTCCTCGGCCTCGGCGGTGTAGGGCGCGATGTCCTCGGGTCGGGCGACCGCGTTCTCGAAGCGGTGGTTGGCGGAGCCGAACTCGGCCACCCGGGTGTCGGTGAGGTTGTAGGCCGCCGTCGCGCCGAACACCGACGCGGCCACGGCGACGGTGATGAGGGCGAGGACCAGCACCTGCTGGCGCCACTCCCGCCGGTAGAGGCGCCAGGACCAGCGGCGCAGGGCGCGCCGGGCGACGCGGCCGCCCGCGCTCATCGGTGCTCGGGCACGAGCAGGGTCTCGGGCCCGGCCGGCGGTGCGGTCTGGTCGACGAGGCGGCCGTCGCGCAGGAACACGATGCGGTCGGCCCACGAGGCGAGCTGGGCGTCGTGGGTGACGACGACGCCGGTGACCCCGTCGCGGCAGGCCGAGCGGAGCAGCCGCATCACCGCCTCGCCGTTGACCGAGTCGAGGGCGCCGGTCGGCTCGTCGGCGAGGAGGATGTGGCGGTCGCCGACGATGGCGCGGGCGATGGCGACCCGCTGGCGCTCGCCGCCGGAGAGGTCGTCGGGGAACCGGTCGGCCTTGTCGCGCACGCCGAGGCGCTCGAGCGCTTCGAGGCCGGCCGGGCGGGCCCGCTTCGCGGCGGTGCCGTCGAGCTCGAGCGGGAGGGTGACGTTCTCGAGGGCGGTGAGCCCGGCGAGGAGGTTGAAGTCCTGGAACACGTAGCCGACGGTCCGGCGGCGCAGCGCGGCCCGGTCGTTGGCCGACAGGGTCGCCAGGTCGTGGCCGTCGATGAGCACCTGGCCCGCCGACGGCTCCTCCATCGCCCCGGCGATGGTGAGCAGCGTGCTCTTGCCCGAGCCGCTCGGCCCCATCACGGCGACGAGCGTCCCCGGCGCGACCTCGAGGTCGATGGCCACGAGGGCATCGACCCGGCCGGCGCCGTCGCCGTAGGACTTGGACACGCCGCGCAGGTCGATGGCGCTCATCGCCGGATCCCGATCTGGCGGCGCAGCCGCTCGGGCGCCGTGCGCGCCTTGGCCGGCGCGGCTGCCACCGGGGTGGTCCGGCGCTTGAGGCGGCCGTCGACGCTGTCGAGCCAGCGGATCAGCGAGTCGAGCCGGAACAGCTCGGCATCGGCGACGAGCAGCAGGCCGAGCTCGTCGTCGCCGGCGTCGTCCTTGAGCCGGGTGTACTGCTGCATCAGCTCGGCCAGCTGCCGGCGGTGGACCTGCAGGAGGGCGGCGACGTCGACGTCAGGGAGGTGGAGGGCGACGAGCACCTTGATGACGAGCTCGTCCCGCGGCGGCGACGTCATGTCCGGAGGCGTGCGGAGCCAGGTCTCGAGCTCGTCGGCCCCCGCCGTGGTCAGCGAGAAGATGCGCTGCGGGCCGGCGCCGTCGTCGTCGGCGTCGACGAGCCCGTCGCGCTCGAGCCGCTGGAGGGTCGTGTAGACCTGCCCGACGTTGAGCGGCCACACCTCGCCGGTGCGGTCCTCGAACTCCTGGCGGAGCTGCAACCCGTACTTCGGTCCCTCGCGGAGCAGGGCGAGGAGGGCGTGGCGGACGCTCATCGCCTGTCGACCTTTCAGCAGTAGCATACTCAGTATCATACTGTACCGAGTGTGCCGTGCCGACCTCGGAGCGATCGGGTGCCTACGGACCACCGTCATGCTCCGGACCGGCCGCCTCGAGCTCTTCGGGCGGGCGGATGTCTCGGAACAGGCGGAGGAGCGCGAGGTCGTAGGCGGTCTTCAGCGTCCCGCCGATGATGAGCGGCCACCCGAAGCTCGTCTGCGCGAGCATCCAGCCGGCCAGGAGCGGTGGGAGGGCGCTGGCCAGGCTGCGGGGGACGTTGGTGATGCTGGCGGCCGCCGCCCGCTCTTCGGGCTCCACCACGGCCATCACATAGGAGGTGCGGGCGGGGACGTCCATCTGCGACAGCAGTGCGCGGGCGAGGAGGCACGCCACGGCCAGCTCGACGGTCGGCATGAGCGCGGCGCTGATCACCAGCGCGTTGGCGGGGAGGTGCGTGTACACCATCGTGCGGATCAGCCCGATGCGGCCTGCGAGCCGGGGCGCGAGCAGCGCCGAGCTGGCCGTGAGCAGCCCGCTCCAGAAGAACACCGCGCCTGCGGTGGCGGTGGACATGTCGTACCGCAGCGACAGCCAGAGCACGATGATCGCCTGGCCGGTGAAGCCTCCGCCGAAGGAGTCCACCGCGAACAGCCCGGCCAGGCGCAGGACGATGGCGCGCGACTTGTGCAGCCCGTGACGCGCACCTGCAGCGAGGTCGATCGGCGGACGCGGTCGCAGCCGGCGGTAGAGGAAGAAGGTCGCGACGCCTGCCATCGCGTACGCGAAGAAGACGGCTTGGAGCGACTGGAGCTCCGTCACATCGGTGCGCTCGGTGAGCTTCTCGGGCAACCCCGCGGCCAGCGCGCCGAACGATCCTGCGAGTGATGCGACGAGGGAGTAGCGCGCGAACACGTGGGTGCGGCGCTGAGGCGTCACCGTGTCGGGCAGCAGCGACTGCTCGATCGGGAGGAAGGGGCTCACGTCGCCTCCCGAGGGGTTGAGCGTGCCGACCGCTGCGATCACCACGAGGACCGCGAACGACGCGGCCAGGCCGAAGGCCACGCCCGTCGCGATCATGAGCAGCGCAACGACCTGGAGGAGGCGACCGCGGTCGATGTGGCCACCTCGGAGGCCGAGGAGGAGGGTGACGACCGCCGATCCGAGGAGCGTCGCGGTGATGACCGCGCCAACTTCGGTGGGACCCAGACCACGGGCGATGAGGTAGGCGGGCAGGACGGTGGCGACCGTTCCGTCGACCAGCGCACGTACGCCTCGGGTGGTGAGCAGCCGACGGCTGTCGCCCGTCAGTGACGAGGACGCGGCGACGGCCATGGCACCGGAGCCTTCCACCTAGGTCCGCGTCAGACGACTCGTTCTGGACCTGCCGTGGCCGGGGTCAGGTCGGGAGGCGCGCGACCAGGCGGGCACCACCGACATGCTCGGCATCGACGGCGACGGTGCCGCCGTGGGCCTCGGCGATGGCGCGGGCGATGGCCAGACCGAGGCCGGTCCCGCCGTCGTCGCGGGTGCGCGCGGCGTCGAGACGGGTGAAGCGCTCGAAGACCCGCTCGGCTTCGGCCGGTGGAATGCCCGGGCCGTCGTCAGCGACCGCCAGCTCGGCGAACCCGTTCGTCGCTCGGAGGGTGAGGATGACGCGTTCGGATCCGTGGCGGACGGCGTTGTCGAGAAGGTTGGCGACAACACGACGAAGGGCTTCGGCGTCGCCGAGCACCGTGATCGGATCGAGCCTCGTCTCCATCGCGACGGTGGTGCCGGGTCGGGCGGCGTCGACGACCTCGGCCACCAGCTGGTCGAGCGCGACTGGCCGCGTTGCGATGCGTGCGCGGCCGTCGGTGCGGGCCAGGTCGAGCAGGTCGGCGACGAGGCGCTGGAGGCCCTCGACCTCGGCCAGCACGCTGACTTCGGTGGCCGCTGGATCGGCGCCGGAGGGGTGGGCGAGGTCGACCTCGAGCTCGGTCCGCATGCGCGTCAATGGGGTGCGCAGCTCGTGGGCGGCGTCGGCGACGAACTGGCGTTGGCGGTCGGCGGCTTCCTCGATGCGTTCGAGCATCCCGTTCATGGTGCGGGCCAGGCGGGCCACCTCGTCGTCGCCGGGCGGGACGGGAACTCGGCGGTCGAGGCCGTCCCCGCCGATGCCCTCGACCTCGGCGCGGATCGCCTCGACAGGACGCAGCGACCGGCCCACCACCACCCACAGGAGCGTCGCGAGGGCGACGGTGAGGAGCGGCACGACGACGATGAAGGCATTCCGGAGCGCGTCGGTGGCCTCCTCGATGTCGTCGAGGCTGGCGGCGACGACGATCCTGCGAGCACCGCTGGGTCCCTCGACCACCTCGGCGCGCACCAGGAACCGGGCATCGTCGCCGAGCAAGGACTCGACCTGACGGGTGACCGATCCTCGGGCCGGCGCCAGCTCAGCGAGAGCGGCCCCGTCACCGACGTTGGCCGACGCCGCGACGACATCGCCGCGCTCGTCGAGGACGAGGTAGGCGGCGTCGTCGTCGCCGAACCCGGCCAGCACGCCGCCGGCCTCGCCCCGGTCGGTGGCCGCCAGCAAATCGGCGGCCGCCTGCTCGAGTCCCTCCTTCTGGTTCTCGACCAGGATCCGTTCCTGGGCCCTGACGACGGCGAACGCCGCCCCGGCCAGCACGACGAACACCACCAGGGACGCGACAGCAGTGACCCTGACCCGGACCGACCACCACCCGGGTCGTCGCGGTTCAGGCTCCGCCATCGTCGACCAACCGGTAGCCGGCGCCACGCACCGTCTCGATCGAGCGGCGCCCGAAGGGCTCGTCGAGCTTGCGGCGCAGCCGCCCGATGTACACCTCGACGATGTTGGGGTCACCGTCGTAGTCGTCGTCCCACACCGCCGCGAGGATGTCGTACTTCGACTGCACCTCGCCGGCCCTTCGCACCAGCAGCTCGACGACATCGTGCTCGCGGGCGGTCAGCGGCACCTCGACGTCGCCGCGGAACACCCGTCGGGCGGCGGGGTCGACGCGGAGGTCCCCGACCGCGGCGGGGGTCGGGTGCCGGGTGGCGCTGCGACGGAGCAGGGCGTGGACCCGGGCGACCAACACGGGATAGGAGAACGGCTTGGTGAGGTAGTCGTCGGCGCCGGTATCGAGCGCCTCGGCCTCATCGAGCTCGCCGTCCTTGGCGGTCAAGATCAGGATCGGCGTCCAGTCCCCCGCACGCCCGCAGCTCGGCGCACACCTGGAAGCCGTTGCGCCCCGGCAGCATGAGGTCCAAGACGATGGCGTCGTAGGTGCCCTCCTGGGCCATCCACAGCCCCTCGGTGCCGTCGACCGCGATGGCGACGGTGAAGCCCTCGGCGGTCAGGCCCCGCGCGACCGCGGCGGCGATCTTGGCGTCGTCCTCGACCAACAGCAGCTTCATCGCTGGCCAGTGTTGCCGGAGGTGCTGAACCGGCGCTGAACGCCGGCCGGTGACGCTCAGGCGGCGTTCAGCGCTCGACGGCGATGGTGGGCCCCATGCCACGGACCATCGTTCCTGTCGCCGCCGGCCTCCTCGTCCTCACCATCGCGGCATGCGGCGACGACGACCCCGCCCCGTCGGCCGCCGCGGACCAGGCCACCGCCACCACGCTCACGGAGGCGGTCATCGACCCCGGCGACGGCGGCGACTACCAGCCCACCCTTCGCGCCCAGGACGCCGTCGCCGTCATCGACAACCCGTACTTCCCGCTGCCGGTCGGAGCCCGCTGGGTCTACGAGGGCACCTCCGACGGCGAGGCCGAGCGCATCGAGGTCGAGGTGCTCACCGAGACCCGCCGGGTCATGGGCATCGACGCCGTCGTCGTCCGGGACCGGGCCTACATCGACGGGGAGCTCGCCGAGGACACCCTCGACTTCTTCACCCAGGACCGCGACGGCAACGTCTGGTACCTCGGCGAGGAGACGGCCGAGTACGAGAACGGGGTCGTCACCACCACCGCCGGGTCCTTCCAGGCCGGCGTCGACGGCGCCCTCCCGGGCCTGATCATGCCCGCCGACCCCGAAGTGGGTGACGCCTACCGCCAGGAGTTCTACCCCGGCGAAGCCGAGGACATGGGCGAGGTCATCGCCGTCGGCGGGACCGCCACCGTGCCCTTCGGCACCTTCACCGACGTGCTCACCACCCAGGACTGGACGCCGCTCGAACCCGACGTCGTCGAAGAGAAGCGCTACGCCCCCGGCGTCGGCTTCATCGCCGCGGTCACCGTCGAGGGCGGCGAGGCCACCGTCGAGCTCGTCGAGTACGACCCCGGCCCCTGAGACGTTCAGGCCCAGTTCAGGCCCGATCCGTCACCATCCACCCAACCACCCAGGAGAAAGCCATGCGCAACACCCGCAACCGCATCCTCGTCGCCGGCGCCGCCACCCTGGCGGCCGCCGGCATCGGCACCGGCATCGCCGCCGCCACCGGCGGCGACGACGGCCCCGAAGACGACCGCCCCGACACCGCCATCACCGGCGCCGACCTCGACCGGGCCGAAGCCGCCGCACTCGAGCACACCGGCGAAGGCACCGTCACCGACACCGAAGTCGGCGACGAGGAGAGCCTCTACGAAGTCGAGGTCACCCTCGACGACGGCACCCAGGTCGACGTCCAGCTCGACGAGCACTTCGCCGTCGTCGGCTCCGAGTCCGACGGCACCCAAGACGACGACGACTGACCGGCGCAACGAAAACACACCGCGACCAGCAGAAGAGCAGGGGGAACCCGCAGCCCGACAGGCGCGTCGTCCATGAACGCCAACAGTCGCACGCCGGAAGGGATGACGACGCACCGATCGAAGTCTCGGCGCTCGTCCCCAACAGCCGCCGCGGCAGGCGGCACCCCGCTGGGCTCCGGTCATCGGTCGTCGACCGGCTCCCGGGAGCACAGAACCTGCGGCACCGCGAAGTGTCCTCGAACAACGGGGAATATCCCGGGCCGCCGCGTCCGGGATCGCCGGGACGGAACCGCTGATCTGTG
>CAVVMS010000027.1:0-23360 GCA_963749315.1 uncultured Acidimicrobiia bacterium
CTGATCTGTGCGGGTACCTCCGGCACGGCCAGCTAGCTCATCGATCGGCATCTCTGAAGGAGCAGTGGGTTGTCAACCGGTGTGTTTGGCGAGTTGGCGGTTCTTCGGCGCCGGAGGCGCCGCTGATCCTCGGGTCGTCTTGGGGGCTGGGCGCGCCGGCGAAGACGGTGGGGTCAAGGTGGAGCGCCCGCAGCCGAAGGCGAGGACGTACGACCTTGACGCCACCGTCGGGCGGCGCATACTGGTCGGCGACGACGTCGTGTCATCTCAGTTGTGGACCGGCCGGGGGCCGGTGTTCGCATCGGGTCCCTCACGGTGGAGGTGGCTGAGGTGGGCAGGTTCGGCTGCCAGGCATCTCTTCGTTCCGCTGGTGGGCCCATGATGCGATCGAGGCCACGACCACGGTGGGGCTCAATCAGTTAGACGACTCCGCAGGCATGCGCCTGGGGTCATGCCGATCGTCGAGCTCGCCATCGTGGCCGTGTCCGAACCTCATGCCGCCTCCGGTTGTTGGGTGAGGCAGCGGATCTCGCCGTCGCGCAGCCCGTAGTAGGCGAGCGTGAGCACCCGGCGGGCGATCGCCACGCGGGCCTTGTTCTTGCCGCGACGCTCGGCGATGCGGTGGAAGTCGGCGGCCAGGTAGGGGCCGCCGTGGTAGCGGGAGATGCCCTCGATCAGCGCCCAGCGCAACAGCTTCGAGCCGTGCTTGGTGATCCCTTGGTCGTGTCCTTTGACGTCGGACTCGCGCCGGCCCGGGGTCAGCCCGGCCCACGAGCACAGATGCCGTGGCGTCGGGAACCTGGTGACGTCACCGATCTCGGCGACGACGATGGCGGCGATCGTGCGCCCGACCCCGTTGATCGCCTGCACCGCCTGATAGCCGCGATGGTGACGCAGATGGCGGTGGATGTTGCCGCTCGAGCATGACGATCTCGCGGTCGTAGATCTCGATCAGGTCGCGCAACGACTCGACCCGGATCGTGTAGTTGCGGCCGAGGCCCATCTCGTCGAGCTGCACCTGGCCGGCCGGGCCGAACATGTCGACCACCGTCGGCAGCACGCCTTCTTTGGCCATCACCGCGTGCACCTGGGCCTTGAGTCCCGAGCGCAGCTGCACCAGCTTGGCCCGGTAGCGGACCAGCTCGCGCAGCTCGCGCAACGCCGGCGGGGCGATCCACGCCTCCGGCAGCCGACCGAGGCGCAACATGTCGGCCAGATCGGTGGCGTCGACGACGTCGTTCTTGACCCGCCGCTCACCCCAGTTCAACGCGTTCGGGTTGGCCAGATGCACCGTCGCACCCAACTCCTGCAACACGTCGACCGCCCAATACCAGCCGTAGGTGGCCTCGATCACCACCTCCGGACGCTCCCCGGCCGCGGTCACCGCCGCCGCCAACGCCGCCGGACTGTTGTCGATGCGCACCACCGACAACCGCTCACCGCTCGGACTGATCCGCACCACCACCGACCGGCGCCGATGAAAGTCGATCCCGACGTACTCTCGTTCCATAGGGGCCTCCTCCTCTTCGAGAGGTTGTTGTGGAAGACCCGAGTCTTCACTCGACTCGGACTCCCGGGGAGCGGAGGCCCCGCTCCTTCATCGCATCAGTTCGGTGTGGGTCTCTCAACCCGCGTGGCCTGGCTCAGTAGAGCCGACGGCCCGATCTCAACGTGTGCGGAGCGGCAGTAACGCCCGGTTGGGAGGAGCGCCCAGGGCGGAATCTGCGACGGCGAGCAGTCTCCAGGTGTTGGGGACGCCCTTCAGTTGGTGTTCGCCTCGGTCTACGAACTCGATGTCGGAACCCGCCACCAGGTCCTTGACGGTGGTCGAGACCAACACCTCGCCGGGCGCGGCGAGTGATCCGATGCGGGCGGCGACGTGCACGGCCAGCCCGGCGAGGTCGTCGCCGCGTAGCTCGCACTCGCCGGTGTGCAGTCCGGCGCGCACCTCGATGCCCAGCTCACGAGCCGCGCGTGTGATCGACGTGGCGCACGCGATGGCCCGGCCAGGCCCGTCGAAGCAAGCGTGGAACCCGTCCCCGGTGGTCTTGATCTCCCGCCCGCGGAATCGGCGCAGCTGTTCACGCACCACGCGGTCGTGAGCATCGAGCATGGCGCGCCATCGCCGGTCGCCGAGGGAAGCCAGGTGCTCGGTCGACGCGACGATGTCGGTGAACAACACCGTCGTGAGCACCCGCTCGACCTCGACGACCGGACGCTCGCCAGTCAAGAACTCAGCGACCTCGTCGACAACCGGCGCATATCCGACCTCATCAAACCCGATCCCGACGCCCGGTAGCTCACGAAACTCCGCCCCTGGGATGTGATCGGCGAGGTAGCGGCCGTGCTCGGTGGGGACCAGCGGGTTCGGACTCGTGTGGAGGACCAGCGTCGGAGCCTGGATCAGGTGCAACACCGAACGAGCGTCGACGTTCTCAAAGATGTATCGGAACTGTGCGGCCGCGCTTCGTGGCGTCGCGGCCGCCCGAAGTCGCCGAGCATTCGCACGAGCCACCTCTGTGTCCTCGGCAACGGCCGGGTTGATGACGCTGACGAACTCCTCCGTCCCCCACAGTGAACCCACCAGCTCCACCACGGCATCAACCCTCGCCTGCGACACGCCGATCGGATAGTCGCTCGCCTCGAGATAGCGCGGCGACGTGTTGACCAGGATCAGCGCACTCACACGTTCCGGCTGCAAAGCCGCGAACATCATCGCGATCGGCCCCGCGTCGAGCCCGGCATAGATCGCGGTCCGGTCCGACCCGGCAGCATCGAGCACCGCCCGAACATCCTCGGTCCACTCCTCCCAGGCCGGCAAGACGTTACGAGCGAGACCATCTGATGCTCCAGTCCCGCGACGGTCGAAGAAATCAACCGGCTGAACGACGCCAGCGCATCCAGTAACTGACCGTCCCGAGGGTCGTCCGAGTGCATGTCGACGTGACTGCCCAAGCCGTAGAAGAAGAGAAGGTCGAGTGGACCCTCACCCACCACCCGGTACGCGACATCGGCGTCGCCGACAGCGACGTACCTCGTCTCAGCCGTATCGCGCGGCGCAGCCATGGTTCCCCCACTCCCGTGAACCACCCATTGTGCACCTCCGCCCGCCCGCCAGCCCGCAACACGACAGATCCGCCATCCGCAGGCACACACGGGCACACCTATGAAAACCACCGAATGCCCAGTGAGAATGGGCGCTGTCGAGTTCTGGGTATCCGCGCTGGTGGCGGGTGCTGCTGGCAGTGTTGCTGTTGCAGGTTCGGGGACGCGTCCACGTCCCGTTCTGGAGGGGGACTCGAGGTGCTGCGCCAACAGCGCCTCGGTCGCACGGTCTCCTTCCCGGGACGTGGGTGTCACCCCTCAACATAGGAAAGGGATGACATGACCATCGTAAGTTCGACGCGTCCGGTGACGGGCGGAGTCGACACACATCTGGACGTTCACGTGGCCGCGGTCGTCGACGCCAACGGCGGTGTGCTCGGCGTCGAGTCGTTCGCGACGACACCAGCCGGGCATATCGCGCTGAACGCGTGGCTGGTTTCGTTCGGTGTTGTCGAGCGTGTCGGTGTCGAGGGCACGGGCGCTTATGGGGCGGGCCTCGCTCGCCATCTTGCTCGATCAGGGGTTGGTGGTGATCGAGGTTGATCGCCCCAACCGGCAGGAGCGCCGGCGTAACGGCAAGAGCGACGAGCTGGACGCGGTCGAGGCTGCCCGCGGGGCGCTGTCGGGCCGTGTCGCCGGTCTCGCCAAGACGGGCACTGGCAACGTCGAAGCCTTGCGAGCGTTGCTGGTGGCGAAACGCTCGGCACGCTCGATGCGGATCAGTGCCGTCGTGCGGTTGCGGCATTTGATGTTCACCGCGCCCGACGAGCTCCGCCAACGCCTGGCCCATCTGTCGGTGAACGCCCTGGTCAACGAGGCCGCCCGGTTGCGTCCTCGCGTCGACGGCGACCCGGTGCTGCGGGCCACCAAGACCGCCGCCGTCAGCCTTGCCCGCCGCGCCCAGGCCCTCGACGCCGAACTCGAGCTGCTCGACACCCAGATCGAACCGTTGGTGAAAGCCACCGCCCCGGCGTTGTTGAACGTCTACGGCTTCGGGTTCGACACCGCCGCCGTCTTGCTCACCGCGGCCGGCGACAACGCCGCCCGGATCCGCTCCGAAGCAGCCTGGGCCAAGCTCTGCGGGGTCGCTCCGATCCCCGCCATGTCCGGCAAGAGCAACGGCCGCTACCGGCTCAACCCGGGCGGCAACCGCCACGCCAACAACGCCTTGTGGCGGATCGTGCTGACCCGCCTCGGCCAACACGAACCACGCACCGTCGCCTACATGAACCGGCGCCTCGCCGAGGGCAAGACCAAACCCGAGATCATCCGCTGCCTCAAGCGTTACGTCGCCCGCGAGGTCTACCGCGCCCTGCCGCGCTGACACATTCTCGGTGACGGGACTGGCCCACGAATGCCCTGACACCACACGGTTGTCCTCCGAACGATCTGCCGTCCCGTCACCGAACACCACCGCCGGCCGCTTGGCCTAATACGAGCCTGCCCTCACCCGAGTGGCCAATCACTGGGCTGCCAGCACCCCGGCAAACCGACCCTTGACAACACATAGGAGCATCGGTACGGGCGCGGCTCGCAAGCCGCAGTCACACTGAAGCCGGGGCGGTTCATCGCCGCGCTGACGTCTCATCCACCTTGTCGATGGCCATCCAGAGTCGGCCGCGGCGCGTACAGACGCGCAGGACGGGGCATCCGACAATTGCTGCCAGTTATGCCGGACGGCCGCGTCTCCTATCGCCGGATCGTCGCCCCTTCGGCGCGGCGGCCAAAGCGGGGTGCTCGTGTCGATCACGGTGAAGACGGAGAGCCGAGCTCGCTACCAACAGCCGCGTGGACCTGACGGCGCGGAGGCTACGACCTCGGCTTTGCTCCCTCCGCTCGGCACCGTTCCCACACAACACGACCGGCCTGATGCAGCGCGGGCATCGGGCGCAACGTGCGCGAGGCTGACCGCATGACGGACAGCGCCAGGATGCCAGTCGTCTTCTTTGGGCACGGCACGCCGATGAACGCGCTCGACGACAACCGGTACACGCAGGCGTGGCGCGCCTTCGGCGCGAGCATCCCCCGGCCGTGGGCGATCCTTGCTGTGTCGGCTCACTGGTACATCAACGCCACCGCGGTCACTGCGATGGCCCGCCCGCGCACGATCCACGACTTCTACGGCTTCCCGGACGAACTGTTTGCCGTCGAGTATCCGGCGCCCGGTGACCCGGACCTGGCGAGGGAGATCGCCGACGTCGTCAAACCCACGTGGATCGGTCTCGACGAGGACAGCTGGGGCATCGACCACGGAACGTGGTCGGTGCTTGTGCACGCCTTCCCCGACGCGCGCATCCCGGTCCTGCAGCTCGCCATCAACGCCACTAAGCCGTTCGACGACCACGTCGCTCTCGGCGCCCAGCTGGCACCGCTGCGCGAGGCAGGCGTGCTCGTCGCAGCGAGCGGCAACGTCGTGCATAACCTGCGGGCGATCGACTGGAGTCAGCCGGAGGCCGCCTTCGACTGGAACCGCCGCTTCGACGAGGACGCTGCCGAGCTGATGACGGCCTCACCGGCCGATGCCGCCGGGCTTGTCGACCATCCCGACTACCGCCTCGCTGCACCGACGCCGGACCACCTCATCCCGCTGCTGTACGTCGCCGGACTCGCCGCCGCCGGCGGTGACCCGGCCCATGTCCTCGTCGACGGCTACGCGATGGGCTCGCTGTCGATGGCGTCCTACGCCCTCGGCTGCGACACGCTGGAGCCGCAGGGCGGCGCCGGCGCTCCCGTCTTGCCCGACGTGCCCGCCGACGAGACAAACCTCTGACTTCGAGTCGGCGCCGGGTCGACGTCGACAGCGCTGCCAGCCGCACCCGCGTCGGGATCGCCGGGCAGACGGCGTTCTGGAGTGGCCAGTTCGAGTCGTGGCTCCGCTTCGTCGTGAGAGCGTTCCAGCCGCCTCCTACACCGCCCCGGCTGGACTCGTGCCGGATCACGCTGGCGCTCACCCCCCCGGCAGCCCCCGGGAGTCCCGGTCCGCGGCGATGCTAGGCATCCGAGTAGTCCGCCCGATAGCGCCGACTCCCACCGTCCGCAATCGCCGGATCGATGGAGCCTAGAGAGTGCGCGCCAGCGGCGTCGGTGCTTGCAGATTGCAGCGCGGGGCGTACGTATTCGGCGGGTCGGTGAACCGGTGCGACTACTCAGTCACCGCGTCGCATGCCGGGGCTCCGGCCGGCTGACGTCCGTGCAGATCGTTCCGGGCGGGCGTCGTACGCGCGGACGACGACCGTCGATGGTGCCAACGCTCCGCAACGTGCAGACGCGCCTTGTCCATTGCGTCGTCGAGCTCAGGCAGTCCCGCATCGTCAGCGACCGGGGGATCTCCGTCGACGCTCCTCGGCTCCGGTCGACGGCTCGATTGGGCGCGTTCTACAGGCCCAGCTCGATTCCGGCGTGCTGCAGCGCTGGCGGTCGACGGTCGGCGATGTGCAGGTCGATGCCTGCCGTGTCGGCCCAGGTCTGGAGGACGTGGCCGAGCACCGTGTGCTGCTCAGCTCCGTCGGCGGCGGTCAGGACCTCGACTTCGCCGATGAGGCCCGCCAGCGCCCGCTGCGCCTCGCGCTTGGTGCCGTGCACGGTCCGGCTCAACTGGCCGGCGCGAGCGCTCGTCGGGTCCCGTGGGAGCTGAACGATGAGCTCCCACACTCCCGGCCGGCGTTCGCGCATCGAGCCCCTCATCGGCTCGAAATCCTAGATGAAAATCTTGGATGGATCTTGGATGGCCACCTCGGCGCCGCAGCCAGCAGAGACCGAAAATAGCCTCTGAGCTGGGACTTTGTGGAGCCCAGAGTGGGAATCGAACCCACGACCTACGCATTACGAGTGCGTTGCTCTACCGACTGAGCTATCTGGGCAGGGTGACGCAGTGTAGCGACGCGGTCCGGACGAGCGACCGGTCACTTCCGGCGGTGCAGCAGCCCGCGTAGCCGGCCGACGATGCCTCCCGATGTGTCCGCTTCAGGCTTCGCCCGTCCCCGTGCCTCGAGGTAGATCGCCTTGGTCGCGCCGACGAGCGGGGTGGCCACCAAGGCGCCCGGGACGCCGGCGATCGCCGCCCCGACGAAGGCGGCGACCATGGTCGTCGGCGGCGTCAGGTCGACGGACCGCCCGACGATCGCCGGCTGGATCACGTGGTTCTCCAGGTTCATGTACAGCACGAACCCGCCGGCAGCGATCAGGGCGGTCGTCACGCCCTGGGTCGTCGCCAGGAGGACGAAGAACGAACCACCGAGGAAGCCGCCGACCTGCGGGATGAGGTCGGTGAGCATCACCCAGATCGCCGCCAGTGGGGCGAGCGGCACGCCGAGCACCAACCCGAGGGCGAGCACGTACAGGCCCATCAGGATGGCCACGGTGATCGAGCCGCCGAAGTAGCGACCGAGCGTGCGGTACATCACGCCGCCGACCTGGTCGGCCTGCGCCTGGCGCCGCGGCGGCAGCAGCCGGCGGCCGCGCTCCAGCAGGTCCTCGCCGTCGATCAGCACGGCGAGCATGATCACGACGACGATCAACACGCTGGCGATGCCGCTGAGCAGGGCGCTGGTGAGCTCGGCGACGCGCTCGTCGGTGAACTCCTGGGGGAGCTCGCGCAGCCACTCCTGGGCTCGGTCGGCGATGCGGTTGTCGCGCAGCGCGCCGCCGATCAGGGGCAGCGTCTCCAGGTCGTCGAGCGTCTCGGGAAGCTGGTCGGAGAACTTGCGCGCCTCGGCGACCGCCCGCGGTCCGAGCACGACGACCAGCAGGCCACCGATCCCGAGGATGGCGAGGGCGACGATGGCGACGGCGAATCCCCGCCGCAGTCGCCAGCGTCGGACGATGGCGTCGACGATCGGGTCGAGGGCGAGGGCGATGATGACGCCGATGCCGATCGTCGTCAGCATGCGTGAGGTGTTGCGGGCGAGCGCCAGCAGGGCGAGCGCGGTGAGCACGGCGAGCACGACCCACACGAACGTGCGCCAGTCGAGCCGGATGCGCGTCGGTGCCCCCGCCAGTTCCTCGGCGTCGAGGCGGAGTGCCGACGTGTCGTCGTCCTGCACGCTGTGATGATGGCACCGCCACCGCGGATCCACGGGGACGCTCGGGTGCCGGGATTACCGTTCGACGGTGGCCGCCGATCGCGCCGTGCGCCGCGTCCGCGTCCAGCGGGCGGGGCTGACACCAGCGTCGGCGTTCCTGCTCGTCGCTGCGGTGGTGACCGCCTTCATCGTCCGTGACGCCTTCGTCGAGGCCCACCGCACCGTCGGGTGGGTCGTCGCCTGCGCCATCGTCGCCCTGCTGATCGACCCGGCCGTCGACCTCGTGGACCGGGTGATGCCGCGCTGGCTGGCGGTCATCGTGGTGCTGATCGGCTTGATCGCCCTCATCGCCGCCGTGGCGGCCGGTCTGGCGAGCGACTTGGTCGACTCGCTCGAGGAGTTGTCGGAGAGCGCACCACAGGCCGCCGCCGACCTCGAGGAGCAGCACGACGTGCTCGCCGACATCGACCTCGCGACGCGCGTGCAGGACTTCGTCGACGAGCTCGACGACCGGGTTCGCCGCGACGCCGTGTCGACGGCGACGGCGACGTTCCCGGCGTACATCGTGACGGGGATCCTCATGCTGTTCCTCCTCGCCTACGGCAAGCGCTACTTCGACGGGTTCGTCGAGCAGCTGCCGGAATCCCGCCAGGCCGGCGTGCGGACCGTCGGGCGGCAGGCGGCGCTGCGCGGCCGTCGCTACCTCCTGATCGTGCTCGCCCACTCCGTCGTCAACGGCGTCGTCGTCGGCGCGCTCTGCTGGTGGATCGGCCTGCCGGCGGCGATCGCCCTCGGCTTCGCCGTCGGGGTGCTCACGGCGATCCCGTTGATCGGCATCCTCGTCGGCGGGATTCCGGCGGTGCTCCTGGCCTTCGGGGTCGAGGACTGGCGCGCTGGCTTCCTCGTCGTCGGCGTGCTGGTCGCCCTGCAGCTGATCGAGGCCGCCGTCGTGCGGCCACGCGTCGACCACCGCACCGTGCGCCTCGGGCCGACCGTCGCCCTCGTCGTGGCCCTGCTCGGCTTCGAGCTGTACGGCGTCGGTGGCGCCGTCTACGGCGTCGCGCTCGCCGTCATCGCCCTCGCCGCGCTCGACGCCGTCGGCCGGCTACGCGCTCAGGTGTGAGCGGCGTCCGACGGGCAGCGACCAGAGCAGCGACTGCAGCAGGAGGTGCTCGTTGGCGTTGCGTTCGAGCGCCTCGACGGCGCCGTGGATCCGGGTGACCGCGTCGACGAGCGCCTCGGGTCGATGCCCGCCGCCCGCGACCAGCCGGTCGCGATAGGAGCCGGCGAGCACGCCCAGGCCGCTTCGCAGCTCGTCGGCGAGGTGCCGTCGCAGCTCCCGCCGGTGCCGCTCCTCGAGCAGCTTGCGCCCGCTGCCCCGTTCGCCGAAGCGGGCGATGCGGGCGTCGAGCTCGGCGATCTCGCCGGCTTGACGTTCGACGAGCGGCGCCGCGGCGCGATCGATGTGATCGAGCAGCTCGTCGGTGGCGCGCATGACGGCGTTGCCGGTGCCGTCGAGCCGTGCAGGCAGCTCGGCGAACACGCGTCGGCGCTCGGCGAGGACCGGGTCGGCGGCGAGGAGGCGGGACCGATCGAGGTTGCCGGCCGCTGCCGCCGCCGCCTCGCGGGCGATGGCCGGGTCGACACCGTCGGCGACGAGCTGGTCGACGAGCAGGGCCTCGGGGATGGCGCCGAAGTCGATGCGCACGCACCGCGACGCGATCGTGATCAGATCCGGCGGGACGTGGTCGGCGAGGACGACGAACGTGGTCGACGGCGGTGGCTCCTCGATGCTCTTGAGGAGGCGGGCGGCCGCGTCGGCGGTCAGCAGGTGGAAGTCGTGGAGGACGACGACCTTGTGCTCGTCCTCGACGGGAGCGAGGGCCGTGACGTGGATGATCTCCCGGGCCTGGTCGGCGGAGATCGCCGGGCCGGCGCGCAGGATCTCGTGGACGTCGGGATGCTCGCCCCGGAGGGCCAGTCGGGCGGATCGCAGGCTCGGGTCATCGCTCCCCGTCAGCAAGACGGCGGCGAAGGCGCGGGCGGCCTCGTCCTTGGTCGACCCGGGCGGCCCGACGAAGAGGTAGGCGTGGGCGGGTGCGGCCGAGGTGGCGCGCAGCCGGCGGACGGCGCCCGGCTGTCCGACGACGTGGTCCCACACACTGCTCACGGCGCGCCGCCCAGCGAGGCGAGGACGCGGGCGGCGACCGTGTCAGGGTCGCCGGAAGCGTCGACGACGCGCCAGCGCTCCGGTTCGGCCGCGGCCATCGTCCGGTAGCCGGCGACGACGCGCGCGTGGAACTCGGCGCCGGCCCGTTCGAAACGGTCGAGGTCGCGGCCGTGGAGTCTCGCCGCAAGCAGGTCCGGCGGCGCGTCGAGCAGCACGACGTGCGTCGGCCAGAGCCCCTCGATGGCCCAGTCGTTGATCAGCCGCAGCTCGTCGACGTCGAGCCCGCGCCCGTAGCCCTGGTACGCCAAGGTCGAGTAGACGCTGCGGTCGCTGACGATCGAGCGTCCGGCATCGAGGGCCGGCCGGACCACGCGGGCAAGGTGTTGCGCCCGGTCGGCGGCGGCGATCAGCGCCTCGCTGCGGTCGGCGAGGTCGGTGACGTCGTTGTCGTGGAGGATCGCCCGCAGGCGCTCGCCGATCGGCGTGCCACCCGTCTCGCGGGTCAGCTCGGCGTCGAGGGCGAGGGCCAGACGGGCTGCCTGGGTGCTCTTGCCGCACCCCTCGGCACCTTCGAGCGCGACGTACCAGGCCATCAGCGGCGCTTGGCGGCGGCCTTCTTCTTCGCCGGCTTCTGTCGCCGGCTTCTTCGCCGGCGCCCTCTTCTTCGCCGGCGCGCCACCCTTGGCGACGACCTGCTCGCGGCGGATCGACAGCAGCTCGAAGGCCCGCTCGGGGAGCATCTCCTCGATCCGGTCGCCCTTGCCGATCGAGGCGTTCGTCTCGCCGTCGGTGACGTAGACGCCGAACCGGCCGTCGCGCGCGACGACCGGCTTGCCGCTGACCGGATCGCTGCCGAACTCGCGCAACGGGCCCTTGGCGGCCATGTTCTGCCCGCCGCGGCGGAACACCTTCGGCTCGGCGAAGATCCGCAGCGCGTCGTCGAGCGTCACCGTGAACAGCTCGTCCTCGTGCTGCAGGTTGCGGAAGTCACGACCCTTCTGCACGTACGGTCCGTAGCGGCCGTTGTTGGCGACGATCGGCTCGCCGTCGGCGGGGTCGGTGCCCAGCGCGCGCGGCAGGCGCAGCAGCGCCTCGGCCTCGTCCATCGTGATCCGCTCGAGGATCATCGTCTTGAACAGGCTCGACATCTTCGGCTTGTCCAGTCCCGGCGGCGGTTCGTCGGCCGTGCCCCACTGCACGTACGGCCCGTAGCGCCCGCTCTTGGCGAACACCGGCAGCCCCTCGAGCTCACCGATCGGTTCGTCGGACTTCGGCGCGGCGAGCAGCTCGATCGCCTTGGCGATCGTCAGCTCGTCGGGCGTGAGGTCGTCGGGCACGCTCGCCGTGTCCTCGCCACGCTTGACGTACGGGCCGTACTTGCCGGGCTTGACGACGACCTCCTCGCCGTCGGCGTCGGTCCCGATCGGGAACGTGTTGATCGCCGCCGCGTCGATCTCGTCGAGGTTCTCCTCGACCAGCTTCTTCAGCCCCGGCAGGGCGTCGTCGCCGAAGTAGAACGACCGCAGCCACTGGTCCTTCTGCCGCTCGCCGGCGGCGATGGCGTCGAGGTCGGTCTCCACCCGAGCCGTGAAGTCGTAGTCGACGAGCTCGTCGAAGTGCTGCTCCATCAGGTTGACCACGGCGAACGCGGTCCACGTCGGCACGAGCGCCTGGCCCTTCTTCCACACGTACCCACGGTCCTGGACGGTCTGGATGATCGACGCCCACGTCGAGGGGCGGCCGATGCCGAGCTCCTCGAGGCGCTTGACGAGCGACGCCTCGGTGTAGCGGGCCGGCGGTGACGTGGCGTGGCCCTGCGGCTCGAGCGACGCCACGGCGACGTCGTCGCCGACGGCGAGCGGCGGGAGCAGCGCCTCCCGCTCGCCGTCCGCGTCGCCGTCGTCGCGGGACTCGACGTACACCTGGCGGTAGCCGGGGAACGTGATCGTCGTCCCCGACGCGGCGAACTCGGCGTCGGTGCCGTCGGTCGCCGCGGCGCCCAGGCGAACGGTCACGGTCGTGCCGGTGGCGTCGGCCATCTGCGACGCCAGCGTGCGCTGCCAGATCAACCGGTACAGCGCCAGCTCCTGGCCGTTGAGCTCGCCGGCGACGTGGTTCGGCGAGCGCAGCGGCGTCGACGGGCGGATGGCCTCGTGTGCCTCCTGGGCGTTGCGCGTCTTCGACGTGTACTGCTTGGGCTGCGGCGACAGGAACTGTCCGCCGTACTCGCTGGCCACCGCCGCGCGCACCGCCTGCAGCGCCTCGTCGGACAGCGCCACGCTGTCGGTGCGCATGTAGGTGATGTAGCCCCGCTCGTACAGGCCCTGGGCGACGCGCATCACCTGCGACGACGAGAGGCGCAGCTTGCGCCCGCCCTCCTGCTGGAGCGTGCTGGTCGTGAACGGTGCCTGCGGCCGCGACCGGTACGGCTTCTCGTCGACGGAGCGGACGGCGAAGTCGGCGTCAGCGAGGCCGTCGGCGAGGCCGCGGGCGCGAGCCTCGTCGAGCACGACGACCTTGTCGGCGGGGCGGCCGGACGAATCGAAGTCCTTGCCCGTGGCGACACGGGCGCCGTCGACGGCGACGAGGTCGGCCGTGAACGACGGCGACGTCGACGTCGTCAGCTCGATGTCCCAGTAGCTCGCCGACACGAAGGCGATGCGCTCGCGCTCACGTTCGACGATCAGGCGGATCGACGGGCTCTGCACGCGCCCGGCCGAGAGGCCCGCGGTTGACCCGCCGCCACAGCACGGGCGAGACCTCGTAGCCGTACAGCCGGTCGAGGATGCGGCGCGTCTCGGCGGCGTCGACGAGGCCGTAGTCGATGCCCCGCGGGTTGTTCACGGCGTGGTCGATGGCCGAGGCGGTGATCTCGTGGAACACCATCCGCTTGACGGGGATCTTCGGCTTGAGGTGCTCGAGGAGGTGCCAGCTGATCGCCTCGCCCTCGCGATCCTCGTCGGTGGCGAGGTACAGCTCGCTGGCGTCCTTGAGGGCGACACGCAGCTCCTTGACGACCTGCTTGCCGCGGTCGGTCAGCTCGTACGTCGGCTTGAACCCGTTGTCGACGTCGACGGCGAGCCCCTTGGACGGGAGATCGGCAACGTGGCCGACCGAGGCGCGCACGTCGAAGGCGTCGCCCAGGAACTTGGCGATCGTCTTGGCCTTCGCCGGGGATTCGACGACGACCAGTGGCTTGGCGGCAGCCATAGGCGCGTCACCCTAGGACGCCCACGCCCCGTTCTGTCCTTCGATCATCGTCCGATCGGCGAGTTGCGAAGGACAGAACCGGGGGGATGGGTGGGGACAGATCGACTCGACGAGCTCGGGCTCCCGGTCGTCCTCGCCCTCGCCCTCGAGGACGTGGGCCGGGACGGGGGCGATGTGGTGCTTGCCCTCGACGCTGATCTTCGGCAGGATCCGGTCGAGCCACTTCGGCAGCCACCAGTTGCGGTCGCCGAGCAGCTCCATCGTCGCCGGGACGAGGACCATGCGCACGATCGTCGCGTCGAGCAGGACGGCGATCGCCAGACCGAGGCCGAACAGCTTGAGCTGGCGGTCGTCGCCGAGGGCGAAGGCGGCGAACACGCAGAACATGATCAGCGCGGCGGCGGTGATCACACGTGCCGTGGCGGCCAGGCCGTCGGCCACGGCCACGGCGTTGTCCTTCGTGCGGTCGTACTCCTCCTTGATGCGCGAGAGCAGGAAGACCTCGTAGTCCATCGACAGGCCGAAGACGATGGCGAACAGGAACATCGGGACCCACGCCTCGATCGGACCCGACTTGTCGACGCCGATCAGGCCCATGCCCCAGCCCCACTGGAAGATGGCGACGAGGATGCCGTAGGCGGCGCCGATCGACAGCAGGTTCATGATCACCGCCTTCAGCGGCACGAGCACGCTGCGGAACACGGCCATCAGCAGGATGAAGCTGAGCAGCAGCACGACGCCGATCAAGACCGGCATGCGTCCGGCGAGGTAGCTGGAGAAGTCGGTGGAGGCGGCCGTGAACCCGCCGACCTTGGCGTCCAGATCCGCTCGGTGGGATGACGTCGTCGCGTAGCGCGTTGACGAGCGTCGTGGTCTCGGCGTCCTGGGGGGCGCTTCCCGGGTACACGAGCACCATCGCCACGTCGTCGTTGATCGGCACCGGGACGGCGGCAGCCACGTTCTCGGTCTCGGCGATCGAGCCGGCGAACGCCTCCAGGGCTGCCGGGTCGGTGGCCGCGTCGCCCTCGACCGTCACGATCAGACGACCGTTGTACCCCGGCCCGAACCCCTCGGCGAGCAGGTCGTACGCCCGGCGCACCGTCTTGTCCTCGGGGTAGTTGCCGTAGTCGCTGAAGCCGAGGCGGATCGAGAACAGCGGGATGGCGAGGAGCAGGAGCAGCGCCGCGGCACCGAGCATGCTCGGCCACGGGCGGTGCTGGATGAAGCGGCTCCAGCGGTACCAGAAGCGCTCGTTCTTGGGTCGCTCGGCGCGGTGTGGCACGAGCTCGCGGAGCGGATGGATGGCGAAGCTGAGGCCGAAGAACACGATGGCCAGCAACAACCCGCCCAGGAAGATCGCGCTCTGGCCGGTGACGGCGCCGATGAACACACCGACGACGGCGATGCCGACGGCGATCAGCGCCGCCCGCGACGTGTTGTCGATCCTCGTTCCGACCCAGCCGAGCAGCGCCGGCAGCAGTGTCAACGAGGCGAGGACCATCAGCAGCACGCCGAGCGCCGAGGCGATGGCGACACCCTGGACGAAGCTGAGCCCGATGAGCATCAGGCCGAGCAGCGAGATGATGACGGTCGTGCCGGCGAACAGCACGGCCCGGCCGCTGGTGTCGATCGATTCGACGACGGATTCCTCGACGTCGAGGCCGAGGGCCAACCCCTCGCGGTACCGGGTGACGATGAACAGGGCGTAGTCGATGCCGACGCCGAGGCCGATCATGGCGACCATCGACGTCGTGAAGTCCGGCATCGGGATCACGTTGCTGAACAGCGAGACGAGGGAGAAGGCGACGCCGATGCCGAACAGGGCGATGCCGATCGGCAACCCCATCGCCAGCACCGATCCGAAGGCGATGATCAAGATGATGACGGCGGCGAGGATGCCGTAGATCTCGCTCTCGGGCAGCTCGAACTCGCTGAAGATGTCGCCGCCGTACTCGATCTGCACGCCCTCGATGGCCGGGAAGCTCGTTGCCGAACTCCTCGATGTCCTGACCGACCGCGATGACCTCCTCGAAGCCTCGATCGCGCACCTCGAGTTGGACGAAGCCGATCGTGCCGTCGGCACTGATCTGTTGCGGGTTGTCGTACGGGCTGATGGCGGTGATGCCGTCCTGGCTGGCGGCGAAGTCGGCGATCTCGGTCAAGCGCTCTTGGACCGCCGGGTCGTCGAGTCCCTGCGGTGCCTTGACCACGATGGTGGCCTCGAAGCCCGCCGTGTTCGGTGAGTTGGCCTCGAGCAGCTCCTGGACGTCCTTCGTCTCGCTGTCCGGCAGCGTGAAGTCGGTCTTGTAGTCGGGCCCGACCGCGCCGGAGATGACGATGACGGCGACGAGGAGGGCGAACCAGCCGCCGATGACCCTCCACCGGTGACGGACGCAGGTGCGAGCAAGAGAGGCCAACATGGGCAGTAACGCTACGTGACCGTTGCGGGAGTGGTCACGGGGGTTAACCCCCCGAATCTGGCGACATCGGTCACAGCACCCCGTGGCAGGCTGGCCGGCGAATGGGTGCCAACGGCGCGCTGCGATCCCTTGGATGGGACGACGACCTCGCCGCAGCGTGGCGTGAGCTGGGAGGCACCGGACATCCGGGTCGCGTGAGCCGGCTCGATCGCGGCTGGAGCACCGTGCTCTCCGATGCTGCGCCGCGCCGGGTCCGCAACATCGGCGCCGACGTCGCCGTCGGTGACTGGGTGGTCCCGAGCGGCGACGACGAGCGTGTCGAGCACGTCCTGCCGCGCCGATCGGCGTTCGTCCGGCGGGCCTCGTTCGAGGGCAGCCGGGCGATCGCCCACACGCTGGCCGCCAACATCGACGTGGTCTTCCTGACCCACTCCTTCGGCGCCGAGCCGAAGCAGCGCCGCCTCGAGCGCGAGCTCGTGCTGGCGTTCGACAGCGGCGCCGAGCCGGCCGTCGTGCTGACCAAGGCGGATCTCGTCGCCGACCCCGAGCCCGCCCGCCGCGAGCTCGTCGAGGTCGCCCTGGGCGTGCCCGTGCTCGTCGTCAGCGGGCGAACGGGCGCCGGCGTCGAGACCCTGCGGTCGTTCGCCGTGGGCGGCCGCACGCTGGCGTTCCTCGGCGCCAGCGGGACGGGCAAGTCGACCTTGGTCAACGCCCTGCTCGGCGAGCAGCGCCAAGCCGTCACCGAGGTCCGCGGCGGTGACCAGCGCGGTCGCCACACCACGGTCGCCGCCCAGCTGCTGGCGCTGCCGGGTGAGGGCTGGCTGATCGACACGCCCGGGGTGCGGGCGGTGAGCCTGTGGCTGTCGGGCCAGGGCATCGAGCGGGCGTTCGCCGACGTCTTCGAGCTGATGGACGACTGCCGGTTCCGCGACTGCAAGCACGACCAGGAACCCGGGTGCGCCGTCCACGCGGCGATCGAGGAGGGATCGCTCGACCCCGACCGGTTCGCCAGCCTCGAGCGGCTCGTCGCCGAGGAAGCGGCGCTGGAGGCAGGAGCAGCGGGTGAGGGAGCGCGTCGCCGACCGTCGGCGGGGCGGCCGTCCGCCGCCGGAGCCGGATGTCTAGACGGGACGCGACGTCCGTGCCTCGACGACGGCGTCGAGGTCGATCGGCCCGTACACGTGGGGGAACGCCTCCCCCGAGCCCGTGAGGTCCTCGACGACGACCGGGCAGCTCAACCGGTCGGCATCGATGCGCAGCACCACCACCTCGTCGAGATCCCCGTAGAAGCGGGTGGTCGTCGTCGCCACCTGGTCGGCGAACGAGCAGTGGATGAAGCCCTCCTCGGCGAGCGTGCGGCCGCGGGTGCTGACCGCGTACGCACCGGCGACCTGGGCGGCCACCCAGTCCTCGGGCAGCGCGATGTGGAACAGCTCGGGCATCGAGGATGAACGTACGCCCTCCGTCCGCGGCCACCCGCCCGGATGCGACAAGCTGGCGTCATGGCCGCACCAGGAATGCACTCGGGCGTCGCGACCGACGACGCCCTCAACCTGTCGATGTCGGAGCACGCGGTACCGCTCTACGAGGCGGTCAAGGCGTTCATCGCCAACGAGGTCGAGCCGATCACGGCCGAGTACTACCGGCTCGGCCAGGGCAGGGCGGACCACTGGGGGTACGGCGAGGGGCAGCTGGAGCTGCTCGACGGGGTCAAGTCGAAGGCCAAGGCCAACGGGCTGTGGAACTTCTTCCTGCCCAACGCCGACACCGGCGAAGGGCTGTCGAACCTCGACTACTCCTACATCGCCCAGGAGCTCGGCAAGAGCCCGCTGGCGTCGGAGTGCCTCAACTGCAGCGCGCCGGACACGGGCAACATGGAGGTGCTCGAGCGGGTCGGGACCGACGAGCAGAAGGAGCGCTGGCTGAAGCCGCTGCTCGCCGGCGAGATCCGCTCGGCCTACGCGATGACCGAACCCGACGTGGCCTCGTCGGACGCCAAGAACATCGCCTGCCGCGCCACGCTCGACGGCGACGAGTGGCTGATCAACGGTGAGAAGTACTACATCTCCGGTGCCGGCGACCCGCGCTGCAAGATCATGATCGTCATGGTCCAGACGAACCCGGACGGACCGCCCCACCGCCGGCAGTCGCAGATCCTCGTGCCGATGGACACGCCGGGGGTCGAGATCCTCGGGGCGATGGAGGTGTTCGGCGAGGACGACGCTCCCCACGGCCACATGCACCTGCGCTTCACCGACGTGCGTGTCCCGAAGGAGAACATCCTGCTCGGCGAAGGTCGCGGCTTCGAGATCTCCCAGGTCCGCCTCGGGCCGGGCCGCATCCACCACTGCATGCGCTCGATCGGCGCGGCGGAGAAGGCGCTCGAGCTGATGGTGCGCCGCGGCCTGAACCGCGAGGCGTTCGGCAAGCCGCTCGCCCGGCTCGGCAAGAACACCGAGGTGATCGCCAAGGCGCGCATCGAGATCGAGGCGATGCGGCTGATGGTGCTGCGCGCCGCCAAGGCGATGGACGTGATGGGCAACGCCGAAGCGAGGGTGTGGGTGAGCGCGGTGAAGGCGATGGTGCCGGAGCGGGTCTGCCAGATCATCGACGAGGCCATCCAGATCCACGGCGCCACCGGCGTGTCGCAGTGGACCCCGCTCGCCCGCATGTACGCCTCGCAACGCACGTTGCGCCTCGCCGACGGGCCCGACGAGGTGCACTGGCACGTGGTCGGCCGCGCCGAGCTCACCCGCTACGAGGACGACCACGCCCCCGCCGTCGGCAAGGGCACCGCCACCGAGCTCGGTGGCCAATTCTCTGGGCCGAGCTGATTTCGCTGCACAACCAGAGGTTGCGCAGCGAGCTCGAGGAGCCGGCCTCCGGCCGGCGCCCAGTCACACCTTGCCGATCGACCGGCGGAGCCGGATCGATCGGCGGCGGGGGCTCCGGCCCAAGGGCCTCTGCCCCCCGAACCCCCCGCCCGGCTGTGCCGCGCCGGACTGCGCTTCACGGTGGCTCCAGGGCCATCGTCACGGTCGCTCGCAGTTCGACGTCGGCGATCAGGCGGCCGATGATGGCGACGTCGGTGGCGCTGGGGTGGGTCACGGTGACGGTGACCGTGGTGGCGCCGACGCTCACGGTGACTCCGAGCGGCCGCAGCGTGGTGACCCGCTCGGCCGCCATGCGGGCGGCGGACCGCGGGTCGGCGGAGACGGCGGCGGCCCTGGCTGCCTCGCGCGCCGCCAGCTCGACGGCCAACTGGTCGCGGCCGACGAGCGCCACCTGGAGCATCCCGAGCAGGAGCACCACCACCACCGGCAGTGCCAGCGCCAGCTCGACAGCGGCTTGCCCGGTGTCGTCCCGTCGGAGCCCACGGCGGCGACCGCTCCTCACACCTTGTCGATGACGCTGTCGATGACCCGGTCGAACAGCCGCCCGACCTTGGCCGCGCCGCCACCGGCGGTCGCCCAGCCGACGACGAGGAGGGCGACCAGCGCCGCAGCCAGCAGGACGAGGGCGTACTCGGTGGTCGCCTGACCACGGTCGCCACGGAGTCGCCGCTGCCCGGCCAGGTCGCCGGTGACGACGAGGACGAACGCGTGGACGCGGGCGAACAGGGACGTGAAGGTGGACATCGGAGCTCCTCTCGGTGCGGGACGGCGGACGCCTCAGGGCGCGCCGGCCCGCAGCGTCGACAAGGCGCCGAGCACGGCCGGCGCGATCGCGAGCAACACGAACGAGGGCAGCGTGCACACCACCAACGGGAAGGTCATGCGCACGGGGAGTTGGCGGATGGCCGCCTCGCCGGCGCGGCGCCTGGCCGCCCGGGCCTCTGCTGCCAACCGGTCGAGGACCGGGGCGAGTGGTTGGCCGTCGCGGTCGGCCGACGCCACCGCCGTCGCCAGCTCGTGACCGATCTGGCCGCCGAGCCGCTGCAGCTCGCCGAGCGCCTCGGCCAGCGATCGACCGCGGTGCAACTGCAGGTCGACGGCATCGAACGCCGGCCGGAGCACGGGTGGTGCCCGCGCCGCCACGTCGACGACGGCCTGGCTCGGTGACCGACCGGCGTGCACACACAGCACGAACAGCTCGACGGCGTCGGCCATCGCCGCATCGAGGGCTCGTCGATGACGCGCCGCGTCCGCAGCACGCCGCCGGGCGACGACCACCGCCGCGCCGCCACCGACGACGAACACCGGGAGCGGGCCCGACGGTGACCGTCGCCGTGAGGATCACAACCGCCGCGCCGAGGAGCAGCCGGCGGCGAGCGCGGGCCGGGCTCGGGCCTGAGACCGGGAGGGGGAGCGGCCGGCACGGCGGCCGACGCCCGGCGCCTCCCAGCAGGAGGACGGCGGCGACGGCGAGCGCCCCGGACGCGGTCGCCACCACGCCGCTCACGATGCGCTCCGGATCAGCACCGCCGTCCACCACCGGCCGAGGGCGTTGAGGATGACGCCGGCGACGAGACAGGCGAGCCCGGCCGGCGTCGTGAGCACCCCGCGGATCGCCGGCTCGGACACGGCGAGGAACAGCGCCACGCCGATCGGGACCGCCGTCAGCACCCGCGTCGAGAGGCGGGCCTGGGCGGTCGCCGCGACGCGCTCGTCGGCGTCGGCCGCTCGGGCCGTCAGCACGTCGGCGACCCGTTCGAGCGGTGGCGCAGGTGGGCCACCGACGTCGGCACACGCGCGGAGGACCGGGCCGGCGACGCCGGTCGGTGTCGAGGGATCGGCGTGGCCCCGGTCGAGCGCGTCGGCCAACGCACGGCCGCGACCGACCGCGTGGCTGACCTCCGGGAACGGTCGGCGATCGGCCGGGGTCTCGGCATCGGCCTCGCCGATCGCCTGGGTCAGCGAGCTGCCCGCCCGCGACGACCGAGCCACTCGCTGGCACCATGCCGCGACCTCGAGGTCGGTCGGGCCGCTCGGGCTGCGTCGCCAGGACCGCCAGGACGCCGCCGCCCGCGGCCACCGGGGTGGCCGGGGGACCGGAAGGCGGCCCGTGCTCGGTCGAAGTCGGGCCAGTCCGACCGCGGTGGCCAGCACTGCCGCCAGCGCGGCGACGGCCGCGTTCACCGCCGGCTCCGAGACAGCTCGCCGACGACCGATCCATCGTCGAGCAGCGGGCGCAACGCGAGGCACTCGCCGTTCGACGACGACCTCGCCGACCTCGACGATCCGGCGGCGCCCGTCGCCGCAGCGCGCCACGTGCACGACGACGTCGATCGAACGCGTCAGCTGCTCGCGCACGGCCGACAGCGGCCAGGCCGGGCGCCGCTTGGATCGACCAGGGTCTCCAGCCGGTGGAGGACGTCGAGGGCGCTGTTGGCGTGACACGTCGACCACGAGCCGTCGTGGCCGGTGTTCAACGCCTGGACGAGGGCGAGCACCTCGGGGCCGCGGACCTCGCCGACCACCAAGCGGTCGGGTCGCAGCCGCAGTGCGGTGCGCACGAGGTGTTCGAGCGTGATCGGCGGCGGACCGTCGACGGTGGGTGGGCGCGCTTCGAGACGGAGGAGGTGGACGGTCGCCGGCAGCAGCTCGGCGGTGTCCTCGATCGTGACGATGCGCTCGCCCGGTGGCACTCGACCGAGCGCGGCGTTGAGCAGGGACGTCTTGCCGGCCGACGTCGCCCCACCGACGACGACGTTGCACCGTCGGTCGACGAGCCGACCGACGAGCTCGGTGACGGCGTCGCTGCCGAACGACTCGAGCGGCCGTGACCGGTCGCGGAACCGACGTACGGAGAGGCATGCCCCGTCGGTGGCGACCGGCGGGACGACGGCGCAGCACGCGAGACCCGTCCGGAAGCCGGGCGTCGACGACGGGCGAGGAGCGGTCGAGTCGTCGGCCGAGCGGCGCCAGGATCCGCTCGACGACGACGGCGAGGTCGGACGCGGCGATGTCGCCCGCTCGGTGCAACTGGCCGTCGCGCTCGACCCAGATGTCGCCGTGGGCGTTGACGAGCACCTCGTCGACCGCCTCGTCGGTGAGCAGGGAGTCGAGCGCGCCGAGGCCGTCGAGGCGGGCGACGGCGGCGCGCACCAGCCGCTCGCCGGTCGCCTCGCTCGCCAGTGGGGCGACCCGATGGAGGTGAGCGCGAACGACGTCGGCAGCATCACCGTGCTCGCCCTCGGCAGCGCGGCAGAGCTCGTCGACGAGACGCTCGTCGAGCGTGGCGCCGGCGCTCACGCCGCACCCCGCAGGTCGTGGACGAGGCCACGTGGCATCCGCGTGGTGAGCAGTCCGGCATCGACCATGCGGGCGACCGCAGGATCGAGGCTGACCGTCGCCACGACCGGTGCTCCGAGGCTGTGCTCGACGTCGGCCGGCCGCAGGCTTCGTCCTGGCTCGGTGACGAGCACGACACCGTCGGGCCGGCACCCGACGGCCATCGCCCGCATCACGCCCAGGTAGCAGTTGCGAGTGACCAGCAACGTACGCACGGCGTCGTCGGCGAGGAGGGCCGGCGGCGGCACGCGTGTGCCGGCGTCGACCACCGCCGAGCCTTGCGTCGTCAGCCAGACGACCAGTTGCCGCCACCGGTCGGCGTGGTGCTCGATCGGCGACGACCCGGTGGGGAGGAGTCGTGTCGACCGGTCGACCTCACGGGTGAGGTTGCCGAGGGCAGTGGGCGGTGCGTCGGACGCCAGCCAGTCGGTGACGCCTTGGCCGGCTGGCTCGGGCATGCCGAGGAGCATCGGGAGCTGACCGTCGAGATCGACGAGCAGCGAGTCGGTGCGACAGGTGAGGGCGAGCGTGGCGGCGACGAGGGTGGCGCCACTGCCGCCCTTCGCTGCCCAGCACACGGTGACGGGCACGGGAGACCTCCCTGGATCGGCCCGGCGAGGGCCGGTGGAGAACCCAGGGGGATGTCGGTGATGGCGACAGTAGCGACGGGGTGCGCGAGCGACAACCTCAGGCGGACTTGAGTTGGCGGGCGGCGACGGTGGCCAGCCCGATCAACGCCAGCAGCAGCAAGAGTCGCTTCATGGGTGCGCGACCCTAGCCGTGGCCGTGTCCACGCTACGAGCGCCGGCGTGCTCCACAGCCGGTCGATGAAGCGCTGGTCCTCGTCGTAGAGCCAGCACTCGGCCAGTTTCCCGTCGCGGACGGTGTAGACGAACAGCCGCCGAACCAGCCGCAGCGGGTCGCCGACACCCTCACGGGCGACGATGGCGGCGAACGTCTCTCCGCCGAGCACGTCTTCGATGGCGTCGAGCTGACGACCCGACCGCCGCGTCGCCTCGACGAGCACCTCGATCGCCGCCTGCTTGCCGACGTGGTCGCCGGCCAGCGGGCTCTCTCCGAAGTAGTGGAGGACGAACTCGTCGTGGTAGAGGTCGAAGACGGTGGCGATGTCGTTCGCTTGCCACGCCTCGGCATATCTGCGCACGGTGTCGATCGGATCCATGCCGACAGCGTGACACCG
>CAVVMS010000028.1:0-44981 GCA_963749315.1 uncultured Acidimicrobiia bacterium
GTGGACATGGCTCGCACGGCAACGACGACGGACGCGTTCAACGCCGTCGCCGAGGCGAGCCGCCGCGACCTCCTCGACGCCCTCGGCACCGGGGAGGCCACGGTGAGCGAGCTCGTCGGGCGCCTGCGCCTCAGCCAGCCCCAGGTGTCCAAGCACCTCGGCGTGCTGCGAGCGGTCGACCTGGTGACCGTCAGGGTCGAGGGTCGGCACCACTGGTACCGGATCAACGGGTCGGCGCTCAAGCCGATCCACGACTGGGTCAGCACGTTCGAGCGGACCTGGAACGCCCGGTTCGATCGCCTCGACGATCTGCTCGCCGAGCTCGCCTACCCAGAGAGACAGCGACCAATGAGCACCAACTCCGTCACCAGCCGCCACAACACCGCGGTCGTCACCCTCCATCGGACACCGAGATCCTCATCACGAGGGCGTTCGACGCTCCCGCCGACCTCGTCTTCAAGGCGATGACCACACCAGAGCTCGTGAGGCGCTGGTGGGGCTTCGACACCTCGGTGTGGAAGGTCTGCGAGATCGACCTGCGCGTCGGTGGCGCGTGGCGCTACGTCATCACCGACGGCGACACGGAGGTCGGCTTCCACGGCGTGTACCACGAGTCGACGCGCCCCACCGGCTCGTGTCGACCGAGGCGTTCGAAGGCCTCGTCGCCATGGGCATCACCGACGACCCCGACTCGGTCGCCTCGGTGAACACCGTGACGCTCGAGGAGGTCGACGGCGTCACGACGATGTCGACCCTCGTGCGGCACGTCACGAAGGAGCACCGCGACGGCCACCTCCACTCCGGGCATGGAGGGCGGCATGCAGGTCTCGATGAACCGCCTCGAGGACCTCGTCACCGCCTGAACCAAAAACGCCTTCGTCACCGTTCTGCCGGCACCTGCCAGCAGGACGGTGACCGAGGCGTGCGACACTCGGGCGATGAGACGGGAGGAGGAGTCATCGCCGGCGCGGTCGTGCTGCTGGCCGCCTGTTCGAGCAGCCGCGAGGCCGGCGACCCGTCGACCACACCGTCAGCGAGCACGGAGTCCACCGCCGAGTCGTCGCCCGCCACCTCGTCGACGACGTTACCGCACCCGACACCTCGTCCACGACGACGACCGTGGCGCCGACGTCGACGGCCGTTGCGGGGACCCCGGGCACGGTCACCGGCAGCGCCATCGCCGGCGCCCTCGGCGGCGTCGAGGCGGCCGGCCCACCGTTCACGCAGACCGATCCGTTCTCCGAGGCCGTGCGGCTGAGTGACGGCACGTGTGTCGGCTGGCCCGACCCCAAGGGCGGCTCGACCGCCGGCCTCGCCGTCGGCGCGCCCGTCAGCATCCTCGACCCGGTCGTCAACCAGGAGATCGGACGGGCTCGGTGGTCGCCAGCCGCTGGGTGGACATGGCCAACGGTGGTGAGCAGTGGAACTGCTTCTTCGACTTCACGGCGACGGTCCCCGGGGCCCATGCCGAGTTCAGGGTCCGGATCGCCGGTCTCGAGCCCTGGCTCGCTCGCCCGGACCCGTCCACGCCCGGGACGTTCGTCGCCTCGGTGAGCACCGGCGTCAGCATCGGCCAGATCCCCTCCGCCCGCCGGTGCCGCCCGAGCCGAGCCCGACGACCACCACGCCAGGTGCCACGACGACCACCGCGGCCACGACCACATCGACGAGCACGACCGTCCCTGGACCGCCCGTGACCGGGTGGAACGCCATCGGGCAGTACTGGTCACACGGCGTCGACGCGCTGTGCAGCGCTGGACTGCCGGTCACGGCGGTCGCCCGGCCCTGCCGGCCGAACGGCGTCGGCAGCGAGTACATCTCCGCCGTCGTCGATTCCAACGACTCCACCGTCACCTACGCCAACGGCGCGTCCATCCCTGCCGGAACGCAGTTGACCGTGGTCGTGCCGATCGCCCGCCTGTGCACCTGATCAGGCGTCACGCAACGCCGCGTACGCCGCGCGCACGTCGTCGGCCGCGGCGTTGCCCGGACCAGGCTCGACGACGTCGCCGGCACCGAGCCCCCACGCGTCGGCGAGCGCCGACGGGTCGGTGTCCGTGAGCACGGCCGCGGCCTGGACACACGCCCCGGCCGCGACGTGCTCGTCGGCAGCGCGGCACGACCACCGCCCGTCCGGTCAGGTCGGCGAGCACTCGGCGGTAGCCAGCCGAGCGGGCGCCTCCGCCGACCACGACGAGCCGGCCGTCGCACGGGGCGAACGCGGCGAGGGCGTCGAGCCCGTCGAGCAACCCGCAGATCACGCCCTCGACGGACGCCCGGGCGAGGTCGGCGCGGTCGACGTCGGCGCGCAGCCCGCCCAGCACGCCGGTCGCGTCCGGCCGGTTCGGTGTGCGCTCGCCGTCGAGGTATGGCAACAGCGTCAGCCCCCGTGCGCCGGGCGGCGCCTCCAGCACCAGCTCGTCGAAGGTGGCGTGGTCGACGCCGAGGAGTCGGCGGGCGGCCTCGGTGACCTTCGTCGCGTTCAGCGTGCAGACGAGGGGGAGGAACCGTCCGGTGGCATCGGCGAAGCCGGCAACCGCACCGGTGTCGTCCGCCGTCGGCCCCTCGCTCATCGTGTACACGGTGCCGGACGTGCCGATCGAGACGGCGACGTCGCCGGGCCGCAGCCCGACACCCAACGCGGCGGCCATGTTGTCGCCCGTGCCCGGGGCGACGACGGCGCCACGCCACTCCCCTGCCCGATCGAACGGACCGAGGACCTCCGGCACGGCGATCGACCAGTCGCGGTCGGCGTCGACGATGCCGAGCAGGTCGAACCGGTAGGCGCCGGTCGCCGGCGACCAGTAGCCGGTGCCCGAGGCGTCGCCACGATCGGTGACGAGGCGGTCGGTGAGGCGGAACGTCAGCCAGTCGTGGGGCAGCACGACGTGGGCGAGATGCTCCCACGACGCCGGTTCCTTGCGGTGCAGCCACGACAGCTTGGTGATCGTGAAGGCGGCGACGGGCACCGAGCCGCACGCCGCGGCCCACGCCGCCGGTCCACCATCGAGGTGGTCGAGCAGCCACGCCGCGTCGGCCGCCGACTCGGTGTCGTTCCACAGCTTCGCCGGGCGGATCACCTCCCGGTCGGCGTCGAGGGCGACCATGCCGTGCTGCTGGCCGGCGACGGCGATCGCCGCCACCGGTGGTGCGCCCGCATCGGACCAGGCGCCCTCGAACGCCTCCCACCAACCGGCGGGGTCCTGCTCCGACCTCGGCGGCTGCGTCGGTGAGTGCGGCCGAGCGCCGCGTCGCCACGACTCGCCCGTCGTCGAGATCACGGACCTCGACCTTGGTCGCGCTGGTGGACGAGTCGACGCCGGCGACCAGTGTCAACGGAGAAGACTCTCGAGCTCGCGAGTGAGCGAGCGCCAGCGAGCGAACGTCCAGCAACGGCCTGCGTGGCCGGGGAACGCAGTCATCGCGTGCCGTAGAGGTGCTCGAGGGCGAGCTGGTCGAGACGCTCGAAGGCCATCCCGCGCTGCGCTGCGGCATCGGGATCGAACGGCTCGGCGCGCAGGGTGGCGATCGTCTCGCCGTCGGCAAGCGTGGGGACGGCCAGCTGGTCGACACGCGCGTCGCGGAGTGCCTGCTCGACCTCAGGGTCGCTGCGGAACGCCGCCGCCTTGGCCTTGAGGATCAGGTAGTTGCGCATGCACGCAGCGGCCGACACCCAGACCCCCTCGATGTCCTCGGTCCGCGGCGGCTTGAAGTCGAAGTGCCGGGGACCGTCGTAGCCGCCGGACTCGAGGATGTCGACGGTCCAGAACGCGCCACGCGCGTTGCCGGCGCCGAAGCGCAGGTCCTGGTCGTAGCGCGGCCCGTGCTGACCGTTGAGGTCGACGTGGAACAGCTTGCCGTGCCACAGCGCCTGGGCCAGGCCGTGGGCGAAGTTGAGGCTGGCCATCTCCTCGTGCCCGACCTCCGGGTTGAGCCCGACGAGCTCGGGGTGCTCGAGCGCCTCGATGAACGCCAGCGCGTGTCCCACGGTCGGCAGGAGGATGTCGCCGCGTGGCTCGTTCGGCTTCGGCTCGAGGGCGAACACGATCGGGTAGTCGCGGTCGATGACGTACTGACCGAGGACGTCGAACGCCTCCTTGTAGCGGTCGAGGGCGGTGCGCACGTCCTTGGCCGCGCCGGACTCGGCGCCCTCTCGCCCACCCCACGCGACGAACGTGCTGGCACCGAGCTCGGCGGCGAGGTCGAGGTTGTCGGCGACCTTGCGGATGGCGAACCGGCGCACGTCGCGGTCGTTGTTGGTGAACCCGCCGTCACGGAACACGGGATGCGAGAAGAGGTTGGTCGTCACCATCGGGACGCACAGCCCGGTGTCGGCGAGTGCCCGGCGGAGCTTCTTGACGTTGCGCTCGCGCTCGTCCGCCGGGCAGCCGAACGGGAACACGTCGTTGTCGTGGAAGCTGATGCCGTAGGCGCCGAGGTCGGCGAGGCGGAGGATGGCGTCGGTCGGTTCGAGCGGCGGACGGACCGCCGTGCCGAACACGTCGACGCCCTGCCAGCCGACGGTCCACAGCCCGAAGGAGAACTTGTCCGCTGGTGTCGGTGTGTAGGCGTCCATCGCCGCCGTTCCTAGCAGGACGGCGCACCCGAGTGTTCCCGTCGATCCGAGTGTCGGGGGTGCGGACGCCGCACCTGGGACACTCGGATGGCGTCGAACACTCGACTGGACTCAGGATGCGGCGACGACGGCGACCTCGACGCGCCAGGCCGGGCGGGCCAGCGCCGGGACGGTGACGAGCGTCGAGGCGGCGAGGTGGTCGCCCACCGCCGCGTCGCGAGCCGCCATCACCGGCGCGAGGTCCTCGCCGGCGACGACGTAGGTGGTCATCGACACGATGTCGGTCACCGCCATCCCCGCCTCGCCGAGGATCGCGGTGATGTTCTCCCACACGACGGCGGCCTGCCCGGCGAGATCGTCGGGGACGGAGCCGTCGGCGCGGACCCCGACCACGCCCGCCGTGTGCAGCAGCCGCCCGGCACCCTCGGTGAGCACGCCGTGGGCGTAGCGGGCGGCAGGCGGGGCGATGTCGTTCGGGCTGACGATGCGGTTCACGCCGCCATTCTCCCGCAGCCGGGCGAGGGGTACCCTTCCCCCATGACCGTCACCGAGCAGTCCACCAAGACGATCGACGGCGTCGAGCTGACGCCGAAGCAGGTGAGCCTGCAGGGCCCGGAGACGTTCGCCACCGTCGAGGAGGAGCGCCTCCACCGCAAGCAGAAGCTCGCCGGCGCCCTGCGCATCTTCGGTCGCTTCGGTTTCGGCGAGGGCGTCGCCGGTCACATCACCGTCCGCGATCCCGAGTTCCCCGACCACTTCTGGGTCAACCCGTTCGGTCTCAGCTTCCGCCACATGCGCGTCAGCGACCTCATCCTCGTCAACCACGACGGCGACGTCGTCTACGGCGACCAGCCGGTGAACCGGGCCGCGTTCGTGATCCACTCGGCGATCCACAGCGCCCGGCCCGACGTCGTCGCCGCGGCGCACTCGCACTCGCCGTACGGCAAGTCGTTCGCGTCGCTGGGGATCCCCCTCGCCCCGTTGACCCAGGACGCCTGCATCTTCTACGACGACCACACCGTCATCACCGAGCAGGGCGGCGCCGTCGTGTTCGAGGTCGAGGCCGGCAAGCAGCTCGCCGCCGCGTTCCCGACCGGCAAGGCGGCGATCCACCAGAACCACGGCCTGTTCACCGTCGGCCAGACCGTCGACGAGGCGGTGTTCTGGTTCGTCTCGATGGAGCGGTCCTGCCAGGCGCAGCTGATGGCGATGGCGGCCGGCGAGCCCAAGCACATCCGCCACGAGTTCGCGTCCTACACCGCCCAGCAGACGGGGTTCCCGCTCGCCGGTTGGTTCAGCTTCCAGCCGCTCTGGCAGGAGATCTGTCGCACCGATCCCGAACTGTTCGAGTGACGCAGGAGGCGAGCCGAAAGGCGAGCCGACCGATCGTCACGGCGCGGGCGCGTCCGGCGGCGCCCGCCGCACCGGGACCGGTCACCCGGTACCTCGACACCGCATCGCCCGAGGCGCTGTTCGTCCTCGCGGCGATCGCCCAGTACGTCGGGGCGGCGATCGCCGTCCTGCTCTTCGACGAGGTCGCCCCGCAGACCGTGGCGTGGCTGCGGATGATCGGGGCGGCCATCGCCGTGCTCGCCGTGTGCGGCGCGTTCTGGCGCGGCTGGACACGAGCAGAGCTCGGCGCGGCGGCGATCTTCGGCATCGCCACGGCGGCGATGAACACGTTCTTCTACCTGGCCATCGACCGCACCGACCTCGGCAAGAGCGTGGCCATCGAGTTCATCGGGCCGATCGCCGTGGCGGCGGCGATGACGAGGACACGACGCAACGCGTATGCCCTGGCGTTGGCGGCGACCGGCGTGGTGGTGCTCGGTGGCCTCGAGCTCGACGGCAACGCCGCCGGGATCGGCTTCCTCCTCGCCGCCTCGGCGTGCTGGGCCGCCTACATCCTCGTCGGGTCGCGGGTGGCGCGGCAGCGCCCGGGCGTTTCCGGCCTCGGAGTCGGCCTGGCCATCGGTGCCGTCGCCCTCACCCCGTTCGGCGCCCCCGGCAGCGGTGACGTGTGGGGATCACCACGTCTGCTGCTCGCCTGCCTGCTCGTCGGCGTGTTCTCCAACGCCATCGGCTACGGCATCGACCAGTACGTCCTGCGGCGCATCCCCGTCCGCCGCTTCTCGCTGCTGCTCGCCCTGCTGCCCGTCACCGCCGTCGTCATCGGCTGGCTCGTCCTCGACCAGCGCCCGTCGCCCGTCGAGCTCGGAGGCATCGCCCTCGTGCTCGCCGGCGTCGTGTTCCAGGAGCGCGAAGAGCTCGCCGCCGAACTGGCGGCGCCCGACCCGTCATGAACGTCGAGATCGACACCGACCCGGTACCGGGACAGCCCTCTCGGTCGCGACGGGTGCTCACCGTTGCGGCGATCAGCTTGGCGTGCGCGCTGCTCGTGTCGATCGTGACCGCCGGGCGTCCCGACGAGCCGACCGCGATCCGCACGGAGCGGGAGCCGCCGGTGCCAACCGAGCCGTCGACGGTCACGACGACGACCGAGCCACCGCCCGCACCGCAACAGACCGCCGTCGTCGGCAATGCGGACCCCGGCGCGCCAACCAGCACGACCGCACCGGTGCCCGCCACGTCGATCGTTGCGCCGCTCGTTCCGCTGACGCCACCACCACCACCGCCGCCGCCCGTGGCGCCGGCCCCCGCGCCGGCGCCGGCGGCGGTCGTCGCCCGGCCGATCCCCGCCGCCGTCTCCGCGTCGCCGCCGGCCGGACCGGCAGCCTTCCCGACGCGGATGACGGCGTCGGGTCACCTGTCGACGGACGCCGGGTGCGCCGACGGCACGTCGGCGAGCGCGCTCGACGCCTTCTTCCGCGCCCGCATCGGCCCGGTGGTCGGCCACGACTACCAGCACGTCTATCCGCTCGGCGGCGACCGCCACCTGTGGCTGTTCCAGGACACCTTCATCGACCACAGCGCCACTGCCTCCGCGCCTCGACCAATCGGCGTTCGCCCACAACACGGCGATGGTCCAGCAGGGCAACTGCTTCACGCTGCTCCACCGCGGGACGGCAGCGGCACCGCAGTCGTTCGAGACGGGGACCGGCGAGCAGCCGCTCAGCCGGTGGTTCTGGCCGCTCGGCGGGGAGACGGTCGACGGTCGCCTGCACGTGTTCTGGGTGGAGATGGCCAAGACGGCGGACCCCACACCGCCCGACGGGCTCGGATGGGTGCCGGCGCGGACGTGGTTGGCGACGTACGACGCCTCGACGCTGTCCCGGCTGGCGTTCCGGCCGGCACCCGCCGCAGGCGTCGAGCCGGTGTACGGGTTCGCCGTGGCCAGCGACGATGAGCACAGCTACCTGTTCGGCAACACGTTCGACCAGAACCTCGAGCGCCAGGGCGGCTACTGGGCGTGTCCGTGCTCGGCCACCGAGATGTACCTCGCCCGGGTGCCCCGCGGCCAGCTCGACGCCTCGCCGGAGTACCGCACGTCGTCGGGTTGGAGCACCGACCCGGCGGCCGCCGTGCCGATCGTCGACCGCTTCCACGCCGAGAACCCGATGCAGCCGCGCTTCCTCGGCGGTCGCTGGGTCGCGGCGACGAAGGTCGACGGGTACTGGGGCGACGAGCTGGTGATCGACGTGGCAGCCAACCCGGCCGGGCCGTGGACGACGGCGCAACGGCGCCGCCTCTCGCCGCGCGGCGACGATCCGTTGATGAACACCTACCACGCCCACCTGATGCCGTGGCTGCACGACGGCGCGCTCGTGGTCAGCGTGTCGCAGAACGCGCGCGACATGCTGCGCGACGCGTGGCCGCAACCGGATCGCTACCGGTTGCAGTTCCTCACCGCCGCCCTCCCCGACGCACCGGCGGAGACGACGACGACGTCGACAACGTCGACCACCGTCGAGGAGACGACGACGACCACCACGTCGCCGCCGACGTCGAGCACGTCGACCACATCGACGACGACCACGACGACGACCACGACGACGACCACGACCTCGACGGTCGCCCCGTGATCAGTCCTCGGCAGCCTCCTCGTCGTCGCGCTCGATGAACGAGATGCGCCCGGTCGGTTCGAGCACCGCCAGGGCGACCCGGTCGAGGCTGGCGATGCCGCGCTGGCGGGCGGCCTCGAGGACCTCGTCGAGGGGCAGCCGCTCGACGGCGAGCGTGCGCTCGATCGGCTGGCCGTCCTTGACGATCACGAGCGGGACCCCGTCGACGATGGCCCCGATGCGACGGGAGCGCCACGTGATGTACGACAGCACGGAGATCCAGAAGGCGAACGTCGACGTGGCGAGGACCATGCCGGTGAGCGAGTAGTCCTCCTGCGTCACACCCTGCTGGACGATGTCGCCGAGCGTGACGAGCAGGAGCAGCTCGAACGGGGCGAGGTCGGCCAGCGTGCGCCGCTTCATGCCGCGGGTGAGCAGGAAGAGGAAGCCGAACACCACCGTCGAGCGCAGGATGATCTCCACTACGGCAGCACCCTCGTGTGGAACTCGACGGACACCACCGGCTCGCCGTCCTCGAGCACGGCGACCGCCCCGTCGCGACCCGATTGCGCCGCCGGCTCGATGCGCGCGTCGTAGAACACGGTGAGCACGTCACCCTCCGGTGGTGGGTCGAACTCCCATTGCACCCAGGTGCCGCGAGTCGTCTCGGCCGACGGCGCCGGCACCAGCCCGTTCTCGTCCCACATCTCGAGGTAGTCGCTGTCGACGGCGAGCGTGACCGGCGCATCGAACCCGCCCTCGCGCCGCACCGTGATCTCGAACGGCGTCGCCAGCGCCGGCCGCGACACCGTGCCGTACCACACCGACAGCTCGTAGCCGCCGCCGCTGGCCTCGACGTGGGCGCTGTCGACACCGTACGTGTCGGCCCAGCCGAACGCGTCGACGACCCCGAGCGCCATCACGGCGACGAGGAACAGCGTCGTCGTGCCGTACCACATCTTGCGTCTGCGCAGCTGCCGGTCGGTGTCGGGCTCGAGGCCGTCGACGGTGGAGATCGACACGGCCGCCCGTACCCGCCACCGTTGGCGCAGAAACCCGCTGTGCTTGAATCCACCCATGGACGGACACCGCGTGGCGATGCTCGGCACCGGGCTGATCGGCGACTTCTACACGATGACGCTCAACGGACGGCGCGGTCGCGACCGGGTCGAGGTCGTGTACTCCCGATCCGTCGAGCGCGGCGAGGCGTTCCGCGAGCGATGGGGCGTGACGCACGCGACGACGAGCATCGCCGATGCCGTCGAGCACCCCGATGTCGACACGGTCATCGTCGGCCTGCCCAACCACATGCACGCCGAGGCGATCGCCGCCGCGGCCGCGGCCGGCAAGCCGGTGCTGTGCACGAAGCCGCTGGCGCGATCGGCGGCCGAGGCGAAGGAGATCCTCGACGTCGTCGAGTCAGCGGGCGTGTTCGCCGGCTACCTCGAGGATCTGGTGTACACGCCGAAGACGCTGAAGGCGCTGGCCTCGGTGCGCGCCGGCGCGATCGGTGACGTGATGTGGGTGCGCAGCCGGGAGACACACCCGGGGCCGCACAGCGCGTGGTTCTGGGACGCCGGCCAGGCCGGCGGCGGGTGCATCGTCGACCTCGGCTGCCACTGCATCGAGATCATCAGGGCGTACGTCGGCAAGGGCAACCGTCCGGTCGAGGTGATGTGCTGGGCCGACACGCTCGTCCACCCGATCGACGCCGAGGACAACGCCATCGCCCTCATCCGCTTCGAGAGCGGCGCCATCGGACAGTTCGAGGTCAGCTGGACGTTCCGCGGCGGGATGGACCTGCGCGACGAGGTCGCCGGCACCGAGGGCACGATCTGGACGAACCACTTCCTGCGCACGGGGTTCGAGATGTTCTCCAGCGGCGAGGGCGGCGGGTACGTCGCCGAGAAGGCGGAGACGGAGAGCGGCTGGCTGTTCCCCGTCGGCGACGAGGTCGGCGAGCTCGGCTACGTCGACATGTTCACCGACATGTTCGACGCCATCGACCAGGGCCGCCAGCCGGTGGAGACGTTCTACGACGGCTACGTCGTCAACGCCGTGATGGACGCCTGCTTCCGCTCGGCGGCGAGCCGGCAGTGGGAGCCGGTCGAGCTGGACTGGCGTCACGGCTCGACGGCGCGCATCGCCAAGGCGGCGCGGTCCGAGGACGGTCTCGTCGTGATCAAGGAGGAGCACCTCCCCGACGGCCGCCGCAAGCTGATCCTCAAGGACCCGACGACCGGCCAGTTCCTCGACCGCACCGTCTGATCCACCCGAGTGTTCGGCCATCGGTGCGGATGGCCGCATCCGCACATCGTCACCGATGGCGAATACTCGGATGGGTCGTTACTGGATGTAGGGGGCGACGGCGTTGCGGGCGATGAGGAAGCCGGCCTTGACCTTGGCGTCGTCGCCCTCGAACTGGCGGTCCTCGTGCTCGACGACGACGCAGTAGTCGTAGCCCGCCTTGTACAGGGCGCTGATGAAGCGGTCCCAGCGGATCTCGCCGAGGCCGGGGAGGCGAGGGATCTGCCAGCCGATGCCCGCCGACAGCACGCCGTGGTCGTAGAGCCCCTCCCGGTCGATCTCCATGTCCTTGGCGTGGACGTGGTACAGCCGCGAGCCGAACTCGCGCACGACGCGCTCGTAGTCGATCATCTGCCACACCAGGTGCGACGGGTCGAGGTTGAGCCCGAGCGTGTCGCCGTCGAGGTAGCCGAACACCTCGCGCCACGTCGCCGGTGCGTGCATCAGGTTGTTGCCGCCGGGCCACTCGTCGCCGGAGAAGATCATCGGGCAGTTCTCGATGGCGATCTTCACGCCCTGGTCGGCGGCATGGGCGACGATGTCCGGCCAGACCTTGGTGAACTCGGCGAAGTTCTCCTTCAGCGGCTTGTCCTTGTCGTTGCCGATGAACGTGTTGACGACGGGCACGCCGAGCTTGGCGGCCGCCTCGACGACGGTCCGGATGTGGGCGATGACCTCGGCGCGGTGGTCGAGGTCGGGGTGCAGCGGGTTCGGGTAGTAGCCGAGGCCGGAGATCTCGATGCCCCGCTCGGCGAGGTCGCCGACGAGGTCCTTCGCCGCGTCGTCGGAGAGGTTGGCGCAGTCGATGTGCGACACCCCGGCATAGCGCCGCGACGGACCGTCGGCCCGCGGCCAGCAGGCGACCTCGAGCATCGGAGAAGCCGTTGGCCGACGCCCAGTCGGCGACCTCGGTCAGCGGGGTGTCGGGGAAGGCGGCGGTCAGCAGGCCCAGCTCTCATGTCGTCTCCTCTCAGGTTCGTTCGACCTTCGTCCACGTCCCGGAGCGGGCCGAGGCGCTGATCGCCTCGCACACCAGCACGGCGTCGTGGCCGTCGGCGAACGTCGGATAGGTCGGCTGCGGCGACGGTACGCCAGCGGCGACGTCGCGGTAGACCTCGGCGAACAGGGCGCGGAACGTGTCCGGATAGCCCTCGACGTGACCCGGCGGATAGGCGGCGGGCATCTGCGCCGGGTCCTTCTCGATGCGCTCGTTGGGCCGCTGGCGATGACCGACCCACAGCCGCTCGGGATCCTCCGACGCCCACGCCAGGGCGTCACTCGACCCGGCCAGCTCCCATTCGATCGTGTTCCTGCGCCCCGCCGACACCTGACTGATCGTGCAGGCGCCACGGAGGCCGTCGTCGAAGTGCAGCAGCAGGCTCGCCGCATCGTCGCTCTCCATGTGCTCGCGCACCCGCTCGACGTCGTCGGCGACGGCGGCGAACGACTCGACGTCGCCGACGGGATGGTTGCGCTCGGTCACGAACGTGTGCAGGTCGGCGAACACCTCGATCACCTGGCGGCCGCTCACGAAGCGGGTGAGGTCGAGCCAGTGCGACCCGATGTCGGCCACCGCTCGCAGTCCGCCTTGACGGGCGGCATCCAGGCGCCAGTTCCAGTCGGTGTCGAGGAGCAGCCAGTCCTGGTGGTAGCGGCCCGGTGACGAAGCGCGGCTCACCGACCGCGCCGCCGGCGACGAGGCGCGGCGGCGTGCTGGTTCTGCGGGTAGTGGCGGATGTTGAAGCACACGGCGTGGACGACGCCGGCGGCCTCGGCGAGGGCGAGCAGCTCGGCGGTCTCCGCCGACGACACGCCGAGCGGCTTCTCGCACACCACGTGCCGGCCGGCGGCGAGCGCCGCGCGCACGTGCTCGGCATGGACGTGGTTGGGGCTGGTCACGTGCACGACATCGGCTGCGGCGACGAGGTCGTCGACCGTGTCGAACACCGGCGGCAGCGGGACGTCCGACGCCGCCGCCTTCGCCCGCGCCCGCTCCGGCGACGACCCGACGATGCCGACGACGTCGTGGCCGAGCCGGCGCAGCGCCTCGGTGTGGGCCAGCCCCATGAACCCGGTGCCGATGACCCCAGCGCGCACTATCGCTCCCCTGACTTCTGGCCGGTGAGGCGGACGTACAGCCAGGCGAGGGCGAGCACGATGACGCCGTAGAGCATCTGCTTGAACGCCTCGCTCACGTCGAGGCGCAGCAGCAGGCGGTTGAGCACGGTGAGGATCAGGCGCCGAGGATCGTCCCGCTGTAGCCGCCGGTGCCGCCGAGGATCGACGTCCCGCCGATCACCGTGGCGGCGACCGACGGGAGCAGGATAGCTGTTCGTCTGGTCGACGCCGACCGAACCCGTCGTGCCGGAGAACAGCAGCCCGCCGACGGCGGCGAACAGCCCGGACAGCACGTACACGGCGAGCAGCACCTGCCACACGCGCACGCCGGCGAGGCGGCAGGCGATCTGGTTGTCGCCGACGGCGTAGATCATCCGCCCGAGTCCCGACGAGCGCAGCCCGAGCACGAGCAGCGAGCGAGACGACGAGCCACACGACGAGGTTCTTCGGCAGCGGACCCCACAACGTCCCGGAGCCGACCTCGCGGACGACCTCGAGCACGTTCGTCGACCCGACGAGGAAGCCGCGCAGCCCGACCGTGACGATGCCGAGCAGGATGCTGGCCATGCCCAGCGTCATGATCAACGGGTTGACCCGGAACACGCCGATGGCCAGGCCGTTGACCAGCCCGACGGCGATGCCGACGCCGAGGGCGATGGCCAGCGCCGGCACGGTCCCCCGCCCGCTCTCGGTGGCGGCGAGGTAGGCGGCCAGGTTGGCGGTCATCGCCACGGACAGGTCGATCCCGCCGGTCAGCATGCACAGCGTCTGGCTGGCGGCGAAGATCGCCAGCGGGCAGGCGAGCAGGAGGATCGAGCGGATGCCGGCGACGCGCAGCAGGCTGTCGTCCTGCCACGCCGTGATCGCGTAGAGCACGGCGAGGACGCCGGCGAGCACGAGCGTCGGCTGCTCGGCGAGGCGCACCCGCCAGCCGGGACGGGCGGCCTCGCTGGCGATGGCGCGTCGACGCGTCTCGACGGCCTCGGCGCGTGTCGACACTCATCGCCGGCCGCCTCCTGTGTCTGCAACAGCCCGGCGACGAGCACGACGAGGATGATGATCACCCCACGCGCCGTCTCGGCGTTGCTCGGGTCCCAACCGAGGCCGAGCATGATCGCCGGGATCAGCGTGAGGCACGCCGCGGCGAGCACCGGTCCGACGAGCCCGCCGACGCCGCCGGTCAGCGCCACGCCGCCGAGCACGACGGCGGCGACGCTGTTCAGCGTGGCGTTGGCGCCGATCGTCTCCCGTGGCTCGCCGCCCGCCGGTCGACGCCGTGACGACGAGACCGGCGAACCCGGCGAACAGCCCGCCGATCGAGTAGGCGAGCACCCGCGTCGGGCGATGCGCACACCGGACAGGAAGGCGGCCGTGCGGTTGCTGCCGACGGCGTAGATGGCCAGGCCGAGTCGGCTGCGCTTGAGCGGCAGCCACACGACGAGCCAAGGCGCCGACGACCCACAGCACCGACGGCCACGGGTTGGTGAGGCTGCCGGCGACGAACCGCTGGAAGTCCTGCGACGTGCCACCGCCCGGGCCACCCACGATGAACAGGGCGAGCCCGGCGAGGAAGAAGCTGGCGGCGAGGGTGACGATGATGTCGGGGACGCCCGACGCCGTGATGATGAGGCCGGTCAGCGTCGACAGGGCGACGGTGACGACGAGCACGAGGACAGCGAAGGCGAGGCAGGCGGCGAGGTCCTGATCCTCCATCCACAGCGCCGACAGGCAGTTGGCGAGGACCATCATCGCCCCCACCGACAGGTCGATGCCGCCGGAGACGACGATCACGCCCTGGGCCATGGCGAGGAAGGCGAGCGGCATCGTGCCTGCCGTGATCGTCCTGATCTCGAAGCCGCCGAAGTCCGGCAGCTGCGAGCCTCGCCACAGCAGCAGCACGACGAGCAGGACGGCCACGCCGACCGTCCACCCCTGCCGGCGGGCGAAGCGGGAGAACGTGCTCGACGGCTCCGGGCAGCTTCGTCATGGTGATCACGACGCCGCCTCCAACCCGTGGGCCGCGGAGAGCAGCGCGGTCTCGCCCGCGTCGGGCGGCAGCTCGGCGACGATGCGCCCGTTGTGCAGCACCGCGGAGCGGTCGCAGACCATCGCCACCTCGCGCAGCTCGCTGGTGAACATGACGATCGCCGCCCCCTCGTCGGCGAGCGCGCGGACGAGGTCGTACACCTGGTGCTTGGTGCCGACGTCGATCCCCCGCGTCGGGTCGAACAGCAGCATCACGCGCAGGCCCCGTGCCAGCCAGCGGGCGATCGTCACCTTCTGCTGGTTGCCGCCCGACAGCCGCCGCACCTGGCTCGCCGCGCGCGTGTCGATCGACAGCCGGTCGACGGCCTCCTGGACGCGCCGGCGCTCCTCGCGGCCGTTGATCGGCCCCCACTTGGCTACGCGGTTGAACAGCGGAGCGGCGATGTTCTCGCGGATCGACCGCTGCGGCAGCAGGGCGTGCAGTCGGTCGGCGGGGACGAGGACGACGCCCTTGCGGATGACGTCGAAGGGGTGCCGCGCCTTGACCGTGCTCGCCGTCGATCAGCAGCCGGCCGCGGTCCGCCTTGAGGTTGCCGGCGAGGATGTCGAAGAGCGTCTCCTGTCCCTGCCCTTCGAGGGCGACGAGCCCGAGCACCTCGCCGGGCGCGACACGGCGAGCGACACGTCGTCGAGCTGGCGCCCGGCGCCGACGTTCTCGGCCTCGAGGATCGGCCGCTGGTCGGTTGCCAGCGCCGTCGTCCGCGTCGCGCACCTCGTCACGGACGACGGTGGCGGCCTCGCCGAGCATGGCCGACACGATCTGCGCCTCGCCGCCCTCGCCGGGCACGAACGACGCGACGTCGCGCCCGTCGCGGAGCACCGTGCACATGTCGCAGTGGGCGCGCACCTCGGCCAGGCGGTGGGAGATGAAGAGCACCGACCGGTTGCGCTCCTTCCACCGCTGCATCACGGCGAAGACGCGGTCGGAGAGGTCGGGCGGCAGGGCGGCGGTGATCTCGTCGAGCACGAGCAGCTGCGGGTCGAACGCCAGCGCCCTGGCGAGGTCGAGCATGCGCAGGAACGGCAGCGGCAGGTCGCGCGACCTGCTCGTCGAGGTCGAGGCCGTCGAGGTCCATCGCGGCCAGCTCGGCACGCACCGCGCCGATGTCGGCGCCCGACAGGCGCAGGTTCTGGGCGACGGTGAGGTCGGGGGCCAGCGCGGGATCCTGGAACACAGGCGCCAGCCCGGCGGCCCGGGCGTCGCTCGGCCGGCGCAGCTCGGTCGCCGGCCGTGCAGGGCGATCGTGCCGGCATCGGCGCGCAGCACGCCGGTGAGGATCTTGACCATCGTCGACTTGCCGGCGCCGTTGGCCCCGAGCAGGGCGTGCGCCTCGCCGGGCCGCACCGTGAGGTCGACGGCGCGCAGGGCGACGACCGGCCCGAACGCCTTGGCCACCGCCGTCGCCTCGAGAAGTGGAGTGGTCATCGCAGTTCGTCCGAGTGCTGGGTGCGCGACGTCCGCGCACCCAGCACTCCGATGATCCCAACACTCGGATGGGACGGGTCAGGTCACTCGCCAGGGCCCTTGCAGTCGAGCAGCTGCTGGGGGTCGTACGTGGTGTAGCCCTCGACGGTGACGGCGGAGCTGAACGCGTCGTCACGGTCGCTCGGGAAGTAGTTCTCCTCGAGCTCGGCCTGGTTGTTCTCCAGGTCCCACACCTCCGGCGTCAGCAGCGTGGTCTGCTCGACCTCCTCGCCGTTGAGCACGCGCAGGGCGAGGTTCGTGCCGACGCCACCGATCACGGCGGGGTTGGTCACGGCTGCACCGGGTGTGCCGTCGAGCAGCTGCCTGATGAAGCCGTTGTTGTCGGCGCCGACGACCGGAACCGGCTCCTTGCCGGCGGTCTCGAAGGCGTTGACGACGGTGTAGTCGATGCCCGACGTCCACACGCCGTCGTAGTCGGCGGCGGTGAACTCCTGCACGGCGATGTTGCCGCCCTCGGTCGGAGTCCCAGTTGGTGAACACTTCCTTGAGCTCGATGTCCGGGTACTCGGCCATCACCTCGTGAGAAGCCCGTCGTCGCGGTCGGCGTCGGCGGGGACGCCGTCGATGCCCCGCATGTACAGCACGCTGCCCTCGCCGCCGATGGCTGTCGGCGAGCCACTCGCGCGCCGAGCCGTCCGTAGGCGACCTGGTCGTTGCTGGCGACGTAGGCACCCTCGGCCGTGACGGCCTGGTCGACGGCGACGACGACGATGCCCTGGGCGATCGCCTCCTCGATGACCGGGTTGAGCTGCTCGCGGTCGGACGGGTTGACGATGATCGCGTTGACGCCCTGCGAGATCAGGTTCTGCAGGTCGGTGATCTGGTCGGTCGGTCCGCCGTTCTTGGAGATCGCGATGACCTCGCTGACCTGGCCGCTGGCGAGCGACTCGGCCTTGACGGCGCAGATCATCTCTTCCCGCCAGCCGTTGCCGGCGAGGGTGTTGCTCACACCGATCACGTACTCGCCCTCGCCACCGCCGCCGGTCCCAGCCGGTGCCTCGGTGCCGGCCGGCGCCTCGGTCCCGGCGGGTGCCTCGGTCCCGGCCGGGGCGTCGGTGCGCCGCCGCCGGCGCCTCGGTGTCGGCGGCACCGCCGTCGTCATCGTCGTCGTCGCCGCACGCGACGGCCATCGTGAGCGCGGCCACCGCGGCGATGGCGACGCCGAACCTCTTGGTCCTCATGTCGTCTGGTCTCCTTGCTCGGCCGGTGATACGGCCGTCCTCCCCCTGGTTGGTCCAGGAGCCCCTTGTCATCGCGACCCTGACACCAACTTCTGCCGGTTGTCAAGCAGAAGGTGCGTGTGTTTCACTGAGCAGCGTGCACGGCGCCGGCTCCCTGCTGCAATACATGCGCGACGGCGTGCCCCGCACCCGGAGCGAACTGGCAGCCGTCAGCGGCCTCGGCCGCTCGACGATCGCCCAACGAGTCGACGCACTGCTGGCGAGCGCGCTGGTCGGTTCAGCCGGCGAGGCGACGTCGACCGGCGGCCGCCCGCCGGCGCAGTTCGCCTTCAATCCGGCAGCTCGCGTCGTGCTCGCCGCCGACATCGGGGCGACCCACGTCCGCCTCGCCGTCACCGACCTGGCGGCGACGGTGCTCGCCGACGAGATCGTCGACCTCGACATCGCCCTCGGCCCCGACGCCGTGCTCGGCTGGGTCGTCGAGCACGGTCGCCGACTCGTGACGACGACCGGCCGGACGCCGAGCGATCTCGCCGGCGTCGGCATCGGCGTTCCCGGCCCGGTCGAGCACGCCACCGGGCGACCGACGAACCCGCCGATCATGCCCGGCTGGGACGGCTTCGACGTGCCCGGCTTCGTGCTCGACGCACTCGGCCCGGTCGCCATCGTCGTCGACAACGACGTCAACGTCATGGCCATCGGCGAGCACTCGATGCGGTTCGCCGACGTCGCCCACCTGATGTTCGTCAAGGTGGCGACGGGGATCGGCAGCGGGATCATCAGCGACGGCGCGTTGCGGCGCGGCGCGCAGGGCGCTGCCGGCGACCTCGGCCACATCCAGGTGCCCCACGACGTCGACGCCGTCTGCCGGTGCGGCAACGTCGGCTGCCTCGAGGCCGTCGCCAGTGGCCCGGCGATCGCCGGTCGGCTGCGCGCGGCCGGTGTCGACGCCGTGACCAGCCACGACGTCGTCGCCCTCGCCCGCGGCGGATCGGCGCTCGCCAACCGGTTGCTGCGCGAGGCCGGGCGGACGATCGGCGAGGTGCTGGCGAGCGCCGTCAGCCTGCTCAACCCGAGCGTGATCGTCGTCGGCGGGACCGTCGGCGAGGCGGGCGACCCGCTGCTCGCCGGCGTGCGCGAGATCGTCTACCGCCGATCGCTCCCACTGGCGACGGCGCAGCTGCACATCGTGCCGGCTGCAGCCGGCGACCTGTCGGGCGTCGTCGGCGCCGCCGTGCTGGTCATCGACGAGGTGCTGGCGCCGGCGGCGGTGGACCGCTACGTCAGCTGAAATGTCCTCACTCGCTCGGCAGCGGCTCCGGAATCGTCGGCGGCGGGTTGTCCGGGTTCGGCGGGACGTCGGGGCCATCCGGGTCGGGCACGATCGGCGGGGGCAGGTTCGGATCGCTCATACCGCACGCGACTACCCGATCTGTGTCGGATAGAACGACGCCGTGCCGGAAGGTGTGCTGCGCGTCGCCCAGCTCAACGTCGGGTCGCTGCTCGAGCCGCGCTGGGACGAGCGCCGCCACGAGATCGTCGCCTGGCTGCGCCGGCTGCGGCCCGACGTCGTCTGCCTGGAGGAGGTCTGGGAGGACGACGGCAACCAGAACACGGCGGGGTGGATCGTCGACGCAGGCGTCGGAGCTCGCCTACCACTGGGCGTTCGGCGGAGCGCCGTTCAGCGAGCACTTCTGGCCGGACCGCAGCATGCGCTTCGGCTCCGCCGTGCTGTCGCGCTGGCCGATCGACGACCACGCCTACCATCGCCTGCCGACGCAACCGGACGACAACCCGGTCGTGGCGGGCGTGCCGTGGGAGCTCCTCCACGCCCGCACCGCCGGCCTCGACGTGTTCGCCTGCCACCTGGCGCCGGCACCGACGCACGGCCTGCACCGTCAGCTGCAGGTGGCGGTGATCGACGAGATCGTCCGCGCGGCCCGCGGCGACCGCGACGACAGCCCGGCGATCGGAGCCAAGCGGGATGCCATGCCGGCGATCCTCTGCGGCGACTTCAACGCCGAGCCGGAGAGCGACGAGATCCGCTTCCTCTGCGGGCTCAGCGCCCTCGACGGTCGGACCACCTACTACCAGGACGCGTGGCGGGTCGCCGGCGACGGGCCGGGCGACACGCAGGGCTGGCGCGACAACCCGATCGCCGCCTCGATGAACGTCCCGCGGAAGCGGATCGACTACGTGTTCGTCGGCGATCCGTTCCAGCGCCGTGACAGCGCCGGGCGCATCCTGTCGACGGCACTGGCGTTCCACACGCCGCTGACCGGCGTGCGGGCGAGCGACCACTCGGGTCTCGTCGTCGACGTCGTCTGGCCCGGTCGTCCAGGCTGCGTGACTCGAGTGAGTCAGTGTTCAGCCAGCCAGGGCGCGCACAGGCCGTCGAGCTCGCGGATCTCGATGCGCTCGCGGTTGTCGTAGGTGACGACGTTGGCGGGGTCGGGCTTGAGGTTGAACGTGCGGAACGACATGTCCGTCGTGTCGATCGTCAGGATGCGACCGATCAGCGGCTCGCCGAGACCGAGCAGCACCTTGATCGCCTCCAGCGCCTGGATCGAGCCGACGATCCCCGGCAGCACGCCGAGCACGCCTGCCTCGGCGCAGCTCGGCGCCAACTCGGCCGGCGGCGGCTCGGGCACCATGTCGCGGTAGGTCGGGCCATGCAGCGGATGGAACACGCTGACCATGCCCTCGAAGCGGAAGATCGACCCGTGCACGACGGGGATGCCGAGCTTCACGCTGGCGTCGTTGAGGAGGTAGCGCGACGGGAAGTTGTCGGCGCCGTCGACGACCACGTCGTAGCCCTCGAGGATGTCGAGGATGTTGTCGGCCGACAGCCGCGTGTCGTAGGTGACGACGTCGACGTCGGGGTTGAGTGCGACGAGCGTCTTCTTCGCCGAGTCGACCTTGCGGTCGCCGACGCGGTCGAGGTTGTGGAGGATCTGGCGCTGCAGGTTGGAGGCGTCGACCTCGTCCATGTCGACGATGCCGATCGTGCCGACGCCGGCAGCGGCGAGGTAGAGCGCCGCCGGTGAGCCGAGCCCGCCGGCACCGAGCAGGAGGACCTTGGAGTCGAGCAGCTTGACCTGGCCCTCGGTGCCGACCTCGGGCAGGAGCAGGTGGCGCATGTAGCGGTTGCGCTGGTCTGGGGTGAGCACGACGGGCTGCTGCCACGGCCGGCCCTCGTCCTTCCACCGGCCGAACCCACCGTCCATCGAGACGACGTCGGTGTAGCCGAGCTCCTGCAACGTCCGCGCCGCGAACGCCGAGCGCACGCCACCGGCGCAGTAGACGACCACGGGTGCCGACTTGTCGGTCAACTTCGACTCGACCTGCGACTCGAGGTGGCCACGGGGGATGTGCAGGGCTCCGGGCAGTGCGCCGGCGTCGTACTCGTCGGGCTCGCGCACGTCGAGGACGCGAGCACCGGCGTCGATCGCCTCGGCGGCGCCGGCTGTGTCGACCTCGGTGATCTCGGCCTTGGCGGCCGCCAGCAGATCGCGGAAGTTCGCCATACCCCGAAAGCCTACCGCTCCGGTCGGGATTCCAGATCAGGCAGCGACGATCGCCGGCAGGAGGTCGCCGATGGGGCCGTTGAGGACGGCGTCGGCGAGCCCGTCCATCTCGGTCGGGCCGGCGTTGACGATCACGATGCGAGCGCCGTTCGACTTCGCCGCCGGCACGCAATTGGCCGCCGGGTAGACGCTCAGCGTCGAGCCGACGGCGAGCAGCAGGTCGCACTCCTCGCTGACCGAGAGCGCACGATCGATGACCTCCGGCACCAACGACTGGCCGAACGAGATCGTGTCGCTCTTCAGGATCCCGCCACACACCAGGCACGGCGGATCCTCCTCGCCGGCGCGCACGCGGTCGAGCGTCTCGGCCATCGGCCGGCGGTCCTGACAGTCCCAGCACCGCGACCACCAGATCGTGCCGTGCACCTCGACCACCAGCTCGGCGGCCAGCCCCGCCTTCTGGTGCAGGCCGTCGATGTTCTGGGTGACGACGGCGTGCAGCCGTCCCTGGCGCTGCAGCTCGACGACCGCGCGGTGGCCGGCGTTCGGCTCGGCGGTCCACGCGGGCGTCGCCAGCCGGTTGCGCCACGCCAGCCGGCGCACGTCCGGGTCGGCGAGGTAGTGCTGGATCGTCGCCGTCTTCTCCGCCGCCGGGTTCTTCGTCCACACGCCCTGCGGACCGCGGAAGTCGGGGATGCCGGAGTCCGTCGAGATGCCGGCACCGGTGAGCACGGTGATCCGCTCGGCCTCCGCCACCCACTCCCGGACCGTGTCGACCAGCTCCATCGCTCCAGTCTCGCCGTTTCCCTTTCCGCCTCCACGCGACACCCATGGCGGGTGCCGACTCCCCCATCACCGACCCGCCCTCTCGGGAGGTCCCATGTCACCCGTACCCGCTCACCTCGTCGGCGACCCGCTGCCCATCCGCGTCCAGGTGTCGCCGTGGGACGACCCGGTCGTCGACCGTCGCGGTCACGATCCACGCTCGGCCTACGTCGAGCAGTTCTGGCTCTCCGTGCTCGGTCCGACCGCCACGTGGCTGCTGCGCCGGCTCGTCGCCGGCTTCGACCATCGGCCGGGCGGCTACGAGCTCGATGTCTCCGCCACGGCCCGTGCGCTGGGCCTGAGCATCAGCAAGGGAACCGCATCTCCCTTCGCCAAGGCTGTGCAGCGGTGCGTCATGTTCGGCGTCGTTCAGCAGCTCACGGGGACGTGGGTCGTGCGCCGGCGGCTGCCGCTCATCTCCCAGCGCCACCTGCTCCGCCTGCCGTCGGACCTGCAGACGGCCCACGAGCAGTGGACGACCACGACCATCCACATCGACTCGCTGGCCCGCGCCCACGCGCTGGCGACGGCGATGCTCGCCGCCGGCGACGACCGCAGCGTGCTCGAGCCGCAACTCGTCGCCGTCGGCGTCCCACCGCCCGCCGCAGCCGAGGCGTGCGAGCTGCTCCGCCAGACCGGCTGACCCGGCGATCTGGGCGCAGTCCGTCTCGGAATCCGAGACGGATCGCGCCCGAGACGAATCGCGCCCAGATCAGCGGGGCTTCTTGAAGCCGACCGCCAGCTCGGCGAGCAGGCGGGTGCCGAAGCCCGTCGCCCCCTTCGACCGCCAGGACTCGTCGGCGTCGACCTTCATCGGCCCGGCGATGTCCAGGTGGGCCCACGGCACCCCGCCGACGAACTCGGACAGGAACACGGCCGCCGTGATCGACCCGCCGTACGGTCCGCCGACGTTCTTCAGGTCGGCGATGTCGGAGTCGAGCAACTTGCGATAGCGCTGCTTCTCGAGCGGGAGCTGCCACACCGGTTCGTCGGTGACGGTCGCCGCCGCGGTGAGCTGATCGACCCACGCCTGGTCGTTGCCGAACACCCCGGCGACGGCCTGACCGAGGGCGACCACGCAGGCGCCGGTGAGCGTGGCGATGTCGACGATCGCGTCGGGCTGCTCCTCGACCGCCAGCGCGAGGCCGTCGGCGAGCAGCAGCCGGCCCTCGGCGTCGGTGTTGTGGATCTCGACGGTCGTCCCACCACGGATCGTCAGCACGTCACCGAGCTTCATCGCCGAGCCCGACGGCATGTTGTCGGTGCACAGCATGTATCCGGTGACCGCGGCGCGACAGCCCAGCGCCCGCAACGCCGACATCGCCGAGAGCACCGCCGCCGCACCGGACATGTCCATCTTCATCGCTGCGTGCATGGGGTCGCTCGGCTTGAGGCTGATCCCGCCGGAGTCGTACATGACCCCCTTGCCGACCATCGCCAGGTGACCGCTGGGCTTGGTGGGTCGGTAGGTGAGCTTGATCATGCGCGGCGCCTCGGTGCTCCCGGCGTTGACGCCGAGCAACCCGCCGCAGCCGAGTGCGACCAGCGCGTCCTCGTCGAAGACCTCGACGTCGAGGCCGGACGAGGCGGCGACGCCGATGGCCACGTCGGCGAGCCGGCTCGCCGTGAGGTGGCCGGGTGGTGTGTTGGCGAGGTCGCGGGCGAGCCGGGCGGCATCTGCGAGCACGCGGCCGCGCTCGGCGCCGCGTCCCACCGCTGCCGCCCTGGCGGCCGGTGTGACGAGCACGAGCTCGGCGAGGCCGGTGCCGTTGGCCTCCTTCTTCAGCGCCGAGTAGCGGTAACGAGCGAGCAGGACGCCCTCGACAACGGCCTGGGCGGCCGCCTCGGCGTCGTCCGTGTCGGCGAGCGTCGTGACGAGACGGTCGTGCTTGGACGCCGCTCGGGCGAAGGCCGCGGCAGCGTCACGGCGTCCAGCCACCGTCAGCTCGGCGGGGTCGCCGATGCCGACGGCGATCACGCTCGACCCACCCTTGCGCGGCACGACGAGCGTCTGGCCGAGCTTGCCGTCGAACCCCGACGCGGCGAGCGTCGAGCGGTCGAGGCCGACATGGCGCGGCACCGGGCCCTTCACGCCGACCGGCACGCCGAGGGCGCCGGCGCCATCGGGCACGCTGCGGGAGACCGTGAGCGTGGCGGTGCCGTCGATGGACGGCGTCGGGTTGAACGCGGCGAGGGTCGGGCTCGGCATGCCCGAGAGTCTGCCTGGAAAGGTGACCGTGCGTCCTCGGAGATGCGGCGAGACTGTTGGCCGTGACCACTCGGGTCGAACTCGGGCGCGAGGCGTTCGACCGCCGTTCGTGGCGCGGGGCCTATGAGATGCTGGACGCCGCCGCCCCGCATGGCGGGGACGACCTCGAGCGGTTGGCCGTTGCCGCCCACCTCGTCGGCGAGGACGAGGCCAGCGCCCGAGCGTGGGAGCGGGCACACCTCGCGTTCCTCGACGCGGGTGACCGTGAGCGTGCCGCTCGCTGCGCATTCTGGCTCGGTCTGGCTCTCGTGCTCCGCGGTGAGACGGCCACGAGCGCGGGCTGGCTGGCGAGAGCGGAGCGACTCGCCGACGAGGTCGGGCCGCGATGTGCGGCGCGTGGCTACCTGCTCGTCCCGGCTTGCATCGGGGCACTCGAGGCGGGGGACGCCGGCGCGGCGAGCGCGCGCTATCGGCAGAGATCGTCGACATCGCCGGTCGGTGCGCCGACACCGATCTCCTCTCCTTCGGGATGTTGTGCGTCGGGCAGGCCCTCATGGCGCGGGCGACGTCGCCGGCGGCCTCCGCCAACTCGACGAGGCGATGGTGGCGGTGTCGACCGGCGAGGTCACGCCGATCCCCGCCGGCATCATCTACTGCGCCGTCATCGAGACGTGCGTGTTCGCCTTCGACATCCGCCGCGCGGCGGAGTGGACCGGCGCGCTCCACGCGTGGTGCACGTCGGAGCCGGACCTCGTGCCCTATCGCGGGCAGTGCTTGGTCCACCGCTCGCAAGTGCTCCTCGCGCACGGGGACTGGATCGGCGCGATGGCGGAGGCGCAGCTCGCCGCCGAGCGGCTCGCCGACCCGCCGCACCCAGCGCTCGGGACAGCCCGCTATCAGCAGGGTGAGTTGCACCGGCTTCGCGGGGAGTTCGCCGAAGCCGACGCCGCGTACCGCGAAGCTGGGACGCTCGGGCGCGATCCGAGTCCGGGGATCGCGTTGCTGCGCCTCGCCGAGGGGCGCGTCGGCGACGCGGCGATCGCCGTCCGGCGCATGCTCGCCGAGGGCGGCGATCCCCGGGTGCGACCGGCGGTGCTCGCGGCGGCGGTCGACGTCTTCCTCGTCGCCGATGACGTCGCCGAGGCCCGGCTCGCCCACGACGAACTGGCGACGATCGCCGACGCGGCCGACGTTCCGGCGCTACGGACCATGGTCGATGGCGCGCTCGGTGCGGTCCTCCTCGCCGACGGGGATGCCGGCGCTGCCGTCGCCGCGCTTCGCCGAGCGATCGCCGGGTGGCAGGCACTCGGGATGCCCTACGAGGCCGCCCGAGCACGCATCACCCTCGCCGGCGCGCGTCGGGCGCTCGGCGACGACGACGCCGCGGCGCTCGAACTGGACGCTGCTCGGGCGACGTTCGAGCGGCTGGGCGCGGCGCCCGATCTCCAGGGCCTCGCCATCCTCGGCGACGTGCCCACCGCCCGGACGGGCGACCTCACGGACCGGGAGCTGGAGGTGCTGCGCCTCGTCGCCACGGGCCGCACGAACCGCGAGATCGGCCGAGATCCTCATCGATCAGCGCGCACACCGTCGCTCGCCACCTGCAGAACATCTTCCTCAAGCTCGATCTGTCGTCGCGAGCGGCGGCGACGGCGTACGCGTACGAGCACGACCTCATCGGGTGATGGTCAGAACGGACCACGCGACCTCAGCCGTCGAATGGTCGATCCGGGCGATGCGGGGTGGACCTGCCGGTTCGTACGTTCGATCCATGCCAACCACGACCACACGAAACGCCGAGCAACTGGCCACGGAGCTCAACCGGTGCTTCGAGACGTTCGAGCCCCCCGACGGGCTCTTCGCCGAGGACGCCTTCTTCGACCTGTATCCGCCGTTCTGGCGATTCCAACTGCAGGGCGCGGCGACATTCGGGTCGCAGCTGCAGGCCATCTCCGATGGTGTGCCGCCGACCGTTCGGACGCTGCGCGTCGTGCCGACCGCGAGCGGGTTCGTCACCGAGCACGAGGAGGTGCACGAGACGGGAGGTCGCCCGCCGCATGATCCTCTGCGAGGTCCGCGACGGGCAGATCACCGAGGCCGTCGTCTACTGCAACGGCGGCTGGGACGCCGACGTCCGTGCTCGGCAGGCTGCCGAGGCTCCGATGCTGCGGCAGTGGGAGACCGAGCGATGAGCGCCGTCGAGGACCGGATCATGACCGCCGGCGACGTGCTGGCGGCGGTGCAGGCGCTGGCCCCGTCGATCTCCTCGCGGGCCGCCGAGATCGAGGCGGCTCGCCGGTTGCCCCCCGACCTCGTCGACGAGCTCAAGGAGGCAGGCGCCTTCCGGCTCGTCCTGCCGAAGAGCCACGGCGGAATCGGAGCCGACCTCATGGAGGCGATGCGGGCGCTCGAGGTGCTCGCCGCGGCCGACGCGTCGACGGGCTGGACCGTGATGATCGGCGCCGGGTCGTGGATCGACCTCGCCGGGCTGCCGCGGGCGACCTTCGACGCGCTCTTCGCCGATGGACCAGCCATCACCGCCGGCGCGATCAACCCCAGCGGCTCGATCGAGCCCGTCGACGGCGGATACCGCGTGAACGGCCGGTGGGCGTTCGCCAGCGGCTGCCAGCACGCCAGGTGGATCTTCGGCGACTGCATCGAGGGCGTCGTCGATGGCATGCCGCAGCTGCGCATCGCCGTGTTCTCGCCCGACCAGGTGGTCATCGAGGACACCTGGTTCGTGTCCGGGCTCGCCGGGACCGGCAGCCACCACTTCCACGTCGACAACGTCGTCGTCCCCGCCGACTGGACCTACAGCGTGCTCGCCGGAGAACCGTGCATCGACGAGACCATCGTGCGCATCCCGGCGCCGGCGCTGATCGCGTGCGTCGTGGCCAGCGTGGCGATCGGAACCGCCCAGGGTGCGCTCGACGAGATCGTCGATCTCGCCGCACACAAGGTGCCGCTCCTCGACAGAGCGCCGCTGGCCGCCAACCCGACGTTCCAGCTCGACCTGGCGACGGCAGACACCGAGCTGCGTGCTGCCCGCGCGCTGGTGTACGACACAGCAGCGTCGCTGTGGGCGATGGCCGTCGACGGCGACGAGCCCACGCTGGAGGACCGGGCGCGCGTCCGCGCCGCAGGGGTGTGGGCGACCGCGCGGGCAGCGTCGGTCGTCGACACGGCGTACCGCGCCGGCGGCGGGAGCTCGCTGTACCTCGACAACCCGCTGCAGCGCCGGCTTCGCGACATCCACGCCCTCACCCAGCACTTCATCGTCCGGCGCGACACGATGACGACGGCCGGTGCCATCCTCGCCGGCAACGAACCCGACCTTCTGCTGTTCTGATCCTCCAACCCATGGTCGCGACCGCGCCGGTAGCGTGTTGCGTCCAATGGGTACGCAGTCCTACCTCGACGCGGTGAACGAGCGCGTCGTCGTCTTCGACGGCGCCTTCGGCACCTACGTGCAGGGCCTCGACCTGTCCGCCGACGACTTCGGGGGGCAGTCGCTCGAGGGCTGCAACGAGGTGCTGTGCCTCACGCGCCCCGACGTCATCGCCGGCATGCACGCCGCCTTCTTCGACGTTGGCGTCGACGCCGTGGAGACCGCCAGCTTCGGCAGCTTCGGACCGGTGCTCGCCGAGTACGACATCGCCGACCGCGCCCACGAGCTCAACGTCACCGCCGCCCGCATCGCCCGCGAGGTCGCCGACGGCTACGCCACCGACGGTCGCTCGCGCTTCGTCGCCGGCTCGATCGGGCCCGGCACCAAGCTGCCGAGCCTCGGCCACATCGGCTTCGCCGAGCTGCGCGACGCCTACGAGGTCCAGGCCCGTGGCCTGCTCGAGGGCGGTGTCGACCTGTTCCTCGTCGAGACGTGCATGGACCTGCTGCAGGTCAAGGCGGCGATGATCGCCTGCCGCCGGGCGATGCAAGCAGCCGGCCGGCAGGTGCCGATGCAGGTGCAGGTGACGATGGAGACCACCGGCCGGATGCTCGTCGGAAGCGAGATCGGCGCCGCCCTCGTCACGATCGCGGCGATGAAGCCGGACGTGCTCGGCATCAACTGCGCCACCGGCCCGGCGGAGATGCAGGAGCACCTCCGCTACCTCAGCCAGCACTCGCCGCTGCCGATCAGCGTGCTGCCCAACGCCGGCCTGCCGAGCATCGTCGACGGCCGCACGCACTACGACCTCACGCCCGAGCAACTCGCCGAGTTCCATCGCCGTCACGTCGCCGAGCTCGGCGTGGCCGTTGTCGGCGGCTGCTGCGGTACGACGCCCGAGCACCTCCGCCAAGTCGTCGAGGCCGTCACGCGATCTCGAGCCGGCGCGACGCGAGCCGAGGTTCGAGCCGAGCGTCTCGTCGATCTACAGCCCGGTCACGATCGAGCAGGACCTCAGCTTCCTCATCATCGGCGAGCGCACCAACGCCAACGGCTCCAGGGCGTTTCGCGATGCGATGCTCGCCGGCGACTGGGACACGTGCACGAAGATGGCCAACGAGCAGGTACGTGAAGGCGCTCACGTCCTCGACGTCTGCGTCGACTACGTCGGCCGCGACGGCGCCGTCGACATGGACGAGATCGCCAAGCGCTTCGCCACCCAGGCCAGCGTGCCGCTCGTGATGGACTCGACCGAGACGCCCGTGCTGGAGGCCGGCCTGCAGCACATCGGAGGGCGGGCGATCCTCAACTCGGCCAACCTCGAGGACGGCGAGCTGCCGGGCAGCCGCTTCGACCGCGTCATGTCGCTGGCGCGCGAGTACGGCGCGGCGGTGATCTGCCTGCTGATCGACGAGCGCGGCCAGGCCCGCGACGTCGAGTGGAAGATGGAGATCGCCCACCGCATCCACGAGATCGCCACCGAGCGCTACGGGCTGTCGGCGAACGACCTGATCTTCGACACCCTGACGTTCCCGCTGTCGACGGGCGACGACGACCTGCGCCGAGATGCGATCTACTCGATCGAGGCGATCCGCCGGATCAAGACGGAGATCCCGGGCGCGCACACGACGCTCGGCGTGTCCAACATCAGCTTCGGGCTCAACCCGGCAGCCCGCCACGCCCTCAACAGCGTCTTCCTCCACGAGGCCGTGCAGGCCGGGCTCGACTCGGCGATCATCCACGCCGGCAAGATCGTGCCGCTGAACCGGCTGCCCGACGAACAGCGCGAGGTCTGCCTCGACCTCGTGTGGGACCGCCGGCGCCCCGACTACGACCCGCTCCAGGAGCTGCTCGAGGTGTTCGCCGACGTCAAGTCGACGAAGACCGAGAAGCCCGACCGCAGCGGGCTGCCCGTGCAGGAGCGCCTGCACCACCGCATCATCGACGGCGACCGCGACGGGCTCACCGCCGACCTCGACGAGGCGTTGGAGCGGATGCCCGCCCTCGACATCGTCAACGACGTGCTGCTCGGCGGGATGAAGGTCGTCGGCGAGCTGTTCGGATCGGGGCAGATGCAGCTGCCGTTCGTGCTGCAGTCGGCGGAGACGATGAAGGCCGCCGTCGCCCACCTCGAACCGCACATGGAGCGCGTCGGCGGCAGCACGAGCAAGGGTCGGCTGGTCATCGCCACTGTCAAGGGCGACGTCCACGACATCGGCAAGAACCTCGTCGACATCATCTGCACCAACAATGGCTACGAGGTGCACAACCTCGGCATCAAGGTGCCGATCGGCGAGATGGTCGCCAAGGTCAAGGAGGTCGACGCCGACGCCCTTGGCATGAGCGGGCTGCTCGTGAAGTCGACGCTGATCATGCGCGACAACTTGGAGGAGCTCAACTCGCTCGGTCTCGCCGAGGTGCCGGTGCTGCTCGGCGGCGCCGCCCTCACCCGGCGCTACGTCGAGCGCGACCTGCGTGAGATCTACGACGGGCGGCTGTTCTACGGGCGCGACGCGTTCGAGGGGCTGTCCACGCTCGACGCACTGATGGGGATGAAGCGCACCGGCGAGTGGGACCCCGACTTCGGTCGCGTCCCGACCGGCCGCGAGCTGCCCGCCCGCTCCGACGCCACCGACGCGCCGGCGGTCGAGCTGCCCCGCCGCTCACCCGACGTCGTCACCGACAACCAGGTGTTCACGCCGCCGTTCCTCGGCACGCGCGTCGTCAAGGGGATCGCCATCGACGAGATCGCCGAGTACGTCAACGAGACCGCGCTGTACCGCAACCAGTGGCAGTTCCGCCCGGAGAAGAACGCGGCAGGGGTGCCGGAGAGCGACGACGACTTCAAGACACGGATCCGGGCCACGTTCCGCGAGCAGCTCGCCGCGGCCAAGTCGTCGGGCGTGCTCGTGCCGCAGGTCGTGTACGGCTACTTCTGCGCCAGCGGTGACGGCGACGACCTCGTCGTGTGGACCGACGAGTCGCGCACCGAGGAGGCGGCGCGCCTGCACTACCCGCGACAGAAGGTGGCGCCGTACCTGTGCATCGCCGACTTCGTGCGGCCGATCGAATCGGACGAGCTCGACTACGTCGCCTTCCACATCGTCACGATGGGCGCCGCGGTCAGCGAGGCGACGGCGACGCTGTTCGCCGACAACCAGTACCAGCAGTACCTGCTGCTGCACGGTCTCGGCGTGGAGATGGCCGAGGCGCTCGCCGAGCACTGGCACCACCGCATCCGCAAGGAGTGGGGCTTCGTCGGTGAGGACGGCCCGACGACGACCGGGCTGTTCCGCCAGCAGTACCGGGGCGGCCGTTACTCATGGGGCTATCCGGCCTGCCCCGACCTCGAGGACAACGCCACCGTCGCCCACCTGCTCGGCGCCGGCCGCCTGGGCATCGAGGTCGGCGAAGAGACCGGCTGGCAGTACCAACCCGAGCAGACCACCTCGGCGATCATCCTCCACCACCCCCAAGCCAAGTACTTCGTCGCCCGCTGAAGATCGCGTTCTCAAGCGTTTTCAGCGGTCACGGATGGCCGGGAATCTTCCGAAGAACATGAGTTCCCGCCACCAGCCGACCGTCATCGTCGCCCGGCGGGCGCGGCCGGGTCGTGAGCGCGAGTTCGAGCGGTGGATCCGCCGGCTCGTCGCCCGTGCGACTGACGCTCCCGGCGCCGTCGACGCCGAGCTGCAACCTCCGAACGCCCTGCATCCCGGCGAGTGGGTCGTCGTCTACACGTTCGAGGACCACCGCACGCTCGAGGCGTGGATGCACTCGCCGGCCCGCACCGCGCTGATCGAGACCGGCAACGAGCTCGTCGAGGGCGCGGCCCGCGAGCAGGTCGTGGCCCTCGCGCCCGAGCAGCGAGCACGTCACGGCGGTGAGCTCGGTGCGCGTCCGCCCCGAGGCGGTCGAGGAGTTCCGTGCGCTCCACGGCGAGGTCCTCGCCGCCCTCGCCGGCTCGCCCGGGTTCCTCCGTTGCGACCTGTTCGAACCGGTCCGCGGGGTGCAGGACGACACCGTGACGGTCCTCGCGTTCGACTCCCGCGCCAACCTCGACCGCTGGCTGCAGTCCGACTGAGCGCCGCCGGATCCTCGAGCGGATGGAGCCGTCCACCGAGGGCGATCGCACGCTGAACGTCGTCGGTGGCTTCGCCGGTTGGTTCGCCTCGGCGGGAGGAAGGCCGGTCGCCAAGTGGAGGTCCGCCGTCGTCGTGTTGATGGCGATCGTCCCGATCACGTTGCTGTACACGGCCGTCCGGTTGATGTTCTTCCCCGACGTCCACGTGGTGCTCGGGGTGCTCATCGGCAACGTCGTCAGCGTCGCCCTGCTCACATGGCTGGCGATGCCGTTCCTGACCTCGTGGCTGCAGGGCTGGCTCCAGCGCTGACCCGACGCCACTGGCGCGTCAGTTGCGTGCACAATGTTCGCCATGAAGACGTGGATGAAGTGGGCCATCGCCGCGGCGGTCGTGATCGTGCTGGCGCTGGTGGTCGGCCCGTTCGTCTACATCAACTTCATCAAGGACGATCCGGAAGACCCCTTCGCCCTGGACGATCTGTCGAGCGCCACGACGCTCGCCGCCACGGAGCCCGCGGCGACGTCGGCCGCAGCGGCCGCCGACGCACCAACAACGACGTTCGCGCCGACGACCACTGCCGCGGCCGCACCCGCCCCGGCGGAGACCGACGGGACGTGGGCCATCGGCGCCGGCAGCGCCGTCGGCTATCGCGTCGTCGAGGTGCTGTTCGGCCAGGACACCGAGGGTGTCGGGCGCACCGACCAGATCACCGGCCAACTGACGCTGGCAGGCGCGCAGGTCACCGACGGCTCGTTCGAGGCCGACCTGACCACGGTCGTGAGCGACGAGGACCGGCGTGACAACCAGTTCCGCGGCCGCCTGATGGACACCGACAACTTCCCGACCGCGACGTTCACCCTCACCGCGCCGATCGAGCTCGGGTCGGTCCCGGCCGACGCCACGCCGGTCACGGCGACGGCGACGGGCGAGCTCACCCTGCGCGGGGTCACCAATCCAGTCACGGTGGAGGTGCAGGCGCAGAAGAACGGTGACACGATCCAGGTCGTGGGCAGCACCGACGTCGTCTTCGCCGACTACGGGATCCCGCAGCCGGACAACGGCGCTGTCAGCACCCAGGACCACGGCCTCTTGGAGTTCGACCTCCGACTGACGAAGGCGTAGTGGACGAACCGCTCCGCGTCACGCCGACCGTCGTCATCCCCACGGCCGAGCTGACGTGGCGGTTCTCCCGCTCGTCGGGCGCCGGCGGCCAGCACGTCAACACGACCGACTCCCGGGTCGAGCTGTCGTGGGATCTCGCCACCTCCCCCGCGCTCGACGAGACGCAACGGGCACGAGCACTGCACCGCCTCGCCGGGGCGCTCGTCGACGGCCGGCTCACGGTCACCGCGTCGGAGCGGCGCTCGCAGCTGCGCAACCGCGAGGAGGCACGGGACCGCCTCGGCGCGCTCGTCGCCGCGGCGATCGCCCCTCCACCACCGCCGCGCCGGCCGACGAAACCGTCGAAGGCGGCGCGCCAGCGCCAGCGCGAGCAGAAGCAGCGGCGCAGCGACACCAAGCGCCTCCGGGCTCGCCCGCGGCCCGATCCTGATGTACGTTCACTTGTTGAACTGACTCACGGAGGTCTCCCATGGACGAGGGCAACGGCTGGCACCAGACGGCGTGCATCCTGTGCTCGATCAACTGCGGCATCGAGGTGCGCGTCGACGGGCCGACGATCGAACGGGTCCGCGGCGACAAGGCCCACCCCGGCTCGGCTGGCTACACGTGCGAGAAGGCGCTGCGCCTCGACCACTACCAGAACGGTCCGCACCGCCTGACCACGCCGCTGCGCCGGCGTCCGGACGGCACGTTCGAGGCGATCGACTGGGACACGGCGATCGCCGAGGTCGCCGCCCGCTTCGGTGACGTCATCGACGCCCACGGGGGCTCGTCGATCCTCTTCTACGGCGGAGGCGGTCAGGGCAACCACCTCGGCGGCGGCTACGGCTCGGCGACTCGCAACGCCCTCGGCATCCGCTACAGCTCCAACGCCCTGGCCCAGGAGAAGACCGGCGAGTTCTGGGTCGACGGGCAGCTGTTCGGCCGTTCCCGCTGCCACACGACCGGCGATTACGAGCACGCCCAGGTCGCTGTCTTCTGGGGCAAGAACCCATGGCAGTCCCACGGCTTCCCGCAGGCCCGCCGCCACCTCAAGGCGATCGCCGGCGATCCCGATCGCACGCTCATCGTCGTCGATCCGCGCCGCACGGAGACCGCCGACCTCGCCGACATCCACCTCCGACCGGTTCCCGGCGGCGACGCCCACCTGCTCGCCGCGCTGCTCGCCGTGCTGGTCGAGGACGGCCTGCTCGCCGACACATGGCTCGCCGAGCACGCCAACGGGCTCGACGACGTCGTCGCCCACCTACGCGGCATCGACATCGCCGCGGCGTGCGCCAAGGCGGGCGTGCCCGAGCGCGACGTCCGCCACGCCGCCCGGGTCATCGGCGAGGCGACCGGCGGCGTGTCGATCTTCGAGGACCTCGGCATCCAGCAGGCGCCGCACTCGACGCTGAACAGCTACCTGGAGAAGCTGGTCGTCCTGCTCACCGGCAACTTCGGCGTGCCGGGCGGGATGAACCTGCACTCGCGGTTCGCCTCGCTGGCTCCAGGTGGCGGGCGGCCCGAGGGCGGCGGCGAGCCGATGACTCCAACGGGGTCACACCGCCTCGTCACCGGGCTGGTGCCGTGCAACGTCATCCCCGACGAGATCCTCACCGACCACCCGGATCGCTTCCGCGCCCTGCTCGTCGAGTCGGCGAACCCGGTGCACTCGCTCGCCGACAGCGTTCGCATGCGCGAGGCGCTGCGCGCCCTCGATCTCGTCGTCGTCATCGACGTCGCCCTGACCGAGACCGCCCGCGAGGCCGACTACGTGCTGCCGGCTGCCTCGCAGCTGGAGAAGTGGGAGTGCACGTTCTTCAACCTCGAGTTCCCGCACAACGTCTTCCACCTCCGCCGGCCGGTGTTCGAGCCGATGACCGGCACGCTGCCGGAGAGCGAGATCCACGCCCGCCTCTGTCGCGCCCTCGGCGCCTACACCGACGACGACGTCGCCCCACTCACCGCGGCCGCGGCCGAGGGACGGCGGGCCTACCTCGACGCCTTCCTCGGGCTCGGCGCCACCCGGCCCGACCTCGGCAAGCTGCTCCCCGTCCTGCTGTACGAGACCCTCGGTCCGACGCTGACGACCCCAGACGGCGTCGACGCGGCGGGGGCGGCGGCGATCTGGGGGCTCGCCCACCGCTGCGCGCTCGCCTACCCGGACTCGATCCGCCGCGCCGGCATCGAGGGCGACGGCATCGAGCTCGGCGAGGCGCTGTTCGACGCCATCCTGGCGAACCCGTCCGGCCTCACGTTCACCGTCGACGAGTACGACGAGACGATGCGCCGCATGGAGACTCCGGACGGTCGCGTCTCGCTGGCCATCCCGATGCTCCTCGACGAGCTCGGGGCGCTCGCCGACGAGCCCGCCCCGATGGACGCTGGCGGCGAGTACCCGTTCGTCCTGTCCGCCGGCGAGCGCCGCTCGTCCACCGCCAACACGATCTACCGCGATCCGGCGTGGCGCAAGAAGGACGCCCTGGGAGCACTGCGGATCGCGCCGGCCGACGCCCACTCGCTCGGCCTTGCCGATGGCGACCGGGCCAGGGTGCGCACGCGGCGGGGGGCCGCGGTGGCCATCGTCGAGGTGACCGACACGATGTCGCCCGGCCACGTGTCGCTGCCCAACGGGTTCGGCCTCGGCTCGTCCGACGACGTGGTCGGCATTGCGCCGAACGAGCTCACCTCGTCCGACGATCGGGACCACTTCGCCGGCACGCCGCACCACAAGCACGTGAGGGCCACCGTCGAGCGCGTCGACGTGGCGGTCTGATGCGTCGCACGCGGTTCGACGACTGGCCGTGCCCGATCGCCCGCACGACCGACCTCATCGGCGACTGGTGGACGCCACTCGTGCTCCGCGAGGCGTTCTCCGGGAGGCGCCGCTTCGAGGAGCTCAGCGAGTCGCTCGGTGTGCCGCGTGCCGTGCTGACCGCCCGGCTGAAGCGGCTGTGCGCCGACGGGCTGCTCGTCGCCGTCCCCTACCAGGACAACCCGGTGCGCTACGAGTACCGCTTGACCGACAAGGGCCGGGCGTTCTGGGACGTGCTGGCGGCGATGTGGCGGTGGGGCAGCGACTGGCTGTTCGACGAGGACGGACCCCCGGTGGTGCTCGCCGACCGCGAGTCGGGCGCCGAGATCCGCCCCGTCGTCGTCGACGAGTCGCACCGGCGAACGCCTCGACGTCCGTCGCCTGCGCGTACGATCCCGCTGATCGCCCCCCAGAGCCGGCCACCGCCGGCGCCGCCGCCAGCTCGCGTCGCCGCAACGGCGATCGGCGCGGTGTTCTTCGTCAACGGTGCGACGTTGTCGTCGTGGACGCCGCGCCTGCCCGAGGTGCAGGCCGACCTCGCCATCTCCGACGCCGCGCTCGGCCTCACGCTCGTCGGGATGGGCATCGGCGGGCTTGCCTCGAGCCTGTTCAGCGGGTGGCTGGTCGACCGTCGCGGCAGCCGGACGTTGACGATGACGACATCGGCGGCGATGTCGCTGGTCCTGCCGTTGCTCGGCATCGCCTCGACCGCCGTACTCGTCTTCGCCACACTGCTCGTGCTCGGCGCGCTCGACGGGTTGACCGACGTGGCGATGAACTCGCAGGCGGTCGAGCTGCAGCGGCGCGTCGGACGATCGATCATCACCCGCTTCCACGCCCTGTGGTCGCTCGGCGCGGTCATCGGCGGCATCACGGCCAGCCGTGTTGCGGCGGCGGGCATTTCATTGCAGACGCAACTGCTTGTCACTGGGTGCGTGCTCGCGGCCATGACATTGATCGCGGCTCGGTTCCTGCTTCCGAACCGCCACCGGGAGCGGTCGACAGGCGACGAACGGGCGGTGCCGCCACCCGGCAGGCGGCTGATCGTCGTGCTGTTCCTCGTCGGGATGGCCATCGCCCTCGCCGAGCTGCCGCCGAACGACTGGTCAGCGCTGCTGATGACCGAGCGCTTCGACCTGTCGGCAGGCCAGGCGGGGCTCGGGTACGTGGCGGTCGCCGTCGGCATGTTCGTCGGGCGCGTCGTCGGTGACCACACGACCGATCGTCTCGGGCTCGAGCCCACCCGTCGCGGGGGCGCCGCCCTCGCCGCGGTGGGCGTCGTGATCGCTGCGACAGCGCCGCACCCCGTGGCCGCCGGCGCCGGACTGTTCGTCGCCGGTCTCGGGTTGTCGTCGCTGTTCCCGTTGCTGTTCCGGGCGGCCAGCGACCTCACCCACGGGTCGCACAGCGGGATGGCCTCGTTCTCCTCCGGCGCCCGGCTCGGGTTCCTCCTGGCCTCACCGCTGATGGGACTCATCGCCCAGCGGACGTCCGTCGCCACCGCCCTCGTGGTCGTCGCCGGCGTCGCCGCGGCGACGGTGGCCGTCAGCCGCCTCCCCCGCGTCGCCGTTCGCGAGCTCGAACCCGACCCGATCTGACACCCCTTCCCTACGCTCGTCTCCACCGACATCCCCCTCACCCCGCCGACCCCTCGGGGGAGGATCCATGTCCAGGTTCTGTTCGGCCCACCGCCTGCCGCGCGCCGGCGTCGACCCGCTCGACGACGCCGCCGCGCTGGCAGTCATCCGCCTCGCCGTCCATCAGCCACCCATCCACGAGACCGTCGCCCTCGTGCTCGACGGCGATCGCACGGGCCGCACCGTCGTCATGGTCGACGGCACCGAGCAGCCGGACTCCTTGCTCGACGTCGTCGAGCACGTCGCCGGATCAATCGCCTCATCCGGTCGCGACGGCGCCCTGGTCGTCGCCTCAGTGCGTCCGAACGGCGGTCCGGTGGAGGGCGACGAGGACCGCTGGCTCGAAGCCAGTGATCTCGCCGACGACGTCGGCGTCGAGCTGGTCGAGTGGTTCGTGCTCGACGGCGAGGGTGCCGCGTGGTGCCCTCGCGACCTTCTCGGGGAGCCACCGCGATGGTGACCCTCAGCCGGCGCGCGCCCGGCGTTGGGCAGGCGTCAGCCGCAGCCCGGCCGCCCGGAGGCGGCCGAGCAGCTCGCGACTGCCCACCTCGATCGCCCCCGCCGCCACCATCGCCGGGCGGTGCTCCTCGGGGATGTCGTAGTGGTCGCCCTGGAAGCCTCGCCTCGGAATGCCCACTCCGGCGGCGAAATCGTGCAGCTCCTGCAACGACTCATCGCTCACCATGTGGCACCAACGGCGGCCGCGGTGCCACCACAGCGGTTCGTCGACGAGCACGGCCACCCCCTCAGTCTGCCCGCTGGACTCGAGCGGAAGGGCTCTGCCGATGCGGTCTCGGACCGTAGACGTGCGTGGGCGATACTGGACCGCCATCGGCGACGAGACGGAACTTCATGCCGCATGGACCGAGGTTGCGGGCACGGACGGGGCGTCGCTCGGCGCCCTCGACGACGTCATCGGCCGCCATCGCCAGCCGCACCGTCGCTACCACGGCGTGCGTCACGTCACGTGGGTCGTCCGCCACGTCCACGACCTCGCCGCGACCGTCGAGATCAACGACCTCGGGGCGGTCACGATGGCCGCCTTCTTCCACGACGCCGTCTACGACCCGCGTGCCGGCGACAACGAACGGCAGAGCGCGTCGCTCGCCGTACGCGTGCTCACCGAGCTCGGCTGGACGGACGGCCGCACGCGCACCGTCGACACACTGATCCGCGCCACCGAGCGCCACGAGGCCACCGACGAACCCGACCGAGCGGTGCTCCTCGACGCCGACCTCGCCGTCCTCGGCAGCGAGCCGGCGGCGTACCAGGCCTACGTCACCGGCGTGCGCACCGAGTACGGCCACGTTGATGCTGCCGCCTGGGCCACCGGCCGCGCCGCCGTGCTGCGCGGGCTGCTCGACCGCAAGCGCCTGTACAGCACCGCCGAGGCCACGACGCGGTGGGAGGCTCGGGCGCACGCCAACATGGCCGCAGAGCTGGCGTCGTTGGGCTGACCGAGCCCCTCAGCCGGCGGCCCAGGCGATCGCCGCAGGCTGCTCCGAGAGCGGGAAGTGCTTGACCTCACCCGGTGACATCCATCCGAACATCGCCGTCATCTGAGCCATCCACTCGACATCGGTGACGAGCGCGATGCGCTTCCAGGCGCGGAGGTACTCGATGCCCATCTTGAGGTCCTCCCACATCGCCCCGGCCGACAGTCCATCGAACTCGCTGATCACGATCACGAGGCGGACGTCGCCACCTGTCGCCGCTCGCTCGACGGCGGGCAGCAGGACGTCGCGGTAGTCCTCCGCCTCGAGCGTTCCCGTTGCTTCGAACCCGATCACGCCATCGGGCAGGTCGGTCAGCTCAGCGATCAAGTGGTGCTCCTCGTGCTCAGCCCGCCGCGCTGATCGTCACCGGCCGCGCGTGACGCGCCGGCGCGACCGGCGCACGCGGCACCGGGAGCAGCACGGGCTTGGCGGGGCGGCTGGTCGCGGCCAGCGCCGCGATCGCGGCACAGACCGCACTGATGACCAAGCCGACCACGGGTTCAGTGTACGGATGTTCGGTCGCGATGCCAAGGCGGTTCGTGATTGACTTGAATCGTGCCCGAACCCGCCCTGGCACCGATGCGGACACGACCGGTCGAGGTGCTCCCCGATCGCGACGAGCAGCTCGAGCCCGGCGAGCCGGCGCAGGCGCACATCGTCAAGGTCGAGCCCGGCGAGTCGGCGGCGGCCAAGGTGCTCGAGGCGCGGATCTACGGCACGCCGCTGGAGGCGTTGTGCGGCCACGTGTGGGTGCCGACGCGCGACCCCAAGCAACTGCCGCTGTGCGAGGAGTGCAAGTCGATCTACGAGATGTACCGGGCGTTCAACGGCGACCTCCCTGACAAGCCCGCCGAGTAGCCGCCATCGCCGTGGAGCCCGACCTGGATGGCCTGCGCATCCGCTCGTCCGTGCGGGCCGTGGTGCTCGACCCGGCGATGCGGGTGCTGCTCGTGCGCTTCGAGTTCCCGAACGTCACGGTGTGGGCGACGCCGGGTGGCGGCCAGGAGCCGGGCGAGGACGACGAGGCGACGCTGCGGCGCGAACTGCACGAGGAGCTCGGTCTCGTCGTCGACGACATCGGTCCGCACATCTGGAATCGGCTCCACGTCGTGCCGTTCATCGGCGGCCACTGGGACGGCCAGCGCGACCGCGTCTACCTGGTCCACGCCGCCGCCTTCGAACCCCAGCCCAGCCTCACGTGGGAGCAACTGCGCGCCGAGCGGGTGCACGAGTTGCGCTGGTGGACGCCCGACGAGTTGACCGCCGCCGGCGACGGCGTCCTGTTCGCGCCGCGCCGGCTGCCCGAGCTGCTCGCCGACCTGCTCGCCTCCGGCGCGCCGCCCGAACCGATCGACGTCGGCGTCTGACCGCGCTGCCCGAGCTAGAGGTCCGTGATCACGCGCCGCCACAGCTCGACGGTGAGCCCGAGTGACTCGACGTCGACGCGCTCGTCGTGGCCGTGGAAACGGCGGCCGAACTCGGCGGCGTCGATGGTCGGGCTGAACAGCCCGGCGCCGTAGGAGATCGCCCCGAGCTCCCGGAACACCCGCGCGTCCGTGAAGCCGACCGTGAACTGCGGCGCCAGCCGGGCGCCGGCGAAGGGCACCGAGACCGCCCGCTGCAGCGAATCCCACAGCGGTGTGTCGGTGCGGCTGATCGACGCCGGGTCGTCGAGCAGGATCTCGATCTCGACGTGGTCGGCGAGGTCGCCGAGCGCGGTCCGCAGGTGCGCCGTGACCTCGTCGGTCCCCTCGCCCGGCAGCGTGCGCACGTCGACATCGAGCGTGATCGAGTCGGGGATCACGTTGGCCTTCATCACGCCGCCGTCGATGAGATTCGGCGAGAACGTGGTGTGCGTGCAGGCGTGCAGGTGGGCGGCTGCGGCAGCACTGGGGAGGTTGTCGAGGATCTCGTCGATCTGCTGCGGGTCGAGCAGCGCCGCCTTGACGTCGTCAGGCAACGGCAACGACTCGACACGCGCCGGCCACAGCTCGTGGAACCGCGGTGGCGGCCGGTAGTCGGCCAGCCGCTGGACCACTGCCGCTGCCTTGACCAGCGCGTTGTCGATGCGGAACGGCATCGAGCCGTGGCCAGGCGTCCCGTGGACTCGCAGCCGGCGCCAGGCGACGCCCTTCTCGCCAACCGTGACGCCGATCACCGGTGCGTCCGGCGTGCCGTCGTGCAGACCGCCACTCTCGGTGAGCAAGTAGTCGCAGCGGATCGCATCGGGATGGTGCTCGGCCACCCAACGCGCACCGTGGGCGCTGCCGGCCTCCTCGTCGGCGACGGCGAAGTAGAGCAGGTCACCACGCGGCCGCTCGCCGCGATCGGCGACGTCGCGGAAGGCGACCGCCATCGACGCGGTCAGGTTGAGCATGTCGACGGCACCACGTCCCCAGACCTCGTCGACACCGTCGTCGTTGCGGACCAGCTCGCCGGCGAACGGGTCGCGCCGCCAGCCCTCGACGTGCACCGGCACGACGTCGGTGTGGCCCATCAGGCACAACGTCGGCGCACGTCGGATCGCGTCCCTCCAGCCGGGCGACGAACGACGCCCGACCCGGCGTCGGCTCCCAGCGCTCGATGGTCACGCCTGGCCGCTCGACGTAGGACTGCAGGACGTCGGCGTTGCGCGTCTCGTGCCCTGACGCCGCCGTGCCGTCGTTGACGCAGCGGTTGCGGATCAGCGTCTGCAGCAACTCGACGGTCGCGCCGGTGAGATCGTTCGCCATCGGCATCGTTGTACTCGAACTCCACGACACCGTCACACCTTCTCCAAGCGACTGCGGGCGGTTGTCTTCAGGATCTCGTCGAATGCGTCTCCGTTCTCTTGCCCTCGCCGCGCTCACACTGTTCGCCCCGCTCGCCTTCGTCGCCGTGCCCGATGTCGCCGAGGCGTCGGTGCCGACGCCGGCTCCCGGCACGGCCAAGGACGTGGTCGTCCAGAGCGACGGCAAGATCGTGGTCGCCTTCCAGACGACGGCCAGCGATCGGTTCACCGTCGTGCGCCTCCGGCTCGACGGCACCCTCGACCCGACGTTCGGTGGAGACGGCATCGTCGAGACCGTCATCGAGCCGACCATGTCACTCGATCATCCACGACATCGCCCTGCAGCCCGACGGCCGCATCGTCGCCGCCGGCCACGTGATCAAGGACGTCAACGACAGCAAGTTCGTCGTCGTCCGCTACCGCGCGGACGGCAGCCTCGACCCGACGTTCGGCTTCAACGGCAAGGTGGTCACGGACTTCGTCACCGGCAATGGGTGGAACCCGGCCGTCGACATCGCTGCCGACGGATCGATCATCGCGGCCGGATCGGAGACAAGCTCCGCCGGGATCCTCGTCTCCCGCTACCGCGCCGACGGCAGCCCCGACACCTCCTTCGACCACGACGGGGTGGCGATCTTCGACCTCCCGGGAACGTGGGACGACGCCGCCGATGTCGCCGTCGACGCGGCAGGCAACGCCGTGGTGGCCGGCAGGATGAAACTTGACTTCGAGACTCCCAAGCAGGTCCTCGCCCGGATCCGCCCCGACGGGCAGCTCGACGCCGGGTTCGGCGAAGCGGGACTGGTCATCTGGGACAGCGGACACGGCGGCATCCAGGCGGCCAGGGGCGTCGACATCCAGGGCGACGGGCGGATCGTCGTGGCCGGGGTCACCGGCTACGAGTCGTTCGCCACGCTCTCGCGCTACCTCCCCACCGGCCAGCCCGACGCTTCCTTCGGCAATGGCGGCCACGTCGTCACCCACCTCGGCTACGTCGGCAGCGGCACGACGGCGGGCAACGATCTCGCCCTGCTCCGTGACGGACGCATCGCCGTCTCCAGCATCTTCTACGGCCCGAGCGACGTGCGCCTGCAGGTCCACACCGCCACGGGTGCACTCGATCCGTCGTTCGACGGTGACGACGGCATCCTCGAGCTCGACCTGAGCGGCCAGGACCGCTGGGACGCCGGTGGGTTCATCGCCGGTACTCGCGACGGCAAGATCGTGGTCGCCGGCACCCAAGCGGACGGCAGCAGCACACCGGGCGCGCTCGAGGTGGTCGCCGTTCCCAGCCTCTATCCGGTGGCGGACGTCGCCGTCTCGATCGGCGCCACGCCCAACCCGGCCCCGGCGGGACCCGTGGAGTTCATCGTGCGTGTTCGCAACGACGGTCCGACGGCGGCACCGGGCGCGCACCTCACGTTCGAGGCGTCGCATCCAACGGAAATCATCAGCACGAGCCAGGGTGCGTGCAAGTCGCTGGTTCCGAACACGACGACGACGTGCACGTTCGGCACGATCCCGGTCGGCGCCGAGGCCGTCGTGTCGCTCGGCGCGCACATCAGCGGCACCGAGGAGGGTGTGTTCGGGTACGCCACGGTCACCGCCAACGCCACCGATCCCGACCCCGCCGACAACGTCGCCACCATCGAGGTGCTGACCAACCCGATCTAGCATCCGCGGCGATGACCGAAGACGCCGAGATCGAGCAGCGCGTCCGCGACACCGTGTGCGGGCTGGCGGGCGTCGACGTGATCGATATCGATCCGGCGCTCGCCGACACCGCCGAGTTCTGCGCCGCCTACGGCTACGAGCTCGACGATTCGGCCAACGCCATCGTCGTCGTCGGCCGACAGCGCAACGCGGAGATCCCGCCGGTGTACGCCGCCTGCGTCGTCCTCGCCTCGACCCGGCTCGACGTCAATCGGGTGGTGCGCACGCGGCTCGGGGTGCGCAAGGCCTCGTTCGCCCCGGCCGAGGTCGACCGCCGAGCTCACCGGCATGACGATCGGTGGGGTGACGCCGTTCGCCCTCCCTCCTGACCTGCCGTTGTGGATCGACGAGCGCGTGATGCAGCGGGATCGCGTCGTCGTCGGCGGTGGCAGCCGGCGGGCGAAGGTCGTCGGACCTCCGACGATGCTGCTCACGATCAACGGCGCCGAGATCGTGCCCGACCTCGCCATGCGCCAAGAAGATCCTGCATAGCGGTTGTTTTCTGAACAGGTGTTCGATAGTATGAGCGCATGAGTACGGGGGTGCTCGACCAACTCGACGAAGTCATCGAAAGAGTCGCCGGACTCGACGCCGACGCCCTCACCGACGTCGAAGTGGACGAGTTGGTGATCGGCCTGGCGCGGGCGCGGCATCGTCTCGCGGGAGTAACGGCGGGTGCGCTGGCCCGTTGGGACGCCCGTGGGGTGTGGCGTTCGGACGGATCCCGGTCAGGCGCCACGCGCTTGGCGCGTGACGTCGGGACGTCCGTGTCGACGGCGCATGTCGAGTTGCGCCGGGCACGCAAGCTCGTCGACATGACGGTCGCCGCCGAGGCGGTCGTGGCAGGCCGGGTGTCGATGGATCACGTCGACCTGCTCGGCCGCGCCGACCAGGCGCACCGTCATCGTCTGTTCGTGCGTGACGAAGCGCTGTTGGTCGAGCAGTGCGCCACGTTGCGTCACGCCCAGGCGGTGAAGGCGGTCGAGTACTGGATGCAGCTCGCCGACGGCGAGACGGGCGACAGTACGACGCCAGGCGAGCCGGCGTCGACGGTCCACGCCTCGACGACCTATCAGGGCACGGTGCGTCTAGACGGCTGCTTGAACCGTGTCGACGGAGCGATCTTCACCGGTGAACTGAACCGGCTGGAGCGCGAGCTGTACCTCGCCGACGGAGCCGCCGGCATCGTGCGCGCCCGTGGCGAGCGGCTGGCGGCAGCGATGGTGGAGATGGCCACACGCTCCGCCTCGGCCCCCGCCGGCGCCCAACGTCCGCGACCGCTGTTCACCGTGTTGTTGGGCGACGACAGCTTCCGTCGGCTGTGCGAGCTGGGGAACGGGCAGGTCATCTCGCCCGACCTGATCGTCCCCTACCTCGGTGTCGGGGACATGGAGACGATGCTGTTCGACGAGTTCACCGTCGTCGCAGCCTCCACCCGGCGCTGCTTCACCGGCCGCCTCCGGCGGGCGATCGAGGTCCGCGACCGCCACTGCCAGCACCCCTCGGGTTGTGATGTGCCGGCGGAGGACTGCGACGTCGACCACATCGTGCCGTTCAATGATGGCGGCGAGACCACCCAGTTCAACGGCCGGCTCGAATGCCGACCGCACAACCGAGACGCCGACAAGCACGACCGCGACGGAATCCCACGACCGGACAGACCCGTCACGGAATGGGACATCCTCCGCGTCCGCCTCCGCTGGCGCCGACAGCACGACGACGACACCGACGAGGAC
>CAVVMS010000029.1:0-146455 GCA_963749315.1 uncultured Acidimicrobiia bacterium
GGAACCTTCGGAACGATCTGTGTGCCGGCGGAGCCGTTCGGTCAGCGGGATCAGAACTGGACCGGGACCGACCGCGGGCCGCGCACCTGCCCGCCGGCCCAGGTGACCTCACCGCCGTCGGCGAGGCGGAACTCGGGGATCCGCCGCAGCCAGGTCTCGACGGCGACGCGCAGCTCCATCCGGGCCAGGTTCGAGCCGGCGCAGCGGTGGATGCCGACGCCGAAGGCGACGTGGCGGTTGACCTGGCGATCGATGACCACCTCGTCGGCCCGTTCGAACGCTGCCGGGTCACGGTTGGCGGCCGGAAAGCTGAGCAGCACGCGGTCACCGGCGTGGACCGGGCACCCGGCGATCTCGGTGTCGCCCACGGCGATGCGCGCCATCGTCACCGGCGAGTAGGCCCGCAGCAGCTCTTCGATCGCCGTCGGGATCAGCTCCGGTTCGGCCACCAGCCGGCGGCGGTCGGTCTCGTGGCTGGCGAGGTGCCACATCGCCGAGCCGATGCTCGACCACGTCGTGTCGACGCCGGCCACGAGGAGGAGGGCCAGGGTGCCGAGGACGTGCTCGACCGGCACCGGCGCCCCGTCGACCTCGGCCTGCAGCAGCTCGCTGACGAGGTCGGGGCCGGGATGGCGGCGGCGGTCCTCGACGGCCTCGATGAAGAAGGCGGCGATGGCGTTCCAGCCGGGGACGCTGCGCTCGGGCTCGTGGCCGTACTCGAGGACGTCGCGGACCCAGCCCGTGAACGTGTCGTTGAGCTCGTCGGGCACGCCGAGCATCCACGAGATCACCCGCACCGGGATCCGCTGGGCGTAGTCCTTGGCTGCGTCGGCGCGACCGGTGTCGATGACGCGATCGATGAGCTCGTCGCACCACGCCCGTGTCATCGCCTCGTAGCCGTCGACGCGGAGGTGGGAGAACCACGGCAAGATCAGGCGGCGGGCCCACGTGTGGTCGGGTGGGTCGGAGTCGATCGGCGGCAGCCGGATGTCGGGCATCCCCTCGAGCGGCTCGTCGCCGCCGACGACGCCGACGTCGCGAGAGCTGAACCGCTCGACGTCGTGGGCGACGGCGGCGATGTCGGCGTAGCGCGTCGGCAGGAACGACCCGCCCCAGCGGTCGGTGTGGGCGACCGGGCAGGCCGAGCGCAGCTCGTCCCACACGCCGTATGGGGCGACGACGTACCCGGCGTCGAGCACGTCGTAATCGGTCGCCCAGTCGGCGACCGGTGCCGTCACCGGTGCTGCGGGCGCCGCACCGTGCGCCCTCCGTGGTCTCGCACATCGGTCATCCGTGCCCCCGATCCGATCGATCGTCGTCGGGCCGAGTTGTACCACGGCTCCCGGCCGGCCGGCTGCTCGATACCCTCGGCCGTGCGGCCGCTAATCGCCTTCACCGCCCCCACGACGGCGATCTGAGTCGCCGCTGTCGTTCTCAGCCTCTTCGTCCCGACGCTGGTGACGCGTCTCGCTCCGATGACAGACCGATCCATCTCGGCAAGAATCCAGCGACATGGAACCGCAGGCTGCGACCTATCAACCGTTGGTGATCCACCGCGGCCGACGCTTCGGGTGGTGGATCGAGGGGCGCAAGTCGAACGGCCGCCTCTACATGCTCACCTGGTGGCCGACCAAGGCGTTGGCCTCGTTCATCGCCCGGATGTGGGCTGCGATGCTCCGACGCTGGGCCGCGCCGAGGTGTTGATCGAGGTCCGAGACGCCGGGGCAGGCCACCTGAGGTTTAGCGATGCTGAGTGTGAGCTAGCAGGGAGTGAGGGTCGCCGAGCGGACTGCGGCGCTGACGGCGTGAGCGTGCCGATCATCGGCCTTCGAGCCGTCCGAGCTCGAGCTCGATCACGGCGCGGGCGTCGACGCCGGTGAGGATTCGGACCGGCCGGCGGCCCTGCCACGGCGCTTCGTGGTCGCTGACTCGCTTGGCGGGCAACGTCGTGCCGCGACAGAAGCTGTGCCCGCAGTCGACGCGGATCGGGTGCTCGACCCACGTGAAGTGCTGTGGTGCGATCAGGTAGCTGATCGCCGACGAGTCGTGGACGTGAATGCCGTCGATGCCGAGCCGCTCGGAGAAAAAGCTGGCGTAGTACGGCACGATCGCCGACAAGTGACGCGCCGGCGGTGAGTCGATGTCGGCGATCCGCCGTAGGTCGTCACTCGTCATCAGCGTCTGCTCGGTCACGTCGAGGCCGGCCATGACGATCGGGCATTGCGCCCCGAACACGATGTCCGCTGCCTCAGGGTCGTTGAGGATGTTCGCCTCACCCGCTGGGGATGCGTTCCCACCGACGAACGCGGCACCACCCATCAGCACGATCTCGGCGACCTGCTCCGTGAGCCTCGGCTCGAGGAGCATCGCCAGGGCGACGTTGGTGAGCGGGCCGAGCGGGACCAATGTGATCTGACCTGGAGACGACATGACCGTGTCGATGATGAAGTGGGCCGCGTCCGCAGCGAGTGGCGCTGTTGCCGGCGCCGGAAGGTTGACCCCGCCCTGACCATCGGGGCCGTGCACGAACGCAACCGGACCTGGTAGTCCATCGCCAGCGGCTTGACGGCTCCTGCAGCGACGGGGATGTCGTCGCGCTGGGCGATCTCCAACAGGCTGAGTGCGTTGCGGGTCGTCACGTCGGTTTCGGCGTTGCCGAACACGGTGGTCAGGCCCACCACCTCGAGCTCTGGTGACTCGAGCGCGTAGAAGATCGCCATCGCGTCGTCGATGCCGGGATCCGTGTCGATCAGAAGCGTTCGCGGCTGAGAGTCCGACACGAACGCCGAACGTAGTCATCGCCCGACCGCGCACGGCGTACCTGGGAACCGACGAGGGCTGAGTTGTCAGGCCACGCCTTGTGTGGGCACGCCCGTCATGCGCTGGTGCCGGCGCGGTGTCAGCAGCGAGGACAGCAGCGCTGCCAGTCCGGCGACGATCGGGATCCAGGCGTAGCTACTCTCGGCGCCCAACTCCTCGACGATCCAGTCGGTCTCGGCGAGCACGAGCAGCCCGCCGAGCACGAGCGCCAGGCCGAGCACGGCGACGAACCAGCGTCCTCCGGGCCGCAGCGAGAACAGGATCAGCAAGGCGCCGGCGCCGACCTCGATGATGCCGAGCAGTGGTGTGTGGTCGTATCCCATCACTTCTTCGATTGGCTCGTTCAGTGGCGTGTCGATGCCCGTCTCGATGAGGGCGAACACGCCGAGCACGACGAGTGCCGCGCCGACGAGCATCGTCAGCAGCTGACCGACCGAGAACGACCGGGTCCGAACGACCTCGATCTCCTCGTCCGCATCGCGATGGCGATCGACGACGACGATCTGCTCGGGGTCCGCCACCACGGCCTGGCGGTCGTCGCGCTGCGCTCCGTCGCAGCCCGTTCCTGCTCGATCGCGCTCGTTCGTCGGCGCGGATCCGCTCCTCGTCGAGCGGCGCTCCTTCGTCGATCTGTCGCCTTGCTTCCATCAGAGAACCTCCTCATTTCCGGATGAACTGTCGTGCAGGGTGGCGGTGAGTTCGGTGATGTGGTAGAGCCGGATGACCTGGCGGGATGGGGCGGCGAGGCGTCGCCGGAGCTGGTCGGCTGTCGCCGTGTCGAGGTCGCCGGTGACGGCGACGACACCGTCACCGCCCTCGATGATCGTCACACCGTCCACGGCCGGGCCTGTCAAACTCGAGCTGGTCACTCAGGTGAACACGCTGGCCCCGCCGGGACCGACCAACAGGCCGATCACGATCAACACGACGCCCAACAGCACCTGCCCGCGTACGACGGTGACGATCCCGGCCAGCACCAAGATCACCGCCAGGATCCACAACAGTGTGATCACCGCAACCTCCTCAGGACGAACACTCGGCCGGACCTTCCCGACACCATCCGACTCAATCACCCCTTGAGGCGTGGCGGCACCCCCCTAAGGGTGAATAGTGTCAGACGGTGTGACCCCACCCCCGGCACCCATCGTCATCGCCCTCGTCGACGACTACGAAGTGGTCCTGATCGGACTCGCCCACATGTTCGACGCCTACCGCGACCTCATCGTGATCGCCGAAATCGACACCAACCTGCCCGTCACCGACGACGTCGACATCGTCCTCTACGACTCCTTCGCCCAACCCGAAGCCGACCACGACGAAATCAACGTCCTCATCAACAACCCCCACGCCCGCCGCGTCGTCATCTACACCTGGAACTTCCACCCCGACCTGATCGCCAGCGCCACCACCAAAGGAGCCAGCGGCTACCTCTCCAAAACACTCCCCGCCCGCGACCTCGTCACCGCACTCCAAGCCGTCCACGCCGGCCAAACCGTCATCAGCACCCACGCCACCCACACCCGCCCCCCCACCGCCCTCGACTGGCCAGGCCGAACCGAAGGCCTCACCGACCGCGAATCCGAAATCCTCGCCCTCATCACCCAAGGCAAAAGCAACCACGACATCGCCGCCCTCACCTTCCTCTCCATCAACACGATCAAGACATACATCCGCACCACCTACCGCAAAATCGGCACCACCAGCCGCACCCAAGCCGTCCTGTGGGGCATCGAACACGGCTTCAAACCCGACCACCGCCGCATCGACCACTGGCGCGGAGGACCCTGACCCACCCCCCGCCCCCACCATCCCCTACCACACCCACCCACCACGACAAGCTGACAACACATGAACACACACGCCATCGCCATCATCGCCCTCATCATCGCCGTCATCGTCCTCCTCATCATCCTCCTCTGACCGGCCGGCCGGCCGTGAGACTCTCCGCACGGGTCTTCAGCGCGCTGGTTCATGGCGTTGAAGCCGGCTGCGGTGTGGTCATCGAGTGTGCGCCGGACGAAGCGGACGAGGATGCCGCTGAAGTGTTCGATCTGGGTGAGGCGGGTGCCGGCTGATGTTGCCGTGAGCTCGAAGCGGTGTCGGCCGTCGAAGAGGCCGCGGAAGCCGAGATGGCCGAGCCACTCGAACGTCAGCGGAGGATCGACGATGGTCACCGTCGGCTTGAACGTCCTCGGCTTGCCCCCCGCTGGTTGCAGGCGGTTGATCAGGCTTTCACCAACGGCGACGGTTCCGTAGACGACACCACGAACGGGTTCCACTCGCCGTAGCGCTCGAGGTCCGTGAGGATCCTCCACACCGTCTCCGGCGGGGCTTCGATGTCGATCTCGGTGTGGAGGACGTGCTGCATGGTGATCCCTTTCGTAGATGCAACACGGGTTGCGTCTGTTGAGCATGGCGAGGTTTACTTCAAACGCAACTGAAAATGCGATAACATCTCGATCATGACCCAGATGCGACTGCGCGTCGGCGAGCAACGCCCCGGCGGTCGAGCAGCCCGCGTGCGCTCCGCCGTGCTCGACGCCACCTCGGCGTTGTTGACCGAGGTCGGCTATGACCAACTGAGCATCGACGACGTTGCCGCCCGAGCAGGCGTCCACAAGACCACCGTGTACCGCCGCTGGCCGACCAAGCCGGAGCTGATCGCCGACGCCGCCCGGGTGCAGGCCGCCGAGAACGTCCCGATCCCCGACACCGGAACCCTGCTCGGCGACCTCCAGACGCTCGCTCGCGAGGTGGCCGCGAACATCGGCTCCGACGGCGGCGCCCGCCGGGCACGGACCATCGTCGCCGCGGCGGCATCCTCCGACGAACTGGCGCAGGGTGATGCACTCGTTCTGGGCTGATCGCCTGAGCGCCTCGGCAGCGATCATCGAGCGAGCGGTGGACCGCGGTGAACTACCCGGCAACGGCCGACGCCAACCTGATCATCGAGGCGGTCGTCGGTCCGATCTGGCTCCGACTGCTCCTCACCGGAGAACCTGTCGACGACGACTTCGCCGACCACATCGCCGAACTCGTCACGATTGGCGCACGCCACCGATGAGATGACGGACATCCTCGGCCAAGGCCCAGGAAATCGTGCCGCACCGGCCTACCTGATCGGTTGAATTCGCACGCGTCGACGTGGTGCTAGACCTGCCGTCGGGTCCCGACTGAGAGGAGCGCGCAATGACAGGTCTCGACCGGCGATCATTCCTCAAGCGAGCAGGGGCCGTGACGGCCGGCACGGTGGCGGTTGGCACCGGCGTGGAGGTCTTCACGCAGCGTCTGGCGGCGGCGTCATCCACGGCTGTCGCTGGAGACCGGCGACCGTCAGCGAAGCGGGGCTACGGGGAACTGGAGTTGCGGTCGCCGATCAACGGTGGTGAGGCCTGGCTCGCGCTCCCGGCCCACTTCAGCTACTCCGTGCTGAGCCGCATCGGTGACCCGATGTCCGATGGCACCCTGACGCCGCGGGCATGCGACGGCATGGGTGCGTTCGCTGACGGGCGTCACGGTGTTCGACTGGTGCGCAATCACGAGATCCGTTTCATCGGGGCTGGTGCCGCAGCGACGCAAGGCCAGTACGTGGTCGGCCGCGAAGTGGGCGGCGGGCTGCGCAGCTATCCGGGCACCTACGACCCGGCGGCTCGCGGGGGGAACACAACCATCAGCTTCGACCGTCGAGCCTTCCACCGGACGGGCGGAAACGTCGCTGACTTCGTCTCCAACGTCGGCACGGTCGTCAACTGTGCCGGAGGTGTGCACCCGCGGCTGCACGCCTGGTTCACCTGCGAAGAGATCGTGCAGGAGCCGGGCAACCCCACCGGCTCACCGGAAGCGCAGACACAGCGGCACGGCTACGTCTACCCGGTGCCGGCCGGCCTCGCGCTCGCCCAAGCCCCGGCGACGCCGCAGCCCGTCGTGGCGATGGGCCGCTTCGCTCACGAGGCGGTGGCGGTCGATCCAGCGTCCGGGATCATCTTCGAGACCGAGGACGCCGGGTCCGGACAGGGCAGCGGCTTCTACCGGTTCCTGCCCAACAATCCGGCCAACCCGTACGCCGGCGGGACCTTGCAGATCCTCAGCGTCGTGGACCCGCCCAACGCCACGCGTGATCTGCGTGACGGGTTCCCAGCGGGCACCACGTTCGAGGCGGAGTGGATCAACATCACCGAACCGAACCCACCGGGCAGCAACGTCAACACCGTCTTCGAGGAGGGGTACGCCGCGGGCGCCGCATTGTTCAACCGGTTGGAAGGCATCTTCTACGCCGATCGAAGCATCTTCTTCGTCTCCACCAGCGGCGGCAATGCGAAGAACGGCGACGTCAACGCCGCGGACGAGTCCGGCCGCGCCTACCCGGAGGGCTACGGGCAGATCTGGGAGTACCACCTCGATCACGGGCTCCTGCAACTGCTCTACGAGTCGCCGGGCGGCAGCGTCCTCGACTCCCCGGACAACCTGGCCATCAGCCCCCGCGGCGGGATCGTGTTGTGCGAGGACGACGCCTCGCGACGGCAACCACGCCCAGCCCGGCGAGAACCCTGACTTCGATGTCAGCCCGTACCACGGCGGGAGCCGCAACCGCCTCGTCGGTCTGACCATCGACGGCGACGCGTTCCCATTCGCCGAGAATGCCTTCAACGAGGCCGAGCTCGCCGGCGCATGCTGGAGCCCCGACGGAGGGTTCCTCTTCTGCAACATCTTCGGCGAGGACCTGGCGGGTACGGGAGGCACCGTGGCGATCACCGGACCGTGGCACAAAGGAGCCCTGTAACAGACGGCCACCACCCGAGTTGTCTCTACGGCGAGGGACATGGCGGTCAGCGTCGGCATGCACTGCTGGTCGTTGTGTGTATCTGCGCAGGAGCCGGCGGCTCTTCCAGGGTGGACCGCTCGTGCCGAGGCCTGGCGGGGGCGGCGTGATGGACGTCACGCAATACCTGTTGCGGTCTCGTCGTTGCACCTAGACGTCGAGCACGCTGTGCTCGGCGGGAGCCAGGAGAATGAAGATGAACGTGATGGCCATCGCCCGTTCGATCGGACTCGTGAGTGCCGACCGCCGCCAGGTGTCGGGCACCATCGACGAAGCGGTCGTCCTCGCCGCCATCTCCGAGCTCGCCGCCGCCAGCCGTGGCAACGACGACCTGTTCGCCGACGCCGCGATGCGCGTGCGGCTCGCCCGGTCGGCTGGTGTCGTGCACAGCGACCCGACCAGCGTGTTGCACCGTTCCCGCGAGAGCGCCGAGATGCACCTGCGTTACCGCTCCGAGATGGCGAACGTCTTCACCGACCTGGCCATCGACATCGGCCTCCGTGACGCCCAGTCGCCGGCCGAGGCTCTCGCCTGACGGGATCATCGGCGCCGTTCGGACGCGCCGTCGTCATGTCCGCCGGCTGGCCGGGACTCCAATGAGCTCGCTGGCACGTTGGAGGGCGGTGGTCGCCTCGTGGAAGAGGCGGGCCACGATGTCCGCCGCCGGCGCGATGTCGTGGATCAACTGCGCTGATTGGCCGGCGAACGGCAGGAGATCGTGACCGCCACCTTGGCGCACGGCGGCCAGCAGCTGCGGTCCCACCTCGGCCGGGTCGACGCTCGCCGGGTCCGACTCCAGCCTGTTGATCAACTCGGTGCGCAATGCTCGCGGGGCGAATGGGACGCCTGCCGCCTGGGGCAGCGTGAATGGCGGCATCACCCGCTCCGCGTGTGGAACCTTGACCGCCTCCAGCGCTGACGCGGCGACGATCCGCTCCTTCCACGACTCGTCGATGCTCATCTCGGACGACGCCAGGAAACGAGTGCCGAGGCTGACACCCTGGGCCCCGAGGGCCAGTGCAGCGGCGACTCCTCGCCCGTCGGCGATCCCGCCCGCGGCCACCACCGGGACGTCGCCGGCGACGTCGACCACGGCGGGCACGAGCACCATCGTCGCCACCCAGCCGGCGTTGCCACCCGCTTCAGTCCCCTGAGCGACGAGGACGTCCGCACCGGCGTCGATCGCGGCGATCGCGGCATCAACGTCACCAACGGTCTGCAACCACACGATGCCACGGTCGTGGGCGGCAGCGATGAGCTCGCGCGGCACACCCATGTGGAACGAGATGGCCGCCGGCCCGAACTCGAGCGTCGCTTCGAACGCCTCCGGGTTGAAAGGTCGTCCGGTGTGGTTGACGGCGAACGGGCGAGCCGTGCGTTCACGAAGCCGGCGCCACTGAGCCTGCAGTTCAGCGAGTGGACGCACCGCCGTGCCGACGCTGCCCAAGCCGCCCGCTTCGCACACCTCCACGGCCAGGTCGACTTGATCCCACGGCCCGAACGGCGCCAACACGATCGGCACGTCGATGTCCAACAGCTCGCACAACCTCGAGCGCACCAGACCATTGAACTCCTGGTGCCACGCCCGCTCATGAAGATCCGGCGACGAAACCCTGAAGAAGAGCCAGAGGACCTACGGCGAGCGATCCCAGGCCCCGGACACCGGCACTGCTCGGTCGGTCATGTCAGCGTGGCGATGTCGGCGAGCAGGCCCCGGACCCCGAGCGTCGTGATGCCGACGAGGAGTATCCATCCCGTCGCACCCCAGTAGCGGCGGTGCACGCGCGGTGGAAAAACTGTGGGGAAGCGGCGGAGGAGTCGATCGGTGACGACGACGACGGTCGCGCCCCACAGTCCGGGGATCAGCACGAACAGCCCGACCGTCAACCAGAGCGGGTCGAGGAAGCGGAAGTCGACTCCGTCGGTGTGCACGATGCTCGCTCCGCCGAACGTCGCGGTCGCCAGCGCGACGCCGACGGCGACGGCCCAGGTGGGGCCGGAGGTGACCATGCGAATGATTCCGACACCGAACCCGGCGACCGCACCGAGGATCGTCGTCAGGATCAGCAGGAGCATCGTCGCGTTCGAGAACGTCCCGATCTCGAACCCGTCGTCGGACGTCAGGCCGCGAACGTTGTCGTCGGAGGTCAGGAAGACGACGCGCATGGCGATCCGGCCCCCGATCCCTCCCCACACCAGGCCGGCGGCGGCCCCGGCCGCGCCGGCGATGCCACCAGAGACACCGAATGCGTCGAACACACTGTCGTCGCGGCGTGCCGGCGCCGGTCGAGCGGACCGCCCCGGGTCAGGTGGGGGAAACGCGTTCGACATCGGACAGTGTTCGCGGTCGGAGGCGAATCTCCACGGCTCGCCGTCGTCCTTCCAGTCGTGCTCTGCTCCCAGTTTGCCAGGGCCCGGCGCTCGCGCCCTGACCGATGAGTTCGGGGCCCCCGACGAGTCATATGGGTAATGACCTTGCCCTCAACCTTGGTTGAGGTCGTAGCGTCGAGAGTGTTCGACGACGGAGGAACCATGACGCACGCGATCCAGGCCGAAGGCCTGGTCAAACGTTTCGGCGAGACGACGGCCCTCGCCGGCATCGACCTGACGGTCCCGACCGGCACCGTGCTCGGGCTGCTCGGTCCGAACGGCGCCGGGAAGACCACGGCCGTGCGGGTCCTGGCCACCCTGCTGAGCCCGGACGAGGGGCGGGCGACCGTCGGCGGCTACGACGTCGTCGAGCAGGCCCACCAGGTCCGGCAGCTGATCGGGCTGACCGGCCAGTACGCGTCGGTCGACGAGACCCTGACCGGCACCGAGAACCTCGTGCTGATCGCCCGGCTGCTCGGGATCCCGCGCGACCAGGCGAAGGCCCGCGCCCGAGACCTGCTGCAGGAGTTCCGCCTCGACGACGCCGCCGACCGGGCGGCGAAGACCTACTCGGGCGGCATGCGGCGCCGGCTCGACCTCGCCGCCAGCCTCGTCGGCAACCCACGCATCCTGTTCCTGGACGAGCCCACGACCGGTCTCGACCCGGTGGCGCGGCTGGACATGTGGGACCTGGTCCGGCTCCTGGTGGCGGACGGCGTGACGGTGCTGCTCACCACGCAGTACCTCGACGAGGCCGACGAGCTCGCCGACGACCTCGTGGTGATCGACCACGGCAAGGTGATCGCGACCGGATCCCCGGATCAACTCAAGTCGCAGGTCGGTGCGCAGTCGCTGGTCGTGCGACCGGCACGGGCGGAGCACCTCGAGGTCGTGATGTCGGTGGTGCGGGAGCTGGCGAAGGTCGACCCGGAGGTGCAGGGCGAGCGGGTCACCGCGGCCGTGAGCGACCCGGCGCTGGTCCCTGCCGTCGTCCGGCGGCTCGACGACGAGGGTGTCATCCTCGACGAGCTGACCCTGCGGGGCGCGAGCCTCGACGAGGTCTTCCTGACCTTGACCGGCCACCGTGCCGAAGAACCCGACGACGAGCGCGACAAGGAAGGGGTGTCAGCATGACCACCACCGACATCTCGCCGCGCACCAGCAGCACTCGGCCGGCGCCGGTCCAGCCGCAGGACATCAAGCCCCGCGTGACCGCGGTCGAAGGCCTCCGGCAGACGCTGACGCTGGCCTGGCGGACGCTCATCCAGATCCGGCACAACCCCTGGGAGCTGGGCGACTTCAGCATCCAGCCGATCATCTTCGTGCTGCTGTTCACGTACGTGTTCGGCGGTGCGATCGCCGACTCCCCGACGGAGTACCTGCAGTACGCGCTGCCCGGCATCATCGTGATGAACATGTTCTTCGTGACGATGTACGTCGGTCAGGGCTTGAACACGGACATCACGAAGGGCGTCTTCGACCGGCTTCGGTCATTGCCGATCGCCCGTTGGGCGCCGCTGAGCGGGCGCATCCTCGCCGACATGGTCAAGCAGGCGTGGTCGATCGTCCTGCTGCTGGTCGTCGGATTCATCCTCGGGTTCCGGCTCGGCACCTCGGTTGCTGGTCTGGCCGCAGCGTTCCTGCTGATCATGTTCTTCGCCCTCTGCTTCTCCTGGGTCACGGTCCTGGTGGGCGTCCTGGCCCCGGACCCGGAGAAGGTGCAGTTGTTCGGCTTCACCGCGTTGTTCCCGGTGACCTTCCTGAGCGCGGTCTTCGTCCCGATCGACACGATGCCAGGCTGGTTGCAGCCTGTCGTCAAGGCCAATCCGGTCACCATCCTCAGCGATGCTGCCCGCGGTCTCATGGTGGAAGGACCGGTCGCTCGTCCGGTGCTCCTCTCGCTGATCTGGGCCGTCGCGATCGCAGCCGTCTTCGCCCCGCTGTCGGTTCGCGCCCTGCGCCGCCGCGTCTGAGCCCTGCCGCTTCAGCGCGACGGGTTGAATGCCCGCTAGCAGCTGTTGCAGGGCGGCGACCGCCACCTCGAGCGACTCGGCGCGGATCGCAAGGTCGAGATCTCGATGCTCCCGTGTCTGCGTTCCGACCAGTGCGTCGACCGACCGGACCTCGCCGATCGTTTTTGGGTCGCCGCCCTCGCCGCTTTGTTCAGTCCTGAAGACCGTTCCAGGACCAGTGCGGGAGCGGGAGGTCGTCGGGGACGTCATCGGCTGAGTCGTGGTAGCGCGCCATCGTCTCGGTGCTGGCCCAGGCGAAGTAGCTGTGCAGGACACGCCGCAGCTCAGCGTCAGCGGACAGGCCGACGTCATCCATCGCCCGATCGAAGCACTCGATCGCCCGCCGGTCCATCTCGTCGTGTGGGCCGTTGCCACTGTGCATCCGCACGACCGTGGTCTCATCCCCGTAACGGTCGGTGAAGGCGCTGGGACCGCCGAGCGCTTCGGCCCAGTAGGCGGCCAGTCGTTCGGTGTGCTGCGGATGGAACCCGTGGCTGAAGGCGTGGCTGACGATCTCATCGGTCATCACACGCTGGTGCCAGGCCTCGGCCAGACGGTGCAGGCCGGCGGATCCGCCGGCGGCGTCGTAGACGCTCATCATGAACGCATCGTAGGAACCGGCGATCACATGCACATCGTCGACATCGTGACGAAGACAGCGGCCCGGCGAGGCAAGCGTCGCAACTTCCTCGGAAGATCCGGCGCCATCGATGACGTCGTCAACTCCGAAGAACTCGTCGCCACACCAGTAGCGTCCGGCCCGTGGCCGAGTCGCCGTTCGTCCCGACCGACTTCGATCCGCCGACAGCGTTCGTCAGCGACCACTTCCGGCTGGAGCCGCTCGGCCCGCAGCACAACGAGGCCGACCACGCAGCGTGGACGTCGAGCATCGCCCACGTCCGCTCGACGCCCGGCTTCCCCGACGGCAACTGGCCGCCGCCGGAGGGCATGTCGCTCGACCGGAACCTCGACGATCTCCGACGCCATGCCGCCGACTTCGACGCTCGGGCGGGGTTCACGTTCAGTGTTCTCGAGCCGGTCACCGGCGACGTGATCGGGTGCGTCTACCTCTACCCCTCGGAGTCGCCGGACGCCGACGTCACGGTCCGATCGTGGGTGCGCGCCAGCCACGCTGAACTCGATGTCCCACTCGCCGACACCGTCGCCGCCTGGCTGGCCGAGGAGTGGCCGTGGGAGCGCATGCATCGCCCCGGCCGCTGAGCAGCGCCGAACCGCCCGGCTGCCTCAGCTGAGTCGCTCCTCGAGGTGGATGGTGACGTCGTCGCCGTCGGTCTTGCCGATGGCCTTGCGGATGGCGGAGGCGATCGGGAGCTTGTGTGTGCCGTCGCCGAGGGCCATGAAGGCGCTGCGGAACGGCACGCCGTCGACGGTGCCGGAGACCTTGACGAGACCGCGAGTGCCGAAGACGGTCGCCGAGTCCGGCAGCTTGACGCAGGTCCACGTGTCTCCTTCCTTCACCCGTCCCATCGTGGCGGTGAACGTGATGTCGAGCGGTCCGATGGTGGAGTTCTGCATTGGGTCCTCCTGGTGTGAGGCCGCCGCCGGAGCTATCCGTGACCGTTGCCCGGACGCGGGTCGAATGGCGATCGCTCACCGTCAGCGTCCCACATCGCAACCTCGGCGTCGGTGACTTCGATGTCAACGTCTGGCACGTCTACGACGTCGCGCCAGGCCTTGACCTGCTCCCATGACTCCCAGCGTTCGTACATGTACACCCGGCCGGCATCCAGGCTGTCGGCGGTCACGGCGACGTCGAGACAGCCCGGTGCCTGGCGGGCCCGGCGCACGAGGTCGGTGAACGTGGCGACGTACTCATCGCGACGGTCGGCGGCAACGGCGAAATGTCCGGCGATGATCAGCACGGTGTCGGCACCGCGCTCGCCGCGTGCCTCCGTCCCGGCGGATCACCGTTCAGCCAGCATGCGATCAAGGGTTGACGGAACTCTCCCGAAGATGACGACCCCGCTGATGGACAACACCGTGCCGATCACGACCGGCACCCCCCACGCCCCGTCACCCTGCCCAACAGCCGCCGCCAGTTGTCCGCACCCGGCGGCGACCAGACCGGCGTACGACCACGCCATGCAGTAGGCGTGGGTGGCGATCACCGGCGGCGATCGCTTCCCGAGAAGCAGCGGCGACAGCCCGACAGCGATCGTGACCAGGCTGGCGACTGCGAGCACGTGGAACACGCCGAACGTGTTCTCTCGATGCAACGAGAGCGCCGGCGACATTGACGAGCACGAGCGCGATGGCGTACGTCGGTTCCGACTACTCGGTGGGTGTGTGTGCCCTTCGGCAGCGCGAACACAGCTGCGCCGACGAGCAGCGCTGCGAACGCGGCCAGAACGTGTCCGGTGGCGAAAGCCTGTTCCCAATCCAGAGGGAACATCAGAGCACGGCGCGACGGTCGACCGCCACGCGGTTGGCGACAGGTACGGGCGCGCGTCTGCCGCAGATCGGAGCCGTCTGGTCGTCTCGAGGCCTGTTGCACCGGGCTACGTTGGATCCCGACCGTTCGAACGAGGGAGCCGGGAATGGATACTCGGAGAACCGGGCGGATCTTCGGCTGGTTCTTCATCGGCACGTTCATCACCAGCATCCCAGCGCGGCTGCTGTTCGTCGATGGGCTCGGCGCCACGTGGACCGACACGTTCTTCAACCCCGGGGCTGTCTCCGACACGAGCCTGCAGCTCGGCTCGATCCTCGAGTTCGGAGTGATCGTCACCAACATCGCAACGGCGGTCGTCATCTACCCGCTCGTGAAGCGACAGAGCGCAACCGTCGGGCTCGGATATGTCACCGCTCGCATCATGGAGTCGGTGTTCATCGCGATCGGCCTCATCAGCATCATCACAGTGGTCGACGTGAACGAGGCTTGGACCGCTGCGAGTGGGGCCGAGGCGACCGCGCTCGAAGTACAGGGCAACACCCTGGTGTCCATCTATGACTGGGCCTTCCAGTTCGGGCCCGGACTCGTTGTCGGCTTCGGGAACGGCTTGATGCTGGGCTACCTGATGTACCGCTCCGGCCTCGTGCCTCCGCGTATGGCGATCCTGGGTCTCATCGGTGGCCCGATGCTGATCATCTCGTTCGTGCTGATCCTGTTCGGGGCCTACGAGAACGGGTCAGGACCTTCGTTCTTCATGGCACTCCCGGAGATCGCGTGGGAGGCCTCGCTCGCCGTCTACTGCGCGTGGAAGGGCTTCAGGCCGAGTCCGATCGCCGAGCCCCGAGTGGCGATGGCGTAGCCGGGCCGTACTGCTCGGGTGCGTCGTCACCGCCTTGGTCGAGACGGAACGGTGGGTACTGATCGGTCATCAGGGCGGCGTAGGCGATGACGCGGTACACCCACCGGTTGAGGCCCATCACGAAGTCGAAGATCGACCGCGGGTAGCGGCCGGTGAACAACAAGGCCACGGCTGCGAACAGCACCAGGAGGCCGATGAGCCCGGGGGATTCGCCGGACCAACGGGCGTCGGACGGCTCCCACCAGCCGAGCCACCAGCCGCCACCGAACAGGGCGACGATCAGGTACTGGGGCAACGCCAACAGCCACCACTTGACGAGCACCAGCCCGCGGGAGAGTCGCTCGGGGTACTCCACGGTGAGCTCCGCCGGATAGTCCGCCGGCCGCAGGCTGAAGGGCGGGTAGCGGTCGGTTCCGAGCGTGCTGTACGAGTAGTAGCCGACGCGCCAACTCCATCGCAGCACACCGACGTTGAAGTCGAACAGCCCGCGTGGATAGCGGCCCGTGAACAAGATGGCGAAGAAGGCGATGACGCTGACGATCGCAAAGGCGATCCACAAGAAGACCAACACGACGTAGTGAGGGATGGCCAGCAGCCACTTGACCAGCCACAGACCTCGGCTGAGCTCAGCATCGAGGTGGCCCGTCAGTCGCAGCGGGTACGGCGCCGCGGCTGGCCGCACCTCGATCCCCGCTGCTGCCGCCGCAGCCCCCGGGACAGCCGGAGCCGGCCACTGCGTCGCGGCCGCCGCCGGGACCGGCTCGCCCTGCCGGGACAGCCCACGGCCGCCGAAGATCACCAGCACCGCGCCACCCGCCAGGACGACGAGTCCGGCGATCAGCAGGCCGATCAGGGCCGGCAGCAACCAGTCGACCTTGATTCCCAGACGGGCGTCGACGTCCACGCCGCGACCGGCGTCGGCGTTCATCAACACCACCGTCCAGTCGCCGCTCTCCACCTCCCACGTCAGTTCGTCCGCCGTGTCGGCCGTCACCTGCACCGCCCAGAACGACTGCTCCCCTGGCGATTCCGGCACGGCCTCACCCGAGACACGCCGGTAGAGGACGCGGTCGGGCGAGAGCTCGATGTCGCGGATCGAGTCGCGAGGAAACTCCCTCGAGGAAGCGCGCCACCTCGGCCGTGGGGCCGATCCCGGCGAAGATCTGCGTGCCCGGCCGGCCCGGATCGATGCTCAACCGGACAGTGCCCAGCGCCCCACGATCGATCAGCCAATCCGCCTCGCCCGGCTCACTCTCCAAGTCGACGCGGTCCGACGTGATCGCGTACGTCGGTGAAACGAGCCGAACCTCGCCGGTCTCGAAGAACCCATCCGTGCGTTGCGTCGCATATGCGGCCAGTCCGGCGGCTCCGCCGGCCAGCAATCCGAAGCCGATCAGCGCCAGCAGGGAACCGACGACGATCATCACGATCCGACCGACCTTCATGGCGAACACCTCCTGACCATCGAGATCAGATGTAGTTGCGACGTTCGAGCAGCCGGAAGCTGATCCATCCCGGCAGGATCGGCAGCCAGTAGGTGACCAGGCGGTAGCTGAGCACGGTGGCGACGGCGATCGCCTCCGTCCATGCCGATCGCCGTGAACCCGGCGACGAGTGCCGCCTCCATCGCCCCGAGGCCGCCGGGGGTCGGTGCCGCGGCGGCGATCAGCGAGGAGCCGAGGTACACGGCGCCGACCTGGGCAACGCTGACGCCGCCGTCGAAGGCGTTGGCCGCGCAGGCGAGCGCGGCGATGTACGCCAGGGTGACGCCCATCGATCCGCCGAAGAGGGCGAGCAGACGTTGGGGCGAGCGGGCGAGCGATCCGATGCTCGAGAATGACTGCCTCACGCGCCGGCAGGACCTTGGTCCTCAGGACATGGCGACCCTTCCTCGTCGCCATCACCACGCCGATCGCCGCCAGGAGGACGGCGATGACGACGAGCAGCTTGCTGCTGCTCGGCATCGAGAAGCCGCCGCTCGGTACGTCCGGCCCAGGCGAAGAACACGATGAGCAGCACGAGGTGCACGATCCCGCCCGCCGACGACGTTGAGCCCCATGCCCGTGACGGCCTCCGGTCGGCGGGACCCCCGCCTTCTGCAGGTATCTGACGTTGAGCGCCATGCCGCCGACGTTGGCCGGCGTCACCCGGTTGACGAACGACGACGCCAGCTGGACCTCGATCGTCGGGGCGAACGGCAGGCGCTCGCGGCACGCCGCCGGCCATCCCGACCGCAGCCGACACGTATGTCAGCGAGGACATCACGATCGCACCGGCGAGCCAGCCCCAGTTGGCCGAGCGGAGCGCCGCGAAGCTGTCGTCGACGTTGGCCAGCTGCGGCAGCAGGAAGTAGAACGCGCCGGTCAGGGTGGCGATCATCACGAGGGTGCGCGATCGGACGCGGACGAGCCGCTCCAACGGTTCCGGTTCGCTGCCCCGTCGCCGCCGCCACGCTCTCGCGCAGTTCCTTGAGGAGTGACTTCGACGCCCGCTTGCGCGTCGCCGCCGTGAGGGCGAGCGGCTGCAGGTACGGAGCGGCGCCGGCGAGGTCGGTCGGGCGGGAGGATCCGGGCTGCGGCGGCTGTCGCCGGTTCCGGCGCCGGCCAGCTCGGCGAGCGACACGAGCAGCTCGGCGCGATCGATCGCCAGCAGCCGCGTCACCGGCAGGCGCTTCGGCCGCGCCGAGGTCCACGATCACGGGGCCGTCGTCGGTGACGACGATGTTGCGCCGCGCGCAAGCGCCCGGTGGGCGAGCCCGGCCAGCGTGCAGTGTCTGCGCCTCCCGCCACACCGCGTCGAGCAGTTCGGCCTGCATCTCGTCGGGAGCGAGGGTGTCGAGCTGTCGCCCGCCGACGTCGTCCATGGCCAGGACCATCGATCCATCGGGCAGCGACATGAGGGCGCGGAGCTCGGGGCAGTGCACGCCGCTCCCGCCGGGCGAGGAGCAGGAGAAGTCCTTCGTGCTCGACGCGCGCGTCCGAGCGACACCGCTGGCCAGTCGTCGCCGGGATCGCGCAGGAGCAGCGTGCGATAGCCGCGGTAGAGCAGGTCGGCGTCGCGGCTGTCCCGCGCGTAGACCTTGACGAAGGCCGTCGTGCCGTCGGCCAGCGATGCGCGGTAGATCTGGGAGCGGCCGCCCACGGCGCGCTCGAGCACCAGGCCGGTGACGTCGAGGCCGGACCGTCGCAGCCCCTCGGCGACAGCCAGCGGGCTCGGCCGGCGGTTGGGGGCGCCGACGGCGACGAGCACGGCGGCGCCGGCGAGGCAGCCGGTCGTGAGCGGCGAGGAGCAGCTCGGCCAGCCCCGACGTCCCTGCGATGATCATCGTCAGCAGGAGGAACAGGAGCGCCCGGTTGGCCGCTCGCCGCCAGGCACGCGACAGCCACGGCTTGCCGACGATGGTCGCCGCAGCGACGGCGGCGAGGTAGCTCGGCGACGGGAAGCGGGTCGAGATCAGCCAGGAGTCGTCGTCCAACGCGTCGCGCACAGGACCGGCCACGCCGATGGCCCGGTCGACGAGGACGAACGCGCACGGCGCCGGCAGCGGCCGCCACGAGGAGGACCACCGTGCGTCGCCATCGCCGCTGGGTGACGAGGCACGCCGCGACGACGAGCGGGCACAGGACCGCGGCCACCTGGGCGACCGCGATCGCCAGCTGACGGACGGCCCGTGGGATCAGCCCGGCGGCCTCGCCGAGGTCCTCGCGCAGACCGGCGTTCGTCCCCTCCGCCAACTCGATGAGCAAGACCAGCGACGACCGTCGCGGCGCCCCACGCGACGACGCGGACGACGTCGCCCGGATGGCGGTAGTACCGCTCGCCGGGGGCTCGTTCGTCGAACCGCGGCTGCTGGGCGGCGGCGAGGTCGACCTCGGCGGGTGTGGTCGATGAGCTCATGTCGTGCCGTCCCGCGCGACCGCGGCGACGACGCGCAACACGAGCACGACACCGAGCAGGAGTCCGCCGTAGCCGAACACGTCGAACAGCCCTGTCGATCCCGAGACGCGTGGCCCGTCTTCGGCCGCGACGAGCAGCCACGCCGACGTGAACAGGAACGACGTCCCGGCGAGCACGAGCAGCAGGCGGTTGGCGAGGGTGCGGACGATCCGCCGGCTGTCCTCGTCGACGATGCTGCGCACACGGAGCTCGCCGCGACCCGTCAGGGCGAGGATCCGGTCGACGCGCTCGGGCAGGCGCCGCAGGTGGGGGACCATCGCCAACAACTCGTCTCGGGCCAGCTCCTTCGCGGTCGACGACCGGCTCGGCGCCGCGGTCGACGAGCTCGGTCGCCGCGGCGACGAGCGAGATGTCGGGGCGGAGCACGCGCAGCGTGCCGTCGACTGTCACCAAGCGCCCGCGACAGCAGCACGACGTCGGTCGGCAACCGCATGCCGAACCTCGACAGCGTCGCCACGAGGTCCTGGAGCACGGCGGGATCGACCGTGCCGCCCGGCCGCACGTGCTCCGCCATCAGCCGGGCGAGAGCGCGCTCGAGCTGCTCGGGCGACGTCGTGTCGGCGAGGTCGGCGACCCGCTCGACGCCGTCACGTAGCAGGCTGACGTCCCGACGGGCGAGCGCCAACATCAACGTCGACGATGGCCGACTGCTGGATCGGGTCGAGACGGCCGACGGCGCCGAAGTCGATGAGCCCGAGGGTGCCATCGGGCAGCGCGAAGACGTTGCCCGGATGGGGGTCGGCATGGAACAGCCCGATGCGCACGACCTGATCGAGCGTCGCCCGCAGGAGCTGGTCGGCGAGGGAGGCTCGATCCACCGCGGCGTCGTCGAGGTGGCGGGTGTCAGCGACCGTGAACCCCTCGAAGCGCTCCTGCACGAGCACCCGTCGCCCCGACACCGCTCGGAACACCTTCGGGACGCGGACGGTGGACCGCTCGTGCAGCATCGACGCCATCTCGGACATCGCGTCGGCCTCGTGGCGGAAGTCGAGCTCGGCCCGCAGGCCCTCGGCGAACTGGGCGAGCATCTCGCCGGAGCGGATCCCCTTGTCCGAACGGGGTGCGGCGCTGGGCGAGGTCGGCGAGCAAGCGCCAGCGCGGCGAGGTCGCGCTCCATCAGCGCCTCGATGTCGGGACGCTGCACCTTGACGACGACCGCCTCGCCGGAGTGCAACCGCGCCGTGTACGTCTGGCCGATCGAGGCGGCGGCGAGCGGTTCCCAGTCGAACTCGGCGAAGACCTGCTCGACCGGTGCGCCGAGCTCGGCTTCGAGGACCGGGGCGATGCGCTCCTTCGGTTCGGACGCTGACCCGGTTCTGCAGCTCGGCGAGCTCGTCGCAGACGTCACGCGGCAGGAGGTCGACGCGTGTGGCGGCGATCTGCCCGAGCTTGATGTAGACGCCGCCGGCCTGCTCGAGCACGCGCCGGATGCGCACGCCCGGCGCGTCGATGGTGCGTGCGGCTCGCTCGCGGGCCGAGAGGAACGGCCCGAACCCCTCCTGCCGGCACAGCCGGACGAGCTCCCGGTAGCGCCGCAGCACGGACAGCCGCCGCTTCACGGCGCGCAGCGGTCGTCGGCGCCACGACGAGGCCGGCCCGCTCGCCGAGGGCCAGCGAACCCGGTCGGGCGAGGAGGTCGAGGATCACGGCGGCGGCCATCGATCGCCGGGATGCCGATGGCCAGCAGGTGGACGAGCATCTCGTCGGCGTCCCAGTCCCAGCCGTTCACGCCCGACCGCGATCAGCATGGCGAGGCCCCAGCCGATCAACGCCGCCAGCAGCGCGGTGCCCCATCCGCGCCGGATCCCGAGCAGCCGCAACGAGAGCAACGTCGTGAGACGCGATGCGCGACGGCGACGCGTATGCGGCGATCACGGCGAGCGAGCGACGCGTCATGGCGTCGCCACCCGTGCACGGCGGCGCGCCGACGCCGCAGAGGCTGAGGCCGGAGCGGCGGTCGACCTCGGCGACCAGTGCGCTGCGTGGCTGGAACGCCAGCGCCGATTCGAGCTCGACGACGAGCGACGGTCGGCGCCCTCGGCGAGGTCGAACTCGTAGGTGACGCACGCGCCGGCCGACGAGGTACGTCGTCGTGACCCGCACCTCGCGGCGGTCAGCTGGGTCGGCTGCTCGAACCGGCGCATGTCGAGCTCGTCGCTCGGCACCTCGTCGCCCGCCACCTCGGAGCACGCGCCGGGCGGGCGCAGCATCACCTCGACGCGGTGGTCGTCGGTCAGGAGGCTGAATCGGCCGCGGCCGCGCCTGACCGTGACCTCGCTCGCCTCCCACCCGGCGGGCATCGACTGCACGCACGGGACGGCCGTCGCAGTCGGCACCGCCTGGGCCATCAGGATCATCACGTCGTTCGTGCCGCACGCCGGTTCGTCGGAGATCGGCAGCTCGGCCGGCACGAACAACTCGTAGACGGCAAGAACGCGGCGACGAGGACGCCCAACAGCAGCGCCAGCACGAGGAGGATCCGGCGCGGACCCCATCGCTGCAGCGAGATCGGCCGTCGCTCGGGTGCGAGGGCGCGGAACTGCGCCGACGAGGTTGCGCCCGTCCTGCTTCATGACCATGCGCAGCTGGGTCGGGCTGGCGATGCCGCGGGCGGCGGCGAACGCCTCGGCGATCTCGTCGGGCGTGAAGTAGGTGAGCGCGCGCTCGGTACACGCGCTCGGGCGTCGGTGCGCACGGCCAGGACCAGCATCATGTTGGCGAGGTCGACCGCCTCCCGCCACGGCGACGGACGGACCTGGACGAAGGCGACGTCGATCAGCTGCAGGTGCCCGTCCTTGACCAGCAGGTTGGCGGGCTTGATGTCGCGGTGGGCGATCCCGGCGTCCCAGAGCTGGCGAACCAACTGCAGCCCCTCGTCGATGATCTGGTCGTCGACGGCGGCGTCGCCGATCTCGACGGAGCCGTCGAAGAACTCGGTGACCATCATGTACTCGCGCTCCGGGGTCAGCTCGACGATGCCCATCGGCTGAGCGGTCGGGATGCCGACGTCGGACAGGACGCGCATGGCGTAGTCCTCGTGCTGGACGAGCCGGCGCACCGACTGGTACGGGCGCTCGTCCTCCAACCGCCCGTAGAGGACCGTGCGGCCGAGCTTGTACCAACGGTCGGCTCGCACGTGGTTCATCGCGTAGAGCTTCCCGAACAGGTAGGTGTCGGGTTCACCGGCGATGCGCAGGCGCAGCGGCGTCGATCCGCCCGAGCCGGCGAGTCCGACGGGTTTGCTCTCCAGCACCGTCACGCCGAGCTGGTCCTCGACAGCGCGGCGGATGGCCTCGCCGCGGCGGCCACCCACGTCGAGGTGGGCGGTCTTGCCGCGCCGATACGTCACCGGGAAGAACTCGTTGGGGGTGAAGAAGCGGAAGGCCAGCAACGGGACGGCCACGCCGATGGCGATCCCGGTGAGCACGTCGAAGGGATGGTCGACGCCGAGGTACATCCGGCCGAAGCGACGACCAGCGCGATGACCACGCCGCCGACGATCTTGGCGATCGTCCGCGGCCGCCCGGGGACGACCACGGCGTAGATCACGCCGACCGTGGTGTAGCTGACGATCGCCACCGTCGCCGACGGCATCGAGTAGCCCTGCCATCGCCCGATGATCGTGACGTCGTACGGCCGCGGGCGCGAGTACAGCTCGATCAGCGCGACGCCGGCGATCGCGACCACCGTGCACGCTGGCCAGCAACGTGAACAGGTGGCGCCAGCGGCGGAAGACCATCATCGAGCCCACCAGCGCCATGGCGATGAAGAACATCGTCCAGCCCGTGCCGCCCGATCGATGCCGCGGAGCAGTTCGCTCAGCCACTCCACGCGGAGCCTGGCGATCGAACGCAGGACGGCGGCATCGACCTGGTCGGTGAACCGTCGCGCCTGCGGCGACAGCAGCGTCACGATCATCCACACGACGAGCACGACCACGGCGAGGAGCCAGCCGATGCCGGACCAGCCGATGCTGCCGCGGCAGCGGCGGGGCCGCGCCGGTCGGTCGCCGGCGGCGACGCGCTCCTGCGGGCGGTCGGCGGGATGGACGTGCCTGTCTCGGGTCGGTCGAGGGCGTCTCCGACAGCGGTCTCCGACCTCGTCGTCACGACGTCCCTTCGAGTCGCAGCCACTCGGCCGCGATGGCACCGACATCGTCACTGCCGGCCACCTCGGCGTCGGCCGCGTTGAGCGCCCGCAGCGCGTCCGTGCTCAGCGCGTCGGACGTGTCGTCGATCACCTCGACGACGTCGGGACCCCAACGTTCGACGACCTCGCGACGCAGCAGGGGCGTCACGTTCTCCGCCGGTTGCACGCCTCGATCGTCGGCCAGCTCGACGTACTCGTCGAGCGCCGGATCGGTCGTGAACAGCAGCGCGACGTCGACGCTGCCGGTGCGCAGCGCGGCATGCGTGACCGGCCCACCGCTGTCGAGCGTGACCACGTCGACGAAAGCGCAGCCCGTACCGCTCCTGCAGTCCGAGCAGGCACAACGCTCGACGCTCGCACTCGGGGGGACCGCCGAAGACGAGGTCACCGGCGACGCGGCGCGAGGTCACTGAGCTTCGCCAGGTCGTGACGGCGTGCGGTCGCCGGCGTGACGACGAACGTGTTGGCGTTCTGCGCCGGGGCCGAGGCCAGGGCGACGACGTCGGTGTCGGCGAGCACACCGACGAGCCCGTCGTGCGTCGCGACGACGTCGGCGCTCGGCTCGCTCGACCTCAGGCTGCGGAAGGCCAGCGCGCTCCCGGCGTACTCCGGCAGCAACTCGATCAAGCCCATGCTCAGCGCCGGCCCGACGAACTCGCGTGGACCGAGTCCGAAGGCCCGTTCGACGCGATAGCCGCCCGCCTCCAGCGCCTGGCTGTAGATCTCGGCGAGCAGCACGCTCTCGGCGAACCCGAACGACCCGACCGTGATCGCGTCGTCGCCGAGCACGCTCTGAGCCACTGGCGGCTCATCGTCCTCGCCGCACGCCACCAATGCCACGACCACGAGGCCAACGAGCAACGTCGATCCGCGAACAATCACGACGCCAACACCCTCCCCTCCTCGAACGTCCGCCTGCACTGTCGCACACCGGCAGCCGCCGTCGAAAGGGGCGGCGGTCGCCGTGCAGCGCGGCGTAGCGTCGAGCCGTGCCGTCGCGACAGCGTGCATCGATCGCACTCGGAGCAGGACTCGCCGTGCTCGTACTCGGTGCCGTCATCGTTCGCGACGGCCGCGTGCCGGGCTGGGAGGAGAGGATCTTCCGCGCCGTCAACGACCTGCCCGAAGCCCTCTACCCGTTGCTCTGGCCGTTCCAGCAGCTCGGTGCGCTCGTGGTCGGGCCGATCGTCGCCGTCGTCGCCCTCGTGCTTGCGGCGCTACTGGCTCGCCCTCGCCGCAGTCATCGTCACCGTTGCCAAGCTGGTGTCCGAACGAGCCGTCAAGGCGCTGGTCTCTCGGCAGCGACCGTTCACCTCGATCGGACCCGACATCGAGGTGCGCGGCGACGTCAGCCTCGTCGGGGAGAGCTTCGTCTCGGGCCACGCCATCCTCGTCGCCGCACTGGCCGGTGTCATCGCGCCATACCTCCCACCGCGCTGGCGACCAGTCCCCTGGGTTCTCGTCGGCCTGGTCATGGTCGGCCGCGTCTACGTCGGGGCGCACAACCCGCTCGACGTCATCTGCGGTGCCGCGCTCGGCGTCGCCATCGCCGCCGTCATCAACATGCTGCTCGGTCTGCGGCGTGGCACATCCTCGGCAACCTCCTCGGGGCTCGTTGCCTGACTCGACGCGGATGCCCGCTGGGCGCCGGCGTGTCAATGTTGGGTGATGTCCGACGGGTACACGCTCGGTCGCTCCGATGCCGAGACGCAACGGCTGGTCCTGCAGCATCAGATCTATGGTCCGCTGACCCGCCAGTTCCTCGTCGGGGCAGGCGTGGGTGCGGGGATGAAGGTGCTCGAGGTGGGTTGTGGCGCCGGCGACGTTGCGCTGCTGGCTGCGGAACTGGTCGGCGCGCAGGGCGAGGTGGTCGCGGTCGACATGAACGCCAGCATCCTCGACACCGCTCGGCACAGGGCGGCGGCTGCGGGCTGGAGGAACGTGTCGTTCCACCACAGCGAGCTGGACGGCCTGGAACCGGGCGATGGCTTTGACGCGGTCATCGGGCGGTGGATCCTGATGTACCTACCGCAGCCGGCCAACCTGCTGCGCCGTGCGCTGGACTGGCTGCTCCCGGGCGGGCTGCTGGCGTTCCAGGAAGGCGACCTTCGCAGCGCCGTTCGCCCGTACCCACCGGCACCGTTCCACGAGCAGGCGAGGCGCTGGACGACACCTCCGCCCGGCGCGCCGGGCCCGGAGATCGAGATGGGGTTGAAGTTGTTCGCCACCTACATCGAGGCCGGACTCGGGGCACCCCAGCTGCGGTTCGACGCCCCGATCGGTGGCGGGCCGAACTGGCCGGGCTACGCCTACCTGGCCGGCACGCTGCGCAGCCTCGTCCCGTTCTTGGAGCAGATCGGAGCAGTCGCACCCGGCGAGGTCGATCTCGACACCGTCGAGGACCGCCTGCGCGACGAGATCGTCGCCAACAACGGCGTCCAGATCCTGCCTGCCCTCATCGGCGCCTGGGCGCGCCGAACCTGACGGGGTGCGAGGTGCTCGAGCGGGAGGGCGGACGCATCGAGTTGCGCAGCGACAACTCGGTCGGCGTGGCGCCCGAGATCCTGGCTGCCGTCGTCGCCGCAGACGCAGGCGGCACGATGGCGTACGGGGCAGATCCCTGGACGGCACGGCTGCACGAGCGAGTGGCCGACGTGTTCGAGCACGACGACGTCGCCGTGTTCCCCGTCACGTCGGGCACCGCCGCCAACGCCCTCGGCCTCTCCGCGATCTGCCCGCCGTGGGGTGCGGTCCTGTGCCACGAGACGGCGCACATCATCGTCAACGAGGGCGGGGCCACATCCCTGTTCACGAACGCGGTCATGAAGGGCCTGGCCGGCGACGGAGACGGCCTGCTCACGCCCGAGGCGGTCGAGGCCGCCCTGGACGCGACTCGGTGGGGGGACCCTCATCACTCGCAGCCGTCCGTCGTCTCGTTGACCCAGCCGACCGATCACGGCACCCTCTACCCACTGGAGCAGCTGCGCGGCGTTGCCGATGCCGCTCGGGCGCGTGGGCTGCGCGTGCACATCGACGGAGCTCGCCTCGCCAACGCGCTCGTCGCACTCGACTGCTCGCCCGCCGACCTCACCTGGCGGGCGGGCGCCGACATCATCACCCTCGGAGCGACGAAGAACGGTGCGCTCAGCACCGATGCCATCGTGTGCTTCGACTCGGCGCTGAAGGAGTCGTTGATCTATCGCCTCAAGCGCGCTGGTCACGTCGCGTCCAAGATGCGGTTCCAGTCCGCCCAACTCGACGCCTACCTCGCCGACGGTCTGTGGCTGCGTCTCGCCGCCACGGCCAACCAGGCAATGTCACGCCTCGCGGCCGGCTTGGTCGAGCGGGGCTTCGTACCGGACCACGTCCCCCGAGGCAACATGGTCTTCCTGCGTGCCGACCCCGCCGAGATCGACGCCTGGGAGCACGCCGGACTCGACTTCTACCGACTGGCCAGCGATCGGGTCCGTTTCGTCACCAGCTTTCGTTCGAACCCGGAGGAGATCGACGAGGCCCTGCGTCGGATGGACGCCCGATCACCCCCTCGATCGCCGAGCTGAGGACGCGACGAGCGTCATGCCGGTACGCGCACCTGACCGGCCACCGTGCCGAGGCGCTGCAGGTCCTTCAGCAGCGCGGTGGTGCGATCACGGTGGGCGGGGACGGCCAGGGCGTAGAGCACGGCGAGCACCTTCGGCGCGCGCAGCACGCGGAAGTGTTGCGAGATCCTGGTGCCGCCTTCGATCTTCTCGAGGGCGATGCGCCACTCGGAGCTGTCGGGGTACATGGCGGTGGAGACGGTGCGCCACACGAGCTCATACGGCTCGGCCGACACGATCTCGCACACTCGTCCCCAGCGGAAGATGCCGGCGCGGTTGCGGCCCCGAAACCGTGCGCCGGGGACCGGCGATGCGGACTCACCGAGCCAGCTGGCACCAACGCACTCGTGGCTCCACTCGCCGACCCGGGTGACGTCACGGACGACCTCCCAGACGTCGTCGATGTCCGCGTCGACCGTTGCGGCCACGCTGTTCTCCAGCTGCACGCGGCGCGCCGGCCTTGCGCCTTGCGTCCAGCACGTCGCCGCGTACCGGCGATATCGCCGCGCGAAGCCGCGCAGCAGGATCAACCGCTGGATGGGTGGCACGAGCCCGATCACCGTGGCGCGGTCGGCGTCGCTGGCGCTGTCGATGAGCCAGTGACCCTCGAAGCCGAGCTCGGACATCGACTTCGGCTCGAGGTTGTGCTGCTTCTCGATCGCCTGCCACTCGGCCGCTGTGATCAGCCGGGCGACGATGGGCATGGCCTCGTCCTCCTCCTCGTGCAGGTGCGGGAGGAGCGCGGCGGCGAGCGCATCGAGCGCGGCCGAGGTCTGTTGCGTCGCGTCGTCCGAGCCGTTCGCTGCGAGCGCCGTCGCAGCTGTCTCCACGGCCGTCATCGCGGGCGTGATCGCTTCGTGGTGGCGGGCCATGCGGTCGAGCACATCGAGCATCTCGGCCGCCGCACCGGCTCGCTCACGGACGAGTGGGTACAGGCCGTCGTCCTCAGAGGCGTGGTGGGCATGAACGAAGTGCATCATCCACGTCAGGTGCGCGCCGATCGGCGCGCCGCTGGGCGCGGCTTGCCCGGTCAGGGCTGGCGAGCGTCGACCTCGCCCTGGCGAGGTCGCGTCGCAGCGCGTCGTGCACGATGCGCATCATCGTGGTGTCGGCCGGTGCGTCCGATGCGGTCGTCATGACATGCCCTCCTCCGGTCAGGAGCGTGGAATGACCCGCCCCAGCGTTTCCGCGACCCATGCTTCGTACTGCCGGGCCGTCCAGCCCGACTCCTCGACGAGGAGGAGGTACACCTCGGGGCTGGCCATGGCCCACACGCCGTCGCGCTCGGTCCTCGTGGGGCGCGGCCGACGATCAGCTCGAGTGCGCCGGCGACGTCGGAACGCTGGCGTTCGCGCGTCGCCCGCAACATCTCGGCGATCTCATCGTCGGCCCCCGCTGCCTCGCGCAGCAGCTTGGCGAACGCCGCGGTGCGGGCGTGCACGGCAGCGAGCAGCTGGGCAGCCGCGCGGAGCCGCGCCGGCCGGCGACCTTCACCCATCGCCAGGAACTCGGCGCGCTCCGCGAGCGGCTCCGACGCATCGTCGCCCACCACCGCCGTGTCCACGACCGCCCGCAACAGGCCCCGCTTCGACGAGAAGTGCGAGTAGACGGTCTCCAGCGCGACACCGGCGGCGGCGGCGACCTCTCGCATTCCCGTCCCCGCCCACCCGTTCGTCACGAACAGCTCACGTGTGGCATCCACGACCGCGCGCCTCGTCGCCGCGGTCTGCTGCTCCCGCAGCCGCGACCGATAGGGACGCCCGACGGTCACCCCGCCGGGTCTCGTCGCGCCCGTCGTCATGCAACGAGACTAGTACGAGCAAGTATTCGATACAAGTCCGTTCTATAGCGCGTCGTTCTGGCGTCTGGGTCGCCGTTGCGCGAGAGTGGAGTTTCACGGGTCACGCTTGGATCTGGTCCCCGTTGAGCGCCTCCCCTTGTCGAGTTGGAGGTCTCCGATGGACAGCAACGAGCGGATGTGCACCATCGTGCACGGTTCGGGTCGGCGGCTGACGTGCCCGCCGACCGGTTGGCGATGATCCTCGCCCGACTGTCGGTCGACCCCGCCGGCGGTCGGTGGCGCCGCCCGCTTGTGCGAGGTCTGCGCCGACGTCACCGAGCTGAGCGGGGCCGGGATCATGCTGATGACGACCGGTAACGTGCCGCAGGGATCGGTGTGCACCACCGACGACGTCAGCGCGCTGATCGAGGAGCTGCAGTACACCCTCGGCGAAGGCCCGTGCATCGACGCCCACCACCAGCAACGCCCGATCGTCGAACCCGACCTCGCCGTACCGGCGATCGATCGCTGGCCTGCATTCAGCGCCCGGCCGTCGCCGCCGGCGCCCGCGCCGTGTTCGGGTTCCCGCTCGCCATCGGCGCCGTCCACCTCGGCGCCCTCAACCTGTACCGGGACCGTCCCGGCGCGCTCACCGCCGGCCAGCACACCGACGCCCTGCTGCTCGCCGGTGTCGCCGCCCGAGCCGTCATCGCCATGCAGGCCAACGCCCCACCCGGCGCCCTCGGCGCCGAACTCGAGGTCGGCACCAACTTCCGCCATGCCGTCCATCAGGCCAGCGGGATGGTCGCCGTGCAGCTCGGCGTCACCGTCACCGACGCCCTGATCCGGCTACGCGCCCACGCCTTCTCCCACGACCGGCTCGTCACCGATGTCGCCGACGACGTCGTCGCCGGACGGCTCCGCTTCGACCACGGCGACGCGACGTGACGCCGCCGCATCAGTCGGGCGCGCAGGGTTCCATCCGGCCGGATCCCGATGCATACGATGATCGGTGGAGGGCAACGCCGGTAGGCGACGCCCGACGGAGGTCGACGTGACACGAGAAGCGCTCCTGGCCCGCACCCTGGTCGAACTGGCCGACACCCTGGTCGACGACTTCGACATCGTCGACCTGCTGACCACGCTGTCTGACCGCTGCGTCGCCGTGCTCGACATCTCCGCAGCCGGGATCATGCTCGTCGCCCCCGACGGCGACCTGCGGGCGATGACCTCGTCCAGCGAAGCGATGCGGATCGTCGAGCTGTTCGAACTGCAATCCCAAGAAGGCCCCTGCCTGGACTGCTACCGCAGCGGCCAGCCCGTCGTCAACGAGGACCTGGCCAGCGCCAACGGCCGCTGGCCGCGCTTCGCCGCGGTCGCCCTCAACGCCGGGTTCCGCGCCGCCGACGCCGTCCCGATGCGACTACGCGCCCAGACGATCGGCGCCCTCAACCTGTTCCGCAGCGAACCCGGATCGCTCAACGACGACGACGTGCTCGTTGCCCAGGCACTCGCCGACATCGCCACCATCGCCGTGCTGCAGCACCGCACCACGCTCGAAGCACAAGTCGTCAACGACCAGCTCAACCAGGCGCTGACCAGCCGCGTCGTCATCGAACAAGCCAAAGGGGTGATCGCCGAACGCGACCAGGTCGACATGCAACAAGCCTTCGCCCGGCTCCGCAACCACGCCCGCAACCACAACCGCCGCCTCGCCGACGTCGCCAACGACATCATCGACGGCACCCTCGACCTCCGCGACGCCGAGCCGCCACGTCGCTGAATCCCGGACCAGCGCCGGTCCCGGTCGACGACGGGACACAGCCCGTCGCATCACGACCTGATGGGTTCGAGCTCGATCAGCGAAACGCCGGGCATGGGGAGGTCGAACGCGAGGTCGAGCACCCCGTTGGAAGGATGGACGTGCGCCGGCGGCGCGAGGTCGACGAGGCGATTCTCGGCCCGCAGCGTGTTCCAGCCCGCGTCGTCGGGCCAGGCGCGCCCGGAGGCGATCCGCGCCCACGTCCGGTTGAGGTTGGAGTGTTGCTCGTCGAGGCGCCGGTGGCGGAGGCGGTAGCGGCTGCCGGGCAGGTCGCCGAGCGTGACATCGACGTGCCGGTCGAGGAGCGGGTCGCCGCCGGACTTGGTGACGTCGACCGTGCCGTTCCACACGACGAGTCGCGACGGCCCCGATCGGCGTCGCGGGTGGCGACGGCGTTGACCATGTCGCCGGCGCCGTCGCCGTCGACCGCGGCGGCGAGCCGTCGTGGACCGCAGCTGCTCGAGCATCCACAGCGCCCACCAGCGCGGCTTGCGCAGGTTGCCGACGCTGAGCAGCCCGAAGCCGCCGTGGAGCAGCGCGGACGGGCGTCCGAGCTCCTCGAAGTGGTCCGAGACCGTCCAGTAGGCCAAGCGCGTCGATGCGGCCCATCGCGCTGACCATCCCACGGGCGAGGTAGGCGCCGCTCCACACCGAGTCGTGGGCGCGGTTGAAGTGCGTCGGCGTGGGCGCCCCACTCCGTCCACCACAAGCGCGAGGCCGGGACGGCCGTGGCGGGCGGCGATCGGGCGGAGGTCGAGCGGCGCGTTGCCGTAGGTGTGGGTGGAGAGGAAGTCGATCGGGGCGCCCGACCGGCCGACGTGTTCGAGCAGCTCATCGATCCAGCCGACGGCGGCCGAGGCCGGGCCCGCCGACGAGGCAGGTCCGGATCGACCGACTTCACGGCCCGCGCGCTGACGTCGTAGAGCTGGAGGTACTCCTCGCGGGTGCCCGACCAGAAGCACCTCCAGGTTCGCCTCGTTCCAGACCTCGAAGCCCCACGTGCGAACCTCGTCGCGGCCGTAGCGGTCGACGAGGTGGGCGGTGAGGGCGGCGACGAGCGCGCTCCCAGCGCGCCCAGTCCTTGGGCGGCGAGATGATCGCCGCGATAGTGGAACACGGTCTTGCGTCGGGTCGCGGGCGAGGTCGCGTGGCATGAAGCTGAGCTCGACGATCGGCCGCAGGCCGAGCTCGAGACCCGGTCGTAGATGCGGTCGATGCCGGTGAAGTCGTGGACGGGCTGGCCGTCGACCTCGCGGTAGACGCCGAGGTCGTCGTGGAGGATCGCGTGGGCCCGGACTGCTCGCGACGCCGAGCTCGTCGTGCGCCATTCGCAGCGCCTCGGCGAACTCGTCGCCGATGTGGCGGCCGCCGGGGCCGTCGCCGTGGTCGAGTTGGGAGAGGCGTTCGGCCCCGATCATCGGCCGCCACGGGCGGTCGAGCGGGCCGATGACGTCGTCCGCGGCGACGGTGATCCGGCACGTGCCGTCGCCGTCCGCCTCGGGCGTCGCCTGGATCGGCGCGCTCGCGGCCTGGCCGTGATCGTCGACCGCGGCCACCGCGGCGACCGTGTACCAGGCCGGCCGGCCGCGGCTCGCCGGTGGTGTCGGTCAGCGGCGGGTGGGGGACCGGACGCACCCACGGCTCGCCGATCTCGAGCGGCGCGTAGTCGCCGTCCGGCGCGTCGGCGCGGCGGACGAGGTACCCGGCCGCACCCTCGACCGGCTCCCAGTCGAGCGTGACCTGGCCCCGGCCGGGCCGGGCCACGAGCTCGCCGGGCGGTCCAGCACCGGGTGCCGGCGATCGGCGGGCACCGGCGCGGCGCTGAGCGGTCGAGCGCTCCCACTCGACGCCAGCGGCCTCCTCGTCGGACGCCGGGCTCCCGCTCGCCGTCACGGCCCGACTCGGCCGGCCCCGAACTCCTCCATCGCCATCAGCGGCTGCAGCGTCGGCTGCAGGGTGATGGCCAGGTAGTCCTGGAACTGGTCGTCGAGCAGCTCGTTGGCGATCGCCGCGATCACCATTCCCTGGTCGAGCGCGAGGTAGCGGTCGGCGACCTGGCCGGTGGCCACGTTGACGGAGTCCTTGAACCCGCCCGCGCCCGTAGAGGCCCGGGAAGTCGGCCTCCAGGTTGGCCAGGTTGGCGAGCGCCGCGTCCGGGGCGAAGTCGAGCGCCAGGAAGGCGGCGTGCGGGGTGACCACGCCCTGGCCGTAGTCGGTGATCGGCGACGGGCGGACGCGGGCAGGCCGGGTCGTCCCAGCCGTCGTCCACGTGCGTGAGGCGCTCGACATCGGCGGCGTAGCCGTTCGGGCTCCATGCCGATGGCATCGACGCCGTACTCGCGGTAGCCGCCGGCGGGGTTGCTGGCCGGCGAGAACCCCCAGTAGCCGTAGTCGCGCCTCGTCGAGACCGAACTCGATCTGCGACTCGACGTACAGCGGATGGGTCACGGCCCAGCTCGCCGGCCCCCACTCCTCCTCGGGCACGACGAGCGGGACCATCAGCGCCTCGAACATGCTGCCGCCCCACGTCGGCACGATCAGCTGGTCGTCGTAGCGGTAGGCGCCCTCGAACACGTCGACGCCGAGGTACGTCTGCCACTCGCCGACCGGCTTGCTGCTCCGTGCCACGACCAGTCGCACGTGTCGGGGAACGTGCGCCACGGGCCGAAGTAGTGCTCCGCGCGGGATCTGGCCGAGGGCGATGCCGATGTAGCGAGGCGATGCGCGGCTCGGTGTTGAACGCGCCGTAGTGGTGGCCGGTGTAGACGACGTCCTCGCCCATGCCGCAGTAGTCGTCGAGCGGGAAGGCGTCCGCAGCCGGCGCGGTCGATCAGCCGGTCCAGAACCCGCCGCGGATCAGGCCGGCGGTGCCCTCGCCCTTGGCGAGCGGGTCGTAGTAGCAGCCGAAGTCCATGCTCGTGGCCAGCGCCCAGGCCCGGTCGTGGAGCTGCGGCACGGCGTTGGCGACCATCAGCAGCGCCGCGGCCAGCCAGCCGTTGTCGACGCTGGACAGGAACGGGTAGACGGTGTCTGCCGTTCTCCGGCCAGATCGTGAGCTTCTCCAGCGTCGCCGGGTCGTACCAGTTGTAGAACTGGCCGGACGGCTCGTGGCGCTCCAGCTGCTCGATGCTCGTCGAGCGTCGTGCGCGATCCGCCGGCGTGGCCTCACGGCGGCCGATGAGGCCGAGGTCGCGGGCGGCGATCGTCGCCCACAGGTACATCCCGATGTTGGTCGGCGAGGTGAACCCGGAGCGGCTGCTCGCGTCGGAGGTCGCCGCCGATGTTGTCCGCCGGCAGCCCGGTGCTCGGCTCGACGAGCCTGACGAACGAGTGCCACGTGTCGGCGGCATACCGCTCGAGCGGGTCGACCGCGCCGCGGCCGCCGTCGGCGGGCGCCGGTCGAGCGCCGGGATCGAACGCGAGCGCCGAGGGCGACGGTCGCCGCGCAGCGACGAGATGCGTCGCATCAGTTCGCTCCTTCCGAATCACTTGATGCCGGTCGTGGCGATGCCCTGGGTGACGTAGCGCTGCATGGCGAAGAACAGCACGACGACGGGGAGCACGACGACGACGGAGCCGGCCATCTGCAGGCCACGTCGGACTCCTGCTGGCCGATGGAGAACAGGGCGATGGCGACGGGCAGCGTGTACATGTCCTCGGTGCTGGCGACGACCAGCGGCCAGAGGAAGGCGTTCCAGCTGGCGAGGAACGTCAGGATGGCGAGCGTGGCGAGCGCCGGCCCGCACAGCGGCAGGACGATGCGGAAGAAGATCGTGTACTCGCCGGCGCCGTCGATGCGCGCCGCGTCGAGCAGCTCGTCGGGGATGCCGCATGATGAACTGGCGCATCAGGAACGCGCCGAACGCCCCGGCCAGGAACGGCAGGATCAGCCCGAGCGTGGGTGTTCGCCAGGTCCATGTTCGACACCAGCACGAACAGCGGCATGAACGTCACGATCGCCGGCACCATCAGCGTGGCCAGCATGAGCGACGAACAGCATCCGCTTGCCCGGGAACTCGAGCTTGGCCAGCGCGTAGCCGAGCATCGAGCAGAACAGCAGGTTGCCGGCGGTGACGGCGACGGCGACGACCGTCGAGTTGAAGAAGTAGCGGGGGAAGTCGAGCCGGTCGAACAGCTCGCGGTAGTTCTCCGTCGTCGGGTCCTCGGGGATCCACGTCGGCGGCAGCTGGCGCAGCTCGCGCCGTCGTCTTGAACGAGCCGAGGAGCATCCAGACGAACGGGCCGATCATCAGCGAGCAGCCCGACGACCAGGGCGACGTGGAGCCAGGATGCCGCGAGCTGGCGCCGGCGGCCGTCGTGCTGGCCGTCGGCGGCGGCGCGTCGGTGCGGCCGCTCGTCGGCGGCGGCGGTGGGCGGTGGTCGTGACGTCATCGGCCGGTCCTCACGTCTTCGGCCGCAGCAGCCGGAACTGGAGGAAGGCGAGCACGGCGATCGCGAGGAACAGCACGTAGCTGACGGCCGCGGTGTAGCCGTAGTTGCCGAAGCTGAACTGGTTGTAGGCGTGGAACGCGACCGACAGCGTCGAGTCGAGCGGCCCGCCCTGGGTCATCACGAACGGCTCCTCGAAGAACTGGAGGTAGCCGATGCGTCGTGATCACGGCGACGAACAGCATCGTCGGGCGCAGCAGCGGGCAGGGTGATGTGCCGGAACCGCTGCCACGCGCCGGCCCCGTCGACCGCGGCCGCCTCGTAGAGCTCGGTCGGGATCGCCTGCAGCCCGGCGAGGAAGATGATCATCGGGAACCCGAGGTTCCGCCACGCCGCCATGACGATCAGCGACGGGAGGGCGTAGCGGGTGTCGGTGAGCCAGCCCGGCCCGTCGATGCCGACCATGGTCGAGCAGGCCGTTGATCAGGCCGGCCTCGGTGCCGAGCAGCAGGCGCCACACGACGGCGATGGCGACGATGCTGGTGACGACCGGCAGGTAGAAGCCGACGCGGAAGACAGCCGGCGGAAGCTTGACGATGCCCTGGTTGAGGCGCGACCGCGGCGAGCAGGCCGAGCGCCATCGTCAGCGGCACGCCGACGAGGACGAAGATCGCCGTGTTGACCGCCGCCTTGCGGAACGTCGGGTCGCCGAACACGTCGGCGTAGTTGTCGAGGCCGACGAAGTTGACGTTGAACGGGCTGCGGATGTCGGTGACCCGCAGGTCGGTGAAGCTCGTGACGAACGAGACGAGCGATCGGCCCGGCCATGAACACGACGAACAGGAGCGACGAACGGGAGGGCGAAGCTCCAGCCGACGAGCGCCTGCTTCCGCGCCCGGCGACGCGCCTGCCGGGACGGCGCGGCGATGGCAACGGGGCGGCCGGCGGCGAGCGCCTCGGCGACGGTCGCGGTCACAGCCCGGTGCCGATCGAGTCCGCCTCCTGCTGCATCGCCGCGCAGCCGTCCTCGGGCGACGTGTCACCGACCGTCACCTGCTCGATCTGGCCGTCGATCGCCGGCGCACCTGCCTCCCACGTCGGGATCGCGGGCGGGGACTTGGCGTCCTCGAGCTGGTCGCCGAACGCGGCGAGCAACTCGTCGTCGGCGAGCGTCGGGTCATCCCAGGCCGCCTGGACCGCCGGCAGGTCGTTCACCGTCTCGAACCACTTGACCTGCACCTCGGGCCGGGTCAGGTACTCGACGAACGCCCACGCCGCCGGCTTGTTGTCCGACTGCGTCGAAGACGGCGAGGTTGCCGCCGCCGACGAACGACGTGCCCGTCTCCTCCTTCGGCTGGTGGGCGACGGTCCACGTCGCCGGGTCGGCGCCGGCGTCGGTGACGACGCCGATCATCCACGGCCCGCTGATGAACGAGCCGACGTCGCCGTTGGCGAACTGCGCCTCGACCGGCACGTCGGCTGACCGCCGGCGGCGTCAGGCCCTCCTCGAAGAACGAGTCGTAGTACGTCAGCGCCTCGACGCAGGCGTCGGAGTCGAGCGTGAACGTCGCCCTCGTCGTCGATGATCTCGCCACCGGCCTGCCAGAAGAACGGCATGAACGTCTGCCACGAACCGGTGCCGCCGGGCTGCAGGCTGATGCCGTACTCGGCGCCGGCGTCGACCTGCGGCCTGGGCGAGCTGCGGTGAGCTCGTCCCAGTTCGGCGGGCGCCTCGTTGAAGCCGCCCTGCCTCGGCGAGGTCGGTGCGGTAGTAGACGAGCCGGGTCTCGACGTACCACGGCACGCCGTAGCTGACGCCGTCGACCATCGGTCGTCTCCCACGCGCCCTCGAAGAACTGCGCCGGGTCGATGCTGTCGGGCGTCGGCTCGAGGCCGCCGAGCTTGGCGAACTCGCCCATCCACGTCGTGCCGATCAGGCTGACGTCGGGCACCTCGCCGCCGGCGATGGCGTTGACGATGCTTGTCGTGGGCGGCGTCCCACGGCACGGCCGTCACGTCGACCGAGACGTCCGGGAACTCGGCCATGAAGTCGTCGGCGAGGACGCCGAGGTTCTCGCCCTCGGTGCCCATCGCCCAGACGCTGATGGTCCCCTCGGCAGCACCCTCGGCCTCGGCGCCCGACGCAGTCAGGCGGCTGGGCGCCCGACGCATCGGGCTCGGTCCCCGCCGCATCGTCGTCGTCGTCGCCGCGCCGCAGGCCGCGAGGACGAGCGCGAGCGATGCTCCGACAGCGACGGCGCGGACGGCGCGCTTGCGCGTCGAAGAACCTCGACGAGACACGGTCAACGGACGAATACTCGGTACCAACCACTGGACACTCCTGGCATCGGTCGCTGCAGATTGCGCGATGCCAACACCGGAGCATCGCTCCCGAGCCAGGCGAGCGCTGGCCCGACACGTCAGGGCTCATCTCGTGTCGCCGTCCCCCTACCCCCGATCGAGGGACCCAAACCAGCCGTCTACCGGCCGCGTGGAGGAGCACGACCTTCGCGCCTGGTGCCGGTTCGGCCTCGCCGACGACACGGAACTCGAACTGCTCGTACAAGCTGACCGCCGGCTGGTTGCCGGAACCCGTCGACACCGTGAACCGGGTCGCATCACGCTCACGCGGGAACACCTCCCGCAACAACCTCGTCGCCAGTCCACGGCGGAAGAACGCCGGATCAACCGCCAGCCGATCGATGTCCACCGTGTCACCATCACGGCGGTAGCCGAGCACCCCGGCAAGCGTGCGATCGCAGCTCACCCCGAGAAAGACGAGCGGCTGCGATCGCAGCTCGGTGACGGTCTCGTGCAGCGGCGGGATGGCGTCATGACCGACGAGGTCCGCCTCCACGGCGTAGGCCGCGCTGTTGGATATCCAGCACCCGTCTGGCGACCGCATCATCGGAGCCGAGCACGATGCGCACGGGCTCGGTCTCGATCGGACAACGCCTGCTGGTGAGAAGATGCGCACTCCAGGAGTGCACATCTCTCCCTGGCGCCTGCTCACGCCGTGGTGCTGCTCACACCTTGGCGAGCGTCTCGGTCCTCTCGATCTGCTCGATGGTGAAGGCCTCGGGGACGGTGTCGGGGATGACCGTGTCCTTGCCCCGGGTCGCCCAGACGATGCCGGCGCCGGTAACCATGAAGATCAGTCCGAGACCGGCCATCAGACCGGCGAAGGCCAGACCCAGCTGCAGTGTGCTGTGGGTCACGGTGCCGACGCCCAGCTCGGCGACCAGCCCGTGGGCGGTTCCGGTCCACGCCTGCTCACGTGCCACGGCCTCGATCGGGTTGCGTCCGGTCGAAGTCGGTCCAGTAGCGGCCGTCGACGTCGAACTCGTACTCGCCGGCGGCGAACACCTCACCGCTCTCGGCGGTGACGTCCTCGTCCAGCACCACGGTCTGGGTGCCGTGCAGGACGTGGTAGGACACCGTCGCCATCTGGTACATGTACTCCGACGCCGTGTTCACCAGCGGATCGTTCGGATCGAGATCGCTCTCGACGACCGGGTACTTCCAGTCGTCCGACGAGCAGCGACATGATCGCCTCGGCGCCTGCGGTCTCGCCACGATCGATCAATTGCGCCGTCTTCGTTGTAGTTCAGTGTGACGTTCTGCTCCTCGCTGATGGCCTGCAACGAGTCGTACCCGTCTTGGACCTTGGCGTACGCCACCGCTGCGGCGACCCCGAAGCCCAGCCCTGCAACCGCCAGGAACACACCGACAAAGCGCAACCGCTTCCTCATGACAACCTGATCCTCCTGTGACGCATCCGTGTCGATCACGAACCCTTCTGTACACATCGTCCTCATCGCGGCGCGAACACGGCAGGGTCCAACGTCACCACGCGGGCGGGACCTTTCCGCCAGAGGTCCCGCGAAGGGGTGCGCACGATGAACAGCCCGTGGGAGGACGCCGAACGGCTGGAGTTGCAGACCGGCGACATCCTCATGCGCGAGGGGGAGACCACCGACGCCGTCTTCGAGGTCGTCGACGGGACGCTCGAGGTGCTGCGCGGCGACCCGAATGCAGCGCATCGACATCGTCGGTCCCGGCTCGATGCTCGGTGAGATCGCGGCCCTCGCCGGGACACCTCGCCGGGCGACGATACGAGCGCTCGAGCCTGCCGTCGTGCGGCGGATCGACCGGGCGAGCTACGAGGACTGGCTGGCAGCCGACGAGCAGCGGTTGACCGAGCTGACCGCCCTGGCGCGGGCGCGGATCGACCGTCACGGCGCGATCTCGAGGTTCACCGAACTGCTCGGCGTCGACGAGGGCACGTGCCGCCGAGATCGCCGACGTGGCCTCGTGGGTGCACGTCGACGCCGGCGACGTGCTGTTCGCCGAAGGTGACCCGTCCGACGCGGGGTACCTCGTCGTGAGCGGCCGGCTCGCCGTCACCAGGGGCGGCGTCGCCGTCGGTGAGGTCGGCCGCGGCGAGATCGTCGGTGAGATCGGCCTGCTCGAGGCGTCGCCGCGCTCGGCGACGGTCACCGCGCTGCGCGACAGCTCGCTGGTCGGCTTCGACGTCGACGCCTTCGCCGCGCTCACCGCCACCCATCCGCGCCTGATGCTGAGCCTCGTGCGCACGGTCGTGGCCAGGGTCGGGCGCCCGGGCGCGAGCACGGATCGGGGGCGGTCCATCGCCGTCGCCGTGACGGCAGCGACCGACGGCCACGCGTGCGTGGCCGCGCTGGCCGACGAGCTCGGCACGCCACGGCGACGCGCACCACGTCTGGGCGGCCGCGGATCGACGGCGACCTCGGCCGCCCAGGTCTGATCGAGTCCGGGCGATCCGTCGCCGTCCCCGCCGTGTCGGAGTACATCCACGACATCGAGACGACGCACGACTACGTCGTGCTGGAGACCGACGCGGACGACACCGGTGGACCCGGACTGCGCTCACGCTCGCCGATCGGGTCGTGGTCGTCATGTCGGCGCATGCCGACGACGACGAGCTGCGTCGCGCCGAGCGGATCCTCACCGGCGGCCGCCGGCGCACCGAGGTCGAGCGCTGGTTGGCGCTCGTGCAACCGCCGGCACGGACCGCCCGACGGGCACAGCGGCGATCGCCGATCGGCTCGGCTTCGACCGGGTGGTCCAGTTGCGTGCCGGACCGCACGGACGATCTCCACCGCCTGGCCCGGCTGGTCTCGGGGAACGCCACCGGCTTGGTGCTGGGAGGAGGCGGAGCCCGCGGCTTCGCCCATCTCGGTGTGTGGCGGGCGCTGGGCGAGCTCGGCGTCGACGTGGACGTCATCGGCGGGGCGAGCATCGGTGCCCCGCTCGGTGCCGGGATGGCGTTGCGGGTCGCCCCGGACGCCTTCGTGCCGCTCGCCGTGGAGATGTTCCGCGACCTGCTCGACTACACCGTGCCCGTCGTCTCGCTCGTCAAGGGGGCGCGGATCACACGCAACATCACCTCGTTCTTCGGTGGTCTCGACGTGCGCGACCTGTGGTTGCCGTTCTTCTGCGTCTCGACGAACCTGACGAGGTCGAGGCTCGAGGTCCACGACCGGCTGGACCTGGCGACGGCGATCCGCGCCAGCGTGGCCATCCCCGGCATCCTCCCGCCCGTGCCGTTCGAGGGTGATCTGCTCGTGGACGGCGGCGTGCTCAACAACCTCCCGGCGACGTGATGCGCGCGACGCAGATGATCAGCCGGTTGATCGCCGTCGACCTGTCACCGGCGGTCGGGCCGACGGGCCGACGACGACTTCGGTCTGTCGGTGTCGGGTTGGCGTGCACTCCGGTCTCACGTCGGCGCCAACCGGTCGCGGTTCCCCGGGGTGGTGGCGATCCTGATGCGGGCGATGGTCGCCGGGTCGGCTCGCGACCGCGACCGGGTGGTCGCCGACGGCACCGTCGACCTCTACCTCGATCTCGACCTGCACGGTGTGCGCCTGCTCGACTTCGACCGCGTCGCCGAGACCGCCGAGCGTGGGTACGAGGCCGCCCTGCCGAGGCTCGAGGCGTGGCTCAGGGAGTCGGGCTCAGGCGAGCATGACCCGCCGGCCATGAGCGTCCGGCCGACTCTCGCTCGTCTGCGATCTGGGCGCGGATCCTCGCCGCATTCGGCGAGATCCCCGCCCAGAAGGCGCTGTGGCGAGGATCCCGCCCAGATGGACTACGACTCGGCGGCGGCGACCTCGCGGCGGTGGTCGTCGGCGAGGGCGGCGAGCCGGGCGGGGTCGATCTGGTCGGCGGGCACGGCGGCGACCTTGCACGTCGTCCGCGCCGTCAGCGTCGACGTCCGCAGCCCACGCTCGAGCACGGCTCGCTCGCCGAGCACGGCGCCGGGACCGACCTCGGCCCACTCCTTGCCGTCGACGTCGACGACGAGCACGCCGTCGAGCACGAGGAACAGCTCGCCACCGACGTCGCCCTGGCGGGTCAACACGTCACCGACACCGAGCTTGCGCACCTCTGGCTTGCTCGCCCCGCGCATCACGCAGGCTCGACAGCTCGCGTTCGAGCGCCGACTCGGCCTCGGTCACGAACGCCGGCGAGTCCTCGTCGCCCCACGGCGTGTGCTTGCCGAACGCCGTGCCGGCCCAACCCTTCCAGTCGGTGCTCCCGCTCTTGGCGGTCAGCGTGCCGTCGGTGTCGTAGATCCAGTGCCGCGGGAACGGCGACGCACCGGCGAGGCGGCCGACGATGCGGCCGTCGGCGAACAGCGTCAGCTCCAGCGTGCTCCACGCGACGGGCGACTTGAACTGCACGAACGGCGCCCGGCGGACAGGCCGCGGCAGCGGGGCGCCCGTGCGGCCGCCGTTGGTCTGCGTGAAGCGGATCCAGCCGGGGCCGGTCTCCGGCTCGCCGCGCCGCTCGGGCATCGCCGTCGCCCCGAGGCGGACCTCGGTCCCGATGCGCACGCTGGTCGCGCCGATCCGGCCGCCGCCGAGGTGGCCCGAGGCGACGACATGGCCGAGCTCGTCGAACTGCGCCCACGCCCGCAGGTGGTTGGCGAACCGGAGGCGATCGGCAGCGACGAGCTCGTCGAGCGAGGCGTCGATGTCCGGACCGAGATCGTCCGGCGGCGCCGGGTCGTAGTGCGTCACGCCGAGCTTGAAGCCGGCCTTGACGGCGCCCTCGACCGCTTCGGACGGGATCCAGGAGACGGTGGTGACGGACCCTTCGACCCGCCTGCTGACTGTGCTCATGGCGCCAATCCTGCGCGTCGGACGGCGCGCGGGCCAGGTGACTGCCATGCATCCGGCGGTGTGGCTGGCACCACCACCTGGCCGCTCAGCGGACCGTTCACTCCGCGCGAAGCGCCTCGGCGGCCGGGATGCGCCCGGCGCGCCAGCCGGGCACCGCGGCGGCGAGGTTGGCGACGACGAGCACGCCCGTCACCGTCCCGGCGACGACGCCGGTCGGGATCGATGCCTCGGCCGCCAGGCCGAGGCCGTCGGCGATGATCCGCCAACCCCAGCGGGCGACGATGACGCCGAGCGGGATGCCGACGGCGAGGGCGACGACACCGAGCACGCGTCGCCTCCGTCGTCACTGCGGCGAGCACCTGGCCGCGGGTGAAGCCGAGCGACTTGTAGACGGCGAGCTCGCGCCGCTGGCGGCGGACGCAGACGAGCAGGGCGTGGCTCAGCGTCACCGCCGCCAGGAGCGCCGTCAGCGCGCCGATGGCGACAGGGAGTCCGGCGATGCGCTCGGCGTTCTGCAGGCTCATCGGGACGACCACGGGCGTGTACTGGTACGTGAACGCCTCCTGCACCCGCGCCAGCGCAGCCTCGTGGCCGGCGCCGTCCGTGACCCGGACGGCAGCACCGCCGATCGCCTCGGGGGCGATGCGAGCGAGGCCCTCGGCGGTGAGCACGCCTCCGGCGCCGACCCGTGGCTCGTAGTTGTCGGTGACCATCGCCTCACCGACGACGGTGAACTCGACCGGGCGGCCATGGTTGGCGATCGGGCGCAACGTGATCCGGTCGTCGATCGCCAGCCCTGCTTCGCGCATCGCCAGGGTTCCCAGGGCGATCTCGTCGGCACGCGTCGGCTCCCGGCCGGCGGTGATGACCGGGCGCACTGCGTCGAAGCCGTCGACCGGCACGAACGCCTGGACGTACACATCACCGCGATCGCTCTGCACGCTCATGCCGGGTATGCCCGACGCGGCGACCACGTCGGGGTGGGCGGCGACCTGCGCCCACAGGTCCTCCTGTCGCTCGCCGCTGTCGTCGACGATGCCGACGATGGCGTCGAAGTCGGCGCCGTAGCGGATCGGGTGCGCCGTCACGTCGCGGATGGTCGCCGCTCCGGATGCCACGGCGACGAGCACCGCCACGGCCACGGCGATGGCACCGATGGCGGAGAGGATCGGCACACCCGCGCCGCGGCGGATGCCGCGCAGGGCGAGCAGCGTCCCCGCCCCGATCGAGGGCGGGCCAGGCACGCTGACGGCGACGCCGAGCGGGCGACGTGGCGCCCGCCGCAACGTGGGCACGACGCCGGCGGCGACCACCAGTGCCATCACGACCGGCACCCCGACGGCCAGCACGAGCGGGTCGATGGAGAACCCGTGTGCCCACGGCCCACGCCGGCCGATGCCGATCGGCCCCAGCGTGCTGGCGGCGACGACCAGCACCACGGCGACGGCGGCGGCGAGCACGGCCGTCAACGACCAGCGCAGCATCGACGACATGACGAGGTCGCGGCGTGAGGCGCCGAGGGCGATCAGCACGTCACGGTCGTCGGACTCGCGTCGGGACTGGCGGGCCACCGCCTGGGCGACGAGGAACGCTCCGGCCAGCATGGCGACGACGGCGACGCCCGCGGCGGCCCTCGACTCGTAGCCCGTGGCCTGCCGAGCCGTGTCGAGCAGCTCGGAGTCGACGGGCGGCGCAGCCTGGAAGAGCCGGCCGGGCAGTCGCGCGCGGAGGTCGGCGACGAACTGCTCGGGTGTGGTGTCGTCGAGGAACACGCCGATCGAGTTCGACGCCCTGAGGACGTCGTCACCGTGGGCGCGGGACCACCCGGCCCCGGCGTGGAACATCGGGTTCCCCGAGGCCAGCGGCGAGTCGCTGTTCTCCGGGACGAGCTCGCCGACCGTGCGAACGACGCCGACGACCGTGGAGACGAAGCGATCCGACCCGCCGTCGAGATCGCTGATCCAGACCTGCGAGCCCGGCTCGATGCCGAGCGCCGCCGCCGAACCGTCGCTGACCAGCAGTTCATCGGGCGCCTCGGCCGCGGGCAGGCGGCCGGCGACGACGACCGGGTCGCCCGACCAGGTCGGCACGTCGGCACCGTCGACCTGGATCATCGTCACTCCCCGAGCCGGCCCGTCGACGCTCGTGGCGACCAGCATCATCGTCCACGACGCCCTGCCCGCCTCGCGCACGCCCGGCATCGAGCGGATCAGCGCCAACTCAGCCGACGGGACGTAGGCATTGCACGCCGCCAGCTCGTCCGGAGAGTCCGGCTCGACGCCTTCGGGACACATGTCGATCGACACGTCCGGTGGACCGGAGACGGTCACGAACTGGTCGATGGCCTCGGCGGTACGCCGGCCGGCGGCCCACGTCGCCATCGGCACGGCGGCGGCGAAGGCGGCGAGCACGCGCCAGCGAGAACGTGGCGACACGGTGCCGTCGCACGAGCGCGGCCGTCCGCATCCGTCCCGCCTCGCCGCCCATCGGCCAAGTGTGCCGGGTCCGGCGCCGAATCGGCCACCGTGCTGCCACATCGCGGCGAGGGTGTTGCCAGCCACACCCCGCCGAGACCGGGTGACGCCCTTCACACGGACCACGGCATCCTGGTTGCATGGACGACATGCGGGCGATCACGGTGTTCCTGGCGGACGACAGCGCCATCATCCGAGAGGGCGTGCGCGCCATGCTCGCCCGAGACGACGCGGTCGAGGTGATCGGCGTCGCCGAGGACTACGACACGCTCGTCGCCGGCGCGGCCGAGCTCCATCCCGACGTCGTCGTGTCCGACATCAGGATGCCGCCGCACTTCCAGCGTGAGGGCATCGACGCCGTCAAGGAGATCCGCAAGATCCACCCGGGCACCGGCGTCGTCATCCTCAGCCAGTACGACGATCCCGACTACGCCGTGTCGCTGTTGTCGGAGGGCTCCGCCGGCTACGCCTACCTGCTCAAGGACCGCATCGCCGAGGGCGACCAGCTCGGCAGGGCGATCCGCGAGGTCGCCACCGGTGGCTCGATGCTCGACCCGGTGATCGTCAGCGCGCTGATGAGCCCGGTGCGGCGCACCGGCGGCCTCGATCCGGCGGACGACGAGTTGCTCGGCCTGGTCGCCGCCGGGCGCACGATGAAGGGGATCGCGCTCGACGATGAGGACGACGCCGGCGGCGGTCGAGGCCCAGGTCGAGCGACTGTTCGTCCAGCTCGCCACCGCCGTCTCGGCAGGTGAGGCGGGCGCCCTCGACCGGCTGCGCCGCCTGCACCAGGCGATCGTCGAGCGCGAGGAACAGGGCGAGACGCTGAGCCGGATGCTGCCGACCGGGGTCGCCGACACGCTGCTCGCCGAAGGGCGCGGGATCGGCGAGACGGAGCGGCTCGAGGTCACCGTGCTGATGAGCGACATCCGCGGCTACACGTCGATCGCCGAGCACGCCGACCCCGTGGTGCTGGCCGGACAGCTGAACATCCATCGCGCCGAGATGAACCGTGCCATCCTTGGTGCAGGCGGCACGGTGATGCAATACGTGGGTGACATGGTGATGGCGGTGTTCGGGGCGCCAGTGGCGAGCTCCGACCACGCCGGGCGGGCGCTGGCGGCGGCAGCCGCGATGCACAGCGCCCAGCACGCGATCAACGACGAGTGGATCGCCGAGGGTCGCGAGCCGTTCGAGCTGGGCATCGGGCTGAGCACGGGGGTGGTCGCCGCCGCCCTGCTCGGCAGCGAAGAGCGCGTCGAGTACACGCTCGTCGGCGACTCGGTCAACCTCTGTCAGCGGCTGCAACAACTGGCCGAGCCCGGCCAGATCATCCTCAGTGAGGCGACCGTCGAACGCCTCGATATCCTCCCAGCGGGCGCGGAGCAGCTGGAACCCCAGCTGGTGAAAGGGCGGGACACACCGGTCGTCGCGCATCGCCTGCCTGCCATCGACCACATCAACGAGGGAGCCCTCCAATGACCCTGTCCATCTCGGCCGACGCTGCGGACGTCGCCGATCGCCCGCTCGCCCCGGCTGTCGAGGTGCGCGCGGCGTATCGGACGTTCGAGAAGGACACCGCACCGGTGCGCGCCCTGCGCGGCGCCGACCTGCTCGTCGCACGCGGCGAGTTCGTCGCCGTGATGGGCCCGTCGGGGTGCGGCAAGTCGACGTTGCTCAACGTCATCGCCGGGCTCGACCTGCCCGACGAGGGCGAGGTCGTGATCGCCGGCGAGTCGCTCGCCGGGAATGGACGAGAACAAGCTGGCGATCATGCGCCGCAAGCACGTCGGGATCGTGTTCCAGTTCTTCAACCTGCTCGAGGGCATGACCGTGCTGGAGAACGTGGTGATGCCGGCGGTGATCGCCGGGCGCAAGCGCAAGAGCGCCGAGTCCCGTGCCCGCGACCTGCTCGACCTGCTCGGCATCGGTGACAAGGCCAAGCAGGCGCCGGGCGTGCTGTCGGGCGGTCAGCGCCAGCGACTGGCGATCGCCAGGGCGCTGGCCAACGAGCCGACGCTCGTGCTCGCCGACGAGCCGACCGGCGCCCTCGACAGCGAGGGCGGCGAGGAGGTCCTCGAGCTGTTCCGCCGCCTGCACCAGGGCGGGCAGACGATCCTCATGGTCACCCACGACCAGCCGGTCGCCGACGCCGCCAGCCGCATCGTGCGGATGAAGGACGGTCGTGTCGTCGACGACGGCGTGACGGCCGCCGGCTGAGTCAACCGGATCTCGGCGGGCAACAGATGGGCGGGGCGGGCGAGCGAGCGAGCGCGGGCGAGCGAGCGAGCGCGAGCGAGCGAGCGACTAACAACGGCCTGCGTGGCCGGGGAACGCAGTGAACAGCGCGGGCAGGCTGTGGGTCGCGGCCGAGTGGCGGCGACGGTGGACGGCGTTGCTCGGCGTCGCCGTGCTGGTTGCGCTCGCCGGCGGGGTGGCGACGGCGCTCGCGGCAGGTGCGCGCCGTGCCGACACGGCGTACATGCGGTTCGGCGAGGCCACCGGCGAGCCCAACCTCATGGCAGGAGTCGATCTCGGCGGCGCCAAGCCGACGTCCGCTGAGGAGACCGCCGAGCTGTTCAGTGCCCACGTCGAGGCGCTCGACGAGCTGACCGCCATCGACGGCGTGGAGTCGATCGAGGTGGAGACGTGGTGGGCGATCTCGCTGTATCCCGAGCTCGATCCCCCCGGCGTGGTCACGGCGTTCGCCATCGGGACGTTCGCGTGGGGCGGAGCACCGGCGTCGCCGGTCGTCATCGACGGGCACCTGCCCGACCTCGACGATGCGAACGCGGTGACGATCAATGAAGAGGCGGTCGACCAGCTCGGCCTCCACGTCGGCAGCACGCTGACGTTCGAGACCGCGCCGCCCGACCGGCTCTTCGAGTGGGCGACCAACGACGGTCAGCTCGACTCGCGCGACGCTCTCGACGGGCCGACGATCGAGGTGGAGGTGGTCGCCGTCACCCGCACGGCGACGGACTTCGAGGACCCCTTCCCGCTGATCGACTTCCCGGACGGCTTCACCCGTGCCCACGGTGACGAGATCGCCCACATCGAGCCGTTGGTGTACATCCGCGCTGCTCCCGGCCGCCTCGACGAGGTCGCCGCCGACGTCCGGGAGGTCCTGGCGCCGTACGGGCTCGACGTCACGACGTCGCCCGATTCACCAGGCGAGGCGATCGTCCCGAGCATCGACGTCGGCGTGTCAACGCTGTGGATCGCCACCGCCGTCGCCGCGCTGGGCGGACTCCTGCTCGTCGGCCAGGCGCTCGGTCGCGTCGTCGCCGGGGCTGCGACCGACCACCCGACGCTCGCCGCGATCGGCCTGACGCACCGTCAGCGCACGATCGCGTCGGCGGCAGTGGCGATCGTCGGCATCGCCGCCGGTGCGCTCGCCGTCCCGCTCATCGCCTGGACCGCCAGCGGGCTGTTCCCGCGTGGCGCGGCGGCGCTGGTCGAGCCCCGGCCCGGTCTGCACTGGGACGGCAACTCGCTGCTGTCCGGCGCCGTGCTCACGTTCGTCGCCGCATCGGGTGTGCTGGTCCTGTTCGCCGCCGGCGCCTCGCGCTCCCGTCCGGCGCCCTCGGCCGGCAACAGTCGCCTCGTCGGCCTGCTGCGCGGCGGGCCGGCGGTCTCCCTCGGCGCCAGCTTCGCCACCGACCCCGCCGGGTCCGGCAGGCGCTCGCGTTCGATCGCCGGCGCGGCCGCTGCCAGCGTCGCCATCGCCGTGGCCGCCGTGCTCGTCGTCGCCACGCTCGACTCGTCTCGTGCCAACCTGCGCGACTCGCCCGGCCTGTACGGCGCACCCGCCGAGTTGATGTACGAGAGCAACGGCACGTTCAGGATCGCCGAGGTGCTCGACCTCACGCTGGCCACGCCGGGTGTGACGGCGGTGACCCGCAACCTGATCATCAACGACGACACGTTGACGGCCACCGGTCCCGCGGGGCCAGCCGACGTCGAGCCCGAGGCCTACGACGCCACGCTCGGTGGGCGGCTCGTCCCCGTCGCCGAGGGCCGTTCCCCACAAGGGACCGACGAGGTCGCCCTCGGCGCCGCAACGGCGGCCGCGCTCGGCGCAGGGGTCGGCGACGCAGTCACGATCGCGCCGATCGGTGGCGGCACGCCGATGCCGCTCACGGTCAGCGGGATCGCCGTGGCGTGGGACACGACCGACCCGGAGCACGCCTTCGTCGTCCAGCCGGAGACGCTGCGCACGCTGCTGTGCCCCGACGTCGAGCTGGACGAGTGCAACGTCGCCGTGGACATCTTCGCGTCCGCCGGCGACGAGGCGGCCCGGTCGGCGCTGATCGACGCCGGCTTCGTCGTCGTCGAGCCACCCGCCAACGTCACCCGCCTCGAGCAGGTCGGCCCGATCCCCTGGACGCTCGCCGGCTTCCTCTGCCTCTTCGCCGTGACGGGCCTGCTGCACGCCCTGTTCACCGCGCTGCGTCGCCGTCGGGGCGATCTGGCGATCGCCCGCGCCCTCGGGCTCGGTCCCCGCCGCGCCGCCGCGGCCCTGACGTGGCAGGCGGTCCTCACTGCGGCCACCGGTGCCCTCGCCGGCGTGCTGCTCGGCGCGATCGCCGGCCCGGCCGTGTGGCGGCTCATCGCCGGCGGGCTCGGTGTGATCGTCGTCCCCCGCTTCCCGCTGCTCGTCGCCGCATCCGTCGGCGTCGGGGCGATCGTCGCCGCGGCGGCGATCTCGATCTGGCCACGCTGGCGCGCCGTCGAACTCTCCGCCGCCGAGGCGTTGCGGTCGGAGTGAACGTGGGTGGCGCGGCGTGGATGTGGGCGCGGGCCGACCTCCGGCATCGATGGACGTCGTCGATCCTGCTCGCCCTGCTCGTCGCCGTGCCCGTCGGCGCATCGCTGGCACTCGTCGCCGGCGCTCGCCGGGCCGGCCAGTCGGTGGAGCACTTCGTCGACTCGACCGAGCTCGCCGACGTCGTCGTGTTCCTGGACGGGCCGTCGCCGACGCCGCCCGAGATCGCCGACGGATCCGCGCATCGCCAACATCGAACGCACCTCCGCCGTGGCCGCGGCGCCGGCGCCGATCGAGATCAGCGAGCTCGGGTTCGCGCTCATCGGCGGCGACGGGGCGTCGCCGGGCGGGCTCGGTCGACCGCTGCTCCTCGCCGGGCGCTACCCGACAGCTGGCAGCACCGACGAGGTCATGCTCAACGAGCGGGGCGCCGACATCTCCGGGATCGAGGTCGGCGCCCGGGTGCCGGTCAACGCCATCGAGTCGGTCGAGTCGCTCGAGCCGGTCGAGCTGGGCGAGGCCGAGGTCGTCGGCATCGTGCGCCTGCCGTTCGACCTCGTCGACGACCCGTCCACCGAAGCGCTGATGGTCACCGGACCGGACTTCGCCGCCGGTGCGCTGCCCGCTGGATCGACGCTCGGCACCATCGTCTGGCTCCACCTGCACGACTCCAGCCAGGCCGACGACGTCGTCTCGGACCTGTCGCCACTGATCGCCGACGGTGACGTCGAGGCCACGAGGACACTGCTCGACAGCGGCCGCGATGCCGTGTCGCTGCAGCGCAACGGTCTGCTCATCGCTGGGGCGATCGTCGCCCTCGCCGGGCTGCTGGCCATCGCCCAGGCGGTCGCCAGGCACCTCGCACCACGTCGCGAGGACGCCCACGTGCTCGCCGCGATCGGCCTGACCACAGCAGGTCGGCGCCACGCCGGCCTGCTCGCAGTCGGACCCGGTCTCACCATCGGTGCGCTGATCGGGCTCGGTCTCGCCGTCCTCGCCTCTCCGCTCCTCCCGCTCGGCCTGGCCCGCCGCGCCGACGTCGTCCACGGCCTGCGCGTCGACTGGCCAGTGCTGGCCGCAGGCCTCGCGGCCGCCCTCGTCGCCGTGTGGGTGTGCGCCGTCGTCGTCGTGCGCCGTTGGGTCCGGCCGGCCGGGAGCGGACACCACCGGTCGCCCATCACCGATTGCCCGCGTGTCCGCCACGCTCGGCCTGCGCCCGGCCCCGACGGTCGGCTCCAACCTCGCCCTCGCCAGTGGCCGCGGCCGCGCCCGGCTCCCGGTCGTGCCGACGCTCGCCGTGCTCGCCGCGACGACCGCCGTCGTCGCCGGGGCGCTGGCGATCCGCTCCAGCCTCGACGGCCTCGCCGGTGACGCCGAACGCTACGGGCAGCCATGGGATGTCGCCGTCGACGCCGACGCGTCCGAACAGCGCGACGTCGGTGAGCAACTGGCAGCCGATCCGCGTGTTGCCGGCGTCGAGGCGGTGCACAGCGGCGAGGTCGACCTGGGCGGTGCCGACGGGCACGATCCGCCAGGTCGCCGCGATCGGCCTCGAGGGCATCACCGGCCCGATGTGGCTGGCCGTTCTGGACGGCAGGGCCCCGGCCGGGCCCGGGGAGATCGCCGTCGGCACGAGCACCATGCGAGCGCTCGACCTTGCCGTCGGCGACCTGACGACCGTCAGCGGGCCCTGCGGCGAGCGGCGCGTCGAGGTGGTCGGGCGGAGCATCGTGCCGCTGATGAAGGGCGACGATCCCGACAGCGGGGTGGTGCTGCCGCTGTCGACCTTCGACGAGCTGTGCGCAGGAGAACTGATCGCCGATCTCGACGAGCAGGTCGGCGTGATCGTGCGATTGCACGACGCTGACGACGCGGCGTCACTGGTCGCCGAGCTGAAGGCCACGCACTGGGCCGTTGCCATCGGACGGGCGCCCAGCTCGGTCAGCGTGCTCACCGACGTGCGCCAGGTCCCGGTGCTGCTGGCCGTCGCCATCGGCGTGCTCTGGCTGATGGTCGGCATCCACGCCATGCTCCTGGCTGTCCGTCGCCGCGGTGGCGATCTGGTCGTGCTCCGCGCCCTCGGGATGCGGCCGGCCGAGGTTCGTCGCGTGGTCACCTGGCAAGCCGTCGCCATGGGCATCGTCACGCTGGGCATCGGCATCCCTGCCGGCTTGATCCTCGGTCGTGTGGCGTGGACGGCGATCGCCGAGCCGGCGAACGTCCTCGTCCGCCTCGACGTCGCCCCGCTCGCCTTGGCGGCGATGACGCTGGCGGCGATGGCGCTGCTGGTGGGCGCCGCGGTGTGGCCCGGTCACCGCGCGGCCCGACTCCGACCAATCGACATGCTGCGGAGCGAGTGATGACCGGGATGTGGCTCTGGGCGCGGTCGGAGATCCGCGACGGTTGGCGCTCGCTGATCGTCGTCGGCGTGCTCGTCGCCGTCGTCACCGGGAGCGTGCTGGCGCTGGCGGCCGGCGCGTCGCGGGCCGGCTCGGCGCCGGACCGCTTCGCCGAGTCGACCGATCTGGCCGAGGTCATCGTGTTCATCGGTGGGAAGGCGCCGGCCGAGCTCGTCGACGAGATCGCCGCCGATCCGCGTGTCGAGCGCGTCGTCGTCAGCACGGTCGCCAAGATCGGTCCGGGCGTGGCCAGTCCCGAGTCCAACACGATCATCGGTCAGGACGATCCGTTCGGCGGGTACGGGCGGCCGTTCCTCGTCAGCGGCCGCTACCCCGAGCAGGGGAGCACCGACGAGATCCTGCTCAGCGAGCGCGGCGCACTGCGTGAGGGGATCGACGTCGGGGACCGCGTTCCGCTGTCGGCGCTGGAGTGCATGGAGTGCGAGGCGGAGAGCATCGGAGACGCCGTCGTCGTCGGCATCGTCCGCCTGAGCGAGGACCTCGTCGACGACCCGGGTGGCCAGCTCATCATCCTCGCCGGACCGACGCTCGCCGGCGGTCGCTGGCAGCGTGCCGACCAGCCGGGCACGATCCTGTCGCTGCACGTGGCCGACGGCGTCGACCGGGACGCGCTCACCGCCGACCTGTCGATCGACGTCGGCGCCCTCGGCAACGCCTCGGACCAGGAGGTCGACATCGAGTCGGTCGAGCGCGCGGCGACGCTGCAACGCGACGCGTTGCTCCTGCTCGCCGCCGTCGCCGCCGCCGCCGGCGCGGTCGTGGTGGCCCAAGCGGTGTCGCGGCACCTCCAACGGCGTCCGAGCGATGCGGTCGTGCTGGAAGCCGTCGGCCTCGGCCGCCGGCAGCGGATCGTCGCCGCCCTGACCTCGGTGCTCCCGGCGGTCCTCGCCGGCGCCGTCGCCGGTGTCTGGCCTCGCTGTGGCGGTCAGCCCGGGATTTCCACTCGGGTCGATCCGACGAGCCGAGCCGCAGCCGGGGTTCCTCGTCGATCCGGCGCTGCTCGCCCTCGGCGCGCTCGCCGGCATCGTCGTCGCAGGGATGGCAGCGGTGTTCGCGGCCACGCGCTGGGCGCGCACCACGCCGTCACCGACGCCGGCCGGGCGCAGCGCCGTCGCCACGATCATCGAGCGCCTCCGGCTGCGCCCCGCGGCCGCCACGGGCGCCCGCTTCGCCCTCGACGCCGGGCACGGCGCCCAGCGCCTCCCGGTCGTCCCGACGCTGGCGACCGTCGGTCTCACCGTCGCCCTCGGCGTGACCGCGATCGTCGTGCACACGAACCTCGACCGGGTGGTGAACACACCGGCCCGGTACGGCCAGCCGTGGGACTACGCCGTCTCGAGCATCGACGCCGCGCTCGAGGGGCCGATGCGTGAGGCAGCTGATGACCCGCGGGTGTCGAGCGCCGACCTGTCCCGTTCGGGCGAGCTCGACGTGGCACGCTCCAGCGGCAAGAGCCAGGTCAAGGCGATCGGGATCGATGGCCTCGGCGGGCCGACCTCGCTCGTGATGCGCTCGGGCCGCCCCCCGATCGGCGTCGAGGAGATCGCCGTGGCCGGCGACACGATGGCCGACCTCGGCGTGGCGGTCGGTGACCGCATCGAGCTGACCGGCGGGTGCGGCAGGCGCTCGGCCGAGGTGGTCGGCGAGGCGATCGTGCCGATCGTCGACCAGGGTGATCCCGGTGAGGGCATCGTGCTGTCGCTCGAGGGGTTCGAGGCCTTGTGCGCCGACCTCCTCGCCGCCGAGATCGACCGGACCATCGAGCTCATGTTGCAGTTCGACGACGAGGACGATGCCGGTGTCGTTCGCCGCCGACCTGGAGGCCGACGGGGCCATGGTCGACCGCCGGTTACGTGCCCTCGGACGTGCGCTCGCTCGACGATCTGCGGCAGGTGCCCGCTGCGGTTGGCATCGCCGTCCTCGGCTTCGGGCTCGTCGCTGTCGCCCACGCCTTGGTGCTCGCCGTGCGACGACGGCGCCGCGACCTCGGCGTGCTCCGCGCCCTTGGCATGCGCCCCGCTGAGGCGTCGACGGCGGTTCGGTGGCAGGCCCTGACGATCTCCGTCGTCGCCACGCTCGTCGGGATCCCGGTCGGGCTGGCCGGCGGCCGGGCGCTGTGGCTGGCGATCGCCCAACCGATCCACGTCCTGCTCGACGTCGACGTGCCCGTGCCGCTGGTCGCCGCCTCGGGGGTCGCCGTCGTGCTGGCGGCGATGGCCCTGGCGATCGTCCCCGCCCGCCGAGCATCGCGCCTGCTCCCTGCCGTGATCCTGCGGAGCGAGTGATGGGGATGGCGTGGATGACCGCACACGTCGAGTGGCGCCGGCGGTGGGGCTCACTGGCCCTGCTCGCCCTCCTCGTCACGCTCGCCGGCGGGGTGACGATGGGGGCCGTCGCCGCCGCCCGCCGGGCCGACACCGCCTTCCAACGCTTCGTCGACTCGACCGGCGATCCGGAGATCCAGGCCGACGGGTTCGCCAACCCGACGGCGTGGTCGTCGGACCAGACAGCCGCCTCGGCAGCGTTCGATGCGGCCGTGGCCGTCCCTGGCGTCGTCCGCGGTGACCGCATGGCTGCCGTCGCCGTGGCCGCGACGGAGGAGGCGGACGCCTTCTCCTTCGCCATCGTCGAACAGCGCGGCGAGCCGGCCAACGCGTTCATGGTCGAGGGTCGCATGTTCGATCCCGCCGAACCACACGAGGTCGTCGTCAACGAAGCCGGATCGAGAGCATTCGGCGTCGGCGTCGGTGACAGCCTCGTGCTCGGCACCGTCGGTTGGGACCAGCTCGAGGACTACCTCGCCGAGAACGGCATCGGCGATGAACGAACCGGCCCGCGCATCGAGGTCACCGTGACCGGCATCCAGCGTGCCGCGTTCGACATCGCCCAGCAGGACGACCCGTTCATCACGCTCGGTCCGGCGTTCGTCGAGCAGTACGGCGATCAGGTGATCCATTGCATGTGCATCGACGTGTTCGACGCTGCGCCAGGACGTGCCGACGAGGCCGTCGCTGGGCTCGCTCGCCTGTACGAGCCGTACGGGTTCGACGTCGAGTTCGAGGAACAGGGCGCGCTCCCCGAGCACGCCGCCAACGGGATCGACGTCGAGGTGGCCGCCATGCGCCTGCTCGCCATCGCCGCCGGGCTCGCCACCGTGATCGTCGTCGGCCAGGCGATCGCCCGCCAGGCAGCCGCGTCCGCCGAGGACCGCGCCATCGCCAGCGCGCTCGGAGCGAGCACCGGCCAGCAGACCCTCGCCGGGGTGCTGGCGATCGTCCCGGCGATCATCGCCGGCTCGGTCGGTTCGGTCCTCGTGGCCGTCGCCCTCAGCGCGTTGACGCCCCGCGGCTTTGCCAGGCGTGCGGAGGTCGATCCCGGCGTGCGGATCGACGCATTCGTCCTGACGCTCGGGACGCTTGCGGTCCTGGCTGTCGGCGTCAGCATCCTCGTCGCCGCCACCTGGCGATCGGTGCGACCGCGCTCGGCCGGGACGCCACGGTTCGTCGGCCTCCCCAGCGGCGTCGGTCCCGCCGGGCTGCTCGGGATCGCCCTGGCGACGCGCCCGGGACGGCGCGGACGGGTCGCGGCCGGTGGGGCCATCGTGGCGACGGCGATGGGCGTCGCCGGCACGCTCGGCGTGTGGTCGTTCGAGGCCGGCCGCGACCACCTGTTGTCGGAGGCCCGGCTGTACGGCGTCGACGCCGATCTGGCATGGGGCGGCGCACCGGAGGACGCCGAGCGCGCCGTCGACGTCGCCACGTCGAGCCCCGGAGTCGACTCGGTCGGGGTGCACTGGGCGCTCGACGCCGACGTCGAGCTCACGGGGCCAGGCGGATCTGCCACGGGGAACCCCGAGCGCGTACGACGCCGTCGCCGGCTGGGCCGGCCCGACGGTCGTCCGCGGCCGTGCGGCCGCCGGGCCCGACGAGGTCGCGCTCGGGCGCCACGTCCTCGACGAGCTCGGCGCCGACCTCGGCGATGCCGTGCAGGTCGAGGGCTCCGGCGGCGCCGCCACGCTGACCGTCGTCGGGGAGGTGATCGCGTGGGGCCAGGACGAGGTCGACGATGGCTTCGAGATGTCGCTGAGCGGGCTCCACGCGCTGAGCCCGATCACGTGCGATGGCCCGTACGGCTGCGACCCCGTCCCGCAGTACGTCGTCGCCGGTCTCGCCGACGACCCCGGACTCGGCTGGCGCCGTACTGACCGAGGCTGGGTTCGAGCGCGATCGAGCTGCCGTCGGAGATCGACAACCTGGGCGAGGCAGGCCCGGTTCCGTGGTTGCTGTCCGCCTTCCTCGGCGCGCTCGCCGTCGCCGGCTTGCTGCACGGGCTCGTCACCGTGCTGCGTGGTCGTCGCCGCGACGTCGCCATCGGGCGAGCGCTCGGGCTGACGTCCGCCGGGGCGCGGTCGGCGGCACGCTGGGCGGCGGTGACGATGGTCGTCGGCGGCGTGCTCGTCGGCGTGCCGCTCGGGATCGTCGTCGGCCGGCTCGTGTGGGCCTCCACGGCCGACCGGCTCGGTGTCATCCTCGAGCACGGCCTGCCCTGGTGGGCACCCGTCGTCCTCGCCGTCGGCGCCGTCGCCGTCACCCTCGCCCTCGCCGAGCTCCCCGCCCGCCGCACCGCCCACGTCCCCCCGACCCTCCGCGCCGAATGAACCCTCTCGCGCATCCGAGTGTTTGGCGCCATCCGAGTGTGTGGTGTGCGGCGTCCGCACTCCGACACTCGGATGGACTCCGACACTCGGATGTGCGGGGTGTGCTGGCACCACCGGGGCGACGGTGGCAGCAACCTTGCCCGCGCAGGGGTCCGTGGTGTGCACTGAGATGGTGATGACGACGGTCGTCGAGCCCGCCCTGCCAGCCGCCGCGCCCGGCCGTCGCCGCACCGCCGGCGTTCGCCCCGCTGCGGCCGGCGTACTGCCTGCTCGTCGCCCCGGTCGCTGTCGCCCTCGCCGTCGCCGGTGCGGTCGTCGCCCTCGGCGACGATCCGCTGCCCGTCGAGCTGGTCCGCCCGTTCATCGTCGCCCTCTGGGCCGGTGCCGGGCTCGCCCTCGGCCTGCGCCGGCGCCACGACCGATTGGCGCCGATCGTCCTCGCCGGCGCGGTCGTCGGCGGTGTCGGCACGCTCGCCGCAGCGATGCTCCAGCACCACACGTTCGATGGCGCGGCGTCCGTCTTCTGGGACCTCGGCCTGCGCATGTCGGCCGCGCTCCTCCCCGCCATCGCCATGCACCTGCTGTTCGGGCTCGCCGACGGTCGGCTGGCGACGTCGATCAGGCGCCGCGCGGTCGCCGCCGGGTACATCGCCTCCGTCACCGTCGGCGTCGCCCTGATGGCCGACCGTGACCGCTTGGTCGGCTGGCCGATCGCCGTGCTGTGGGCGCTGGCCATCGGCTTCGGACTGCACGCCAGCCACGTCCGCTACGTCAAGGCGGGCGCCGTCGACCGCCGCCGCATGCAGTGGGTCGGCTGGGGCATGGCGGTCGCCACCGAGGCCGCCATCGTCGTCGGCGCGCTGCGCCTGCTCACCGACTGGCCGCACCATGCCGGCGCCGTCGCCCTCGCCCTCACCGGGCTGATCCCGATCGCCCTGATCCTCGGCACGCTGCCGACGATGGTCGCCCGCGTCGACCGCCTGCTCACCCGCACCGTCGAGATCGCCGGGCTGACCGCCGTCGTCGTCGTCATCTACATCGTGGTCGTCATCGGCCTCGGCCGCTCACCGTCCGACGACGAGCGCGAGCTGCTCCTGCTCTCGATGGCCGCGGCCGGGCTGTCGGCCCTGCTCTACCTCCCGGCCCGTCGGTGGCTCAACGAGCGGGCCAACCGGCTGGTGTACGGCGAACGGTTCTCCCCCGACGAGCTGCTGCGCACGTTCGGCCAGCGGCTCACCCGCTCGATCCCGATGGACGAACTGCTGCTGCAACTCGTCGAGAGCCTGCGCAAGGCGATGGTGCTCGTGTCCGCCGAGGTGTGGACGGGGCAGGACGGCCACTACGAGCTGGCCGCCGGCGTCCCCCACCGCGCAGGCGACGCCGATCGTGATCGGTGCCAAGGAGTCCGCCGTCGTCGCCCGGGCAGGCGTGAGTGGCGGTACCTGGCTCGACATCTGGGTGCCGTCGGCCGTCGGCCCCAACGGGTCGGCGGCGATGCGCCTCGCTCCCGTCGCCCATGCCGGCGAGCTGCTCGGCTTCATCGTCGCCACCCGCCGCCGCGACGGCGAGCCGTTCACCGAGTCCGAGGACCGCGTGCTCACCGAGCTCGCCCGCCAGGTGGCGCTGGCCCTGCACAACGTGCAGCTCGACGCCGCGCTGCAAGCGAGCCTCGACGAGCTGCAGGTGCGCAACGACGAGCTGCAACAGTCGCGGGCCCGCATCGTCGCTGCCGGCGACGCCGAGCGGCGCAAGCTCGAGCGCAACCTGCACGACGGTGCCCAGCAGCACCTCGTCGCCCTCGCCGTGAAGCTGCGCCTGACCCGTGATGCCGTCGAGGACGACCCGGACGACGCGATCTCGATGATCGACGAGATCAAGGGCAACCTGCAGGACGCCATCCAGGAGCTGCGGGCGCTGGCCCACGGCATCTTCCCGCCGCTGCTCATGTCCGGCGGTCTCGCCGAGGCGCTGCCGGCGGCGGCGACCCGGGCGGCGCTGCCGACGACGATCGACACCGCCGGGATCGGTCGCTACTCGGCGGACATGGAGGCGGCCGTCTACTTCTGCGTGCTCGAGGCGATGCAGAACGCCGGCAAGCACGCCGGCGACGATGCCACCGTGCGCGTGACCGTGTCCGAGGCCGACGGTGCGCTGACGTTCTCGATCGTCGACGACGGTGCCGGCTTCGAGGTCTCGGGACGCAGCGCCGAAGGTCACGGCTTCGTCAACATGGCCGACCGCCTCGGCGCCTTCGGCGGGACGCTCGACGTCACGTCGGTCCCCGGCAGCGGTACGACCGTGCTCGGTACCTTGCCACTCCCAGTCTGAGGCGGTCGAGTACGTCCTGCTGGCTAGCCCAGCATCACGTACTCGAGCGGCACGACGTACTCGACGGGATCAGGCTGGGACCCAGGCGGGGTCGCCGCCGGATTCCCAGAGGCGGCGTACGACGCGTGGGGAGAGCTCGTCCTTGTTGACGTAGGCGATCGCTCCGCTCGAGCGGGCCGTCACCGGGAGATCCTCGAGGCTGTAGGTCGACACGAGGATGACCTTGGTCGCCGGGTGGGCGTCGGTGATCAGGCGGGTCGCCTCGATCCCGTCGAGCTCACCCATGTTGATGTCCATCAGCACGAGATCGGGGCGCAGCTCGCCGCTCCGGGAGACGGCGTCCTCGCCCGACGCCACCTCGGCGACGAGCTCGAACCCGTCGATGCGGCTGAGCACGGCCCGCGCAGCCTCGCGGAAGGGTGGCTGGTCGTCGACGATCATGACGCTGACGCGCTCGGGCACCAGCCCATCCTCGCGGACGCCGAGCGCTCGGGCGAGTGTGCCACCACCCGAACCGATGGTGTGGTCAGCCACCGGTGGCGGCGAGGTGCACGAGGACCGCCTTCACCCGGCGGTTGACGTCGGGCTCCTCGCTCAGGTGCAGCTTGGAGAAGATCGAGTTGATGTGCTTCTCCACCGCCCGCTCGCTGAGGATCAGCGTCGAGGCGATGGCCGCGTTGCTCTTGCCCTGGGCCATCTCGCCCAGGATCTCCTTCTCCCGCGGGGTGAGCCGCTCGATCGGTGACGAGGCCATCCGCGACCGCGCGTTGACCAGCTCCTCGACCACCTTCGGATCGATCACCGATCCCCCGGCCGCCACCGTGCGCACCGCCTCGACCAGGTCGTCGGCATCGCCGACGCGGTCCTTGAGGAGGTAGGCGCGGCCGTCGGAGCCGGCCTCGAGCAGCCCGAGGGCGTACGACGGCGAGGCGTACTGGCTGAGCACGACGACGCCGACCGTGGGGTGGCTCTCGCGGATGAGCGCAGCGGCGCGGACGCCCTCGTCGGTCCCGGTCGGCGGCATGCGGATGTCGGTGATCACCACGTCGGGCGACGGCCGTGTCGACGACCTCGAGCAGCTCGTCGAGCGAGCCGGCCACGCCGACGACCTCGAGCTCGGGTTGGGCGTCGATGAGACCGACGACGCCCTGCCGGAGCAGGTAGTTGTCGTCGGCTACCACCACCCGCACCACCACGGGAAGCAGACTACCCAGGCGGCTCGCCGCCTGCTCTCCCGACGGGTGCTCGAGCGTGAGCAGGGTGCGCTTGGCCTCGACGCCTCCGCGGTACTGACCGATGGTGCCGTCGCTGCGCACGACGCGGTGGCACGGCACGAACAGCGGCACCGGGTTCCGCGCGCACGCCGTGCCGACGGCGCGCACCGCGTTCGGCGAGCCGGTCGCCCTGGCGACGGTGGCATAGCTCTCCGTCGCCCCGAACGCGATCTGGCGCAGGTGGGCGAGCACGTCGCGGCGGAACCCACGGGCGAGGCGGAGGTCGAGCGGCACGTCGAACCCGCGCCGGCGTCCGGCGAAGTACTCCTCGAGCTCACGGGCGGCGGCATCGAGTCGCGCCGGGTGGCGGAGGATGCGCGGGCTCACGTCGGCCGCCAGCTCGGTGAGCACCTCGTCGTGATCCTCGCTGGCGAAGGCGACCCGGACCACGCCGGTCGAGGTCGCCGCCAGCAACAAGGCACCGAGTGGGCTGTCGAGCGTGCGGTAGGCGACGTCGAGCAGGCCGGCGCGATCGGCATCCACGGCGAGCGCGGCGCGCCGCTGTTCCATCGCCTCCTCGTCCGGGATCGGCACGGCGGCCGCCAACAGCTCGCTCATCCTCCAGCTCCTTCCCGACGCAGCCTTGCGATCCCGTCGGCGGCGTTGCGTCGCGCCGCAGCCTCGGTGGTGCCGAGCAGGGCGGCGACATCGGCGTACGACAGGTCGGCGAGGTAGCGGTAGACGACGGCCTGACGCTGCTTCGGCGCCAGCCCGTCGAGCGCCACTCCGAGCTCGCCCGGCTCGGGATCGATGGTCGCCACGTGTGGCAGATCACCGCTCGGGACGGGCCGACGGCTCGCCGCCCGCAGCTGGTCGATCGCCTTGCGGTGGGCGATGGTGACGAGCCAGGCGCGCTCGTCGCTGTCGGGTCGCAGTCGCGGGTACGCCTGCAGCGCCGACAGGAACGTCTCCGACCACGCCTCCTCGGCGTCGGCGGGCGCGAGCAGGGCGCGGCAGACGCGCATCACGACCGCGCCGTGCTCGCGCACGATCGAGTCGAACGGTCGGCGCGCCACGGCGACAGTCTCACAGCCCGGTCTCGCGGAGCGTGATGCTCAACCGTCCCGGTGGCAGGCCGAGCCCGTCGGGTCCGGTGCCGTCGAGCACCTTCGGCACGCCGTGGTGGATCCGGCGGCTCGGCCCCCCGAACACGACGCAGGTCGCCCGAGCGCAGCACGAGGTCGGTGAACGGGGCGGTCCGCCGCTCGACGCCGGCGAGGCGGAAGATGCACGTGTCGCCGAGGCTGATCGTCACCACCGGTGCCGCCGACGGCTCCTCGCCGTCCTGGTGCAGGCCGAGGCGGGCGCCGGGCGCGTAGAGGTTGACGATCGCCGCGTCGGCGTCGAACGACACGGCCGGACCGAACGTGTCGTCGACCGCCGTTCGGGCGAGCGCGGCGAGATCGGGCGGCAGCGGCTCGACGGGAGCGCCGTCGGTGTCGTCCGCGGTTCGCGAGTAGCCGTACGGCTGCCAGTGCCACCCGAGGCACACGGACTGCACGCTCATCAGGTGGCCCGACGGCATCCGCGGGTGGCGCAGACCGGCCGGCGGCAGCGCCCACCGGCGGAAGTCGGCGACCAGCCTCCGTTGGCGGTCGAGGTCGAGCCACCCGGCGATGTGGACGACGCCGGGCAGCGGATCGTGTCGCCGCGTCTCGGGCGGGCCGAGGGCGAGGCCCAGCTGGCGGACCGCCGGCGCGGGCGGGAGCACCGTCGGCACGCCACCGAGGCGGCTGCGACCTCTGGACGTCGTCGCTCCCATGCCCTGCCAACGTTCGGGCGGCCCGCGTTGTGAGGTCTACTCTGCCCGACCGATGGATGAGACGACGTTCACGATCGAGAGCAGCGACGGCGAGCAGGTCTTCGTCTACCGCTGGGCGGGTGCGGGTGACCCGAAGGCGGTCGTCCAGATCGCCCACGGCATGGGCGAGCACGCCGCTCGCTACCGCCGGCTCGGCGAGGCGCTGGTCGATGCCGGGTACGTCGTCTACGCCAACGACCACCGTGGCCACGGGCGCACGGCGGGGACCGCCGAACGCCACGGCAACCTCGGTGCGGCCGGCTGGAGCGGGCTGATCGACGACATGGCGGCGCTCACGGCGCGGGCCCGCTCCGAGCACCCGGGCATCCCGCTCGTGCTGCTCGGTCACAGCATGGGTTCGTTCGCCCTGCAGCAGTACCTGCTCGACCGCAGCGCCGACATCGACGCCGCGGTGCTGTCGGGCACGTCGGCCGTCGACGTCATCGCCGGCGGCATCGACACGACGCAGCCGGCCGACCTGACGGCGTTCAACGCGCCGTTCGAGCCGGCCCGCACCGAGTACGACTGGCTCAGCCGCGACGAGGCGGAGGTCGACCTGTACCTCGGCGATCCGGCCTGTGGCTTCGGCGTCGACGTCGCCGGGATGGCGGAGATGCTCGGCTCCAGCGGGCAGCTCGCCGACACCGAGCGGTTGGCGGGGATCCGCGACGACCTGCCGCTGTACATCTTCTCCGGCGACGCCGATCCGCTCGCCGGCGGCGGTGCGCTGATCGAGATGGTCGGCGACCGCTACCGCAACGCCGGGCTCACCGATGTCACGGTCAAGCTGTACCCGGGCGCCCGCCACGAGACGCTCAACGAGACGCAACCGCGACGAGGTCACCGCCGACCTCATCGGCTGGCTCGACCGCGCTACGAGCTGAGCAACGAGGCGATCGCCCACACCGCGGCGACGAGGCCGACGGCGGCCATCACGACGCTGCGCGTGAGCGGCGCCCGCTCGAGGGCGCCCTCCTCAGGGGGCTGTTCCGGCGGGCGAACGAGGGCGGCGACGTTGCCGACGAGCAGGGCGCCGCCGAGGGCGAGCACGAGCCAGGGCAGGAGGTCGTCACCGAGGAACACCGTCACAGGACGGTATCTGCGAGATCGCTGGCGACTCTGGGTGACATGGGGAACGGCCAGCGGGAGCAGCGATACCGGGTCGGCGACTCCGTGGCGGGCGGAGGTGCTCGCCAGGTTGGCCGTCGTCCACGCGATGACCGATGGCGCCGAGCCGAGCGCCACACGCCACCGGGCGGGGCGGCGGTCTGCGTGCGAATCCGCAGCTTGCTGGACGACGCCGAGCAGCACGCCAGGGGTACCGGCCGGCGGCGCTGGCGGTGGCTGCAGGACTGGCGCAGCGGCGGGTCGATCGAGCGGGCGTGGCGCAACCTGCACAGCGCCGAGATCCTGCTCGCCGAGATCGTCGACCTCGACGATCTCTCCAGCCAGCGCCCGGCGGTGCGCTCGATGGCCCAGCGCGTGCTGGCACCGACCGACGCCCGGGCCGTCGCCATCGAGCAGCGCCTGTCCGACGAGCAGTGGAAGCGGGAGGACGACAACGAGGCCCGCGACCGACGGCTGCGCCGCGAGTACGTCGCCGCCCTGACGTGGGTGAGCGACGCGTGCGACAAGAACTTCACCCGAGTGCGCAGCTTCCGCAACATCGTGCTGGCCACGAGCTTCGGCCTCGCCGTCGTCGCCATCGCCCTCGGCGTCATCGGCGCAGCCAGCCCGGAGAGCCTGCCGCTCTGCTTCGACCCGGGGACGACCGAGCAGGTCTGCCCGACGGGTGCCGAGCAGGGACCGACGGGTGGCGACGCACCGCTCATCCTCGCCGTCGGGCTCACGGCCGGCGCCTTCGCCGCCGCCGCTGTCCGTGCGCGGCATCCGTGGCACGTCGACGCCCTACGGCGTACCGGTCGCCATCGCCTGGCTCAAGGTGCCGGCCGGCGCGCTGACCGCGCTGTTCGGCATGCTGATGGTCCGCGGCGGGTTCATCCCCGGCCTGTCGGCGCTCGACACGCAGGGCCAGATCATCGCCTACGCCATCGTGCTCGGATACGCGCAGCAGGTGTTCACCCGCCTGATCGACACCCAGGCGCAAGCCGTGCTGGACAAGGCGCCGTCGAGCGAACCGGCGACGGCATCGAAGGATCCGGCCGCCATCGGCGGTCTCGCCATCGACGGCGTCAGCTGACGGCGTCGACGGCTGCCATCGCCCTGGCGACCGCCGCCTCGTCGCCCAACGACGGCGCCCTCGGACGATCAGCTCGTCGAACGTGACGTCCCCGAGGCGAGCGCGCAGCGCCGACTCGACGCTCGCCAGCCGCTCGGCGTCGGCGCCACGGATCGGTGAGCCCGAACCGGTGGCGCGGACGGCGCCCAGCAGCACGGCCGCGTCGGCGTCGCGTCCCGACCGGGCGAGCGCCTCGACCAGCGTGCGCATCGTCGTCCACAGCTGCGGCCACGTCCCGCCGCGGCGGAACGAAGAGATCACGTCGCGGTACTGACCGATGGCGATCGACGGATCACCGACGCGTGCCGCGCAGGACACGGCCGACACGCCGGCGATGCCGGCGACGAAGTCGTTGCCGACCGCGAGGGCGATCGCCCGGCTGTCCTGGAGGTGCTCGAGGGCGCGGCCGGGCGCCGACTCGACCAGCATCTCGCCAGCGACGTACGCGCACATCGCCCGCATCGACGGGTTGTCGACGACGTCGAGGAGCCGCCGCGCCGCGGCGAGATCCTCGCTCGGCCTCCTCCAGCCGGCCGAGATAGCCGAGGGCGAGGGCGCCGAGGGCGTAGGCCTGGGCCTCGTGGACGACGTCGCCGGCTTGCCGCGCCAGCGCCAGCACGGCGTCGCGGTGCTCGAGCGCGGCGAGCTGGTCACCGGCGAGCCCCGCCGCGCTGCGCAGCGCCGTCCGAGCGAACCGTGTGCCGGGCGCCGGATCGAGGGCGAGGGCGCGCTCGCCGAGCTGGCGGGAGCGCGCGAGGTCGCCTCGTCGCCACGCGCCGAGCGAGGCGGTGGCCAGGGCGCCGACCGTCGGACGGGTCGTCGGCGTCGAGGCACTCGACCGTCTCGTCCGCCCACGCGAACACCTCGGCGGGACCGCGGAAGTACCCGTACCAGTAGAGCGCGGCGATGATCCGCCCAGCGTCGGTCGGACGGTGGTCGAGCGCCCAGCGGTGGGCGGCGCGCAGGTTGCCGAGCTCGCGAGCGACCGCTCGCGCCCAGCGCGCCTCGTCCGGCGTGCGCAGACCGGCATCGGCCTGCTCCATGAACGCCGCGGCCCACGACGCGTGCCGGGCGCGCGCGTCGTGATCCTCGCCCGCCGCCGCCAGCCGCGCCGCGGCGTGCTGGCGGACGGGCTCGAGCATGGCGAACCGCGTCCGGCCGTCGACCGTGCGGGCGAGGACGAGCGAGTGCTCGACCAGCGCGTCGACCAAGCGGCCGCGATCACCGGCGACGGCATCGGCCGCCTCGCGCGTCCAGCCACCGGCGAACACCGCCATGCCGCGGTACGCGGTCTGTTCCTCGGCGGACAGCAGCTCGTAGGACCAGTCGATGGTTGCGTCGACGGAGCGGTGGCGGTCGGCTCGCCGCCGATCGTCGGCCGCCACACCGGCCCGCAGGTCGCCGAGCAGCTCGGCCGGCGTCCGGCTGAGCGTCCGCGCCGCGGCAAGCTCGATGGCCAACGGGAGCCCGTCGAGGAGGCGACCGACCTCGGCGATGGCGGCGTGGTCGTCGGCCGACGGGGCGAAGCCTGGACGCACCGCGGCGGCGCGATCGAGGAACAGCTGGACGGCCGCGTCGTCGACGCCGAGCGCAGCGACGGGCACGGCGTGCTCCCCGGTGACCCCGAGGCGATGGCGGCTCGTCGCCAACACGACCGCATCGGCGGTGCGGGCGAGGACCGCCTCGATCAGCTCGGCGACGCCGTCGAGCACGTGCTCGCAGTTGTCGAGGACGAGCAGCGCCCGGGACCCACGGAGGTACTCGACGATCCGCCTCGACAGGTCACCCCCGCTGCGGTCGTCGAGGCCGAGCGCCGACGCGACGGCGCCGACGACGGCCCCCGAGCGGCCGACCGGTGCCAGCTCGCACAGCAGCACACCTCCGGGGAAGCGGTCGGCGATGGCGGCCGCGGTGTGCAGCGCCAGGCGGGTCTTGCCGACGCCACCAGGTCCGATCAGCGTGACCAGCCGCGCCCGGCCGAGCAACTCCACCGCCGCGGTCAGCTCGTCGTGACGACCGACGAACGAGTTGCCGGGCACGCCGATCGTCGGCGTGCCGTCGTGGGTGAGCAGCTCGGCGTTCGACGGCGCGGAGCGCCGGCGACGGCTCGACGCCGAGCTCCTCGACGAGCCGGTGACGGAAGTCGGCAAAGGCGCGCAGGCCCTCGACGTGGCGGCCGAGCCGGGCGAGGGAGCGCATCTGCAGCGCCGACCGGACCTTCGCGGTAGGGCTGCTGCAGCGCCAGGGTGGCGGCCGCGTCCACTGCCTCGGTGTCGCGTCCGGCGCGCAGGAGCAGCTCGACCCGGCGCTCGACAGCGTCGACGCGGAGTCCTTCCAGCCGTTCGGCGGCGCTCGCGGAAGACATCGATCGAGGCGAGGTCGCCGAACGCCGGGCCACGCCACAGCGCGAGGGCGGCCTCCACGTCGTCGAGCGCGGCCTCCGTCGGGGCATCCGGACCGGCCGGCGATCAGTCGCTCGAACCGCAGGGCGTCGACATCGTCGGGCGGGCAGGCGAGGCGGTAGCCCGACTCCTCGGTGACCAACGTCGGCCCGAGCGGCCCGAGCTGGCGACGGAGGTGGTGGACCTGCGACTGCAGCGCAGCCTCGGGATGCTCGGGAAGACGAAGCGGCCAGAGCAGGTCGATGAGCACGTCGATGGCGACGACGTGGCCGTGGCGGGTGGCGAGCATGGCGAGCAGCGCGCGTCGCCGCACGGCGCGCAACAGCGCCGGCTCGCCGTCGTCGCCGATGATCGTCACCGGGCCGAGGATGCCGATCGATGTCACGCTGCTCCCGGCCGTCCCGGCACGGTGGAAGCGCCGTGGAAGCGGCCGCTGTCATTGTGGCGCGAGACGGGATTCACAGGAGGAAGCGATGTTCGACGTCGACGAGCTCATCGAGCAGTGCCAGATGGCCATCCGCGAGGACGAGCCACGCCTGGCCGTGCAGGAGGTCCTCGAGCGAGCGGTGAGCAAGCCGGCCGCCGTGGCCGCCGCGCTGCCGGCAACGAGGGCGGAGATCGTGCCGCTGCACGTGGCCGACGACCTCACCGTGCTCAAGGTGGTCTGGGCACCTGGCATGCGCATCTGGCCGCACAACCACCTGATGTGGGCGTCGATCGCCCTCTACGGCGGGCAGGAGGACAACTCGTTCTTCCGCCGTGCGGGTGGTGGCATCGAGGCGGCCGGCGGGCGCCAGCTGCGCACCGGCGACGTCGCCACGCTCGGCCACGAGGTGATCCACGCCGTCGCCAACCCGTGCGCCGCGTTCACCGGGGCGATCCACGTCTACGGCGGCGACATCACCAGCCGTCCGGGGCGCAGCGAGTGGGACCAGGAGGCGCTCACCGAGGTGCCGTACGACTTCGCCCGGGCGAAGCAGATCTTCGAGGATGCCAACGCCGACGCCGATCAGCGCGTGCGGCGCTGATCAGTCGTCGTCACGCTCGTCGGGCGCGGGGACGTCGGCGAGCACGGCTTCGATGATCGCGGCCGTGGCACCCGGCAGCGTGCCGTCCTCGCGCCACTCGGCGACCCGTTCCTGGAGCCGCTCGACGTCGCGGCGCCGTCCCCGCTCGGCGATCTGCTCGAGGTCGCGGCGCACCTCGTCGGCGCGCTCGCCGAACATGACCGGGGCGACGTCGACGAGCAGCAGGAGGTCGTCGACCGCGGCCGGCGTGGGCACCGTCGCCGGTGCCGTCGGGGGCGCAGTGGTCGGCGCCACGGTGGTCGTCGTGGTCGGTGTCGTCGGGGCGACGGTGGTCGCGGCGACGATGGTCGTCGGCGCCGCGGCAACCGTCGACGGCGACGCGCCCGGCGGATCGCTGCCGGCATCGAGGGCGATCACCCCGCCCGCGACAACGGCGGCGACGCCGGCGGCGAGCCACCACCACCGGCGCGTGCTGCGCCGTGGGGTCACGACGGCGGGCGCGGCCACCGCCGCCGAGACCGACCGGCGAGTGCGGAACGCATCTCCTCGGCGGTCGAGAACCTGCTGGCCGGATCCTTCTCCATCGCCCGGGCGACGGCGCCGGCGACGTGGTCGGGCACGCCGCGTCGTCGCGAGCGGAGGTCGGGCGGCGCCAGGTCGCGGTGCGCCAGGGCGGTGGCGAGCGGTGAGCCGGCGGCGAACGGAGGCCGGCCGGCGATCGCCTCGAAGAGGACGACCCCTGCGGCGTAGAGGTCGGTGGCGGGCGTGACCGGCGCGCCGGTGACCTGTTCGGGCGACAGGTACTCCGGTGTGCCGATGAACTGGCCGGCCAGCGTGAGGTCGCCATCGCCGATCCGCTTGGCGATGCCGAAGTCGGCGAGCTTGGCCGTGCCGTCGTGGGTCAGCAGGACGTTGCCCGGCTTGACGTCGCGGTGCACGATGCCGGCGCGGTGGGCGGCGCCGAGCGCCTGCAGCACGTCGTCGATGATGTCGAGCGCATCGTCGACGGGCAGGGCCCCTTCGAGGGCGATGCGGTCGGCCAGCGAGCGCCCCTCCACCAGCTCCATGACCAGGTAGAGGTAGCCATCGGCATCGCCGGCGTCGAAGACGGCCACGGCGTTGGGATGGGAGAACGACGCCGCGGCTCTCGCTTCACGCACGAACCGACGTCGCACGGCGGGGTCGGGGGCCGTCCGTGCGTCGACCAGCTTGATGGCGACCGTCCGATGCAGGCGAAGGTCGCGGGCGGCGCGCACCTCGGCCATGCCGCCGTGCCCGAGAGCCCGCGCCGAGCTGGTAGCGCCGGGCGATCACGTCGTCCACCGGCGTGACGCTAGGACCAGATGGACGGCGATCGGCCGCGGTACGTTGCCGATCGTGATCCGACTGCGCCAGGTGGCTCTCGTCGCTCGTGACCGGGACCAGGTGGTCTCCGAGCTGGGCGCGGCCCTCGGCGTGACGGTCTGCTACGAGGACCCGGGCATCGCCGAGTTCGGGCTGCACAACGCGCTGATGACGGTGGGCGACCAGTTCCTCGAGGTGGTCAGCCCGGTCAGCGAGGGGACGACGGCGGGCCGACTGCTCGACAAGCGTGGCGGCGACGGCGGGTACATGGCGATCTTCGAGGTCGACGACCTCGACGCACGGGTCGAGCGCCTCGCCGGGCTCGGGGTGCGCGTCGTCTGGCGCATCGACCTCGATGACATCCGCGCCCGCCACCTGCACCCTCGCGACGTCGGCGGGGCGATCGTCTCGCTCGACGAGCCGCGTCCCAACGGGGCGTGGCGCTGGGCGGGTCCTTGGCGTGCCCACGCCGAGACGTCGGTGGTGACGGCGATCGCCGGTGTCGACGTCGCGGCCGTCGATCCCGACGCGATGGGTGCCCGCTGGGCCGAGCTCGGCCTCGACCACGCCGTGCGCTTCGTGCCCGCCGGCGAGCGCGGCGAGGGCATCGACGCCGTCGACCTCGTCGCCGCCGACCGGCGCCGCGCCGGTGAGGAGCTCGCGGTCGGCGGGGTGACGCTACGGCTCGTCTGAGCGCGGCGATCGACCTCAGACCGCCCGGGCGGCGTTGTCGAAGCGGGTGTACTGGCCGCGCCACACCAGACGCTTGGTGCCGATCGGGCCGGAGCGATGCTTGGCGATGATGATCTCGGCCGACCCCTTGTCGGGTGACTCGGCGTTGTACACCTCGTCGCGGTACAGGAACATCACGACGTCCGCGTCCTGTTCCAGCGAGCCCGACTCACGAAGGTCCGACAGCATCGGGCGCTTGTCGCTGCGCGACTCGAGGTTGCGGCTGAGCTGGCTGAGGGCGACGATCGGCACCTGCAGCTCGCGGGCGAGGATCTTCAGGTTGCGGCTGATCTCGCTCACCTCGAGCTGGCGGTTCTCGGCGGTGCCGCCGCCGCCCATCAGCTGCACGTAGTCGATGACGATGAGGGCGAGGCCGCCGTGGCGGGCCTTCATGCGGCGGGCCTTGGCGCGGATCTCCATCACCGTCACCCGCGGGTTGTCGTCGAGGAACAGTGGAACCTCGAGCCGTCCGATGGCCCGGCCGATGCGTGCCCAGTCGGCCTCGGACAAGCGGCCGTTGCGCATCTTCGTCGACTCGACCTGGGCCTCGCTGGACAGGATCCGCTGGGTCAGCTCGTTGTGGCCCATCTCCAGCGAGAACACGAGCACCGGCTTGGCCGTGGTCTGGGCGACGTGGGTCGCCATGCCCAGGCCGAGGCTCGTCTTGCCCATCGCCGGGCGGGCACCGATGATGTTCAGCGTCGAGGGCTGCAACCCCGACAGCAGCTCGTCGAGGTCGTGGTACCCGGTGGCCGTGCCGGTGATGATGTCGCCGCGGGCGAACGTCTCCTCGAGGCGGTCCATCACCCCCTTGATCGACTCGCTGAGCAGCAACGTCGAGTCGGTGACCCGCTGCTCGGCGACCTTGAACACCTTCGACTCGGCCTCGTCGACGGCCTTGGTGACGTCGTCGGGTCCGCCGAAGGCGATCTCGGCGATGTCGCCGGCGACGTGGATCAAGCTGCGCAGCAGCGCCGTGTCCTGGACGATGCGGGCGTAGTGGGCGGCGTTGGAGATCGCCGGGGTGGCGTTCTGCAGGGCGTGCAGCGCCTCGGTGCCGCCGACCTGGTCGAGCAGGCCGGCCCGGCGCAGCTCGTCAGCGACGGTGACCGTGTCGACCGGCGCGCCCGACGAGTACAGGGCGCGGACGGCGTCGAAGATGTGCTGGTGGGCCGGGCGGTAGAAGTCCTCTGACCGCAGACCCTGCTCGCTGACCGCCCCGATGGCGTCGCGCGACAGCAGCACGGCCCCGAGCACGGACTCCTCGGCTTCGAGGTTGTGTGGGGGCACACGCCCGCCACTGCTCGCCCGGCGCTGGTCGCCGTCGCGTCGACCATCGCGCCGATCCATCAGGCCACCACCATCTCAGGGTGATCCTGTGGATCGCTAGGGGCACAGCGGTGTGCACAACGTCCCGTCGCCTGGGGAGTGGTGGTGGACGGGGCTGTGGACATCGCCCCGTCCACGATGTCACGCCGGGAGGATCTCGACGGTGATAGGGAACGAGACGTCGCGGTGCAGCTTCGCCGTGACGACGTGCTGGCCGACCGTCTTCAGCGGCTCGCTGTCGAGCTGGCGGCGCTCGAGCTCGACGCCCGTCTGGTCACGCACGGCGTCGACGACGTCGGCCGTGGTCACCGACCCGAACAGCTTGCCCTCGTTGCCCGCCTTGGCCGTGATCGTGATGATCTTCGGCACCAACGTCGTGGCGACGGTCTGGGCCGCTTCGCGATCGCTGGCGTCGCGCAGGTCGCGCGACCTGCGCATCTTGGCCGCCTGATCGACCGCACCTTCGGTCGCCAGGAACGCCAGGGAGCGCGGGAGGAGGAAGTTGCGGCCGTAGCCGGCGGCGACGTCGACGATGTCGCCGCGCTTGCCGAGCCCGTCGACGTCGGATCGCAGGATGACCTTCACGTCAGCTCCTCCGTCCCGCGCTCGTCGTCGACCTCGACCTCGTCGACGACATCGACCAGCAGCGTCGACCCCGTCGGCCTCGATCTCCGAGCGCAGATCACCGTCGCGCTCGCGGCGACCGTCTCGCGGCGGCCGCGTGCGTTGCGTGGACACCCGCCTGGCGTACGGGAGCAACGCCATCTCGCGGGCGATCTTGATCGCCCCGGCGACCTCGCGCTGCTGCTGCACGTCGTTGCCGCTGACGCGGCGGTTGCGGATCTTCGCCCGGTCGCTCATGAAGCGCGACAGGAGGTCGACGTCCTTGTAGTCGACGTACGTCACCTTCTCGGTGACGAGGGCGCTCGTCTTCTTCTTGTACTTGCGGGGCGCGGCGTCCTTCGACGCCCTGGCCCGGTTCTTCTTGCTCGCCATCAGTGTTCGCCTTCGCTCAGAACGGCTCTTCGTCGCCGTAGACCGGATCGGGGGGCGGCCGCCGGAGGCCGCCGGGGCGCCGGCGCCGCCACCACCACCTTCGGCGGTGGTGCGCGACGTCTTCTCGACCTGCGCCTGGGCCCAGCGCAGGCTCGGACCGAGCTCGTCGGCGATGACCTCGACGACGGTGCGCTTCTCGCCGTCCTGGGTCTCCCACGAGCGCTGCTCGAGGCGACCGAACACGACGATCCGGGTGCCCTTGGTGACGCAGGCGGCGGTGTTCTCGCCGAGTGTGCCCCAGGCGACGACGTTGAAGAACGACGTCTGTTCCTGCCACTCGCCGTTGGCCTGGTAGCGGCGGTTGACCGCGAGGCCGAAGCTGGCGACGCCGCGGCCGCCGCTGGTGTAGCGCAGCTCGGGGTCGCGGGTGACGTTGCCGACGACGGTGACGGTGTTGTCTGCCATTGGTGTGGTTCCTTCTCTGGGTGCCGCGCTCAGGCGGCGGTGCCCGTCATGCCCCGGCGCTCGGCCTCGGCGTCGGGCAGGCGGATCAGCTTGTGGCGGACGACCTCGTCCGCGAGGCGCAAGGTGCGCTCCAGCTCGTCGAGCGCCCCCGGCGCGGCGATGGTCTCGACGACGAGGTAGTACCCCGTCTCCTTGCGGTTGATCGGGTAGGCGAACTGCCGCTTGCCCCACCAGTCGGGCCGACCGTGGATCGAGCCGCCGGCGGCGGCGATCGCGTCGGTCACCGTCTTGACCCACGCCTGGGCCTTCGGGTCGTCGACGTCGCCGTCGACGATGACCATCAACTCGTATGCACGCATCATGCGTGTTGACCTCCCTTCGGACCCGGGCGCGCTGCGCCTCGGGGCCCCACGACCGGGGCAGGGTGAATGTGACCGGGGGAGTGTACCGGCAGGCGATCGTTCACGGACCGGAGCATGACAGGGGGGTGTGACACCGACTCAGGCGTGGGTGTCAGACCGAGTCGGCGCTCACGTCGAGGCGCTGCAGATCCTGCACGGCCGGACCCTGCAGCAGGGTGCCGTCGTGGCCGAAGCGGGAGCCGTGGCAGGGGCAGTCCCACGATGTCTCGGCACGGTTCCAGCGCAGGGTGCAGCCGAGGTGGGTGCAGGTCAGGCTCACGCAGTGGGTGACGCCGGACTCGTCGCGATAGGCGCCGAACGCCTTGCCGTCGTGGCGCACGACGGCGCCCTCGCCGGGTTCGAGTGAGTCGAGCGACTGGCCGTGGCGGCGCCCGATCCAGTCGCCGACGAGGTGGCCGCCGACCTTGAGGTTGTCGCGGGCGAGGCGGGCGACGGCCTTGCCGCCACCGATTCGGCCGGGGTTGAACAGCGACTGCCACGGGTGGTCCTCGTCACCGATCGACGCCGTCAGCACCGTCGCCGCCGCGGTGGCGTTGCTCAGGCCCCACTTGCGCCAGCCGGTGGCGATCCACGTGCGCCGGCGCAGCGGTGACCGACCGACGTAGGGGATGTGATCGACGGACGTGTAGTCCTGGGCCGACCAGGAGTGCTCGATCGACCGGACGTCGAACGTCTCCCTGGCCCACTCCTCCAGCCGCTGGTAGTGGCCGTCGGTGTCCGAGTCACTGCCGGTCTCGTGCTCCTCGCCGACCACGATGAGCCCACCGGGTCCGCCGGCGGGCCACGGGCGGACCGAGCGGGTGGGTCGCTCGGCGGTGATGAACATCCCGGTCGGCGCCCGGCCACGGATGCGGACGGCCATGCCGTACGCCCTGCTGGCCCGCGCCCTGGCGAAGAAGCCTCCCGAGTCGAGGAACGGGAGCAGCGTCGCCAGCACGGCCTGGTCGGCCCTGATCGATCCGCGGTCCGTCTCGGCGATGACGTGATCGGAGAGCTCGCGGAGCCGCATCGCCCGAGTGTGCTCGTGGACGGCGCCACCGCCGTCGACGATCGCCGCCGCCAGGGCGAGGCAGTAGCGGTAGGCGTCGAGGTGCAGTTGATCGTCGAAGCGGACCGCCGCCAGCGCCGGCTCGACGCCGATCTCGGCCGGATCGGCGAGCGTCGCCGGCAGCCCGAGTCCGGCGGCCACGGACGCCTCGCGCTCGATCTCGTCGACCATCGTCGGATGCGGTGGTGTACACGTAGGCGGGCGCCCGCGTGAGGTCGCAGTCGGCGCTCCGTCGAGTCGGCCAGCTCGGCGACCATCGCCACGCCGGCCTCGTTGGCTTCGCCGTACGTCCTCGCCGTGTCCTCGCCACGCTCGTCGACGAGCCGGGCGTAGGTCAGGCCGTGCTGCGACGTCACCTTGCCGGTCGTGTGCCCGGTGGTGCCGGTGGCCACGCCGTGCATGTCGATGACGACGACGCGGTGCCCGGCGCGCTGCAGGAGCAGCGCGGTGGTCAGCCCACTGATGCCGGCACCGACGACGACGACGTCGGTCTCGGTGTCGCCTTCCAGCGGAAGGAACGTGGGTGCGTCGGCGGTGGCGATCCAGACCGAGTCGTGCATGATCCGCCCTTACCCGGCCGCGGCCGGAGGCAGTCGCGTCGTCTCACGGCGTCGGGTCGCAGGGTGCGTCGAGCAGGTCGAGCCGGCTGCCCGCGGCGATCAGCAGCTCGTCGAGCCCACCCTGGGGCACCTCGATCGCCGACGCGTACGGGCCGCCGGCCTGGTACCGCGGGCACTCCTCGGGCGCGCCGCCGATGCACGGCTCCATGTCGGCTGGCCGACACGAAGCTGCCGGCGGCGTCGAAGAAGGCGATGCTCAGCGGCATCGGCGTGTCGCGCATCCAGAACGCCGACGTCGAGATCCCGTCGAACAGGAACACCATGCCGTCGGCGCCGCCCATGTCGGTGACACCCATCAGGCCGCGGCTGCGCTGCTCCGGGAGTGGCGGCCTGCCAGAGGCACACCGCACAGACCTCGCCATCGGCGGCGGTGATCTCGGCGGCGACGGCCTCGAACCCCGCCGGCGTCACGCCGTTGGACGCCGCCGATCGCGTCGTCGCCGCTGGAGCCGTGGCGAGTCGTCGTGGCGAGCGGCGGCGGCTGGCTGGTCGAGGCGGTCTCGTCGGATGCGCACCCGGCGGCGACCACGACCGCCGCCACCAACCACGCCCGGGACATCGGCGACACGGTAGGCGTTAGCGTCGCGCTCGTGGCCGCGACCTGCGAGAGCTGCGGCGCCGACGAGGATCAGCTGTACGCGGTGCGGCGGCGCTACGTGACCCCCGCCGAGTGGGACACGCCGGCACGCGACGTCACGCTGGATCAGGTCGAGCAGTGGTGCTTCTCGTGCTGCACCCACTATCCCCACGAGCAAGCCGGCTGAGTCAGCGGCCGCCGAGGGGCAACATGCAGCGCAGGTGGTGCCAGTGGCACCCGATGCAGGCTTCGACGACGTAGGCCGCCAGCTCGTCACGACGGCGGTCGAGGGCGGCGAGCTCCTTGGCGGTGGAGACGCAGCGGCCGTGCGACGGGAGCCTGGAGCCGAACACGTAGGTGACCAGGCGCAGCTGGTCCTCCTCGCAGATCGGGCACGGTGACGTCGCCGGCGTGCCGACGTTGCGCGCCGCCCGGATCAGCTCCGGGTGGGCGTCGCACACCTGATCCTGGCTCAGCCGCCCGCGCCGGAACTCGTTGACGAGGTGCTGGCGGGCGAGGCGGTGGTCGACCTGGCCGCGACCGAGCCCGGCACCACGCAGGGCAGCGGCGTCGAGGCTCATCGCTGCGCCAGGCTAGTGCCGTGACCGGTCACCGATCCGTCCGTTCGGCGGCCGGACGCACCACACTGACTCCGTGAGCGACGCTCCAGCGAACGTGACCTACGGCGACGGCGTGCCCGGCGACGACGAGCTGCACCTGCTGGGCGACGTCTCCGGTGGCCGCCGCGTCGTCGAGCTGGGCATCGCCGGCAACGCCGTGGCGCTGGCCGCGCTGGGCGCCAAGGCGATCGCCGTCGACCCCGACGAGGATCGGATCACCGACCTGCGTGGCGACGCGTCACGAGCCGGGGTGTCGGTCGAGTGCCACCGCGGCGAGCTCGCCGACCTCGGCTTCGCCCCGAGCGGCACGATCGATCTGGTCATCGCCAACCACACGCTCGACGACGACGACGACCTCGGCCGCACATTGCGCCAGGTGCACCGCGTGCTCAAGCCGGGCGCGCCGTTCGTGCTGGCGATGGCCCATCCGTTCGCCGCCGTCGGCAGGACCGTCGACCGCTACGGCGACGGCCAGCGCACGGTCGGCGAGCTGCTGACGGCGCTCGCCCGGACCAACTTCCGCATCGAAGCGTTCCACGAGGTCGGCGGCGATCCGGACTCGGTCGTCCCCACGACCCTGGTCGTGAAGACGCGCAAGCAGGGTTCGTGACGAGTCACGAACATCGACGCGGTTCGTGACGAGTCACGAACATCGACGCGGTTCATGACACCGCGACGGAACCGAGGGTGAGGTCGAGGGCGGCCAGGTCCGCCGGGCCGAGCAGCTGGGACAGCACGACGACGGTGTCGCCATCGTCGGTCTCGGCGGCGACGGCGACGATCGCCGTGCCGGTGCCGCCGCACCGGCGCCACGCCCGGTACTCCCCCACCAGCTGCTCGCTCTCGTAGTCGCCCGGCTCGAGCGGTTCACAGTCCGCGCCGAACTCGTACGCCTGCAGCGCCTCGGCCGGTGACTCGTCGACGACCACGGCCGTCGTGCCAGGGGCGTCGTAGCCGTCGAGGAAGCCGACGAGATCGGTCGAGGCGGCGATCGACGGCGCCGTGCGGCGGTCCGTCCACTCGACGGGGACGAGGAGGTGCAGTCGCCCGGTGTCGTCGGCGATCGGCTCCATCGGGGGAGCCGGCGCCGTGGCGCCGTCGAACAGCGCGGCGAGCGACGTGGCCAGCACCGTGGGCGGCGGCTCCGTCGTCGTCGTGGCGGCCAGCGTGGTCGACGTCGTCGTGGTCGTGCTCGGCGCCGGCAGCGTGCCCGGCAGGTCCCCGACGGCGACGGTGCCCGCCTCGTTCGAGGACGACGCCGTGCCGTCGCCGCTGCAGCCGGCGAGCAGGACGGCGAGCAGAGCGAGACGGCGCATGACGCCGCCCGATCGTACGGGTGGCGCGACCACCGTGGGGGCTGCGCCCCCACACCCCATCGCCACCCGGCGTGCTGGCGCACGCTCGGTCGGCGGCTCCGCCGCGACCGAGCCGGGCCCGCGACGCGGACCCGGCTCGGCAGATGGCGATGACCGTCAGGCGACGGCGTTGAAGGTCCGGAACGCCTGGTCGAGGGCGGCCAGGTCGGCGTCGGTGAGGATCTGGGCCATGATCACGGCCGTGTAGGCTGCCGTCGGCGGGCAGGGCCACCAGCGTGACGATGTCGGTCGTCGTGCCGGCGCAGTCCGACCACACCTGGTACTTGCCGGTGAACACGGGATCCGAGTAGTCGGTGGTGCCGCCGTCGGTGCACTCGCCGTCGAAGCCGTACTCGGCGAGCGAGGCGTCGATGTCGCTGGTCGCCGGCAGCTGGGCGAACAGCAGGCCGGGTGCGGTCCACCCGTCGAGGAAGCCGGGGAGGTCGGTCGAGGCGGCGATGTACGGCACCTGCGTGCCGTCGTCGAGCGCACCCGGCGCCGTGTCCCGGTCGGTCCACGCCGTCGGCACGTCGACGTGGATCGCGCCGAGGTCGTCGGTCACCGATTCGTAGTCGTACGCCGCCGGCGCGGCCGCAGCATCGTCACCGACCTCGTCGGCGACCTCCTCGGCGAACGAGAACGCCAGCTCGATCGGCTGGTCGCCGTTGATCTCGCCTTCAGCACCTCGGAGGTGTCGAAGCGGAGGACCTCGACGCTGATCGGAGCACCCTCGCCAGCCGTGCGGATGACATCGCAGTAGTCCTTGAACGTGCCGTCGGTTCCCACCGGCAGGCCGTTCATCGACGTGACGATGTCACCCGGCACGATCTCGGCCTGGGCGGCGGGCGATCCGGGAGCGACGCCGGCGACCCAGATGCCGGCGATGCCGAACGCCTCGTCGTAGACCGCCCAGCCGTTGATGCCGAGCGACTCGAAGTCGCCCGTCCGCAGCTCGTCGATCACCGGGCGGGCGAGGTCGGCGGCGATGCCGTAGAACTGCGCCGTCGTCGTCGCGCTGGCGCCGCCGGCGTAGTTGACGGCGACGACTCTGCCGTCGGCACCGACGAGCGGGCCGCCGGAGTTGCCCGGCTGGATGTTGGCGTCGTGCTCGACCGTGTGGTCGATCGACGACGTGCCGGTGAGATCGCCGCCGGCCTCGGCCTTGGCGATGATGCCGCGGGTCAGCGTGAACTCGGGGTCGCCGAGCGGGTAGCCCGCTGCGTACACGTCGAGCCCGGCGGCGATGTCGCCGTCGAACCAGTCGAGGTGGGGCAGGTCGTCGGGTCCGTCGATGTCGATCAGCGCCAGGTCGTTGCACTCCGAGACGCCGAGGATCGTGGCGTTGTAGCTCTCGTCGAGGTTGCCGCCGATGTACACCTCGAGCGTCGCCGCGCCGGCGACGACGTGGTTGTTGGTGACGGCGAGGCCATCGGGGCCGATGATGAAGCCGCTGCCCATGCCCGAGCCGTCGGCGAAGCCGACCTCCGGGTCGCGGAACGTGCCCTGGGCGACGATCTGCACGACGGCCGGCTGGACGGCGTCGTAGCTGGCGATGCCGACCGGCTCGGCGGCCGCCTCGGTCGTCGCCGGTACGTCGGACGTGGCCGGCGTCGGGTCGGTCTCGACCGGCTTGGTGTCGCAGGCCGCCGTCGTGGGGGTCGCGGTGGTGTCGTCGTCGCCCACCGCCGCACGCGACGAGCGCCAGGCTCAGCGGCAGGGCGAGCGCGAGCAGTCTCCGGTTCATGTCTCCTCCAGTGGGGCCTCGGCCCGCCTCGTGGCCGTCCCCGTTGGCGGCCGCCGGCGCACACTGAGCACGCGCCACCATGAGGAGGTCGTGGAGACCGCGTCCGCTGCGCATGAGGTCCGCATGAAGCCGCGGTGCCGACATCTGGGCGCGGATCGTCCCGGATTCCGGGACGGATTCGCGCCCAGATCGGGGTCAGACGGCGCGCTCGGCCTCGACGATCGACGCGGGGCGGGGCCGGCCGAACAGGTAGCCCTGGCCGCGGTCGCAGCCCATCTCGCGCAGCCGGGCGAGCTGCAGGGGCGTCTCCAGACCTTCGGCGATCACGGCGATGCCGAAGGAATGGCCGAGGTTGACGACCGCCTCGACGATCGTCGTGTCCTCGGTGTCCAACCCGAGTCCGGCGACGAAGCCCTTGTCGATCTTGATCGCCTCGACGGGGAAGCGCTTGAGGTAGGTCAGCGACGAGTAGCCCGTGCCGAAGTCGTCGACGGCGAGGTGGAGGCCGAGGCTGCGCAGGTTGCGCAGGGCGACCGTCGACGCCTTGACGTCGGCGAGCAGTGCCGTCTCGGTGATCTCCAGCCACAACGAGTCGGCGGGGATCCCGGCCTGGCCGAGCACCTCGGCGACGAGATCGGCGAACGCCGGGTCGACCACTTGCCGCGTCCCGACGTTGACCGACAGCGTGGCGTCGGCGAAGGGCAGGTCACGGGCCCGCCACCTGGCGAACTGGGCCAGGGCGTCGGAGAGCACGGTGGCGCCGATCTCGTCGATCAGGCCGGTCTCCTCGGCCATCGGCAGGAACTGGTCGGGCGACAGCAGGCCGCGCTCGGGGTGCAGCCAGCGGGCGAGCGCCTCGAAGCCCGTCACGTGGCCGGTCGTCAGCTCGACGATCGGCTGGAAGTAGGGCACGATCTCGCCCCGCTCGAGGCCGCGCCGCAGCTCGGTCGCCGTGCGCAGGGCGAGCACCGTCGTCTCGTGCGTTCCGGGCGCGAACGCCTCGACGCAGTCGCGCCCGCGTGCCTTCGCCCGATACATCGCCGCGTCGGCGTCACGGAGCAGGTCGGCGGCCGTCACGCCCTCACGGTCGTTCACCGAGACACCGATGCTGGTGCTGACGAACAGCTCGGTCCCCTCGACGACGACTGCCCGGCGCACGGCGCCGCGGACCTCCTCGGCCACGGCGAGCGGATCGCGGTCGGGGTGACGCAGCACGACGATGAACTCGTCACCGCCGAAGCGGGCGAGCACGGCGTCCTCCCCCACGACGTCGCGCAGGCGGACCGACATCGCCGTGAGCAGCGTGTCGCCGATCCCGTGACCGAGGCTGTCGTTGACCGCCTTGAAGTTGTCGAGGTCGATGAACAGCATGGCGATGTCGCCGACGGCGGCATCGGCGAGGATGGCGTCGACGCGGTTGATCAGCTCGGTGCGGTTCGGCAGGCCGGTCAGGTCGTCGTGGGTGGCCGCCCACTGCAGCCGCTCCGCCGTGCGCCGCTGCTCGGTGACGTCCTCGATGTGGGTGATTGCAAGTGCAACGCCCTCGTCCTCGGTGACCGCGACACGCGTGCGCGCCCACACGAACTCGCCGTCGCTGCGCAGATAGCGCTGGTCGAGCAGGTAGGTGTCGGCGATGCCCAGCTCGAGCCGCGCGCGATGAGGCGGCCGCGGCGCGCAGGTCCTCGGGGTGGGTCACCTCGCGGATCGTCCGCCCGACGAGGTCGTCGACCGGCCGGTCGAGCATCTCGGCGAGCGAGCGGTTGGCGTCGAGGATCGTCGAGTCGTCGAGCCGCACCAGCGCCATGCCGGTCGGCGCCGAGTGGAACGCCTGCTGGAACCGTCGCCTCGCCTGCTCGAGCGCGCGCACCCGCTCCTCGCGCTCGGTGACGTCGCGGAGGCGCACGATCGCCCCGGCCTCGGTGTTCCGGGGCCGGTCGACGGTCGCCTCGACGAGCGTGCTCGTCGCCCCGTCGGCGTGCGGCAAGCGGACGGTGACCGCCGCCGGTCGCCCGCTGCGCCCGTTCGCCAGCCACTGGTCGAGGTCGGTGCCTCGCGCCGGCTCGACGATCGCCCGGAACTGCTGACCCGTGAGGTCGGCGACCGGGCGGCCGGCCAGCTCGGCGGCCTTGGCGTTGGCGCCGCGGACGACGCCGTCGTCGTCGACCGACAGCACCGCCTCCGGCAGGTCGTCGAGCAGGAGGCGCAGCTCGGACTCGGTGTCGATGAGCCGCTCGATCGTGCGGTTGAGGTGGGCGGTGATGCGCCGCGACTCGAGCCAGGTGACGACGACCGCGGCGGCAGCGAGCAGCGCCGTCACGACCGCCGCGGCGACGGCGCCGGCCGAGCGGTCGCCGTCGAGGCGCAGCACGACGGCGACGAGGGCCACCAGCAACGCAGCGGCGACGGCGACCGACACGAGCCACCGCCACATCGCTGCGCGCCGGCGGATCGAGTGCCCGTCGGTCACGTCGTCGCGCATCGACTCGACGCTACGACGTGGACGCTGTCCGCGCCGACCACCACTCGTCGAGGCGCGCCAGCACTTCGTCGTGGCCGATCTCGCCCTCGTCGAGGCGGATCTCGAGGAGGTGGGCGAGCGCCTCGCCGACGAGCGGGCCGGGGCCGATGCCGAGGTGCTCCATGACCTGCACACCGTCGAGCTCGGGTCGCATCGCGGCGATCTCCTCACGGGCCGCCAGCTCGTCGATGCGCGCCTCCAGCTCGTCCATCCGCCTGGACAGCCGGGCCGCCTTGCGCTCGTCCCGCGTCGTGCAGTCACAGCGCGTCAGCACGTTGAGCTCGGTGAGCAGCGCATCGGCGTCGCGGACGTAGCGACGCACCGCCGAGTCGGTCCAACCCATCTTGTAGGTGTGGAAGCGCAGGTGCAGGAACACCAGCTCGGACACCGCGGCGATGTCGGCCGTCGGGTAGCGCAACGCCTCCATCCGCCGCCGCGTCATGCGCGCGCCAACGACATCGTGGTGGTGGAACGTCGTCCCCTTGCCCGGTTGGTAGCCGCGCGTGCCGCGGCTTGCCGATGTCGTGGAACAGCGCGGCGAGGCGGGTGATCCGGAAGTCGAACTCGCCGAGCAGCGGCGTGACGTTCTCGACGACGGCGATCGTGTGGCTGAGGACGTCCTTGTGGCGATGGATCGGGTCGTGCTCGAGGCGCAGCGCCGGCAGCTCGGGCAGGAACTGCTCGGCGAGCCCGGTGTCGACGAGGAACCACAAGCCGGCCGACGGGCGGTCGACGACGATCAGCTTGTCCAGCTCGTCGCGGATCCGCTCGGCCGACACGATCGCCAGCCGCTCACGCCGCTCGACCACCGCGGCGACCAGCTCCGGAACGGGCTGGAGGCCGAAGCCGGCGATGAAGCGCGCCGCGCGGAGCATGCGCAGTGGGTCGTCGTCGAAGCTGATCTCCGGCGCCAGCGGCGTGCGCAGCGTCCCAGTCGCCAGGTCGGCCGCACCACCGTAGGGATCGACGAGCGTGGCGTCGGCTCCGCCACCGACCAACTCGAGGGCCATCGCGTTGACGGTGAAGTCACGCCGGCCGAGGTCGACCTCGACCTCGTCGGCGAACGTGACGTGCGGCTTGCGCGACTCGTCGGCGTACGCCTCGGAGCGGAACGTGGTGATCTCCAGCGTGCGCACGGTGCCGTCGGCCCGCTTGCGCTGGGCACCGATCGTCCCGAACCGCTCCCCCTGCGTCCACACGGCGTCGCCCCAATCGCTGAGCAGCGACTTGACCTCCGGCGGGCGGGCATCCGTCGTCAGATCGAGATCGTGGTGCTCGCCCTCGACGCCGACAAGGAGGTCGCGCACGGCGCCGCCGACGAGGAACAGCCGATGGCCGGCGTCGGCGAACCGCGCCGCCAGGGGGGCGAGCTCGTCGAGGATCGGCACGAACCGGGCTGGGACCATCGCGGGCGAAGGCTACGTGCCGGATGCTCGGCGGGTCAGGCGGTGAGCGGCGCCCACACCTTGCGGACGTCCTCGACGGCGGCGGCACCTGGCCCGCCGGAGCTCGGACGCTCCGACGACGCCGGCGCCCCGGCGAGCGTCGACAGCACGGCGGCCGCGCACGCCGACAGCGCGTCGAGGTCGTAGCCGCCCTCGAGCATGGCGACGCAACGGCCCGGCGGAACGAGCTCGAGCGCCCGCGCCGTCAGCAGCGGGAAGTCGCCGGCGGTCAGGCCGAGCTCGGTCAGCGGATCGTCGCGGTGGCCGTCGAAGCCGGCCGAGATGAGCAACCACGTCGGGGCGAAGCGCTCGACGACCGGCGCCACCACCTCGTCGAACGCCTTGACGTACACGTCGCCCGTCGCGCCGGGCGGCATCGGTAGGTTCATCGTCGTCCCGATCCCGGCGCCGGTGCCGGTCTCGGTGACCCGCCCGGTGCCCGGGTACAGCGGCCACTGGTGGAAGCTGACGAAGAGCACCCGCGGGTCCTCGACGAACACCGCCTGGGTGCCGTTGCCGTGGTGGGCGTCGTAGTCGAGGACCCAGACGCGCTCGCCGGCGTCGGCGAGCGAGGCAGCGACGATGGCGATGTTGGAGACGAGGCAGAACCCCATCGAGTCGGTGGGCGTGGCGTGGTGACCGGGTGGGCGCACGGCGCAGAACGCGGCCTCCCCCTTGCCCTCGCGGAGCGCCTCGACCGCGGTCAGGCCGGCGCCGGCTGCCAGGTGGGCCGCCGTCGCCGAGTGCGTGCTCAGCCGGGTGTCGGCGTCGATCCACCCGCCACCCGCGGCGGACATCGACTCCAGCCGGTCGAGGTACCACTCAGGATGTACGCGGGCCAGGTCGTCGCGCTTGGCGGCCACCGGTTCGAGCGGGATGACGGCGTCGGCGAGCCCGGCCCCCTGGACGCCGGCGATCACCGCCTGCAGCCGCGACGGCCGCTCGGGGTGACCCGGTCCGGTGAGGTGCTCGAGGTAGGCGGGGTGGGTGGCGAACAGCACCGACATTCGGAGCCCAGCCTAGGGCGGGCATGACGACCGCATCGATCGTGCGCCGCCCGGTACCGTCCACAGGCAGTGAAGGTCCGTCGGCACGCTGGGCACGGTCGGCTCGGGCCGCGGGTCCGCGTCAGGAGGTGGGCGTTCGACGATCGTGTCGTCCAGGTCTCACTCGCCGACCAGGCCATCGTCCCGTCGATCGACGAGGTGCGCGGCTGGGTCGACGCACTCGCCGGTGACGACCTCCGCGCCATCCGCACCGGCGCCGTGTTCCCCGACGCCGCCAACAGCTTCAGCGCCGCCGGCTTCATCGTCATCGACACGCTGGCCCTCCTGCGCGCCGACCTCGCCGACGTGCCGCGGTCCGCCCGTGTGAAGACGGTGCGCCTGCGGACGCATCGCCTCGACGAGGCGTCGGCGGTCGATCGCGCCGCGTTCGGCGACCCGTGGGGCAACGAGGGCGGCGATCTCGCCGACGTCCGCAGGGCCACGCCGGTGCATCGCTCCCGGGCTCGCCTGTTCGGCGACGGGCTGCGCCGCCCGCTCGTGGCGTTCGCCATCAGCGGGGCAGCGTCCGGGCAGGGGTACCTCCAGCGCCTCGCCGTCGCGCCCGAGCACCAGGGCCGAGGACACGGCCGGGCGCTGGTGGTCGACGCCCTGGAGTGGATGCGGGCGCGCCGACTGTCGCACGCCCTCGTCAACACGGCGGTCGGCAACGAGCGGGCGCTCGGGCTCTACGAAGCGCAGGGGTTCCGGCGTCTGCCCGAGCAGCTCGTGGTGATGCAGCTCGACCTGGACGGCCGGTGAGGCGGATCGTCCTGGCGGCCGTCGCCGCGCTCGGCGTCACCGCCACCGGGTCGTCGCGCCTCGCCGCGCAGTCCACCGAGGTCAGCCTCGTCCTCCAGGACCAGGCGTTCGCCATCGCCCCGGAGCAACCCTGGACGGCGCAGTTCCTCGTCCTCGGCGACGTCGCCACGACTCCGACGTCTACGACGACCACGACGACAACGCCGACCACGACCACCGTCACTCCCCCGGCGGTCACCACCGTGCGGGTCGTCGCTCACCGCCCGATCGACGACCGGGTCGAGCTCGCCCAGGCGATCGACGGGGACCTGCCGACGGCCGTCGACGGTGTCACGCTCCCCGTCACCCTCGGTGCCGGCTCGACGCTCTCGATCGAGGTCCCGACGACCACAGCGGCCGGGGTGCCGGGTGCGCTCACGCTGCGCCGGCCGGGCCTGCACCCGCTCACCGTCGAGCTGCTCGTCGACGGCAGCCCCGTCGCCACGACCACGACGTTCGTCGAGCGGCTGGCGATCGACGGTGGCGGCGCGCCGATGAACGTGGCCATCGTCGCCGCCGCGCCCGATCCCGGACCGGCGCCGACCGAGGCGGAGGTCGCCGACGGACGCAACCGCCTGGCGCAGATCGCCGAGCTGGCGGCGGCTGTCGACGGGCCGATCACCGTGCAGCTGCCGCCCATCCTGCTCGGCGACCTCGCCGCCGACGACCCGTCGCTCGCCGCCGCGCTGCGCACGCTCGCTCGACGGCGACGAGGTGCTCGCCCTGCCGGCCGTCGTGCCTCGACCCGTCGTCCGCGGTGGCGATCGACGCCCAGGACGACTTCGTGCGCGAGCTGCGCGCCGGGCGAGGGCATCCTCACCGATGCCCTGCCGTCGTCGCTCCCGCAGCGGGCGGCGTGGCTCGTCCCCACGCCGATCAGCACCGACGCCGCGGCGATGCTCGCCGGCCTCGGGTTCCGCAGCCTCGTGCTCGACCCGGAGATCTATGCCGAGCTCGAGGGCAACATCGGCGGCTACCACGACAGCACCCTCACCGTCGACGTCGACCTCGGCGGGAGCGGGACGTTCCCTGCGATCGTGGTCGACCCGCGCGGCGCGCTGCTCGATCCGGCCACGCTCGAGCGCACCGACACGGCACCTGCCGACGCCGCCGTACGGATCGTCGCCGAACTGGTGACGACACGGCGCGAGCTCGGCGAGCAGTTGCGGCGCACGGCCGTCCTCACGACGCCGGCCGGCACGGTCCCCGATGCCGAGGTCGCCGAAGCCGTCGCCAGGTACGCGAGCAGCGTCCCCGAGCTCCGACTGGCGCCACTCTCTGCGGTGCCGAGCACGACCGACGCGATGCTCGTCGGCAACGACGGGCCCGAGACCCTGTTCCTCCCCGCCACCGCCGGCCCCGACCTCACCGACCGCGGCGCAGGCCATCGGTCTCACGCGCGTCGCGGCGGCGGCCTCGGGGTCGATGCTCACCGACAACACCCAGGTCGAGACCTGGCAGGCCGAGCTGAACACCCTGCTCTCGACCGGGCTCAGCGACGACGAGGCGGCGGTCGAGCTGGATCGCATCGGTGCCGAGACGGCCGAGGTCCGCGCTCGCGTCGAGGCCCCGCGCCCGTTCACGTTCACCCTGACCGGCCGTTCGAGCCCGCTGCGCTGGACCCTGCGCAACAACGGCGACGAGCCACTGCAGGTCATCGTCCGCGCCAGCTCACCGAAGTTGACGTTCCCCGCGGGCGACCAGTCGGTCCTCCTCCAGCCAGGCGTGGCGACCGAGGTCGTCATCCCGGTGGAGGCGAGGACGCTGGGTACGTCGGCCATCGGCGTCGAGGTGCTCACGCCGGCGTTCGAGCAGCAGGTGATCGAGCCGGTGGTGCTGACGGCGAAGGTCAACGCCCTCACCGGCCTCGGCCAGGTCGTCACGGGCGGGGCGATCATCGTGCTCCTGTCGTGGTGGTTCGCCCACTTCCGTCGTGGCCGGCGCCGGCGGCTGGACTCGATCGCCGCGCTCGAGGCGGGCGACGAGCTCGGTGAGGTGTCGCCCGACGCGGCCGAGGTCGTCGCCGCCGTGCCAGATCCACAGGAGGCCGCGCAGGGCTAGCGTGTCCGATCCGTGAGCTGCGATCGGCGTGGTGACCGACAGCTCGTGCGACCTGCCCGCCGAGCTCGCCGAGCGCTGGGGGATCGAGATCGTGCCGCTCAGCATCCGCTTCGGCGACGAGGAGCTGATCGATCGCGAGCAGCTGAGCACCGACGAGTTCTGGGCCCGCTGCGCCGCCACGTCGGAGCTGCCGTCGACGGCCGCGCCGGCGCCGGGCCGCTTCGAGGAGTCGTACCGGCGCCTCGTCGACCGCGGGGCGACCGGCATCGTCGCCATCACCTTGTCGGGCGCCCTCTCGGCGACACTGCAGAGCGCCGAGCTCGCCGCCCGCTCCGCCGAGGGCATCGACGTCCGGGTCGTCGACTCCCGCACGGTGTCGTTGGGGCTCGGCACGATCGCCCTGGCGTGCGCCGAACGCGCTGCGGCCGGCGACGGCCTCGACACGGTCGAGCAGCTCGCCGGCGACCTCGTCGCCCGGACGCGCGTCTTCGGCGCCCTCGACACGCTCGACAACCTGCGCAAGGGCGGCCGCATCGGCAACGCCAAGGCGCTGCTCGCCACGGCGCTGTCGATCAAGCCGATCATCGAGGTCCGCGACGGCGTCGTCGAGGAGCACGGCAAGCAGCGGACGCGGAGCAAGGCGCTGGCGTTCCTCGTCGAGAAGGTCGCCGCCTACGGCGGGCGCATGGATCACCTCGCCGTGCTCCACGCCGACTGCGACGACGTCGACGCCTTCGTCGACACGCTGCGCCCGCTGACCGACGGCGACATCGTCGTCGGCCAGATCGGCCCGGTCATCGGCGCCCACGCCGGACGCGGCACGATCGGCGTCGCCTTCCAGAGCGTCACGGCACAGATCCGTGAGCGGATCTGGTGCGAGTTCCGCATCCGCACTCTGCTCGCTGCACGACCTGCAACCGCGGCACGGCAGACCCTCACGCCGATCGTCGGCGTAGCGTTCTGGCCGGATGCCGGCGTCGACGACCCCTCCCACCTCCAGCACCTCACCACCGGGCGACGATGCGCCGGTGGTGCTCGCCCACCGCTACCGGCTCGAACGACGCCTGGCGCAAGGTGGGATGGCCGAGGTGTGGCTGGCGACCGACCTCTCCCTCGACCGCAAGGTCGCCCTGAAGTGGCTCAAGCCGAGCCTGGCCACCGACCCGGTGGTCGCCGAACGCTTCCGCCGCGAGGCGATCGCCGTGGCCGGGCTCACCCACCCGAACATCGTCGCCGTGCACGACGTGTTCGAGGACGGCGGGCGCCAGGCCGTGGTCATGCAGCTCGTCGACGGCAAGAGCCTGCGCCAGCTCCTCGACGTCCAGACGAGGTTGAGTCCCGAGTTGACGATCCACATCGGCACGTGCGTCGCCGCCGCGCTCGACGCCGCCCACCGTGCCGGCTTCGTCCACCGCGACGTCAAGCCGGGGAACATCCTCGTCACCGCCGACGGACGGGTGATGCTCACCGACTTCGGGATCGCCAAGGGCCTCGACGCCTCCGGCGAGGACCTGACGAGCGACAACGTGATGATGGGCACGGCGAAGTACCTGTCACCTGAGCAGGTGCGCGGCCGCAAGCTCGACGGCCGGGCCGACCTGTACTCGCTCGGGCTCGTGCTCTACGAGTGCCTGGCCGGCCGCGTGCCGTTCCTCGGCGAGACCGACGCCGACACCGCCCTCGCCCGCTTGCAGCGCGACCCCACCGACCTCGGACGGCTGCGCCCGACGCTCCCCCGCGGGCTCGTCAACCTCGTCCACCGCTTGCTCGCCCGCAACCCGAACCACCGCCCGGCGACCGGTGCCGAGCTGCGCGACGAGCTGCTGCGGATCGCCGACGAACCACCACCGGACCTGACGCCGCTCGGCGCCGGGCTGACCACCGGCCCGAGCCCCGTCGGGCCGTTCATCCGCGCTCCGCGCGCGACCGGGCAGGTGCCGCGCACGCGCCCCGGCGCGCCCCCGATACCCGGTGAGGCGACGCCGCCGAACCCGGTGCCGCCGCGCCGTCGCGACGACACGCCCGACGCCGGCCCCCGCCTGCGCGGCAGCCCCGCTCGTGGCCTCCAGTCGCGCACGGGTCCGTCGATGGTGCTCGTGCTCGGCCTGCTCGCCGTCGCGCTCGTCGTCGCCCTCGTGCTGTGGGCGATGATCCGGCGCGACTCGGCCGACGGCGGACCACCGGGAACGACCGTCGCGGCGACCCAGCCCGTGGCCGCCGCTCGCCGAGGTCGCGGGGATCGTCGCCTACGACCCCGATGGCGATGGGGAGGAGAACGACGACCTGGCAGCGAGCGCCCTCGCCGACGGCAGCTCGGCGACCAACTGGCGCACGGTCTGCTACGCCCGCTCGCTGATGAGCGGGAAGGCCGGCGTCGGGCTGGCGCTCACGCTGGCCGCGCCGGCCACCGGGACCCTGTCGTTCGAGGTCGGCAACGCGCCGTTCCAGGTGGAGGTGCTCGGCAGCGACGCGGCGACGCTGCCGGAGGGCTTCGCCGATTGGGGCCCGCCACTCGCCCAGAAGGCGGTGTCGGACACCCCGACGACCGTCAGCGTCACCGCGACCACACCGGTGCGCCACCTGCTGATCGTGCTGCGCGAGCTGGGACGGGATCCGGCGTGCACGGCGGCCAACCCGCACCGCACGTCCATCGGTGAGATCCGCTTCGGTTGATGCGTGACGATCCCGACGACGCCGCGCTCGTGGCGGCAGCGCAGGCCGGCGATCGCCACGCCCTCGACCGGCTGCTGCGCCGCCACTACGACCGCGTGCACGCGGTGTGCCGGCGCATCGCCGGCCCGGGTCGCGACGCCGACGACGCCGCCCAGGAGGCGATGATCGGCATCGTGCGCGGCCTCGCCCGGTTCGACGGCCGCTCGGCGTTCTCCACATGGGCGTACCGCATCGCCACCAACGCCTCCCTGGACGAGCTCCGGCGCCGCCGGCGCAGACCGACGCCGCACGCCGTCGCCGACGACGACGGGTGGCCAGAGGTCGTCGACCCGCTCGCCGAGCGGCGCGTCGACGCCGCCGCGCTGCGGATGGCCATCGACGACGCCCTCGACGACCTGCCCGAGGAGTTCCGCGCGCCCGTCGTGCTGCGCGACGTCGCCGATCTCGACTACGCCGAGATCGCCGAGGTCCTGTCGATCCCGCTGGGCACGGTGAAGTCGCGGATCGCCAGGGGTCGCTCGCAGCTCGCCGAGGCGCTCGGGAACCACGACTCGACCTCCGGACGTCCAACCCCACACAACCCTCCCGCGCCACCACCCGCACCATGAACGACGACCAGCGACTGCTCGCCAACGCCTACCTCGACGAAGAGGTCACCGCCGACGAGCAGGCGCGCGCCGAGGCCGATCCGGAGGTCGTCGCCGAGGTCGCCCGGATCCGGGCCGTGCGCGAGGCGATGCGGGTGACCGAGCGTCCGGATGCTGCACGCCGCGACGCCGCCATCCGCGCCGCGCTCGACACGTTCGAGGTCCGCCCGGCGGCGACGATCGCCACGACGCCCGACCTGCCCGTCGCTCCGCCGGCGTCGCTGGCGGCCAAGCGACAGGGCCGCTGGCTCCGCCCGCTGTCGGCCGCGGCCGCCGTCGTCCTCGTGATCGGCGGCGGGGTCCTCGTGCTCCGCGACGGCGGCCAGGACACTGACGACGACGCGGCGAGCTCGGCGACGGAGGCCGCCGCAGGAGCTGACCGCGACGGCCCCCGAGTTGGCCACCGCCCAGGACTCCGACGATGCGTCCGCCACCGCCGCGGCGCCGGCCGACACCGCGGCCGCCGAGGGCGCCGGCGAGCTGGCCGCGCCGGAGGCGACCGCCGCTGCCACGTCCGTGCTGACGTCGCCGGCCGACCTCGCCGCCTTCGCCGCCGCGGCGATGGCGGCGGACGCGAGGACCGCGACAGACGAGCGCGTCGGGCTGCGCACTCGGCGAATGGGTCGGTGCGGCCGTGTACCAGCGCGACGGCGAGCAGCTCACGGTCGACGTGTTCGTCGATGCCGGCGAGGCGATCGCCGCCGACCCGGCGAGCTGCGAGGTCGTCGCCCGCGCCCAACTGCCCTGACCGTTACACTCCGCCGATGGCCGGGAACCCGCTGACCGATCCGAACTGGGCCGCCGATCTCGCCGACACCGTCGAGCGGGTCGTCGGCACAGTTCGTGATCGGGCGACCACACCCGTGGTCCACATCACCCGCGGCGTCGTCTTCGGACTCCTCGGCGTCGTTCCTCGGCATCACGGCCGTCGTCCTGGTGCTGATCGCCGCGCACCAGGGGGTTGCAGAGCGCGCTCGACTCGGTGGTCAGCCAGCCGCGTGCCGTGTACCTCAGCTACCTCATCATCGGTGGAATCCTCTGCCTCGCCGGTGCGTTGGTGCTGAGGAAGCGCCAAACCATCGAGTAGAGGTCTCGCCGTTGAACAGCACCGTCCGCAACGTGATCATCGTCGGCTCCGGCCCGGCTGGGCTGACGGCGGCGATCTACGCCGCCCGCGCCAACCTCGCCCCGCTCGTCATCGAGGGCGAGCCGTCGAGCACGAGCGACCAGCCGGGCGGCCAGCTGATGCTGACGACCGACGTCGAGAACTACCCCGGCTTCCCGGACGGGATCATGGGCCCCGACCTGATGCAGCGCTTCCGTGAACAGGCGGCGCGCTTCGGTGCCGAGCTGATCACGGAGAAGGCGACCAAGGTCGACCTCGCCAGCCGGCCGTTCCAGGTGTGGGTGCGCGACACCGTGTACGAGGCCGACGCCGTCATCGTCAGCACCGGGGCACGCTCGTTGATGCTCGGGCTCGACTCCGAGTCACGGCTGCTCGGCCACGGCCTGTCGACGTGCGCCACGTGCGATGGCTTCTTCTTCCGCGGCCAGCAGATCGCCGTCGTCGGCGGTGGCGACTCGGCCCTCGAGGAGGCCCTGTTCCTCACCAAGTTCGCCGACAAGGTCATCGTGATCCACCGTCGCGACACGCTGCGGGCGTCGAAGATCATGCAGGACCGGGCGTTCGCCAACCCGAAGATCGAGTTCCTGTGGGACAGCGTCGTCGACGACCTGCTCGGCAGCGAGCGGCTCGAGGGTGCGGTCGTGCGCAACGTGCACACCGGCGCCACCTCCACACTCGACGTGACCGGGATGTTCGTCGCCATCGGCCACCGCCCGAACACCGACCTCTTCGCCGGCGTGCTCGACACCGACGAGAACGGCTACCTCGTGACGGTGCCCGGGTCGTCGTACACCAACGTCGAGGGCGTGTTCGCCTGCGGCGACGTGCAGGACCACACCTACCGCCAAGCGGTGACCGCGGCCGGCTCGGGCTGCATGGCGGCGATCGACGCCGAGCGCTGGCTCGAGCACCAGCGTCACGCTGCGACCTCCTGATCGAACATTTGTTCGTCATCTCGTTGGAATGCGGGGCGTCCCCAGGCGGTTGCATCCATCAGTACACTTCGGCCCGCCGGGCCAGAATCAGCAAAGGAAGCTCCCCACGTCATGGCCGCCATCGTCAACCTCTCCACCGCCACGTTCGACGAGACCGTCGTCGGGTCCGACAAGCCCGTCGTCGTCGACTTCTGGGCGGAGTGGTGTGGACCGTGCAAGGCCATCGCCCCGATCCTCGGCGAGCTCTCCACCGAGCTCGACGACAAGGTCACGATCGCCAAGGTCAACGTCGACGACAACCCCGACCTGGCGTTGCGCTACGACGTGATGAGCATCCCCACCCTCCTGGTCTTCAACGGCGGCGAGTTGCACAAGCGCCTCGTCGGTGCCAAGGGCAAGTCCCAACTGCTCCAGGAGCTCGACGAATTCCTCGTTCCCTCCAGCTGACCCTCGGTCAGCGCGGCGACGCCATCCGCGACCTCCAGCGCCGGCTCGGCGCGTCCGGCTTCGTGTCCGGACGACGCCGAACCCGGCGTCTTCGACGTCGCCACGGAGGCCGCCGTGCGGGCCTTCCAGCGTGACCGCGGCCTGCACGACCACGGTCGCTGCGACGAGCCGACGTGGCTGGCACTCGTCGAGTCGTCATGGTGCCTCGGCGATCGACCGCTGCGCCTCGTCGCTCCGTTCATGCGCGGCGACGACGTCGGCACGTTGCAGAGCTGGCTCGGGCGCCTCGGCTTCGACTGCGGTCGCGTCGACGGCATCCTCGGGCCGGCGACCGCCGACGGCCCTGGAGGAGTTCCAGCGCAACTGCGGCTTGCGTCGTCGACGGGGTGTGTGGGACGGCGACCGTGCGGGCGCTGGAGATCAACGGCGCCAGGACCGGGACCGGTCCCGGCGTGGCGACGATCCGCGAGCTCGAGCACCTGAGCACCGTGGGCCGAACGCTCGGCCAGCTGCGCGTCGTCGTCGGCCAGTTCGGCGGGCTCGGCCCGCTCGCCCGCCACATCGCCCAGGACCTCCGCCACCACGGGGCGAAGGTGATCACGGCCGACGAGCTCGACCCGTCGCTCCATGCGGCGACGGCCAACCGCTACGCGGCCACCGTGTATGCCGGGTTCGAGCCGCTCGTCGACGACGTGGCGACGGTCGCCTACTACGCCACCGCCGGGTTCGAGTCGGCCGGCGGCCGGGCCCTGGCCGACCAGATCGTCCACGCCGTCGACCGCGTCGGCGTGCTCCCTCCGGGGCGGGCGACCGGGATGCGACTGCCGGTCCTGCGGGAGACGCGGATGACCGCCGTGGTGTGCTCGCTGGGCCCGGTGCAGCGGGTGGTCGACGCCGCGCCGCGCATCAGCGACGCGGTCGTCGAGGCGCTCACGGCGTGGGTTGCCGGCCCCCGTTCCCTAGGCCTCTGAGCTGGGGAAACGTCGATTATCCACAGACTTCTCCACCCGCTGTGTGTAACGCTGAAGTAGGCATCGACCGCCATCGGTCGAGAGTTCACGGTTGCGCACGTCGTCGTCCATGTCGTCGTCAGGCGCATGTGTCGGCAGGTGACGACTCGACGATGAGCGGTAGATCCGTTCGAGGTCCTCGAGATCGGCGAAGTCGATCGTCACCTTGCCCCGCTTGGCACCCATCTGCACGCCCACCCGCGTGTCCAGGGCGTCGGCCAGCAGCTGCTCGAGCTCCAGCAGGCCGGGTGGACGCAGCCGCGTGGCCGGGCTGAGGCCGGCGCCGTCGACCAGCGGGTCGCACGGGCGTCGCCGGCACGACCGGTTCGGGCGGCGTGGTGGCCGCACGGATCGCCTCCTCGACGGTCCGCACCGACCAGCCCTCGTCGGCCGCCTGACGGGCCAGCCGCTCCTGCAGTGCCCGGTCGGGCGTGCCGAGCAGCGCCCGGGCGTGGCCGGCGGACAGCTTGCCGTCGGCGAGCAGGTGCTGCACGCCCGGCGGCAGCCCGAGCAGGCGCAACGTGTTGGTGACCGCCGAGCGGCTCTTGCCGACCCGCTGGGCGACCTCGTCGTGGGTCAGCTCGAAGTCCTCGATCAGCTGCGAGAAGGCGGCCGCCTCCTCGAGTGGGGTGAGGTCGGCGCGATGGAGGTTCTCGACGAGCGCCTGCTCGACGGCACTGACGTCGTCGGAGGTGCGCACCACCGCCGGGACCGTCGTCAGCCCGGCCCGCCGCGCCGCCCGCCACCGCCGCTCCCCGGCGATCAGCTGGTAGCGGTCGTCGACCCGGCGCACGAGGATCGGCTGGAGCACGCCGAGCTCGGCGATCGAGGCGGCGAGCTCGGCGAGGGTGTCCTCGTCGAAGTGGACCCGCGGCTGGAACGGGTTGGGCACGACCTCCTCGATCGCCACCTCGACGTACGACGGCTGATCCGGCTGATCCACCGCCTCGGCCGGCGGGATCAGCGAGCTGAGGCCCTTACCCAGCCCGCTGCGCCGAGTCATCGTGCACCTCCTTGGCGACGTCCCGGTAGGCGAACGCGCCCCGCGAGCGGGGATCGAACGTGATGATCGGCTGACCGAACGACGGTGCCTCCGACAGGCGCACCGAGCGAGGGACGATCGTGCGCAGCACCTTGTCGCCGAAGTGCTCGCGGACCTCGCTGACGACCTGGTCGGCGAGCTTGGTCCGGGCGTCGTACATGACGCAGACGATCGTGCTCACCTCGAGCGTCGGATTGAGGTTGCGGCGCACCAGGTCGACGTTGCGCAACAGCTGGCCGAGGCCCTCCAGGGCGTAGTACTCGCACTGGATCGGGACGAGCACCTCCTTGGCGGCGGCCAGCCCGTTGACCGTGAGCAGACCGAGCGACGGCGGACAGTCGATGAGCACGTAGTCGTAGTCGTCGGTCACCGCCTCGATGGCCCGGCGCAGGCGGGTCTCCCGGCTGAACGCGGGGACCAGCTCGATCTCGGCGCCCGCCAGGTCGAGGCTGGCCGGGGCGACGAACAACCCCTTGACGTCGGTCGGCTCGATGCAGTTCTCCAGCGGCACCTCGTGCATCAGCACGTGGTACATCGACGTCTCGAGGCCGCGGTTCTCGATGCCCAGCCCGGTCGAGGCGTTGCCCTGCGGGTCGAGGTCGATGATCAGCGATCGCTGGCCGAGCTCGGCGAGGCACGCGCCGACGTTGATCGTCGTGGTCGTCTTGCCGACGCCGCCCTTCTGGTTGGCGACGGCGATGACCCGAGGCAGCGGGCGGCCGACCGGTTCGGGGACGCTCTCGTCCCGCACCTCGTCAGGGACGTCGGCGAGCAGCTCCTCGGCGACGTCGTCGAGCAGCTCGTCGGGAACGCTCACGCCGCTGACAGCCTGGCTCGCCCAGCCCTGCAAATCAAGCACCCTCATGTTCCACGTGAAACATGGCCACCCGTGGATCGGGCGACGTGCGACGAGACGACGTGACGTTCGCCGGTCGCCTCGCCCAGCGGTCGGCGGGGGAGTCGGGTGGCTCACTGACGACGATCACGCCGCCCGGACGCACCACCCGCACGGCCGCCCGCAGCGTGCTCGCAGGCGACCCGAAGCCGCGGGCAACGGCGGCATCGGCAACCAGGTCCAGCTCGCCGACGTCGGCGTTGACCACCTCGACCCGATCGTCGAGGTCGAGCCGGCGGACCAGTCGGGTCAGGTGATCGGTGCGGTTCGACCGCCGATCGACGAGCACGAGCCGCAGGTCGGGACGGGCGCGGGCGATCACCAACCCTGGCACGCCACCGCCGCTGCCGAGATCGACCACGGTGCCGGCCACGCCCTCCAGCGCGGCGACGAACGCGGTGGCGTGATCGATGACGTCGCCGATCGGCCGGCGACCGAGCATCCCCAGTCGCTGCGACGCGCCCAGCGCCTCGACGAGCGCCGGGTCGGGATCGTCAGTCAGCGGGAGCGACCACGACGCGCCGGTTGGGATCGTCGCCCTCGGAGCGGCTGGTGACCCCGTCGATGGCGGCGAGCGCGTCGTGGAGCACCTTGCGGTCGGCGGAGGGCATCGGATCGAGCGACCGTGCGACGCCGGACTCCTTCACCTGCTCGGCGACCGTGGCGGCGAAGCGCTCCAACGCCTCGCGGCGCTTCTCCCGGTAGCCGGCGACGTCGACCCGCAAGCGGGTGTCGTGATCGCCGAGCCGACGCTGGGCGGCGACCCGGGTGAGGTCCTGCACGGCGAGCAGCGTGCGCCCGCCCGGCCCGATCAACAGCCCCAGCGACGTGCCGTCGACGCGCACCTCGATCTCGGTGCCGTCGACGGAGGCGTCGACCGACGTCTCGAACCCGAACGCGGTGGTCAGCCCACCGACGAACTCGACGGCGGCCTGACGGACGGCGTCGACGTCGGGCTCCTCGCCGGACGGGGCTGGTGCATCGGTGGTCATGGTCACTCCTCCGGAACGGGCGGGCGGTGGGGACGACGAGGGAGCCGCTGGCGGGCGTGCCGGTTCGGCCCCGTCGGCGGCCTTGGCCTCGGCTCTTGCTGTCACCCCGGCGTCCACCACGCCGGCGGTCCTGCTTGGGGCGGGCCGGGGTCGGGCGGACGCGGGCGCGCACCCGCGCTTCACCGCGCAGGCGCCCGAACAGGCCCGGCTTGGGCGCCGTCGAGGACCTCGAACTCGGCCTCGTCGGCGATCACCCCGAGCTGGTCGAGGGCCAGCTCCTGGGCCTCTTCGACCGTTCGTGCCGTCGTCTCGACCCACTCCATCATGCACTCCGTCTTCTGCGTCGTCGGCGCTCAGCGCCGGCGCTTTCCACTGCTCTTGGCCCGGTTCCCGCCGGGTCGACCCGTCGTGCCGGGGCGCGGCCCGGCCGGCGTCTTGCCCGTCGGTGTCGGGCGACCCTTCGGAGGCGTCGTCCGCTTCGAGGTCGTGCGCGGCGCCGGTGTCCTCCGGCTCCGCCGGCGGCAGGCGTGTCGCGCTTGGCCCCGGCGAACAGCCCACCACCCCCACCGTCCTTTTTCGCCAGCTCCCGTGCTTCGTCGCCTGCCCGTTGGGCCTGGCGACCGAGCGACTCCTCGTGGCCGTAGAAGCGCTTGGTGATGTAGGCCTGCTGACCGATGCGCAGCACGGCCTGGGCCATGTAGTAGATGATCAGGCCGGCCAGGAAGAAGACCTGGAAGATGGCGAACACGACGGGCAGGTACTGCATCAGCTTCTGCTGCGTCGGCGACATCGTCGGGCTGACCGCCGCGCGGGCCGCCACCATCCGCTGCTGGAGGAAGTACAGCCCGGCGAGGGCGACGACCAGGATGGCGTAGATCAGCCCCGTCGCCGAGGCCCTCGCTGAGCGCCTGGATCGGCGACTTGGCGAGGTCGAGGCCGAACGAGACCATCTCCGTCTGGTTGAACCTGCCGCCGTTCGACAGCGACTCGAACAGCTCGCTGGAGTTGGAGATGTAGCGGGGGACGAAGCCGAGCTCCTGCGGCGGCGTCTGGTTGGCGGCCCGGAACACGGCGTTGGCGATCGGCTCGGCCGCGCCGACCGGCTTGTACGTCAGGCCGTGGAGGATCCGGAACATGATGATGAAGACCGGCATCTGCGCCACCAACGGGAGGCACGAGGACATCGGATTGACCTTGTGCTCCTGGTAGAGCTTCATCATCTCTTCGTTGAGCTTCTGGCGATCGTTGCGGTGCAGCTGCTGCAACTTGCGCATCTGCGGCGCCAGGCGCTGCATCTCGAGCATGCCCTTGGTGCTCTTCAGCGTCAGCGGCGTGATGATCAGCATCACGACGACGGCGATCAGGGCGATCGAGATGGCGTAGTTGTGGGTGAGGCCGTAGAACCAGGCGAGCAGCCAGGCGGGGAGCTCGAACATCGCTCAGCGATCCTTCGTCTCGGGGACGGGGTCGAAGCCGGATGGCCCGAGCGGCCGGCATCGCAGGAGGCGGCGCAGCGTGAGCCAGGTGCCCCGGCCGCTGCCGTGGACGACGAGCGCCTCGCGGGCGTACGACGAGCACGACGGGGTGAACCGGCACGGCGAGGGGCGTCCCTCGAACGCCCGCTGGTACCAGTCGACGAGGCGAACGAGGCGCGGCTCGGCGGTCATGGTCGGACCGTCGCCCGCAGCAGGGCGGTCATCTCGGCGCCCAACTCATCGAACGAGCGTTCGCAGGCAGCAGGACGGGCGCCGACGAGCAGTTGGCCGTGGGGGAGGAGGTCGGAGCCGGCGTGGGTGGCGACGAGGGCGCGCAGCCGGCGGCGGAGGCGGTTGCGAACGACGGCGTTGCCGATCGGTCGGCCGATCGAGAAGGCCACCGCCGGTGGCCTGACCGCGGGATCGCCGACGTAGCGACACCACAGGGTCTCGGTCGTGGCTCGGCGGCCATGGCGCTGCAGTCGCTCGAACGCTCGACGATCGTGGATCCGACCGATCAAGCCGACAGGCGCGAACGGCCCTTGAGCCGCCGCGCCTTGATGATCGAGCGGCCGGCCCGCGTGCGCATCCGGGCGCGGAACCCGTGCTTACGGGCCCTGCGGCGGGTGTTCGGTTGGTAGGTGCGCTTCACGTCAGGCTCCGGACTCGATCGAACGTCGGGCGGCCCGCGGGCCGACCCGTCAAGGCTACGGGACCGTCTGGGCCGTCGGCAACGTCACCGCGGGGCCGTGGCGACCGCTCGCGGACGTCGCGCGAGGTGACGAACCGATGACCGTTCCGGTTCAGGGTGCTGCGTCGCCGTGGTACCGTCGGATCCCCGACCGGTGTCGATTTCCACAGGGTGTGGACAATGGTGTGGATCGGGATCAGGCGGGAAGGTAGGAGATGCAGGTGAGCGACGAGGAGCACGTGTGGACGGCCGTCGCACTCCTCCTCCGTGACCAACTCACCGAAGCGGTCTGGTTCTCGACGTTCCAGGACGTCGTGCCGTTGTCGACCAACGGCGATCACCTCACGATCAGCGTGCCGAGCAACCACGTCCGCGACCGCATCATGACCCGTTACCTCCCGCTCGTCACCGACGCGCTCGACGAGATCGTCGCTCCCGGGTGCTCGCTCGACATCGTCGTCGCCGCCGGGCCCGGCACGCTCGACGACGTCGCCGAGGAGGCGCCGGCGCGTGCGGTGATCACCGATCGTCTCGGTTCCGGCCCCAACGGGACGGCGTTGCTCGACGAGGCCGGACTGAACCCGCGCTACACGTTCGAGACGTTCGTCAAGGGAGCGTCGAACCAGTTCGCCCTCGCCGCCGCCCTGCGCGTCGCCGAGACGCCGGCCCGCTCGTACAACCCGTTGTTCATCTACGGCTCGGCCGGCCTCGGCAAGACCCACCTGCTGCACGCCATCGGCCACTACGTCCATCACAACTACCAGCACCACGAGGTGCGCTACGTCTCGACCGAGACGTTCCTCAACGAGTTCGTCGACGCCATCCGTACCAACACCGGCAACGCCTTCAAGCGGCGCTACCGCGAGGTCGACGTCCTGCTGGTCGACGACATCCAGTTCCTCGAGAACCGGGAGGGTCTGCAGGAGGAGTTCTTCCACACCTTCAACTCGTTGCACGGCGCCAACAAGCAGATCGTGCTGTCGTCGGACCGCGTCCCCGACGCCATCCCCACGCTGGAGGAACGGCTGCGCGGACGGTTCAAGTGGGGCCTGATCACCGACATCCAGCCGCCCGATCTGGAGACGCGCCTGGCGATCCTGCGCAACAAGGCCGAGCGGGACAACGTCGAGGTGCCGTCCGAGACGCTCGAGCTGATCGCCACCAAGGTGTCGACGAACATCCGCGAGCTCGAGGGCGCGCTGATCCGCGTCACCGCCTTCGCCAGCCTCAACCACGTGCCGATCACGACCGAGCTGGCGCACCACCTGCTCGCCGACCTGTTGCGCGAGTCGGCCAGCCGGCCGCGTACGGACGAGGAGCTGCTCGCCGAGATCGCCGGCATCCTCGGCTTCGACGTCGTCGCGCTGAAGGGCAAGAGCCGCCAGCGTCCGCTCGTCACCGCCCGCCAGATCGCGATGTACGTGTTCCGTGAGTCGACCGACCTCAGCTACCCCGGGATCGCCCGCATCTTCGGCGGGCGCGACCACACGACGGTGATCCACGCCGTGGAGAAGATCGGGCGCCTGATGAGCGAGCGCAAGCAGATCTACGACCAGGTGACCGACCTGCTCAGCCGGCTGAAGTCATGATGGGACGTTCATTGCGTTCCCCGGCCACGCAGGCCGGTGCTGGCCGCTCCCTCGCTGGCGCTCGGTCGCTCGCATCCGCGACAGGGCAGACCTGCCGCGCAACCTTGTGGACGCCGGCCCCTCACTCGGGGGACAACCGCCGTTCATCCACCGAAGCACAACGCTGTCATCTCGGCGCTGTGGACGGTGGGGGACAACCCGTCACGGTGACACCCACCCTCTACGCTGCGGCGACGACGGGTTCTCCACAATCCACACCCCCTACCACTACTACGACATCCATCCATCACCTCGATGTGGGAAAGGCCGCACTGTGAAGTTCCGATGTGAGCGCGAGGTCCTCGGCGAAGCCCTGGCGACGGCAGGACGAGCCGCGACCAGCCGCACCGGCACGCTCCCCGTGCTGTCCGGCCTGCGCCTCGAGGTCAACGGCGACGAGCTCTCCGTCACCGGGACCGACCTCGAGCTGTCGATCCGCCTGACGATCCCGGTGGGTGGCGATCGTGACGGCGCCGTGGTCGTGCCCGCCCGGCTCGTCGCCGACATCGTGCGCTCGCTCCCACCCGGTGCCGTCGAGGTGGTCCTCGCCGACGACGGCGGGGGAGAGGAGGTGCACATCAGCGCCGGCCGGTCGCAGTTCTCGATCCGCCCGCTCGGCCTCGACGACTACCCGGTCCAGGGCGAGCCGGCCACCGAGGCGGTCACGCTCGCGTCCTCCGACGTCGCCGACGCCCTCCGCCAGGTGGTGCGCGCGGCGAGCACCGACGACGCCCGGGCGGTGCTCACCGGCGTGCTGCTCACGTCCGAGGACGACGGCATGCGCATGGTCGCCACCGATTCGTACCGCCTCGCGGTCCGCGACCTGCCCGACAGCAAGATGCTCGGGGAGGGGCAGAAGGTGCTCGTGCCGAGCCGGGCGCTGAACGAGCTGCAACGGGTCCTCGGCGGCGCCGACGAATTGCAGGTCCGTCTCGGTGCACGCGATGCCGTGTTCGAGTCGGGGGGCACGCGCCTCACCACCCGGCTGATCGAGGGCGAGTACCCCAACTACCGCAACCTGCTCCCGCCGCCGCATCCCAACGTGCTCACCGTCGGTCGCGAGGCGCTGCTCGAGGCGCTGCGCCGCGTGAAGATCCTCGCCCAGGAAGCCAAGTTGGTGCGTTTGCAACTTGGTGGCGACACGCTCAAGTTGACGGCGGTCACCCAGGACATCGGCCATGCCGAGGAGGAGATCGACGCCGCCTACGAGGGCACGGAGATGACGATCGCCTTCAACCCCGACTACCTGCAAGCCGGCGTCGATGCCATCGACGCCGAGGAGGTCACCCTCTCCACGCTCGACGCGATGAAGCCGGCGGTCATCCGTGGGGTCGGTCGCGACGACTACCTGTACCTGCTCATGCCGGTGCGGGTCCCCTGATCCCGAGCCGGTGCGGGCGGCCGTGATCGTCGAACGGCTCGACCTCGCCGACTACCGCAACTACGGCGCGGCGACGTTCCAGCTGACGGCGGGCACCACGGTCGTGGTGGGCGACAACGGCCACGGCAAGACCAACCTCGCCGAGGCGCTGGCGTATCTGGCGACGCTGTCCAGCTTCCGTGGCGCGCCGCCCGAGGCGCTCGTGCGGACGGGCTGCTCGTCGGCGATCCTGCGTGCCGAGGTGCGTGACGACGACGGACGGACCTCGCTGATCGAGGCCGAGTTGGTGCCGGCCGGCCGCAACCGCGTGCAGGTCAACCGGCAACGGCTCGAACGCGCCCGCGATCTGCTCGGTGTCGTCAGGGTGACGGTGTTCTCGCCGGACGACCTCACGCTGGTCAAGGGCGGTCCCGCCGACCGCCGTCGGTACCTCGACGACACCCTTGTCGCGCTGGCGGTGAAGTACGACGCGGCGCGACTCGAACTGGATCGCATCGTGCGCCAGCGCAACACGCTGCTGCGACAGGTGGCGGGACGACTCGATGCGGATGCAACGACCACGCTCGACGTATGGGACGCCCGGTTCTGCGAGGCGGGCGAGCGGCTCGGCCGTGCCCGCGACAGCCTGGTCGAGCGGATCCGCCCGTTCGTCGGCGAGGCCTACGCCCACCTTGCCGGCCGGCCGACCGACGTCGGCCTGGTGTACGACCCAGCGTGGCGACACACCGGTCTCGCGGCCGCGCTCGTCGCAGCCCGCGACGCCGACCTCCGTCGTGGCCTGTCGACCGTCGGGCCGCACCGCGACGAGCTCGACGCTGTCGATCGACGGGCAGCCGGCGCGCACACACGCCTCGCAGGGCGAGCAGCGCACCCTCGCCCTCGCCCTCCGCCTCGGCGCCCATCGGCTGGTGGCCGAGCGCACCGGCTCGATCCCGGTGCTCGTGCTCGACGACGTGCTGTCCGAGCTCGATCCCGGTCGAGCGCGGGCGCTGCTGCGCCACCTACCCCAGGGCCAGGTCGTGATCACCACGGCGTCAGCCGTTCCACCGTCGGCGAAGCCCGACCGCGTGCTGCGGATCATCGACGGCACCGTGTCCGTCGACGAGGAGATCATCGCCGGCGAGGTCGCCTCGTGACCGCGCTCAGATCGCGGGAGTGGCCGTCGTGAGTGACGACCCCGTCCCCGTCACCGACGCCCTCGACGGCCTGCTGCGATCGCTGCGCGGTGGCGCCGGCCGGGCCGAGATCGGAGGTGTGTTCGGGCGGTGGGAGGAGGCGGTCGGGGCGACGATCGCCGCCCACGTCCGGCCCGTGCGGCTGGAGCGCGGCTCGTTGCTCGTCGAGGTCGACGAGCCGGCGTGGGCAACACAGGTCCGCCTGCTCACCGACGACCTCCGCCGCCGCCTGGCCGAGGTCACCGGCGTCACGTCGACCACGTCGAGGTCCGCGTCGCCCGCCCTCGCCGCTGAGAAGCCCCCGACTGAATACCCTGTCCCGGTGCCCGAACAGTGGTTCCTCAAGGTCGATGGCATCGCCGGCGAGTCGACGTCCGAACAAGTACCGGGGTGCGATCGAGTTGCAGTCGTGGTCGTGGGGTGTCCAGGGCGGCGTCTCGGGTGGGGCAGGCGGCGGGGCCGGCACCGGCAAGCCGACGTTCCAGAACCTCCACGTCGTCACGATGATCAGCAAGGCGTCGCCCCTGCTGCTCAACGCCTGCGCCACGGGGACGCACATCAGGACGGTCACGCTGCACGGCGTGAAGGCGGGTGGACAGGCGCAGGAGTTCCTGACCTACACGCTGTCGGACGTTCTCGTCGCCGGTGTGCAACAGGGCGACGCCGAAGCCGGAGCACCGACCGAGCAGGTGTCGTTCGGCTACCGCAAGGTCAAGGTCGACTACCGGCCACAGAAGGCCGACGGCAGCCTCGGGGCGGCCGTGACGTTCGCCTACGACGTGGCGTCGAACAAGAAGATCTGACCGGTCGTCCGGGGCGTCAGGTTCCGCCTGGCTCGGACACCCCCTTGGTAGACTTCATCACATCGCTGAACCGCTGCATCCGGCCCGCTCACCCCTGGTGAGGGGCCGCATCCGCCGGCGTGAAGCCCCCATTCCCTTGCTTCCTGTGACCTGATCGGACTTCGACCATGACGACCCACCGAGCCTGCCGTGCCGGCTGACGACACCACCGGCACTTCGCGCCCGACGGGCGACTACGGCGCCAAGGACATCCAGGTCCTGGAAGGCCTCGATCCGGTTCGCAAGCGCCCGGGCATGTACATCGGGTCGACCGGCCTGGCCGGCCTGCACCACCTCATCTGGGAGGTCGTCGACAACTCCGTCGACGAGGCGATGGCCGGCTTCTGCACGCGCATCGGCGTGACGCTTGCAGGCCGACGGCGGCTGCCGTGTCGACGACAACGGTCGCGGCATCCCGGTCGATCCGTACCCGTCCGGACCGCACAAGGGCAAGGGCGCGGCCGAGGTCGTGCTCACCGTCCTGCACGCCGGCGGCAAGTTCGGCGGGCAGGGCTACAAGGTGTCGGGCGGCCTGCACGGCGTCGGCGTCAGTGTCGTCAACGCGCTGTCAGAGCGCCTGCTGCTCGAGGTCGACCGCGGCGGCAAGCGCTACCGCCAGGAGTTCGCCAAGGGTGGCAAGCCGCAGGGCAAGATCGAGGTCGTCGGCACCACGCCGGCCCGCGGCCGCAAGACCGGGTCCACCGTCACGTTCTGGCCGGACCCGACGATCTTCGTCGCCGAGGGCACCGAGTTCGTCGCCCGCACCGTGCTCGAGCGCCTGCAGACGATGGCGTTCTTGAACCGCGGCCTCGAGATCGTCTTCACCGACGAGCGTGCGGAGAAGGAACAGCAGGTCACCTACCAGTACAAGGGTGGCATCGTCGACTTCGTCAAGCACCTCAACGCGTCCAAGGAGGCGTTGTTCGCCAAGGTCTGCCACTACGAGGACCGCGACGAGGAGCACCAGACACTCGACATCGCCATCCAGTGGAACACCGGCTACTACGAGGGCATCCACGGCTACGCCAACGGCATCTCGACCACCGAGGGCGGGATGCACGTCGAGGGCTTCCGCACGGCCCTCACGACGGTGATGAACAAGTACGCCAGGGCCAAGGGCCTGCTCAAGGAGAAGGACGACAACCTGCTCGGGGAGGACATCCGGGAGGGGCTGACGGCGATCGTCTCGGTCAAGCTGCGCGACCCGCAGTTCGAGGGCCAGACCAAGGCCAAGCTGGGCAACGTCCCGATGCGCTCGTTCGTCCAGAAGGCGACCAACGAGCGTCTCGCCGAGTGGCTCGAGGAGAACCCGGCCGAGGCCAACAAGGTCGTCAGGAAGGCGCTGGCCGCCGCACAGGCGCGCGTGGCGGCGAAGAACGCACGCAACGCCATCCGTCGCAAGACGGCGCTCACCGGTGCCGGCATGCCGGAGAAGCTGAAGGACTGCTCCAGCCGCAGCGCCGAGGAGAGCGAGCTGTTCATCGTCGAGGGTGACTCGGCTGGTGGCACCGCCGTCGACGCGCGGGATCCGCGAACGCAGGCGATCCTGCCGATCCGCGGCAAGATCCTCAACGTCGAGCGGGCGCGCATCGACAAGATGCTGAAGAACAACGAGATCCAGGCGTTGATCACGGCGATCGGTGCCGGTGTCGGCGAGGAGTTCGACGTCACCAAGGCCCGCTACCACAAGGTCATCGCCCTGGCCGACGCCGATGTCGACGGCAGCCACATCCGCACGCTGCTGTTGACGTTCTTCTTCCGCCAGATGAAGCCGATGGTCGAGGCCGGGTACGTCTACATCGCCCAGCCGCCGCTGTACTCCACCGAGATCGGCAAGGAGAAGGTGTACCTCAAGGACGACGCGGCCAAGGCCGCGTTCCTCGAGGAGCGACCCAACCACAAGAAGGAGTTCCAGCGCCTGAAGGGCCTGGGCGAGATGGACTGGGAGGAGCTCCGGGCGACGACGATGTCGATCTCCTCGCGCACCCTGCTGCAGGTCACCGTCGAGGAGGCCGCGCTCGCCGATGAGGTGATGAGCGTGCTGATGGGCGACGACGTCGAGAGCCGCCGCAACTTCATCACCACCAACGCCCGCGACGTCCGCAATCTCGATTTCTGAGGACTGCCCCCAACCATGCCTGACGATGTGACCCCTGAGCTCCCGCTGGAGCCGATCCAGCCGATCGAGTTGCAGGACGAGTTGGAGAACTCGTTCCTCGACTACGCGATGTCGGTGATCATGGCGCGGGCGCTGCCCGACGTGCGTGACGGGCTCAAGCCGGTGCACCGGCGGATCATCTGGGACATGGAGCAGCAGGGCTTCCGGCCCGACCGCCCGTTCGTCAAGTGCGCCCGCGTCTCGGGCGACACGATGGCTCGCTACCACCCGCACGGCGACGGAGCCATCTACGACGCCCTCGTCCGGATGGCCCAGCCGTTCTCCCTCCGCCACCCGTTGATCGACTTCCACGGCAACTATGGGAGTCCGGACTTTGGACCAGCTGCCTCGCGCTACACCGAATGTCGGTTGCACCCGTTGTCGATGCAACTACTCGCCGACATCGACGAGGACACCGTCGACATGGTGCCCAACTACGACGGCAGCACCGAGGAACCCCGCGTCCTGCCGGCGAGGTTCCCGAACCTGCTCGTCAACGGCAGCCAGGGCATCGCCGTCGGCATGGCGACGAACATCCCGCCGCACAACCTGGGCGAGGTCATCGACGCCACCATCCACCTGATCGACAACCCTGAGTCGACGCCGGACGACCTCATGCAGTTCGTCAAGGGTCCGGACTTCCCGACCGGTGCCAGCATCCTCGGTCGCGCCGGGATCATGGACGCCTACCGCACCGGCCGCGGCAGCGTGAAGATGCGGGCGACGGCGACCATCGACGAGGGCAAGAAGGGCCAGACCGAGATCGTCGTCACCGAGCTGCCCTACCAGACGAGCTGCTCGTCGATCGCGGCGCGGATCCAGGAGCTCGTCGACAGCGGCGACCTCGACGGCATCGCCGACGTCAACGATGCCTCGTCGGGCGGCAAGACCGAGCTCGTCATCACGCTCAAGCGCGACGCCAACGCCAACGTCGTGCTCAACAAGCTGTTCAAGCTGACCCAGCTGCAGACCAACTTCGCGATCAACATGGTGGCGCTCGTCAACGGCGTGCCACGCACGCTGAACCTGACGCAGGCGCTCGCCGGCTACGTGGCCCACCAGGTCGAGGTGATCACCCGGCGCTCCCAGTTCCGGCTCGGCAAGGCGCGCGACCGCGAGCACATCCTCGAGGGCCGGATCAAGGCGCTCGACGTCATCGACGAGGTCATCGCCCTGATCCGGGCGAGCGACGACGCGGCCGCCGCCAAGGCGGGGCTGATGGCCGAGCCGTTCGAGTTCAGCGAGCGCCAGGCGGTCGACATCCTCGACATGCAGCTGCGCCAGCTGACCCGGCTGTCGCGCATCGACCTGGAGACCGAGCTGGCCGACGTCCGCGAACGGATCCAGGGGCTGGAAGCGATCCTGGCCGATCCGCAGCTGCTGCGGACCGTGATCAAGGACGAGCTGCTCGCCGTCAAGGAGGGGTTCGCCACCCCGCGCCGGTGCCAGATCACGTTCGACTCCGGGGACATGTCGATCGAGGACCTCGTCGACGACAAGGAGCTCGTCGTCGTGATGACCGAGGCGCAGTACGTCAAGGCGGTCCCGGCGGGGTCGTTCAAGACGCAGGCGCGGGGCGGCCGCGGCGTCGCCGGCGCCCGGTTGAAGGCCGACGACCTCATCCGTCACGTCATCTTCACCACGGCCCACGCCCACCTGCTGTTCTTCTCCAACTTCGGCAAGGTGTACCGACTGCGAGCCCTCGAGATCCCCGAGCGCGAGCGCACGGCGAAGGGCATGCCGATCGTCAACCTGTTGCCGTTGCAACCAGGTGAGAAGATCCAGGCGATCATCGACACGCGTGACTTCGCCGGTGAGCGCTTCCTGTTCTTCGCCACCCGCAAGGGCACGGTGAAGAAGACGGCGTTCGACGCCTACGACTCCAGCCGTCGCGACGGGCTCATCGCCCTCAACCTGCGTCCCGGCGACGAGCTCGTCAAGGTCATCGAGACCGGTGGCGGCGACGACATCTTCATGGTCAGCCGCAAGGGCATGACGATCCGCTTCAACGAGGACGACGTGCGGCCGATGGGCCGGTCGGCGGCGGGTGTGCGCGGCATGCGGCTGCGCGCCGACGACGAGGTCGTCTCCGTCGACGTCGCCCGCGACGACACGGCGATCCTCATGGTCACCGAGGCCGGGTACGGCAAGCGCACCCAACTCGACCACTACAACACCCAGGGCCGTGGCGGCCAGGGTGTGATCGGCATCAAGCTCACCGGGCGCAAGGGCCAGGTCGTCGCCGCCTTCATGGTCGGCATCGACGACGAGATCGTCGCCGTCTCGTCGAGCGGGATCACGATCCGCATGGCGGTGCGGGAGATCTCCTCGCAGGGTCGCGGGGCGACCGGGGTGCGTGTGATGAACCTCGACGACGGCCAGACGGTCGCGTCCGTGGCACCGATCCTGGCCAACGACGCCGACTGAGCCGTGCGCGTCTCGCGGGGACAGGGGACAGGCTGTCCCGCTCGTCGCCGGGCTGGTGGCGGTCGCCGCGGTCCTGGTCCTCGGTGCCGGCGTGCTTCGCGGGTGACGTCGTCGACAGCGGCCGGGCGCGCTCGGCCGCTGACGCGGCCGCGCTGGCGGGCGTCCACGGCGGTCGGGCCGCCGCGTCCCGGCTCGCCGCGGCGAACGGCGCCACCCTCGTCGAATGGCAGCAACGGGGGACCACGGTCGTCGTCAGCGTGCGTGTCGGTTCCGCTGTCGCCGCCGCCCGAGCGACCGCAGAACCCGGCGATGGTTGAGCGCGCCCGCGATCTGGGCCAGGTCGCTGCCTACACTTGTTCGTCGTGAGCCCGAGCAAGCGTGCCGGCGACACCGTCGAAGCCGACGTCGAGACCCGGCCGGTCACACCGGCCGGCAACGGACACGCGCACGAGCCCGCGACGAAGGTCAACGGCACGGGCACCAAGCGCCGGTCCGTGATCGCCAACGGCGTGGGCACGCAGCCGGAACGTGGAACGGCGTCGCAGCGGGGGGCGTCGTCGAGCTCGATCACCCGGCGGTCAGCCGTCGGTACCGTCGCCTCGCCTGCGGTCGACGCGCCCGGCGACGACGCGCCGACCGTGCTGCCCCCGCCCGCCGCACCGACCCCGGAGCCGGCGTCCGCACGCACGATCGAGGTCGACGCACCAGACGAGCCGGCGACACTCCCGGCCGTCACCCCGGCACCGCAGCCGGCGCAGCGGGAGTCGACCGACTGGGCCTATCCGACGACCGTCGAAGGGCCGCCGTCCGAGCCCCCGCCGTACGTCACGACGACGATGTCGTCGCACCAGATCGCACCCGTGCCGAGGATCGTCGGCCGGCGACCCCGGGTGCGCAAGGTCACACGCGTCGTCCGCCACGTCGACCCGTGGAGCGTGTTCAAGGTGGCCATCGTGTTCAACCTGGTGCTCTACGGCGTGATGCTCACCGCTGGTGTGCTGCTGTGGAACGTCGCCCACGCCACCGGCACCGTCGACAACCTCGAGCGATTCTTCGAGTCGTTCGGCTGGAGCGAGTTCGAGTTCGACGGTGGCGCGATCTACCACAGCGGATGGATCGCCGGGCTGTTCGGTGTCATCGGGCTCACCGGCGTGGCGGTGCTCGCAGCCACGCTGTTCAACCTGATCACCGACCTCGTCGGCGGCGTGCGGCTGACCGTGCTCGAGGAGGAGGTCGTGGAGCGCACGGCCTCGCCGATGCGTCGCTTCGTGGTCCGCCGGCCGACCGCGGAGACCTTCGACCCGGGCAGCGAGATCCGCCGCGAGTCCGACCGCCTGCCGGCGCGCCTCGACGACGACGACGCTGACTAGAACCGGTTGGCCGCCGCGACCACCGCAGGTAGCGTGCGATGCGGCTCCGGGGCTATAGCTCAGTCGGTTAGAGCGCATCCCTGATAAGGATGAGGTCACAAGTTCGATTCTTGTTAGCCCCACCACCACCACGAACTCCCGGCGTCAGCGCCTACGACGACACCTTCGGCCTCCACGGCCGCACCGGCGTAGCGCCGAACTGCCGTCCTCGCAGGCTTGCCGAGACTCGTCAAGCCGGCAGCAACGGCGTGCGGGGACGTTAGGCAGCGACGGACTCCCGGCGTTCCCCGGAGGCGACGAAGTCGGATAGGCGGATGCGATTGGCGGACACCGCACGCTCGTCGAGAGTGCCGCCGATGGTCTGGTAGCCAGGTGGCGTGGATGATGGTCTCGCCGCCGGCGGCGGCTCCTACTGCCCGTTCCTTCGCCCTGCTCAACGACGCCACGGACGACAGTCTCGCCGCGGCCCTGGGTCGCGCGGTGACCGAGGGCTGTCCCGAGCCGCGACCGGAGGAGGCCGAGCCGCAGTGGTGGAAGGTGACTGCCATGGCCGGCGTGGCCACTGACGACGAGGGCCGACCCGCACACGGCGAGGACTCCCAGGTCGTGCACTTGGGGAAGGGCGAAGGAGTCCTGCTGGTCACCGACCAGACGGCGGCCTGCGCGTTGACGACGGGCGACCTGCTGGGCGGCGCAGCCGCGCTCGCGCTGTCCTTCGATCTCGACGAGGTGGCCGCGGTCCAGCCCGATTGGAAGCGGGCGATCCTGCGCAAGCACGTGCGTTCCCTGACCGTCGAGCTGAGGGCGCGTCGTGGGGTGCGGTCGGGTTCGCCGTCGCCGGCGAATCGTCCGCCAGCCGGGCGTGCGCGGCGCATCAGTGGACGCCATCGAAGCCGAGACGTTGGTCGCCCGCCTCAGCCGCTCATGACGTCCTCAACACGTCGCCGGCACCGGTCACCGCGCAGAGGACGAAGCCGAGCCGCGGCCGCCCCCGGGATCACCGGCAGCGATTGGCTAGCCTGGCCTACTCGGCTTCCACGACGGTGAGATCCGCTGCCTCATCCGACCCGCGAGCGGTCTGTGCGGCCTTCGAGGTCGACGGGTTCGCTCCCGGCGTGACGTCGGCGGGCGCTGAGCCGTCCTGCGTGCTGACCCCGACGAGAGCGCCTATGACGCCGGCGCTCCGAATGGACAATGTGCGGCGATCGTGACGAAATCATCCCCGTGTGGATGATGGCCCCCGTCTAGGGGCTGATCTCGGCACCTACGATCGGCTCCGCCGCGTCCGGCTTGACGACGTCGGACCCGGCCGAGGAGGCCACATGTCCGCAGCTGTCGCGGCTCGCACGGCGATCAGGTCGCCACGGGCCGCTGCCGTCGCTGGGATTGTCTTCGCAGTTCTGCTCGCCGTCGCGCTTGTCCTCTTCCGCAACGCGGCTCCGAGCGATCCCAACGCCGCCGGCGACTGGCTCGCTGACGGCAGCCGCCGCAAAGCGGTCCTGGTGGCGTTGAACCTGCTGCCGTTCGCGGGAATCGCCTTCTTGTGGTTCATCGGCGTCGTGCGCGATCGCATAGGGGAGGGCGAGGATCGGTTCTTCGCGACGGTGTTCCTTGGCAGCGGGTTGCTGTTCGTCGCCATGATGTTGTCCGCGGCCGCGGTCGCCGGTGGTCTCATGTTCACCGCCGACGACAACGCCATCGCCGCGTCCCAACCAGGAATCTGGGCCTTCGGTCGCCGACTCACCAACACCCTGTTGAACGTCTACGCCATGCGGATGGCGGCGGTGTTCATCATGGCGACCACCACCCTTGCCGTCCGTCTCGGCCTCATCCCCCGCTGGCTCGCCGTTGTCGGCTATCTCACGGCGGCCGCGCTGCTCCTGACAGTCGGGGTCGTCCCATGGCTTGAGCTTCTGTTCCCGGCCTGGGTGTTCGTGTTCAGTGTCCACATCCTGGTCGTGACGATCCGCGCCAGTGCGGCGCCGCCATCGGCTGCCAGGTAGAGACCACACCGGTCGCAGCGGCCGGCGCACGATCCGCCGCGGCCTCGGTACACCGGCGCGGCCGGCCGGTCCGCGAGGACTGACCCCGATAGGCGCAAACTCCGCGGGCCATCCATGCCAGGTCGGCCCGCAGCTCCGATCGAGGTGGTGCCTTCGCACCGAACCGCCATTCGGCATTGCTCGCGATCGCTTGTCCATGAGGACGTGCTGCCGCCCTGACTCGGCGGTCGGGCGCAGGTTCGTGAGGGCACACGTCGGACGAGGCCGGGCGGAGTCGGAGCGCGCCAGATCGCCCGGTCGGCACCCGGGTCCCGAACGCGGCAAACGTCTCCCGCGACGGCAGCTGGTGCTCGACGCAACTCCGGTGCGGGCCCCGCGGCGACGATGTGCCGGGCGACGAGTCGGGGTTGTCGACGTCACGTGTCCCGCGGGGCCGTTCGCCGGTGCAGGTTGGGCCGATGTGTGAAACGTCGGATCCGTGACACGTTGAGCATGATGGGCCGGCATGGATTGGGGCATTCACCTTCCTCACCTCGGCCGCCAGGCGACCCGCACCGGGCTGATCGAGTTCGCCCAGCATGCCGAGCAGCTCGGCTTCCACTCCGGGTGGGTCAGCGACCACGTGGCGTGGCCGAGCACGATCGCGTCGCAGTACCCCTACGCCGACGACGGGTCGTTCGCCCCGCCGGTTGACATGCCCTGGCTCGATCCGCTCGGGACGTTGTTCTTCGTCGCCGGGTGCACCGAGGTGCTCAAGCTCGGCACGACGGTGCTGATCCTGGGCTACCGGCCGCCGGTGCTGACGGCCAAGGCGATCGCCTCCCTCGACCACCTGTCGGAGGGGCGCGTGATCCTCGGCGTCGGCGTCGGGTGGATGCGCGAGGAGTTCGAGATCCTCGGCATGCCCTACGACCACCGCGGCAAGCGTGCCGACGAGCAGCTCGAGCTGTTCCGCACGTTCTTCGCCGACCCGACACCCAGCTTCGCTGGCGAGTTCTACGACGTGCCGGAGGTCGGCTTCGAGCCCAAGCCGGTCGCCCGCGCCGTGCCGATCTGGGTCGGTGGCGACAGCGAGGCGGCGTTCCGCCGCGTCGCCCGCTACGGCGACGCGTACCACGCCGCCTTCCAGCAGCTGGACACCGTCGAGGCCAACTGGGCGCGGGTGCGTGAGCTGGTCGCCGAGGCGGGCCGCGACGCCGGCGTCCGTGCGAATGTCGATCCGCCTCTACCTCGATCCGCAGGGCTCGATGCCGGCGGACAAGTCGATCGCCGGTTCGCCCGCCGAGATGCTCGACACGGTCGGCCGCTGGCGGGCCATCGGCGTCGACCACATCCTCCTCGACCCGGTCGCTTCTGGCGGCCTTGCCGGCCGCCGGGCGGCGATGGAACGCTTCATGCTCGACGTCGCGCCCCACGTCTGAGCCGACCTGTCGGTGCACGGTGAGGCGTCGCCGTACACAGCAGGCCGGCGAATACCGCAGCGATCGCGGACCACCGAGACGCTCGTGTGACCGGCCCGGATCTGGACTCGCAGCGGAGCAAGGTCGGCACACATCACTGCGGGTTCCAGAATCGCCGCCGGAACAGGCCGGGACGCATGGCATGGCCTTCGGGCGAGCGGAACATGAGCTGCGTGGTATCAACGTCCGCACCGCTGATCGAGGCAAGCTCCTGGCTGACGAAATCCGAATGTCGGCAGCACGTGATGCCGGTCCGACCGTCATCGAAGCTCGTTGACGAGGATCGCGATCTGGACCCGGTTGGTCAGATCGAGCTTGGTCAGCAGGCGGGTCACGTAGGACTTGACAGTGGCCACGCTCATGTACAGCTCGTCGGCGATCTCGGCGTTGCTGAGCCCTCGGCCGACCGCTTCGGCGACCTCACGCTCACGGTCGCTCAGGCGACCGAGTTGATCACGGGCAGCCGCGTCGGCGCGCGTGGCGGTCCGATCGTCGACGGCGAGCGCGATCAGCTGGCGGGTGACCGCGGCCGAGAGGATCGGCTCGCCGGCGGCGACTCGCCGGATGGCGTCGACGATGTCGGCCGGCGGCGTGTCCTTGAGCAGGAACCCGCTTGCGCCAGCGCGCAGAGCGCCGATCACGTGATCGTCGGTGTCGAACGTGGTCAGCACGATGACGTCTGGGGCACCCGGGCGCGCCCGTACGAGCTCCGTTGCCCGCACACCGTCGACGCGCGGCATGCGAATGTCCATCAGCACCACGTCGGGGTGATGCTCGCCCACGGCGTCCGCGACCTCGTCACCGTCGGCGACTTCGCCCACGACGGAAACGTCGCCGACGCCCGCGAGCACCATCCGCAACGCCGAACGCACGAGTGGGTCGTCATCGGCGATGACGACACGGATGCGGCTCGCCTCGTCGGCGGTCATGTCGACCAGGGCAGCCAGGCGGTCAGCGTGTACCTGCCGTCGCCACTCCGGCCGTGCTCCAGCCGCCCGCCGACGAGCCGAGCTCGCTCGGCCATGCCGACGAGCCCGCTCGCCGCGCCGTCGTCGCGCGACCCGTCGACCACCGCGTTGGTGGTCGTGATCGTGATCCCGCGAGTGGCGTCGCCTTCGACCCGCAGCACGACGACCTCGCCAGGGGCGTGCCGGCGGGCGTTGGTCAAGGCCTCCTGGACGATCCGATAGGCGTGCCGACCGGTCGGATTCGGCGCGTCGGCGACGTCGAGGTGGGCGTCGACGCGCATGCCGGCCGTCGTCGACTCGGCTACCAGCTCGGGCAGGTCGGCGAGCGTGGGCTGGGGTGTGGTCGGCTCCTCGCTCCCATCGCGGAGCACGCCGACGATCTCGCGCAGGTCGCGCAGCGCCAGCCGGGCCTGTTCGCGGACCGTCCCCGCCGCCGCCGCCAGCTCGGACGGCGAGGCGTCGGGCCGGTACTCCAACGCCCCGGCGTGCATTCCCAACAGCGACAGGCGGTGGCCGAGAACGTCGTGCATCTCGCGGGCGATGCGGGTGCGTTCGGCCTGCTGGGCGCGAGACACGCGCTCGTGTTGCTCGGCCTCGGCCCGGTGCGCTCGCTCGCGCAGCGACGCCAGCAGCTGGCGGCGTGCCCGCACGAACATGCCCCAACCCATCGCCGCAGCCGACAGCGTCGCCGAGAACAGCACCGCAGCGAGGTACGACGTGTCGGCGTCGGACTCGATCCCGTGCAGGACAAGCGTCGGGAGCCAGAACGCCACCGCTGCCGCCACGGCCACGCCGGCCGGGCGCCACACGGCGACCGTGAACACGGCGACCAGGCCGGCGATCTGCACCATCGAGGAGAGGAAGCTCAACGGCACCATCAGCAGGGCCACCGCGAGCGGCCATCGCCGTCGCCACCACAGTGTCAGGGTGGCGGCCACACCGACGGCCGCCTGGACCACGATCTCGTCTCGCGGAGGATCGGTCTCGGCGACGACGACGGCGAGGAACGCGAACCCGATCGTCAGCGTCACAGCGACGACGACCACGTCGATCAGCCGCGAACGATCGAGCCGCGACGTGGACTGCCGGGCAGCAACCGGCATTGGTGTGACGGCCGTGGCCACGACCACGATGGTACGGCGGTCGAGGTTCCCCGAGAATCGACGAAAGTCGATGTCGGCGACGATCGGAGTCGACCTCGGTCGACGTCGTGTCGCCTCACGGCCGTCGCCGGACCCTCGAGATGCCCGTCACGATCGAGGCATCAGCGAGATCACTGTCCGCCCGCCAACCGCCAGCGCGATCGGACGGCGCACGTTCCTTATAGGCGTCGCCGGCCTCGCCGTCGCCGCATGCGGCAGTGGCGGTGGCGGCGCAGCGCGGCGTCACCGCATCGTCGAGCGGGGCGTCAACTACGACGTCGGCACGGGGCTGTTCGGTGGCCTCAGCCGCACCTCGTGGACCAGCGCGTACGTCGAGCGTGAGCTGTCGGCGATTCGCGATGAGCTCGAGTGCACCGCTGTCCTCCTGGTGGGCAGCGACGTTGACCGCCTGAGCGAGGCTGCCACGTTGGCGGTCGAGCGCGGGCTGCGCGTGTGGCTCGAACCGCGTCCGTTCGACGCGACGCCGCGAGACGCGATCGAGCTCTTCGTCACCGTGGCCGACATCGCCGAGACGGTGCGCGCCGGTGGCGGCGATGCCGTCATGTCGCTCGGAGTGGAACACTCGCTCTTCTTGGCCGGTCTGGTCCCCGGCGACGACTTCTTCGAGCGTGCCGCCAGTCTCGCAGGCGCCGACTTCGACCGCCTGGGGCGAGACCTCAACGCCTTCCTCGTCGACGCGGTCGCGGCCGTCCGGCCTGCCTTCGGCGGCTCACTCACGTACTCGTCGGGGACGTGGGAGGCCGTCGACTGGGAACCGTTCGACCTGGTCGGTGTCGATCTCTATCGCGATGCCTCGAACAAGGCCACGTACCGGCATGACGTGCGGGCGCTGCATCGTCATGGCAAGCCGGTCGTCATCACCGAGTTCGGATGCTGCTGCTACGTCGGCGCCGACGATCGAGGCGGCGACGGGTTCAACATCGTCGACTGGTCCGGCCCCGAACCCGTGCTCACCGGGAACCCTGTCCGTGACGAGCAGGTGCAAGCCGACTACCTCGACGAGCTGCTCGACGTCTTCGAGGCCGAGGGCGTGTACGGCGCCTTCGTGTGGAACTTCATCGAGCCCGACAGCCCGTACTCCCCTGACCCCCGGCGCGACCTCGACATGGCCGGGTTCGCCGTGGTGCGCTGCGACGACGACTACGCGAGCAACAGGACGCTGGACGCCGAAGGCCGGGTACGACACCTTGGCCCGCCGGTTCCACGAATGAGGAAGTTCCTCCCGACGGTCAGCGGTCGGGTGGACGGTGATGACGGATCGGCCGCTCCAGGCGGGCGAACGCGGGCCAGCGCGACCAGGGCGGCCCTGCTTCGAACCCGCCGTCGACCACGAACTCCCGGCCGGTGATCCACTCGGACTCGTCGCTGGCGAGGAACAGCGCCATGTTGGCGATGTCGACCGCCTCGCCCACCCGACCGAGCACCTGCGAGGCGGCACCGGCCGCGCGCATCTGTGCGATCTGGCTCTCGTCGGCGTCGGGCCGCCCGGCGGCGAGCGCCGTGGCGATGAACCCCGGACAGATGGCGTTGACACGGATGCCGTGCTCACCCAGCTCCAGGGCGACCGTCCTGGTCAGATGGATGACCGCGCTCTTGGCGACGCTGTAGAGGTGGGGTGCGTAGCCGGCGCGGATCCCCGCCACGCTGGCCGTCGAGATGATCGAGCCGGATCGCTGCGACTTCATCAGCGGGGCGACGTGCTTGATCCCCAGGAACACGCTCTTCAGCAGGACGTCCATGGTGAGGTCGTAGTCGGCGACGGTGGTGGACTCGATCGGGCCGAGCGCGCCACCGAAGCCGGCGTTGTTGAACAACACGTCGATCTGGCCGAATCGATCCGTCGTCTCGGCCACCATGGCGGCGACGTCCTCCTCCTTGGAGACATCCGTTCGCAGGAAGGCGGTGGCCGAGCCGAGCTCTGCTGCCAGCGCCGCGCCCTTGGTCTCGATCGAGATCGGCGATCAGGACCTTGGCGCCCTCCTCGACGAAGCGACGAACGGTGCCGGCGCCAATGCCGCTCGCGCCACCCGTGATCGCGGCGACCTTGCCCCTGAGCCGGTCCATGTCCTGCCTCCTGGTGTCGTGTGAGCGAGTGCAAGCTCGGCTGCGGATCAGATCATGCGACAGGAGCCCTCTTCGAGCCCAACGATCGCCACGCCGACGCAAGGACCTTCAGCCCTGTCGGTGGCCCGACGGATATCGCCATGGTCGAGGGGTGGTGTCGGACCGGTACGAGACGCGGCCGTTGTTGAAGATCCGCCGGGCGTATGTCGACGCGCTGGCCGCAGGCCGTCGCAAGCACACGATCCATGGGCTCGTCTCGGTCGACGTGACCATCCCGAGGCGAGACATGCGAGCTCGCGACAGGGCCGGGCGGCCGGTGTCGTTCACCGCCTTCGTCGTGCGGGCTGTTGCCCGTGCCGTAGAAGCTGATCGGATGATCCACGCCTACCGCCGGCACAACCGGCTCGTGCTGTTCGACGACGTCGACGTCAACACGCAGGTGGAGGTCGAGCTCGCCGGACAAACCATCCCCAAGTCGGTCGTGGTGCGCGCCGCCAACCGCAAGTCCGTGGAGACGATCACCGACGAGATCCGCAGCGCCCAGCACCAGCGCGACGAGCACGACCGCTTCTACCGGGCAATGCTCGCGTTCGTCTCGATGCCCCGACCGATCCGCCGGCTGGCGTGGCGAGCCGTCATGGCCAACCCGGCGTGGTTCAAGCGCCTCGGCGGGACGGTCGGTCTCAGCTCGATCGGCATGTTCGGGCCGGGCGGCGGCTGGGGCATCCCGATCGCACTGCCGACGCTGATGATCACGGTCGGCGGGATCACCACCGAGCCACGGCTGCGAGACGGAACGCTGGAGGAGCGCGAGCTGCTCAGTCTGACGATCTCCGTCGATCACGACATCGTCGACGGTGCCCCGGCGGCCAGGTTCGTCCGCCGCCTGACCGAGCTCATCGAGACCGGGGACGGCCTCCGCGACCCGACCGCGTCGCTCGCTGAGCTCGGATGACCGGGAGTCATATCTCGACACGATATGTTTCAGTGCGGGCCGGACTCTCCGCGACAGGGGCGGACGGGCGCGAGAGTCCGGCCCGCTCAGACCTGCGCGCGCGAGTACCCCCAAGAAGTATCGTGGCACGATATGGCGCCTGCCAGTCGACTCACCGATGCCGACTACCGCGAGCTGCTGCGGTTCCGCGACGCGCTGCGGCGGTTCCTCCACTGGTCCGAGACCCAGGCCAAGGCGGTCGGCCTCACTCCCGCACAGCACCAGCTCCTGCTCGCCGTGCGCGGCCACGTCGGTGCCCCGACGATCGGCGACGTCGCCGATCACCTGCTGCTGCGCCACCACAGCGTCGTCGAGCTCGTGCGGCGGGCGGCGCGAGCGGGACTGCTCGAACGGTCAGCCGATGCCGCTGATCACCGGGTCGTGCGCCTCACCCTCAGCGCCGAGGGTGAGGCGCGACTCCGCCAACTCAGCGCGATGCACCTCGACGAGCTGCAGCGACTGCAGAGCGGCCTGCGGCTGCGGCTGCTCGAGGTTTGATTTGCCATCCTCGCGGCATGAGCACCGAGCAGTTCTGGGAGGACTTCTACGCCGGGCGCACGCGGTGGAGCGGTCAGCCCAACGAGTTGCTCGTCTCCGAGGTGCGGGAGCTGACGCCCGGCGACGCGCTCGATCTCGGGTGTGGTGAGGGCGGCGACGCGATCTGGCTGGCCCAGCTCGGCTGGCGCGTGACCGCGGTCGACGTGTCGTCCACGGCGCTCGCGTCCGGCGCCGAGCACGCCCGCAGGGAGGGCGTCGCTGACGCCATCCGTTGGGAGCGCCACGACCTCGATGCGACGTTTCCCAGCGGACAGTTCGACCTCGTCGCCTCCTGCTACCTGCAATCGCCGGTCGCGCTCGGCCGCCCCGCGATCCTGCGCGCCGCGGCGGCGGCCGTGCGACCTGGCGGGCTCCTCGTCGTCATCGGTCACGCCGGGCCGCCGTCGTGGAACCTCGACCACGATCACGGCGGGATGCCGAGCGCCGCCGAGGTGCTGGCCGAGCTCGACCTCGCCGACGATTGGGACGTCGAGCGGTGTGCAGACGTCGAGTGGCCGGTACACGATCCGGAGGGCAGGCCGGCCACCCGACCCGACAGCGTGGTGCGGGCCCGCCGACGGTGACGCGACTGGCGCGACGCCGACTGCATCGGCCACGATGTCCCGCTCGGCGGCAAGGGCCGTCCGCACGATCGAGAAGAAGGCACGGATCCATGGGTCGGATGAGCAGGTTGGTGTCGGGAGCTGCCGTGCTGGCCGCGGTGGTCGTCGGGGTCTGGTCGGCGCAGGCGAGCGCCCACGTGACGATCAACACGTTGGGGCCGGTGACCCAGGGCTCGTTCGCCAAGGTCGGCTTCAGCGTGCCCAACGAGCGTGACGATGCCGGCACGGTGGAGCTGAGCGTGCAGCTGCCACAGGACCATCCGCTGGCGTTCGTGTCGGTGCAACCGATGCCCGGCTGGGAGATCGCCACGACGACGCGCACGCTGGACGAGCCGCTGGAAGGCGAAGGCGAATCGATCACCGAGGTCGTCGACACCGTCACCTGGACGGCGACCGGTGACACCCAGATCGCGCCCGGGCAGTTCGAGCTGTTCTGGATCTCGGCCGGGCAGATGCCCACCGACGTCACCGAGCTCAGCTTCCCGACCGTGCAGATCTACTCCAGCGGCGAGGAGGTCGCCTGGATCGAGGAGGCTGCCGACGGCGCCGCCGAGCCCGAGCGCCCGGCGCCGACGCTGCAGCTGGTTCCGGCCGCCGGGGAGGACGAAGCGGTCGCCGCGACGGCCGACGACGACGGCGACGACGGCACCGACACGCTGTCGGTCGTGGCGCTCGTCGTCGGTGCGCTCGGCCTCGTGGCCGGGGTCGCCGCCCTGGTCCTCGCCCGCCGCCGTCCCGCGACCTGAGCCTCAGGCCGTTTCACGGAGACATCAACGCCCGCAGGGTGGCCAGGTCTGCCGTCACGGCGTCGACGTCCGCGGCGAGTTGCTCCGGGCTCATCCCGATCCGCCGGCGAACCGTGAAGATCACGTCGCAACCGTCGGCGTTGGGGATGATCCGCAGCGGGTTGGTCACCACCTCACCCGACGGCAACGTCACGTCGTGGTCGGCAATGCCGTAGGCGTTGGACGGGGCGAAGGCCACCGTCGCACGGCCCATCGGGGACGTGACGATCCACTCGCCATCGACGAGCTCGACGACGCCATCGGCGAGGCCTGCCGCCCACGACGGCAGGTTCCGCGGGTCGGACACGAACGCGTAGACGTCGTCGGCGTTGCGGTCGATCGACGTCGCGATGTGGCTGCTCTCGAGGATCATCGACACCAGTGTCCCCGACCCGCGTTGGCGACCACGATCTGGGCGCGATCTGTTGCGGTTTCCGGGACGATTCGCGCCCAGAGTACGAATCGCGCCCAGATCGCGCGGACGCCCGGCTCCGTGGCGCGCCCGGTAGGATGGCATTCCTTGGATCCGACGCCGATCGCGGTGTCTCCTCCGAGCATCGACGGAAGGAGATCCCTGATGACGAGGTCGGAACACAGGCATCTACCTGGGGCGTCGTGAGTCAGGCGAGGTTCCAGAAGCAGCAGCGCGAGAAGGCACGGCGCGAGCGCGCAGCCGCCAAGTGGGCCAAGCGCGCCGAGCGCAGCAACGCCGAGGCACCAGAACCGACAGGCCCGGCGCGAGATCAAGCGGACGTACTGGCCGATCTCGCCGAGCTGCACGCTCGCTTCGGGGCCGGTGAGGTGACGTTCGAGGACTTCGAGTCGACCAAGCAAGAGCTCACCGAGCAGCTCGACGTTCGCTGAGAGGAACGGAAGCCATGATCAAGAAGCGAGCGGCGAAGGCGCCGCCGAACCCCTACCTGACGACGGCATCGCCCGACGACCTCGGGCCGGCCAACCGCATCGCCTACGACATCGTCCACGAACGGCGCGACGTGCTCCCATCGGTCGAGCGGATCATGAACGCCGGCCTCGACGAGGACGCCACGCTGCAGGCGATGACCCTGTTCCGCGACGCCTTGGCCACGATCGGCGATCCGAACCGCGACCCGCGCGTGGCGATCGCCACCAGCACGCCCGCCTAGGTCTCAGGTGCGCACGTAGTCGTAGTCGACCGGCTTCTGGTGGATGCCGGTCGCCGGCGGCGCGACCCACGCGGCCATCTTCCCCGGATCGGTGACGCCCTGCATCAGCGAGGCGACGTGAGCGCGGTCGTCGTCGGTCGGCAGCCATCCGGACACCGCCGTGGCCCACTCGTCGTCGCCGAGCAGGCGGCCGTCGGGGCTGACGTGGTGGTTGGCGAACTCGCCGACGGCGCGGTTGAAGCCGAGCGTGCGGCAGCGTCAGCTCGAGACCGACCTCGGCGAGCGTGCGGTTCCAGCGGTCGACGCCCTTCTGGCAGTCGGCGACGTAGTCGTCGCGCAGCGTCTCGTTGAGCGCCGCCAGCTGCGGCGCTTCACGTGTTCCGATCTCGACCGTCGACGACCTTGGGCACGGTCCGCGTGGCCTCCTTGAGGCGGTGGTCGTCGTCGCGCCGCTCCTCCTGGAAGCGGCCCTTGAGGCCGGCGGCGAAGTAGTTGGCGGCGTTCGTCGACGTCTCGGCGCCGAACAGGTCGAGCGAGACGCTGTAGTGGAAGTTGAGGTAGCGCTGCAACGTCGCCACGTCGACGCCGCCGAACTGGTTGATGTCGGCGCGGTCGTGCTCCTTCATCAACTCGACCGTGCGCTGCACCACGCGGGCGATGCCGGAGGCGCCGACGAACATGTGGTGGGCCTCCTCCTTGAGCATGAAGTCGCACGTGCGCGACAGCGGGTCGAACGCGCTCTCGCGCAGCGAGGCGAGCTGGAACTTGCCGTCGCGGTCGGTGAAGTAGGTGAACAGGAAGAACGACAGCCAGTCCGGCGTCGGCTCGTTGAAGGCGCCGAGGATCCGCGGGTGGTCCTGGTCACCTGAGTGGCGTTCGAGCATCTCGTCGGCCTCGTCGCGCCCGTCGCGTCCGAAGTAGCGGTGCAGCAGGTACACCATCGCCCACAGGTGGCGGCCCTCCTCGACGTTGACCTGGAACAGGTTGCGCATGTCGTAGAGGCTCGGCGCGGTCAGGCACAGCGACCGCTGCTGCTCGACCGACGCCGGCTCGGTATCGCCCTGGACGACGATCAGCCGGCGCAGGTCGGCGCGGTACTCGCCGGGGACCTCCTGCCACACGGGGTCGCCGAGGTGGTCGCCGAAGGCGACGGTGCGGTCCGGCTCGGGGTCGGCGAGGAAGATGCCCCAGCGGTAGTCGGGCATCTTGACGTGCCCGAAGTTGGCCCAGCCCTCCTGGCCGACGGAGACCGCGGTGCGCAGGTAGACGTCGTTGTCCTGGAAGGCGACCGGCCCGAGCTCCTTCCACCACTGGATGAAGCGCGGCTGCCACGACTCCAGCGCCCGCTGGAGGCGGCGGTCGTCGGCCAGCTCGACGTTGTTGGGGATCTTGGCGTCGATGTCGATGGTGGTCATCCGTGCCTCTCAGACTCGGTCTCGGTCGTACGTCGGCCGTGAGCCGGTGCCGAAGCTGCGCAGGGCGCCCTCCGGACCGACCGCGTTGGGGCGCTGGAAGATCCAGTTCTGCCACGCCGTGAGGCGGGCGAAGATCTTCGTCTCCATCGTCTCCGGACCGGGGAAGCGGTAGTTCGCCTCCATCCCGGTCAGCGCGTCGGGGGAGAAGCTGTTGCGCTCTTCCAGCGTGAGGCGGACCTCGTCGTCCCAGTCGATGTCGTCCGGCGTGAACGTCACGAGGCCGGCTTCGGCCGCCTCGGCGGCCAGCAGGTCCTTGCCGATGGCGGCGCGGGCACCGGCGAGGTCGTCGTGGCGACCCCAGAACCTGGTGGCCAGCCGGCTCAGCCCGTTGGACATCGGGAACCAGCCGTCGTTGGCGTCGGTGAGCCGGAGCACGGCCGCCGGCTGGTCGTCGCCTTCGCGGGTGCCGTCGAGCATGAACGAGCGGTCGGCTGTCAGGGCCAGCTCGGCGAGCATCCCGGCGAAGCAGCTCCCCGGCTCGATCAGGGCGACCAGCGTGCGCGCCGACACGTCGAGGCGCTTGAACGTGCGCGCCCAGTAGCGGCGCAGCTCGTTGACCAACCAGTGCTCGGGGTGGTCGCCGAGCACCTCCTCGGCGGCGAGCACGGCTGCGGCGTCCCCGGCCGTGTGCAGCACCCACGTGCCGACGTCTCGCTCGTTGAAGCGCAAGCGCAGGATGGCGTCGTCGAGCTGGCGGGCGGCGGCGAGCAACCAGCCGGCAGCGCCGGCCTCGAGCAGCCCGTCGGGGGTGGTGACCGGTTCGCCCGTCGGGGCGTGCACCGTGATGTGCGCCGCGCCGAGGTCGCGGTCGATGTCGACGGTGACGTGCTCGTAGCGCAACGAGTCGGCACCGACCTCGGCCTCGAGCGGGACGAGCTCGACACCCGTGGCGTCGTCGGGCCGCGGCGACTCGGCGGCCCGAGCCAGCGCCCGCTCGCCGACCACCTCGTCGAAGCGGCTGCGCGGGGCAGTGGCATCGACCAACCCCCACTCGACCGCCTGCTGGCCCTTGATCCCCTCGGTGCGCGTGGCGAAGACGTCGGCGAGGTCGCGGCGCACGAAGCGCTTGTCGACGAGCCTGGTGAGACCGCCGGTACCGGGCAGCACCGCCAGCAGCGGGACCTCGGGCAGCGACACCGACGATGCCCGATCGTCGAGCAGGAGGATCTCGTCGCATGCCAGCGCCAGCTCGTAGCCACCGCCGGCCGCCGTGCCGTTGACGGCGGCGATGTACGTCTGCCCGGAGCCGGCGGTGGCGTCCTCGATGCCGTTGCGGGTCTCGTTGGTGAACTTGCAGAAGTCGACCTTGTGGCCGTGGGTCGACCCGGCGAGCATCTGGATGTTGGCGCCGGCGCAGAAGACCTTGTCGATCCCGCCGGTGATGACCACGGCCTTGACCTCCGGGTGCTCGAAGCGCAGCCGCTGCACGGCGTCGTAGAGCTCGATGTCGACGCTCAGGTCGTAGCTGTTCAGCTTCAGCTCGTAGTCGTCACGCAGCCCGGCGTCGGGTGTGACCCGCATCGTCAACGTCGCCACGGGTGCGTCGACGGCCAGCTCCCAGTGGCGGTAGGAGCGCGGATGGACATCGAACGTGATCGCGGTCACCCTCCTCATACTACAACTCTCAGCCGATTCGTCAAGGAGTTGTGGAACATTCCTGCTCCTCGTACCACGCCTGGGCAGGCGGTGCCCACTCGCCGTGGCGGGCGTCGAACAGCTGCTTCGCCCGCCCCAGCGGCCACTGGCCCGGGAGCAGCCGCGCCGGGATCTCCGGGTCGATCAACGGGAACCGCCGCCATCCGTGGACGAGCTCGACGAGCGCGGCGAACCTGGCCTCGTCGGTGCGCGGTGAGCGGCGCCCGAACTCGGTGATGAACGCGGCGTACTCGTCGGCGAGGGCGTCGAGGTCCCACGCCCGGCGGAGCAGCTCGTCGGGCTCGACGAGGCTGCCGGTCTCGGCGCGGAACACGACGGCGCCGGGGATGAGGCCGAGCTCGGACAGGACGGCGTTGGCGGCTGGTTCCCGGTCGAGGTGCGGGCAGACGGCGACACCCGGAGCGAGGAACCCGAACCCGGCGAAGCCGAGGCCGTTGCGCAGCTGGTGGCGCTTCGCCCGCTGGTCCTCGGGCACCGAGCAGAACACGACGAGCCAGCGACCGTCCCACTCGTCGTCGCCGTGGCCGAACTCGTAGATGCGCGTGGTGCCCGTCGCGAGCAGGCGGCGGCCCTGATCGGTGAGCTGCCAGCGGGCCTTGCGACCTTCCTTCTCGGAGGCGATCGTGCCTTGCTCGGCGAGCCGGAACAGCGCCTGGCGGGCATTGCGCTCCTCCACGCCGAGCGTGCCGAGGGCGGCCACGACCGTCGACGTCCACACCGTCCCGCCGTGGGGCAGGACGAGCTCGCCGAGGATCGTGAGGAGGAGCGACTTGGCGCTCGACCGGGCCATCAAGATGCGGACGCTACGCGGCGCCCGGGTACCTTGACGGCGGACCGAATCGAAGGGATCTCCGTGAAGCTGTTGCGCCAGGCACTCGTCGCCCTCTCGCTCGCCGGCCTCATCGCCGGCGCGCTGCGGGTGCGCGGGCGCGGCGGCACGCCGCCGCAGCACGGCGGCTGGCAGCCGATCGACCTGCCCGAACGATGACCACCCCGGCGTCGACCGTCGGCCTCGTCGGGGGCGGCGTGGTGGCCGAGCGGTTGCGGCGGACCACGCAGGATCGCTACCGCCTGGTCGGCGCGGATGTCGAGGCACCGGTCGTGGTCCTCGCCCGCGGCGGCGCCCACGCCGAGGCGGCCGGTGCGCTGGTCCAGCGCGGCGTCCACGTCGTCTCCACGTCGGGGTCGGTCGACGACGTGCGCGCCCTGCTCGACCTCGACGACGCTGCCCGACTCACCGGGGCGACCGTCGTGGTCGGTGCGGCGGTGTCACCGGGCCTGAGCGGCCTGCTCGCCCGTCACGTGGCCGGCCGGCTCGCCGGCGTCGACGAGCTGCACGTCGCCGTGCACGGGACGGCCGGACCGGCGTGCGCCCGCGAGCACCACCGCTCGCTACGCGGCTGGGCGGTCGGCTGGCAGGACGAGAAGTGGATCGAGCGCCCGGCCGGGAGCGGTCGCGAGCTGTGCTGGTTCCCCGAGCCCGTCGGCGCCCGCGACTGCTACCGCGCCGAGATGCCCGATCCGTGGCTGCTGCACCGCAGCTTCGAAGGTGTCGACCGGATCAGCGCGCGGATGTCGGCGACCCGTCGCGACCGGTTCACGGCCCGACTGCCGATGCTCAGCCCGCCCCACCGCGAGGGTGGCATCGGCGCCCTGCGCGTCGAAGCGCGCGGCCACGACGACCACGGCGGCCGCGCGGCGCACATCATCGGCATCGCCGAGCTGATCGGGACCGCGGCCGCGGCCGTTGCGGCGGCCTTCGTCGACCTCGTCGTCGCCGGCGAGGCGCCGACCGGGGTGGTGACGACGTCGGACGCCTCGCTGCCCACCGACGACCTCCTCGCAGCCGTCACCCGCGGCGGCGTCCGCCTCCAGGCGTTCACCGGCATCCCCCACACCGGCTGAGCCCAGATCACTGAAAGGCGCCGATGATGCGCCCCACGACGTCCGCTCGGGCGGCGTCGCCGACGCTCATGTGGTCGGCCGGGTAGGTGCGCAGCTCGACGTCGTCGCCGGCCGCGGCGAGACGGTCGACCAGGCTGCGAGCCCACTCGACCCGGACGGCCGTGTCGTCGTCGCCCTGCACCACCACGATCGGACCAGCGCCCTGCGCAGTGCCGGCAGATTGCCGCCCGATCGCCGCCGACCAAGCCGGCGAGGCCAACCCGTCGGCGCGCACCCACCGGGAGGGGTCGCCGGAGAAGACGTGTGTCAGCCCGGCGAGGCGCTCGCTCCGGAGGTGGTCGAGGCGTTCGATCGCCGCCGGCGTCAGCACGTCGGCCACCTCGACCGGTTCGACACCGGGCCAGGTCGCCGCCAGCTGGACGGGGAAGGCGGCCATGTCCGTCATCTGCGCGTACGCGTTCATCGCCACGGCCAGGTCGCCGATCGGAGCCATCGGCACGGCGACGACGACCTCCAGCCCGGCACCGTCGTCACCGGCGGCGAGCTGGTTGGCCCAGAGCGCGGCGTGGCCGCCGGCGGAGTGCCCGGCGATCGCCACCCTGCCTCCGGCACCGGTTGCCGTCAGCGCCGCGGCCGCCCGTGCGGCGTCGAGCACCGACTGCCCGGCCGTCGTGCCGTGGAGGTACGGGTGGGTCACGCCCTCGACGCCGAGCCCGGTCAGGTCAGGAGCGGCGACGACGATTCCTGCGGCCAGCAGGTCGTCGGCGTACCACGCCTCCAGCCCGACCCGCGAGGGTCCGCATCCGGGGGCGACGCCGACGGCGCCGTGCACCCAGACGGCGAGCGGCCGCGGGCGCGGGGTGATGCCGGCGGGGGCAGCGACGGCCATCGACGCGGCGACAGGCCGGCCGCTGGCGTCGATCGTCCGGTAGCGGACCCGCCACGCCACGGCACCGGTCGGCGGTGCGATCGGCTCGCTGGCCAGCACCTCGCCACGCGGCCCGTCACCCGCTTCGCCGGCGCGGTAGAAGCCGGTCGGGTCGGGGGCGGGCGGCGTCGTGCCCCGCCGCCGACGCCACGACGCCAGTGCCCGGTCGCGGAGCGCACCTGGTGACGTCGGTCTCGGCACGGTGCGAGCGTACGCTCGGGGCCGATGACGACGTTGCGCCTGCCGTGGCTCCCGGAAGGTCGCCTGATCCGCACGGATCGCGGCGAGCTGTTCGTCCGCATCCACCGCCACAGCGACCCGGCCGCGCCTGTCGTGCTGCTGCTGCACGGCTGGACGGCATCGAGCGACCTGCAGTTCTTCACCGCCTACGAGGCGCTGGCCGAGCGCTACACCGTGGTCGGCATCGACCACCGTGGGCATGGTCGCGGCCTGCGCGCACCGGGCGCGTTCACGCTCGAGGACGCCGCCGACGACGCCGCAGCGGCGGCCCGCGAGCTCGGCTTCGGCCGTGTCGTGACCGTCGGCTACTCGATGGGCGGCCCGGTGTCGCTGCACCTGGCGCGCCGCCACCCGCACCTCGTCGCCGGGATCGTCGTCCAGGCGACGGCGCTGGAGTGGAGCGCGACGTGGCGCGAGCGGCTGCTGTGGCGCGTGTTCCCGATCACCGGCTCGTGGCTGCGCAGCCGTGCCTATCGCTGGTACCTCAACCGCGCCGTGCCCAAGCTGTTCCACGCCGGCCACGACGTCGAGCCGTACGTGCCGTGGCTGCTCAGCGAGATGTCCCGCAACGACCCCTTCGCGATGGTCGACGCCGGGCGAGCGCTGGCGAAGTACGACGCCCGTCCGTGGGCCTCGTCGCTCGGCGTTCCGGCCGCCGCCCTGATCACGACCGAGGACCGCATCGTGCGCCCGTCGAAGCAGCGGGCGCTCGCCCAGGCGCTCGGTGCCTCACGACGCGAGCTCCCCGCCGACCACTTCGCCTCGCTGTCGCACCCCGACCAGTTCGCCGCCCTGACCGTCGAGCTCGTCGACCTCGTCGCCGGTCAGCGGGCCTCGACGGCGGCGACGCCGTCCTCGCCGCCCGTCGTCGCCTGAGGGCTCCCCAGCTCGTCGAGGCGGCGGGTGATCGCGTCGAGCGTCGACTTGACGTCGGCGAGCTCTTCGCGCAGCTCCTCCCCGGTGACGGCGTCGGAGAGGATCAACCGGACTCCGGCGATCTCCCTGGCGAGGAACTCGGTGTCGGACTTCGTCCGGTCGGCGACCTGGCGGTCGAGCTCGGCCTGGTACCGGTCGCGCTGCTCCTGGCGGTTGGCGGCGAGCAGGATGAGCGGCGCGGCGTACGCGGCCTGGGTGGAGAACACCAGGTTGAGCAGGATGAACGGGTACGGATCCCACTGCATGGCGACGACGGCCACGTTGAGGAAGATCCAGACGATCACGATCACGGTCTGGATGGCGAGGAAGCGGGCCGTCCCGAAGTAGCGCGCCACGGCCTCGCTGAAGCGGCCGAAGGCGTCCGAGTCGTAGGGCACCTCGATCCGCCGGCCGGCCGACCGCGGGCTGGTCAGATCCTCGCGACGCTTGACCATCAGGCGCTCCTGGCCCGAGAGGTCACCCCCCGTTGCCGCCACCCGGTCCCCAGCTGGCGGTCGAGCACGTCGTCGACCGTGACCGCGCCGAGCAGGCGGTGTGCCTCGTCGCAGACGGCGACGGCGAGCATGTCGTAGCTGGCCAGCACCTCGGCGACGGCGAGCGCGCTGGTCTCCGGCGCGACGACGGGATCCTCGCTCACGCACGTCCGCAGCTCGGCGCTCGGCGGCTCACGCAGGAGGCGCTGGACGTGGGCCGTGCCGAGCAGCTTGCCGGTCGGCGCCTTGTACGGGGGCTGGCAGACGAACACCTGGGCGGCGATGCTGACGACCCAGTCCGGCTGGCGGATCTGGGCCAGCGCGTCGGCGACCGTCGCCGTCGGCCCGAGCACGAGCAGCTCAGGCGTCATCATCCCGCCGGCGGTGCCCTCCTCGTAGGCCAGCAGGCGGCGCACCACGTCGGCGTCCTCGGCGTCCATCGCCTCGAGGATGCGCCGCTGCTGCTCGCCGGACATCTGGCCGAGCAGGTCGGCGAGGTCGTCGTACTCCATCTCGTCGAGCACGCCGACGAGGCGGTCGAGGTCGAGGCCCTCGACGAGACGCACCTGCTCCTCCTCGGGCAGCTCCTCGAGCACGTCGGCCAGGCGCTCGTCGTCCATCGCCGCCGCCAGCTGGCGCCGCTGGGCGAGCGGGAGGGCGCGGATGACGCCGGCCACCTCGGCCGGGTGCATGTCGCGCAGGCGCGCCGCCTCGGCGGCGATCTCGCTGATCGGCGGGAACAGCCCGGGGACCTCGTCGGTGTCGACGAGGCGGTAGCTCGGCCGGCGGCGCAGCAGGTTGCGGCGCACGAGGCGGACCTTGGCGATCTCCCACCACTTGCCGCGCCCGTCCTCGTGGGCGAGCAGGGCGACGTCGCTGACGGTCTCGTCGCCGACGCGCTGATCGATGACACCTGCTCCGACGAGCACCTCGCCGTGGCGGGCGTGGAACGGGTTGAGGTCGACGTCCCAGCTGCGCAGCCGAGCGCCGTCGTTGCCGATGTCGGCCAGCCGGTTGGCGTTGACGAAGATCTTGCGCCGCTGGCTCTCGGCCACCAGCCCGACGACTCGTGGCGCGGTGTCCGGCCGGCCCGGCACGGCGACGATGTCCTGGACCCGCCCGATGTGCGCGCCGCCGGCGTCGAGCAACGGCAACCGCATGACGCGGAAGGCCCAGATCAGCTCGCCGGCCATGCGGCGAAGCCTACCTGCCTGCGGTTTTCTCGATCTGGACCAGCGTGTCGCTGAACGCGACGCCGCCGCCCCACTCGGTGAGCGTGTCGTTGGTGAGCGAGTTGGCGGCGCGGCCGTCGGGGTGCTGCGTCATCCACCAGCCGAACGGGATCACCGCGAGGCCGGGGCGCAGCCGGCCGGTGACGCGGACGGGCAGCTCGACGGTTGCCCGGTCGTTCCAGACGCGTGCGGTGTCGCCGTCGGCGAGGCCGCGGGACGCGGCATCGGCGGCGTCGAGCTCGACGAACGGCGCACCCTCGGCCGGACCGTGCTTGGGCAGGTGCGAGTACCCCGAGTTGAGGAAGCGGGTGTGGTGCTTCGGGGTCATCAGCTGCAAGCGGATAGCGGGCGTGCAGGTCAGCGTCGCCGTGCGGGCCCTCGCGAGCTGGGACGAACGTGGGCAGCGCCGGCTGGCCCATCGCCACCAGCCGCTCGCTGGACAGCTCGACCTTCCCCGACGGTGTGGGGAACTCGCCCGACCCCCACGGCCGACCGTCGTCCGGGTACGGCACGCGCACCCACCCGACCCGTCGCAGCTCGTCGAGGTCGACCTTGTTGCCAAGGGCCTGGGCGAGCAGCGTGGCGTCGTCGTCGAAGAGCGCCGGCTCGTCGAAGCCCATCGCCCGGGCGAGCCGGCGGAACAGCTCGGTGTTGCTGCACGCTTCGCCGAGCGGTGCGATCGCCGGCTCGTTCCAGCCCATCCACAGGTGGCCCCACGCCAGCACGACGTCGGTGTTCTCGATCTGCGTCGTCGCCGGCAGGACGATGTCGGCGTAGCGCGCGGTGTCGCTGAGGAACTGCTCGTGGACGACGGTGAACAGGTCGTCGCGGGCGAGGCCGCGCCGGGTCAGCTCGGCGTTGGGGACGATCACGAGCGGGTTGCAGTTCCACACGACGAGCGCGGCGACCGGCGGGTCGAGCGCGGGGTCGGTGAGGATCTCGCCGAGGCGGCTCATGTTGAGCTGGCGAGGCGTGCGCCCGGCGAGCAGGTCGGGCCGGACGAGGGCGGCGCCGTCGACCAGCGCGTCCTGCCACGAGCCGACGCTGCGAGCGAGGCCGCCGCCGCGGTCCTGCCACGCGCCGACCAGCGCCGGCAGCACGGCCATCGTGCGGTAGAGCATCGCCCCGTTCTCGTGGTGCTCGGCGCCGATCAGCGTGCGGATGGCGGCCGGGCGGATCGTGCCGTAGTCGATCGCCAGCTGTTCGATGACGCCGGCGTCGACACCGCAGATCGCCGCCGCTCGCTCGGGCGTCCAGTCGGCGACGTGCGCAGCGAGCTCGTCGAAACCGACGGTGTGGGCATCGACCCACGGCCGGTCGACGAGGTCGTCGCGGATCAGGACGTGGATCATCGCCAGCATCAGCGCGGTGTCGGTGCCGGGGAGCGGCTGGACGAACTCGTCGGCCGACTCGGCGGTCATCGTGCGGATCGGGTCGATGACGACGACCCGGGCCCCGTCGGCGCGGGCGGCCTCGATGGTCGGCCAGAGGTGGCGGTTGGTGAGCCGGGTGTTCGTGCCCCACAGCAGGATCAGCTTGCTGTGGCGCAACTCCAGCGGATCGAGGCCGAGGACGCTGCCGTTGGTCATCCGCACGCCGTGGCCGACGGTCGGCCCGCAGATCGCCCGTTCGAGGAGGCTGGCGCCGAGGTGGTGGAAGAAGCGCCCGTCGAGGCCGGAGATCGACAGCAGGCTCTGGTTGCCGGCGTCGCTGAACGGGAGCACCGCCTCGGCGCCGTGGCGGTCGACGACGTCGTGCAGGCGGGCGGCGATCTCGGCGAGGGCGTCGTCCCACGTGATCTGCTCGAAGCGACCCTCACCCTTGGCGCCGACACGGCGCAGCGGGTGGAGCACGCGGTCGGGGCTGTACACGCGGTCGAGGAAGCGGTTGACCTTGGGGCACAGCTCGCCGTAGCTGTACGGGTGGTCGGGCCGCCCGCGCATCTTCACCGCCACGCCACCCTCGACCGTGACCTCCCACCCGCACGAGTCCGGGCAGTCGTGATGGCACGTCCCGTGCACGACACTCATTGCACCCATGTTGGTGCAGTCGAGTACGTGCTGCCACCTGAGTACGTGATGCCGGGCAGGCAGGCATCCACGTACTCGACTGCCTACGCTCCCGGCGTGACCTCGACCGTGGCCAACTGGGCCGGCAACCAGCGCTGGATCGCCGCCGATCGGGTCGAGCCGCGGGTGGTCGACGAGCTCGCCGGCGTCGTGCGTCGGGCCCACGAGTCTGGCAGGCGGGTCAAGGCGATCGGCGCCGGGCACTCGTTCACGGCGGCGGCCGTCGACCGACGGGATCCAGGTGTCGCTCGACCGGATGGCCCGCGTGCTCGACGTCGACGTGCCGGCCGGCCGGGTCCGTGTCGAGGCCGGGATCCGCCTGCACGCCTTGAACGAGGCGCTCGCCGCTGTCGGGCTGGCGATGCCCAACCTGGGCGACATCGACCAGCAGTCGATCGCCGGCGCCATCGCCACCGCCACCCACGGCACCGGCCTCGGCCTCGGCAACCTGGCGACGACCGTCGTCGGGATGGAGCTGGTCGACGGTCGCGGCGAGGTGCGTCGCCTCGACGCCGACCTGCTGCGCGTCGCACGTGTCGGACTCGGCGCGCTGGGGATCGTCACCGAGGTGACCCTGCAGTGCGTCCCTGCCTTCCGCCTGCACGCCCGGGAGACCGTCGAACCGCTCGACGACATCCTCGACGGGCTCGTCGAGCAGGCGGCCGCCGTCGACCACTTCGAGCTGTACTGGATGCCCGGCGGTGGGCGTCGATGCCAGGTGAAGCGCAACGTTCGCACCGACGAGCCGCTGCGGCCGCAACCCCGACTCGCCTACGCCCGCGACAAGTGGCTCGGTGAGAACGTCGGCTTCGGGCTCGTCTGCCGGGTCGGCCGACGGTTCCCCCGCGCCGCGCCGCGGCTGGCCAAGGTCGTCACGTCGGCGGCGGGGAGCGCGACCTCGTCGACCGCAGCGATCGGGTCTTCTGCAGCCCACGCCGCGTGCGCTTCGTCGAGATGGAGTACGGCATCCCGATCGAGCACCTCGCCGACGCCGTCCGCGCCCTGCGCACGTTCGCCGCCACGCTGCCGACACCGATCCTGTTCCCGATCGAGGTGCGCGTGTCCGCCGCCGACGACATCCCGCTGTCGACCGCGTTCGGCCGGCAGTCCGGCTGGATCGCCGTCCACCAGTACCGCGGTGCGCCGTACGAGGAGTACTTCGCCGGCGTCGAGCGGATCATGGACGAGCTGCAAGGGCGACCGCACTGGGGCAAGTTGCACGGACAGCGAGCCGAGACGCTGGCTCCTCGCTACCCGCAGTGGGACGACTTCCAAGCCGCCCGCGACGAGCTCGACCCCGACCGCACGTTCGCCAACCCCTACCTGCAGCGGGTGCTCGATTGACCACGGTCGCTAGGTTCGTCGCCGTGAACATCGTCTGCCCGCGCTGCGGCCGAGAGGTCGAGGAGCGCTTCCACGGGCCGTGCGAGACCTGCCGCAACGAGTTGCGCGCCGCGTTCGCCCAGGAGGGCCGCATCGTCGAGGTCGCCGAGTACGAGCCGAAGGTCAACGTCACGCCCAACGCCGTCGCGCTCAAGGACGACTGACCGGTAGCGTGATCGGCTGCTCGGGGACGTGGCGCAACTGGTAGCGCACCGCCTTTGCAAGGCGGGGGTTGCGGGTTCGAGTCCCGTCGTCTCCACCAGAGAACCGCCTGCACGGCGATGATGCTCTGGGTGTCATGCCGAGCGGCCCATCCGAGTGTTGCTGCACACGGTGAGAGATGTGCTCTCTATGTGCGCACATCTCTCACCTCGCTTCGGCACCCGCCGATGCCACCGATGACACCGCGCCGACAGGAGGTCGCAGCATGAGCATCCGGTCCAAGAGGTCTGCCGTCGGGCACGGGGAACCGCGTCGCCATCTGACGGTGGCTGAGCGGGCGGCCAGCGGCCGTCGGGCTCGCGGCGAGGTGGCGCGCTCGGCGCTCGCCGCCTGGGTGCCCGCGGAGCGACCGTGATCCGCTCGCGCTTCTCGCCGCCCAGGCCCGCACGCGGATCCCCGAACTGGTCGCCGCCCGGTACGGGCGGATGGCGGCCTCGCCGTTCGCCTACTTCCGTGGCGCGTCGGCGGTCATGGCGGCCGACCTGGCGACGGGGCCGCACACCGGGCTGCGTGTCCAGCTGTGTGGTGACGCCCATCTCGTCAACTTCGGAGCCTTCGCCGCCCCCGACCGTCGCCTCGTGTTCAGCGTCAACGACTTCGACGAGACGCTGCCCGGCCCGTTCGAGTGGGACGTAAAGCGGCTGTGCGCCAGCCTCGCCGTCGTTGGACGTGAACGCCGGCTCGACGCCGACCGCCGGGCGACGATCGTGCGAACGGCGGCCGCCACGTACCGGTCGGCGATGCACGACTTCGCCGCCATGGGATCGATGGCCATCTGGTACGCCCGCTCGACGCTCGGGAGCTGATCTCACGCTGGGGTCCGCTCGCCGGCGCCAAGGACACCCGCGCCCTCGAGCAGGTCACGGCCCGCGCCCGCACCAGGGACAACGTGCGGGCGATGACACGCCTCACCGAGGTCGGCGGCGGCGAGCGCCGGTTCGTGAACCGCCCACCGCTGCTCGTGCGCCTCGCCGAACTGATCGGCGACCATCACGCCAAGGCCGTGCTCGGCGACGTCGACGCCCTGCTCGGCGCCTACATCTCCACCCTGTCCGCAGACCGCCGAGTGCTCCTCGGCCGGTTCCGCGTCGTCGACGTCGCCCGCAAGGTCGTCGGGGTCGGCAGCGTCGGGACCCGGGACTGGGTGCTGCTGCTGCTCGGCCGCGACGACAACGACCCGCTGCTCCTGCAGTTCAAAGAGGCCGAGACGTCCGTCCTCGAGCGCTACCTCGGACCGAGCGAACACGACAACCACGGCCAACGCGTGGTCGAGGGCCAGCGGCTGATGCAGGCGGCCAGCGATGTGCTGCTCGGCTGGCAGCGCACCGCCGTCCTCGACGGCACCACCCGCGACTACTACGTCCGTCAGCTCTGGGACAACAAGGGCGGCGCCGATCTGGACATCCTGTCGCCCCACGGCCTCGGCCTGTACGGCTCCTGCTGTGCGTGGACGCTGGCCCGCGCCCACGCCCGCTCCGGCGACCCGATCGCCATCAGCGCCTACCTCGGGCGCCGCCGCCACCTTCGACGAAGCGATGGTCGACTACGCCGAGCGCTACGCCACCCAGAACGCCAGCGACCACGCCGACCTGCTCACTGCCCTCGGCACCAGAGGTCATGACATCATCAGGTTTTCTTCACGACGTGCCGGCCGGACCGATGTTGGCTAGCAGCAATGGACCTTGCCAACGATGCCGATTACATCCTGGGACACGACGACGTCGAACGCCGCCGGCTGAACACGCAGGCATCGTTCATGGAGCCGCTCACACGACGGGCGCTCGTTGCGGCCGGTCTTGAGCCCGGCATCGCGTCCTCGACATGGGAGCAGGCTTCGGTGATGTCACATTGCTTGCCGCCAGCCTTGTCGGCCCCACTGGATCGGTGGTGGGGATCGAGCGGGACCAATCGGCGGTCGCCGCGGCCACAGCCCGGGCTGCTGCTGGGGCGTGACCAACGTCGGGTTCATCGCCGGCGACATCCGCAGCGATGTTCCCGATGATCAGTTCGATGCGGTGATCGGCCGGTTCGTGCTGATGTACCTGGCCGATCCGGTCGAGGCGCTCGAGGCTGCTGTCGCCGCCGTGCGCCGCGGCGGGTTGGTGGCGTTCCAGGAGTGGCACGCGGCTGATCCATTCATGTCAATGCCGACCGTCGACGTGTGGGACCGTACGGGCGCGTTGCTGGTGTCGACGTTCGGCACCGCCGGTACGAACCTGACGATGGGGCTCGGGCTGCGCGCCTGCTTCGAGGCAGCTGGCCTGTTCGAGCCGAACCTGCGGGCTGAAAGCTTGGTGGGCGGCGGTGACTCGTTCGGCGGCTACAACTTCCTTGCTGACATCATCCGGTGAGTCGCGCCGGCCATCGAACGCACCGGACGGGTCAGCGTCGCCGAGCTCGACCTCGACACTCTCGAACTGCGCCTGCGTGAGGCCACACGCGCGGCGGGCGCAACCGTCGCCCTGCCATCCATCGTCACCGCATTTGCCGCGCGACCGTCGGCTGAACTTGCGGTGTCAACGGACTGATCGGCGAGACGCCAGCGGCTCAGGCTTCGGGTGCTGACCATCGACGCACGGTCTGGCGCAGGACGGCTCGAACGATCGGGTTCGGGTGGCCCGCTGTCGTCAGCAGCGCCGGCATCTCCTGGCGAGCGTCGGCCCGGGCTGAGTCCGAGGACTGCGAACAGCGTGACGGCCGGTTCGTCGAGGAGTTCGACGAGGAGCGCGATCGCGATCGCGATGGTCCTGCAGGTTTCCCAACGCCACGATCGCCATCCCTCGCTCGTCGCCGTCGGCATCATTGGCGGCGATCTCGAGCAGGTCCTCGGCGATGGAGTCGTCAGCGATCCTGGCCAGGGTGGTACAGATCGCCGGCGCGGATGCCTAGCGCCGTCGGGCCCGGCCGCCTGGGACTTCCTGTACTCCGCGACGAGGGGGGCGAGCACGCCGGGCCGGGCCCACGGCGACGCGAGCGCCGCGACGATGTCGACCTTGACGTCGTCGTTGGCGATTCGTGGGAGCCAGCGCAGCAGCACAGGGATCGCCTGGGGGCCACCGACGTCCGCGCCGCGTGAGATCGCCGAGCCGTTCGGGTCGAAACCCCGCGGCCTCCAAGTCGTCGGCCAGCGGGCGCGGCCGATTGCATGTACGCAGCGCTCCGGTGGGCGTGCAGGATCGCGCCCCTGGTGAGGTCTCCGGGAGTCAGATGGCGCGGCACGCTGGGAACGGGATCGGCTCGCGCCGAGGTCTAGCGGCGCCATCGGAGATCCTCGAGGTCGGCAGCTCGCGATCCACGCCTCGATGTGCGCAGCGGACTCGTCGATCGTCGCGACGGCATCCAGATCGGTCTCATCGAGCGAGGCAACCAACTGCGTGGGGTCGACAGGGTGCTTGCTGGCGGACGAGGTAGCACCCGAGCCCCGCCGACATCTGGCGAGCAAGCGACGACACGAACGCATCGCGCCTGAAGCGGTTGCAGGCCATCAGCAGCCCGACGGCTTCGAGCTCGCTGCCGGAGGCTCGGCGAGTGCATCCTCGACGTCATCGAACGGTGTTCCGCCGAGCAGATGCTCGCCCACGGTCGCCGTGACGACACAGCCCTCGTCGAGTCGCCTCCAGAGGAGTTGCCCGTCGAGCCGGCGGCGGGTGGAGATCTCGACGAATCTCGCCGGCCGTGAACCGTCAGGATGAAACACCGCTGGCCAGTTCGCTCGCTTCGACGCCGGTGAGACCTCCGAAGAGTGCAGGCGCAGAAACCGTTTGCGCCGCGATGGGCATGGGCGGGACGTAGCTCGGGTTCGGCACGAAGACGCCGTTGGGACCGACTGCGCCGCGGATCTGCGACGGCACGATCCTGGAGAAGACGACCTCCTGCTCACCGAGGAGATGCGAGAACTGCCTCGAGTACTGGACCGGGGTTCCGCCGACATCGTCGATGATGTAGGTCACGCCGCGGTGCTGGACGGCGAACCCCTCGGCGACGAACTGGCTGCGGCTCGTGGAGACCAGCCCGTTTCCGCCAGCGAGATGCTCGGCCAGCGGCATCGACGGATTGCTCGCCGAGAACCCGTTGTCGAAGATGTCGTCGACGATGCGCCCGTCCCCCCTGAACACCGCCGCGGTCGAAGGGGCACGAAGCAGGTAGTTGGTCGCCCCCTGGAAGGCCATCCCCGTCAGACCGCCGATCGCCCACGCCCGGGGATCGGTGAACCCCTCGAGGGCACCGTCGAGTCCCTCACCGTTCGCCCACCGCTGCGCGGCGGAGCCGGCTGCGGCACTGAGCCCACCGCAGTACGCCGCCGCCCCGAGCGAGACGGGGGCAGCCGCGCCGCCAGTCGCGACGGTGGCGCCGGCGGCGGCGCTGTAGCAGAGTGCACCAACCCCGAAGGCGACGACGGGAGCGAAGACGTGCTCACGTGTGAACTCGGTGACCGTGTCCCACACTCCGACCTCGTCATCGACGTCCTCCCAGGACGTCTCCGGGTCCGCAGCGCATCATCCACGCCGTTGCGGTGATCTGCGAAACCATCAGGCTGAGCTCGGCCGGATCCCACTCGAAGCCCTGCTCCTCAGCAGCCTGACGGAGCAGCGCTTCGACACGGGCGGGATCACACGCCGCCTCGATGTCGTGCGTGGACAGGTTGCCGTCCGCCGCACCGAGATCGCCCTGGTTCGCCGTGTCGAAGATCAGGAAGAACGTTGCGCCGTCCTCGGTCCCCATCCACTCCGCTCGCTCGGCCGCCGCCTTCGCGGCACGTCCGGTTGGGTCGAGGGTTCCGAGATCGATGCCTGTCTTCACGGCGATCAGCGAGAGCGCTGGGTAGTACCAGTCGTTCGAGAGCATCGACACGTCGCTGACTGCCACGGTGGTGAACGTCGCCATGTCGAGCGCGGTCAGCGATCCAGCGAGCTCCTCGGCCTTGGTGGCCGAGTCGAGCTGCCACTGCTCACGGATCTCGTGCACCCGGCCCTGGGCATTCACCAAGTCGCTGCGCTGTCCTGGATACTCGATCCCCCTCGCGGCCTCGCTCTCCAACGTGTCGACGGTTGACTGCCATTGCCGTACGTCGTCGGCCGCATCGGCGGCGAGCGTCGACCATGTCGATGCGATGGCGGCGGCTGACTCCAGTGCCCCGACAACCGGGGCGACCAGGTCGAGGTACGACGTGCCGGCGACGATCACCCCCGTGGCGCGGTTTCCCGACCAGTGATCGGCGAGGCCCTCCACCCTCGTGCGTGGGCGGTCGAAAGCGCCGTCCCGACTGCCTCGGCGCGAGCGCTGAGCGCGGTGGCGAGTGACGAGAGATCCGCGGCGTCGGCGTCGAGGGCTGCCGCCGTGTCCAACCCGGTGCCGCCCGGCATCAGTCACCATCCCCTTCCGACGGATTGCGGGACGAGATCGCGTCGACCAGGACGGCATCGAAGGCACCGAGGATGGCCGCTCGGGCGATCAACTCCGCATTGGCTCCGAGTGCGCCGGTCATTGCGTTGTACTTCGACACCAGGAGCCCGATCGCCTCGGTCGCGACACCGGAGCTCAGCGTTGGCAACACCAGCGCAGGGAGCTCCACGTTCGGGGTCAGCGCCGTGCGTACCGACTCCGCCGCCTCACACAGCGCGTCCGTGTTGACGCTCCCGGTCTCCCCGTCAGACACGGCCGGTCCACCTCCCGATCACGAAGCGGCAGGCTACCGACGCGGCGGTGCCGCTCGCGTTGCGTGGGAGGTCCTCGTCCAGAAGCAGCATGATGGATGTCGTGCCTGCGTCCGTACTCCCAGTCACGATCGGTGGCGCCCGACTGAGGTCGTCCGACATGGTGGTCGTCACCGACGACGGCGGGGACGAGTGGGCCCTGTTGTCGGAGTGGTTGCGTGACAATTGCCGGTGCGACGCGTGCCGCATCGTGCAGACCGATGAGCGCCGCTTCCAGCCGTGGCGGGTCGCGGTGGCGCCTCGTTCGGTGGACGCCAGCGACGGATCGCTGACGATCGAGTGGGACGACGGCCACCGCTCGACGTTCACGCCGTCCGATTTCGCGGCGATCTCCACGATGGCCCGCCGGGGCCGCCATCAACCGTGCTTGTGGCGGGCTGGTCACGATGTCACTCGCGTCCGGCACGAGGCCGCGCTGGGTGATGAGGCGGTGCGTCGGACGATGTTCGAGGCGCTACGTGACGAGGGAGCCGTCATCGTCACTGAGTCGCCGACCGCGCCGGGATCGGTGATCGAGACGTGTCGATCGCTGGGCGTGACGTTGGTCGATACTTCGCTCGGGTTCATCTTCGACGTGATGATCGATCCGGCAGGGTTCAACGTCGCGTTCACCGCCGAGGCGCTCGTACCCCACAACGACAACGCCCAGTATCGGTACCCTCCGAGCGGGCAGGTGTTGGCCATGATCGTCAACGAGGCGACCGGCGGTGACAGCGTGGTCGTTGACGGGTTCGCCGTCCTCGACGCCTTGGAGGCCCTCGATGTCGATGCGGTCGAGGTGCTCAGCCGCGTCAAGGTCGGGTTCCGCCAGTACTCCAAGACGGCCGACAACCAGTGGCGGTCCCCACTCGTCGTCCGCGATCCTGAGGGCGGCTACGCCCGGTTGCGGTTCTCGAACCAGCTGCGCCAACCGCTCGCACCGGACCATCCAGACCTGGCCGAGTGGTACCGGGCGTACGGCCTCCTCGGGAACCTCGTGTGCGACCCCGCATTCGCTGTCACGTTCCGGCTCGACGCCGGCGACAGCCTCTTCGTGCACGGAGACCGGGTGCTCCACGCCCGCACGGCGTTCAGTCCCGACGGACCCCGCCACCTGCAGGACGTCTACTTCAACGTCGACGAGGTGTGCGGCCACCTCGACCGGATGACCGGGATGGCGCCCGACGCGATGTGGGCCTCCACCGCCTGGACGGTGCGATGATGGCTGGCGTGGACACGTCGATCGCCCAGCGAATCACCCCGACGGCAATGGCGCAGTTCTCCCGCGCCGACTACGACCTGGCGTTCGCCGAGGAACAGGAACTGATCGACACCCAAGCTGACCGGGTCCTCGGTTGGTTGCGACTGATGGACGGACCGTCCAGGTACCCAGTCAGCCGACTCGGGCACTCGCTGCAATCAGCGACGCGAGCCGAACGCGACGGCGCCGACGACGAGACGATCGCAGTCGCGCTGCTCCACGACATCGGCGACGTCATCGGGACCGCAAATCACTCCCAGGTCGCTGCGGCACTGCTCCGGCCCTACATCAACGAGCAGAACTGGTGGGTGGTCGAGCACCACGGCCTCTTCCAGGGGTACTACTGGTTCCACCACTACGACGGTGACCGCAATGCCCGCGACCGCCACCGCGACCACCCGCACTACGAAGCGTGCGTCGAGTTCTGCGCCCGTTGGGACCAGAACTGCTTCGACCCCGCCTACGACAACCTTCCGCTCGAACACTTCGAGCCACTCGTCCGCGACCTCTTCGCCCGCCAACCCGCGACGTGTTCGCACGACGTCGCCGTAACGTCCGACGAATGCCCCGGCTGCGCTTCGGATCGTTCCTCGCTCCCCACCACCCGACCGGTGAGCACCCGACGCTGATGTTCCAGCGCGACCTCGATCTCGTCGCCCACCTCGATCGCCTCGGCTTCGACGAGTTCTGGTGCGGCGAGCACCACTCGTCGGGCTGGGAGACGATCGCCTCGCCGGAGATGTTCCTCGCCGCCGCCGGCCAGGTCAGCCACACGATCCGCCTCGGCACCGGCGTCGTCAGCCTCCCGTACCACCACCCGTTCAACGTCGCCCAGCGGATGGTCCAGCTCGACCACATGACGCGGGGCCGGGCGATGTTCGGCTCGGGGCCCGGCGCCCTGCCGTCGGACGCCCGCACGCACGGCATCGACCCCGTCCTGCTGCGCGACCGCCAGGACGAGGCGCTGGGGGTGATCATCCGCCTGCTCCGTGGCGAGGACCGCTTCACCTACGAGTCGGACTGGATCACGCTCCGCGACGCCCAGCTGCAGCTGCTGCCGGTGCAGGAGGACATGCCGATGGCGACGGCGTCGTCGATCTCGCCGTCGGGGATGCAGATCGCCGGGAAGTACGGCATCGGCGTGCTGTCGATCGCCTCCAACTCGACCGAGGGGCTGCAGGCGCTGCCGACGCAGTGGGCGTTCGCCGAGGAGGCCGCCGCCAAGCACGGCTCGGCCGTCGATCGCCGCGACTGGCGGGTGCTGATGGCGTTCCACCTCGCCGAGAGCGCAGAGCAGGCGCGGCGGGAGGCCGTGCACGGCCTCCATCGCTGGCACAACGAGTACAACGTCTGGACGCTCGGGCGTCCGGGTGCGGTGGCCGTCGACGATCCGTGGGACCTCCTCGACCGCACGACCCAGGGCGGCGCCGAGGGGGCGGGCGCGGCGGTCGTCGGCACGCCGGACGACCTCGTGCGGGCGATCCGCCACCTCCACGACATCACCGGCGGGTTCGGCGTCGTGCTCGGGTTCGCCCACGACTGGGCCGACCGCGAGGCGACGTTGCGCTCGTGGGACCTCGTCGCCCGCTACGTGGTGCCGGAGATCAACGGCTACACCTCCGGCCTACGCGCCTCGGCGCAGTACCTCCACGACAATCAGGCCGATCTGATGGGCGGCGCCGGGCGGGCGGTGATGGCCAAGATCATGTCCCACGAGGGCGCCGCCAAGGCGATGGCGACGACGATGGAGCAGATGCAGCAGCGCGCCCGCGCCGACGGCGCGGTGTTCCGGCCCGGTGCGGGCGTTCCCTCAGCGGGTGACGACGGCGAAGGCGACAGCGGCGGCGTGACCGACGTTGAGCGAGTCGACGTCGGCGGCGATGGGGATGCGCACCTGACGGGCGACGGCGGCACGCGCCCCGCGTGACAGCCCCGCCCCCTCGGCGCCGAGCACGAGGGCGACGCGCTCGGGCACCTCGAGCGACCAGATCGGTTCGGCCTCGACGTCGGGCGTGAGCGCCCACGTCTCGAAGCCGAGCTGGCCCAGCGTGTCCAGCTCGTCGGGCCACGACGTCGCTCTGGCGACGGGCAGGTGCAGCACCTCGCCCATGCTGACGCGGATCGTCCGCCGGTAGTACGGGTCGATGCACGTCGGGTCGAGCACGAGCGCGCCGATGCCGAACGCCCTCGCCGACCTGGCGATGGCGCCGAGGTTCTCCGGGTCGTTGAGCCCCTCCAGGACGGCGATCCGCGAGGTGCCGGCGACGGCGTCGGCGACGGTCGGCAGCGGTCGCCGCTCGGCCACGGCGACCGCGCCGCGGTGCAGGTCGAAACCAACGGTCGCCGCCAGGACGTCACGCGAGGCGACGTAGACCGGGGCGTCGACGCCGTCGAGGTCGACCGCCGAAGCGGGCGAGCGCCTGCGCGGTGACGAGCACCGAGCGGATCCGGTGACCCGACGCCAGCAGCCGGCTGATCGCCGTCACGCCCTCGGCGACGAACAGCTCGTCGCGCTCGATGCGCCGGCGGGCCGCCGGGTCGGGCAGCTCGACGTAGTCGGCGAGCCGCGGATCGCCTGCCTCGACGGGGACCAGCACCCCCGCAGTCTCGCCGCCTTGACCCGGCTCGCGCGATCGCGCGACCATCGAACACATGTCCGCTCTGCACCTGCAGGGTTCGCTGTTCGGGTTCGACGAGCCCGCCGTCGACGTCACGTTCGGCGAGCTGCGCCGCACCCACCTCGACGACCACAGCTGGATCGACCACGCCCCCGGCTGGCTGCACGGCGAGCAGGCCGTGTTCGACCAGCTCTGGCACGAGCTGACGTGGTCGTCAGCGCACGGTCACGATGTGGGAGCGCCGTCTCCCCGAGCCGCGGCTGACGTCGTGGTGGACGCCGGCCGACGGGCCGAGCCGCTGCCCGTGCTCGCCGAGATGCGGCGCGTCCTCAGCGCCCACTACGGCGAGTCGTTCGACTCGATCGGGTTCAACTGCTACCGCGACGGCAACGATTCGGTCGCCTGGCACGGCGACCGCCACCGCCACACCATCGACGACCCGGTCGTCGCCATCGTCAGCGTCGGCGCCGCCAGGCCGTTCCGTCTACGGCCGCGTGGTGGCGGCGAGCCGATCTCGGCCGTGGCGACCTGTTGGTGATGGGCGGTGCCTGTCAGCACGACTGGGAGCATGCGTCCCGCAGGCCGCCATCGCGATCGCGCATTCGTTCGACCTCGGTCGCGGCGACCTGTTGCGTCATGGGCGGGGCCTGCCAGCACGACTGGGAGCACTCGCGTGCCCAAGGTCGCGCCACGCCGAGCCGCGGATCTCGATCACCTACCGGCACGGAGCATCGCTGACCAGCGGCACCTGCACGTCGGATGGCTCGCCGGCGACGGCGAGGATGCCGCGGCCCGGGCGCGGGTTGGCGACCATCTCCGGGGTCAGCCGGCGCAGGCCGACGGCGCTGCCATCGAGCGAGCCGGTCGGCGCCAGCAGCAACCCGGCGCCGGCGACGGGGAAGCTGCGCAGCATCCCCAACCGGCTGCCGAGGAAGTCCGGCGGGCCGCTGACGACGAGCAGCACCCGGTCGCGGTGGGCGAGGGCCGCCTCCAGCGGGTCGTAGGAGGTCAGCCGCTGCAGGTCGTCGAGGAGCACGAGCACATTGCCGTCGCGCGCCTCGAGCGCGGCGGCGAGGTCGTCGGGCGCGACGTGACGGCTGATCGCCGGGTCGTCCCAGCGTCGCCAGCGGCGAGCGCCGCGACAGGGTCACGTTGAGCACGGACCACCCGCCGTGCGCCGCCAACCGTGCCATCGCCGCCATCGCCGAGCTGCGCCCGCTCTTCGGCGGGCCGGCGATGGCGAACACCGGCCCGTCGTCGACGGCGTCGACCCACGCCCACTCCCCGGTCTGCGTGTCGATGGCGACCGGCAGCGGGCTGACGAGGTGCGCCGGCGGTGTCAGCCGGTCGATCGGCGCCTGCTCCCACGGCTGCGGCCAGGACACGTCGGCGAACGGGCGAGGCGGGCGTGTGGTCGCGGCAGGCAGGCGCTCGGCGAGCTGCTGGATGACCGGCCCCTCCGCCCGACCCGGAGCGGCGAGCTGGGCGAACTGGACGATCCGCTTCGACGGCACGTCGATCGCCCGGCGGGGCAGCGACAGCTGTAACCCGAGCGGCTTGCTGGCGCCGACGATGGCGTACTCGTTGGCGTCGGCGAGCTGGAACACGAAGCGACGCTCGATGTTCATGCCGAGGCGGTTGGTGACGACACGCGGCAACCCGGTCAGGACGACCTGGATGCGGACGCCGACGGCCTCGTTCATCAGCGTGGTCAACGGGCCGAGCAGGTTGCTCACCGCGCCCTCGGTGGACATCAGCAGGCGGTCGGTCCCGCTGACGAGGAGCACCTCCTGCGGCGGCAGGTCGCCCGTCACCTCGGCGTGCTCCCAGATGTTCGAGCTGCCGGTGGCCGCCATCGCCACCTTGCGCTCGGCGGCCACGTCGATGAGGTGGCGCACGATGCGCAGCGCCAGCGCCTCGTTCCTGATCGCCATGCCGCCGCAGTGGGGCAGGGTCTCGAGCGGGGCGAGGCCGCGCCCGAGCAGATCGATGCCGTAGATGTGCACGTCGTCGGCGCTGTTGAGCAGGGCGAGCGAGCTGGCGTAGGCGGCCAGCACCTCGGGGATCGGCGCGTTGGGACCACCGATCATGGCGACGTGCTCGTCGCGGTCGCTGATCGACGCGATCCGTCGACGCTGCTGGTCGGGGAGGTCCATCACGGCGACCGGCACGCCGTGCCCGTCGTGGTGGGCGACCAGTGACGACACGCTGACGCTCTCGGGGAGCGCAGCCGGCCACGGCACGGAGCTGCGCGACCAGCCGCTCTCGGTTGCCGCGTCGCGGATCGCGGCGACGAGGGCGTACATGTCGGTCTCCTCGACGGGCACGTCCTCCGGCCGGCGGTCGGGCGCCGGCGCCGACAACGTCTCGAACGGGACGATGCGCACGTCGACCGATGTGTCGGTCGGAGGCGAGGTCACGACGCCGCCCCGCCACCCGCGCCGTCTGGAACTCGATCAGCTCGCGACCGTGGAACCGGGCGTACGCCCGCCCGACGAAGCGGTCGGGGATCGTCGCGGCGATGCCCGAGTTGAGGACGGCCTTGGAATGTGCGGGCTTGCCGACGCGCAGGCAGACGCGCAGCCCGGTGTTGGCGTCGATCTGGGCCGGCAGCGCGCCCTCGAAGTTCTGCGTGACGAGCAGCAGGTTGAGGCCGAGGGCGCGGCCGATGCGGGTGATCGACTCCAGCTCCTTGAGCTGCTCGCGCCCGCCCTCGCTCGCCAGCAGCTCACCGAACTCGTCGACGACGACGAGCAGCCGCGGCAGCGCCGGCAGCTCCGGTCGGCTGCGCCGGGCCAGGCGGTACGAGTCGAGGTTGCTCGCCCCGGCCGAGGCGAGCAGGTCCTGGCGCCGCCGCGACTCCGCCTTGAGCATGACGATCGTCCGCCGGAACTGCTCGATGTCGAGGTTGGTCGAGACGTCGACGACGTGGGGGATCGGGCGGACGGCGTCGTGGTCCACGCCGCCCTTGAAGTCGACGATGACGATCGACAGGTCGTCGGGATGGTTGTTGAGGCACAGCGACACGAGCAGCGTCTT
>CAVVMS010000030.1:0-71494 GCA_963749315.1 uncultured Acidimicrobiia bacterium
ACAACGTCTGGACGCTCGGGCGTCCGGGTGCGGTGGCCGTCGACGATCCATGGGACCTTCTCGACCGCACGACCCAGGGCGGGGCCGAGGGGGCAGGCGCGGCGGTCGTCGGCACGCCGGACGACCTCGTGCGGGCGATCCGCCACCTCTACGACATCACCGGCGGGTTCGGTGTCGTGCTCGGGTTCGCCCACGACTGGGCCGACCGCGAGGCGACGTTGCGCTCGTGGGACCTCGTCGCTCGCTACGTGGTGCCGGAGATCAACGGTTACACCTCCGGCCTACGCGCCTCGGCGCAGTACCTCCACGACAACCAGGCCGACCTGATGGGCGGCGCCGGGCGGGCGGTGATGGCGAAGATCATGTCCCATGAGGGCGCCGCCAAGGCGATGGCGACGACGATGGAGCAGATGCAGCAGCGCGCCCGCGCCGACGACGCGGCGTTCCGGCCCGGTGCGGGCGTTCCCTCAGCGGGTGACGACGGCGAAGGCGACGGCGGCGGCGTGACCGACGTTGAGCGAGTCGACGTCGGCGGCGATGGGGATGCGCACCTGACGGGCGACGGCGGCACACGCCCCGCGTGACAGCCCCGCCCCCTCGGCGCCGAGCACGAGGGCGACGCGCTCGGGAACCTCGAGCGACCAGATCGGTTCGGCCTCGACGTCGGGCGTGAGCGCCCACGTCTCGAAGCCGAGGTGACCCAGCGTGTCCAGCTCGTCGGGCCACGACGTCGCTCTGGCGACGGGGAGGAACAGGACCTCGCCCATGCTCGCGGATCGTCCGCCGGTAGTACGGGTCGATGCAGGTCGGGTCGAGCACGAGGGCGCCGATGCCGAACGCCCTCGCCGACCTGGCGATGGCGCCGAGGTTCTCCGGGTCGTTGAGCCCCTCCAGGACGGCGATCCGCGCGGTGCCGGCGACGGCATCGGTGACGGTCGGCAGCGGCCGGCGCTCGGCAACGGCGACCGCGCCGCGGTGCAGGTCGAAACCAACGGTCGCCGCCAGGACGTCACGCGAGGCGACGTAGACCGGGGCGTCCACGCTGTCGAGGTCGAGTCGTGCGCAACGCCTGGGGGGTGATCAGCACCGACCGGATCGGGTGTCCCGACGACAGCAGCCGGGTGATCGCCGTGAGGCCCTCGACGACGAAGAGCTCGTCGCGCTCGATGCGCCGCCGTGCCGCCGGATCGGGCAGCTCGACGTAGTCGGCGAGCCGGGGATCGCCTGCCTCGACGGGGACCAACACCGTCGCAGTCTCGCCGCCTTGACGCGCGGCTCGGGATCGCGCGACCATCGAACACATGTCCGCTCTGCATCTGCAGGGATCGTTGTTCGGGTTCGACGAGCCCGCCGTCGACGTCACGTTCGGCGAGCTGCGCCGCACGCACCTCGACGACCACAGCTGGATCGACCACGCGCCCGGCTGGCTGCACGGCGAGCAGGCCGTGTTCGACCAGCTCTGGCGCGAGCTGACGTGGTCGTCAGCGCACGGTCACGATGTGGGAGCGGCGACTCCCCGAGCCGCGGCTGACGTCGTGGTGGACGCCGGCCGACGGGGTCGAGCCGCTGCCCGTGCTCGCCGAGATGCGGCGCGTGCTCAGCGCCCACTACGGCGAGTCGTTCGACTCGATCGGGTTCAACTGCTACCGCGACGGCAACGATTCGGTCGCCTGGCACGGCGACCGCCATCGCCACACCATCGACGACCCGGTCGTCGCCATCGTCAGCGTCGGCGCCGCCAGGCCGTTCCGTCTACGGCCCGCGTGGCGGCAGGTCGAGCGACGGCGAGGTCGTTCGATCTCGGCCGCGGCGACCTGTTCGTCATGGGCGGCGCCTGTCAGCACGACTGGGAGCACTGCGTGCCCAAGGTGGCCCACGCCGAACCGCGCGATCTCGATCACCTATCGACACGGAGCACGCTGAGCGACATCACGCTTGGGCTCAGCTCGCAGGCAAGCTGCTCCTTCGCTTCTGCCGAGTTCGCCTCCGCTTCGCTTCGGCGCTCACCCACCTGGCTGAGCGCGACATCGTCACCAGCGGCACTTGCACGTCGGATGGCTCGCCGGCGACGGCGAGGATGCCCGGCCCGGGCGCGGGTTGGCGACCATCTCCGGGGTCAGCCGGCGCAGGCCGACGGCGCTGCCATCGAGCGAACCCGTCGGCGCCAGCAGCAACCCGGCGCCGGCGACGGGGAAGCTGCGCAGCATCCCCAACCGGCTGCCGAGGAAGTCCGGCGGGCCGCTGACGACGAGCAGCACCCGGTCGCGGTGGGCGAGGGCCGCCTCCAGCGGGTCGTAGGAGGTCAGTCGCTGCAGGTCGTCGAGGAGCACGAGCACGTTGCCGTCGCGCGCCTCGAGCGCGGCGGCGAGGTCGTCGGGCGCGACGTGACGGCTGATCGCCGGGTCGTCCCAGGTCGCCAGCGGCGAGCGCCGCGACATGGTCACGTCGAGCACGGACCACCCGCCATGCGCCGCCAACCGTGCCATCGCCGCCATCGCCGAGCTGCGCCCGCTCTTCGGCGGGCCGGCGATGGCGAACACCGGCCCGTCGTCGACGGCGTCGACCCACGCCCACTCCCCGGTCTGCGTGTCGATGGCGACCGGCAGCGGGCTGACGAGGTGCGCCGGCGGTGTCAGCCGGTCGATCGGCGCCTGCTCCCACGGCTGCGGCCAGGACACGTCGGCGAACGGGCGAGGCGGGCGCGTGGTCGCGGCAGGCAGGCGCTCGGCGAGCTGCTGGATGACCGGCCCCTCCGCCCGACCCGGAGCGGCGAGCTGGGCGAACTGGATGATCCGCTTCGACGGCACGTCGACCGCCCGGCGGGGCATCGACAGCTGCAACCCGAGCGGCTTGCTGGCGCCGACGATGGCGTACTCGTTGGCGTCGGCGAGCTGGAACACGAAGCGACGCTCGATGTTCATGCCGAGGCGGTTGGTGACGACCCGCGGCAACCCGGTCAGGACGACCTGGATGCGGACACCGACGGCCTCGTTCATCAGCGTGGTCAACGGGCCGAGCAGGTTGCTCACCGCGCCCTCGGTGGACATCAGCAGGCGGTCGGTCCCGCTGACGAGGAGCACCTCCTGCGGCGGCAGGTCGCCCGTCACCTCGGCGTGCTCCCAGATGTTCGAGCTGCCGGTGGCCGCCATCGCCACCTTGCGCTCGGCGGCCACGTCGATGAGGTGGCGCACGATGCGCAGCGCCAGCGCCTCGTTCCTGATCGCCATGCCGCCGCAGTGGGGCAGGGTCTCGAGCGGGGCGAGGCCGCGCCCGAGCAGATCGATGCCGTAGATGTGCACGTCGTCGGCGCTGTTGAGCAGGGCGAGCGAGCTGGCGTAGGCGGCGAGCACCTCGGGGATCGGCGCGTTGGGACCACCGATCATGGCGACGTGCTCGTCGCGGTCGCTGATCGACGCGATCCGTCGACGCTGCTGGTCGGGGAGGTCCATCACGGCGACCGGCACGCCGTGCCCGTCGTGGTGGGCGACCAGTGACGACACGCTGACGCTCTCGGGGAGCGCAGCCGGCCACGGCACGGAGCTGCGCGACCAGCCGCTCGCGGTTGCCGCATCGCGGATCGCCGCGACGAGGGCGTACATGTCCGTCTCCTCGACCGGCACGTCCTCCGGCCGGCGGTCGGGCGCCGGCGCCGACAGCGTCTCGAACGGCACGATGCGCACGTCGACCGATGTGTCGGTCGAGGCGAGGTCACGACGACGCCCCGCCACCCGCGCCGTCTGGAACTCGATCAGCTCGCGACCGTGGAACCGGGCATACGCCCGTCCGACGAAGCGGTCGGGGATCGTCGCCGCGATGCCCGAGTTGAGGACGGCCTTGGAGTGTGCCGGCTTGCCGACGCGCAGGCAGACGCGCAGCCCGGTGTTGGCGTCGATCTGGGCCGGCAGCGCACCCTCGAAGTTCTGTGTGACGAGCAGCAGGTTGAGGCCGAGGGCGCGACCGATGCGGGTGATCGACTCCAGCTCCTTGAGCTGCTCGCGCCCGCCCTCGCTCGCCAGCAGCTCACCGAACTCGTCGACGACGACGAGCAGCCGCGGCAGCGCCGGCAGCTCCGGTCGGCTGCGGCGGGCCAGGCGGTACGAGTCGAGGTTGCTCGCCCCGGCCGAGGCGAGCAGGTCCTGGCGCCGCCGCGACTCGGCCTTGAGCATGACGATCGTCCGCCGGAACTGCTCGATGTCGAGGTTGGTGGAGACGTCGACGACGTGGGGGATCGGCCGGACCGCGTCGTGGTCCACGCCGCCCTTGAAGTCGACGATGACGATCGACAGGTCGTCGGGGTGGTTGTTGAGGCACAGCGACACGAGCAGCGTCTTCAGGAACTCCGTCTTGCCCGAGCCCGACGTGCCGCCGACGAGGCCGTGCGGGCCGTCGCGGACGAGGTCGACGAGCATCGGCACGTCCGACGCGGTGCCGACGACGACGGACGTGTTCGGCGAGATCGAGGTCCACCGCCGGACGAGCTCCTCGCCGGTCAGTGGCGACGGGACGTCGTCGAGCAGGTCGACGAGGTGCACGGTGCCGCCGAGCGACGTCTGCTCGTCGTGGAGCATCGGCCGCAGCGCGGCCAGCCGGCGGGCGCTCTGCTCGGCCCGCTCCGCCGGCACCTCGGGCACGATGACGGCCTCGGTGCGTGGGTGGTGGCGGCTCTGGAAGACGGCGCTGTCGGCGGCGTCGGTGACGGTGAGCCGGGCACCGGCTCCCTCCGGCGCCAGCCGGGGGTCGATGGTCACGCCGACGACGCCGCGTTGCGGGCCGTTGGCCAGCAGGTCGGCGAGCTCGCCCGGCGGCAGCAGGTCGGTGCCGTCGATGACGACGAGGTGGACGGGCAGCGGGCGCTCGACGTCGAGCTCGGCGCGCGTGTCGATGAGCTGCTTGATCGACTTCACGGCGGCGGCCCAGCCCAGCCCGTCGGTGGCGATGTGGCAGCCGTGGTCACCGCTGAACGTGTGCGGCAACCAGCGGGCGAAGCCCCACTCGGCGCCGGCGTGATCGCGGGTGAGCACCCAGATGCGCAGCTCGGTCGGCGAGTGCGTCGCGGCGAGCGACAGCACCAGCCCGCGGGCCGTCGCCTGCGCTCGGGACTGTGGGCCGACGATCGCCAGCGAGCCCGTCGCCAGCAGGTTCGTCTCGAGTGGCGTGCCCCACTGCAGCGCCTCCAGCTCGTCGTCGGGGTCGACGGCGTGGATCGCCGACGCCAGCGGCGCCAGCCCGACGCACACGGACGTGAAGTCCTCGTCGCCCGGGCTGCGCTCCCACAGCCGGCGATGGCGGGCCTCGGCCTGGAGGGCAGCGACGCCGGCACACGCCGCCGAGTGACGTCGACGGGACCGCTCCTCGCGCCGCAGGGCGACGACGTTGGTGCGGAACTCGGCGAGCTCGGCCGCGTACTCCGCCGCCCGCTCCTGGCGCTTGCGCTCGGTCTTCCTCTTGCGACTCATCGAGTCGGCTGCGATCAGGATGGGCGCCAGCGCCATCACAGCGAGGAAGATCCAGCGGCCGGTGATGGCGGCCATGCCGACGCCGGTGATCAGCGGGAGCAGGGCGCGCCACCAGTTGGAGCGGGCGCTCGGGCTGTCGACATCGGTTGGTCGTGGCGCGTCGACCTGCGACGGCAGCGCGGCCTGGGCGGTGCGGAACTGGCGGGCGAACACACGCTCCGGAGGCCGGCTCCCGAGCACGGCGAGCTCGCGCTGGCTGATGTCGACGATCGTGAACACCGAACTTCCGGCGTGGACGTAGTCGCCGGCGGCCAACGGCGTCGCCTCGTCGACGGTGACGCCCTCGACCATCGTTCCGTTCGTCGAGCCGGCGTCGCTCAGCGTCGCGCCCTCCGGGCTGCCCTCGATGGCGAAGTGGACCGAGGACATGAACGGGTCGTGCAGCGTCACGTCGGCACCCGAGCGACCGAACGTCAGCTTGTCTCCGTCGTGCAGCTGCACCCGCAGTCCGCTGTCGGGTCCGGCCACGGCGACGACGAAGCGACCCTCCGCGGCCGGCGGATGTTCGAACACCTGGCGACCGCAGCCGATGCGGTCGCCGTGCTCGAGGTCGATCTCGCCGAGCAGTTCGTCGGTGCCGAGCGAGCGTCCGGCAAGCGAGAGCGGCTGGCCGGGGAAGCCGGAGTCGGTGAACGCCTGCTGGAGGTCACCGACGCGGGTGGTGTTCTCGGCGTCGACGAAGGCGTCGTGCAACCGGTCGTGGGCGCCGACGACCTGCAGCCGCCACGTGCTCACTGGAGGATCTCCAACAGGACGACGTCGCCGGCCGTGACGATGCGGTCGCCGGCGGTGAGCTCGATCGGGACGGACAGGCGGGCTCCGTCGCGCTCGACCCACGTGCCGTAGCTCGATCCGGCGTCGTGGCACCAGACCCGGCCGTCGGCGGAGCGCAGCTCGGCGTGGGACCTCGACGCCTGAGGGGCGACGACCATGATGTCGGCGTCGGGGGAACGGCCGATCACGAGCCGCCCGCCGTCGGCCGGCAGCTCGGACGAGGCGCGTTCGCCGGCGATGTCGACCGTCACGTGCAGCGTCGCCGGCGCCGCCGGCTCGGCCCGTTCGTCGAGCGCGGCGAGGCCGGCGACGAGGTCGTCGAAGAGCGACGGACCGGTGGAGGGGAGTCGGGAAGCGGTGGACATGGTCGGAAGGGGCAGGTGGTTCCGGGACCGGGACGCCAAGAGGTCCGCCGGGGCGGACCGGCGGACCTCGAGTGGTGTCGTGCTCCCGGCGGGCACCGGATCAGAGGTTGCTGGCGAGCTCCTGGTCGGTCTGCTCGAGGGTATCGGCAGCCTGCTTGAGGAAGTCGCCGATGGCGCCGATCGCCTCCATCAGCTCGTTGCCCTGGGTGCTGACCTCGTCGAACTTGTCCTCCCAGCGCGTGGCGGTCTCGCCGGTGAACGAACCGGAGAGCGCGCTCAGGCGGGACTTCAATGCGTTGATGTCGCTGGAGAGACCGTCGGAGGTGGTGCGGACGTCGTCGGCGTGGGATCGGGCCTCATCGGGCTCGAGCAGAATGGCCATCGTGGTTTCCTTTCGGTGACTGGTGTGACCCGCCGGGGCGAGGTGAGTTCGACGGTACCGACGGGGTCGGCGAGCGGAAATGGGGACGGGTCCCCGCTGACGCCCCCGATCTTGGACAGCGTGGCCCGCGAGCTCGTCGAGATCTCCCTCAGAAGTCGCATCAGATCCGCAGAGTGCGTTCGGGGCTCATGCCGCGCCGGCAGGTCCCTTGTCGACGTAGAGGCGGGTCTCGCGGTCGACGCCGAACTTCAGGCTCGCCCGCATCCCCCGCCAGACCCCGGCGAGGTACGGACCCTCGTTCGGCCGGCGGAGCACCGTCTTCACCGCCCACTTCGCCGTGGTCGTGCCCATTCGCTTGGCGAACAGCCACGTGGCGTAAGGATCGCGGCAGCGCACGTGCTTGAGGTAGAACGCACCGTCACCGGACCCGTAGGCCTTGAGCAACGAGGGCCAGTCCTCGACCTCTCGACGACCGTCGTGGCGGATGATCACGCTCGGTTCGAGCAGGATGACGGCGCCGGCATGGTACGTGCGGTAGGCGAGGTCGAAGTCCTGCGACGACCACAGCGGACCGCCTCCGCCGAGCGCTTCGTCGAACCCGCCGATGCGGTCGAAGAGGCGGCGGCGGGCAGCGTAGTTGGCGCCCATGCCGAAGATCTTGAAGCCGTCCTGCTTGCTCAAGCGCTGACGATGGGTGACCTCGAGCTGCGGCGTCAGCATCTCGTCGCCCTCCGCCAGCCCGGCGGCCACCACCTGCCCGTACAGCAGGTCGGCGTCGGGCTCGGCGGCGAAGGCGGCGTCGACGTTCGTCAGCCAGTCGGTCGGGGCGATGCAGTCGTCGTCGGTGAAGGCGATGATCTCGTTGGTCGTGCGGCGGATGCCGTTGTTGTACGCCCGCGAGAGGCCGGGCTCGTCGACGTGCACGTAGTGCACCCGATCGTCGTCGGCGGCGACCTTCTCGACAGCGACTCGTGTCTCGTCATTCGTGCTCTGGTCGATGATCGTGAGGTCGAACGAGGGATGGTCGTTCGTCAACACGCTCGTCACCGCCGCCCCGATCTTGTCCCCCCGATTCCGTGTGCAGATCACCACCGAGATCGGCTGCTCCATCATCACTCCTTGTTGCTGGGCTCGGCGTCGGCCTGGCGAGGCCGACCGCTTCGAGGACCTGGTGCACGCCGCTTCGAGCGACGCCGATCGAGACCGTGCCGAGGGCAAACGATGCCACGGCATAGACGGCGGCCCCGATCAATGCCTTGACGACCATCGGCTGGTCGGCGGCGAGCAGCACGACGGGGACCATGGCGATGGCGGCGATGGCGCACCGCCCGCACCACCAGACGGTCGCCCGGTCGAGGATCGCTCGCGGGAGCAGGAGCAGGGTGCCGATCATGATGAAGATCTCGGTCACGATCGACACGATCGCCAACCCGGTGGCGCCGTTGCCACGGCCGTCGGCGATGTTGATGCCGATGATGCAGGCGATCGGATTGAGCACGGCGGCGGCGGCGGCGATCACGAAGAAGCGCCGGGCCCGGTCGCTCGCCACGAGAGCGATGGCGAGGACGGTGTCGAGGGCGGCGAACGGGACCTCGAGGGCGGCGATGCGCAGCGTCGGGATCGACTCCGGGAAACCTTCGTTGAACTGGGTGATGATGTCCCCGGCGAGGAGCGAGAGCCCGATACCTGCGGGGATCGACACGCCGAGCACGATGCGCGCCGCCCGGTCGACGAGCGACGCGAACTCGGTCTCGTCCGCCGCGGCCTCGGCGGAGAACGCCGGGAAGTAGGCCGCCGCCACCGCCGTCGACACGAAGATCGGGAATGGTGGCCCAGCGCACGGCGAGGTCGTAGTTGCCAACGACGTCGTCACCGGAGATCGCCTTGAGGATCGGGATCCCGATCGTGCTGTAGACGAGCGTCAGGGCGACGATCGTGAAGAAGGGCAGTCCACCTCGCACGAGCACCCGCCACAGTCGGAGATCGATGTGCAGGTGGTCACGTACGTACGGCCAGACGAGCCGCGCCGTCGCCAGGACCGGGACGATCCCCGACAGCGTCAGCCACGCCGCGTAGGCGACCAGTCCGTAGCCGGCCTTCAGGATGATGATGCCGCCGATGCCCGAGACGTAGACCTGGGCGGCGGTGAACAGGGCCGGCTTGGCCATCCGCGACATGCCGCTCAACCCGCCGACCAACATCTCGTTGACGACGGTGAAGAGCATCGAGACGCATCCCAGGGCGATCAACGAGAGCAGCTCGCCGTCGTACCCGCGCAGCACGCCGAATCCCATCGCCGCGGCGGAGAGCAGCACGGCCAGGCAGACCTTGAGCACGACGCCGTTGACGACGTACGGCGCCACGAGCGAGTGGTCCCTGGCGATCTCCTTGACGATGAACGTCGAGGTACCGAGGCTGGCGACGAGCTGGAAGTAGCCGACGTAGACGAGGGCGAAGGCGAGCCGGCCGAGCCCGAACCGTCCCAACTCGTCGGGCACGATCAGCAGGATGGCGAGCGACACCACCCACGACGCCGCCTGGGTCATCAGCAACCAGACCAGGTTGCGCCCGACGATGCTCACCCGAGCGAGCCGTTCACGAGGCGAGCTCGAGCACCGTGATCGAGTACGGCGCGAGCGACAGCGGCTGCGATCCGGTCACGGTGTCGGCGACGATCTGGTCGAGCTGGTCGGGCCCGTACGTGAAGCGGCGAGCATCGCCGGCGAACGGCTCCCCACTCACGTCGAGGTCGATCGCCACGGTCCGCTCGGGATCCTTGTTGATCAGCATCACCCGCGTGACCCCGGACTCGTCGACCGCGGCGAAGGCGCTCACGACGTTGGGGTCGTCCGACTCGGCGAACGCCACGTTTCCACCGAACCGGCCGCCCTCGCCGTCGTAGTTGCCGTGCATCTTGAAGGCGTAGTAGCCGGGGCTGCGCGGCGGCGGATTGCGCCAGTAGGCCGCCGCATCCACGCCCTCACGGCCGTAGATGCCGAGCACCTCGGCGATCGTCACGGCGCCGTTCATCGTCGTGTCGGCGCCGAAGTTCCACTCGCTGATCGCCAGCTCGGTCCCTGGGTAGAACTCGTCGATCGTCGCCTGCAGCCGCGGGATCAGTCGGATCGCCGTGTCGATCCACGACTCGTCGGTGTACGCCGGGTCCCACAGCGACTTCGTGCTGCGCAGGCGCAAGGCGTTGGTCTCGGTGTCGGCTGTGTCGCTGTACACCCCGGTCGCCTGCGGGTAGTAGTGGACGTCGAGCACGTCGAGCGTGCGGCGGCCGAGTTGCTCGTCGCGCTGGCGAACGTTGCGCAGGAACCACGGGAGGAAGTCCTCACCCGAGCCGTCCGCCGGCCCGGGCGCGATGTTCCAGTAGTCGAGCCAGCAGCAGATCGCCGGGCCCATGACCTTGGTGTCCGGGGCGACATCCTTCACCGCCACCGCGTACTGGAAGTGCTTGTCGAGGATCTCTTCGTACGTCGTGCACTCCGGGTGGACGTCATAGTGGGTGAACCCCCACAGCTCGGGCTCGTTGTCCATCGCGACGTAGTCGATGCTCAGACCGTCGGCGACCATCGCACCGACCCAGTCGGCGACCTGCTCGGGCGTGCTCTCCACGTTCGCCCGCCGCGGATCGGCGACCGGCGCGTCGTCCTCCTGGCAGTTGAGTCCCTCGGCCGGGCGGCAGCCGCCATCGCCGTCCGGGAACGAACAGGTGTCGTTGCTGTCGTCGCGAGCGACCCAGCCGATCGTGGGGACGGCAAGGCGGAAGGCCGCCGTCGTACGCCGCGGTGTCGATCGCCGCCTGGCGGGCGCCGTCGCCCGTGGCGCCGTAGTTGGTGTTGCGGAACTCGAAGTCGGCGCCGTGGTTCCAGGCGTGACCGATCATGTAGTTGTAGCGGGTCGCCGGGTTGCCACCCCAGCTGCTGAAGCTCAGGCCGATGTCGCGTGCCTCGTCGACGGTGAGCTCACCGGAGATGCCGATGATCCGCGGGCTGATCGGATCGCCCAGCTCGGTCGGGTCGACCGACACGCGGATCGCATCTGGCGCGGCCACGTCGTCGGTCTCGGCGGGGGTGGTCGTCTCGGGCACCGTGGTGCCCGCCTCGACCCGAGCCGACGGGTTCCGTGCCCGGATCGAACGACGGTGTGTCCGAACTGCACGCCGCCAGCATCGCGGCGACCGCGACGGCGACCATCCGCCGCTTCACGCGGCCAACATCTCCGGCCACGCCCGCGCCTCGGGCTGACGCCGGATCACGGTCTCGGGAAGCGGCTGGAAGTCGGCGCACAAGGCGAAGGCCACGCCGAGGAACACCGTGCTGCGAGCGTCCCATGCGATGTCGACGTAGGCGAAGACGATGAACATCACCACCGAGGCGAGCCCGGCGAAGACGGTGGCGACGTCGTCGCCGGTGCGCACGGCGAGCACCGACCGGGCGCCGCTCTGGACGCCGCGCAGGAACATGAAGAACATCGCCGCGAAGCCGAGGAAGCCGAGCTTGATCCAGATGTAGAGGATCGAGTTGTGCGGGATGAACTGCCAGAACTCGACGAAGCTGATGTCGGGAAGGGGGATCGGCATCAGGAACGGCTGACCGAAGCCGCGGCCCGTCAACGGCGCCGAACGGATCGTGAACCAGAGGTCGAAGCTCTCGATGACCCGGTACAGGTTCGAGCTCTCCTCCTCGGCGCCGAGCTCATCGGGGGCGATGACCGACTTCACCGAGGTCGACGCGAGGCCCAGCGCACCAGTCGCGTTCCACGTCGCGGCGACGAACGCGGTGCCGAACAGCACGGAGATCGGCGTGAAGGTCCAGAACGCCCGGCGGCGCTTGAACCAGAGCACGATCATCAGCATCAACACACCGACGATCAGCGAGATCATCGCCGCCCGTCGCTGCGAGAGCAGGTACGCCCACGTCACGGGAATGGCCAGGACCAGCACGGTCCAGATCAGCCGCCTCGACCCCTTGAGCAGGAGCAGGGCGAAGAGGAACGCGAACAGCACGTTCATGTGGACGGTCGCCGTGTGCTGGGCCAGGTCGGTCGTCTCCTCACGCTCGAGCGGTGTGAGCCCGCGGTAGAACGACAGCGAGAAGATGCTCTGGATCGACACGGCGACCAGGGCGACCATCAGCAGTCCCAGGTACTGGCGCCGCGTCGTCAGCAGGTTGGTCACCAGCAGGTACATGAAGAGGATGTAGAAGATCGAGCGGGCCTCGAAGATCGCCGTCCGCATGTCGCCGCCGCGGCCGACGCCGTTGGCGAACCCGTAGCACAGGAACAGGGTGAAGACGAGGATCGGCCACATCAGGCGACCTCGGCGGAACCGCCAGGTCGGATCCTCGAGCCGTTGCAGGAAGAACGATCCAGCGGTCGCAACCATCAGCACCTCGAGCGGGCTGAAGATCATCGAGTCGCTCACGTACATGATCGACTCCGACGCCGAGAAGTTCTTGGCGAACGGCCACCACGTCATCGTGGCGGCGTCGCCGACGAGCGTGACGAAGACGATCACGTAGACGCCGATGAACGGGTGGGCGATCCCGGCGATGCACGTCAGGGCGAGGCCGGCGAAGGCCAGTGACGTGCCGGTGGGGGCCGTGCCGAAGGCGACGACACCGAGGACGAGCACCACGCACAACGACAGCGCGAACACCAGCGTCCACCGCTGGCGGTCGAGCCGGATCTGGTCGTGCGACGTTCGTCGTCGCCCGCGGCGCCCCGGGCCGGCGCTTCGTCGAGCGCGCCACTCAGAGGAACCTTCGGCCGTAGTACCCGAAGGCGACGACGACCGACACGACGATGAGCGGCCAGACCCTGACCAGCCGCCCGCGCCTCGCTTCGTAGGCACCGACGGCGAACGCGAAGGCCAGGAAGGCGAGGAGCAGCTTCATCGCCCCGGCGTCGGGCTAGGTACCGACGAGGCGGCGGATGCGCCGCGGGATCTTGCTGTCGAAGCGGTTGAGGACGACGCCGAGCGGTTCCATCCCGCTCAGCTCCTCCAGCGCGGCCTCGACCTGGGCCGAAGCCGTGGCGCCCTGACGGACGACGAGCACGAACGCGTCGGCGAGCTGCGCCAGGTTGATCGCATCCGCCGATGCCAGCACGGGCGGAAGGTCGAGCAGCACGTGATCGAACCGTGACGCCAGCTTGTCGAGCACGTTGCCGATGGCGTCGCCGGTGGCGATCGCCGGACGCCGAGCCACCGGCACCACGCCCGCAGGAACGAGGCTGAGGCGGGGGTTGGACGTGGCGACGATGGCGTCGTCGATCGGCGCACCGTCCTCGATCGGCGTCGGCGAGGCCGGGCGGCTGCTCCGTGCGCGTTGGGATCGGGCCGACGCCAGTTGGTGTCGACCACGACCACCGAACGGTCGGTGTCGTAGGCCATCACCGCGGCGAGCGACCTGGTGACGTAGGAGACCCCCTCACCCTTGAGCGCCGACGTCACCGCCACGCGGTTGGGGAGCCCACCCACGTCGTGCATGTGGACGCGAGCCAGCAGGTACCGCAGCGACGCGGCGACTGCCGCCGGGGTGCCGTGGAGCCTGTTCCCTTCCTCGTCGAGGATGGCCAGGCTGCCGTCGCCGGCACCGCCGCGCTCGTCGAGCACGGGAGCCGCACGCTTCTTCTTCCCGAACATCGAGCCCGACTTCGAACGGCTTGTCTTCTTCGTCGCCATCGACCCTCCCTCAGCGCCGCATGTTCGGGACGACGGCGAGGACCTCGAGGCCGTACTTCGCCGTGATGTCGTTGGGCACCCGGATCGTCCGGTCGAGCGTCGCCGTCACCAAGCACGAGAGCGAGTGACAGCACGATGCCGAGGACGATGAACACCGCCATCGTCAGGATCGCGTCCTTCACCAGCGGCTCGGCGGCCCCGCTCTGTGGCTGGCCCACACGGCGCAGACGTTGGTTGATCTCGGCTTCCGCTGACTGGGTCGCGCTGGCCGCCTGGTCGAGGTTGTCGAGGGTCCGGTCCAGCTTGGCATTGGCACGGGCGACCTCGGTCTCGAATCCCTGGAGCTCCACGCTCTGGGTCGGATTGACGTTCTCGGGGTCGTCGATCCCGTTCTGCACGAAGAAGTTCGTCAGGTTCGCTTGGGCGGTCGTGAGGGCATCTCGGTCGCTCTCCTCTGTCGCCTGCAGCAGCGCCTCGGCCTCGCGCGTGCCCGGTCAACGTGTCCTCGACCACGAAGTCGATGTAGCTGTCGATGGTCGCCGCGGCGATCTTCTGCGAGAGCTCGGGGAACTCGGTCGTCGAGGAGACGCGCACGAGCTGATCGCCGTCGGCGAAGGCGCTGGTCGACCCGCGGATGACGGCCCGCAGGAGTGCGGGCGGGCCGGCGGTCTCCGGAATCTCGGCCGCCTCGGCCACCTTCGACGCGAACTCGTCGCCGCGCAGCAGCTCGTTGATCTCGCGAGCCGTCGCCGACGCCGGCGATTCGAACCCGAAGCTCGTCCGGTTGGCCGAGTCGGTGACGTCGGTGATGACCGAGCCGCCCGTCGCCCGGATGGCCCCCGCCGACGTGTACTCCTTGGACATGTTGATCACCGATGACACGCCGAGGGCCACCATCAAGATGAGCGGGATCAGGTGCAGCCACGGCCGGCGGAAGAACGCCTCGAGGATGTTGAGCATCACCCGCCTGGTGAGACCCTGCGGTTCGAGGCTGGTGTCGGCGTTGCTGGGCGTGCGCGACCGATGGACTGTCCGTGTCACCCCGCGATCCGGAAGACCTGTCGCCGCCACGACCGAGGATGTTACCTCTCGGCCCGTCGGGCGCCGGGCGATTACCGGCAGGGGGACCCTGTTCAGCCGGCTCGCCAGCTGATCAGGACGTGTCCGGCGAACAGGTTGGGCCGAACGCGTGCCGCCAGCTCGGCCCCCTTCGCCCACGGGTGCAGCGGCGGGGGCAGCCCCTCGGGGACGAGGTCGAAGGAGCTCTCGGTCAGCCCGGCTGCCTCGCCGAGCTGACGGATCGTGCGGGTGTCGAAGAATCGCAGGTGGTCGCGGTCGAAGTAGCCGGTGTCGTGATACGACCAGTCACCGAGGAGCATCTTCTTGCGGAAGCGCCAGTTGGCGCTGTTGGGGATGAGCACGACCACCTCACCGCCCGGTGCAAGCTTCGACGCCGCCCAGCGCAAGGTCCCGAGCGGATCAGCGAAGTGCTCGAGCACGTCGGAGAACACGACGATGTCGTAGCGCTCGGCGATCTCGTCGTCGAGCTCGGGTCCGGCCATCCCGACGTACACACGACGCATGCGCTCGCCGGCGACCGCGGCCCGCTCCGGGCTCGGTTCGACGCCGTCGATGCGATCCGATCGCTGCGTGAGCACGATTGCCAGCTCGCCGCTGCCACAACCAACGTCGAGCACGGATGCGCCTGGTGGGATGCGGTCGCGTATCCGAAACCACGGGTGGTTGGGCTCCAGCTCGGCGATGTCCTTCTGGTAGCGGAACCGCTCCGCTGCCCCATCTGTCACGACCACCTCCACGGCGACGGTTGTCTGGAGGATCGTAGGGCGTGCTCGCTGAGGCCGCCGAGGTTGCCTCGGCGATGACCGCCGGCCCCGCGTGGCCCGCGGGCCGTCCAGTTTCGGCGCGGTCGCCGAGCCGCGCGATATACAGTCCGTCCGCCATCGCCCGCTCCACCGGCCCGACTTGACCGGGGCGGGCTGCCCCACCGGTGTCCGAGCCGGTGCGTACCCGAGGTGTCCGTGTCTGCTTCCGCCCCGCGAGTGTCGGTGATCGTCCCGACGTACAACTCGACGCGCCACCTCGGCGAGACGATCGCCGGCGTGCGCGCCCAGACGATGACGGAGTGGGAGCTCGTGCTGTTCGACGACGGCTCGACCGATGGCACCGTCGAGCTCGGCCGCTCCGTGGCGGCGGACGACCCGCGGGTGCGCGTGATCGCCGACCAGCGAGCAGGAGGGGTGGCGGCGGCGCGCAACCGAGGGTTCGACGCCACCGACGAGCGCTCGGAGTTCGTCATCTTCCTCGACCACGACGACGTCTGGGAACCCGATCTCCTGCAGACGTTGATCGGTGCCCTCGAGGGGCGACCCGACCTCGTCGGCGCACACGGCCTCGCCCGGTGCATCGACGGCGACAGCGAACCTTTCCCCGACGACGGCCTCGAGGCCTGGCTGCGAGCCCGCCGCGGGTACGACGGCGCCCGGCTCGCGCCTCGGCGTGCCGACCAGCCGACCCGGTTCGCCGACCTGATCCATGCCAACTGGGTCGTCACGCCCGGCCTCCTCCTCGTCCGCCGGCAGGCCAGGGTCGCCGTGGGCGGGTTCGACCCTGGCGCCGTGCCGAGCGACGACTGGGACATGTCGGTGCGACTCAGCCGCCTCGGCGACCTCGGGTACGTCGACAGGGTCGTGCTGCGCTGGCGACGCATCGCCGACGCCCAGTCCTTCCAGAGCCGGCGCTGGCTGCGCTCGCACTTCCACGTCCTTCGCAGCGACGGTCTGGGATCGCACGAACAGCCGAGAGCAGGCCGGCCTCGCGCGCCGGGCCGTGGCCGACCTCAACCGGGACGCGTTGCACGACGTCGTCGACGGACTTCGCCGACGCAACCTCCGCGCCGCTGCGAGGGACACCCTCATCCTGGCGTGGTCGTCGGCGCTGCGTGCGGAGGGCCTCGTCGCCTCAGGAGTGCGCGCCGCGCGGAGCCGCCGGTCGTGACCGATGCGCCTCACGTTCGTGATGGAGCAGCACCTCGGTCACGAGACGTACGCCTCCAACCTGCAGGCGATGGTGGCCCGTCGCGACGACGTCGTCGCCGAGTGGGTGCCCGTGCCGTACGAGCCGAGCGGGCGCTGGTGGGAGCGGATCCCGTCGTCGGCGGTGACGGGAGCGCTCCGCGGGCGGCGCGAGGTCGGCCGCGGGTTGGCGGGTGGCGATCGACCGGACGCGTGCGTGTTCAACACCCAGGTCCCTGCCGTCATCGGCGGCCGGCGGGCGCGTGCCCAGCCGTACGTCCTGTGCACGGACGTCACCCCGGTGCAGTACGACGCGATGGCGGCCGGCTACGAGCACCGCGCCGACCGGGCCGGACCGCTGAGGTGGCTGAAGCACAGGTGGAACCGGAAGGTGTTCGCCGCGGCCGCCGCCCACGCGCCGTGGAGCTCGTGGGTGCGCGACTCGCTGATCGCCGACTACGACATCGCGCCGGACCGGATCGAGGTCGTCCCGCCCGGCGTCGACACCGACGACATGGAGCGTGGCCGAGCACACGGGCGACGGGCCCGATGCGCATCCTCTTCGTCGGCGGCGACTTCGCCCGCAAGGGCGGTGACCTGCTGCTGGCGGCGATGGCCGCGCTGGACGACAGCGAACTGCGCGCCGTCACGCGCTCGGAGATCGAGCGGCAGCCGCGGGTCGAGGCGGTGCACGGGCTCACTCCCAACGACCCGCGCCTGCGCCAGCTGTTCCACACGAGCGACGTCTTCGTGCTCCCGAGCCGTGCCGAGACGTTCGGCATCGCCGCCGTCGAGGCGGCGGCGGCCGGGCTGCCCGTCGTCGTCACGAACATCGGCGGGCTCGCCGATCTCGTCGTCGACGGCACGACCGGCCTGGCGATCGAGCCCGGCGACGGCGACGGGCTGATCGCCGCGCTGCGCCGCCTCGAGGCCGATCCGGAGCTGCGCCGCACGATGGGCCGCGCCGCTCGTCACCGCGCCGAGCGGGAGTTCGACGCCGGGACGAACGCCAACCGGCTGGTGGACCTCGCTGTCGCCGCTGCGTCGCGCCGGCTGCCCTGACGCCGGCTCAGCCCTCAGCGTCGAGCAGCCCGCCCGCGCCCAGCCGCCGCGCCGACGCGGCTGCCGCGTCGTCGATCCCCACGATCGCTGGGGCCGCGCCGCGCCTGCGGGCATCGCGCGCCAGACCGACCGCCGCGGCGACCGTCACATTGTCCAGGCCCGTCGGCGCGCGCACGACGATCGTCGGCGGGTCGCCGGCGAGCACGGCGGAGGCACCGGCCCTGCGTCGGCCCCGCCATGCCTGACGGGCGAGACCCGGGCAGGTAGACCACGATGTCCTTGGCGTAGCGCATGGCCAGACGCCGCGGCTCGCTCATCGCGCGGTGCAACCACTCCAGCCCGGCGCGCTGCATCCAGGCCGGCGCCCGCGTGGTCTCGCCGGTCAGGAAGTCGAGCGTCCCCCCGATCCCGATGAACACCGGGCATCCGACCGCGGCCCCGTGGCGGGCGATCCAGTGCTCCTGCTTCGGGTTGCCGAGCGCCACGCCCACGATGTCGGCGTCGACGGCGCGCAGCGGCGCCAGCCCGGACGGGTCCATCGACCCGTCACGCCCGACCGCCGGTGCCTCGAGTCCGACGACGGTCGCACCCGGGTAGCGAGCGACGAGGAGGTCGGCTGCCCGCGCCGCCACCCCGGGCGCGGCGCCGAACAGGCAGACACGAAGGTCGTCGCTCGCCGCCCGCTCGACGAGTGCCGGCAGCAGCTCGACGCCGGTGGCCCGCTCCCGGATGGGCGTGCCGAGCAACCGCGAGCCCCACACGAGCGGCATCCCGTCGGGGATCGCCAGGTCGGCGCGCCGGAGGATGGCCAGCAGGTCGCGGTCCCCCTGGGCGTTGACGACGAAGTCGACGTTGACCGTGACCACCTGGTGCACGCGACCCGAGGCTCGACCGTCGACGACCATCGCCGCGATGCGGTCGACGGCTTCCTCGACGGTCACGTCGTCGACGGGCGCGCCGAGCACGACAGCGACGGGTGCGACGTCAGTCGGACATCGCTCGTGTCCGCCCGTGCCGTCCGGATCCAGGTCACGTCCCCGCCCTTGAGCAGCACGCGCAGCCACAGCCGCACCTTCCACCACACGATCGCCGGTGCCCCGAGCAACGCCCGGTAGACCGAGCGGGGAGCGCCCACCATCACCAGCGCCGACAGGACGTGGACCGCGATCGCCACGCCGGCGAGGTGCGGGAGCCACGAGTGTCGCCGCCGCGTCGCCAGCGACGCCGCGGTGGTGATCGTGCTGACCGCGACGGTGGACGCAGCGAGCACCGACAGCGGTGGCACGAGCGAGTCCAGCACGCCGTCGGCGAGCGCCACTCGACGTGTACCACGGGACCGGATCGCCGCTCGGAACAAGCGGGGGAGGTAGCGCCGCGTGATCTCGAGACGCCCCCGCTCCCAGCGTTCGTTCTGCGTGAGCGCACCCTCGAGGGTCGGCGGCATCTGTGCGGCGAGGTCGGCAGTGGGGACGTAGCGGACAGACGTCCCGCCGAGAAGCAGCTCGAGCTGCAGCTCCATGTCCTCGGTCAGGTGGGCCGTGAAGCCGTGACGTCGCAGCACCGAGGCGCGGAACCCCATGCCGTTGCCGTAGAGACCCGACGAGCCGCCGAGGCGGTTGCGCCCGAGGGGTCGCAGGTGGTGGCGCGACGCCAGGGCGGCGGCACGGAAGCCCTCGCTCGCCGAGGTGTGCGCGTCGCGCACGCCGTAGTACCCCTGGACGACTTCGGCGCCCGCGGCGAACGCCCCGTCGAACTCACGGAGCACGCCGCGATCGACCACCGTGTCGGCGTCGACGATGACCACGATGTCGTCGTCATCCATCTCCAGCTCGTTGATCGCCCAGCGCAGCGCCGGGCCCTTCCCGCGCTCGGAACCGTCGTGGACGAGCACGTCGACACCACGTTCCCGACAGATCCCGACGGTGCGCGTCGGTGCAGTGATCGGCGACCACGTACACACGGCGCCGATCACGGGGGTACTCGAGCGCCTCGAGGGCGGCGATCGTGTCGGCGATCACCAACTCCTCGTCGTGAGCAGGCACGAGCACCACGAACCGATTGCACCCGGCCGCTGTCACCGGTGGGCCGCGGAGCGTCGCCAGCCACGCCGCACCGGTGAGCACCGTCAGGTACCCCGCCGGCACGGCGACGGCAAGCTGTGCGGCGCGCAACGTCGCCGCCGGGATCACCGAGAGCAGGGAGCGGATGGGCGGACGGTAGCGGACGCCACCGCCTGGCTCAGCGAGTTGTCGCGAGGTGGTGGCCGGCGCGGGCGGCGATGGCCATCGCGGTGAGGGTCGGGTTCTTCTCCGGTCCCGTCGTGAAGCAGGCGGAGTCGCAGACGACCACGTTGGGCACCTCGTGCATCCGGTTCCACTCGTCGAGCACACCGAACGCCGGATCGCGGTGCATGCGGACCGTGCCACCGAGGTGCACGGACTGGCCGGGGTGCAACTCGTGGCCCGGTCCGACCTCGACAGGCAGGCCGGCATCGGCGAGGACGGCGGCGAACCGCTCGCCTGCCGCATCCAGGTTGCGCCGGGTCGACTCGTCGAACGCCAGGTCGATGACCAGCTGCGATGACGCCGCTCCGGTCGCCTCCGTGTCGGCGAGCGTCACCGACGAGTCGGGTGTCGGCACCATCGTGCCGAACACCTGCACACCCACGCGATCACGGCGCAGACCGAGGAGGGCGTGCACGCGGTCGCGAGGCGACGCCAGCCCGATCGTCATCTGGTTCGCCATCAGTGGCGCTGCGTCGTCGAACGGCCCGCGCGACATGTAGAGCGGGTGGGAGAGCGCGGGCATCGGCCGTGACAGGCGCGCCGGCCACCACACGCGTGGGTGGTCGTGGAGGTACGTGCCCAGGATCCCGCTGCCGTTGCCGAGCCCGTCGGGAAAGTCGGCGGACGTCGACCGCAACAGGATCTCGGTCGAGTCGAGGGCACCTGCAGCGACGACGAAGGCGCGCCCGCGCACCTCGCGTGTGCCGTCGGGTCCGGCGACGACGGCCGCCTCGACGGCTCCGCTGCCCGCCGAGTGGCGGAGGCGGAGCACACGCGGACGCGGGTTCGAGGCGGAACAGCGGCGACCGCCGCAGCGGGCGGACCACGCAGTGGTAGCTCGTGAACTCGTTGCCCCGGGCGGCGATCATCCACGGCGTGCCCTTCGCCAGCGGCATCGGCGCCAGCCCATGACCCTTGTCCGCCGCTGCGGCCGTGACCGTGGCCCAATCCCCGGGCAGGCGGTGGCGGTGGGCGACCCGCCCTGGCGGCACGTTGACGAGGCCGTCGCCCGCGGTGACGGTGATGGCCTCCTCGGCGACGTCGTAGAACGGAGCGAGGTCGTCGTACCCGATCGGCCAGACGTAGCGCTCGTCGAGGCGCCCGCCGTCGGTGAAGTCCTCCGGCGCGAAGCGTGGCACCGCTCCGGTCCAGTAGTTGGTCAGCCCGCCGAGGGACAGGCTCGAGTACCACTCGGTGTCCGGGTCGCTCGCCGACACCTGACGGTTGACCGAGAGCTGGCGCTGCTCGACCCAGCGGAACAGGATCTTCCCGCCGGCTCGCACGACGAGGCCGCGGGGCGCCCGCCGCCCGGCGTCGAGCATCGTCACGGGCGTCCCCGGCGCGCACGAGCTGCTGTGCCGCCATCGCCGCGCACGGGCCGCCGCCGATCACGACGACGCGGTCGTCGTCTTCGCTCGCTCATCGCGCTCCCGTCGCCACGTCGTGGATGGCGGCGATCACGTCCGGCCCGGGGAGTGGGGTCGCCATGGCGGCGATCGCTTCGTCAGCGTTGGCGGTCGAGGTCGTGCCGACCAGGATCGTGTCCACGCCGGTGTTGGCGCGCACGTACCAGATGGCCACCTGCACCCCGGTCACGCCGAGCTCGTCGGCTGCGCGGCGCAGCGCTTCGATCACCGGCCACTTCTCGGTTCGCCGACGCAACTCGTCGGGCGCCACCCGCGCGTCGAGGAGACCGGCGCCGAGCACACCGCGTGCGATGACGGTCATCCCGGCCGACTGCGCGGCGGGGATGACGTCGTCGGCGGCCTGCGGGTCGAGCACGCCGTACGGGAGCTGCACGGACGTGATCCCGGTTGCGCGCAGCCATGGAGTCACCTGTTCGAGGTCTTCGGCACCGATGCCGACCCGGCCGACCTTGCCCGAGCGGGTGATGTCGGCGGCCCACCCCTCGAGAGCCGCCAGGGTCATCGATGTCACGCGGACCGTGCAGCTGGTAGAGGTCGATGTGGTCGGTGCGCAGGCGACGCAGGCTGGCGTCGACCGCCGCGTCGAGGTGAGCCGGCGAGAAGTCCTGGGCCGCGTAGCCACCGCCGCCACCTCCGGCCGATGTCGCGGCGCGCCCGCGCAGCCGGCTGACGATGGGCGCGGCGACGGCTCGCATCCGCCGCTCCAGTCCCGTCCGCTCGCGGAACAGGTAGCCGCCCTTGGTCGCGATGGTGACCTCGTGCCGGCGGCCGGCGACGGCCTGGCCGACGATCGTCTCGCTGGTCCCGTCGCCGTAGGCGTCGGCGGTGTCGAGGAACGTGATCCCACGATCGACGACGTGGCGAACCAGGGCCACCGCGTCGGCCGGGGTCGACCCCGCGGCGGCGCTGCCGAGCCGGGAACAGCCGAGGCCGAGTCGGGTCATGCGAGTGCGCATCGTATGGGCGCCCCGAACTGGGCGCGTTCCGTCTCTGGGCGCGGATTGTCTCGGATTCCGTGACGATCCGCGCCCAGATCCTGGTGCGAGCCGACGCTGAGCCCGGATCAGGAGATGCGGATGTTGTCCCAGTGCCAGGTGATCGGGGTGTCGTCGGCCTCGGTGTCGTAGCGATCGTCTTGGAACAGGACGCGCACCTCGCCGTCCGGCAGGTCGCCGGGCCAGGTGTTGACGAGCTCGCCGCCGTCTGGCCGCTTCTGCGTCACACGGATGTTGCCGTCCTCGAGATCCTCGACGCAGTGGGTGTACCGGGTCGCTCGATCGTCGTTCTCGAAGATGACACCACCGTTGTTCGCCACCTCGGCTCCGTCGTGGCTGGGGAACCAGAACACCGAGCCCATGAACACCTTGACCGTGCGCGCCGACTCGGGCGTGTCGAGGTTGTCGGCGCCGACGTCGAACCCCGGGACCGAAGCCGGGCGAGGCGTAGTCGAGGCGCGGGGCGTGTTCCTGGTACACGTCCTCGGGCACGACCAGCATGTTCGTCCAGCGGCGACCGTCGAGGAACGTGAGGTTCTGGTCCCAGCACACCTTGGAGATGTCGGTGAAGCTCTGCTTCGGCGAGAACGTCAGGATGCCGTACCCGGTGAACGGGGTGGCGGTCATGATGTGGCCGCTCTCGGGTCCCTTCGGGCCGCACCAGTAGACCTGCTCGTCGGGCACCCGCAGCTCCACCGTGCGGGTCTCGGTGGGCGGACCGCAGGCACCTTCGGCGCCCCCGTGCTCGGAGTGGTCCGCCTGCGCCGTGAGACCCTCCGGCGGGATGTCGAACGTGCGCGGGTCCGGGCGCATCCCCCAGTCCCAGTCGAAGCGATCGTAGAAGTCCTCCGGCGTGGCGAACTCGGCGACGAAGGGCTCGCCAGCGGGGATGATCTCCGCCGGAGGGCCGAAGCTGCCGGCGAGGACGCCACCGGGGGACTCCGACGGCGTCTCGGCCGCAGTGCCGTCGGGCGCCGCCGTCTCCGGTGTGTCCGGCGCTTCCGTGGCCGGCGCTGCCGTCTCGCTCGGTGCCGGCTCGGACGTGGACGGCGACTCGGTCACCGGCGGCTCGCTCGGCGGCGTGCTGGTGGGCGCGTCCGACGTCCGCGGACGGAGCAGCCGTGTCGTCGGTGTCGTCGGACGAGCCGACGAGCATCCCGACGGCGAAGGCGAGCACGACGGCGATCGCCGTCGTGACGGCGACGAGCACGACGTGTTGCCGCTTCACGACCGCCCGCCGTCCGCCGCTCGACCCTGTCCGCCCATGCTGCCCATCGCCCGCTCCTCGTGGTTGTCCGCCATGTGGTCGTTCGCCCTGATGTCTCGGCGTGAGAACCAGCGACGGTAGCGTCGACGCTCGCCGGCTGCCACCGCAATCGCTACTCGCTTGACCCGTCGCCGCGGCCTCCGCAGACTGGCGCCAGGAGGTCGAGGTGTTGTCACTGGGTGCACGGGAGATCGCCGCCGCTGTGCGGGTGCTGGCGCGTGGCGACCTCGCTCGCTACCACGCCAGCCGCATGTCGGAGACGACGAAGTTCGAGGCCGAGTTGCGATCGGGGATGGGGGTCGAGCACGCGCTGGCGGTGAACAGCGGGACGAGCGCGCTGATCTGCGCGCTCGTCGGAGCGGGCATCGGACCGGGCGACGAGGTGCTCGTGCCGGCGTACACGTGGGTCTCGACCGCCGCCGCACCGCTGGCTGTCGGCGCCGTCCCCGTGCTCGTCGAGATCGACGCCAGCCTGACGATCGACCCGATCGACATCAAGCGCAAGATCACGCCGAACACCACAGGCGATCATGCCGGTGCACATGATCAACCTCGTCTGCGACATGGACCCGATCATGGCCATCGCCGCCGAGCACGACCTCGTCGTCATCGAGGACGCCTGCCAGGCGATCGGCGTGCGCTACCGCGGCCGGCGCGCCGGCTCGATCGGCCACGCCGGGGCGTTCAGCTTCAACCAGCACAAGAACATCAAGTCGGGCGAGGGCGGGGCGCTGCTGACCAACGACGAGCGCCTCTTCGTCAGGGCGTCGATGTACCACGACGTCGGCCACTACGAGCGGGCGGGGCAGATGGAGACCGACGAGCCGCTCTTCGTCGGGGTCAACTACCGGATGCCCGAGCTGTGCGCGGCGATCCTCCGCCCCCAGCTCAAGCGCCTCGATGCCCAGCTCGCCCGGCGCCGCCGGCGGCGTCAGATGGTCCTCGACACGCTGGCGTCGACGTCGTGGCAGTTCTCGATCAGCCCGCACCACGACTCCGACGACGCCGTCGGGCTGCGCTCTCGCCTTCGACGATCCCGAGGAGGCCCGCCGGTTCGGCGAGGTGAAGGGGGCCCGACGCCTGATCGACACCGGTCGCCACCTCTACCCGAACTGGCAGTCGATCACCTCGAAGCAGCCGTCGGACCCGCGACGCGACCCGTACGCCTCGGCGGCGCGACCGATCGACTACCCGCCCGACGCCTGTCCCGAGACGCTGGACATCCTCGCCCGCACGTGCGCGGTCGAGGTGGCGCCGGAGTTGCCGACCGCGGCGTTCCGCCTCGTGCTCAAGCGCATGACGTCGTAGTGCCCGCACCCACCATCTCGGCGGTGATGGCCACCCGCAACCGGCCCGACGACGTCCGCCGATCCCTCCCGACGCTGCTCGCCACGAGTGCCGACGCCGTGGTCGTCGTCGACCAGAGCACGGACGAGCGAACCAGGACCGTCCTCGAAGAGCTCGGTGCCCTCGCCGACGCTCGGATGACGTATGTGCCGTCCGACGAGCGAGGCGTGTCCAGGGCACGCAATCGCGCGTTCGCCGCCTGCTCGACGGACATCCTGGCCTTCACCGACGACGACTGCACCGTGCCGCCGATCGTGGACCGATGAGATCCGGCAACGGATGGTCGACGATGGCTACGAGCTGTTGTTCCTCCCCGTCGTCGCCCCGGTCGACCGCGAGGGCCTGGACGGGTGGATCCCCGAGTACCTGCCGCAGACCACCGGGCCCGGTCGCCGCGGACTGCGATCCCATCGGGTCGTTCGGGTTCACCGCCAACATGGCCGTGACGGCGAGCCTCGCCGCCGCGGTCGGACCGTTCGACGAGTGGCTCGGTCCGGGCAGCCGGCACAACATCGGTGGTGAGGACACCGACTTCGGCTACCGCGCCGTCCGCGCCGGCTTCCGGGTCGGGGTGGAGTCATCGCCAGCAGTCACCCACTACGGGGTCAAGTCCGGCGATGAGTTCGAGTCGACGCGCCGGACGTACCAGCGTGGCGCCGGGGCGTTCCTCGACAAGCACACCCGGCTCGGGGACGCTGCGGCGAGGCAGCGCGAGATCGCCGGGCTGACGGCGCCGCTCGGCCAGGCCGGGAGCAACGTCATCCACCTCCGCAGACCGTCCGGCCTCGGCGTCGCCCGGTCCTTCCTCGCCGGCATCCTCACGGCCCGGCGCCACTACCGCGTCGATCCGGTGAGCAAGTTGTACGTGCCGCGCTGAGCGGTCGAGCGCGTGCCGCGATCAGGCGCCCGCTCGGAGGTGCGCGGCGAGGCGCGCCGCCAGGGCGACGATGACGAGCGTCGGGTTGAAGTGCCCGCTCGTCGGGAACACCGAGCTGCCGGCGATGTACAGGTTGTCGATGCCGTGGACGCGACAGTCGCGAGTCGACGACCCCGGACGTCGGATCCGCCGACATCCTCGTCGTGCCGGTCGGGATGCTTCATGTCCAGGTAGTCCGGCACCAGGTCGGGGTCGTCGAGCAGGTCGCTCCGGAACCCGCCGATGCCCGGCGCGCTCGAGCACGTCGCGCACGAGCTCGTGCAGCCGGCGCTGGGCGACGGTCGTCGACCGGCCGATGCGCCAGTCGAGGCGCAGTCGTGGAAGTCCCCAACGGTCGGTACGGGTGTGGTCGACCGTGACCCGGCTGTCGGGATCGGGCTCCTGCTCCAGTTGGTCGACCACGACCATCGTCGCCGGCCGCGCCCGGCCGAGCGCTCGACGCATGACGTGGACCATGACGTCGGGCGCGACCCGGGCGGTCGCGCCGAGGTCGCCGGTGAGCTCACGGGCAGGGCCGAGCCGCCTCGTGCCGAGCCGGGACCGCAGCCGCCGCGCACTGTCGAGGCCGCCGTGCTCGTGGATGCTCGACGTGAGGTGGGCGTGGAGGCAGGGGTTCAGCAGCCGCTCATCGCGCTGGACCTGCTCGGGGATCTGCACCCGCAGCTGCACGGTCCCGATCTCGCTGCCCGACTTCTCGCCGAGCAGCACCAGGCGGTCGAGCTGGGCGTCGTCGAGGCGACGTAGGTCGAGGCCGGCGAGACCCTCGCTGCGAGGGTGGTCGAGGTAGTAGCGGCCGACGTTGCCGGCCGCGTTGCCCACGCCGTCGGGCGACCGGGTCGTCGAGGCGAGCAGCAGCCGCGGGTTCTCGAGTCCCCCGGCCGCCAGCACGAACGTCCGCGCGGCGACCTCGACGCGACGTCCACCCTCGCCGGCGACGTCGACCGACGTCACGGCGCGCATGTCGTCGTCGGTGCGCAGCCCGGTGACCGTGGCGCCGAGGACGAGGCGGATGTTGCGTGACGCGGCGAGCTGGGCGCGGGCCCTCCGGCCCATGTACATGGCGTCCGCCCACAGGAAGACGCCGACGTCGAGGCCACCGCCGACGAACGTGTCGATCGTCGGTGTGGGCGGCCAGTTGGCGGGGTCGATGCGCTCGAACCAGCCGACCTCGAGGATGCGCGCGGCGACCCGCATCCACGGCTCCAGCTGCACGCGCTCGATCGGCCAGCCACTGAACGGGACCCAGTCGCGAACCTCGAAGTCGATCGGGTCCGGCGTGGCGATGCGGCCGAACCACAGGTTCGTGCTGCCACCGAACCAGCGGCCGCGTGACGCGATCGGGTTGCGGTACGGATGCCCGAGGTGCTCGATCGCGAAGTCGTCCGCCTCGGCGGCAAGGTCCTGCTTCCAGCCGCCCGCCTCGAGCACGACGACGTCGAGCCCGCTGCCGTCGAGCTGACGAGCGAGGGCGATGCCCGCCGCGCCGCTGCCGATCACGCACACGTCGGCGTGCATGACGCTGCCGTCGAGATTGTCCCGGATGTCACCGATGCTCATGGCTGTGACATCGTCGCACCGCTCACCAAGCAGCGAGCGACCGAGCGCCAGCGAGGGAGCGGCCACCAACGGCCTGCGTGGCCGGGGACATCGCTGCACCCGTTCTCTGTTGCGAGCGACCGAGCGCCAGCGAGGGAGCGGCCACCAACGGCCTGCGTGGCCGGGGACATCGCTGCACCCGTTCTCTGTTGCGAGCGACCGAGCGCCAGCGAGGGAGCGGCCACCAACGGCCTGCGTGGCCGGGGAACGCAGTGAGGAGTACGTTGCCCGCTCGGTGCGCGTCCTGTTCCTCAACACCGCGACGCAGCCACCCCTCGGCGCCGACACCTGGGTCCACGTGCAGCTGATGGGCGACCTCGACCGGGCGACGACGGAGGTGCACACGGCGCTCGTGCCTGGTCCGCCGGAGTCACCGACGCCGACGGCCCGGGCGGTCGCCGGCATCGGCGACCTGCACGTCCTCGCCGTCGACCTCGGACCCGAGCTGGGCGGTCGCTCGCTCACCGGCAAGCTGGGCGCGCTCGTCGCCACGCTGCCGGCGATCCCCAGCCTGTTCCGGTTGGTGCGCTACGTCCGCCGCCACCACATCGACGTGATCCACACGAGCGACCGCCCTCGCGACGCCTTGACATGCGTGCTCCTCGGGCGCATCACCCGTGCCACCTCGCTGATCCACTGCCACGTCGCCTACGCCGACTGGATGGGGCGCATGCTGCGCTGGTCGCTGCACCACGCCGACGCGCTCGTCGCCATCTCCGAGTTCGTCGCCGGCTCACTCGTCGCCGGCGGCGTCGACCCGCGTCGCGTCCACGTCGTGTTGAACGGCATCCGGACCGAGGCGTGGCAGCCCGGGCTCGGGCGGGACGACGCGCGTCGCGGCCTCGGCATCGGGCGCGAGACGCCCGTCGTCATCACCGCCTGCCGCCTGTTCCCCGGCAAGGGGCCCGCCGAGCTGATCAGGGCGATCGGCGTCGTCAGGGACACCATCCCCGACGTCCGCCTGCTCGTCGTCGGCCAGGACGTCACACCCGGCGAGGAGTTCTCCGGCGAACTGCGTGCGCTCATCGCCGAGCTCGGTCTGGGGGCAAGCGTGTCACTGCTCGGTCGCCGCGACGACCTGCCGGCGCTGATGGCCGCCGCCGACGTGTTCGCCATGCCCTCGACGGGTGAGCCGTTCGGCCTGGTGTTCGCCGAGGCGATGGCCATGCGGCTGCCCGTCGTCGGCCTCGACGACGGGGGCACGCCGGAGGTCGTCGAGCACGGACGCAGCGGCCTGCTGTCACGCCACGGCGACATCGCTGGCCTCGCCGCCAACCTGCTCACAATGATCCGAAATCCGGCACTGCGCGCCGAGATGGGCGAGTACGGTCACCGCCAGGTGGAGAGCCGCTTCACGACCGAGCGTGCGGCGACCGAGATCAGCCAGCTGTACCCGCTGGTAGCTTCTCCCTCCGCCGATCGTTCCTGAGAGGTCGTGGGAGGACTGGCATGTCGGACTTGCAGGCACTCGACGTGGAGACGCTTCGCCGCGGGCTCGAGCACGACGGCTACGTCGTCATCCGCGACGTCGTCTCGAAGGACACGCTGCGCCAGCTCAACGACGACCTGCAGGCGGACTACCAGCGGCTCTCGTCGTCACCGGAGATGTTCGAGGGCGGCGGCCTCCTGAGCGGCCACCTCAACTGCTTCCCCGGCAAGGAATCGCGGTCCGTCTACGACGAGTTGGTCGAGCGGGGAGTCATCGACGTCGTCCGCCGACTCCGCCCCGAGCAGGTCGACAAGGTGCGGGTGACGCTCAACTTCAACCTCCCCGGCAGCGTCGCCCAGCACTACCACATGGACGGCCTGTACCTCGGCGAGTTCCTCATCTGCAACATCGCCGTGGTCGACACCGACCTCGTGAACGGGGCGATCGACGTGCTCCCCGGCACGAACCGCGAGTTCTACAAGTTCTGGCGCTACGCCGTCGAGCGCAAGTACAAGCTGACGACGCGGATCCCGATGAACCAGGGCGACATCGTGCTGCGGCTGTCGACGCTGTGGCACCGCGGGATGCCCAACCGCAGCGACGTGCCGCGGCCGATGATGGCCGTGACGTTCGGCGAGATCGACGACCCTGCCGCCGATCCGTTCGCCGTCAACGACGGCGAGATCGAGTTCTACCCGAACTGGTACAACACGAGCCGCCTCGGCCAGCTGCGCGAGCGCACGTTCGTCGCCGCCCCGATCACGCTACTCGGCGTACCGCTTCGTGCGCTCGCTGTACGGCAACAAGGGCTACGAGTCGTTCTGACCCGGCCCGAGCTGGCCGAGAGAGGGGATGCGGTGCGTTGCGTGTTGGTCGGTGACGAGCCGCTCGTCGCACAGTGCGCCGATGCGGCACGGGCGAACGGGCTCGAGGTCGTGCTCGTCGCCACGACGAACGCCGTCGTCAGGGACTACGCCACCGAGCACGGCATCGCCGTGAGCGGACCGGGCGCCGAGCTCGTCGCGGCGCTCGACACCCACCCCGCCGACGTGCTGTTCAGCATCGCCAACCTGCGCGTGCTGCCGCCGGCGGTGCTCGGCAAGGTCTCGACGGCGATCAACTTCCACGACGGCCCGCTGCCCGGGTACGCCGGGCTCAACGTCACGACGTGGGCGTTGCTCGGTGGCGAGGACCACCACGCCATCACGTGGCACCTGATGACCAGCGACGTCGACGCCGGCGACGTCGTCGTCAGCGAGACGTTCCCCGTCGCCCCCGACGAGACGGCGTTCTCGCTCAACGCCCGCTGCTACGAGGCCGCCCTGGCCACGTTCCCGAGCATCGCCGCGGCGATCGCCGAGGGCACGCTGGCCACGACACCGCAACCGGCGGGCGAGAGCCGGATGTTCCGCCGCCACGACCGGCCGGCCGTGCTCCTCGACCCGCTCGCCGCCGCCGCCGACTCGTCGCGGGCGATCCGCGCCCTCGACCTCGGCCACCGCCTGCGCAACAGCATCGGCGCCGTCCGCCTCGTGCTCGGCGGCGACGCCGTCGTCGTCGAGGACGCCGCCGTGCTCGACGCCACGCCGTCGGTGCCGCCCGGCACGGTCGTGTCGGTCGACGACGAGGGCGTGCGGATCGCCACGTCGGACGGCGATCTGAGGATCGGCGCGGTGTACACGCCGGAGGGTCGCCGGCTCGATCCCGCCGAGCTGGGCGACCGGCTCGGCGTGCGCGCCGGGGCCCGCTTGGCGCCGCCGACGCCCGACACCGTCGCCGCCCTGGCCGAGCTCGAGCCGGCGATGTCGCGCGACGAGCTGTTCTGGCTCGACCGGCTGACCGAGGGCGAGCCGACCGCGCCGCCGTCGACGCTCGCCGGGTCGTGGTCGACCGTCACCGTCGACACCGGCGGCGCCGACGACACGACGGTCGTCACCGCCGTCGCTGTGTGGCTCACCCACGTCGCCGACGCGGCGACCCCGACGTTCGCCGTCACCGACCAGGCCACGCGGACGGTGCTCGATCGCATCGCTCCGCTCGGCCGGCCGGCGACCCTTCGTGTCACGCTCGACGACACGACCACGTTCGACGACGCCCGCCGCGCGGTCGCCGCCGAGCTCGACGTGATCGCCGCGCGGACACCGCTGCTGCGCGACGCCGTCGGGCGCGACCCGCGCACGCGTGGCCACGAGCTCACCGCCCCGGTGCTCGTGCAGATCGGTGCAGGAGCGCCCGACGGCGAGCGGTCCGATCGCCGGCGAGCGTCTCCGCGTCACCGTCGACGGCGGCACGATCCGCCTCGACGCACCAGCCGAAGCGACCGCGCTCGGACGCGTCGGCGAGCAGCTGGCGACGCTCGTCGCGCGGCGGCGCTCAACCGGCCACACCGATCGGCCGCCTCGCCATCGTCGGCCCGGAGGAGCTGGCCGACCTCGACGCCGTCAACCGACACCGACCGCGACCACGACCGCGGCTGCGACGATCGACTCGCTGTTCCACGCCACCGTCGCCCGCCATCCCGACGCACCCGCGCTCAGCTCGGGGCCGACCACCTTGACGTACGCCCGACCTCGAGACGCGCGGTCGACGCCATGGCCCGGCGCCTGGCCGACCTCGGCGTCGGGCGCGGCGACCGCGTCGGCATCGCCGTCCCACGAGGCGTGGAGATGGTCGTCGGCGTGCTCGCCACGCTCGACCTCGGCGCCGCCTACGTGCCGCTCGACCCCACCTATCCCGCCGACCGCCTCGGGTTCATGGTCGACGACGCTGGGATCAGCGTCCTCTTGGCGACGGGCGCGGCCGCCGGTGAGCTCGCCCGGCCGGGGCTCACCGTGCTCGACCCTGCCGACGTGCCCGAGTCGACCGACGCCGGCCGCACCACCGTCGAGCACGACGCGAGCGACCTCGCCTACGTCATCTACACGTCGGGATCGACGGGCACGCCGAAGGGCGTGATGCTCGAGCACGGCAACGTCACCAACTTCTTCGTGGCGATGGACGACGTCATCGACCACGACCCTCCCGGCGTCTGGTTGGCGGTCACCAGCCTGTCCTTCGACATCTCCGTCCTCGAGCTGCTCTGGACCCTGACGCGCGGGTTCCACGTCGTGCTCAAGTCCGACAGCGGTGTGCCGTCGGCGGCGGCGACGGCAGCCACCGTCCCGGCGGGCGACCGTCGCCCGGTGTCGTTCAGCCTCTTCTACTTCGCGGCCGGTGCCGACGTCGCCACCGACGGCTACCGGCTGCTCCTCGAGAGCGCCAAGTGGGCCGACCGCAACGGCTTCGAGGCGGTGTGGACGCCCGAGCGGCACTTCCACGCCTTCGGCGCCTCCTACCCCAACCCGAGCGTCGCCGGCGCCGCGCTGGCCGCGATCACCACCAACGTCGGCATCCGCGCCGGCAGCGTGGTCCTCCCCCTGCACTCGCCGATCCGCGTCGCCGAGGAGTGGGCGGTCGTCGACAACCTGTCCCACGGCCGGGTCGCCATCTCCTTCGCCGCCGGCTGGCAGCCGAACGACTTCGTGCTCAACCCGACCGGCTTCGCCAACGCCAAGGAGGAGCTGCCGAAGAACATCGAGCTCGTGCAGCGGCTGTGGCGCGGCGAGACGGTCCCCATGCCTGGCCACGACGGCAAGCCCGTCGACGTGCGCACGCTGCCGCGCCCCGTCCAGGCGGAGCTGCCGATCTGGCTCACGTCGGCCGGCTCGCCGGCCACGTTCGAGCGCGCCGGCACGCTCGGCGTCAACGTGCTCACCCATCTCCTCGGGCAGTCCGTCGAGCAGCTGGCCGAGAACATCGGCCGCTACCGCGCGGCGTGGGAGGCCGCCGGCCACGAGGGCGAGGGTCGGGTGACGCTGATGATGCACACGTTCCTCGACCGCGACGCCGACATCGCCCGGGAGACGGCGCGCGAGCCGATGAAGGGCTACCTCGGCACCGCCGTCGGATTGCTGCGCGATGTCGCCTCGGCGTTCCCCACGTTCGCCGGGCGCGGGAAGGGCACCGACGACCTGTTCGCCTCGCTCACCCCCGACGAGCTCGACCAGCTGCTCGAGGTCGCCGCCGCCCGCTACCTCGGCACGAGCGGCCTGTTCGGGACCCCCGCCGATGCCGCGGCCATCGTCGAGACCGTGTCCGCGGCCGGCGCCGACGAGGTGGCGTGTCTCATCGACTTCGGTGTCGCCACCGACGACGTGCTGGGATCGCTCGAACTGCTGCACGAGGCCAAGTCGCTCGTCGACGCCCACCGCCTCGCCGGCCCGAGCGAGGTCGTCGCGCCGGTCGAGGAGGTCGACGACTCGGTCGCCGCGCTCGTCGCCCGCCACGGCGTCACGCACCTGCAGTGCACGCCGTCGCTCGCCGCCATGCTCGTCGCCGACCCCGCCGATCAGGCTGCGCTCGGCCGGGTCGGGCACCTGATGCTCGGCGGAGAAGCACTCCCGGCGGCGCTGGCGTCGGAGCTGCGCGGGCTGCTGCCGGGCCGGTTCACCAACATGTACGGGCCGACCGAGACGACGATCTGGTCGCTGACCCACGAGATCACCGAGGCCCCGTCGGGCGGCGTGCCGATCGGCGGGCCGATCGCCAACACGACGATCTTCGTCCTCGACCACTCCGGCGGCCGGCTGCCGTTCGGCGCGTTCGGCGAGCTGCACATCGGTGGCGAGGGCGTCGCCAGGGGGTACCACGACCGGCCCGAGCTGACCGCCGAGCGCTTCGTCGACCGGCCCGGCATGGGGCGGGTGTACGCCACCGGCGACGTCGTGCGGATCAACCCTGCCGGCTACGTCGAGTTCGCCGGGCGCTCCGACAACCAGGTCAAGATCCGCGGCCACCGCATCGAGCTCGGTGAGATCGAGTCCGTGCTCGACCACCACCCCGACGTCGTGCAGTCCGTCGTCGTCGCCCGCGACGACCGCGGCGACACGCGGCTGGTCGCCTACGTCATCCTCCACGGCGGCGCGGTCGCCACCACCGACGCCCTGCGCAAGCACGTCGCCGCAACGCTGCCGGAGGCGATGGTCCCCTCGGCCGTCGTGACGCTTCCTGCGTTCCCGCTGACCCCGAACGGCAAGATCGACCGCAAGGCGCTGCCCGCCGACGTCGGCGTCACCGGAGAGGGGTTCCACGACGCCGTCGCCCCACCGGCCGACGACGTCGAGCGCCTCGTCGCCGAGATCTGGAGCGCCGAGCTGGAACGGCCGGTCGGCCGCGACGACAACTTCTTCGACATCGGCGGTCACTCGCTGCTGGCCGTCAAGGTGTTCCGGCGACTGACCGATGCCACCCAGGCGCCGCTCGCGCTCACCGACGTGTTCCGGTTCCCGACCGTCCGCGCGTTCGCCCGCCACCTCGGCACGATCCGTGACGGCGCGGAAGCCGCCCCGGCCGCGCCGACCGGCACCGATCGGGGGGCGATGCGACGCCGGGCCCTGGCTCGACGCGGCGGCGACGGCGGGAGCTGATGCGGCGCGTGCTCGGACGCTCGCCCTCGCCGTCATCGTGTTGGCCGCCTGCGGCGGCGACGACGACGATGACGCCGGCACCGCGACGACCACGGCGGGCACCCCGGCGGCGCGCCGAGCGCTGCCTCGTCCGGCTGCACCCGAAGGGCAGCGAGGGCGCCGACACGGTCGTCACCGACGGCGTGGCGATCGTCTCGCCGACCGGGAACGCCGAGGGCTGGGACAACCGCCAGTGGCTGTACTTCCCCGACGACGAGTACGACGCCGCCCGCCAGATCGTCGCCGACTCGGTCGAGGGGTGCGAGCAGATCATCGTCAACGGCTTCTCCAACGGCGGTGCCTTCGCCGCCAAGCTGTACTGCCGCGGCGAGACGTTCGACGGCCGCGTGACGCGGATCGTCGTCGACGACCCGGTGGTCGACGCCGCCGTCGAGGGCTGTGCGCCCGATCCCGCCGTCGAGGTCACGCTCTACTGGACGGGCGCCCTCGACGACCCGGCGCAGCCCGGCTGGGACTGCAGCGAGCAGGACTGGACGTGCGAGGGCGGCACGACGATCGGCATCGACGCCTATGCCGCAGCGCTCGGCACGGAGGTGCTGGACAGCCCGCTCGACGGCCACGAGTGGTACCAGGACGCCCCCGAACTGACCCAGTTCTGACGCGCGTCCACGGGCCAATCTGGCGGGATCGACCTGGGCGCGTTCCGTCCGGCGGTGAAGGCGGCGGAACGATCCTCCTCGCGTCGCGCTCGTCGGGTGCGCCTCACGACGACGAGTCGGCGGCGGCGACCGCAGCTGCGAGTACCGGCGCCGACAGCGCTGCCGTCGCCACCGACCGAGGCGCCGGCCGCCGGCGGCGTCCCGGCGACCGACCGCCGGCGACCGAGCCCCCGACCCGGCGCCGGCGAGGCGGCTCCGGCCGAGCTGGCGCCGGCGAGTGGATCGACGAGTTCGACGAGCCGGACGGCACGAGCCTCACACCGCCGTTCCAGGAGGCGAGCGCCGAGCAGGGCGGGCTCGTCGCACGCGACGGCGTCGCCGTCCCGGCGACGCTCGACATCGCCGCCTTCCTCCGCGGCCAACCCGCCGACCCGACGAACTGCTTCGCCGAGGTCACGTTCAACCTGGCCCAGGGCGGCAACTACGGCCCGGTGATCAACCACAACGGCCCGGCCGGCGGCGCCGAGGGGCGGGTGCGGTCGGGGTACTTCCTCGGCTGGTACCAGGGCGACGAGGCGATCCGCCTCTACGCCGCCGAGCGCCCCGAACCGCTGGCCGTCTACGACGTCGGCTCGCGCCCCGACCGTGACGTCACGCTGCGCATCGAGCGGCGCGGCGACGACCTCGAGGTGTTCATCGACGGCGAGTCGGTGATGACGGCGAAGGCCAGCGACGAGCCGTCCGCCAGCGACGGCACGTGGGTCGGCATGTACTACCGCGGCAACGAGAGCTACGACCAGATGGGCAAGTTCACCCGTTTCGCCGGCGGCGGCCTCTAGCGCTCGGGTTCGGCTCGCAGGCAAGCTGCTCGCCTCACCTCCGAGCTCGCCGCCGCCGCTTCGCAGCGGCGCTCACCCACCTCGAGGCTGGGCCGTCAGCCGGGAGGCGCTTGACGACGACCTCGGCGGGGACACCGGCGACGAGGGTGTTCGGGGCGACGTCCTTGTTGACCACGGAGCCGGCCATGACCACGGCGCCGGCGCCGACGGTGATGCCGGGCAGCAGCACGGAGCGGGCCCCGATCCACGCCCCTTCCTCGATCGTCACGGGGCCGTTGAACGTGTGCCCGGCCCGGTAGGCGCGCGGACCGAGCTGGTGCGAGGTGGTCAGGATCATCACCTCGTGACCGAGCGCCGCGCTGTCACCGATCGTGACGACGTCGTTGAGCTCGATCGTGCACCCGACGTTGATCAGCACGTCCTCGCCAACCGACAGACGGTCCTGGATCGGTCCGCTGCCGTACCACCGCGGGACCCCGAAGATCGACGCGCCCGGCCCGAGCTTCCAGCCGACGAGTCCGAGCAGTCGCGACCGCGTCCGGGTGAAGGCGAAGTCCGGGAGCAGGCCGACGAGCCAGGACGTCAGCCGGACCATCGGCTGCAGCGGCGCCCGCTCCATCTCCAGCGCCGCGGCGAGGGCGGCGCGGTCAGCCACCGCTGCGCTGCTTCTCGACGAGCTCCCTGATCGTGTCGACGTGGGTGAGGGCGCCGAGGTCGTCGGGCGACAGCTGCATGCCGAACGACTCCTCGAGGGCGAGCATCAGGTTGAGCTGGTGCAGCGAGTCCCAGTTCTCGACCTGTTCGAGGTCGCCGGCCTCGCGCACGGTCGCCGGCGACACGTCGAGCACGTTGGCGGCGATCTCACAGATCTCGGCGGTCAGGTCGCTCAAGGGTTCACTCCGATCTCGATCCATGTCGGCGGGTCGATCGGCCCGCGCCCGGCGGCCCACACCCAACGGCGGACGTCGCCCTCGTCGTCGATCGGTGTGAAGCCGTGCCGATCGTAGAAGTCGGCGGCCGGCGCGTTCTTCGCCGTCGGGCTGAACTCGCCGACCAGGCCGGCACCGCCCTCCGCCGCGTCGGCCGAGATGACGTGGATCAGCGCCGTCTCCACCTGCCGCCCGATCACCCGGCAGCTGAGCAGGAACGTGTCGATGCGCCACTGGTCGCCGGTGCTCTCGACGAGGCCGACGCCGACCAGCCCGTGGTCACCGAAGCGGTCGGCGGCTCGCAGCGCGTAGACCCGCCACGCTTCGTCGTCGACCATCGCCGCGATCTGCGCCTCCGTGTAGCGGCGCGTGGTGACGTTGAACTGGTTCGTCTTCTGCGTCAGCTGGGCGACGCGGGCGACGTCGTCGGAGGCGGCGGGGAAGATGTCGACGCGGGTGCGCAGCGACTCGAGGAAACCCTCCAGCGTGGCCGCTCCGGCCATCGCCTCGCCGCGCTCGCGCTCCCGCTCGTAGTACTCGGAGCGCTGCCGGTCCTCCGTCGAGAGCGACAGTCGCTCGAACAGTGGGCTGCGACGCACCGCCGGGGCGTACGCCGCCGGGTCGTCGGCCACGGGGAGCACCGAGACCATCGGCAGCTGCCGGGCGACGAAGCTGCGCTCGGCGGGGTTGTCGTCGAGGAAGGCGATCGAGTCGATGCCGACGTTGAGGTCGGCGGCGATCGCCAGCAGGTTGCTCGCCTTGTCGTCCCAGTTGGCCTTGATGGCGTGGAAGTCCTTCGACCGCAACAGCATCTCCGGGTGGCCGTCGAGCACCTCGACGGCGTCGTCGTGGTTGTTCTTGCTGCACACCGCGAGCAGCACGCCGCGCGCCCGCAGGTCGAGCAGCGCCCGCTGCAGGGCGATGTACGGCGCGCCCTTGCCCTCGGCGTCGAGGGCGATGCCGTCGAGCCCGTCCTCGCCGATCGTGCCTCCCCACAGCGTGTTGTCGAGGTCGACGGCCAGCACCTTGGCGACGCGGCCGACGAGCGGGTGGACGAAGCGCAGCCACTCGTCGGCGACATGGATGAGGAACGGCGAGCTGATCGGCATGCGCATGATCGCCCACTTGCGCTCGTCGAGCATCGCCTCGCGTCCGGCTCTGGCGACGACGGCGTCATAGTCGAGGAAGTAGCCGTCGCGCACCCCGTCGAGCTGCTCGGCGAGCCGGCGGTTGATGTCGGCGATGGCGGCGGCCTGGCCACGCCCGGCGCGCCGATCGGCGACACCGAAGGCGAGGTCGGCGGGCTGTTCCAGACCGTGCACGACGAGGTGGGCAGCGGACCGCTGACGGAACGTCTGCACGAGTGATCCGAGCTCGGCGGTCACCCTGTCGACGACGGCGTCGACACCGTCACCGTCGAGCTCACCGAACCCGCTCCACAGCTCAGGGGCGATGTCACGGGTGTGCACGGCGAGGACGACGATGTCCGGGCTCCACGCCGTGTACAGCTGGCTCGCCGGGTCGAGGATCTCCTGGGCGTAGGTGTTGAAGTCGCCGACGTGCACGGTGAGGTCGATGTCGGCGACGGCGGCACCGGCGCGGACGATCGGCACCAAGGGCTCGACGGTGAACGAGCGAAGCACGGCCATCGTCGTCGCCCGCCTGGACGGCCCGGCGTCGAGGCTCGCCCAACGACCGGTGACGAACCCGGCCTGTGTCGGACCGCCGTGCTCGTGCCACAGCCGGCCCAGCAGGTAGACCGCTTCGGCGCGATCGCCGGCTGCGATCGACTCGTCGATGGCTGCCCGCAGGTCGCTGACCGACGACTGGTCCGCCATGGGCTCACGTTACCCGTGGTCGATCGCCGGCCTTCGATGAGCAATTCGCTCGGTCGTCCGACTGCGTGCGCGCTAGACAATGGCGAGGCAACCGGCCTGTGGCCGGTTCCCCGAGGGAGCGCGACGTGGACACAATCGCGACGGGCGTCGGGACGCCCAACGGTCTGCAGCCGATCGGCGACCCGACTCGCTCGGCCGGAGAACCGGTGCCGCCGCCCGTGAAGGTGGCGTGGCGGGAGGGCACGCTCACCCGAGTCAAGGAGCTCGAGTCGCTCGCCGCGTGGTGCACGTGCCCCGGGGAGGAGCCGGTCGGGACGGCCGCGCTGCGCACCGCGCTCGGACAGCACCTCGACGCGGCGCGAGGTGCCGCGGCGGACGGTGGATCGAGGGTCCACGACGGTGCGCTGCTCGAGCGGGCGATGAGCAACCTCGATGCCGCGGAAGCCGACATGTTGCAGCTGGCCGACGAGGACTACCTCCTCGGCCTGATGCCGAGCATCCTCAACCACGTCCAGCGACACTTGCAGGCGGGAGATCCCCGACGCACCGAGGTCGAGTGGCTCGCCGAGCGGTTGCGACCGAATCGTGCGAGGAGCAAGCCGGCCGAGTCACCGGAAGAGCAACACGAGACCCGCAAACAGGCGGTCAAGGCGCACCGCTACTCCATCGTCAGCGCCTATCGAGGCGCCAGCTCGGCGGCACTCCGCGAGCAGACCAGGGTGCGCAGCTTCCGCAACGTCGTCGTCCTCACGGCGGCCGGCATGACCCTCGTCGCCGTCGCGCTGATCGTGATCGGCGCGATCCGGCCGACGTTCATGCCGCTGTGCTTCGCGCCGGAGGACGGCGGCAACTTCATGGTGGTGTGCCCGACCAGGCAGTCGGAAGAGATGCCTGTCGACCGATCCGCGGCCGCAACGGAGAACGACATCGACGCCGCGGTCCAGACGACCGTCACGAGTTCGACATCGCGCTCGTGGCGATCGTCGGCCTCACCGCGGCGTCGATCGCCGCGGCAGCGGCGATCAGGAGCATCCGCGGGTCGTCCGAGCCTTACGGTGTGCCCCTCGCGCTTGCCGTGCTCAAGCTGCCGACGGGCGCGGTCACCGCGGTGCTCGGGTTGCTGTTGATGCGCGGGCAGTTCATCCCCGGCCTCAGTGCGCTCGACACGTCGGCCCAGATCGTGGCCTGGGCGGCCATCTTCGGCTACGCCCAGCAGCTGTTCACGCGGCTCGTCGACCAGCAGGCCCACGCCGTGCTCGACGGCGTGCGTGGCGGCGACAAGAGCAACGAACAGGCCCGCAGCGCCTGAGCCCACGTCCAGCGGCGCCACGGTTCGGCGGATGGCGTCGAGCAGCAGCGGGACGGGATCGTCGAGCTCGAGCGGGCGCAGCGCCGCTGTCTGGTCGGTGGCGAGCCGGGGTAACCGGTCGATGACGACGCGCCGCTGCTTGCCGCCGTCCGCCCACCGTCGCGCGGCGACCTCGCCGGCGGCCTTGGCCGCGGCGTACTCGACGAGGTCGGGCGGTCCGTCCTCCACGAAGACCGTCGACGGGTAGTACGCGGTCAGGCCATCGCCTGCCGCTACGGACGACGTCGATGAAGCCGTCGACATACACGTCGACGAAGCGATCGAACTGCTGGCGCTCGAACGGCGCCAGTCGTCGTGCCGTGATCCGCGGGCTGGCGAAGTAGTAGACGTGCGAGACGTCGTCGATGGTGCCGGGATCGGCCACGTCGAGCCGCCGCGCGCCGGCGTCGCCTCCGGCGGCACGGATCTCGCCAGCGACGCGCTCGGCGTCGTCGGCGCCGCTCTGCCACGTCACGACGACCGATGCGCCGCCGGCCGCGAGCAGCTTCGCGGTGAGCTCGCCGAGGCCGCGTGAGCCACCGACGACGAGTGCCCGGACGCCGCCGAACTCGCCGGCCGCACGTGCGCGGCGAGTGCGTCGAGCGTGGGTTGGGGCGTCGGCACCGGCCGGGCGAAGGCGTTGATCGTGCCGGCGATCTGCCCCGCCGAGACCTTCAGTTGGACGATCGAGAACCGCGGGTCGGCGCGGCTGACCTGCCATCCGAGCACGGTCGGCGGCAGCGAACGATCGACGGCGACGTCGAAGCCGCCGAACAGCGAGTGCAGGCCGGGACACTCCATGCCGACGACCGTCGACAGGCCGGCGACGCGAGCAACGACCGAGGGCCCGACCATCGCGCAGGCGGCCGGGAACGCGGTCTGCCACTGGTCGCCGTGCTCGACGACACGCAGCGCTCCCGACAGGCCATCCATCTGCTCGATCGTCAGGTCGTTCGGTCCGGAGACATCGCTCGCCGCGGCGGCCGGCGCAACAGCGTCCGGGGTTGACGCGGGATCATGGTGCACGCGCAACGTCAGCAGCGTGGTCCCGTCGAGCGTCACCCGGAGGTGGGTCGACTGATCGTCCGCGTCGGCGAGCACCGCGGCGACCTCCTCGTCGAGGAACACCGGCTTGGCGAACGTCGCCACCAACCGGGTGACGGGGAGCGCCGGACCCGTTGCGCACCAGGCGTCGAGCGCCCACAGCGCCGAGTGGACGCCGTGCACGACGCGCTGACCGAAGAGGGCGCGGCGGGCGGCGATCTCGTCGACGTGGAGCGGGTTGCGGTCCCCGCTCGCGGCGGCGAACCAGTCCTGGTCGGCGGCCGCGAACGACCGCCTCGCCAGCTCGCCTGGAAGTCGGCCGCGAGGCATCGGGGCGGAGCATAGAGTTCGCCTCTCGAGGACCCTTGGATGACTGATGGACCGGCTCCCCGACGTGGCCGACACCGACATCGCGATCGTGGGCATGGCGGGCCGATTTCCCGGCGCGCCGGACGTCGACGCGCTCTGGCGTCGCGTCGCCGCGGGCGAGGACTGCCTGGTCGACCTCGACGCCGACGCGCTGATCGCCGCCGGGCTTGCCCGCCGATCTGGTTGGCGATCCCGACTACGTGCTGCGGACGGGCATCCTCGACGAGGTCGACATGTTCGACAACGAGCTGTTCGGCATCGGTGCCCGCGACGCCTCGATCATGGACCCCCAGCACCGGGTGTTCCTGGAGTGCGTGTGGGAGGCGATCGAGTCTGCCGGCCACGTGCCCGAGCGCTTCGACGGCGCCGTCGGCGTGTTCGCCGGCTGCGGCTTCGACACCTACCTCATCAACAACCTGATCACGAACCCCAAGCTCGTCGACCAGATCGGCTGGTTCCTGCTCCGCCACACCAGCAACGACAAGGACTTCCTGCCGACGTTCGTGTCCTACAAGCTCGACCTCCGCGGGCCGTCGGTGAGCGTGCAGACGGCGTGCTCGACCTCGCTCGTCGCCATCCACCTCGCGGCCCAGAGCCTGATCGGCTTCGAGTGCGACATGGCCGTCGCCGGCGGGTCGACGATCGAGATCCCCCAGGGCGTCGGCTACCGCTTCCAGGAGGGCGAGGTGCTCTCCCCCGACGGCCACTGCCGGGCGTTCGAGGCCGGCTCGGCCGGCACCGTGCTCACGAGTGGAGCGGGCGTCGTGGTCCTCCGCCGATTGGCCGACGCCCTCGACGACGGCGATCCGATCCTCGCCGTGATCAAGGGCACCGCTGTCAACAACGACGGCGGACGCAAGGTCGGCTTCCTCGCCCCGAGCGTCGACGGGCACGCCGACGTCGTCAAGGAGGCGCTGGCCGTCGCCGGGCTCTCGGCGCGCGACATCTCGCTCGTCGACGCCCACGGCACCGGCACCGCGGTGGGCGATCCGATCGAGGTCGCCGCGCTCACCGAGGCGTTCCGCGACCACCCAGGACCGCGGGCTTCTGCCGGTTGACGTCGACGAAGCCGAACATCGGTCACCTCGACACCGCGGCCGGCGTCGCCAGCGTGATCAAGGTGGTGCAGGCGCTGCGCCACCGGACGATCCCACCGCTCGCCAACTTCACCACGCCGAACCCGCTGCTCGACCTGGAGAGCTCGCCGTTCACGATCTCCAACACCGGCTCGGAGTGGACGGCGGACGGCGCCGCGCCGCGCCGGCGTCAGCTCGCTGGGCGTCGGCGGCACCAACGCCCACGCCATCCTCGAGGAGGCGCCCGAGCCGGCACCGAGCGAGCCGAGCCTGCCCGAGCAGGTGCTGTGCCTGTCCGGGCGGTCGGCGGCCGCGGTCTCCGAGGCCAGCGAGCGACTGGCGACGTTCCTCGAGGCCAACCCGCACGTCGAGCTCGCCGACGTCGCCCACACGCTCATCGCCGGACGGCGGGCGATGTCGCACCGGCGGATCGTGACGGCAACCGACGTCGAGAGCGCGGTCACCGAGCTGCGGGCGAAGAACCAGCGGCGGGCGGCCAGCGGGACGGCGCCGCTGGAGCCGCCGGGTGTCGCCTTCATGTTCCCCGGCGGCGGCTCGCAGTACCCCGGGATGGGCGCCGGGCTGGACGGCCGCTTCGACGTGTTCCACGACGTCGTGGGCGACGGCACCGCCGAGGTCCTCCGCCTCGGCGGGCCCGACCTCGCGCCGCTGCTCGCCGCCGACGGCGACGGCGACGCACTGCGCCAGGTCGAGGCATCGCTGCCGGCGGTGTTCGTCACCTCGGTGGCCCTGGCGAGGCAGTGGATGGCGTGGGGCGTGCAGCCCGACGTGCTGCTCGGCCACAGCCTCGGCGAGTACGTCGCCGCCCACCTCGCCGGGGTCATGTCCTTCGAGGACGCGCTGTCGCTCGTCGTCGGCCGCAGCCGCCTGATCCGCCGGGCCAGTGGCACCAACGCCGGCATGCTCGCCGTGCCGCTGCCCGAGGACGATGTGCGCGCCCTCCTGCCGGAGGGGCTGTCGCTGTCGGTCATCAACACCGCCGACGAGTGCGTCGTCAGCGGTCCGGCCGACGTGATCGACGACCTCGCCGCGCAGCTCGAGGCCAAGGAGGTGACGGCGACGCGGCTGAAGCTCGTCGCCGCCGGGCACAGCTCGATGCTCGACCCGATCCTCGACGAGTTCCGCCAGATCGTCGCCTCGATCGACCTCTCGCCGCCGACGATGCCGTACCTGTCGAACCTGACCGGTGGTTTCGTCACCGCCGAGCAGGCCACCGATCCGCAGGCGTGGGTCGACCACCTCCGCGGCACGGTCCGCTTCCACGACAACCTGGCCGCGATGCTGGCGATGGGTCCGATGGTCACCATCGAGCTCGGGCCCGGCCAAGCGCTGTCGTCGTACGCCCGCCGCCAGCCGGTCGCTCCCGTCGCCACGATCCCTGCCCTGCGCCACCCGGACGACTCGACACCCGACACGGCGCACACGCTGACCGCGTTCGCCCGGCAGTGGATCGCCGGGATGCCGGTCGACCTCGATCGCTTCGCCGGAGCCGACCGTCGCCGGCTGCGCCTGCCGACGTACCCCTTCCAACGCCAGCGCCACTGGATCGATCCAGGCACGGGCATGGTCGCCGCGCCGGCCGTGCGTGGGGACGCGGTCGTCGCCGCGGTGCCGGAGACGCCGGCGCTGGCGCGCGATCGCCGACGTCGCCGACTGGTTCTGGGAACCGACATGGACCGAGGCGGCACGGATGCCCGTCGGCCAGGCGACAGGGCGTTGGCTCGTCGTCGGCGGCGACGGCCTCGGCGACGAGATCGCCGCCGAACTGCGCCTGCGCGGCGTCGACGTCTCGACCGCGGCCGCGCTGACCACCGCCGAGCTCGACGTCGCATCCGCCGTCGTGCTCGTCGGCGACGTCGCCTCCGCCGACGTCGACCTCGACGAACCGGTCCGCCGCTGGATCGACGATGCCGGCACGGCGGCGAAGTCGCTCGGCGCTCGCGCCAGTGCCACGCTCGCCGTCGTCACCAGTGGGGCGACCGACGCCGGCGGCCTCGCCAGTCGTCCCGTCGACGCCCTGGCGATGGGCGTCGTGCGGGTGGCACCGCGCGAGTACCCGGATCTCCACTCGGTGCTGGTCGACCTCGATCCGGAAGCGCCCGCGCCGGTGAAGGCCGTCGTCGACGAGCTCGTCGCGCCCGCCGACGCGATCGTCGCCCTGCGCGGCGGACGACGGTTGGTCCCGACCTTCGAGCGCCGACGCGTCGATGCGCCGGCGTCGCCGGCGTTCCGCGAGGACGGCACCTACCTCGTGACCGGCGGACTCGGCGACATCGGCTTCGCCGTCGCCCACCACCTCGCCACGTCGTATCGGGCGAACCTCGTCGTCGTCTCCTCGTCGCCCGTGCCCGAGGGCGCGGCGCGTGAGCAGTGGCTCGCCGCCCACGGCAGCGCCGACGCGACGAGCCGGCGCATCCGGCGGGCGATGGAGCTCGAAGCGGCCGGCGGCAAGGTCGCCGTGGTCACCGCCGATCTCGCCGACCGGGCGTCGGTCGCCCGCGCCCTCGACGAGGGCGAGCAGCGCGTCGGCCGGTTCGACGGCGCCATCCATCTCGCCGGGCACGTCCGCGACCGGTTGATCGAGCTGGCGACGGACGAGGACCAGGCGGCGGTGCTCGGTGCCAAGTCTCGTGGTGCCGCCTTCCTCCTCGACGAGCTGCGCCGGCGCGGCGCGGAGCTGCTCGTGCTGATGTCCTCGACGAGCTCGTTCCTCGGCGCCGAGGGCCAGGCTGCCTACGTCGCGGCCAACTCCTATCTCGATGCACTCGCCGGCCAGCGCGGCGACGTCCGCGTGGTGACGATGAACTCCGGCGCCTGGGCGGGCACGGGCATGGCCGCCGAGATGGCCCGCCGGTTGCGCCTCGGTCTGCCCGACGACCACGGCACAGTCGGTCACCCACCCGGTGCTGACCGAGCGCCACGACGAGCGCGACGGCGCGGTGAGCTTCCTCGGTCGGCTGGACACGGCCGCCGACTGGGTGGTCGACGAGCACCGCACCGGTGAGGAGCGGGCACTGCTGCCCGGCACCGGGCACCTCGACCTGATGCTGTCAGCCGTGCGCCTCGCCGGGCACGACGGCTTCGCCCTGCGCGACGTGATGCTCGTGGAGCCGCTCGTCGTGCCCGACGATCTCCCCGTCACCGTGCGCGTCACGGTCGATCCGAAGGGCCCGCACGGCACCCACGCCGTGCTCGTCGAGAGCGACCGCGGCTACGGCAAGGCGTGGCACCTGCACAGCCAGGCCGCCGCCGGGCCGCCGCTCGACACGGCCAGCCGCAGCGCGGTCGACGAGGTGCCGGACACGCCGATCGACCCGCTGGCCGGGCCGAAGCGGCTGCTGCAGTTCGGTCCGCACTGGGACGCCGTCGACCACGCCAGCTCGGACGGGACGACGGCGGTGGCCCGCCTGGCGCTCAACCCGACCTACGCGGTGGAGACCGAGGCCTGGCTCGCCCACCCGGCGCTGCTCGACGTGGCGACGGCCCTGGCGGTGTCGCTGCGTTCCGACGACAGCAGCGACGCGGTGATGGTCCCGGTCGGCTACGAGGCCGTGACGCTGACCGCCCCGCTGCCCGCCGAGGTCGACGTCGTCGCCCGCCGGCGCGCCGACTCCACCGCCGAGGTGCTGATCGCCGACCTGACGCTTGCCGACACCACCGGCCGCGCCGTCCTCGACATCGAAGGGCTGACGCTGCGCGCGGTGGCCGACACGGGCAACTTCGCCGTGCTCGACGACACCGACATCGCCACCGCCGCTGCCGGCCGCCGGCTCGTTCGTCGAACTCGCCGAGCGGCTCGGCATCCGCGACCGCGACGCCGGCACCATCTTCGAGCGGCTGGTCACCGAGGGCTCGCCGCGGTTGGTCGTCTCGTCGGTCGACATCGCCGAGCTCGACCGGCCGGTCGTCGAGGACGTTGCACATGCACCGACCGAGCCCGGCGCCGCCGCGGGCGTTGGTGGCGTGAACGGCGCCCTGCTGACGATGTGGACCGAGCTCCTCGGTGTCGACGACATCGGCGAGGACGACAACTTCTTCGACCTCGGCGGCCACTCGCTGATCGCCATCCGCCTGATGGCACGCATCCACCGCGAGCTCGAGGTGCGCCTGCAGCTGGCGACACTGTTCGACGCCCCGACCGTCTCGGCGCTCGCCGACCTGATCCGCGCCGAGAAGCCGGACCTGGAGGAGCGCCTGCAGGGACCGGCGCCGACGTCGGAGGCGACTGAGCCGACGACGGAGGTCGCCGAGCCCGCACCGGCGGCGACCGCCGTCCCGAAGGTGCGCAAGACGCTGATCCCGATGAACCGCGACGGGACCGGTACGCCACTGACCGTCGTCCACGGCGGTGGCGGCAACGTGCTGTTCCTGTCCCCGCTGTCACGGCTGATGAAGGGACAGCGCCCGCTCAACGGGCTGCAGGCGGCCGGCATCGACGCCGGCGACGAGCCGGACCAGACCGTCGAGGCGATGGCCGAGCGATACGTCGCCGCGATGCGCGAGGACCGCCCAGGGCCGTACATGGTCGGCGGCTACTCCGGTGGCGGCATCGTCGCCATGGAGATGGCCCATCAACTGCAGGAGGCCGGCGACGTCGTCAAGTGCGTCGTGCTGATCGACAGCATCCCTGCCGGCCTCGCCTATCCCGAGTCGAAGGCGGCGCGGATCAACACCGCCAAGAACATCCTCCGTTCCGGGTGGAAGCCGATGTCGCCGTACCTGAAGAGCCGCATCGGTCGACGCATCGCCGACATGCTCCGCGACCGCGACACCGATCACGGTCGAGCTCGAGCAGCAGCGTGAGTTCTGGGACGTCGAACGCTACGACCACGGGTTCGTCGACCTGTTCGACCACTTCGCCGAGATCTCCCTGCACTACGAGATGCCCGTGTACGACGTCGACGTGATCCTGCTCAAGGCGGACTACGTCTGGCCGTACCAGCCGCACGACTACTACTGGCAGCGGCACATCAGCCGCAAGATCGTCGTCGTGCCGACTCCGGGCGATCACCACACGATGGTCGTGCAGCCGTGCGTCACGAAGTTGTGGGAGCGGTTGAAGCCGTTGCTCGACCGGTTCGATTCGGCGTGACCAGATGAGGCCGCACTCGTGGCCAAGGTGACCGTCGTCGTCCCGACGTACAACGCTGCCGCCTACATCGGCCAGACGCTGGAGAGCGTCCGTGCGCAGCAGCACGAGGATTGGCGCCTGATCGTCGTCGACGACGGCTCGACAGACGGGACGCAGCAGGTGGTCGAGGAGTTCTGTGCCGGCGACCAGCGCATCCGCTCGGTGTCCCAGGAGCGCGGAGGCCCCGCCGCGGCGCGCAACACCGGGATCGACCTGGCCGACGCCGACACGGAGTACTTCCTCTTCCTCGACCACGACGACTGGCTTCACGACACCGCGCTCACCGTGCTCATCGAGGCGCTGGAAGGCACGCCCGACGCGCCAGCGGCCCACGGGCTCGCCGACGAGCACTCGGAGTCGCTCGGCCGGTCGCGCATCTCCGGACTGAGCGAGGCCTACGGATACGAGCGGTTCCGGATCAGCGGACTGACCGTGCGCAAGCTGGCGCTCGACGAGCCGACCGGTTTCGACTCGCTCGTGCTGTGGTCGTGCATCTCCACGACCGGCCAGGGCCTCATCCGGGCGAGCGCGCTGCGGCGGATCGGTGGGTTCGATCCGGCGACCGCGTGGAGCGACGACTGGGACATGTGGCTGCGGCTCGCCGCCGACCACCCGCTCGTGTTCGTGCCCGTGTTCGTGCTGAGCAAGCGCTACCACGACGCCAACCTGTCGTCGGGCGAGACGGCGTCGCCGGCTGGCTGGGGCGGTGGTCTCGCGGTGCGCCGCAAACTGATCGACGCATCGTGGTTGACCAGCGCGCAGCGGCGCGCAGGCGAAGGCCGGCTGGCGCTACGAAGCGGTCATGGTGATCGGCTGGGCGCGAGCAGAACTGCGCCAGCGCAACTACCGCTCGACCGTGACGACAACCGTGCGCGCCGGCAACGCCTATCGCCGATATCTCCGCTACTACCTGGCGCACCGTCTGCACCAGCTGCGCCGGTCTCGCCGGCCCGCGACCGACCTGACAGTGGCGGCCGCCGAGCGGTGATCGGGACGCCACGCTGATGCTCGATGCGGCGCGAGTCTTCGCCCAGAAGTCTCTTCGCTACGGCGGGTGGCGCACGCTCGGCACGCTTCGTCCGTCGTCGCCGCCCGAGCTCGTGCATCATCGATCCGACCCGCTGTCGGCGGGCGTCGACGAGGCCGTGTGGCGGACGGCCGGGACTGCCGTGATCGAGCCGGAGTGGGGTTACGTCGTCACCGAGCCGTGGCGTCTGTCCCTGGACAGCCTTGCCTTCGACACGCCGGCCCGGCCGGGCTACCAGCCGCCGTGGCGGATGGGGACGCCGTCACCGTGGCGATGGCATCGGGCACGGCGCGGGAGCGCGGACCAGGTCGTCGAGGTCGAGTCGGCGATCTCGCTGCGGAACTTCTTCGAGTGGAACTACTACCACTTCTACTTCGACGTGCTCGGCAAGCTGGCGCTGCTCGACAGCCTGGGTCTGACGGACGATGCGACGCTCGTCGTCGGTTCCGCCGATCGCAAGCACTTCGCGCGCGAGATCCTCTCGATGGGCTCGCTCGCCGATCGGCGCTGGTTGTTCCAGGACGACACCACCTACGTACGTGCCGAGCGGATCCTGTTCTGCCGCCCGCAGTGGACGCACCGGCAGCAGATCGACGACATCCTCACCATGACCGGCACCCGCGTACCGGCTGACCAGCCGGCCGGCGAACGTCGCATCCTGCTCACGCGCCGCCCCCCCACGATGCGTCTCATGTCCAACGCGGCAGAGGTGGAAGCCGCACTCGGCGGGCGCGGCTTCGAGGTCGTCGACACGGCCGACATGCCGATCAAGGAGCAGATCCAGCTGTTCAACCAGACCCGCGTCCTCGTCGCTGTGCACGGCGCCGGGCTGACCAACATCATCTACCGCGCCGGCCACCCCATGACCATCGTCGAACTGCACCCGGGCCACCACGCGTCGGAGGACTTCCGGACGATCGCCGGCGAGCTCGGCTTCGACTTCCGCCGGCTGCCGTGCCCTGTGACGACTCCAGTCCCTGGAGCTCGGCTCGGACATCGTCGTCGACGTCGGCGCGCTCCTCCGTCTCATCGACGACGTGCCCTGATCCGGCCATCAGCGCGCGTCAGTCAGGTCACGAGATCTCGATGTTGTCCCAGTGCCACGTGATGGGTGAGTCGCCGAGCGTGGTGTCGTAGCGGTCGTCCTGGAAGAGCACGCGCACCTGTCCGTCGGGCAGGCCGCCCGGGCGGATCTCGGAGTTGACACCGCCGCCGGGGCGCTCCTGGGTGATCCTCACGCTCCCGTTGTTGAGGTCCTCGATGCAATGGGTGTAGCGCGTCGCCTTGTCGGCGTTGGAGTGGATCGCCGCGCCGACCGCCCCCGCATCCTCCTCGGTGCCGTGATCGGGGTACCAGAACATGTGCCCCATGAACACCTTCAGCGTGACCCCTCCTGCAGGCGAGTCGAGGTTGAAGTGGCCGACGTCGGAATCGGGGCCGAAGCCCGGCGAGGCGTAGTCGAGGCGTGGCCAGTTGCTCTGGTACGTCCCCTCGGGCACGACGACCATCTGAGTCCAGCGCCGCCCGCCGAGCATCGTCAGGTTCTGGTCCCAGCAGACCCGCTGGACGTTGGTGAACGAGCGCCGTGGACTGATGCTCAAGATGCCGTAGCCGGTGAACGGCGTCGCCGTCATGACGTGACCACTCGACGGACCGCCTGGGCCGTCCGGGTCACACCAATAGAGCTGCTCCTCCGGGTTGTCCATGTGGATGTCGCGGCTGGTGTCCGCCGCACCGCACGTCCCGCCGGGTGCGGCCGGGGAGTGGCCGTGGTCGCCCTGCATCACCGGGTTGCCCTCGCCATCACCGCGCGGATCGGGGAGCATGCCCCAGTGCCACTCGAAGAGCGCATTGAACTCACCGGCGGTGTCGAAGTGGGCACTGAACGCGGTCCCGGGCCCGCCGACTCCGGGGTCGGGTGCCGGTGGCGGGCGGAGGCGCCGGTGCTCCGGGGGCCACCGGCGCCGGCGCCGGGGCCGGGGCCGGTGCGCACGTCTGCGGGCACCCGCTCAAGAACACGGCGGCCGGCAGGAACACCGCGCCGACGGAACGCAACACCGTCGCTCGTCTCACACCACTCCCCAGTCCTGTCGTCGGTCGGAACGTGACGGCACCGCCCGAAGCCGACGGGGGCGACCTTACCCCCATCGAAACACGACTGTCATGTTGTGTCGCGGTCCGTCACGCGCGGGTGTTCGATGACCGCGACGCCCCGACGTACGCTGCCGGCCATGGCCCGCCCGCGGCGCAAGACGGCGACGTCGAACTTCGGCGTCGGTGGGCGCGAGAGTCACGACGCCAGCCGGTTCTACGAGCGCTTCCGGGCGCCGCAGCTCTCGACCGACGACACGGTGGTCGCCCCGCGACCCGTTGCCGAGCCGTTCGTGCACGGCGACGCCCGCCACATGGATGCCGTCGACGACGCGACCGTCGCCCTCGTCGTCACCTCCCCGCCGTACTTCGCCGGCAAGCAGTACGAGGAGGAGCTCGAGCGCGAGGGCGTGCCGTCGTCGTACCTCGAGTACCTCGAGCTGCTGACCGAGGTCTTCGCCGAGTGCGTGCGCACGCTCGAGCCCGGGGGGCGCATCGCCGTCAACGTCGCCAACCTCGGCCGCAAGCCGTACCGCAGCCTCGCCTCCGACGTGGTCCGCATCCTCGAGCACGACCTCGGGCTGCTGCTGCGCGCCGAGATCGTCTGGCAGAAGGGCGAGGGTGCCAGCGGGTCGTGCGCATGGGGTTCGTTCCGCAGCGCCGCCAACCCCGTGCTGCGCGACGTGACCGAGCGGGTGATCGTGGCGAGCAAGGGTCGCTTCGACAGAGCCCGTCCGGTGCGCCAGCGGGCAGCCGAGGGGCTGCCGAGCGAGAGCACGATCACGACCGACGACTTCCTCGCCCTGACGCTCGACGTGTGGTCGATCCCGGCCGAGAGCGCCCGGCGCGTCGGCCACCCCGCGCCGTTCCCCGTCGAGCTGCCCGAACGACTGATCCGCTTGTACACGTTCGCCGGCGACCTGGTGCTCGACCCGTTCATGGGCAGCGGCTCGACGCTCGTCGCGGCCGCCCAGCTCGGACGCCGCTACGTCGGCTACGACCTCGACCCGGGGTACGTCGAGCTCGCCCGCCACCGCGTCGAGGAGGCCGAGCTGCCCGGCGACGGGCACACGCGCGCGGGCTCTCGCCGCAGGCGCGTCCGCCGATACGGTCGCCGCGCAGGTGCTCGAGGAGGCCGGATTCACGATCGAGCACCGCGACCGGCGGATGCCCGACACGGCCACCTCGGCCGACCTCGTCGCCACGGACAGCACCGGGGGAACGTGGTGCTTCGCCGTGGCCGGTCCGCTGTCCGACGCGCGCGGAGGGCTGCTGCGCATGGACGTCGTGTGGAGGACGCTCGGCCGGGTTGCCGCGCTGCGCGGCCGCCGGCCCGACGTCCCAGTGGTGGTGCTGTCGACCGACCTGCCGCGCCGACGGTCCGACGGCGACACGGCGCTGCGCGCCGCCGGGCCGGCCGTGGTGTTCGACGTCGTCGACCTGCTGTCCGACGACGGTCCCGAGCGGTTGCGCGCCTACGCCGGGGGCAGTGCCGAGCAGCGGGCCGGATTCTGGACGGCAGCCGAGCTGGCACAGCGGTGATCGAACGGCTCGTGCCGGGCAACGTCGTCGTGGTGACGGCAGCCCCCGGCGACGAGCTGGCACCGCTGCTCCCCGGCGAGGACGATCTCGTCGCCGACGCGGTGCACTCGCGACGCGTCGAGTTCGCAGCCGGCCGGGCGTGCGCCCGCACCGGCCTGCGACGGCTCGGGATCGGCGATCGGGCCATCCTCGCTGACTCGCGGCGGGCCCCGCGATGGCCCGCGGAGGTGGTCGGCAGCATCACCCACTGCGCCGGGTTCACCGCCGCCGCGGTGGCGCTGCGGAGCGAGGTGGCGATGCTGGGCATCGACGCCGAGCGGGTCGGAGGCCTCGACGACGAGGATCGCGACGCCGTCGTCGCTGCCGGCGAGCTGCGGCGGGCGAGCGAGCGAGCTGGGTGAGCTCGCCGGGCTCGTGCTGTTCAGCGCCAAGGAGTCGATCTACAAGGCGTGGTACCCGGTGACGGGCCGGTGGCTCGAGTTCACCGACGTCGTCGTCACGGTCGACACGACGGGCACGTTCGCCGTCCAGCGCCGGGGCGCACCTCGCCGAGGCGGACCGTGCCCTGCTCGCCGCGCTGCGTGGACGCTTCGCCATGGACGGCGACCTCGTCGTCACCGCTGCCTACGTGCCCGCCTGATCACGGCCCGTGGTGGCCGTGCGCCGCGCCGTCGTCGAGGGCGACCACGCCGCCGCCGAGGTCGAGCAGGTGGCCGCCGTAGGCGACGCGCAGGTGCTCGGCGGTCAGCACCTCGCCGGGCGGTCCCGCGGCGACCACCCGGCCGGCGACGAGCACCGCATGATCGGCGCGCGCCGCCTCGGCGAGGTCGTGGGTGGCGATGACCACGGTGCGGCCGGCCGCGCGCTCGGCCTCGACGACGTCGCGGATGCGCTCGGCGGACGGCAGGTCGAGCCCGGCGACCGGCTCGTCGAGCAGCAGCACGTCGGCGTGCTGGGCGAGCCCTTGGGCCACGAACACGCGCTGGCGCTGGCCGCCGGACAGCTCGGCGAGGTGGCGGTTGGCGAGATCCTCGACGTCGAGGCGGCGCATGGCGTCATCGACGGCATCGCGGTCGGCACGACGCAGAGGGCGGAACGGACCGAGCGACGCGGCGCGGGCCAGAGCCACCGTCTCGCGGACGGTGACCGGCAGGGTCGCCGACACCGCCGTCGCCTGCAGCACGTAGCCGACCCCGCCACGGACGATCACGGTGCCGCGCACCGGCTCGATGAGGCCGGCGATGACGTGAAGCAGCGTCGACTTCCCCGAACCGTTGGGCCCGACGAGGGCGGTGACGCCGGGCTCGAGCGACAGCGCCTCGACGTCGAGCACGTGGCGGCGGCCGCGATCGACAGCGACGGCAGACGAGCGACACGGTCGCCGTCGGAACTGCAGTGGCGATCGGGGCGATGGCCAGTAGCTTATCGAAAATGAGACAGGCTCTCAATCTCGCTCAGCGTCGTGGCCTGTGTCGCCTGTCTCGTCGGTGCCGCGACGGCGTGCGGGGACGATGCCGCCGGCGACAGCCGGCCCAGCATCGTCGTCACCACCAACGTCCTCGGCGACGTCGTCGAGCACGTCGTGGGCGATCTGGCCGACGTCGAGGTCGTCATGCCGCCCGGCGCCGACCCCCACGACTTCGCGCCGTCGGCCCGCCAGGCCGAGGCGATGGCCGATGCCGACCTCCTGGTCGTCAACGGCGCCGGCTTCGAGCACGGCATGGAGGGCGTGATCGAGCAGGCGGGCGTGCCGGTGTTCGCCTTCGCCGACCATGTCGAGCTGGTCGACGGCGACCCCCATCTGTGGACCGATCCGGCACGCATGGCGACCGCCGTCGATGCGCTCGGCAACCGCCTCGCCGAGGTCGACGGCATCGATGCGGCAGCCGTCGCCGAGCAGGCCAGCGACTACGTCGCCGAGCTGGAGGCGCTCGACGCAGAGATGGAGGCGGCGCTCTCAGTGGTGCCACCGGAACGACGGGTGCTCGTCACGAACCATCACGTGCTCGGCTCGTTCGCCGACCGCTTCGACTTCGAGGTCCTCGGGGCGATCACCCCGTCGACCACGACGGGCGCCCAGGCATCCGCCGCCGACCTCGACGAGCTCGCCGCGGCCATCCGTCGCACCGGCGTGCCGGCCGTCTTCACCGAGACGACGAGCTCGACCGACCTCGCCGACGCGCTCGCCGACGAGGCCGGTGACCTCGCGGTCGTCGAGCTGTTCATCGAGAGCCTCGGCGACGACGGCTCTGGCGCCGAGACCTACGTCGACATGATGCGGACCAACGCCGAGCTGATCGCCGGAGCACTGCGCTGATCGACTTCGTCACCGACGCCTTCTCGTCCGGCATCACCCAGCGGGCGCTCGTCGCCGGCCTGCTCGCGGCGACGACGACGGCGCTCATCGGCACGTGGGTCGTCGTGCGCGGCCTGGCGTTCTTCGGCGAGGCGCTCGCCCACGGCGTCCTCCCCGGCATCGCCCTCGCCGCCATCTGGGGGTTCGACCTGTCGCTCGGGGCGATGGCCAGCGCCGTGGTCATGGTCGGCGGCGTCAACCTCGTGCACCGCACGACGCGGCTGTCGGACGACACGGGCATCGGTCTGCTGTTCGTCGGCATGCTCGCCCTCGGTGTGATCATCATCAGCCGCGAGGACACCTACGCCGGCGACCTGACGGCGTTCCTCTTCGGCGACATCCTCGGCGTCGATCGCGCCGATCTGCGCCTGGCCGCGATCGTGCTCGCCGTCACTGCCGTGGCGATGCTCGCCGGCCACCGCGCCTTCCTCGCCCTCGCCGTCGACGCCGACAAGGCGACGACGCTCGGGTTGCACCCGGGCGTCGCCCACGCTGCGATGCTGGCGCTGCTCGCCCTCTCTGTCGTCGCCAGCTTCCAGGCCGTCGGCACGCTGCTCGTGTTCGGCCTGCTCGTCGCCCCGCCGGCGACGGCCCTGCTGTTCGTGCGGCGACTGCCGCTGGCGATGCTGACGGCGGTCGGGTTCGGGTGCCTCGCGGTCGTCACCGGCCTCGTCGTCAGCTACCACGCCGACACCGCCGCCTCGGCGACGGTCGCCGGCATCGCCGTCGGGCAGTTCTTCGTCGTGCTCGCGGCGAGCAGCGCTGCTAGGTGGGCGAGCGCCGCTGCGGAGCGGCGGCGGCGAGCTCGGCAGGTGAAGCGAGCAGCTTGTCTGCGAGCTGAGCCCTAGCGAGGGAAGCGACGTAGACGCAGGCTGTTGGTCACCACGAACAGGCTGGAGAAGGCCATCGCCGCACCGGCGATGATCGGGTTGAGCAGGCCGGCTGCGGCGAGCGGGATGGCGGCCACGTTGTAGGCGAAGGCCCAGAACAGGTTGCCCTTGATCACGGCGAGCGTCCGGCGGGACAGGCGGATGGCGTCGCCGGCGACACGGAGGTCGCCGCGCACGAGCGTCAGGTCGCTGGCCTCGATGGCCGCATCGGTGCCGTGACCCATCGCCAGACCGAGGTCGGCCTGGGCGAGTGCGGCGGCGTCGTTGACGCCATCACCGACCATCGCCACGACCTTGCCCTCGTCCTGCAGGCGCTTGACGACGTCGACCTTGTCGGCCGGCAGCACCTCGGCGATCACGCCATCGGGGTCGATGCCGACGCGTCGCCGCGACGTGCTCGGCTGCCCGCCGGTTGTCGCCGGTGACCAGCATCGGCCGCAAGCCCGAGATCGCGGAAGTCGGCGATCGCCGCGGCGCTGGTCGGCTTGACGGTGTCGGCGACGACGAAGACGCCGCGGACCTCGCCGTCCCACCCGACGAGCACGGCGGTCTGCCCGGCTGCCTCGGCCGCCTCCTTCGCCGCCCGCACGGACTCGGCGGGGTGCATCGCCCAGTCGACGAGGAAGCGCTCACGACCGGCGACGGCGGCGTGGCCGCCGACGACGCCGGTGACGCCGAGGCCCTGGCTGTTGGCGAACCCCTCGACGGCCAGCAGCTCGATCCCCTGTGCGGTCGCCCCGTCCGCGATGGCTCTGCCGATCGGGTGCTCGGAGGCGTGCTCCAGCGAGCCGCCGATGCGCAGCAGCTCGGCGCGGTCGACGCCGTCGGCCGCGACCACATCGACGAGCGCCATCGCGCCCGGTCGTCACGGTGCCCGTCTTGTCGAGCACGACGGTGTCGACGCGGCGTGTCGACTCGAGCACCTCCGGTCCCTTGATCAGGATGCCGAGCTGGGCACCGCGTCCGGTGCCGACCATGATCGCCGTCGGCGTCGCCAGCCCGAGGGCGCACGGGCAGGCGATGATCAGCACCGCCACGGCGGCCGTGAAGCCGACGGCGGGGTCCTCGCCGACGGCCAGCCAGAAGGCGAGCGTCGCCGCGGCGAGGACGATGACGATCGGCACGAACACGGCGGAGATGCGATCGACGAGTCGCTGCACCGGTGCCTTGCCGGCCTGGGCGTCCTCGACCAGTCGGGCGATCTGGGCCAGCTGCGTGTCGGCGCCGATGCGAGTGGCGCGCACGACGAGACGCCCGCCGGCGTTGACGGTGGCGCCGGTGACCGTGTCGCCGGGGCCGACCTCGACAGGGACCGGCTCGCCCGTCAGCAGCGACGCATCGATCGCCGAGGCGCCGTCCTCGACGACGCCGTCGGTGGCGACCTTCTCCCCCGGCCGTACGACGAAGCGATCACCGACCGCGAGCTGGTCGACCGGGATGCGCTGCTCGTGGCCGTCGCGGAGCACGGCGACGTCCTTGGCGCCGAGCTCGAGCAGGGCGCGCAGCGCCGTGCCGGCACGCCGCTTGGCGCGGGCCTCGAGGTAGCGGCCGAGCAGGATGAGCGTGGTCACGCCGGAGGCGACCTCGAGGTAGATCTGGCTCGAACCCATGTCGCGATCGGCGATGAGCGAGAAGCCCTCGCTCATGCCGGTCTCCCCGGCGTCGCCGAGGAACAGCGCGTACAGCGACCACCCGAAGGCGGCGAGCACGCCGAGCGAGATCAGCGTGTCCATCGTCGCCGCGCCGTGGCGGAGGTTGCGCCAGGTCGCCACGTGGAACGGCCACGCACCCCACACCACGACCGGTGCCGCCAGGGTCAGGGCGAGCCACTGCCAGTCGTCGAACTGCAGTGCCGGGATCATCGACAGCAGCACCACGGGGATCGACAGCAGGGCGGAGATGAGCACGCGGTTGCGCAGCGTGTCGACGTCGCCGTGATCGTGCTCGTCGTGCCGCGTGCCGCCGTGCTCGGCGTGCTCGCCGTGCTCGGCTGCCGGCGGATGCGCAGGGCGGGCCGTGTAGCCGGTCGTCTCGACCTGGGCGACGAGCTCGTCGACGGTCACGCCCGCCGGCGCCTGCACGCGCGCCTGCTCGGTGGCGAAGTTGACCGTCGCCGTGACGCCATCCAGCTGGTTCAGCCGCTTCTCGACGCGCGCCGCGCAGGAGGCGCACGTCATGCCGTCGATCTGCAGGTCGACCTCCATGTCTGCAATATACCTCCCGGGGGTACCTGTCCCACACCCTTCAGAGGGCGGCTAGACAGAGGGTGTTAGGTCTGCCTACCATCGTACGGTGCGAGGACACCTCCGGCTGGCGGCCGTGCTGGCACACACCGTTCCCGGTGTGACGCTCGAGCTGCGCTGCGACCCTGATGACACCACCCTGGTCGTCGCCGACCGCCGGCTGGACGCCCACGTGACGACGTGCCAGCTCCGGGCGGCGCTGGTGGCGCCGGCGCGGGTGGGCGTCCCCCACATCGCCGATGCCGTTCGCCAGGTGAGCATCCGCTGCGGGCTCGACGATCTCGGCGCCGGCGTCTATCGGCGCGCCGGCGGCGACGGCGACGAGCGCTGGCTGGCGACGTACCTGCCCGTCGACGTGCTGTCCGCCGTGATGGCCGGCTGTCCGATCGACCTCCCCGACGACGCCATCGCCGTCAGCCTGAGTCCGGACGTCGAGCTCGGCGCCACGGCGGTGCGGATCACGGCGGCCCACGCGGCGTTCGCCTGCCGCCTCGACGAGGTCGCCCTGTGGGCGATGGCCGCCTGCGCCGTGGAGGAGCTGGTGCGCGGCCTCGGCCACGAGATGAGCCACCGGTGAGGTGGACGCTCGTCGTCCTGCTCGCCGTCGCCGCCGGGTGCGGCGGCTCGTCGGAGGCGCAGGTCGAGTCGACCGAGCGGATCGTCCCGGTCGACGGCGATCTCGCCGAGATCGTCTTCGCACTCGGGCTCGGTGACCAGGTGGTGGCGACCGACCTGTCGGCGACGTACCCACCGGAGGCCGACGCCCTGCCCCAGATCGGCTACCAGCGGGCGCTGACGGCGGAGCCGATCGCCGCCTTCGAGCCGACGGTCGTCCTGGCCACCGACCTCGCCGGTCCGCCCGAGACCCTCGACCAGCTCCGCGCGGTCGGCATCCCGGTCGTCGTCGTCGAGCGGGAACCGACGCTCGACGGCCCGGCGGCGAAGATCCGCGCCGTCGCCGAGACGCTCGGTGTCGAGGAGCGTGGTGAGGAGCTCGTGGCCGAGCTGGAGGCCGACATCGACACCGCGTTGGAGGCGGCGGCCGACGTCGACGAGCGACCGCGGGTGCTCGTGCTGTACGTGCGCGGAGAGCAGGTCCAGCTGATCTTCGGTCCCGGGTCAGGGTTCGACGAGGTGCTCCCCGCCGTCGGCGCCGTCGACGTCGCCGCTGAGCTCGGCATCGGCGAGACCGCCGAGATCACCGCCGAGGCGATGCTGCGTGCGGCGCCCGACGTGCTCGTCGTCACCGAGAGCGGGCTGGCGTCCGTCGGTGGCGTCGACGGCCTGGTGTCCATCCCCGGCATCGCCCGGACCCCTGCCGGCCAGAACCGCCGGGTCCTCGCCTACGAGGACCAGTACCTGCTCGGCGGCGGCCCCCGCTTCGGCCGCATGCTGCAGGAGCTGGTCGCCGACCTCCATCCCCCGAAAGGCTGACGTGAACAAGTCCCCACTGACCTTGCTGCTGCTCGTGACCGGTCTTCTCGTCGCTGCGTGCGGTGGCGACGACGACGAGGCGTCGTCGGCGACCACCAGCGCCGCCGGCCACGACCGTGACGACGACGACCGTCGCCCCGACGACGACCGACCGGCGCCCGACGACCACGGCGGCCGCCGACGGCGACGAGGAGGCGGTGATCGCCGCGTTCACCGCGGTGTTCGACTCCAACGTGCCGTTCGACGACAAGGCGGCGAACCTGGAGAACGCCGAGGCGCTGCGCACGGCTGCCGAGGCCTACACCGGTGCCGGCTCGGCGATGGGTGGCATCACGCTCGACCCGACCGGCGTCGTGATCGACGGCGATCAGGCGACCGTGACCTACGACGTCCTGTTCGGCGGGCAGCCGGCGTACCAGGACCTGAGCAAGACGATCACCCGGGTTGATGGAGAATGGGTCGTGCCCCAGGCCGAGTTCTGCGACTTCCTCACGTCGGCGCGGGTGACCTGTCCGTGAGCGACCACGGCTACGTCGGCGGCGGTCCGCCGGCGCCGATCGTCGGCGACACGTCGTCGTTCCCGAGCGATGCCGAGCTCGCCCGCACGCTGGCGGCCGCCGCCGGCCGGGCGACGTTGTCGACGCTGACGGCGGCCGGGTTCCCGTTCGGCAGCGTCGTCAGCATCGTCGTGACGGACACGGGCGAGCCGGCGATGTGCATCTCGGCGCTGGCCGAGCACACGATCAACGCCCGCCGCGACCAGCGCGCCAGCGTGCTCATCGCCGAGTCGGTCCCCGATGGTGCGGATCCGTTGGCTGCCGCCCGGCTGACGCTGGTCGGCAATCTCGTCCATCATGTCGAGCCGCCCGCTGCGCTTCGCGAGCGCTACCTCGAGCGCCACCCGACCGCCGCCGGGTACATCGGCTACAGCGACTTCTCGTGGTGGTCGCTCGTCCCGGAGAGCGTGCGCTACGTCGGCGGGTTCGGGCACATGAGCTGGGTGACCGCGGACGAGTACCGGGCGGCGTCGCCCGACCCGATCGCCCCGACGGCGGAGGGCATCTGCGCGCACATGAACGACGATCACGCCGAGGCCAACCTGCTGTACGCGCAGCGGCTCGCCGGGCTGAGCGACGCCACAGCGGCGAGGATGACGGCCGTCGACCGCCACGGCTTCACGCTGCGGGTCATCACGCCCGGCGGCCAGCGGGTCGCCCGGCTCGGCTTCCGCTCGCCGGTCACATCGACCGACGAGGTCCGCCGAGCCGTGATCGAGCTGCTGGACGTGGCCCGATCATCGGTCGGCGCGCCATGAGCGCACGTCGTCGATCCTGATCCGGTACACCGCGCCCTTCGGCGGGTGCTGCCGGTACTGCGGGTACTTGGTGGCGAGTGCCGCGACCGCTTCGTCGTCACCCTCGCGGCGCACGACGGCCGGCCCACGGATGCGCACCCACCACAGCTGCGTCCAGTCCTCGGCGTAGTGGTCGACGAGGACCGTCGCCGTGCCCGTCGACTCGATGTCGTCGAGCCGTCGCAGTCGCTCGTGGCGCTTCGGCTTGTGGTCGACCGCGCTGACGATCCACCCGTCGACGACGGCGAAGCAGAACGGCACCAGCAGCACCTCACCCGCGTCGTTCACCGTGGCCAACCGGGCCACCCGCGCTTCCTGCAGTGCGGCGGCGACCCACGGCTCCAAGCTCATGCCAGCTCGGCGAGGATGCGCCGCCAGTGCGTCTGCATCGAGTCGCCGCCGTGACCCTCCCCTTCGACGACGATCAGCTCGCTGTCGGGCCACGCCTGGTTGATCCGCCACCCGCCCTCGAGCGGGCTGCTCACGTCGAGGCGGCCGTGGATCAGCCAGCCCGGGATCCCCTCCAGGCGATCGGCGTTGCGGACGATCTCGTCGGGCTCGAGCCACGGAGTTGTTGCGCCAGCAGTGCGTGACCTGGCGGGCGAAGCCCAATCGGAACCGCGGGTCCTCGTAGCGCAGGTCCGGGACGCCCCGCCCATGTGCGTGTCCTCCCAGGTGCACCATGCCAAGGCGGCCGCCTCGCGGACCTCCGGGTTCGAGCATCCATGAGCAACGAGTTGTAGGCGTCGACGAGCCGCAGGTGTCGCGAGCTCGGCTGGCACGTGGTCACGGAACGCCCGCCACTCCGCAGGGAAGTACCGCTGGCAGCCCTCGATGAGCCAGTCGATGTCGTCGGCCGTGCCCGGTGCTCACTGCCGCCAGCACGACGGCGATCACCCGCTCGGGATGCCGCTCGGCATAGGTGGCGCCGAGCACGGAACCCCACGAGATCCCGAACACGATCCACCGATCGATGCCGAGGTGCTCGCGGAGCTGCTCGAGGTCGGCGACGTGGTGGTCCATGTCGATGCTCGCCCAGTGCACGCCCTCCTCGCTGGCGTGCGGCGTGCTCCGACCGGCCGCACGCTGGTCGAGCAGCACGGCGTGATGCCTGGCGAGGTCGAAGTTGCGCCGGGCGCCGGGCGTGCAGCCGGACCCCGGACCGCCGTGGACGTACACCACGGGCGTGCCGTCCGGGTTGCCGACCTGCTCGTAGTGGAGCACGTGCCCGTCGCCGACATCGAGCCATCCGTCGGCGAACGGCTCTGGCGGCTCATCTGTCATCCCCTCACTCTGCCTCCTCGTAACGTCGCGGCGATGAGGACGATCGACACGGGCACCGACGACCTGCTCGGCGAGGTCGACGACGGTGTCGCCACGCTCACCATGAACCGGCCCGAACGTCGCAACGCGATGTCCGGTCCGATGAACCAGGCGCTGGCGCGCGTGCTGGCCGAGGTCGAGCTCGCCGACGACGTCGGATGCGTCGTGCTCACCGGCGCCGGCGGGGCGTTCTGCGCCGGTGGGGACGTGAAGGGCATGGCCAGCGGCGGTGACGCCGGCGCCGGGCGGGCCGCGACGACGTACGACTCGCTCGTGCACCGCCAGCGGCTCAACCAGCGGGCGATCAGCCAGCGGCTGTACGAGATGCCCAAGCCGACGATCGCCGCCCTGCCCGGAGCCGCCGCCGGGGCGGGGTTGTCGATGGCGCTGGCGTGCGACCTGCGCTACGCGGTGCCAGGCGCGGTGCTGACCACGGCCTTCGCCAAGGTCGGCTTCGCCGGCGACTACGGCGGCACGTGGTTCCTCACCAGGCTGGTCGGCAGCGGCAAGGCACGGGAGCTGTACTACTTCTCCGACAAGCTCAGCGCCGAGGAAGCCGAGCGGCTCGGCATCGTCAACGCGGTGTTCCCGGACGCCACGTTCGCCGACGACGTCGCCGAGCGCGCCCGCCGCCTCGCCGCCGGGCCGACCGTGGCGTACCGGTACATGAAGGAGAACCTCAACCGGGCCGTGCACGGCGAGCTCGGCGAGTGCCTCGACATGGAGGCGGCGCACCACATCCGCACGGGCCAGACCGAGGACCACCGAGAGGCGGCGCAGGCCTTCGTGGAGAAGCGCCCGCCGCAGTTCCGCGGTCGCTAGCCGGCGCCGTTCAGCGCCTCGGGTCGCAGCAGATCCGCAGAGTGCAGCCTGGGTGCGAGTTCTCGCATCCGTCGTGCACCCTGCTCGCTGACGGCGAGTTTTCTGCAACCTGGGCCGCACTGTGCGGTTGGATGCGACATCTCGCACTCAACCTGCACTCTGCGGGCTGGAGGCGAGTGGCGGCGATCTACGCTCGCCGCAGGAGGGACGGCTGATGCGGGTCTGGATCGACCAGGACTGCTGCACGGGCGCTGGCCTGTGCGTCGACCACTGCCCCGACCTGTTCATCGTGCTCGACGACGGCATCGGCTACGTCCACGACGGTCGCCACATCGTCACCGAACCGGATCAGCCGAGCGTCGCCGTGCCGCGCCGCTACGAGCAGGCGGCCATCGATGCCGTGGAGCGCTGCCCCGGTGAGTGCATCTACCTCGAGCCGGACGGATCGGTGCCCGCATCGGAGGAGTCGGACATCGTCGAGGCCGAGGTCGTCGACGGCTGAACCTGCATCGACCTGCCCGTGCTCGGCTGCGGGTCACCGCTCGTCGATGAAGGCACCGTCGACGAGGTCCTTGAAGCGCTGCAGCTCCTCGGCCGGCGCGTCGATGCCACGCGTCGGACCGTGGTCGGCGAGGTGCTCGCGGACGAACAGGCGGGCGACGAGCTGCTTGCGGTCGGTCCCCAGCTCGGACTCCTCCCACCCGGCCTGTTCGAGCAGCAGGGCGGCGGCGTAGACGTCGACCATGAACTGCGCCAGCGGGTACAGGCGCGCCTCGGCGGTCGTGCGGTCGAGCGCCCGCCACGCGTCGATGGCGGTGGCGAGGTCGTCGATCCGCGCCGTCACCAGCTCGACCGTGGCGGCATCGCCGCTCGCCGCTCGCCCGACGGCGTCGCGCAGGCGGTCGAGGAACGGCTGGTCGGCGCCGTCACGCTCGATCGCCCGGCGCACGTCGAGGCAGAGGATGTTGTCGGGGCCCTCCCACACGGTGTTCACCTGCGCGTCGCGCAGGATCCGGGCCACCGGCCACTGCTCGATGTAGCCGTTGCCGCCGTGGATCTCGATGGCGTCGCTGGCGGCGGTGATCCCGAGGCGGGCGGCGCGCAGCTTGATCAGCGGCGCACCGAGGCGGAGTCGCGGCCCGAGGTAGCCGTCGAAGACGAGCGCCTGGGCGGCCTCGACCTCGACGATCAGCTCGGCGAGCTTGCGCTGCATGAGCGGGTGGTGGACGAGCTCGCTGCCGAACGCCTCGCGAGCGCGGGCGTAGCAGAGCGACTCGACCAGCGCCCGGCGAGCACACCCGAGTCCCATCATGGCGATGCCGAGACGAGCGCCGTTGGTCAGCTCCATCATGCGCGCCATGCCGCGCCCGTCGCCGGCCGCGGCCGACGATCCACTGCCCGACGGGTGCGAGCAGGTGCGCCTCGGCGCCGTCGAACTCGACCTCGGCGGAGGCGACCGCCTTGGTGCCGAGCTTGTCCTTGAGCCGCCGGATGCGCACCCCGTTGCGGCTCCCGTCGCGCCGCTCACGCAGCACGAGGAACGGGGCGATGCCGCGGATGCCGTCGGGTGCGCCGACCGGCTTGGCCAGCACGACGAAGGCCGAGCCGTTGGCGTTGGAGGCGAACCACTTGAAGCCCGAGATCCGCCACGCATCGCCGTCGGGCGTCGCGGTCGTCTCCAGCTCGGCGAGATCGGACCCGCCCGTGCGCTCGGTCAACATCTGCGCCGCCTCCCCGGCGTACTCACCGGCGGCGAACAGCTCGCGTACGCGCTGCTTGACGTCGTCGGGTGCGAACTCGTCGGCCAGCCGCACGACCATGTCGCCGCCCGTCCCGAGCGCGCACATCATGCCGATCTCCGCCTGGTCGAGCAGGTACGCCCACGCCGCCGACAGCGGCGCCGGGTCCACCCCCGCCTGCCGCGCTTCGTCGCGGAACGCCGGTGAGCTGAAGTTGTGCTCGATCAGGTCGCGGCGCGACGCCTCGAACGTCGCCGGCATGACGACCTCGCTGACGTCGCGACCCCACCGGTCGTACTTCTCCAACCTCGGCGGGTGGCGGTCGGTCTCCTCGGCCCGCTCGGCGATCGGGCCGCCCATGAGCGCGCCGAGCTGTTCGAGGCGTGGTGTCGCCCACGCCAGACCCTCGGCGCCGAGGTGCTGGTGGAGCACGAACTGCAACGACGGGTCCGACGTGTACCAGTTGCGGCCCACCGCGCCGGTGTAGCGGTCAGTGTCGTACCGGCGGGCCTTGGCGTCGGTCCCGAACGGGAGGTCGTCGACAGGATCACGGAGGTAGGACGCCATGGCCCAATGGTATGGGGACGGGGTGAACACGCTTCGACGCTCGGGGGACCGATTCCGGCGGCCGGGGTTCCGACGAGCCTGGTTAGCGTCGACGGTCGGATGACGACGACTGACATCGAACCTCGAACGGAAGCCCATCCTGCTCACGGTGGACGACGACCCAGGCGTGTCGCGCGCCGTGGCCCGAGATCTGCGCCGCCACTACGGCGAGTCCTACCGGGTGGTGCGTACCGAATCCGGCCGGGAGGCGCTGGAGACACTGCGGGAGCTGAAGCTTCGTGGCGACCTGGTCGCGGTCCTGCTCGCTGACCACCGGATGCCCGGCATGACCGGTGTCGAGTTCCTCGAGGAGGCGATGGATCTCTTCCCCCACGCCCGGCGCGCCCTGCTCACCGCCTACGCCGACACCGGCGCGGCGATCCAGGCGATCAACGTCGTCGACCTCGATCACTACCTGCTGAAGCCGTGGGACCCGCCGGAGGAGAAGCTGTATCCCGTCGTCGACTCGCTCATCGAGTTGTGGCTGGCCAGCGACGAGGAGCCGGTCCGCCGTACGCAAGTCGTCGGGCACCGCTGGTCGGCTCACTCGTTCGAGGTTCGCGACTTCCTCGCGTGCAACTCGGTGCCGTACCGCTGGCTCACCAGCGAGGAGCCCGAGGGGCAGCGGCTGCTCTCGGCGGCCGGGGTGGATGCCACCGCGATCCCGCTGGTGGTCACGCCCGCGGGCGAACATCTCGTTGCGCCCAGCATCGGCGACCTGGCGGCCCGCGTGGGCCTCTCCACGACGCCCGCCACCGACTTCTACGACGTCGTCATCGTCGGTGGAGGGCCGGCCGGGCTCGGCGCCGCCGTCTACGCCGCGTCGGAGGGCCTCCGCACGGTGCTGGTCGAGCGGCGAGCGACGGGCGGGCAGGCAGGGCAGAGCTCGCGCATCGAGAACTACCTCGGGTTTCCGGACGGCGTCACCGGAACCCAGCTCACCGACCGTGCCCGCCGCCAGGCCCACAAGTTCGGCGCCGAGATCCTCACCACTCGTGATGTCGTCGGCCTCGACGTCCGGCCCTCGTCACGAGCCGTCCGCTTCGACGACGGCGGTGAGGTCATCGCCCACGCTGTGCTGCTCGCCACCGGGATCTCCTACCGCAAGCTCGACGTGCCGGGCGCGGACAAGTTCACGGGCCGGGGGCTCTTCTACGGCTCGGCGGTCACGGAGGCCCCGGCATGCTCCGGCGACGAGGTCTTCATCGTCGGCGGGGCCAACTCGGCCGGCCAGGCGGCGGTGTTCCTGGCCCGCCACGCCCGGCGCGTCACCCTGCTGGTGCGGGCCGACAGCTTGCAGGCGTCGATGTCGTACTACCTCATCCGCCAGATCGCCGAGATCCCGAACATCGACGTGCGGCTCGACACCGAAGTCATCGGGGTGGACGGCGACGATCACCTCGAGTCGCTGACCCTCTGCAACCGCGCTCGTGGGACCCACGAGACAGTGAAGGCCGGCTACCTGTTCGTGTTCATCGGCGCCGCTCCCCGCACCGAGTGGCTCGACGACGTCGTGGCGCGCGACGCGAGAGGCTTCGTGCTCACCGGACCCGATCTGATGCTGGAGGGCCGCCGGCCCCGGGGGTGGAACCTCGACCGCGACCCGTACTTCCTCGAGGCCAGCGCGCCGGGCGTGTTCGCGGCCGGTGACGTCCGGGCGAACTCGGTGAAGCGGGTCGCCTCTGCGGTCGGCGAGGGCGCGATGGCGATCCAGCTCATCCACGGCTACCTGGAGCATCAATGAGGCGATGACGCAGCCGGAGCGGTTGTCGACAGACGAGCTGCGCACCCTGCTGCTGTTCGAGGAGCTGCACGACGAGCAACTCGAGCTGGCTGGCTGCGAATGGTCGCGTCGTCGAGTACCCGGCAGGCGCCACCATCCATGCCGAGGGCGCTCCGGCGTCGTGCTTCCTCGTGCTGCTGTCGGGGATGCTGGCCATGTCGCGGCGAGTGCAGGACGGCGAGCTCGAGGTGCATCGCAGCGACGCCCGCGGTTCGTACACCGGGGCGTTCACCTTCTACCTCGCCAGCACAGACCGTGCCGCCGGTGTACCCGGCGACGGCCCGGGCCGTGAAGGACTGCCGGCTGCTGGAGCTCCCCGCCGCGGAGTTCGGCCACGCGTTCAGAGCGTGGTACCCGATGGCGGCCCACCTCCTCCAGGGCCTGACCACCCAGGGCATGGACACCCGCGACACGATCGAGCGGCATGAGCGTCTGGTTGCCCTCGGCTCGGTCACCGCTGGCCTGACCCACGAGCTGAACAACCCCGTCGCCGCCGTGGTGCGCGCCAGCGCGCGACTGCGCGAGATGCTGGCCGAGATGCGCGAGAAGCTCGGCCTGCTCGTGCAGAGCGACCTCCCCGTCGAGAGGCTCGAGGCGGTGGCGGACCTGGCCGCCCGTGCGCTCGGCCAGTCGCCGGATGGCTCCGAGGCTGTCACCGATCGAAGCCTCCGATCGTGAGGACGAGGTGGCGGACTGGCTCACCGACCACGGCATCGCGAGTGGGTGGGACGTCGCTCCCACGTTGGTCGCTGCCGGCCTCGGCGTCGACTGGCTGGAGGAGCTCGTCAAGGTGACGCCGCCGCCGCATCTCGAGTACGGCCTGTCGTACCCCGTCAGGGCGATCGAGTCCGACAACCTGCTCGACGAGATCACCGAGAGCGTCGAGCGCATCTCCGGCCTGCTGGCATCGGCCAAGCAGTACACGCAGATGGACCGGGCGCCGATGCAGACGTTCGACGTGCACGACGGGCTCGACGCCACGCTGACGATGCTCAGCCACAAGATCGGCGACGACGTCAAGGTGATCCGCGAGTACGACCGCAGCCTCCCGAGGATGGTCGCCTACCCGGCAGAGCTGAACCAGGTGTGGACGAACCTGATCGACAACGCCATCGATGCGATGAGCGGCCGCGGCACGCTCACCGTGCGCACCCGAGCCAGTGGCGACCGGCTGGCGGTCGAGATCGGCGACACGGGACCTGGGATCCCGACAGAGATCCGCAGCCGCGTCTTCGAGCCGTTCTTCACGACCAAGGACATCGGCAAGGGCACCGGCTTGGGGCTCGACATCGCCTGGCGGATCGTCGTCGGTCGCCATCGAGGGGAGATGAGCCTCGAATCCGAGCCCGGCGACACCCGGTTCACCGTCGTGCTTCCCGTCCGTCCGCCCGAGGGCGAGTAGTGAGAGCTCGTCAGGTCGTTACGCGTTGGCAAATAGGGTGTGAACGGAGTAAGGAGGGGCGGGCTATGAGTCAGGGGGATGTGCGCACAGCCGCACCCGTCGCCGACACCGAACGACCGCTGGTGGTCGACCTCGACGACGCTGTGGCGATCGACGCCACGCTGACCGGCGGCAAGGCGGCGGCACTGGCACGGGGCCGCACGGCCGGCCTGGCGTCGCTCCCCGGCGTCGTGCTGACCACTGCCTTCTGCAACGCGATCGATGCCGGCGCGGACGTCGCCACCCACTCCGCCGTGCGTGAAGCGTTCGATCGGGCGGATGGCGATCAGCAAGGCGCTGGTCGCGCGCAGCTCCTCGGTCGTGGAGGACATGGCGACGTCGTCGATGGCCGGTCAGTTCGAGTCGATCATCGGGATCCGCGGCTTCGAGGCGTTCACGAATGCCGTGAAGGCGGTGTTGGACTCGCGGCAACGGGCGGGAGCGGCTGAGCACCCGATCGCGGTGCTCGTCCAGCCGCTGATCGAGCCCGCGTACGGCGGGGTGATGTTCGGCATCGATCCGGTGAGCGGCCGCACCGACCGCCGGGTCGTGAGCGCCGTCGAGGGTGGGCCCGAGCCGTTGGTGAGCGGCGAGGTCGACGGCTCCCGGTACGTGCTCGATTCGTCGAACGCCAAGGTGCTCGACTTCACCGCCAACGACGGACCGCAGTTGAAGGCGGCCGACCTGCGGCGGCTCGTCGAGCTGTCCGCCACCGTGGCCTCCGTCTACGGCACGCCCCAGGACGTCGAGTGGGCCATCGCCACGGACGACCAGCTGTGGCTGTTGCAGTCGCGCCCGGTCACCACCGAGATCCGTGGTGTTCCCCGCGGACCGATCTACGGCCCAGGTCCCGTCGCCGAGACCTTCCCCTCACCGCTCACGGAACTGGAGCACGACCTCTGGGTTCCCCCACTCCGTGAAGCGGTGCGCGAAGCGGTGGTGCTGGCGGGCTCGGCGACCGCGGCGGAGGTGGCTGCCAGCGACGTCGTGGTGTGCGTGGACGGGCACGTCGCCATCGACCTTCGTCTGGCCGGTGAGATCAAGCCGAAGACGCGGATGGTCAGCAAGTTGAACCCGATCCCGGCGGCTCGTCGCCTGCGCGGAGCGTGGAGGGTCGGGAGGCTGCGTTCGGCGCTGCCCCGCTTGGCCGAGCATCTGCTCGACCGCACCGACGCCGATCTCGAGGCGGTTCCCGAGCTCGCCGACCTCACGAGCCGGCAGCTCATCGCCTTGCTCCATCGCAGTCGGGTCGTCCTGCGTGCGCTGCACGCCCACGAGATCCTCATCGGCATGCTCACCGACACCGGCGGCAACCGGATGACGGGTGCCTCGGTGGCGTTGCGGGTGCTGGCCGAAGCCCGCCAGGACGGCCTCGACGACAAGGAGATCCTCGCTCGCAGTCCTGCCGTCCTGGCGCTCACCGGCCCCCAGGTGGCCAAGACGCCCGTCCTGCCGGCAGAGGCGGCCACGCTGTACATCCCGACGGCGGAGTCGTGCCAGCGATGCAGCAACAACGGGATCATTCGCGAGGCGCTCCGGCTGCGTGTCCGCTGGGTGCAGGAGCTCTCCGGCCGTGCCGCCTGGGAGCTCGGCGAGCGGTTGGCCGCCGCCGGCGACCTCCCCGAGCCCGAGCTCATCCGGCACATGACGCTCGACCACATCGAGGCAGTGGCCACCAAGCGCGCCGTGATCGTCCCCGCCCTCGTCGCCGGCCATCACCACGACTTCGGCGCTCCCCTTCCCGCCTGGTTCCAGTTGTCCGACCTGGGTAAGCCGATCCGCACGCAGTGCGCCGGCGAGGTCGGGGGCGGCACCGGCGCCGGCGGTGGTTCGGGCAGCGGGCCGGTCAGCTACGACACCGACGACCCCCCGTCCGGCTCTGTCCTCGTCACCACGACGCTGTCACCCGGGCTCGGGCCGCTGCTCCCGAGGCTGCACGGCATCGTGGCCGAGACCGGCTCGGTGCTGTCCCATCTCGCCATCCTCGCTCGTGAGGCTCGGGTGCCGACCGTCGTCGGCTACGCCGGCGCCACCGAGGACCTCCCCGAGGGCGCCATCGTCCTCGTCGACGGCGACACCGGGCAGGTCACCATCCAAGGCACGGAGTCGACCTCATGAAGATCATCGCCTGGTTGGCCGGCATCGGCACGCTCCTGGCCGGCGCCGTCTACATGGTCGTGTCGTTGAACCGTTGGGAGTGGAACCGGGCGCTGTTCTTCGGCCTGATCGTCCTCATCGCCGAGATCGGTCTCGCCACGGGGCTGATCCTGCGTCGCCTCGCCCGTCTCGAACACATCGCCAAGCGCGACGCCGACCCCGCCGTCCGTCCAGATCCTCAGCGAGACCCGGCCACCGAGGCGTGACCGCTTCGCGTGGATGCGCGAGTCGACAGGACAGTTCAACGTCTTCATCACGTTCCTCGTCGGCGGGGGCGTGATCCTGTCGGGGATCGCCTGGCTCGTCGATCGGATCGCCTCGAACACGTCGTCGCCCGCCGGCGAGGAGCGTCTGGCCCGTCAGCTGTACCCGATCAGCTATCCGTCAGGGGGGCTGCTGCTCGACGACATCACGGTGCTGGCGCAGGAGGTGCCGGGCGCCGACGACGCCCAGATCCGCCAGCTGCTGCGCCGCGGCGGACGCCCGTGAAGCTCACGCCGGCCCGAGCCGTGCTCGGGTTGGTGGGACTCGGGGTCGGAGTCGCTGGAGTGATGGCACTCCGTGAAGCCACGCTCTCCACCCACGAAGCCGTCACCGGTCAGGAGATGGAGCTCGTCGTGTCCGCCAAGACCCACGGCGGCGAGCCGGATCAAACGCTCGCCGAGATGGTCGAAGCGCAGCTGCTGACGTGCCGGCTGGAGGTCACCTCCGACCTCGCCGGACCGATCGAGGCGCTCGGCGACGGGCGCTTCCGTGCGGTGCTGGTGCCGGCGATGGACCAGACCAACCGCCGGCAGTTCCGCGGCTGCGTCGAGGACTTCGTCACCGACCACCTCCAGATCGACGTCATCCAGCTCACCGA
>CAVVMS010000031.1:0-325941 GCA_963749315.1 uncultured Acidimicrobiia bacterium
TTCGGCATCGGGCTCGATGGCGCGATGTGGAGGTGGACGGGAGGTCTCGGGTGGCACTCGATCGGCGGCCAGTTCGTGCACAGCCCGAAACCCGTGATCTGGAAGGGCGTCACCTACGTGTTCGGAATCGGCATCGACAACGCCCTGTGGTACCGGACGGCGACGTCGCCGTGGCAGTCCCTCGGGGGATACCTCGTCACCGACCTCGCGGTGACGATGGATGACTCCAGCATGTGGGTGATCGGCGCCGGCATCGACGGCGCGATCTGGACGCGTCCGTTGACCGGGTCGACGTGGGGTTCGTGGCAATCGCTGGGCGGTGTGACGACGTCGTATCCCGCCGCCACCTTCCTGTTCGACGCCGGCTACCTGTTCATCATCGGTTCCGACGACGCCGTCTGGCACACGCGGATCAAGGGCGGTCAGTGGCTCGGCTGGAGCTGGCTCGGTGGGTTCTCTCTGTCGGCGCCCGCCGCCGCCGAGGACCCCAACGGCGGAATCGACGTCTTCGTCATCGGCGGCGACCTGGCGATGTACACGAGACGGTTGACCGCCTCGGGCTGGACCGAGTGGAGGGGCCTCGGAGGCGCCTTCAGCGCGGCTCCCGGTGCGAGCGGCTCGCAGGCCTTCGGCATCGGACTCGACGGCTTGCTCTACGCGGCGAACTACCAGAACTTCTGACGGGCGCGGCGGGGCCCCGTCAACTCAGCTTGATCGGCGCCGACCAGGCGCTCCCGAGCCACGACACCTGATAGAGACCGCCGTCGATGCCGCGCACGAAGGCGTCGAGGAAGCCACCGCGCCACGTCGAGTCTGGTGACGACGTCAGCCGTCCGACGCCGAGATCCCACGGCGCGAAGCCGCCGCCGGCCTCCCATGTGTGCCAGAGCGCGTCGTCGACGCCGCGGACGAACACGTCGACACGGTTGCCCCCGGTCGTTGACGCGCTCGGCCCGGAGGTGAGCTGACCGCCGATGAGCTCCCACGGCTGCCACGCCCCGCCGCGGTGCGGCGCCGCCACAGCGCGCCGTCGGCACCGCGGACGAACACGTCTACTCGACCCGGACCAACGGCGACGGCGTCGGGGTCGGACGCCAGGATGCCGCCGAGCGACGACCACCCCGACCACGCTCCGTTGAAGCTGCGCACCCACAGCGCCCCGTCGACGCCGCGGACGAACACGTCGAGCTGACCGGGACCGGACGAGGCGATCGATGGACCGGATGTCGCCAGCCCGCCGAGGCTCCCCCAATCCGACCACCCACCTCCCTCACGCCCCCGGTGCCAGACGGCCCCGTCGCTCCCGCGCGTCACGACGTCGAGGCGGTCGCCTCCCCACGTGGTCGTGTCGGGATCGGACGTCGCGACCCCGCCCAGCGACGCCCAGTCGAGCCATCCCGACCCGTTCCACGTCCGCAGCAGCACCTGGTCGTCGACATTGCGTGTGGTGATGTCGACGCCCGGTGCGGGTGCAGCGGCGGCCCCCGCTCCAACGCCTGCGTCCGGCGGTGCGACGGCGAGGACCTGGTCGCGGCCACCGCCATTGTCGGTGGTGAGGAACAGCAGGCCACCCGGACCGAGCTCGGCCGCCCGCAGCCGGCCGAACGTGCGATTCAGCTCGGGTGGGGTGAACTCACCCACGACTCGGTCGGCACCATCGAGGAACAGGATCCGTAGCCGACTGTCTTTCAGCGCGCTCACGGCCAGCGCGCCCTCCCAGCTCCCCCACCCGGCACCACGGAGAAACGTCGCCCCACTGACCGCAAACGTGACGGGACCGGAGGACCACAAGGCCGGGCGCGCCGACGGGAACTTCGCCAGGTCGGTCATCGGGACGGACTCGTTGTAGCCAGGGACCGGGTCCCACCCGTAGTTCGTTCCAGCGACGAGACGATTGACCTCGTCGTCGCGATCGGGTCCGTGCTCGACCGAGTAGACGGCGCCGGTGTCCCGGTTCACAGCGAGGCCCTGAACGTTGCGGTGACCCCACGTGTACATGCGGGCCCGGTTGCCGCCCTCGCCGAAGAACGGGTTGCCCGGAACGCCGGCGCCCGAGAAGCGGTCGACGCGCAACACCTTGCCCGACGAGGGCGGTGGCCGACTGCGGGTTGGTCCCCGTGGCGGCATCGCCGGTCCCGATCCACAGCACGCCGCTGGGATCGATGCGCAACTGGCAGCCTCCGTGACGACCCGACGACCCGTCGATGCCGCCGACGAGCGGATCGTTGGCCCGGCTCGCCGACGTGTAGGCGCCGTCGACCGTCCACGCGACGACCTGCACGGTGTTGGCGTTGTCCGTCGTGCCCTGGCAGGTGTAGAGCCGTCGATTGGACGCGAAGTCAGGGTCCACCTCGACGCCCATCAGGCCCGTCTCGCCGGAGACCCAGAGGTCTCCCTGGTTCATGGCCAGTTGCTGCACGCTGCCGTCGGGTCGGCGGACCAACAGTCGGCCGGCACGCTCGGTGACAAACATCGCTCCGTCAGGCGCGAACGCGACGTCCCACGGGTTGCTGAGCCCGGTCATCACGGGCGTAACGGTCAGCCCCGTGGCGGCCTCGACGGGCCGCACTGGATTCAGGGCAGTGGCTCCGAGCAGTGCGGCGAGGGCGACCAATCCATTGCGGAACCTCATCGCCCCAGTATCGACCTGCGCGAGGGCCGGCGAACCGTCACCCCTCTGGATCGGGGACTGCGATGAAGCCACGCTCGTCGAGCTCGATCACCGACGATTCCGACGGTTGGCGAGCACGGCAGCGACAGCGCACCCGGTGAGCCCGAGTGCGCCGACCAGTGCGGCGGCGATCGCGAGCCGTCGGCCCGGGATCTCTTGGCGGATCTCCAGCTCGCCCGACACCGCCTCGTCGAACGTGGCGCGCACGAACAAGTCGGCCACAGGGTCGAGCTCGGCTGCGACGCCGTCGACGCGACACGGTCGTACCGGGCCACAGTGGCCGGCTCAACACGAGCTGACCGCCGGCCGGCAGCGAGACCTGATCGGCCTCGCCGACCTGCTCGACGTGGCCGCCGTCGCTCGTCCACACGATCGGGCTCTCGCCCGAGCGCGGTGCCGTTGCCGTACATCACCCACCACTCCGACTCCTGCGTCGCGGACCCACTCCGGCGACCGTGCCTCCTCGAAGCTCTCCAGGTGCGGGCCCTTCTGGACCATGATCTGGCTGACGCCGAACAGGTCGACGTAGCGCAGACCGCTCTCCCGGCTCGCGCTCGAAGATCCACGACCCCGCAGCCGGGCAGGTGTAGCCCGTGTCCGAGAGGCACAGCAGGGCCTGCCCGAGCCCTCGTGGCACGAGCGAGGTGTAGCCGTTGATCACCTCGGCCTCCTCGTCGCCGTAGAGCGGGTAACAGGTGCCCGAGGACCGACGGCAGGCCGGCGGGCATCGGTCCGATCAGCTGCAACGTCCGGTGTCCGGAGAGGGGGCGGAGGTCGTTGCGCGCCGAGGCGATGTCGCCTGGGCTGCCGAGGTCGACGAGGTCGGTGGTCCTCGGATTGGCGACGACGATCGCGGCCCACACGACGCCCGTGACGGCAAGGCCGCTGGCGACGAGCACGAGCGGCCGTCCGGCGGCGAACGCACCACACGACGAACGGGACGCCGGCGCCGAGGACGAGGGCCGTGACGATCGCCGCGATGAAGCTGGCATGGATCATGAACGAGAGCGTGGCGAGGACGACGGTGACGACGCCGAGGGCCAACGCCGTGGTGGCGCTCGCTCCGCGCCTGCCCGTCCCCGCCGCGCTCGAGGATGACGACCGTCGCCACGGCGAGCAGGATCATGGCGAATGGCAACGAACCGCAACGGCCAGCGGATCGGCCCGAACCGCTCGGGACCGAGCGTCGCCAGCGAACAGGGCGATGCCGAGCCGTCAGCACCGCCCAATGCGAACGCCCGAACCGCACCCGCCACACGACCAACACGGCCATGGCGCCGGCGAACAGCCACGATCCGTACGTCACCGGCTGATCGAGGTAGCCCCAACCCTGGAAGCTCCCGGTGAACGGCCGGATCGACGGTGTGAAGCTCATCAACAGCGACTCGAGCGTGGAACGTGAGGAAGCCGTTGTTGTACGAACCCGACTGCCGACGTGTGAAGTGGATGTAGTGCAGCGCCACGATCCACGGCACCGCACCGAGCACCCCTCCGGAGATGGTCGAGGCGATCGTCAGCCGGTGCGCCTTGACGGTCTGCACATCGCGCCCGAGGAACGTCCACGCGGCCAGGCCGAGCGCGGTCAGCACGAAGGCGACGAGCGCGAACGGGCTGCCCGACGGCGACGACCAGCGCGGTCGCCAATCCGGCGACGACGGACCTCCACGGCCGGTCGGGACGGTCGACCGCAGCGAGGAGGGCGGCGACGGCGACGGCGTACCACGCGACGCCCGGGAGCAACGTCGTCCAGCCGGCCGCCTGCCAGTAGAGGACGAAGACGTTCAAGCCGGCGATCACGGCGGCAAGCGCGGCGAACGGTGCGACTCGCACCGCAGTGCGCGAGCTGCCCAGAACACGCCGGCCGAGAGCAGGTTCACGTACAGCAGCACGATCACGAAGATCCGCCACACCAGGCTCGACATCGGCTCGACCAGCCAGTACGTGAACAGCGAGAACGGGTGGAAGACCGCGTACTGCGGATCACCCGCGACCAGGCCGACGGTCCAGTTGCGCTCGGTGATCCCCGGCCACACACCGTCACGCAGCTCTGCACCGAGGTGCGAGAACATCGGCACGATCGCGCTCTCCGTGTCGTCGACGAGGAAGAAGTCGGCGTTGCGGGCGACGACCAGGGCATAGCCGGCGGTGACGATCCCAGCGCGCCGGCAAGCCAGACGAGCGTGCGCAGCGGCTGCGCTCCCCCGTCGTTGCGTCGGTCACGGCCGCCGGCCGATGGCGACCACCGACAGTCCCCATGGCAGGTCGACGCGCCGCAGCAGCGCCCGCTCGGCGGCGGCGGCGCTGGACAACGCACCGCCGAGCCCACCCCATGGGATCGAGATCGCTCGCTGTCTCACCGCGCTCGAGCACGGACTTGACCGCCGCCGGCGGTACGAGGAACGAGTACGCACCGGTCGCCCGCTCGACCTCGAGGCCATTGTCGGCGAGCATGCCCGTGAGGTCTCCGAGCGAGAACCGCCGTCCGGTGTGCGTCACCCGGTCGTGGGCCCGCCACAGGCGCCGCACCGCCGGGCTCCCAGAGGCACACGACACCGCCGGGCTTGACGACCCGAGCCATCCCACCGACGACGGCACACGGTGACGGGATCGAACGGTGGCAGAGCATCGTCACGCACAGCACGGCGTCGAAGGAGGCGTCGGCGAACGGCAGCGCGTTGGCGTCGCACGCGACCACGTCGCTGTCGGGATGGCGCTCCCGGTACAGAGCCAGCGCCGTCGGCTCGAAGTCGGCGGCAACGACGTGCCCGTGCTCGCACAGCCACGCTCCCGTGGCGCCCGTGCCGCACCCGAGGTCCAGGAAGCGACCGCCCGCCGGGAGCCGCGGCGACGAGCAGCTGTTGGAGGAGCGACCGTGAGGCGCGGTACCACCAATGGGTGTCCTCGACCTCGGCCATGCGGCGGTACTCAGCGAGCTCCATCTCGTCCACTCTGCGGGTTTGGCGGACGATCAACCTAGAGTGCCCGGACCCGATATGAGTGATCTGCCCACCACTCCGGACGTCGCCGGCGCTCGCTGCGTCGTCACCGGCGGCCTCGGCTTCATCGGTTCCAACGTCGTCCACCGCCTCGTCACGGATGGCGCGTCGGTCGTCGTTGTCGACGCCCTCGTTCCCCAGCACGGCGGCGACCGCGCCAACCTCGATGGCCTCGACGTCGAAGTCGTCGTCGCCGACCTCGGCGCGCCGCGAGGTCGTCGACGCCGTGACCGGACGCCGACTTCGTGTTCAACGTCGCCGGCCAGGTCAGCCACCTCGCATCGATGCAGGAGCCGCTCCGCGACCTCGACCTCAACGTCCGCAGCCACCTCGCGTTCCTCGAAGCATTGCGTCAACACGCCCCTGGCGCGAGCGTCGTGCTGACGTCGACGCGCCAGGTGTACGGCAAGCCGCAGTACCTGCCTGTCGACGAGGAGCACCCGACAGCCCCGGTCGACGTCAACGGCATCGACAAGCTCGCCTGCGAGCAGCTCCACCTGCTCTACGGCCGCACGTACGACATGCGTGTGTCCGCGCTCCGCTTGACCAACGTCTACGGGCCACGGCAGCACCTCGAGCGCGAAGGTCTCGGCTTCCTCCCCGTCTTCGTCCGCCAGGCGCTCGTCGGCGGCGAGATCGTGCTCTACGGCGACGGCACACAGCGCCGGGACTGCGTGCACGTCGACGATGTCGTCGATGCGTTGCTGCTCGCGGCCGTGACGCCGGAGGCGGACGGGCAGGTCTTCAACCTCGGCCACCCAGACTCGCTGACGCTCGCCGAGATCGCCCGGCTCACCCACGGCGCGGCCGGCGGCCGAGGATCGGTGCGCTGCGTGCCGTGGCCGGACGAGCTGCTGCGCATCGACATCGGCAGCTTCCAGGGGGACTTCGCCAAGGCCAAGCGCGTGTTCGGCTGGTCGCCGCGCATCGCCTTCGCCGACGGCATCGACGCCACCGTCCGGCACTACCTCGATCGATCGTGGTCCCCGTCGTCGACCTGAAGCGGCGACGAGACCGCTTCGGGGAGGAGTTCATCGGCGGCCACCATCCGCGTCCTGGATTCCGGAACCTTCCTGCTCGGCGCGGAGCTCGCCGCGCTGGAGCGCGAGCTCTCAGCGGCGCTGCACGGCACCGACGAGTCACACGAAGTGGTCGGGCGTCGGCAGCGGCGCCTCGGCGCTGCAGCTCGTCCTCGCCGCGTCTCGGCATCGGCCCCGGCGACGAAGTCATCGTGCCGGCCTTTACGGCGGTGCCGACAGCATCCGCGGTCTGCGCCGTCGGGGCGCTGCCGGTCCCGGTCGACGTCGACGCCTCGACGGCCGCCATCGATCTCGATGCCGCCAGCCGCGCGATCATCGTCGCGGACCAAGGCGGTCGTCGCCGTCCATCTCTACGGCCGGCCGGCACCGATCGCCCCGCTGCTCGAGCTCGGTGTGCCAGTGGTCGAGGACGCCGCCCAGGCACACGGCGCCCTGTGCGGGCGTCACTGGCGTGGCCGCTGCGTACTCCTTCTACCCGACGAAGAACGTCGGAGGCATCGGCGACGGTGGTGCCGTCGTCACCGACGACTCCGACCTGGCCGCGGCGGTGCGACGCCTGCGCGCCCATGGCCTCGACCAGCAGTACGTCCACATCGACATCAGCCAGAACCATCGCATGAGCGAACTCGAAGCAGCGTGGTTGCGACTGCAACTGCCGTCGCTCCGTGACGACAACGCGCGCCGGCGGCACATCGCCTGCCGGTATCGCGATGCGGCCCCGTCGATGCGGTGGCATGCCGACCACACCGATCACGTCGTCCATCAAGCGGTCGTCGCGCGTCGCCGACCGCGGCGACTTCCGCGCCCGGCTGAGCCGAGCGCGGCGTGGCGAGCGGGGTGCACTACCCACTGGCCCTCACCCAGCAGCCCGCCTACCGGCAGTTCGCGCGTCCACGACTGCCCCGAGGCCGAGGCATGGTCGGCGGAGTGCGTGTCCTTGCCCTGCTTTCCCGAACTGTCCGACGAGGAGGTCGAACCACGTCGCGAGCGTGCTCGAGGAGCTTGCTTGATCCCCCGCAACCCCGAGGTGAGCGAGATCTCGGCGTTCTTCCCGTGCTACAACGACGAGCTCGTCGATCCCCAAGATGGTGCGCGACGTCCACCGCGTGCTGAGGGAGTCCGTCGACGACTTCGAGATCATCGTCGTCGATGACGGATCGAGCGACGGCTCGGTCGCCGCCCTGCACGTGCCTCCGCGAGGAGGTGCCCCAGTTGCAGATCGTCGAGCACGTGGTGAACCAGGGGTATGGCGGCGCCCTCCAGTCCGGCTTCGCGGCCGCGACGCGTGCGTGGGTGTTCTACACCGACGGCGATGCGCAGTACGACGCCGCGGAGATCGTCCGCTGCATCGATGCGGTGACACCCGCCGTCGACATCGTCCAGGGCTTCAAGCTCGGCCGGGGGGACGCCTGGTACCGCAAGGTGATCGGACGCACGTACCACTACGTCGTGCGAGTGCTCTTTCGGCTGCGCGTGCGCGACACCGACTGCGACTTCCGCTTGATCCGCCGCGACCTTCTCGACCGCGTCACGCTCACGTCGACCTCCGGCGTCATCTGTGTCGAGATGATGCGCAAGTTCCAGGAGGCCGGGGCGACGTTCGCCGAGGTCGGGGTCAGCCACTTCCCCCGACCGCACGGCCGCTCGCAGTTCTTCCGCCTCCCGGCCATCGCCCGATCGGCGCGCCAGCTGGTGCAGCTCTGGTGGGCGCTGATGGTCCGCGGCGACGGCGTCAGGCCGCGGCGACGTTCCTGACCCGGTCGAGCCAGCCGAGGAGCACGGCGATCGCCCGCGGGTCGTGACGCAGGCGGTGCCCTGCACCGACGAACAGGCTCAGCTCGGCGCCGCCGTGGGCCTCGGCGAGGGCCTTGGCGTCGGTGGTGGGCACGCTCTCGTCGTCGTCGCCGTGCATCACAAGTAGCGGCCGCGGAGCGAAGCGGCGGGCGGCGTCGGTCGGGCGGAAGCGGCGGAACGCCCGGCTCCACTCGTCGACTGACGACGGGAACGACGCCGACCTGATCGCCCCGATCTCGCGGGCGTGCTCGAGGAACCGGCGCGGGTGCTCGGCCCAGTCGTCGAAGTCGGCCCGCGGACTGAGCAGCCCGCACGCCCGCACCCGCGGGTCGTCGGCGCCGACGCAGATGGCGATCGACCCACCGGTGTTCGTGCCGAGCAGGACGATCTCCGTCGGCGTGCACTCGCGCTGGAGGTAGTCGATCGCCGTGCGCAGGTCGTCGACCCAGCCCTGCAGCGAGAAGTCACCCTGGCTGGTCCCTGTGCCGCGGAAGTTGAACGTCATCGCTGCGTAGCCGAGGTCGTAGGCGATGCGGTCGATCAGCTCGGGGAACGTCCCGCCGGAACGGCGGGCGTCGAGCGGGCCGATGGGGAAGCCGTGGCACAGGATCACACCGGGGTGGGGCTCGTCGCGCCCGGCCGGCACGACGAGGTGACGAGCGAGCGAGTAACCCCCAGACATGAACGTGCCGTTCACGGCGGACCCGGCTCTACGACCGCGGGCGTCGGTACCGCCGTCGCCCGCCGGGTTCGGCCAGCCGGTAGCCGCGGTTGCGCGCCTCGGCCAACGTGTCGGGGCCGAAGCAGATCCCGGTCTCGGCGGCGATCAGCTCGTCGATCGGCGCAGGGTCGTCCCACTCGTCGAGGTCGTAGACGAGCTGCGTGCGCTTGTCGCCGACGTACCGCGAGTGCTCGAAGCGGATCGGACGCTCCATCGCCGCGAACGGTAGTGGACCGACACTACGGTTCGGCCATGTCCGGAGAGCCGCTGCCGCCACCGCCTCCTCCGGACGGTGGCTCGTATCCACCACCCGGCAGCGGTGGACCGCCGGAGGGACCTGCTCCGAAACCATGGTGGAAGCGGTGGTGGGCCATCGCTCTCGGCGTCGTGGTCGTGATCGTCATCATCTCGGCGATCGCCAGTGGCGGCGGGTGGTGGCGACGACGACGACTCGTCAGGCGACGATGCTGCATCGACCGACGCCCCAGCGGCGACAGAGCCAGCGGCGACAGACCCGGCGCCGACGACCGGCGACGACGCGTCAGGTGACGATGCAGCATCGACCGACGCTCCCGCGGCGACAGAGCCGGCGACGACAGAGCCGGCGACGACAAGCGGGGAGGAGAGCGAGACTGAAGGAACGTCCGGCGCGGCGGGTGCGGCCGACGAGGTCGCCGACGTCGGGCCCTGCACGATGGTCGACAGCGAGACGATGCTGCTCGACGTGACGAACAACAGCAGCGAACAGTCGAGCTACATCATCGATGTGAACTACCTCGACGCGTCCGGGCAGCGCGTCGGCGACGAGTCGTTCTTCATCAACTACGTGCGGCCCGGTGAACGCGCACAGGAGGAGTCGTTCGCGTTCGCCACAGAGGGAGCCGCGAGTTGCGAGATCGCGGAGGTCGAGCGCATCTCTGCCGAGTCGCAGGATGACGTCAGCGAGGTCACATGCGAGGTCACAGGGGTCGATGTGATCGGAGACATCTCGACGGCGCTGAACGCAACGAACGGCTCGTCTGAGCTCTCTGACTACCTGGTGACCGCGGCGCTCGTCCGCGACGGGATTCGAATCGGAACGGTCACGGCGGTCATCGAGAACGTCGGCGCCGGCGAATCGGCACCTGGCGAAGGGTTCAGCACCGTCGATGGCCCGGCCGATGGCGTGACGTGCGAGACCGTCGACGTATCAAGGACGTCGTCCGAATAGGCGCAGCGTGCCGCCATGGCTGGGGCCGACGAGCGAGAGTGGTTCCATGCCGACGATCGGGTGTCGTGGCGGGCGTGGCTGGTGGCCAACCACGACACCTCGCCGGGCGTGTGGCTGGTCACATGGCGCAAGGCCTCGGGCCGGCCCGTGCTGACGTACGACGACGCCGTGTCCGAGGCGTTGGCGTTCGGGTGGATCGACACCAAGGGCGGCAGCGTCGACGACGAGCGCACCCGGCTGATGTTCACGCCGCGGAAGCGCGGCAGCGGTTGGTCGCGCCCGAACAAGCAGCGCATCGAGCGCCTGGAGGCGGACGGTCTGATGACACCCGCTGGCGCGGCGATGATCGCCGCGGCCAAGGCGGACGGATCGTGGACGCTCCTCGACGCGGTCGAGGACCTCGTCGTGCCGGACGACCTCGCCGCCGCCTTCGACCGTCATCCCGGCTCGCGGGAGCAGTGGGACGGCTTCCCACCGTCGGCGCGCAAGGCGATGCTCACGTGGATCGTCACCGCCAAGCGCCCTGAGACCCGGGCAACCCGGATCGAGGAGACGGCGTCGCGGCGGCGCGTGGGGAGCGGGCGCGCTGACATCGGTTCGCCATTGTCACGGGCCGACCGTTGTGGTTCCAGTGACGGCATGACACGAGCATGGAGAGTCATGACCGGGATGGGGGCACTGGCGATCGCACTCACCGCATGCAACGTCCCGTCCCCGCTGTCACGTCCGCTTCAGTTGACACCGCCGGTCGACGCGACGACGGAGGTGTTGGCGATAGTCGGCAGCCCAGCGCCGCCGGCTCAGACCTCGGCGGACGCCGCGGTCACCTGGCGATCAGGCTGACGGGGCAGCACGATGGCTGCGAGGTGTTCACGGTCGCCCAGGTCGTGTGGATCCAGCCGTCGGACCCGGCCGCCGCGGCGATCGAGGTGAACGGACTGTGCGACGACTCTGTCGCCGGCGTGTGGTACGAGGTCACGATCGAGGGCGACGACCAACTCGGGTGGGTGATCGCCACCGCGACCAAGCAGGACATCTGTGGCCGCGGCGTCAGCGGCACGGTCTGTCTCTGAGCTGAGACGCGAAGAAGGGAGGCGCTGCGGCGCCTCCCTTCTCCACGATGTTGACTGGGAACTGGTCGAGCCCTTCAGCGCCGGGGGGACGAGGTCCGGCAGCTCGATCAGCGGAAGTTGGTGGGATTCACCAGGCGGTCCAGCCTGCCGGCCTAGCGGCCAACCACCTCCAGGGTCCCGTACGAACATTCACTCATGTGTTGGACCACCTCCTTCCTCTGGTAGGAGCAAGTCAAGCACACGCTGTGCCGCCCCGCACGGCACGGTTTCGTTACGCCAGCGGGTCGACGACGAACGACGGGATGCGCTCCCCTGACGCCAGGCCGTCGCGGATGACGGCGGCGGCATCCAGCGCTTCCTTGATCGTCACGTCCATGTCCAGGTAGCGGTACGTGCCGAGGCGGCCGACGAACGTCACGTCCGGCGCCGCCCGTGCCAGCTCGACGTACTCGACGAGCTGGGCCTTCTCGCGCACCAGGCGGATCGGGTAGTACTCGATGTCACCGGGCTCGTGCAGCCGGCTGAACTCCCGATACGTGACGGTGCGGTCGTGCGACTCCCACGGCGTGAAGTGCTTGAACTCGGTGATCCGCGTGAACGGCACCTCGGGGTCGCAGTAGTTCATCACCGGACAACCCTGGAAGTCGCCGTCGTGGGTCTCCCGCTCGAAGTCGAGCGTGCGGTAGCCGAGGCGTCCGTGCTCGTGCCCGAAGTAGGCGTCGATCGGACCGGTCCACACGACGTGGTCGAACCCCTCGTCCCGACCGAGCGCCGTCGACAGCCGCACCTCGATCCCCGGGTGGTCGAGGATCGCCGCCACGATCGGCGTGTACCCATCCTCGGGGATCGCCTGGTACGGGTGGTTGAAGTAGCTGTCGTCGTAGTTGAACCGCAGCGGCAGCCGCTGCAGGATCGACGCCGGCAGCTCGGCCGGTTCGGTCCCCCACTGCTTGCGCGTGTACCCGGCGAGGAACGCCTCGTAGATCTCCCGCCCGACGAACGCCAGCCCCTGGTCCTCGAACGACACGACCTCCCCGGACGCCGGCGGTTCGGCCTTGGCGGCGACGAACGCCTGCGCCTCGGCGGGGCCCATCGTGGTGCCGAAGAACTGGTTGATCGTGTGCAGGTTGACCGGCAGCGAGTACACCCGGCCGCCCGACGTCGCCTTCACCTTGTGGTTGTACGGGCGCATCACGCCGAAGCGGTTGATGTACTCCCACACGTGGTCCCACTGGGTGTGGAAGATGTGCGGGCCGTAGACGTGGAGCATCACATTGGAAGCTTCGTCACGTTGCGTGTGGCAGTTGCCGGCGATGTGGTCGCGGGTGTCGAAGATGGTCACGCGGTGGCCGGCCTCGGCCAGCTGGCGCCCGATCACCGCCCCGGAGAAGCCCGCGCCCGCGATCCCGATCTCGGCCATCGGGGCACGATACCGACGGCGTCAGATCGTGAAGGCCATGTTGTTGACGATCTGCTCGCCGAGCCCGGCGTCGCCGTCGATGGTGATCTGGTCGCGGACGGTCGTCGGATCGATGCGACCGCCGCCGAGGCGGGCGAAGACGCCGGCCGGCATCGTCAGGGTGACGGTCGGCGGGCCGGACAGCTGCTCGACGACAGACGCCCGCTCGGCGACCTCGACGTCGATCGTGCGCGCGGCCGGTCCGGTGAGCTCGAAGCGCACCTTCGATCCCTGCGGCGCGCCGCCCTTCTTGCCGACGACGTAGCCCATGACGGCGGTGATCTCGTCGAGCGCGACGCGGAGCAGCCTGGCCGTCCTCGCCGCCCGGCCGCCCGACGGCGTCGCGGATGTCCTGCTCGTGCAGCCAGCAGTCGAACACGCGGATGCGCATGAACCGGCCGTACGTGTCCTGCCCCGCCGGCGTGAAGCCGACGGCGTCCCACGCCTCGTCCGTCATCGCGGCCAGGGCGTCGGTGCGAGCCGCCACGCGGACCCGGAAACGCTCGAGCACCTCGGCGGGCGACTCCGACGCCGTGGCCGCGACCCAGGCCTCGTTGAACCGGCCGATGTCGTTGCGCACGTGCGGGTGCGACTCGTCGTCGATCTCGACCTCCGGCGCCGCGTCGCCGAGCAGCATCGACTCCGTCCCGGCGATGTGCGCCACGACGGCCTTGACGTCCCAGCCGGGCAGGTTCGTCGGCCGCGACCAGTCGGCGTCGTCGAGGCCGGCGAGCAGCGAGTCGATGCTCGCCCAGACCTCGGTGAGGCGGCGACGGTCGTTCCGAGACGTGGTCGTCATTCGGCGCACACGGTAGGTGGGCGAGCGCGCTGCGAAGCGGCGGCGGCGAGCACGGGAGGTGAGGCGAGCAGCTGCGAGCCGAACCCGATCATGGCGTCGGGTTCTGGATCGTGCGCCACTCGCGCGCCTCGAGGTAGGGGCGGAACGTCTCGGCGATCAGCGCCAGGTCGGCGCGGCCCTTGGGTCGCTGCACCTCGTAGAGCTGCGGGAACCGCAACCAGCCGAGCACGTGCTCCCACAGGTCGACGGCCTCCTGCCCGGTCGGCGGATCGACGACCACCGGGCCGAACAGGCACTGGCCGTCGGGGAAGAACAGCGTCGGCACGCCGAACGCCCCGGCGGTGACGACCTTGTCGTGCTCGGCGCGCACCTCGTCGTGCGTCGTCGGGTCGGCGAGTGCCTCGGCGACGACGACCGGGTCGATGCCGATCTCGGCGAGCAGCTCCTCGGCGACCTCACGCCGGTGCGGCTTGCGGCCCTCGACGTGCAGCGCCCGGCCGGCCCGCTCGTACCACGCGTCGAGCAGCTTCGGGTCGCGCCGCCGCAGCAGGGCGCTGATGCGCAGCAGCGACCAGCCGTACGACCACTCCCGCTCCCACGGGTGCTTCTTGCCCTCGACGCGGTTGATCTCCTCGAGGCTGAAGAACTTCCAGCGCACGTCGAGGCCGGTGAGGTCGCGGACCTCGCGGATCCACACCGAGGTCTGGTACGCCCACGGGCACATCACGTCGAAGTGGAAGTCGACGTATTCGATGTGCATCACCTCATCGTGTCAGGTCAGACCGAGATCGCTGATGTCGTCGCCTGCGGCCGGCGGTCCGACGGCGCCGATGGCATCGAGGTAGGCGAGGTGGGCGTCGACGACTGCCACGGCGTCGACGTCGTCGAGCAGCTCGACGCCCTCCCGCTCGGACTCACCGAGGAGGTAGCCGATCACATCGTCTTCGGAGATCACGACGGGCTCCACGATGTCCTGCCGCCGGTCGGTGACGTCGACCGGTTGCAGGCCCTTGGCGTGCAGCCACTGGAGGTGGAACACGAGCAGCCGCTCGACCTCGGCAGGCGTCAGCCGAGCCTGCGTCGCCGGAGGCACATGGTCGGACACGAACTCGACGGCCTCGTCGACCGTGTAGACGACCCGCGGGGCGACGGCGTCGAGCCGGTGCGCTTCCCGCCCGACGACCACGGCGGCGATCACGAACACGGCCACCGCGGCGACGGCGGCGAACACCCACGTGATCGGCTCCATTGCGGACTAAGTTAGTCCACATGACCAAGACGGTGAACGTCCACGACGCCAAGACGCACCTGTCGAAGCTGCTCGCGGACGTCGAGCGTGGCGAGGAGGTGGTCATCGCCCGCCGCGGCAAGCCGGTCGCCAAGATGGTCCGCTACGAGCGCAAGGAGCGCGCCCCGCTGGGGTTCGACGAAGCTCACCGGCTCCGATCGATGACTCGGCGTTCGATCCGATGACCGATGAGGAGCTGCGTGAGTGGGGGCTGCTCTGAACCTGCTCCTCGACACGTCGACGCTGATCTGGATGACGACGTCACCACAGCTGGTCTCGAGCGGTTGCGCTCGAGTCGCTCGGGGACACCGGCAACGACGTTGTGGGTCTCGGCGGCGTCGGCGTGGGAGATCGCCACCAAGTACCGAGCTCGGCCGGCTCGACTTCGCCGGGGTCATCGCTGGGCGACTGGGACGGCGAGCTCGAGCGCTATCGGCTACGCAGACTCGCGATCACGCCACGACCACGCGCTGCGTGCCGGGCGGTACGCCGTCGCCCACGCCGATCCGTTCGACCGAGATCATCGCCGCGCAGGCGGAGCTCGAGAACATGATGGTCGTCAGCAGCGACCGCGCGTTCGACCTGTTCCCAGTGCGCCGGCTGTGGTGAGGCTGGTGAGCCCTAACGAAGGACACCGCCGAGGCCGACCCAGCTCTCGAACCCACCTCCGGTGTCCGCCGTTGCCCACAGCGCGGCGTCCCCGCCGGTGACGAACACAGCGACCGCGCCGGGTTGGTACGCCACGGCGGCGGGGGCGCTGTAGAGGGCGCCGCCGACGCGGAACCACTCGCCCCATCGACCGTCGAACCGGATCGTCCACAGCGCGTTGTCGACTCCGCGCGCAAACACGTCGAGCTTCCCCGGCGACCTCGCCGCACTGCTCGGCGCGGACGTCACGTACCCGCCGAGCGTCCACCAGTCGCCCCAGGCGCCGTTCCACGAACGCCCCCAGACCGCGTTGTCGCCACCGCGGACGACGACGGTCATCGTTCCGTCCTGCACCGACACGGCCGACGGTGTGGCGGTGGCGTATCCGCCAACGCTGGCCCAATCACTCCAGCTCGAACCGTCGAATCTCCTCGTCCACAGCGCGCGGTCGGCTCCGACCACGAACACGTCGAGCGTCCCCGGCGAGCGGGAGGTGACCGTTGGTGCGGACCGAAGGTGCCCGCCAAGCGACACCCACGGCCCCCACGACGAGCCGTCCCAGCGTCTGGTCCACAACGCGTAGTCGCCGCCTCGGACGAACACGTCGAAGACGCCGGGACTCGGCGATGCCGCGGCCGGGGTGCTGGTGGCTTGCCCGCCGATCGGGCCGTAGCCGCTCCCCGAGCTGCCGTGGATGTTGTTGAGGTACAGCCCGCCGTCGGCGCCGACGACCGCTGCCGTTGCCTGGCCCGGGGCCATCGACATGACGGCGGGACCGAACCCCACGTGGCCCGTCGGCGGGGTGATCGTCAGGCCGTCGAGCACATTCCCGGCTTCGTCGGCGATGAACGCCGCGGCGATCGGCGCCCCGCGGACGCTGAGGTGCACGCCGTCGGGGCCCACCCACGCCGGGTGGTTGGCGCTGTACGTCGCCCAGTCGGCGACCTGCAGAGCACCGCCGTACTGCTGGGCCTTCTGCAGCAGGATCCGGTTGTTGTCGCGGAACGTGGATGCCGATGAGCGGTAGCCCGGGGAGACGTAGCTGACGTCGGCCGTGCGCATCGTCAGCCAGATCACCTTGGGAACGCCCTGCCTGGCCGCCTCGGCCATCACGGCGTCGACGCCGGCGCCGAAGATGATGCCGGCGTCGTTGTAGCCGGTCATCAGGACCAGCACGTCGCCGAGGTAGCCGTCGAGGCGGCGCATCGTGTCGAGCACGTTGAGTGGTGCGTAGCCCTCGCGGCCGCGGCAGGACGTCGTGATCGTGCGCCGGCAGGACTCCGCGTCGAACGTGAAGTTGAACCGGCTCAACGGTGCGTAGCTCCTCGTCCAGCGGATCCCTGACCCGACCGAGTCACCGATCACGCTGATGCGCGGCACGTTGGGACCGGCGCCGCTGTAGACGACGGTCGTGTAGGCCGAGGCGGGCGAGGAAGGGACGACGACGCCGCCGACGAGGATGGCGAGACAGCACGTGACGGCGAGCACGTACCTGCGCCGGCGGCCACTCGTCGTTGGATGGCGTCGGCTCGCGTTCACCCGGGCGACGGTAGCGCGGGGCCATCCGAGTGTTCAGTGCGCGGACGCCGCACACCAGACACTCGGATGCACCCCAACACTCGGATGCGCCGAGGCGCTAGATGCCGATGCGCTGGGCGAGCAGCTCGCGGTGGTAGGTGGGATCGCCGAACAGCAGCTCGGAGCTCTTGGCCCGCTTGAAGTAGAGGTGCGCCGGGTGCTCCCACGTGAAGCCGATGCCGCCGTGGATCTGGATGTTCTCGGCGGCGGCGTGGAAGTACGCCTCCGAGCAGTAGGCCTTGGCGAGCGAGGCGACGCTGGGCAGCTCGTCGTTGAGCTCGCTGGCGCACCACATGCCGTAGTACGCCGCTGACTTCGCCGACTCGACCTCCAGCAGCATGTCGGCGCACTTGTGCTTGATCGCCTGGAACGAGCCGATCGGGCGGCCGAACTGCACGCGCACCTTGGCGTACTCGACGGCCATGTCGAGCACCTTCTGCGCCCCGCCGACCTGCTCGGCGGCGAGGCCGACGACGACGAGGTCGAGCACGGTGCCGAGCACGTTCCAGCCCTCGCCCTCGGTGCCGATGAGGCGGGCGGGCGTGTCGGCGAACTCGAGCTTGGCCTGCTTGCGCGTCTGGTCCATGGTCGACAGCGACGTGCGGGTGAGCCCGGCGGCGTCGCCGTCGACGGCGAACAGGCTGACGCCCTTGCCCGTGCGGGCGGCGACGAGGACGAGGTTGGCCAGGTGGCCGTCGATGACGAAGCTCTTCGTGCCGCTGAGCTTCCACGAGTCGCCGTCGGCGGTGGCCTCCATCGTGATGCCGGCCTCGTCCCACTTACCCGATGGCTCGGTGAAGGCGAGCGTGGCGATCGTCTCACCGCTGGCGATGCCCGGCAGGTAGTCCTTCTTGGCGGCGTCGTCGCCGGCGTGCAGGAGCGTGGTGCCGGCGAGCACGACGGTGGAGAAGAACGGGGCGGTGAACAGCGCCCGGCCCATCTCCTCGAGCACGATCCCGAGCTCGATGAAGCCGTAGCCCGAGCCGCCGAACTCCTCGGGGATCGACAGCCCCTGCAGCCCGAGCTGCTCGGCCGCCTGCTTCCAGACCGCCTCGTCGTAGCCGTCCTCGGTCTCCATCAGCTCGCGGACGGCGCTCTCCGGGCTCTTGTTGTCGAGGAAGGCACGGACGGTCTTGCGCAGCTCTTCCTGCTCGTCGGTGAAGGCGAAGTTCATGGCCGGGAGTATGCCGGGCTTGCACGCCGTTGACAATCGTGCTTGTGTACACGTGTGTCCACAACTACGTCGGTGCGGGCCCTGCGCGCCGACCTCGCCGCCGCGGTGCGCCGCGCCGGTGGCGGCGAGCGCATCGTCGTCACCGTCAGCGGCCGGCCGGTCGCCCAGCTCGGCCCGCTCGACGACCCGGCGCCCGGCGTCGTGATCCCGCCGCGCCGCACGTCGACGTGGCGCCCGCCGGCGCCGGTGCCGGTGTGGTCGGGCGTGCGCATCGACCGGGCCCTCGCCGACATGCGATGAGCGTCGCCCTCGACACCAGCGCCCTGCTCGCCCTCGCCGTCGACGGAGTCCAGCGGGCGGTCGTGCTCGGCGCACTCGACGGCGACGACGTGTGGAGCGCGTCGGCCCTCGCCCTCGCCGAGGCGCTGCCGGCGATCGACCGGCTGACAGACGAGGACGTGCTGCGCCTCGACGTCGAGGACGCCGTGCGCCTGGCGTGGGACCACCTCCACGTCGTGCCCGTCGACCAGCGCTGCCTCGACCGCGCCGCCGCCCTCGCCCGCGAGCAGCCGGTGCGGTTGGCCAGCGCGATCCACCTCGCCGCCGCCGAGCGGATGCCGTCGCCCGTTCGCTTCGTGACGTTCGACCCGGCCCAGATCGGCGTCGCCCTCGGCCTCGGTCTGGACGTCGTCTCCACCTGAGGGTGGAGGCGGCCGGTCCGACCGTGGGCCGACGACGCCCCGACACCCCGGTCGTACACTCGCCGCGTGCAGCTCTGGCGACGCGTGCGTGCCGATCTCGCCCGGCCGGAGATCCCGACCGCCCGCAACGAGTTGGGCTTCCTCGTCGGCAGTGCCCTGATCATCATCGTCATCTCCCAGCTGGTCGATCCGGGCGATGCCGTCGACCTCGTGCTGGTCGCCCCGGCCGTGCTCGCCTTCTTCGTTCGCGGCCTCGTGCCGCGGCTGCCGGCAGAGGTGTTCGCCGTGCTGGTGATCGTGCCGGTCACGGTCACCGTCAGCCGCGACGGCGCGTTGGAGGGGGCCTTCTTCCTCGTCGTGATGATGACGTTCGAGGCGACGTCGCACCTCGAGTCGTTGGTCAGGTCGGCGATCATCACCATCGCGGCCGCCGCCTCGGCGGTCGTCGTCAGCGAGCTGCTGACACCCGACTCGGGCATCACGTGGGAGCCGTGGGCGATGGCCAACCTCTTCACGTGCGCGCTCGGGACGGACGCAGGTCCAGCAGCGGCGGCTGATCGACCAGCTCGAGCGCGCCCGGCAAGCGCTCGCCGACCAGGCCGTCGCCGAGGAGCGCCGGCGCATCGCCCGCGAGCTGCACGACCTCGCCGGGCACACGCTGGCCGCGGTGCTGCTGCACGTCACCGGCGCTCGCCACGTGCTGCGACGTGGCGATGTCGACGAGGCGGAGCGGGCGCTCGGCGACGCCGAGGCCGTCGGCCGGGCCAGCCTCGACCAGATCCGCGCCACCGTCGCTTCGCTGCGTACCGAGGAGAAGGGCACCGACCCGTCGCTCGCCGGCGTCGCCGACCTCCCGGCGCTCGTCGAGGACTACCGGCGCGCCGGGCTGACCATCGACTCGTCGATCGACGCCCGCGCGGCCGGGCTCAACGGCCCGGTCGGCACGGCGGTGCACCGCGTCGCGCGGGAAGGCCTGGCCAACGTCGCCCGCCACGCTCCCGGCAACCACGTCACGCTGTCGGTCGACGTCGAGGGCGAGGTCGTGCGCCTCGTCGTCACCGATCGCGGCCGGCCGGCGACACCACCGGACCCCGACGGCACCCAGTTCGGCCTCGTCGGCATGGCCGAGCGGGCGCGGGCGCTCGGCGGCCAGTTCGAGGCCGGACCGACCGACGACGGGTGGCGCGTCGAGGTCCGCCTGCCGCCGTGATCCGCACGATCATCGTCGACGACCAGCCCGTGGTGCGGGCGGGTGTGGCCCGCATCCTCGGGCCGGACGACGGCTTCGAGGTGGTCGCCGAGTGCGGCGACGGCGACGAGGTCGCAGCTGCCGTCGACGAGCACCGCCCCGACCTCGTGCTGATGGACATCCGCATGCGTCGCGTCGACGGCGTGACCGCAACGCGTGCGCTCGCCGCGAGCGCCGACGCTCCGCCCGTCCTCGTGCTGACCACGTTCGACGACGACGACGTGCTGTGGGACGTGCTCGACGCCGGCGCGGCCGGGTTCGTGCTCAAGGACGCCTCGGCGGAGGACCTGATCGCGGCGAGCCGGGCGGTGGCCAACGGCGGCGCGTGGCTCGATCCGAAGGTGGCACCGCGGGTGCTCGGCGCGTTCCGCGCCAACGTGCGGCCGCGACTCGCCGAGTCGGCGCGCGTCGACGCACTGACCGAGCGCGAGCACGACGTCCTGCGTCTGATGGCCAGAGGCGCGACGAACTCGGAGATCGCCACCGCCCTGTTCGTCAGCGAGCCGACCGTGAAGAGCCACGTCGGCGCCATCTTCTCCAAGCTCGGCGTACGAGACCGGGCCGCGGCGATCGTCTTCGCCTACGACCACGGCATCGTCGACCCGCAGTAGGGGACGCCGAAGCGACCACGGTCGGATGCGCCGGTCGGGCGAAACGCCCACGATCGACGCATGACGATTGCACCACCTGTCATCGAGGTCGACGGCCTCGTCAAGCGCTACGGCGACACAGAGGTCGTCAGCGGCGTCCACTTCACGGTCCGGCAGGGCGAGCTGTTCGGCCTGCTGGGCACGAACGGCGCCGGCAAGACGACCACCGTGGAGATCCTCCAAGGCCTTCGCCGCTCCGATGCCGGCACGGTCCGCGTGCTCGGCCTCGATCCCGCCGTGGCCGGCGACCAGTTGCGCCGGCGCATCGGCGCCCAGCTCCAGGACGCCGCACTCCCCGAGCGGATGCGCGTGGAGGAGGCGCTGGCGCTGTTCGCCGCGCTGCACCCCGCTCCGCGCCCGACGAGCGAGCTCGTCGACGAGTGGCAGCTCGGCGACGTCCTGCGCCGCCCGTTCGCCGCCCTGTCCGGAGGCGAGCGGCAGCGCCTGTTCGTCGCCCTCGCCCTCATCGGCCGGCCGGAGCTGGTGTTCCTCGACGAGCTGACGCAGAACCTCGACCCGATGGCCCGCCGCCACACGTGGGACGTCGTGCGTCACGTGCGCGATGCGGGCACGACGGTCGTCCTCGTGACCCACGACGTCGAGGAGGCCGAGCGGCTGTGCGATCGCATCGTCGTGATGGACCACGGGCGGGTCGTCGCCGACGGTACGCCGGCGGCGATCGTCGACGAGCTCGGCGGCTCGGCGACCGTGCGCTTCACCGACCCGGAGATCGACGTGCGCACGCTGCGCACGCTGCCCGGCGTGCAGGTCGCCCGGCGCCACGGACCGGAGGTCCGCGTCGAGGGCAGCGGCCCGCTGCTCGCCTTCGTCGGTGCCCACCTCGTCGCCGCCGGCCGCCCCGCCCTCGACCTGCGCATCGACCGGCCCTCGCTCGAGGACCGCTTCGTCGCACTCACTGAACAGCGTTCCCCGGCCACGCAGGCCGTTGCTGGCCGCTCGCTCGCTAGCGCTCGCTCACTCGCATCGTCGAAAGGATGAACCAACATGAAGAACGTCGCTGAACTCGTCCGCATGGAACTGCGGCTGCTGCGCCGGGAGCCCGGCGTCCTCGTCGGGCTGATCGGGTTCCCGGTCGTCACCGTGCTCGTGCTCGCCGGCGTCTTCGGCTCGACGCCCGATCCCGACTTCGGCGGGGTCGTGCCGAGCGAGCACTACGTCGTCGGCTACGTCGGCGTCGTGCTCGCCTCGATGGGACTGATCACGCTCCCGGCGATGCTCGCCGAGCGCCGCGAGCGCGGCGTGCTGCGTCGATACACCGCGTCCGGCGTCAGCCCGGGGATGCTGGTCGCCTGCCACATCGTGGTCGGGGCGATCATCGGCACGATCGCCAGCGCCCTCGTGCTGGTGGTGGGCGGGCTGATCTACGGCATCCCGATGCCGGAGGATCCCGTCGCCGCCATCGCCTGGTTCGCCGCCGGGCTGGCGTGCTTCATCGCCATCGGTGGCGCCCTCGGCGTGCTGATGCCGAGCAGCCGGGCGGCCGCGGCGATCGGCAACCTGGTCTTCATCCCGATGTTCCTGCTCGGTGGTGGCGGGCCGCCCCGCGACGTGATGACCGGGCCGATGCAGACCATCTCCGACGCGATGCCGCTCAGCCACCTCGTCGGCGGGCTGCGCCAGTCGTGGCTCGGGGCGACCGACGACCCGCACGTCCTGCTGTGGCCGGTCGCCGTCGCCGTCGTCGCCACGGCGCTTGCCGTGCGCGCCGCCGGCCGCGCGACACTGGCGACAATGACGACACTGCACTGGGTGAACGCCGACGTCGAGGTGCACAAGGTCGTCGTCGGGCCGTACGAGAACAACGTGTTCGTCGTGCGCTGCCGGCGCACCGGCGATGCCGTGCTGATCGACGCCGCCAACGAGCACGAGCAGCTGCTCGAGCTGTGCAAGCGGCTCGGCGTGCGGCGGGTGCTGGAGACGCACGGCCACTGGGACCACATCCAGGCGGTGCCGGCGATCCGCGAGGCCGGCTACGAGGTCGCCGTCACCGAGCTCGACGCCCCCAAGCTGAAGGACGTCGGCTACGACGTGTTCATCGGCGACACCGACGTCATCGAGGTCGGCGACCTGCGCCTGGAGACGATCCACAACCCGGGGCACACACCCGGATCGATCTCGTTCCACGTCCGCGACACGCCGCTGCTGTTCTCCGGCGACACGCTGTTCCCCGGCGGGCCGGGCAACACGTCGTTCGACGACGCCGACTTCGGCACGATCATCCAGTCGATCGAGTCGCGCCTGTTGACGTTCCCCGACACCACCGTCGTCCTCCCCGGCCACGGCGTCGACACCACGATCGGCGCCGAGCGCCCCCACCTCGACGAGTGGATCGCCCGCGGCTGGTAGCGCTGACAATTAGCACTACCGGCGTAGTGATAATCCCACGGCCTGGTGCGTACACTTTCTGTCATGGCCGAGCTGTTCCGGGTCGACGGGCTGTGGGCGGCGCCCGTCGTCGACAGCAGCGTCACCGGGGGCGCCGATCCGGAACCGATCCTCAAGGGCCTCGATCTGGCCGTCGGCGCCGGCGAGGTGCACGCCATCATGGGTCCCAACGGCTCCGGCAAGAGCACCCTCGCCTTCTCGCTCATGGGATCGCCCGAGTACCAGGTCACGGCCGGCACGGTCACGTTCCGCGGCGACGACGTCACCGCATGGCCCGCCGACGAGCGGGCCAAGGCGGGATGTTCCTCGCCTTCCAGTACCCCCAGGAGATCCCCGGCGTCTCCAGCATCCAGTTCCTCCGCCAGGCGCTCTCGGCACGCAAGGGCATCGACCTCTCCGTGCTCGAGCTGCGCGTGTCGGCGATGGAGTGGATGCAGCGCCTCGGCATGGACTCCTCGTTCGTCGACCGCTACCTCAACGAGGGCTTCTCCGGCGGCGAGAAGAAGCGCAACGAGATCATGCAGATGGCGATCCTCGAGCCGGCCCTGGCCATCCTCGACGAGACCGACTCCGGTCTCGACATCGACGCCCTGCGCGTCGTCGCCAACGGCATCCACGAGGTCCGCAGCGACCGTCCGGACATGGGCGTCGTGCTGATCACCCACTACCAGCGCCTGCTCGACGAGCTGGCACCCGACCACGTGCACGTGCTGATGGACGGGCGCATCGTGGCGACGGGAGGGATGGAGATCGCCGAGGCGCTCGAGCGCGACGGCTACGAGGCGTTCCGGGTGCGCCGGCATGACCATCGAGCTGTCGAGGACGCTGGACACGGCCACGGTCAAGGCCCAGTTCCCGCTGCTCCAGCGCCAGCTCGACGGCGCCCCGATCCACTACCTCGACTCGGCGAACTCGTCGCAGAAGCCGCAGTGCGTCATCGACGCCATGAGCCGGTTCACCGAGACCGGCTACGCCCCGATCAACCGCAGCGCCTACCGCCTTGCCGCCGAGGCCACCGACGCCTACGAGGCCGCCCGGGCCAAGGTCGCCGGGTTCGTCAACGCCGGCCACGCCGACGAGATCGTGTTCACCAAGAACGCCACCGAGGCGCTCAACCTCGTCGCCCAGGCGTGGGGCCGCGCCAACCTCTCCCCCGGCGACGTCGTCGTGCTCACGCCACATGGAGCACCACGCCAACGTCGTGCCGTGGCACCAGCTCGCCGCCGAGCGCGGCATCGAGCTGCGCTGGATCCCGCTCACCGCCGACGGACAGCTCGACCTCGCCGACCTCGACCGCCTCGTCGACGGCGCCAAGGTCGTCTCGTTCACGGCGATGAGCAACGTCCTCGGCACGCTCACCCCGGTCGCCGAGCTGTGCGCCGCGGCCCACGACGCCGGCGCCCTCGCCGTCGTCGACGCCTGCCAGTACGTGCCGCACAACGCCACCGACGTGCAGGCGTGGGGCGCCGACTTCGCCGCCTTCTCCAGCCACAAGATGTGCGGCCCGTCCGGCATCGGCGCGCTGTGGGGGCGGGCCGAGCTGCTCGACGCCACGCCGCCGTTCCTCGGCGGCGGGAACATGATCGCCGACGTGCGCCTCGACGGGTACACGCCCGCCCCGGTCCCGGCCAAGTTCGAGGCCGGCACGCCGCCGATCACCGAGGCCATCGGCTTCGGCGCGGCGGTCGACTTCATGGAGTCGCTCGGGATGGACGCCGTTCGCCGCCACGAGATCGAGGTGACGTCGTACGCGCTCGACACGCTCACCGAGCGCTTCGGCGACGACATCTCGATCCACGGCCCGCGCGACGTGTCCCGCCGCGGCGGCGTGGTCAGCTTCGCCTTCCGCGATCTGCACCCGCACGACGTCAGCCAGGTGCTCGACCAGCGCAACGTGTGCATCCGCGCCGGCCACCACTGCGCCAAGCCGCTGATGCGCGTGCTCGGCGTCGCCGCCACCGCACGGGCGAGCTTCTACCTGTACAACGACCGCGACGACGTCGATGCGCTCGCCGACGCGCTCGACGGCGCCTCCGACATCTTCGGCTTCTAGGAGCGACATGCCAGGCCTCGAAGACCTGTACCGCGAGATCATCCTCGACCACTACCGGGCGCCGCGCAACCGCGGCGAGCTGCCCACGCCGCCGGCCCGCGTCGCCCAGGGTCACAACCCGCTGTGCGGCGACGAGATCACGGTCTACCTGCAGCTCGACGGCGACGTCGTCGACGACGTCAAGGTCGGCGGGCAGGGCTGCTCGATCTCGCAGAGCTCGGCGTCGATGATGTCCCAGGCGATCAAGGGGCGCAGCGTCGGCGAGGTGCGCGCCCTCGTCCGGCGGTTCAAGGGGATGATGTCGATCGAGGACGCCGACCCCAACGGCGACGGCGATGGCGAGGCCGTCGCGCTCGGCGACCTGGAGGCGTTGCAGGGCGTGGTCAAGTTCCCGGTGCGCATCAAGTGCGCCACACTCGCCTGGAACACGCTGCTCGACGCCCTCGACCGGCCGGCGTCGGTCTGACGTCTCGTGGACGATGCCGAGGAACGAGCGCGCGCGGGGCGGGCGATCCGCGACCTCGGCCACGCCTTCGTCGGCCACCACGCAACGCCGGAGCTGCTCGACGAGGTCACCTCGACGCTCGCCGAGCTGACGGCCCGTCTCGACGCAGGTGAGCCACGCGATCGGGCGATGGTGCGCTCCGCCGAGGAGTGGAAGCGCGGGGTCGCCGTCGGCACGCGGCTGGAGAGCTACGACGACCGGCCGTGGTCCGGGCGGTCGAGCCCGTGGGGTGTCGACCTCGAGGTCCACCGCCACGGCGACGAGATCGAAGCACGGTGCACGCTGCGCGCCGCCCACGAGGGCGCACCCGGACGTTCGCACGGCGGTGTCGTCGCCGGGCTGTTCGACGACGTGTTCGGGTTCGTGCTCGACGTCGTCGCGGAGCCGGCGTTCACGGGCGAGCTGACGATCCGCTACCTCGGGCCGACGCCGCTGCACCGTCCGATCGCCTGCCGCGGTCGCCTCGCCGGCCGCGACGGTCGCAAGCTGTTCATCGAGGGCGAGCTCGTCGACCTCGAGGCGGACGGTGAGCCCGTCGTCGCTCGTGGCCGCTCGATCTTCATCACGGTCGACCCCGCCGTCTTCGCCGAGTCGACCGCCAAGCTCCCGGCACCACCCGACGAGGATTAGCGCTTCAGGTCGGTGACCGTGGCGCCGCTGGCGCGGACGAGGTCGGCGGGACTGAGCGGGAACACGTCGTGCCACGTGCCGGCGGCCGCCCAGACCTCGTCGTAGGCGAGCAGGTCGGGGTCGACGAACGCGGTCAGCGGCGTGGCGTGGCCGAACGGCGGCACGCCCCCGATCGGGAACCCGGTCACCGCGCGGACCGTGTCGGCGTCGACGCGCTCGCACGACGTGCCGCCGGCGGCCGCGGCCAGCTTGGCCTCGTCGAGCTGGTTGGAGCCGCTGACGAACGCCAGCACGACGTCGCCGTCGACGGCGAAGATCAGGCTCTTGACGATCTGCCCGACGTCGACGCCGATCGCCGCGGCCGCGTCGGCGGCCGTCTTGGCGCCATCGGGGAACCGCACGGTCTCGATCTCCAGGCCTGCCTCGGCAGCCGCATCGACGACGCGGCGGACGTTGGGGTGTGCGTCGCTCACGGGTCGCGGCACGGTAGCGGGGCCGCCCGCCGCCAGCACGAACGCCCCGGCCAGCGAGCAGCACCCGGCGACGATGTACGACGTGCGGTAGCCGCCGGCGTTGTCGTACAGCCACCCGAGCAGCAGCGGCCCACCGGCCACGCCGAGCACGGTGAGGAACTGGGCGCGGCTGAACAGCCGCGGGTAGTCGAGGACGCCGAAGCGCTCGGCGATCAGCAGCGGCTGGAGCATCAGGATGTTGCCGATCGTGGCCCCGAACAGGATGATCGCGGCGAAGATCGCCAGCTTCGTCTCGGCGAACGCCAGCCCGACGAGGGCGACGGCCTGGATGGCCCCGAGCCCGACGGTGAACCCGGCCATCGGCAGCCGGGCCACGATGCGACCGCCGACGAGGCGGGCGACGACCGACGTGCCGGCGACGAGGATCGTCGCAAACGCCGCCGCCGCCGCGTCGGTGCGGTCCTCGACGAGCTTGACGAGCTGCTGGATCCCACCGACCTGGGCGCCGAGCACGAGGACGTAGGCGATCGTGCTGGCGATGAAGAAGCGTGTGCGCACGGCCTCGTCGAACGGCGTGCCGGTGGCGACGAACGCCGGCACGTCGTGGTGCACCCGCTCGCCATCGGGCATCCAGCCGAGCGCCGCCGGGTCCGGCCGCACCAGCCACAGGGCGAACGGCACGATGCCGAGCACCCACACGATGCCGAGGATCGGCGTCGACGTCGCCAGGCCGTGCTCGTCGATCAGCCACTTGGCGAGCGGTGTCAGCAGGATGCCGCCGGCCGACAACCCGGTCGACGCCACCGACAGGGCGACGGACCGACGGACGTGGTACCACCGGGTGACGACGGTCGTGACCGGAACCAACCCGGCGCCGGCGAAGCCGAGGGCGAACACGGCGTAGACCGCGTACAGCTGCCAGCGCTCCTCGACGTGGCCGAGCACGGCCAGCGAGCCGCCGCCGAGGATGCCGCCGGCGACGATCGGGATGCGGACGTCGCGGCGGGCGATGATGCGGGCGATGTACAGCCCGGCGACGCCGGAGACGACGAAGTACACGGTCGTGGCCAGCGAGATCGAGGCGACCGGCCAGTCGCGCTCGCGAACGAAGGCGTTGAGGTACACGGCCGAGCCCGTAGAACCCGAGCCCAGCGGAGACGGCGAGGACGATGAAGCAGCCGGTGACGACGCGGGTGCCGGGGAAGCGCTCCGTGCGCCGCAGGGCGGCGGTCGTCACCGGGGACGGCCTCAGCCGAGCAGGCCGTCGATCGCCGCGGCGAGCTCGCGGTCGCGGTCGGTCACCGTGCCGCCCGCCGAATGCGTCGACAGGGCGATGTCGACCGTGTTCCACGAGTTCGACCAGTCCGGGTGGTGGCCCTTGGACTCGGCCAGTAGCGCCACCCGCGTCATGAACGCGAACGCCTCGGAGAAGTCGGCGAACTGGAAGCGCCGGCGCAGCGCACCGTCTCGCTCGACCCAATCATCATCGGAGGGCATGTCTCGACCTTATGCCGGGTGACCGTATTCCGCCGACTGCGGAGGACGTCGTCGGTACGCTCGGCGTTCGTGGGCGGAGCGCGGCACAGCTTCGTGAGCTACTCCCACGTCGACACCGAGGTCGTGGGACGGCTCGAGCGCGACCTCGAGGGGCTCGGCTGGACGGCGTGGTGCGACCGCGAGCTGAGCGGCGGCCAGCGGTGGTGGGACGGCATCCTCGACAACATCCGCCAGTGCGACGCCTTCGTGTTCGCCATGAGCACGTCGTCGCTGCGTTCCCCGGCGTGCCAGCGCGAGCTCGAGTACGCCAGCGCGCTCGGCAAGCCGGTGCTGCCCGTCCTCGTCGGCGATCCGGTGCCGGACGGCCTCCTGCCACCGGTCCTCTCCGAGACCCAGCGCGTCGACGTGCGCGCCGGCGACGCGGCGGCGGCGATCGCCCTCGGGCGGGCGCTCATGCAGGTGCCGCCGGCGACGCCGCTCCCGGACCCGCTGCCCGAGCCGCCGGACGTCCCCGTCACCTATCTCGCCGACCTCAAGGCGCGCGTGGAGCAGCCGTCGCTGGCCCCCGAGGAGCAGTGGCGGCTGCTGACCGAGTTGGAGGAACGGCTCACGCGCCCTGAGGAGGCCGACGCCGCGCGCACGCTGCTGAGCCAGTTCGCCGACCGGCCCGACCTGATGCAGGGCGTGGCGGCGACGGCGGCACGCGTCCTCGACCAGCGGCAACCAGACACGCCCGCCGAGCTGACGACGTTGGCCGAGGTGCCGGCAGCGCCACGGCGACGCCGCACGACGTGGATGGCCCTCGCCGCCGGCGGCGTCGCTGTCGCCGCGGTGGCCGCCGGTGCGTTCGTCGTGCTCGGTGGTGGCGACGACGAACCGACCCTCGCCATGTTCTGCGACCGAGGCCGCAGCGCCGACGCCGCCACCGACCGCGCCAACGCCTACGTGTTGACGCCGGAGGCCGACCCGGACGAGGTGGAGCGCCTCTTCACCATCGCCAACACCGAGATGGACGCCGTGGCGTCCGCCGCCGTCCCCGAGATCGCCTCGGCGGCTCGTGGCGTCCAGACCGTGTACGAGCGTCAGGCGGACACGCTGGCCGAGCACGACTGGGTGGTGGCCGGCGCGGCCCTCGAGCTGTCCGAGGTCCTCACCGACCCGCAGCTCGTCGCCGACGACCAGGAGTTCGGCGAGTTCCTCGACGAGCAGTGCTCCGTCAACTGGGCCGAGGTCGGCGGGTTCACGGACGTCTCGACGGCTGCGGAGGGCATGAGCGTCGCCTTCGCCGCCTTCCTCGGCGTCGCGGCGACAGCTGACGAGGCCGCGTGCGCCGGGGAGATCCTGACCACAGAGATCGACGGCGACCGGCTCCTCGCCCTGTACGCCCAGCCAGTGGGCACGACGCAGGAGGAAGACCAGCTGTTCGCGTCGGCGCTCGACCAGTGCATCGACTCCGAACGGCTGGCGCCAGGTTTCGCAGTCGGGAACTTCGACCTGCCCGGCGTCTCGGAGGAGCAGCAGCTTTGCCTCGGCGAGGCGGTGCTCGACACGATCGGTCTCGAGGTGTGGGTGGCGACGACGGTCGGCTCGCCGGAGGTGATCGAGCAGCTGACGACCGCGGCCGAGGGCTGCGACGTCGACCCGCGGTCGGTGCTCCCCCTGATCGGGGGGTGACGCGCTAGGGCTTGGCGAACAGCTCGTCGAGCGAGCCGGGCCGGACGACCGGGCGCTCGCCGGCGGGCTTGGCGTCGTCCTCGGCGAAGGCGGCGTAGCCGGATGCCTCCAGCTCGTCGGCGAGCTCGGGCCCGCCCTCGGCCACGATCTGGCCGCGCACGAGGATGTGCACCTGGTCCGGGCGCAGCTCGGTCAGCAGGCGGTTGTAGTGGGTGATGGCCAGCACGCCGAGGCCGGGCTCGCCGTCGACGGGCTCGGTGGCCGCCTCGATGCGCCGGGCGCATGCCCGCAGGGCATCGATGTCGAGGCCGGAGTCGAGCTCGTCGAGGATCGCGATGCGCGGCCGCAGGACGGCGAGCTGCAACGTCTCGTTGCGCTTGCGCTCGCCGCCGGAGAGATCGACGTTGACCGACCGGTGCAGCAGGCGCTCCTCCAGCCCGATGCGACCGGCCTCCTCGAGCAGCAGCCCGTCGAGCCCGTCGACGCGGCCGCGGCGTGCGGTGAGCGCCTCGCGCAGCATGTCGTCGACGGCGACGCCGGGCACCTCGGTCGGGTACTGCATGACGAGGTGCAGGCCGGCGGCGGCGCGCTCCCACGTCGGCATGGCGAGCACGTCGACGCCGTCGAGCGTGACCGATCCCTCGAGCACCTCGTAGCCCGGCCTGCCCATGACGACCGCCGACAACGTGCTCTTGCCGGCGCCGTTGGGTCCCATCACGGCGTGGACCTCGCCGCTCGACACGGTGAGGTCGATGCCGCGGAGGATCTCCTTGCGCCCGACGGCGGCGCGCAGCGAGCGGATCTCCAAGGTGGTCATGTCACGGCACTCACCTCGACCTGGCCGTCGACGACCTGCGCCCGGTAGACGGGCACCGGCTGGGTCGCCGGCAGGGTGACCGCCTCGCCCGTCTCGAGGCTGAACGTGCTGCCGTGCTTCGGGCACTCCAGCTCCTTCTCGTCGCACCACACGTCGCCCTCGGACAGCGAGACGTTGGCGTGGCTGCACACGTCGCCGATGGCGTAGACGTCGTCGTCGATGCGCACGACGGCGATGGCGACGCCGTCGACGACGACGCGCCGAGTCGTGCCGGGAGCGAGCTCGTCGAGCGGGAACGACACCGTGCCTCACGCGACCCCGGTCAGCGTTCGTTCGAGGTCGAGCTTGGCCGACACGCGGCGACGGAGGTCGTCGGCGAGCGGCCCGACGGGCAGCTGGTCGAGCACCTCGTCGAAGAAGCCGAGCACGATCAGCCGCTCGGCGATCTGCGTCGGGATGCCCCGGCTCTCGAGGTAGAAGCGCTGCTCGGGATCGATCGGCCCGACGGCCGAGGCGTGGCTGCACTTGACGTCGTTGGTCTCGATCTCCAGGTTCGGCACGCTCTCCGCCCACGCTCCCTCGCTGAGCGTGAGGTTGCGGTTGGTCTGGAACGCCGACGTGCCCCGGGCGTGCTTGCGGATCTTGATCAGGCCGGTGTAGACGCTGCGCGAGTCGGTCCTGCACGGCGCCCTTGAACAGCAGGTCGCTGGTGGTGTGCGGGGCGTCGTGGTCCTGGATCGTGCGGAAGTCGTGCATCTGCTCGCCGCCGGCGAAGTACAGGGCGACCTGACGGGTGCTGCCGCCGGCACCGGAGATGCGCGCCTCGGTGCGCACACGGGCGTAGTGCCCGCCGAGGGCGACGGTGGCCAGCGTGATCGTCGAGTCGCGGTCGCCGACGGCCTGCTGGTGGCCGATCTGCCACGCCGTGTCGGCCAGCTCGTTGACGCCGAGGTAGCTGACCCGCGCCGCCTGCCCGGCGCGGACCTGGAGCACGGGCACGACGAGCACGATGTCGCCGGCGGCCGACGTGAACCGCTCGACGACGGTGACCTGACTGTCGGCGCCGGCGTCGACGACGAGGCGCGGGAACACCGCGGCGCCGTCACCGGCGATCTCGTGGGTGACGACGATCGGCTCGGCGACCGTCGTACCAGCCGGGACGCGCACGACGATCGGGGCGGCGAAGGCCGTGTTCAGCTCGGCGAACACGTCGGGTGCGACGTCCGCCGATGACGTCGGCGAGCTCGTCGAGCTCGGTGACGACGCAGCCCGACGGATCCTCGACGGTCGTGGTCGCGGTGGCGGGCGCGAAGCGGTCGAGGTCGAGCTCGTCGACACGGCTGTAGCGCCAGATCTCCTCGGCCGGCGTCGGCCACTCGGCGCCCGCCGCCCGCTCGGCCGCAGCGGCGCGCTGGTCGGCGAAGCGCTGGTCGAAGGCGCGCGCGGCATCGGGGGAGAACGCCTGCATCGACGCGAATTCTACCTACGCGCGTAGGGGAAACTCAGAGCGACGCCGCTCAGCTACGGAACCACCGGCGCCAGCCGCGGCTGGTTGCGGGCGCGCTCGGCCTCGACCTCGGCGCGCACCTGGTCGCCGACCGACAGCAGGTGGTTCTCGGCCTCGTCGAGCAGGGCGGCGGCCGTGCCGTCGGCGACACTCGCCGGTTCGTCGGGAGTCGGCGGAGCCGTCAGCGACCCGTGCGTCCAGGCGACGGCGGCCAGCCGCCGCTCGTACTGGGGGCAGTTGTCGGGGCACCGCCACGGCGCGTCCGGCGCCAGGTCGAGATCGCACTTGCGGACGGTGTCACCGTTCGCGTAGGTCCGGCTCTCGAAGTGCTTGCACTCCTGGCGCATTGGCATCGCCGCCAAGCGTAAGGGCTTCGGCGCCGATCGTGTCGTCGACTTCGCCCGTGATCTGCGGGTCGTGGCGATCGGACGGGAGGTAGCGCTTGACGATCAACGCCGCGGCGACGGACGACGCATGCGCCGACGATGGCCGCCAGATGGAGCCCGTCGACGAACGCCTCACGGGCGATGTCGAGGAGCGGCTGGGCCGGGATCAGACCCTGCTCGATCAACCCGATGGCGCCGCCGATGCTGCCCTCGACCGCCTCGCGTGCCTGGTCCGGCAGCTGGGCCGCGGCCGACTCGACGCCGGCCGTGTACTGGCCGGCGAGCAGCGATCCGAGCACGGCGACGCCGAGCGCGCCGCCGAGCTCGCGGGTCGTGTCGTTGGTGGCCGAGCCCATGCCGGCGCGGTCGCGAGGCACCGCGGCCATCAGCTGGGTGGTCATCGGGGTCATCGTCAGCGCCATGCCGCCGGCGAGGATGCACATCGTCAGCGCCAGCTGCGGGTAGCCGGTGCCGGTCTGGAAGAGCGCCGCTCCGCCCAGACCGGCGGCGACGAGCAGCAGCCCGGCCATGCCGACACGGTCGGCGCCGAAGCGGCCGACGAGCTTGGGGGTGTTCGGGGCGACCGCCATCATCACCGCCGAGAACGGCAGCAGGCGCACGGCGGCCTCGAGCGGCGAGTACCCGAGCACGCCCTGCAGGTACTGGGCGAGCAGGAAGAACGTCCCGAACATGGCGAAGAAGACGAGCGTGATGCCGCCGGAGGAGACGGCGAACCGCGGGTTCTGGAACAGCCGCAGGTCGAGCATCGGATGGCGGTTGCGCCACTCCCACACGCAGAACGCCACGAGCACGATGGCCGCGCCGCCGAACCACAGCAGCGAGTCGACGCTGATCCAGCCGTGGTTGGGCGCCTCGATGATGGCGTACACGAGCGCGCTGAGCCCGACGACCGACAGCACGGCGCCGACGGGGTCGAGCGGCGAGCCCGTCCGGTCCTTGGACTTCGGCACGAGCACGTAGCCGGCGATGAGTGCGACGGCGATGATCGGCAGGTTGACGAGGAACACCGAGCCCCACCAGAAGTGCTCGAGCAGCAGGCCCGACGCGAGCGGGCCGAGGGCGGCGCCGCTGCCGGAGATGCCGGCCCAGATGGCGATCGCCTTCGCCTGCTCGCGGCGCGGGAACACGTTGGTGAGGATCGACAGCGTCGAGGGCATGACGAACGCCGCCCCGACGCCCATCACCGCCCTGGCGACGATCAGCATGGCCGGATCGTCGGCGAAGGCGCCGAAGCAGAGAGCCGGCGGCGAACACGGCCAGCCCGGCCTGCAGGGCGCCCTTGCGACCGAAGCGATCGCCGAGCGCGGCGGCGAGGAACAGCAGGCCGGCGAACACCAGGCCGTAGGCGTCGACGATCCACTGCACCTCGGAGTTGGTGGCGCCGAGGCCGCCCTGCTCGGGCGGGAGCTGCAGCGTCGGCAGCGCCACGTTGAGCACGGTGTTGCCGACGATGACGATGATCAGCGACGTGCAGAGGACGGCGAGCGTCTTCCACCGTCGGGCGTAGACGTGGGGGTCGATGCCGTCGAGATCAGTGGTCAGGGTCTCGTCGATTCCGCTACGATACCGTAGTGGAAGTCCGGGTGTCGAGACACCGTCCGGCTCCGTGAGGGTGACCGATGGCACGTCCGAGAAGCGAAGAGGCGAGGCGCAAGGCTCTGGCGGCGGCGGCCGACCTGATCGTCGAGCGCGGTGTCGGGAACCTCACGATCGAGGAGGTCGCCGCCCGCTCCGGTGTCGCCAAGACGACCATCTACCGCCACTGGCCCGAGCGCGGCGCGCTGATCCTCGACACCGCTCAGCTGAGCTTCGAGCACGTCGCCACGCCCGACACCGGCTCGCTGCGCGGCGACCTCGAGGCGTGGTTCGGCGGGATGGTGCGCGCCGACCTGTCCGGTCGGGTCGGCCAGATCATGCCGTGCCTGATCGACGCGGCGGGTCGTGATCCGGAGATCGGCCTGCTGCTCGACCGCATCGGCGTCGAGCGCCAGCGGCCGGTCATGGAGATCGTCGAGCGCGCCCAGGCGCGTGGGGAGCTGCCGGCCGACCTCGACGCACGGGTGGTCGTCGGCACGATCGTCGGGCCGATCGTGTTCCGCAAGCTGATCTGGCGCCAGCCGATCGACGCCGCCTACCTCGAGGGCTGCCTCGACGTCGCCATCGCCGGCCTGTCACAGCTCAGCGCCGCACGACCCTGACGCCCCACATCTGGGCGCAGATCGTCTCGGATTCCGAGACGGATCGCGCCCAGAGACGGATCGCGCCCAGATCGGGGAGGTCAGCCGACGGAGCCCTCCATCTGCAGCTCGATCAGGCGGCTCCACTCGACGGCGTACTCCATCGGCAGCGTGCGCGTGATCGGCTCGATGAAGCCGTTGACGACCATGCCCATCGCCTGCTCCTCGGACAGGCCGCGGCTCATCAGGTAGAAGAGCTGCTCGTCGGCGACCTTGGACACCGTCGCCTCGTGGCCGATCTGGGCGTCGCGCTCGCCGACCTCCATGTACGGCAGGGTCTTGCTCTGCGAGTTCTCGTCGAGGATCAGGGCATCGCACTGCACGTGCGACTTGCACCCGACGGCGCCCTCGTCGACCCGCACCAGGCCGCGGTACGTGGTGATGCCGCCGTCCTTGCTGATCGACTTGGACACGATCTTCGACGTCGTCTCGGGCGCAGCGTGGATCATCTTCGCCCCGGCGTCCTGGTGCTGCCCGGCGCCGGCGTAGGCGACCGAGAGCACCTCGCCCGTGGCCTTCGGCCCGACGAGGTACACGCTCGGGTACTTCATCGTGAGCTTGGATCCGATGTTGCCGTCGATCCACTCCATGTGCCCCTCGGCCTCGACCCGCGCCCGCTTGGTGACGAGGTTGTAGACGTTGGGGCTCCAGTTCTGGATCGTCGTGTAGGTGACCCTGGCGCTGGGCTTGACGATGATCTCGACGACCGCCGAGTGCAGCGAGTCGCTGGTGTAGACCGGCGCCGAGCAGCCCTCGATGTAGTGCACCTGCGAGCCCTCGTCGGCGATGATCAACGTGCGCTCGAACTGGCCGGCGTTCTCGGCGTTGATGCGGAAGTACGCCTGCAGCGGCATCTCGCACTCGACGCCCGGCGGGACGTAGATGAACGAGCCGCCTGACCACACCGATGTGTTGAGGGCGGCGAACTTGTTGTCGCCCGGCGGGATCACCGTGCCGAAGTAGCGCTTGACCAGGTCGGGGTACTCGCGCAGCGCGGTGTCCATGTCGCGAGAACAGGATCCCCTGCTTCGCCAGCTCCTCCCGGTTGCGGTGGTAGACGACTTCGGACTCGTACTGCGCCGTCACGCCGGACAGGTACTGGCGCTCGGCTTCCGGGATGCCGAGCTTCTCGTACGTCGCCTTCATCTGCTCGGGGAGGTCGTCCCACTCGTCGACCTGCTCGCCGGACGGCCGCAGGTAGTAGTAGATGTCCTGGAAGTCGATGTCCGGCATGTTCACGGCGAACCACGGCGCCATCGGCTTGCGCTCGAACAGCTTGAGGCTGCGCAGGCGCATGTTGGTCATCCAGCGCGGCTCGCCCTTCCACCACGAGATCTGCTCGACGACGCCGGGGTTGATGCCCTTCTCGGGCGCGAAGGCGTACTCGACCTCGTCGCTCCACCCGAGCTGGTACTTGGTGAGATCGAGATCGAACGACGTCATGGCTGGCGCTCCTCGAGGGGAATTTGCACTACCTCCATGTTACAAACTCACACGGGGGCTCCGCTCCCGTGGACCCCCGAAGACGGCAGAAACCTGGCCGCTGCGCCGTTCAGGCGGCGTCCGGACGCAATTCCACCCTGGCGGCCAGACGGCCGTCGACGGTGACATCGAGCTCGGCGTCGGCCGGCGGGTCGATCTCGATGAAGATGCACTCCCCCGGGCACGCCTCGGCGGCGTGGATCACCTGCTGGACCAGCCGCACCGGCACCCGCGCCAGCGAGCCCGACCCACCGGGGTCGTTGAGCGGCCCACCGCGCTCGGTGACGTAGGCGATGCCGTCCTCGAGCTGGGTGAACACGTCGTGGCAGTGGTCGACGCACAGGCCGTCGCCGGTGCACAGGTCCTGATCGATCCACACGCGCATGGAGGCCACGAACCGTACCCGCCCAGCTACCGTGCCGTCTCGCCATGAGCGACATCACGTCCATGCCCGAGCCGCCGGTCGCCCCGACCAAGGCGCACACGTGGCAGCGCCCCACCGGCGCGGTCGACGACCCGTACGCGTGGCTGCGCAACCGCGAGGATCCCGAGACGATCGCCTACCTGGAGGCCGAGAACACCTACGCCGCGGCGTTCTTCGATCGCCACGCCGACCAGGTCGAGGAGCTGTTCGCCGAGATCAAGTCGCGGGTCCAGGAGACCGACGAGTCGGTGCCCGTGCGCCACGGCCCGTGGTGGTACGTCACCCGAACGATCGAGGGTGAGTCGTATCCCGTCTTCTGCCGCGGCCGCTCCATCGACGACGCCGCCGGCGTCATCCTCGACTGCAACGCCGAGGCCGCCGGCCACGAGTACTTCGACGTCCACGCCGTCGACTCCTCGCCGGATCACTCGCTGCTGGCGTGGTCGAGCGACATCGACGGCGGCGAGCGCTACACGCTGCGCGTCCGCGACCTGGCGACCGGCGACGACCTCCCCGACGAGCTCACCGGCACGTCGTCATGGGGCGGGGTCGCCTGGTCGAGCGACGGACGTTGGCTGCTCTACGCCCGCCCCGACGAGGCGATGCGGCCGTACCAGATCTGGCGCCACCGCCTGGGCACGCCGGTCGCCGACGACGAGCTGGTCATCGAAGAGGGCGACGACCGCTTCTTCCTCGGTGTGTCACTGAGCCGCAGCGAGCAGTGGATCTTCCTCACGGCGCAGAGCAACACGACGTCGGAGGTGTCCGTCGTTCCCGCCGCCGATCCGACGGCGTCCCCCGTGCTGGTCAGGGCGCGGGTGAGCGAGGTGGAGTACAGCGTCGACCACTGGGGCGACCAGTTCGTCGTCCTCACCAACCTCGACGCCCCCGACTTCCGCGTGATGACGGCGCCGCTCGACCGGCCCGGCGAGTGGACCGAGCTGCTCCCCCACGTCCCTGGCCGCCGGTTCACGACCGTGGAGCCGTTCGCCGGGCACCTCGTGCTGCACGAGTGGAGCGACGCCCAGCCCAAGGCGCTGGTGCTGTTCCCCGACGGTCGTCAGCAAGCGCTGGACTTCGGCGCCGAGCCACACGACCTCGAGCTCGGCGCCAACCCGGAGTGGGACACGACGTCGCTGCGCGTGTCGTACCAGTCGCTGACGACGCCGCTGTCGGTGTACGACGTCGACGTCGTGACGGGTGAGCGCGTCCTGCGCAAGCAGACCCCCACGCCGGGCGTCGACCTCACCAAGTACGTCTCGACGCGGACGTGGGCGACGGCGCCGGACGGCACGTCGGTGCCCGTCGACGTCGTTCGCCACGTCGACACCGCCCTCGACGGCACGGCTCCGGGCGTCGTGTACGGCTACGGGTCGTACGAGATCTCGATGCCGCCGTGGTTCTCGGTCATGCGCTTGTCGCTGCTCGACCGTGGCGTCGTGTGGGCGCTGGTCCACCCCCGCGGCGGCGGCGAGCTCGGACGGCGCTGGTACCTCGACGGAAAGCTGCTCAACAAGCGCAACACGTTCGCCGACGTGCTGGCGGCGACCGAGCACCTCGTCGCCGAGCGCCTCGTCGACTCGCAGCGCGTCGCCATCCGCGGCGGCAGCGCCGGCGGACTGCTCGTCGGCGCGTGCATCACGATGCGTCCGGAGCTGTTCCGCGCCGCCGTCGCCGAGGTGCCGTTCGTCGACGTCGTGACGACGATGAGCGACCCCACGCTGCCCCTCACCTCGAACGAGTGGGAGGAGTGGGGCGACCCGCGCGCCGAGCCGTTCGCCAGCTACATGGCGAGCTACTCCCCGTACGACAACACCGGCCCGGCCGAGTACCCGGCGATCTACGTCACCGCCGGGCTCAACGACCCGCGCGTCAGCTACCACGAGCCGGCGAAGTGGGTCGCCCGGCTGCGATCCGTCGGCGCGGGACGCGAGCGGCTGCTGTTGCTGAAGACGCAGATGGGCGCCGGCCACGGCGGCCCGAGCGGTCGCTACGACGCCTGGCGCGACGAGGCCCGCACCATCACGTTCCTCCTGAACACGCTCTGACCCGATCCAGTCGAGTACGTGTTCGGGCCGGATTCCTCGGATCACTACTCGGTCGGCGGCACCGTGCTCGACGCTGGGCGTCGCAAAAGAGCTTCAAGAAGAAGGAAGGAAAAAGATAGGAGAGGAAGGATGGGAGAAAAGAAGAGGAGAAGTGGAAAGGAGAGAAAAGAAAGAAAGACAAAAATGAATAAAAGAAAGATAAGGAAGAGAGGATGAATAGAAAGAGAGACAACAAAGAGGACACGCTCTGCTACGCAGGGCATCTGCTGATGGAGCAACGCTGCAGCGCTGATAGTAGACGCCGAGCTCAACACCGCTGACGGGTACGCGGAGCGGGCGACCGCGCTCGAGATGCTCGAGCGGCTCAACAAGTAGAAGCGGAGTCGAAGGTAGCTGGAGACAAGAACTACGACAAGAAGGGGTTCGTGGCTGACACCGGGGCGCTCGGGTTCACGCCGCACGTCGCGCAGAACGTGAGCGGGAACCGGCGATCAGCGATCGACGGCCGAACGACCGGACAGGCCGGGCAGCACTAACGCTCACTGGCACGACGGCGTCAGGCGAAGCAGGCCAGGACGGCGACGGCGATGAGGGCGGCGTTGCGGAGGAGGTGGCCCTCGCCGAGGGGGCGGGTCGACCAGGCGCCGAAGCAGGCGCACGGGGGATGGCGGCCGTCGACGAGCTGGCGGGCGATCGTCACGCTGAACACGACGAGCAGGCCGATGGCGACGAGCGCGGGGACCGGTACGAACAGCCCAGTGATCAGCGCCGCGCCGAGCAGCAGCTCGAGACCGGGCACCACCGTGGCCACGGGCTGGGTCGCCCCCATCTGACGGGCCTGGGCGATCCACGTCGAGCCGGCGGCCAGCTTCGCCCCGCCGGCCAGCACGAACACCGCACCGAGCACGACGCTGGCGATGCGGGCGACCACCGGACGTCACCCAGCGGCGAGGTCGACCACCAGGCCCTCGCGGGCGGCGAAGACCTCCACACCCATCGCTGCACCGCACGCCGCTGCAGCGGCCGCGAGGCGGTCGATCATGTCGTCGTTGTGCCCGGGATCGTGGTGGAACAGCGCCAGCCGCTTGGCCCGCACCTCGCCCGCCAGCCACACCGCGTACTCGACGGTGCAGTGCCCCCACGTGCTCTTGCGGGCGAACTCGGCCGGCGTGTACTGGGCGTCGTGGATCAGCAGGTCGACGTCCTGACACAGGGCGTACACGCTGTCGGCGATGTGCGCGCCGCGCAGCGGCTGCTGGTGATCGCTGACGTAGGCGACGCTCGACGCACCATGCGTCACGCGGTAGCCGAGAGCCTCGCCGACGTGGGGAACGGCGCCGCTCTCGATGTCGAAGCCGCCGATGCGGAACTTGGCCGCCGGTTCGCGGATGTCGACCCGGCCGGGGAAGGCGTCGATGCCGATCGGGAACATCGGCGGGCAGATCGTCGACGACAGGACCTCGGCGGCCGTGCGGCCGTCGTCGTGCGCCGGGGCGTAGACGACCAGCTCGCTGGCCTCGTGCTGCAACGGGCCGAAGAACGGCAGGCCCTGCACGTGGTCCCAGTGGAGGTGGCTGACGAGGCACGAGCCGCGGAACGGCTCCTCGCTGGGACACCCGAGCCCGAAGTATCGCAACCCGGTACCGAGGTCGAACAGCAGCGGATCCTCACCCGGCGCGTCGATGGAGACGCACGACGTGTTGCCGCCGTAGCGGCCGATGTCGTCGCCATGGCAAGGGGTCGAGCCCCTGACACCATGAAACGTGACCTGCATGCTGCTCGCCGACCCCCTCAGGACAACGTTCGCTCCAAACCAGTGTGCGACGACGCTAGGGCCGTTTGTGAACGCAAAGTGAACGCGGACCGCGTGACGTTCGTCGCAGCGCGCAAGAGTACGTTCGAGTCTCGTGAACGTCGCCGAAGCTCCCCGACGGACTCGTGGTGGTCGTCAAGGAGGAGTGCGAGACGTGCCGCATGGTCGCTCCGCTGCTCGCCGACCTCGCCGGCAAGCTCGACCTCACGGTGTGGACGCAGGACGACCCGTCGTTCCCCACCGGCGTCGACGCGCGCCACGACGACGACCTCGCGGTCAGCTGGCACCACGACATCGAGACCGTCCCGACGCTGATCCGGGTCGTCGACGGCGTCGAGGTGGAGCGCACGGTCGGCTGGTCGCGGGCGGACTGGCAGCGGATCACCGGCCTCGACTGGCTCGGCGACGACCTGCCCGTCATGCGCCCCGGCTGCGGCTCGCTCAGCGTCGACCCCGACCGCGTCGACGAGCTGCGCGTGCGCTTCGAGGGTGGCCGGCTCCGCTCGCGACGCGTCGAGCTCGCCGAGCTGGAGGACGACATCGAGGCGATGTTCACGCGCGGCTGGACCGACGGCCTGCCCGTCGTGCCGCCGACCGAGGAGCGCGTGCTGCGGATGCTCGACGGCACCACGCGCCAGCCGGACGAGGTCGTCGCCACCGTGCCGCCCGATCTCGTCGACGTCACCGTCGAGAAGGTCGCCATCGCCGCCGTCATGGCCGGGTGCCTCCCCGAGCACCTGCCATGGGTGCTCACCGTGATCGAGGCGATCTGCACCGACGAGTTCAACATCCACGGCGTGCTGGCCACGACGATGCCTGTCGGCCCGGTGATCGTTGCCAGCGGACCCGGCACACGCAAGATCGGGATGAACGCCGGCGTCAACGCCCTCGGCCAGGGCAACCGGGCCAACCTGACGATCGGCCGGGCGGTGCAGCTCGTCGTGCGCAACGTCGGCGGCGGCCGGCCCGGCGGGGTCGACCGGGCGGCGCACGGCAACCCCGGCAAGCTGTCGTTCTGCTTCGCCGAGCTCGCCGACTCGCCGTTCGGCACGCTCGCCGAGAGCCGCGGCGCCTCGCCCGGCGCCGACGCCGTCACCGTGTTCGCCGGCGAGGGGCCGCGCTGCATCGTCGACCAGAAGTCGCGGGCACCGGAGAGCCTGGCGACATCGTTGGCGTCGTGCCTCCGGACGCTGCACCACCCGAAGCTCGTCCTCGGCTTCGACGCCATCCTCGTGGTCGGACCCGAGCACGGCCGGGTGTTCGCCGAGGCCGGCTGGGACCGCGCCAGGGTGCTGGCCGAGCTCGACGCCCGGCTGCAGATCCCCGGCGACGAGCTCGTCGGCGGCGCCGGCGGGATGGCCGAGGGCGTGCCGGACGCGTTCGCCGGCGCGACGCTGCCCAAGTTCCGGCCGGGCGGCATCCTGCTCGCCTACGCCGGCGGCGGCGCCGGGCTGTTCTCGGCGATGATCGGCGGCTGGGCCAACGGCGAGATCGGCAGCCAGCCCGTGACCAGAGAGGTGCGCACATGACCCGCTACGTCCTCGACCCGACCGGCGAGCGCAACGTCGCCGAGCGCGAGCGGCTCGAACGGCCGGCGGCGATCGCCGGCCTGCGCGTCGGGCTGCTCGACATCTCCAAGCCGCGCGGCGACGTCTTCCTCGACCGGCTCGAGTCGCGACTGGTCGAGGCGGGGGCGAGCGTGCAGCGCTACCGCAAGCCGACGTTCACCAAGCCGGCGCCGGTCGACCTGCGCCACGAGATCTCCACGCAGTGCGACCTGGTGATCGAGGCGCTCGCCGATTGAGGCAGCTGCACGTCGTGCAGTGTGCACGACATCAGCGATCTGGAGCTGCGCGGCGTTCCCGGCGTGTTCGTCGCCTCGGCCGAGTTCGTGCAGGCCGCCGAGGCGCAGTCGACGTCGCTCGGGTTCGCCTCGATGGCGCGCGTGTTCACGCCGCACCCGATCCAGGACCGCACCGACGACGAGATGCGCGCCTACGCCGACGCCGCCTACGACGACATCGTCGCCGCCGTCACGGCGTGACCAACTTCTCTGGAAGATTCCCGGCCAACCGTGGCCGGTGATATCGCTATCGAAGTTGGTCCTCAGCGGGTGAGGGCGGCGGCGATCGCCAGCGTGCGCTGGGCGTTGGCGACGTGGAGGTGCTCGATCATCCGGCCGTCGACGGTGACCACGCCGCGCCCGTCGGCCTCGGCCTCCTCGTAGGCGGCGATGATCCGCTGCGCCTGCTCGACCTCGTCGGGCGTCGGTGACCACGCGTCGTTCGCCGGCTCGACCTGGCTCGGGTGGACGAGCGTCTTGCCGTCGAACCCCATCTCCACGCCCTGGCGGCACTCGGCGGCGAAGCCGTCGGCGTCGCGGACGTCGTTGTAGACGCCGTCGAGCACGACCTTGCCGGCTTCGCGGGCGCCGAGCACGGCGATCGCCAGGTAGTGGGCGAGGTTCGCCCGTCCAGGGATCAGCGGGGCGCGCAGCTCCTTGGCGAGGTCGTTGGTGCCGAGCACGAGGACGCTGACGCGCTCGTGGGCGGCGATGGCGCGGACGTCGAAGATCGCCGTCGGGGTCTCGACCATCGCCCAGATCGACGTGTCCTGTCCCCCCGCCGCATCGAGCGCGGCGGCCACCTCGTCGAGCGTCGCCGTCGAGTCGACCTTGGGGATGACGACCGCGGACGGTCTCGCCGCGCCGGCGGCGGCGAGGTCGTCGGCGCCCCACGGCGTGGACAGCGCGTTGCAGCGGATCGTCAGCTCACGGGACCCGTACCCGCCCGACGTCACGGCGCCAACCGCCTGGTCGCGGGCGAGCGCCTTGGAGTCGGGCGCCACGGCATCCTCGAGGTCGAAGATGATCGCGTCGCACGGGATCGACTTGGCCTTCTCCAGCGCCCGCTCGTTGGCTGCCGGCATGTACAGCACCGACCGCCGCGGCCGGAACTCCTCGCTCATCCGGAGAATCCGTACGCCGCCGCCAGCTCGGGATCGCGGGCGGCGAGTTGCTGGGCCAGCTCGAGGACGACCTTGCACTGCTTCACCGAGGCGTCGTCCTCCATCTTCCCGTCGAGCAGGACGGCGCCGGTGCCGTCGCCCATCGCCTCGATCACACGGCGGGCGTGGGCGACGTCCTCCGGCGGCGGGCTGAACACGCGCTTGGCGATCTCGATCTGCGCCGGGTGCAGGCTCCACGCCCCGACACAGCCGAGCAGGTAGGCGTTGCGGAACTGGTCCTCGCAGGCGACCGTGTCGGCGATGTCGCCGAACGGGCCGTAGTACGGCAGCACGCCGTAGGTGACGCAGGCGTCGACCATGCGGGCGATCGTGTAGTGCCACAGGTCCTGCTGGTACGTCGGGCGTGGCGTCTCGGGAGCGTCGGCATCGGGATCCTGGCGGACGAGGTAGCCCGGGTGACCGCCGCCGACCCGCGTCGTCTTCATCCGGCGGTTGGCAGCGAGGTCGGCCGGCCCGAGGCACAGGCCCTGCATCCGCGGCGATGCGGCGCAGATCGCCTCGACGTTGGCCACGCCGCGAGCGGTCTCGAGGATGGCGTGGACGAGGATCGGCCGGGTCAGCCCGGCGCGCGCCTCGAGTTGGGCGAGCAGGCGGTCGACGTAGTGGATGTCCTCGGGGCCCTCGACCTTGGGGATCATCATCACGTCGAGCTTGTCGCCGACCTCGGTGACGGCGGTGGTGATGTCGTCGAGCGCCCACGGCGAGTCGAGTGCGTTCACACGCGTCCAGAGCTGCGTGTCCGGGTGGTTCCACGCCTTGCCGATCTCCACGAGTCCGGCCCGCGCGTTCTCCTTCTCCGACGCCGGGATGGCGTCCTCGAGGTTGGCCAGCAGCACGTCGACGGTCGGCGCGATGTCGGCGACCTTGGCGACCATCTTCGGGTTGTGCGGCGGCAGGAAGTGGATGACGCGTGACGGGCGGAACGGGATCTCGCGCACGGGTTCGGGCGCGCCGATCGCCAGCGGGCGGAAGAAGTCCTTCGGTGGACGCACGGGCGCAGGCTACGACGAGACTGCCCGCATGGCCCAACGCCGCCGGCCGTTCGCTCCGCTGTGGGTGTACCTCTTCGGACTGTTCGCCCTCGCCGTCTCGCAGCGACTGCTCTTCCCGCCCGACGAGCACAGCGTGACGTTCAACGTGCTGTTCTTCGCGTGCGGCGCCGTCGTCGTCATCGCCGTGCTGACCGTCCTGCAACGCACGACGAAGCGCTGACTCAGGGCAGGTGCAGGAGGTCGCCGGTGCGGGCGACGAGGCGGTCGGCGAGCAGACCGTCGACGATGCGGGCTGGGAAGGCATCGGCGCGGCGGGCACCGTCGTGCAGCGCCCGCAAGCACGTCGCCGCGCGCCTGCCGGTCGCTGCCGTCGTAGGGCGCCTGGCGAGTGCTCACACCCGCCGAGCCGTCAGCGGGGTCAGGCGCCGGCCGGCCGGCACGGTTCCACGCGCACGACGTCGCCAACGGGCACTCGTCGCACCGCGGCGCCGGCCGGCACACGGTCGCCCCGAGGTCCATCAGCACCTGGTTCCACACCCAACCCGCACCGTGCGGCACCAGTGCGTCGCCAACGGCCTGGACACGGCGCAACGTGAGTCGCTCGCCGGTCACCCGGGCGAGCACGCGGGCGATGTTCGTGTCGACGACCGCGACATCGCGCTCGAAGGCGAACGCCAGCACCGCCCGCGCCGTGTACGGGCCGATGCCTGGCAACGCGCGTAGCGCCTCGATCGTGTCGGGGACATCGCCACCGTGACGCTCGACGATCAGTCGGGCCGCGTCGTGGAGGTTGCGCGCCCGGCGGGGGTAGCCGAGGCCCTGCCAGTGGCGCAGCACGTCACCGAGCGCGGCAGCCGCACACGCCGCCGGCGTCGGATACGCGTCGCAGAAGGCGATCCACTTCGGGATGACGCGCCCGGCCTGGGTCTGCTGCAGCATCACCTCGGCGACGAGGATCCGCCACGGATCGCGTGTCGCCCGCCACGGGAGGTCGCGCAGCCGCGGCGTGCCCCACGCCAGCACGGCGCCGGGATCGATCAAGCGCACGCGCACGTTGCGGGGTGCCAACCGGTCGCTCCGTCCGGTGCCGGCGGGCGCGGCTCCCTCGGTCTGCGTCGTGCCGGATGCGTCGGTCGCCCGCGCCCGGATGCTGTGCTCGCCCGACGTCGCCTCCCACTCGACGAGCCACTGCACCCACGTGTTGCCGCTCGCCACCTCGCCGAGGCGGGCCTCCTGCCACGCTCCGCCGTCGTCGACCTGCACCTCGACGCGGGTGATCCCGCCCGGTGGTGCCCAGGCGACGCCGGCGATCGGCTGCGGGCCGGCGTCGAGCGTCGCCCCGCTGCGCGGCACGTCGATGCGCGACGCCGTCTTGATCGGTGCCTCCTTGGACCAGCCGCGCGGGATCCAGTAGCCGTCGACGTCTTCCCACGTCGCCAGCTGGATCCCGTCGAGCCACTTGGTGGCCGACACGTAGCCGTACAACCCGGCGATCACCAGCCGCGCCGGGAACCCGTGCTCCGCCGGCAGCGGCTCGCCGTTCATCGCCACGGCGACGAGCGCCGTCCGGCCGTCGAGCCCGACTGCCGTCGGGAACCCGGCGGTGAAGCCGTCGACGGAGCGGCCGACGATCTGCGTCGCGCCGGGCTGCACGCCGGCGCGGTCGAGCAGCGTCGCCAGCGGCACACCCTGCCACGAGGCGTTGCCGACGAGGTTGCCGCCGACCTCGTTGGACACGCACGACAGCGTGACGAGCTCCTCGACGTCGGACATCGCGACGAGCTCGTCGTACGTGAGCGCGTAGGGCTCGTCGACCATGCCCTCGATGAACAGCGTCCACGACGCCACGTCGACCTGCGGGACGCTGAGCGCGGTGTCGATGCGGTAGAAGTCGTCGTTCGGCGTCACGTACGTCGACAGGCCGGGGACCTGGGCGAACGAGTCGGGCGCGACCGGAACCGTCGTCGCCGGCGGCGGCAACACCGTCTCGCTGCGCGCCGACTCGACGACGTCGCTCGTCCGCAGCCGACGCCCGAGCGCAGCGGCGCCGGCGGCGATGACGGCCAGCGAGCCGGCACCGACGAGGAACGCCCGTCGGTCCGCCTGGCCCACCGAACCAGCACGCGCACCGAGGCCGAGGAGCCTGAACAGCGTGACGATGCCGCTGGCGACGGCGGCCACGGCGGCGACGACTCCGGCCGCCGGCTCGGCCTGCGGGTCGTCGAGGTACGACAGCAGACCGACGACACCGAAGCCAGTGAAGCCGGCGACGCCGATCCATCGGCGGCGTACAGAAGCCCGGCCGAGGAGCGCGCCGAGGGCGATCGAGACGACGACGATGCCGACGACGAGGGCGACCTTGTCGTTGGTGCCGAAGAGGGAGACGGCGACGTCCTTGAGCTCGGCGGCGAAGCGGTCGATGAACTGGGTGCCGACCGCGGTGACCAGCGACGTCGACGACCCGGCGAGCCCGCAGACCAGCTCGCTGACGCCCAGCGCCACCGCCGCGGCGACGGCGCCGGCGAGCGCGCCGCGGGACGAGGGCGTCAGTCCCACGCCCCCTCGGTGTCGTACGGACGCGCCCGCGAAGGCGCGGCATCGCGCTTCCAGACCATCACCCGGCGGCGGAAGTAGCACACCTCCTGGCCGTCCTGGTTGAAGCCCTTGGACTCGACGGTGACGACGCCCCGGTCGGGACGCGACGACGACTCCTTGACCTCGAGCACGCGCGTCTCGGCGTGGATCGTGTCGCCGTGGAACGTGGGGTGCTTGTGCTGCAGCGTCTCCACCTCGAGGTTGGCGATCGCCGCCCCGCTGACGTCGGGCACGCTCATCCCGAGCACGAGCGAGTAGACGAGGTTGCCGACGACCACGTTGCGTCCCTGCACGCTCTGGGCACCGAACCACTCGTTGGTGTGCAACGGGTGGTGGTTCATCGTGATCATGCAGAAGAGGTGATCGTCGTACTCGGTGATCGTCTTGCCCGGCCAGTGGCGGTACACGTCGCCGACGACGAAGTCCTCCAGACAACGCCCGAACGGCCGCTCGTGGATGGTCATGGGCCCAGCCCATGACCGGTCGGCCGCGCGAGCGCCAGCGAGCCGGACGACGATGGGGTGCGGGGGCGCAGCTCCCGCCCATGGATGGTCACGACCGGGACGCTACTGCCGGTCCGTCGCATCGACCTCGGCGCCGCTCGGATCCGTCTTGTCCGCCGGTGCATCCAGCGCTTCGAGGGCACCCGTGTCGACCTCGCCGAGCACGGCGAGGAGATCCTCGGTGTCGTCGGGCGGCGGCTCGCCGGGCCGCTTGCGCTCCCACTGGCGCAGGGCGAACTCGATGCGCCGTTCGCTCTCCGACGTCTCCCGGCGGGCGATGTCGCGCAGGCGGTCGAGGCGGTCGCGCCGCTCGATCGACCACGGTCCGACGCGCAGCGAGGCATACGCCAGGCCGCCGAGGAGGATCGGCAACCAGAACTGGGCGATGCGATATGACGCCACACCGAGCGTCGCCGCCCGCCGGCGGACGCCGAAGCCGACGAGCGTGGGGATGTAGATGCCCTCGACGATGCCGAGCCCGCCAGGTGTGATCGGGATGACGGCGGCGATGTTGGCCAGGCCGAAGGCGATGAGCAGGGCGTCGAAGTCGATCGTGCCGCCGAAGGCGCGGACGAACACCCACAGCGACGCCGCGTCGAGCAGCCAGTTGAGGCTGGCCCACAGCAGCACCCGGCGCATCAGTGAGCGGTCGGCGATCAGCTCCTCGAGCCGCTCGCCGACGTGGCGCAGGGCCTTGGCGGCGGCGTCCGGGTCGAAGTGCAGCTTCTCTCCGAGCCAGCGCAGGACCGACTCCGCCCGACCCTGGCCGTGCTGCAGGCCGAGGACGAGCAGGGCGACGACGAGCATGATCCCGAGTCCGGCCAGCGCCGCCGTCACGTACAGCGCGTTGACGCCACGCAGTGGGATCGACACGAGCAGGGCGATCCAGAAGATCAGGTTGAGCACGACGGCCGAGCCGAGCCCGGCGGTCGCCAGGGCGAAGCCGGCATCGGGGCCGCTGACCCCCGACAGCGTCAACAACCGGTAGCCGAGCGCCGAGCTGGCAGCGCTGCCGCCGGGCACGATGTTGCCGAGCGCCTTGGTGCTCATCTGGATCCGGAACATCCGCATCCGCGAGACCAGATGACCGGCCTCGCCGAGGGCCGAGCGGGTGAGCAGCGAGTAGGAGAACCAGGCGGCGATCTGCAAGGCGAACCCGCCGACCAGGAACGCCGGCTCGACCTTGGTGATCTCCGTGGCCGCGCTGCGGAAGCCGGGGATCAGCGGCAGCAGCAGGAAGTAGAAGACACCGGCGAAGACGACGACCTTGAGCGTCAGACCGATCGGGCGGAACCGTGGCCGGGTGACCGGGCGCGAAGGATCGCGCTCGATCGGCGGCAGCTCACCCGTCTCGAGCAGCGTGGCCTCCGCTGCGTCAGGCGACTGCTCGATCACCACACCATTGTCGCGATCTGATCCCTCGGTCCCACGTCACAAAACCGAGATGAGCCGGCGGAGACTCGTGAGCAGGCGGTCGCGGACGGAGACGTCGGTCTTGCCGAGGTGGACGACGACGGCATCATGGGCCGGGAGGACGAGGACGTACTGACCCTCGTAGCCGTGGGCGGCGAGAGAGTCCGGCTGATCCGGCCAGATCCACCAGTGTCGGCCGTAGTCGAAGCCGGTCTCCGGATCGCGGGCGACCACCGTCCGTGCGTGGTCGACCCAGCCCGCGGGCAGCAGCCGGTCGTCGCCGACGCAGCCGTCGCGCAGGTACAGCTCGCCGAAGCGTGCGTACTGGCGCGCCGGGGCGTACACGTACGACGAACCCGTCCACGTGCCGGCCTCGTCGAACCGTGGGTCGGCGTCGGGCAGACCCGCCGGCGTGAAGAGGCGCTGGTCGAGGAACGCCCGCATCGCCGCTTCCCGCTCGGCGGGGCTGCCGCCCGGGCCGCCGGCGACGATGTCGCCGATCACCCGGCAGACGATGTTGGTGGTGCCCGACGAGTAGTTCCAGACCGTGCCGGGCGGGTGCAGCAGCGGCAGCGCAGCGGCGTAGGCGGCGTGGTCCGCAGAACCCGACCCGAACAGCATGTCGAGGGCGTGCGAGGCGTCACCGTCGACGTAGTCCTCGACGAACTCCAGCCCCGAGCGCATCTCCAGCAGGTCGAGCAGCGTGATCGCCGCCCGCTCGGTGCCCGCCCACTCGGGCACGGCCGCCGGGTCGGCCGGATCGAGACGCCCGTCCCCGACCAGCAGTCCGACGGCTGCGTGGGCCATCGACTTGGCGATGCTCCACGAGATCAGCGGTGTCGCCGCCGTGATCGGGTCGGCCTCGGGCTGGAACAGGTTGGGCGGGCGGACGCCGTAGCGCTCGACGACGAGCTCGCCGTGGCGCAGCACGACCAGGGCGAGCGTCGTGCCCTCCTCGGACGGCCGCCCGAAGAGGGCGTCGACCTCCCGATCGAGGTCAGACGGCATCGCGGTCGATCCACTTGTGCGGGGAGACCGGCACCTGGGCGAGCACCATCGCCAGCGCGTCGTCGACCGACGTCGCCCGCTGGGCGAGCACCCGATGGCTGTCACGGATGAAGCGGTCGTCGACGGCGCGATCGAAGAACTCGAACAGCGAGGTGAAGAAGCCCTCGACGTCGAGGAACACCACCGGCTTGGCGACCAGCCCGAGCTGGTTCCACGTGAGGATCTCCAGCGTCTCGTCCAGCGTGCCGAAGCCGCCCGGGAGGATCACGAAGCCGCTCGCCAGTTCGGCCATGCGCGCCTTGCGCTCGTGCATCGTCTCGACGATCTCCAGCGAGGTCACCCGTCGATGGGCGATCTCCGCCCCGACGAGGTGGTCGGTGATCACGCCGACGACGTCACCGCCGCCGTCGAGCACGGCGTCGGCGACGGTGCCCATCAACCCGACGTGGCCGCCGCCGAACACCAGGCCGAGGCCACGACCGGCGATCGCCGCGCCGAGTCGCCGGGCGTGCTCGCCGAACTCGGCCGAGCGCCCGGCGTTGGACCCGCAGAACACGCCGATCAACCGCGCCACCTGCCAAAGGGTACGCCAGGATCGATTCACGGCCGTCCGCTACCGCTCGGTAACGTCGCTCCGTGGACGCGACATCACCCGACCTCTCGGCCGCCGCCGACGTGGTCGCCCTCGCCGACGATGTGATCGGCGCCGCCGTCAAGCGGTTGAACGAGTCCGGTGGTCCGGAGGCACAGCAGGTGCTCGCCTACGACCTCGCCCACGCCGGGTCGGCGGCGGCGACGGCGCGGGCGCTGCTCGACTACGGGGCCAAGGGCGACACCGAGGCGCGCATCACCTGCGCCTTCGTCGCCGACATGGTCCACGACCTGGTGACGAGGCTCGTCGGGCGCGAGGCACTGTGGGGAGCCGATCCGGCGCACCTGGCGCCGGCCCACGACTTCGTCGCTGCCTACCGCGACCCCGAGTTCGTCGCCGGCCTCGCCGAATCTGCCGGACCGCGGCACCTCGACGGCGAGATGGAGCTGGTCCAGGACACGTTCCGTGCGTTCGCCACCAACGTCATCGCCCCCCAGGCCGAGCACGTGCACCGGACGAACGGCGACGTCCCCGAGGACGTCATCGCCGGGCTCGCCGAGATCGGTGCCTTCGGTCTGTCCGTGCCCGCGGACTACGGCGGCTTCAACGAGGGCGGCGACGGCGAGTACCTGGCGATGGTGGTCGCCACCGAGGAGCTGAGCAGGGCCAGCCTCGGCATCGGCGGCTCGCTGATCACGCGGCCGGAGATCCTCACCAGGGCCCTCGTCAAGGGTGGCACCGAGGAGCAGAAGCTGTACTGGCTGCCGAGGCTGGCGACCGCCGAGACGATGGTCGCCGTCGCCGTCACCGAGCCGGACTACGGCAGCGACGCCGGCGCGGTCCGGGTCGCGGCCACGCCCGCCGAGGGTCCCGACGGCGCCCCTGGCTACGTCATCAACGGCGTCAAGACGTGGTGCACGTTCGCCGCCCGCGCCGACGTGCTGATGCTGCTGGCACGCACGGATCCCGACGTCTCCAAGGCCCACCGCGGCCTGAGCCTGTTCATCGTCCCCAAGCCGCGCGGCGACGGCCACGGCTTCCAGTTCACCCAGGAGGACGGCGCCGCCGGGCGCACCGGGCGGATGGAGGGCCGCCCGATCGACACGATCGGGTATCGCGGCATGCACAGCTACGAGCTCGCCATCGAGGACTGGTGGGTCCCGGCCGACCACCTGATCGGAGGCGAGGCCGGGCTCGGCCAGGGCTTCTACTACACGATGGGCGGGTTCGAGAACGGCCGGCTGCAGACGGCGGGGCGGGCCATCGGCGTGATGCAGGCGGCGTACGAGGCGGCGCTCGACTACGCCCGCAACCGCAACGTGTTCGGCTCGAACATCATCGAGTTCCAGCTGACGCGGGCGAAGCTGGGGCGGATGGCGGTGCTGATCCAGGCCGGCCGGCAGTTCATGTACCACGTCGCCACGCTGATGGCCAAGGGCCAGGGGGCGATGGAGGCGAGCATGGTCAAGGCCTACGTCTGCAAGGCCGCCGAGTGGGTCACGCGGGAGGCGATGCAGATCCACGGCGGCATGGGCTACGCCGAGGAGTACACCGTCAGCCGCCTGTTCGTCGACGCCCGCGTGCTGTCGATCTTCGAAGGCGCCGACGAGACCCTCTGCCTCCGGGTCATCGCCCGCCGCCTCACCGCCTGACCAGTCGAGTACGTCGTGCCGTCCGAGTACGTGGTGCCGGGCAGGCCGACACCACGTACTCGGGTGCGGCCTACAGGAGGTCGGTCGAGCGAGCGGATGCGGGCGAAGTCGGCGTCGGGGTGGTCGTCGTAGGGGTCGACGAGGATCGGGTGCAACCCGGCCGCTCGGGCGCCGCCGACGTCCATCGTGACGGAGTCGCCGACGTAGGCGATGCGATCCAGCGCAATGCCGGGGAAGTGCACGGCGGCGTGACCGAAGATCGCCGGATCGGGCTTGGCGACCCCGACGACGTGGCTGTCGACGACGCAGCGCACCTCGACCCCGTCGCCGGGTCCGACCTGGCACACGCCTGACCGCCGCAGCACCGCCTCGATCTGGCCCGACGCGTTGGACACGACGCCGAGCGGCACGCCGGCCTCGGCGAGCGCCGCCAGCGCCGGCGCGCTCGACGGGATCGGCCACCGCCACAGCGCCGCGCTCCTCGTGTGGCCGAGCACGCCGGCAGCCTCCTCGACGTCGTCGTCGCCGACGCCGATCGACCGGACGTACGCCCGGTCGTAGTCGCGCCAGTCGCGCTCCTCGGCGCCCTGCGCCGACTTCACCGCCATCGCCGCGTAGTGCGCCCGCTGGTGGCGGTCGACCTCGGTCGTCCCGCCGTAGTAGGCGAGCAGCGGGCCGAGCACCTCGGGATCGGGCAGGACGAGGACGCCACCGGCGTCGAGCCAGATGGCGTCGAAGCCGGTCACCCGCCGAGATCGGTGAGGCTGATGTCGCACTCCTCGAAGAGGCCCGTGAGCTCGTTCAGGTCCGGGATGTCGCCGCTGCTGATGTCGAGTTGCTCGAGCAGGCAGTCGATCTGCGTCTCGTCGAGCCCGGTCTGCTCGAGCGTCTCCCGGAACTGGTCCTCGATCTCGTCGAGGTCGGGGATGCTGAAGGTCCGGGAGCGAGATGTCCGGGATCGAGAGGTCCGGCAACGAGATGTCCGGCAACGAGAGGTCCGGCAGCGTCACATCGATGGCGTCGTCCGATTCCGTGGTGTCCGGCTTCGTCGACGCCGTCGCCGTGTCCTCGGGTGAGTCGTCGTCGTCGTCGCCACACGCCCCGAGGGCGAGCACGAGGGCGAGGGGGGTGGCCAGGATCAGGGCGCGTCGCATGGGGACTCCTCCGCGATGTTCACGAGCGCCGGATCGTACCTCCCGCTCACTCGGTGAGTGGTGGCGTCAACTCCTCGCGGAACAGCTCGTTGGTGCGCTCCCACGCCTCCAGGGCGTGCTCGGCCGAGTACACCTCCGGCCGGGCGTCGTTGAAGAACGCGTGCTCGCAGCCCTCGTGGACGTGGATCGTGGCGTCCTTGCCGAGGCCGCGCAGCGTCGCCTCGAGCTCACGGGCCATGTCCGGCGTGAAGAACCCGTCGAGCTCGGCGTACTCGCCGACGACCTTGGCCTCGAGCTTGGTCCAGTCCGGCTGCGCCGTCGACCACGGGATCAAGCCGTAGTACGGGGCGACGGCGCGCACGTTGTCCGGACGCTCCGTCGCCAGGACGAGGGCCAGCCCGCCGCCCATGCAGTAGCCGACGACACCGATCCGCTCGTTGCCGCTGCGCTCGACGAGCAGGTCGACGGCGCCGGACATGTCCTTGGCCGCCTGCTGCAGGTTCAGCGCCATCATCAGCTTGCCCGCGCCATCGGGCTCGGTCGCCGTCTCGCCGTGGTACAGATCGGGCGCGAGGGCGGTGAACCCGGCGTCGCCGAAGCGGTCGGTGACGTCGATGATGTGCGGCACCAGACCCCACCACTCCTGGATCACGATGACGCCGGGTCCGCCGCCGTCGGCGAGATAGCCGGCGCAGGTCCCGCCGTTGCTCGGGAAGGTCAGGTGCTCACCCATCCCGGTCAACGTACTGGTCCCGCGGCGGCACCGAATAGCGTCAGCAAGATGACGGCGACCGAGACCACCCGCTCGCAGGCCTACCTCGACGACCGCGCCCACGTCTTCCACTCCTGGTCGGCGCAGGCGTCGTTCGACCCGGTGGTGGTCGTCGGCGCCGAGGGCTCGCGGTTCTGGGACGACCAGGGCAACAGCTGGCTCGACTTCTCCAGCCAGCTCGTCAACGTCAACATCGGCCACCAGCACCCCAAGCTGGTGGCGGCGATCAAGGAGCAGGCCGACAAGCTGTGCACGGTCGCCCCGATCCACGCCAACGACGCCCGCAGCGAGGCGGCCCGGCTGATCTGCGAGCTGGCGCCCGGCGACCTGGACATGGTGTTCTTCACCAACGGTGGCGCCGAGGCCACGGAGAACGCGATCCGCATGGCCCGCCTGCACACCGGCCGGCACAAGGTGCTGACGACGTACCGCAGCTACCACGGGTCGACCGCTGGGGCGATCACGATGACCGGCGATCCGCGCCGCTGGGGCAGCGAGCCCGGCATCCCCGGCGTCGTCAAGTTCTGGGGCCCGTACACCTATCGCTCGGCGTTCCACGCCGCCGACGACGCCGAGGAGTGCGAGCGTGCCCTCGCCCACCTCGCCGACGTGCTCATGGTCGAGGGGCCGTCGACGGTCGCGGCGATCGTGCTGGAGACCGTCGTCGGCACGAACGGGATCCTGGTCCCGCCCGACGGCTACCTGCAGGGCGTCCGCGCGCTGTGCGACGAGCACGGCATCGTGATGATCGCCGACGAGGTGATGGCCGGGTTCGGGCGCTGCGGCGAGTGGTTCGCCGTCGACCGCTGGGACGTCGCGCCCGACCTCATCTGCTTCGCCAAGGGCGTCAACTCCGGCTACATCCCGATCGGCGGCGTCGTCATCAGCCGGCCGATCGCCGACACGTTCGCCGACCGCGTCTATCCAGGCGGCCTCACCTACTCCGGCCACCCGCTCGCCTGCGCCTCGGCGGTCGCCAGCATCAACATCTTCAAGGAGGAGGGCATCATCGAGCACGCCCGCCACCTCGGCGACGACATCGTCGGGCCGGAGCTGGCGGCGATCGCCGAGCGCCACCCGTCGGTCGGCGAGGTGCGCGGCCTCGGCGTGTTCTGGGCGATCGAGCTGGTCCGCGACCGCGACACCCGCGAGCCGCTCGTGCCGTACAACGCCGCCGGCGCCGCCGCCAAGCCGATGGCCGAGCTGGCAACGGCTTGCAAGCAGCGCGGCCTCTGGCCGTTCACCCACTTCAACCGCATGCACGTCGTACCGCCGATCACGATCAGCGACGACGAGATGCGCGCCGGCCTGGCGATCATCGACGAGGCGCTGGCCGTCGCCGACACCTATGCCGCCGGTTGACTGAGAGGGTGGCCCGCCTCTTCCATCGTGAGCGGGCCGGGCTCCCACCACAGTGGCGGGACATCCTCGCCGCCCGGTCCGCCCACTGGGCGTTGCTCGACGAGGCCGAGCGCGACGCGGCTCGGCGAGCTGGCCGACGAGGTCCTGCGCACGAAGCGCTGGGAGGCGGCCCGCGGGCTTCGAGCTCACCGACGAGGTGCGCACCGTCGTCGCCGGCCACGCCGGACTGCTCGCCCTCGGGCTCGACGGCGCCCCGTTCGACGGCGTCGGGACGATCGTCGTGCGCGCCCGGGCGATGCGCCGCACGGCGCCGATGGCCGGCCCGGCGAAGGGCGTGCTGATGGACTCGCCCGGCGCCGTCGACGGCGAGGCCCACCACGCCGACGGTCCGGTGATGCTCGTGTGGTCGTCGGCGCGGCGCGAGGCCGCCAACCCACGGCTGGGTCGCGACGTCGTGCTGCACGAGTTCGCCCACAAGCTGGACATGCTCGACGGCACGATCGACGGCACCCCACCGATCACCGACGGTGCCGAGCGGAGCCGCTGGATCGACGTGTGCACGACGGCCTACCAGGGCGTGCGATCGGGTGATGCGGTCTGGCCGCTGCGGCCGTACGCCGGGACCAACCCCGGCGAGTTCTTCGCCGTCGCCACCGAGGTGTTCTTCACCCTGCCGGTGCATCTGCAATCGACGCGTCCGGACCTCTATGCCGTTCTCGCCGGCTACTACCACCAGGACCCGGCACGGCGAGTGCTCACAGCCGCTGACGCGTAGCGTCGAGAACATGCGCCGGCGTCTGCTCGTGGTCGTCACCCTCGTCGCCACCGGGGTGGCGTGCTCGTCGGATGACGACGCCGACAGCACCACCTCGGTCGCCCTGACGAGTGCGCCGCCGGTGTCCGCCACGGCGTCGACCGGTACCGGTTCGGACCCGGCCCGGCAGGCGCTCGACGAGGTCGTGACGTGGCTCGCTGACCCGACGACCGCTGACGAGGAGGCGTTCGCCGACGCGTTCCTGCAGCAGGTCCCGATCGATCAGCTGCGCCAGGTCCTGGCCATGATCGGCACCGGATCGTGGACGGCCGTTGGCGTCGAGTCGATCGCACCTGATGCGATCGCCGCCCGCCTGGAGGGAGCGGGACCGCCTGTCGTCGTCCAACTGCAGGTCGATGCCGAGGGCCTGATCGCCGGGCTGCAGTTCCAGCCCGCCGAGTTGACCGACCCTCCTCCTGATCTCGCCGGACTGGTCCAGCGCCTCTCGGCGACAGCGCCTGCCGCCGGCCTCCTGCGCGCCGACGTGGCGCCGGACGGGTCGTGCTCGCCGGTCGCCGAAATGAGGTCGAACGAACTGTTGCCGATCGGCTCGGCGTTCAAGCTGTACGTGCTCGGTGCCGTGGCCGCGATGATCGAGTCGGGTGAGATCGGCTGGGACGATCCCGTCGAGATCCGCGACGAGCTCGACAGCCTCCCGAGCGGCGAGACCCAAGACGATCCCGCCGGCTCCACGCTGTCGGTGCGCGAGCTGGCCACGAGGATGATCTCGATCAGCGACAACACCGCGACCGACCACCTCATCGACCTCGTCGGTCGCGATCGCGTCGAGCAGGCGCTCGTCACCCTCGGTCACAGCAACCCGGCAGCGACGACGCCGATGCTCACGACTCGCGAGATGTTCGTGATCAAGACCAACCCCGACCTGCTCGCCCGCTACCAGTCCGCCGACGCCGCCGCACGGCGCGACCTGCTGGAAGGAGAGGTCGCGGCCGCACCGCTGCCTGCCGTCAGCGACTTCCCGACGGCACCGACGGCGGTGACGACGGTCGAGTGGTTTGCTTCACCGTCCGACATCTGCCGCGCCCTCGTGGGGCTCGACGACCTCGCCGAGCGGCCCGGACTGGAACCGATCCGCGACGTCCTGTCGGAGAACCCAGGTGTCGCCACCGAGGGTGACTTCGAGCAGATCCTGTTCAAGGGCGGCTCCGAACTCGGCGTGCTGTTCGCCGCCTGGCTGGCCACCCGGCCTGACGGCTCACGCATCGCCGTCACCGGCGGCGTCGTCGACGAGGCAGCGCCCGTCGACCCGCTGGCACTGCAACTGCTCGCCCTCGGACTGACACTGACCTGACGGTCAGGCGGTCGCGGCAGCGAACGTGCGCAGGTCGGCGAGCAGGCCAAGGACGTCCTCGAGCAGTGTCCGCAGCGCGGGGAGATGGCTGATCTCGATCGCCCGCACCACGATCGGCGCCGTCCGGGCGACGACGAGGCGTGTGGCGACCCCGTGAGCCGAGCGGTCGTGCACCCAGAACAGCACGAGGCCCATCTGGTACAGCCACAGCAACTCGGGGAGCTCAGCACGGAGTTCCTCGGGCACGCGCAGCTCGGCACCGTCGACCACACCGCGCCATAGCTCGATCGCCGCCGCCCGAGCCGGCTCGGACTCCTGGCTGAACGGGCTGAGCGGGCTGGCCGGGTCGGCGGCGTTGCGGAAGAAGGCGCCGGCGAACGCCCGGTACGGCTCGAACAGCTCGAACCATGCCGACAGGTGCGCCTCGATGCGCTCGTCGATCGCCGTCACCCCGTCGAGTCGATACGCCGACAGCTCGGCGTGCTGCGCCGCCGCCCGGTCGTAGAAGCCCTGGATCAGGTGCTCCTTGGAGGCGAAGTAGTAGTAGGCGTTGCCCACCGAGACACCTGCACGATCGGCGATCGCCCGCATCGTCGTCGCCTCGTAGCCCTGCTCGCGGAACAGCGTGAGGGCGGCGTCGATGATCGCCGAGCGGGTGCGTTCGGCGCGCGCCTGCGGCCCGGTCACCCGTACCTCCCGGTCGGGCTCGGTGGCGCCCAGATGCCGGCGGGATCGGACTCCCCGGCAGTGAGCCGGCGCACCCACTCCGTCGCTCCCTTGACGCCGCCGAACAGCCACCGCCGGCGACCGGCTGCGACGTCGTTGGCGAGCTGCCGGGTGCTTGCCACCGCCCACAGGACGACGATCCACGCCGCCTCGCCGCGGTAGGTCGCACCGTCGTCTCCGACGACAGTGATGTCCCGCCTGGTGGCGGCGTGGTCGAGTGCCGGGAACCGTCGCCGCGCCTCGTCGCTGCCGGCTGGCACGAAGAGGACCGGCACGTAGGTGCGCTGACCCTCGACCCACCGGCGTGCCCGGCGGCAGACCGGGCACGCCTCGTCGTAGAGCACCGTGAGGATCATCGTCCGACGGTGGTGTAGGCTGTCGGGCGCGACGGGCGGCGCCCACTGGCGCTCGATGGCCGCGTGGCGGCGGATCTTGTTGAACACCCACACGTTGGCCAGGTGCACGACGCCGAGCACCATGGCGACGAGGCCGACGCGGACCGACAGCACCTCCAGCAGCTGCTCGGTGTTCTCGATCGTCTCGTCGTTCTGCATGAACAGGGCGACGTATCCGAGGTTGAACAGGTAGAAGCCGACGACCAGCAGCCGGTTGACGGCGTCGGCCAGGGCGTCGTTGCCGTTGAAGACGTCGTGCAGGAAGACCTTGCCGTTGCGGAACAGGGTCTGTGCCACGTAGATCGTCAGCGGCACGGTGATCGCCAGGTAGAGCAGATAGGCGACGGTCTTGAGGGTCATGGGGGTCATCCTCCGAGAAGTTGAACGTGTTCAACAATCATCCTGAGCCGCCCGATCGGCGATGTCAAGAGAAATCTGAACACGTTCAACTCTCGGAGGCGGCCTCCTACTCGCCGCCCGGCTCGAGCGTGACCTCGATCGGTTCGAAGTCGGCGCCGACGAGGTCGAGGTCACCGAGCAGGGCGTGGGCCTCCTCGACGATCTCGTTGGTGAACGCCGTCTCGTCCGGCGCCGCCGTCAGCACCGTCGCCCCTTCCAGGTTCGGCGTGCCCTGGGCGATCTCGACCGTGCGGTCCCACGCGGCCTGGTCGATGTACCCGATCCCACTCTCGGCCGGCCACATCAGCTTGTTGATCTCGTTCATCTGCCACAGCTGGTGGCTGTTGCCGAGCTGCGAGCCGGCGGCGACGACGATGTCGCGGCACTCCTCGGCGTTGTCCCGGCAGTACGCCCAACCCTCGAAGGAAGCGGCCAGGAAGCGCACGGCGATGTCGCGGTAGGCGTCGTCGGATGCGAGCTTGGCGCCGTCGGCCCAGATGGCGTCCTGCAGCATGCCGACGCCGACCTCCTCGTAGGAGATCACGTTGAGGTCCTCGGGCTGGTACAGCTCGCCGGTGTCCGGGTTCTCGGCCTCCAGGACCTGGGCGTACTCGTTGTAGGTCATCGCCTCGGCGGCGTCGATGTCGCCCGACAGCAGCCCGAGCATGTTGAAGTCCTGCGACACGAGGGTGACGTCGCTCGTCGGATCGAGCCCCTCTTGGGCCAGGGCGGCGAAGACCTCGTACTCGTTGCCGAAGCCCCAGTTGCCGATGTTCCTGCCGGCGAAGTCGGCGGGCGACGTGATGCCGGCGTCGACGAAGGACACCTGGAGCGTGCCAGAGCGCTGCAGCATCTGGGCGATGTTGACGATGTCGGCCCCTGCCTCGCGTGTCGCCAGGGCCTTCGGCGTCCAGGCGATGGCGAAGTCGACCGAGCCGTCGGCGAGTTGCTGCTGCGGCGTGACGTCGGGCGCGGTCTCGATCAGTTCGACCTCCAGACAACGCGCCGCGTAGTAGCCCTGGTCGTCAGCCGCGAAGTAGCCGGCGAACTGCGCCTGCGTGACCCATTGCAGCTGCAACCGGATCGAGTCGGTCGTCTCGCACTCCTCGGCCGGGGCTTCCGTGCCCGCTGGAGCATCGGTGCCCTCGGACGCGCCGGTCGTTGCGGGCGCTTCCGTGCCTGCCGGTGCCTCCGTCGCTGCCGGTGCCTCTGTCCCTGCCGGGGCGTCCGTGCTCGGGCGCCGTCGTCATCGTCGTCGTCGCCGCATGCCGCGACGACGAGGGCGAGCGCCATGACGCCCGCTGTTGCCATCCTTCGCCTTCTCATGTGGATCCTCCCCCGGGGCTTCCGCCCCTCTGGTGTGTGGTGATGCTCTCCAACAGGATGGAGACCAGGTAGAACGCCAGCCCGAGCAGGCAGGCGCCGAGCACGTAGGCCCAGGCGACGGCGTTCCGCGAGTTCGACAGGTTCGACGTGATGCGGTTGCCGAGCCCGTTCTGTGGCCCGCCGAAGTACTCGGCGACGAAGGCCACGATGACAGCGTTCGGCGCGGCGATGCGGATCGCCGTGAACAGGTACGGCACGGCGTTGGGGATGCGCGTCTTGGTCAGCACCTGCGTCGGCGTGGCGGCATACGAGCGCATCAGCTCGATGTGCGTCGAGCCCACCTGGCGCAACCCCTTGGCGACGTTGATGAGGACGATGAAGTAGACGATCAGCGTCACCATGATGCGCCGCGGGATCTCCGACGAGATCGTGAACATGTTGTTGAACACCGCCACCAGCACGATGATCGGGATCGCGTTGAGGGCGATGGCCAGCGGGCTGAGCATGTCGTTGAGCAGCCGGAAGCGCATCAGCAGGAAGGCCACGGCGACGCCCAGCACGGTGCCGACGAGCAGCCCGACGAGGGCGTTGCGCCCGGAGACCGCCGCCGCGTCCCACACCAGGTCGAGGTTGTCGACGAACGCCGACCAGATGCTCGACGGCTTGGGCAGGAAGTACGGCTTCCAGTCGAACACGTCGACGGCGAGCTCCCACAGCGTGAGGAAGGCGACGCCGAACAGCAGGGGCGGCCAGACCACCCTCCAGACCTTCATCGATCCTCGATCCCGGCGACGCTGTCGTCGACCTCGTGGCCGCGCAGCGCCTCCCGGACCTCGGTGATCTTCTTGAAGAACGCCGGGTCCTCGCGGGTCTCGGTGTCGCGGTGGCGGCCGAGCCCGACGTCGACCACATGGGTGATGCGGCCGGGCCGCGGCGACATCACCACCACCCGATCGGACAGGTACACGGCCTCGGGGATCGAGTGCGTCACGAACACCACGCTCGTGCCCGTCTCGGCGCAGATGCGCAACAGCTCGGCCTGCATGTGCTCGCGGGTCATCTCGTCGAGGGCGCCGAACGGCTCGTCCATCAGCAGCAGCGCCGGGTTGGCGGCGAGGGCGCGGGCGATCGCCACGCGCTGCTGCATCCCGCCTGACAGCTGCCACGGACGGTGCTCGGCGAACTCGCCGAGCTTGACCAGCTGCAGCATCTCCATCGCCCGCTGCCGCCTGGCGCGCCGATCCCATCCGCGCAGCTCCAGCGGCAACTCGACGTTCTTGACCACGTTGCGCCAGTCGAACAGGCCGGCGTGCTGGAAGGCCATCCCGTAGTCCTGGTCGAGCCGGGCCTGGTGGGCCGGCTTGCCGTTGACGGTGACGGTGCCGGCGCTCGGCTCGGTGAGGTCGCCGATCAACCGCAGCAGCGTCGACTTGCCGCAGCCGGACGGCCCGATGAGGCTGACGAACTCGCCGGGCTCGACGGTCGAGGTCGACCTCCACGAGCGCATCGACCTGGCGTGTCGTGCCGCGGTTGAAGACCTTCGACGCTCCGACCACCTCGACGGCCCGCTCCGTCATGACGACTCCTCGGTCGGCCTGCCGCGCATCAGGGCGTGCTCGATGACGGCGACGACACCGGCCATCGCCAGGCCGAGCATCGCCGCCCCGACGAGCGAGGCGTAGACCTTCGGTGGGTCACCCGTCGCCTGGCGCGAGTACTCGAGGATCAGCCGGCCGATGCCGCCCCGTGATGCGGTCGAGATCTCGGCGACGACGACGCCGATCACCGACGCCGCGCCGGCCAGCTTCAGCGCCGGCATGATCTGGGGGACGGCGGTCGGGAAGCGCAAGCTCCGCATCGTCTGGCCGCCGGTGGCGGCGAAGCTGCGCATCAGCTCGAGCGACGTCGCCGGCGCCGACTCCAGCCCGCGCAGCGTGCCGACCGCGACCGGGAAGAACGCCAGGAAGGCGCCGAGCACGGCGACCGAGAGCCACCGCGGCCACTCCCAGCCGCCGAGCTGCAGCCGGCCGCCCCAGCTGACGACGAGCGGCGCGAGGGCGATCAGCGGCACCGTCTGGGAGACGACGAGGTACGGCATCAACCCGCGGCGGATCACGCCGACACGGGCCATCAGCGTCGCCAGGCCGATGCCGACGACGCTGCCGAGCACGAATCCGGCGAACGCCAGGCGGAACGAGTACCACGCGCCCTCGACGACGACCTGGAAGACCGTGCGATCGGACGTGCGGCTCTCCTTCTCGGCGAGGCGCTCGCCCATCTCCCACACGTGGGGCATGGCGATGTCGTTGGCCCGTGGCAGGACACGCATCCCGACCAGCGTCCCGCCGTCTTCGGGCCCGATCGCCTTGTACAGCTCCCACGCCGCAGACACAGGAGGGCGAGGACGAAGAGCCGAGGCCGAACAGCCCGATCCTCCGCGAAGTCACGATTTGGCGCGACCGTGTTCGGCGATCGCCGGGAGGACGTGCTCGCCGTAGGCCTGCAGGGTGGCGTCCTTGCCGTCGTGCTGGAGGTAGATGGCGAACTGGTCGACGCCGAGGTCGTTCAGTTCGTGCAGCCGGCGCAGCTGCTCGTCGACCGGGCCGAGGATGCAGAAGCGGTCGACGATGTCGTCGGGTACGAACTGGGTGTGCACGTTGCCGGCCTGGCCGTGCTCGTTGTAGTCGTAGCCCTCGCGGCCCTTGATGTACTCGGTGAGCGCGGCGGGCACGTCGGACGAGTCGCCGTACCGGCCGACGATGTCGGCGACGTGGTTGCCGACCATCCCGCCGAACCAGCGGCACTGGTCGCGCATGTGCGTGACGTCGTCGCCGACGTACGCCGGTGCGGCGACGCAGATCGTGACGGCGTCGGGGTCACGGCCGGCACGTTCGGCACCCTCGCGGACGGCGGCGATCGTCCACTCGACGATCTGCGGGTCGGCGAGCTGGAGGATGAAGCCGTCGCCGACCTCGCCGGCGAGCGCCAGCGCGCGCGGCCCGTAGCCGGCGACCCACACCTCGAGGCGACTGCGGCCCGCCCACGGGAAGGTGATCGTCGAGCCCTTGTAGTCGACACTCCGCCCGTTGCCCAGCTCGCGGATCACGTGCACCGACTCGCGCAGGGTGTCGATCGTCGTCGGCTTGCCGTTCGTGACCCGCACCGCCGAGTCGCCGCGGCCGATGCCGCACACGGTGCGGTTGCCGTACATCTCGTTGAGCGTGGCGAACGTGCTCGCCGTGACGGTCCAGTCGCGCGTTGCCGGGTTGGTGACCATCGGCCCGACGACGACGTTGCGGGTGGCGGCGAGGATCTGGCTGTAGATGACGTACGGCTCCTGCCACAGGATGTGGCTGTCGAACGTCCACACGTGGGAGAACCCATACGCCTCCGCCCGCTTCGCCAGATCGACGACGCGCGCCGACGGCGGCGTCGTCTGCAGGACCAGCCCAAGGTCCACACTGCGTTCACCGGCCACGCAGGCCGGCGTGCCGGCGCCCTCCGCTGGCGCTCCGGGCGCCTACCCCCGATCAGCACTACCGGTTCTGCGGGAAGCCCAGGTCCACGAGGACGTGTGCGGGTCCGGCCACCTCGACGTGACGACCTTGCCGCGGGTGTAGAAGCTGATCCCCTCCGGCCCGTACATGTGGGTGTCGCCGAACAGGCTGGCCTTCCACCCGCCGAAGCTGTAGTAGCTCACCGGCACGGGGATCGGCACGTTGACGCCGACCATCCCCACGTTGACGTCCCACTGGAACTGCCGGGCCGCGCCACCGTCACGGGTGAAGATCGCCGTGCCGTTGCCGTACGGGTTGTCGTTGATCAGCTCGAGCCCCTCGTCGTAGGAGTCGACGCGCACGACCGACAGCACCGGACCGAAGATCTCGTCGGTGTAGCAGGCCATCTCCGGCGTGACGTTGTCGAGCAGCGTCGGGTTGAGGAAGAAGCCCTCGCCCGGTGCGCCCTCGCGGCCGTCGACGACGACCGAAGCGCCTTCACCGCCAGCCGCGTCGACGTAGCCGCGCACCTTGTCGCGGTGCTCGCCGGTGATCAGCGGGCCCATCTCGTTGTCCGGCTCGTTCCCCGGACCGACCTTCACCGACGGGATGCGATCGGCGATCTTGGCCACCAGCTCGTCGGCGATCGTCTCCACGGCGAGGACGACGCTGATCGCCATGCACCGCTCGCCCGCCGAGCCGTAGCCGGCCGAGACGGCGGCATCGGCGGCGGCGTTGAGGTCGGCGTCTGGCAGCACGAGCATGTGGTTCTTGGCCCCGCCGAGCGCCTGCACGCGCTTGCCGTTCGCCGTCCCCGTCTCGTAGATGTACCTGGCGATCGGGGTCGAGCCGACGAAGCTGACGGCGGCGATGTCGGGGTGCTCGAGGATGCGATCGACGGCGACCTTGTCGCCGTGCACGACGTTGAAGCAGCCGCCCGGCAATCCGGCCTTCGCCAGCAGCTCGGCCATCAGCAACGACGCCGACGGGTCCTTCTCGCTCGGCTTGAGCACGAACGTGTTGCCGCACGCCAGGGCGTTGGCGAACATCCACATCGGCACCATCGCCGGGAAGTTGAACGGCGTGATCCCGGCGACGACGCCGAGCGGCTGGCGGATCGAGTAGACGTCGACTCCGGTTGCGGCCTGCTCGCTGTAGCCGCCCTTCAACAGGTTCGGGATGCCGCAGGCGAACTCGATGTTCTCCAGCCCGCGGGCGACCTCGCCGAGGGCGTCGGACAGCACCTTGCCGTGCTCGGCGGTGAGCAGCGAGGCGATCTCCTTGCGGTTGGCGTCGACCAGCTCGCGCAGGTGGAACATCACCTCGGCGCGACGGCCGAGGCCGGTGGCCCGCCAGTCAGGGAACGCCGCCTTGGCGGCGGCGACGGCGGCATCGACTTCGGCGACGTTGGCGAAGTCGACACTCGCCGCTTGCTCCCCCGTTGCCGGGTTGAACACCTTGCCACTTCGGCCCGACGTCCCTTCGACGACGGCTCCGTCGATCCAGTGCGAGATGCGGTTCATGCGGTCCTCAGTTCAGGTACGTGGACAGGCCGCGCTTGAGATAGCGCCCGTGCCCCTTCGACCCGGTGAACGAGTCGTTCTCGACGATCACCCGGCCGCGGCTGAGCACGGTGTCGACCTTGCCGTCGATCTCGAAGCCCTCGTAGGCGGAGTGGTCCATGTTCATGTGGTGCTTCTTGTCGACGCCGATCGACGTGTGCCCATTGGGGTCCCACACGAGGATGTCGGCGTCCGATCCGGGGGCGATGACGCCCTTCGTCGGGTACAGCCCGAACATGCGCGCCGGCGTCGTGGCGCACGTCTCGACCCATCGTTCGAGCGACAGCTCACCGTTGACGACACCCTGGTAGAGCAGCTCCATGCGGTGCTCGACACCGCCAATGCCGTTGGGGATCTTGGAGAAGTCACCGACGCCGAGCTCCTTCTGCTCCTTCATGCAGAACGGGCAGTGGTCGGTGGACACGACCGCCAGCTCGTTCATCCGCAGACCCTTCCACAGGTCGCGATGGTGGTGTTCGTGCTTCGATCGCAGCGGCGTCGAGCAGACCCACTTGGCGCCCTCGAAACCGGGCTGGGCGAGCTGATCCTCGATCGACAGGTAGAGGTACTGCGGGCAGGTCTCGGCGAACACGTTCTGCCCGCGGTGGCGTGCCTCGGCGACCTCCTCGAGCGCCTCCGACGCCGACATGTGGACGATGTAGAGGGGCACGTTGCCGGCGACCTTGGCGAGCTGGATCGCCCGGTTGGTCGCCTCACCCTCGAGCTCGGCCGGTCGGGTGAACGAGTGGTACTTGGGGTCGGTCTCGCCGCGGGCGAGCGCCTGGGCGATCAGCACGTCGATGGCGATGCCGTTCTCGGCGTGCATCATCATCACCGCGCCCGATTCGCCGGCGTTCTGCATCGCCCGCAGGATCTGCCCGTCGTCGGCGTAGAACACGCCGGGGTAGGCCATGAACAGCTTGAAGCTGGTGACGCCCTCGTTGTCGACGAGGTAGGTCATCGCCTTCAGCGACTCGTCGTCGACACCGCCGATGATCTGGTGGAAGCCGTAGTCGATGGCGCAGTTGCCGTCGGCCTTGGCATGCCACTCGGCGAGGCCGTCCATCACGTTCTCGCCGGCGCGCTGCACGGCGAAGTCGACGATGGTCGTGACGCCGCCCCACGCCGCGGCCGTCGTGCCGGTCTCGAACGTGTCCGACGCCGACGTTCCTCCGAACGGCAGCTCCATGTGCGTGTGCACGTCGACACCGCCCGGGACGACGTACTTGCCGGTGGCATCGATCGTGCTGCCGGCGTTGATGCCGAGCGCCTCTGCCTGGCCCGGTGCGAGGACGGCGACGATCGTCTCGCCGTCGATGAGGACGTCGGCCTCGGTCCGGCCCGTGGCGCTGACGACCGTGCCGCCCTTGATCAGTGTGGTGGTCATTGCATCCTCCTGCGAGCGACCGAGCGCCAGCGAGGGAGCGGCCACCAACGGCCTGCGTGGCCGGGGAACGCAGTGAACGTCGTCATCCCTCGACCAGCTCGTCGTAGGCGTCGGGGCGGCGGTCGCGGTAGAAGGCCCAGCGGTCGCGGACCAACTTGATCTTGTCCATGTCGAGGTCGCGGACGATCAGCTCCGGCTTGTACGGGTCGCCGACATCGCCGACGAACTTGCCCTCCGGATCGACGAAGTAGCTCTGCCCGTAGAAGTCGTTGTCGCCGATCTCGGCCTCGATGCCGACGCGGTTGATGGCCCCGACGTAGTACATGTTGGCGACAGCCGCCGCCGGCTGCTCGATGCGCCAGATGTACTCGCTGAGGCCGCGGTGGGTGGCCGACGGGTTGAAGACGATCTCGGCGCCGTTGAGGCCGAGGATCCGCCAGCCCTCGGGGAAGTGGCGGTCGTAGCAGATGTACACACCGACCTTGCCGACGGCCGTCTCGAAGATCGGGTACCCGCCGTTGCCGGGCCGGAAGTAGAACTTCTCCCAGAACCCCTTGACCTGCGGGATGTGCTGCTTGCGGAACTTGCCGAGGTAGCTGCCGTCGGCGTCGATGACCGCCGCCGTGTTGTAGTACAGCCCGGCCTGCTCGATCTCGTACATCGGCAGGACGAGCACCATCCCCAGCTCCTTGGCCACCGACTGGAAGCGCTGCGTGGTCGGGCCGTCGGGGATCGGTTCGGTGTAGTCGTAGTACTGCGTCTCCTGCACCTGGCAGAAGTACGGACCGTAGAACAGCTCCTGGAAGCACATCACCTGGGCACCGTCGGAGGCGGCCTCGCGGGCAGCCTCCTCGTGCTTGTCGATCATCGCCTCTTTGGTGCCGGCCCAGTCGGTCTGCAGGAGCGCTGCGCGGACGGTGTTGGCCATACAGCCGATCGTACTTTGGTCAGACTTTTCGGGCCACGGCCCCCGAAAACTCTGACCAAGAGCAGATGCTTTCCGCTCTGGCGGATTCGCGAACACCCATGGCGGGCATGGAGCTCACATCCATCAGCGCCCTCGCCGCCGGTCAGCACGGCCTCGTGAGCACTCGACAGCTGACCGAGCTCGGCATCACCGCCGACGAGGTGCGCACGATGCTGCGCCGAGGCTGGCTGCGAACGAGTGGCGCCGAGAGTGCTCGGCATCGCCGGCGCGCCGGAGTCGACGGAGCGGTCGCTGATGGCCGGGCTGCTCTGCCTCGGCGCGTCGGCGGTCGTCAGCCACGAGGCCGCGGCACGACTGCACCGCTTCGACCGCTGCGTTCCCGACGCCGTCGAGTTCTCGATGCCACGCCGACCGGCCGCGGCCGGCGGACGCCGTTCAGGGTGCACACGTCGACGCGAGCTGGCCCGCTCGACCGGGTCACGATCGACGGGTTCCGGTGCACGTCGGCGACGCGCACGATCATCGATCTGGCGCAGAGCGCGGATCCCGAAGGTCCGGTTGGAGGCGGCGATCGACTCGGCCGTCCGCTCCGGAGCCACGCGCGCCGGTCGTGCTGGCCGCCGCCTCGGTGAGCTTCGCGGGCCCGGCCGATGGGGCTGCCCGACGCCTCGACGACTGCTGCTCGACTCGCGGCGGGCACACGATCCTCGAGCGCCGCTTCCTGACACTGATGCGCACGGCCGGGCTCCCCCATACCGACGCCTCAGGTCGTCCACCGACGCGACGGCAACGCACGTTCGCCCGCGTCGACTTCCTGTTCGACGACCACGGCGTCGTCGTCGAGGTCTCCGGACGCAAGGGCCACGCGTCCGATGCCGAGCGAGCGAGGGATGCGCAGCGACGCAACGAGCTGCAGGACATCGGCCGCAAGGTGTACGAGTACACGTACCAGCAGGTGACCCGTGACCCGAGCTACGTCGTGCGCACGATCGCGCCGACTCGCTTCGGTCACCGATCTGCCGGCGGGCACCGGCAGGGTGGTGACCAAGCGGGTCAGTAGCCGCCGGGGAGCTTGCGGTGGTCCCAGCTGACGGTGCGCTCGACGTCGATGACGACACCGACGCGCTTGCGCGCCTGCGCTTCGAGGAACTCGTTGATCGACCCGTCGCCGCCGTACCGGGCGGAGACCAGCCGGCCGATCTCGAGGATCTCGTCGTAGTCCTCGACGAGCCGGGCGGTGCCGACCAGCTCCACGCCGCGGAGCTCGGGGTACGAGTCGCCGGCCTCGACGAGCGCCGGTGATCTTCGGGTCGCGGCGCAGGTTGAGCACCTTCTGGCTCTTGCCGAACGTCCAGAACGCCGGCCGGCCGTCGACCACCGCGTACCACATGGCGACGACGTGCGGGTGGCCGGTCGGCCCGATCGTCGCCACGTTGAGGACCCGCTCCTCGTCGAGGAATGCGGCGATCTCCTCGTCGGACATGATGATCTGGTCGCGTCGACTGGCCATCGCCGAACCGTACCTACATGATCCCGGTGCGCAGCAGTTCGGGCGCCATCTCGCACTCGGCGCGGACACCCGCCACCGTCGTCCGACCGGGCGGTCCGACGACGTGGGCCACGAGCGATGCCGGCAGCGTCTCCACCTCCCGCGTCCACGGGTCGACGGCCTGCTGATCGACCCGCTCGGCGATCGCCCTCACCATCGGCGACGGCAGGCGCCGACCGCAGCCGGCGACGCACCACACGGGCGTCGTCGCCAGCCCCGCCGCGGCGGCCACGACGGCCGAGCCGGTCGCGGCGACGATCAGCGTGGAGTCCAGCGCTTCGGCCTCGATCAGCACGATGTCCGCCGACGCGGCGGCGATCGCGGCCGCCTCGGTCGGCACCAGCTCGCTGTCGACCTCCGCCCGTTCGAGCCGCTGCACGAACGACGACCCGTGGTGCGCCGCGTCGACGGCGAGCACGCGCACGTCGCCGCGCCGGGCGAGCGCCATCGCCGCCAGTTCCGGCCACCCGACGGTGACGACCGTGGCGCCGTCGGGGATCTCGGCGACGATGCGGTCGACGGTCGGGTCGCGCTCGATCTCCTCGATCGCGGCCCGGGCGGCGGCCATCGGGTCGGCGCTCGTCAGCATCCGCGCGCACAGCCACCACAGCGGTCCGCAGGTCGGATGGCGCTCGACGATGCGCCGGCAGGCGACCACCAGCCCGGCGGTGTCGAGCCCGAGTCCGCGCAGCGCGCCGGCGGTCTCGCGCACCAACGACTCGGCGTCGGCACCCCTGGCCCTCGCCACGTACCGAAGCCGCTCGATGGGGTGCACGCACTCACGGTACCGACCGAGTGTTGGGGACCGTTCCGCGCTGCTTGCTACCGTCGCTGCCCGTGGCGACGAACCCGCCGATGGATCTCGTGCTGACCCCGCTCGGCGGCGAACCACGACCCCTCAGCGAGTGGTTGACGACGTTCCACCTCGCCACCGTGGCGCTCGACCCGTACACCAACGAGAGCTCGTGGATCCTCCCCACCGCGACGCGCGTCCTGGAGGGGCTGCGCGGCTCGGACGCTCGCGTCAACTTCCTCGTCACCGCCGACGACGACGACGCCCGCGCCTTCCTCGGCCCGCTCATCGAACGGTTCCTCGTGTTCACCGACCCGGACCGCGCCGCCGTCAAGGCGCTCGGCCTCGCGGAGCTGCCGGCCTTCGTGTTCGTCCGCGTGGACGGCACGGTGCCGTCCGCCGCCGAAGGGTGGAGCGCCCTGTCGTGGCGGGCCGTCGCCGACGCCATCGCCGAGGCGACCGCGTGGCGTCCGCCCGACATCCCCGTCGTCGGCGATCCTGGCCCGTTCCGCGGGTCGCCGGCACTCGCCTGAGCGCCTTGTTCCCCGACCTCCCGATCGTCGAGATCCTCGACGAGCTGCGCACCGTGCTCGCCACCGGCACGCGGGCGGTCGTCGCTGCGCCGCCTGGCGCCGGAAAGACGACGATCATCCCGCTCGCCCTGCTCGACGAGCCGTGGCTCGCCGGCAAGCGGATCGTCGTGCTCGAACCACGCCGGCTGGCCACCAGGGCCGCCGCCCGCCGCATGGCCGAGCTCACGGCCACCGACGTCGGCGGGCTCGTCGGCTACCAGACGCGCGACGAACGCCGCATCGGCGCGCAGACCCGCGTCGAGGTGGTCACCGAGGGCGTGCTCACCCGTCGTCTGCAACACGACCCCGAGCTCCCAGGCGTCGGGCTCGTCGTCTTCGACGAGGTCCACGAACGCAACCTCACCACCGACCTCGGCCTCGCCCTGACGCTCGACGCGGCGGCGACGCTGCGTCCCGACCTGCGCATCCTCGCCATGTCGGCCACCGCCGACACCGCCAGCTTCGCTCGACTCCTCGGTGACGCACCGATCATCGAGAGCGCCGGCCGCACGCACCCGGTCGACATCCGCTGGCGTCCGCGCACCCGCGACGAGCGACTGGAGCCGGCCATGGTCTCGGCCGTGTCGGCGGCGCTCCGCGACGAGCCGGGTGACGTGCTCGCCTTCCTCCCGGGCATCGCCGAGATCTCGCGCACCGCCGACCTGCTCGCCGGCGCGGGCGTCGACGTGCACCGCCTGGCCGGCGCCCTCGGCCAGGACGAGCAGGACCGCGCGCTCGCCCCGTCACCTCCGGGCCGCCGGCGCGTCGTGCTGGCCACCGACATCGCCGAGACGTCGCTGACCGTCGACGGCGTCAGCATCGTCGTCGACAGCGGGCTCGCCAGGGCGCCGCGGTTCGACGTCGGCACCGGGATGACCCGCCTGACGACGGTGTCGATCAGCCGTGACTCGGCCGACCAGCGCGCCGGCCGCGCCGGTCGACTCGGCCCCGGCGTCGCCTACCGGCTGTGGAGCCGGATGGAGCACGGCACACGACCGGCGCACCGCGCTGCCGGAGATCACCCAGGTCGACCTCGCCGGGCTCGTGCTCGAGCTCGTCGCGTGGGGCACGGCCGTCGACGAGCTCCGTTTCCTCGACCGGCCACCACACAAGGCGTGGCGGGCGGCGAGCGACCTGCTGGCCGAGCTCGGCGCGCTCGATCCCGACGGCGGCATCACCCCGCTCGGGCGGCGCATGCTCGGGCTTCCCGTGCACCCCCGCCTGGCCCGGATGATCGCCGGCCGGCCGGACACCTTGTCGTGCGTGGTCGCCGCGCTCGTCGACGAGCGCGACATCGTCCGCGACCGCTCGGCGTCCGCTGACCTGGCGATGCGGATCGAGCTCGTGCGCCGTGGCGACGCGGCAGGACGCCGCGTGCGCGATCGCGCGGCCGACATCGCCCGGCGCGCCGGTATCGCCTTCGACCTCAGCGGCGTCGACCCTGACGATGCCGGCGCGGCACTGCTCGCCGGCTTCCCCGATCGGCTCGCCGCCCGCCGGCGTCCCGGCCAGTTCCAGCTGCGCACCGGATCCGGCGCGTGGGTGGCCGACGACGATCCGTTGGCGACCGTGCCGTTCCTCGTCGCCGCCGACCTCGACGGCAAGCGAACCGGGGCCCGCATCCGCCTCGGCGCGGCGGTCGACGCGGACGAGATCGCCACCGTGCTCGAGCGGGTGGTCGAGGATCGCCGCCTCGTCTGGGAGGGCGACGAGCTCGTCGAGCGGGTCGAGCGCCGGCTCGACGCGCTGCGGCTCGGCGAGGAGCGCAGGCAACCGCAGCCGGGGGACGAGACCACCGCCGCGCTCGTCGAGCGGGTCAGGACGACCCGGCTCGCCGCCCTGCCCTGGACCGCGGCCACCGAGCAGCTCCGGGCGAGGGTCCGCTTCCTCCACGACACGCTCGGCGACCCGTGGCCCGATGTCTCCGACAGGGCACTCGTCGCCCGGCTCGACGAGTGGGTCGCGCCGTACCTCGTCGGCGCCACCGGCCGCGCCGACCTCGGGCGGCTCGATCTCGGCGTGCTGCTGCGTGCCCAGTTGCCCTGGCCGCTCGGCGCCGAGCTGGACCAGCTCGCCCCGGCGACGTGGCGCAACCGGACGATCGACTACACCGCCGAGCGGCCGACGGTCTCGGTGCGCGTGCAGCAGGTCTTCGGCGTCACCGAGCACCCCACGGTCGCCGGCGGACGTGTCCCGCTCACCATCTCCCTGCTCTCCCCCGCCGACCGGCCGATCCAGGTCACGGCCGACCTGCCCGGCTTCTGGGGCGGCTCGTGGGCAGCCGTGCGCAAGGACCTCGCCGGCCGCTACCCCAAGCACCGGTGGCCGGTCGACCCCGCTGCGGAGACATGATGGTGCACCGATGAGCGAGTTCGAGTACACGGAGATGTTCCCGCTGGCGCCGGACGACACGCCGTACCGACTGGTCACCGACGAGGGTGTCTCCACGTTCGACACCCCGGCTGGGCGCTTCCTGCGGGTCGAGCCGGAGGCGATCACCGCCCTCACCGCGGCGGCGATGCGCGACATCTCCCACTTCCTCCGGCCCGATCACCTCGCCCAGTTGCGCAAGGTCCTCGACGATCCCGAGGCGAGCGACAACGACCGCTTCGTCGCCCTCGACCTGCTGAAGAACGCCGCCGTCTCCGCTGGCGGCGTGCTGCCGATGTGCCAGGACACCGGCACGGCGATCGTCAAGGCGAAGAAGGGTCAGTACGTGTTCACCGGCGGCGGCGACGAGGCGGCGATCGCCGAGGGCGTCCAGCGGACGTACGTCACGGCGAACCTGCGCTACAGCCAGATGGCCGCGCTGACGATGTACGAGGAGCGCAACACCGGCACCAACCTGCCGGCGGAGATCAAGATCTCCGCCGTCGACGGCGACACCTACTCGTTCCTGTTCATCGCCAAGGGCGGCGGCAGCGCCAACAAGTCGTACCTCTACCAGGAGACCAAGGCGCTGCTCAACGAGGCCACGCTGCTCCCCTGGCTGTTCCAGAAGATGCAGACGCTCGGCACCGCCGCGTGTCCGCCGTACCACCTCGCCGTCGTCGTCGGCGGGACCTCGGCCGAGCTGGCGGTGGAGACCGCCAAGCTGGCGTCGACGCACTACCTCGACACGCTGCCGACGGAGGGCTCGCTCGCCGGCCACGCCTTCCGCGACGTCGAGCTGGAGGCCAAGGTGCTGCAGCTCGCCCAGCAGACCGGCATCGGGGCGCAGTTCGGCGGCAAGTACTTCTGCCACGACGTGCGCATCGTCCGTCTGCCCCGCCACGGCGCCAGCTGCCCGGTGGCGATGGCCGTGTCGTGCTCGGCCGACCGTCAGGCCAGGGGCAAGATCACCGCCGACGGTGTGTTCCTCGAGCAGCTGGAGACCGACCCGGCCCGCTTCTTGCCCGAGGTCACCGACCAGCTCGACGCCACGCCGGCGGTGCGCATCGACCTCAACCGCCCGATGCCGGAGATCCTCGCCGAGCTGTCACGGCATCCCGTCAAGACCCGCGTGATGCTGACCGGCCCGATGGTCGTCGCCCGCGACATCGCCCACGCCAAGATCAAGGAGCGCCTCGACGCCGGCGAGCCGATGCCCGACTACCTCCGCGACCACTGCGTGTACTACGCCGGGCCGGCCAAGACGCCGGCCGGCTATGCCTCGGGGTCGTTCGGCCCGACGACCGCCGGGCGCATGGACAGCTACGTCGAGCAGTTCCAGGCCGCCGGCGGATCGATGGTGATGCTCGCCAAGGGCAACCGCTCGCGCCAGGTGACCGACGCCTGCGCCGCCCACGGCGGCTTCTACCTCGGTTCGATCGGTGGACCCGCCGCCCGCCTCGCGCTCGACAACATCAAGAAGGTCGACGTGCTCGAGTACCCGGAGCTGGGGATGGAGGCGGTCTGGCGCATCGAGGTCGTCGACTTCCCCGCCTTCATCGTCGTCGACGACAAGGGCAACGACTTCTTCGACCAGGTCCGCCGCGACGCGACGCCCGTGACCCTCGGTCGCTAGCAGCGCCGCCGCGGCCTGGGCGCCGCGCCACGTCGGCGGCGTCGGATTCGACGCCGAGGAGGATGTGGGTCACGACGCGGTGCTCCTCGCCGGCCAGCTCGCCGGCTTGGCAGGCGGCGAACGACGTGCCCGTGCCCTCGGCGACGAGCACCTCCTCCACCAGCCCCTCGGCCCACCAGTCGGGGAACTCGAAGAGGTGGTCGCCCAGCTCGGCGTCCGTCGCCAGCCCCTCGACGAACGGGCACACCGACCCGTCGGCAGGGACCGTGGTCGTCGACGAGGTAGCCGACGACGAGGTCGTCGAGGCAGGCATCGACGGGGAAGGCGGTGTGCCCGACGCCCTCCCACGTGATCGCCACGGCGTCGCCGAGCGCGGCGGCCATCTCGGCGGCGTGGCGTCCCGGCGTCGACGGGTCGAACGCCGTCCCGACCACCAGGATCGGCTCGGCGACGTCGACCGGCCCGACGACCGGCAACGGGTCGGCCTCGGGCATCCCCTCGCACTCCCACAGTCCGTCGACGTGCCCGAAGTCGGCGCAGTAGATGGCGAAGTGGGCGCTGGAGAAGTCGCTCATCGCCTCCTCGCCGGGAGGCGCGATCGGGTAGCCGTTGAGGAGGTAGCTGCTCAGCGCGGCGAGCGTCGAGGCGTCGCCGTCGGCGCCGTCGCGCAGGGCGTCGCCGACGAGACCCCAGGACCACGGGTCGAACATCGCCCCGAACAGGACGTCCTCGAGATCGACGCGGTGCATCTGCGCCGGATCACCGGGGAACTCGGCGGTCGGCAGGTCGCGGATGGCCGAGCCGAGCTCGTCGACGAGCGCCCGGCTGTCCGGTCCGGCCGCGCACTCGGCCGACGCGTCGCACAGCTCGTGGAAGCGGTCGATGACGTCGTCGGTCTCGTCGGCGGCGTAGTCCGGCTGGCTGTCGGCGGCGAGCGGCCCGTCCGGATCGCCCGCGGTCGGATCGATCGCACCGTCGAGCACGAAGTGCCCGACGCCGTCGGGATGCGCCATCGCGTACACCGCGCCGAGGGCCGTGCCGTAGCTGTAGCCGAGGTAGTCGAGGCGCTCGACGCCCAGCGCGGCGCGGACCGAGTCGAGATCGAGACCGGCGTCGGCGGCACCGACCTGGGCGAGCAGCGGACCCGTCCGGTCGCTGCACGTCTCGGCGTCCGGCACGCCCGTCTCATCGACGTCACCACAGTCGATGGCCGGGAGCGAGCGCCCGACACCTCGTGGGTCCCAGCCGACGGGGTAGTACTCGTCGAGCAGGTCGGCGGGCAACAGGTCGACGAGGTACCAGGCCAGCTCGATGCCCGACGCACCCGGACCGCCGGGGTTGAGGACGAGCGGGCGGCGCGTGTCGCCGTCGTCGAGGACGGGCCGGCTGAGGGCGACGGAGATCGTGTCACCCGACGGGTCGTCGTGGTCGAGCGGGGCGTCGACCCACGCGCACTCCCACTCCATGGTCAGCCCGTCGGTGAGGTCGGGGCACGAGGACCACTCGAGCGTCGACGTCGTGGTCGGCGGCGCACTCGTCTCGGTCGCCTGCTGCGCCGCCTGCTCGGTGCGCACCCCGGGCGCGGAGCTGCAGGCCGTGGCGACGATCACCGCGCCACCAACACCCGCCGCCCGCCACCTCATCGATGGTGGAGGGTACCGACCAATGCCGCTCGCGTCGCCTCGACCTCGTCGGGGTCGGCGCCGAACTCGGACGCGGCGAAGTCGGTGACGCCGATCTCGCCGAGGGCGAGCACCTGCTCGGCGACCTCCTCGGCGCTGCCGACGATGGCGATGTCGGCCGGGCCTGCGGCGCCCTCGCGGTCGAGCATCGCCCGGTAGCTGGGGAGCTGCCCGTAGATGGCGAAGATCTTGGCCGCCCGCTCGCGGCGCTCGGTCCACGTCGGCGGTGACGCACACCGGCAGCGCCGAGATGATCCGAGGCGCTGGACGGCCGGCCGCCTCGGCCGCCGCGTTGATCGTCGGGATGGTGTGCTCGCTGAGCGTCTTCGGGCCGGTGCACCAGGTGTAGGTGCCGTCGGCCAGCTCGGCCGTCACCTTCAGCGTCTGCGCGCCGAGTGCGGCGACGACGATCGGGAACGGCGACGAGCCCTTCACGGCGACTGCGGCGTGGACCTTGTAGTCGTCGCCGTCGAACGACACCGCGTCCCCACGTGACAGCGGTCCGAGCACGCTGAGGTACTCGCGCAGGTGGCGCACCGGCTTGTCGAAGCTGAGCCCGAACATCGACTCGATGACGATCTTGTGGCTCAGGCCGATGCCGAGGCAGAGCCGCCCGCCCGCCGCCTGGTTGGTCGTCAGGCACTGCTGGGCGAGCATCATCGGGTGCCGCGGGTACGTCGGCACGACGCCCGTGCCGAGCTCGATGCGCGGCACCTCCCGCCCGACGACGGCCAGCGCCGTCAGCGTGTCGTGGGCGAAGATCTGCGACGCCCAGTACGAGTCGAACCCGTCTGCCTCCGCCCGCCTGGCCTCCTCGACGACGTCGTCGATCGTGCCGTCGTTGATCGCACTGCCGAACACTCCGATGCGCATGGGCGGACCGTACTCAGCTCACGCCAGCGGCCACCAGCTCGAGCCAGTTCGGGTTGAAGTAGTCGACGTCGCCGTCGGGCATCAGCAGCACCTTCGTCGGGGCGAGCTGCTCGACGAACTCGGTGTCGTGGCTGACGATGATCAGCGCGCCGGGCCAGTCGCCGAGGGCGTTGGTGACCGACCGACGGCTGCCGGGATCGAGGTTGTTCGTCGGCTCGTCGAGCAGCAGCAGGTTGTTGCGCCCGACCATCAGCATCGCCAGCGCCAGCTTCGTCTTCTCGCCGCCCGACAGCGTGCCGGCGTCCTGGAACACCTTCTCGCCGGACAGCCCGACCATGCCGAGCAGCCCGCGCAGCTCGGTCTCGGTGAGCACGATGTCCGACGGCACCTCACGGCGGATGTTGTCGAGCAACGACTCGGCGACGCGGAGGTTGTCGTGTTCCTGGGCGTAGTAGCCGATCGTCACGTTGTGGCCGAAGGCGAACGTGCCCCGGTCGGCGTCGGTCTCTCCGGCGAGGATGCGCAGCAGGCTCGTCTTGCCGGCGCCGTTGAGACCGAGCACGAGCAGGCGCTCGCCACGGCCGAGGTCGAACGAGACGTCGGTGAACACCGGCGGGCCGGCGTACGACTTGGCCAGGCCGACGACCTCGATGACGGTACGCCCCGGCGTCGGCGGCTGGGGGAAGCGGACGCGTAGCGTCTTGTCGCCGCGCGGCGCCTCCACCTTGTCCGATTCCAGGCGGGCGATCCGCTTCTCCATGCTGTGGGCGAGCGACGCCTTGGACGCCTTGGCGCCGAAGCGGTCGACGAACCGCTGCATGCGGGCGATCTCCTTCGCCTGGCGCACGGCCATCCGTGCCTGGCGCTCCTCGTCCGCCGCGCGGGCGGCCACGTACTGCGAGTAGGTGCCGCGGTACTCGACGAGGTGGCCGGTGCCGGCCTCGTCGGGACGGTCGAGGTGGAGGACGCGGGTGATCGCCTCGTCGAGCAGGTCGAGGTCGTGGCTGATGACGAGCAGGGCGCCGCGGTAGGCGCGCAGGAAGCCCATCAGCCACTCCTTGGCGTCGATGTCGAGGTGGTTGGTCGGCTCGTCGAGGCACAGCACGTCGCTGCCGGCGAACAGGATGCGGGCCAGCTCGACCCGCCGCCGCTCGCCACCGGAGAGCACGCCGATCGGGTGGTCGACGCGCTCGGGACCGATGCCGAGTCCGGCGGCCAGCGCCCGCGCCTCGCTGTCGGCGGCGTACCCACCGTTGGTGCGGAACAGCTCCTCGGCGCGGGTGTAGCGGGACACGTTGCGCTCGTCGGGCCGCTCCTCCATGGCGATGCGCAGCTTCTCGATGCGCTCGACCTCGGCGTCGATCCCCCGCCCCGACAGCACGTGGGCGACCGCGGTGCGCCCGTCGAGGACACCGGCGATGCGCGGGTCCTGCGGGAGGTAGCCGAAGGCGCCCTTGCGCAGGACCCGACCGGCGGCCGGCTCGGCCTCACCGCCGAGGACGCGGAACAGGCTGGTCTTGCCGGCCCCGTTGCGGCCGACGAGACCGACCTTGTCGCGGGGCATCACGGTGAAGTCGGCCGACTCGACGACGAGCCGGCCGCCGACCTCGACCGAGAGTCCCTGCGCCTGGAGCACCGAGCAAGGCTACGCACGGGGGCTCCGCCCCCGTTCTTCGGAAGATCGGCGCCATCCGTGACGCGCTGAAAACGCTTGAGAAGCCGTCAGCGCGGGCGGAGACAGGCGCCGGTGGAGCCGGTGGGGGCGCGGCCGAGGGCGGTGGCGATCATGTCGGCGAGGGCTTCGCGACCCTGCTCGCTGAGGTGCAGGCCGTCCTCGCCGAGCAGCTCGTCGGCATCCCGGGTTCGCGACGCCCAGTCGACCACGCGCACGTTGTCGTGGCGGCCGGCTTCGGCCTGGATCACGTAGTTGACCTCGGCGCGGTCGGGCTTGAACTGGGTGACGTTGACCAGCACGACGGGCATGCGGAGCGAGATCGTCGAGCAGCCGGTCGAGCTCGGCGCCGTAGGCGACCGGGTCGCCGCCGTAGTTGCTCCCGAGCATGACCACTGCGGCGTCCCACCCGTCACGCAGCCGCCGGCGCAGCACCTGGCGGCCGTACTCGACGTGCTGGCCGGTCTCGGCGTTGATCTCGACCGCCCACCCGCGTGGCACGAGGCGGTCGCAGAGCTGTCCACCGTGGCGGTCGGAGATCGAGGCGATGATCGAGTCGCCGATGACGAGCACGCGGTTGCCGTCGACGAGCCGGCCGACCGGCTCGACACGCTCGGCGGCGTCGACGGTCGTGGTCGTCGTGCGACGGGGCGACCCGTCGTCGGTCGTCGGCGGGGCTTGTTCGGTGGTCTCCGGAGCGACCGTCTCGGTGGTCGGCCGCGGGGCCAGATCGGCCGGCAGGTGGCCGACGCCACCCACGGTCGAGGCCGGTTCCGGTGCGGCCGCCTCACCGGAGCCGCACGCCGCCAGCGCGATCACGAGCAGCGCGCAAGGGACGAAGGAGTGCCGGCGCACCCGGCCCATTGAACCGGCTCGGCCGGCTGATCAGACCTCGGGGCGCCCGCCGCGCAGCTCGTCGCGGATCTCGGTGAGCAGGGCGATCTCCGGGCGATCGCGGCCGGCGCGGCATCCGGCTCGGCGCGCATCCGGTTGTACAGCTTGATGACCAGGAACAGCAGGAAGGCGACGATGCAGAACGTGATGAGCGCGTCGAGCACGAGGCCGACGAGGATCTTGGCGTCCCCGATCTCGATCCCCCAGTTGCGGTAGTCCGACTCGCCGAGGATGGCGGCGATGATCGGGTTGATCACGCCTTCGATGAAGGCGTTGATGATCTGCTGGAAGTACAGGGCCATCGTCAGACCGATGGCGATGGTGATGACGTCACCCTTGTTGATGAAGTCGCGGTATTCCTTGAAGAACGTCTCACGATCCTCGAACGGGTGGGCGAGTCACACCACACGCTGCGGTTCCGTCGTCGAGGACCCGCCGCGTCGACGGTGATGTCCTCGAAGCGGTCGATGTCGCGGAGCGACGGGAACGCCTTCCACCACACGCCGACGACGCCGAGCGTCAGCAGCGCCACCCAGCGTGACGGCGGGGGCGACGCCGAGCACTGATCCGGCGACACCGGACTCGAACGCGCCGAGCTCGTTGGACGCCCCGATGAACACGTTCTCGACGGCCATCACCCGCCCGCGCATGGGGTCCGGCGTGGCCAGCGGCACGATCGTGGCGCGGATGAACACGCTGACCGCGTCGGCGCCGGCGAGCACGAGCAGGGCGGCTGAAGGCGACGACGTAGCTCGTGCGTCAGGCCGAGGACGATCGTCGCCACGCCGAAGACGGCGACTGCGGTGAGCAGCGTGCGCCCGACCCGCCGCGACACCGGCCGGACGGCGAGCACCGCCGTGACGATGACCGCGCCGATCCCCGGCGCCGCCCGCAGCCACCCGTAGCCGACGTTGCCCACACCGAGGCGGTCCTCGGCGATCGCCGGCAGCAGGGCGACGGCGCCGCCGAACAGCACGGCGAACATGTCGAGGGCGATGGCGCCGAGGAGCACGGGCTGGCCGCGGATGAACCGCAGGCCTTCCATCGCGTGGTGGAAGCTGGGCCGCTCGTCGGCAGGGGTCCGGGCCTGTGGGTGGCGCAGCCGGATCGTCGTCACGGCGATGGCGGCGCCGGCGAAGCAGCACGCCGACACGACGTACGGCACGGCCGGGTCGATGTCGTAGAGGAAACCGCTCGCCGCCGGGCCGACGATCAGCCCGAACTGCCACGTGCCCGAGTAGAGGGCGATCATCCGCGGCAGGCCGCGATCGGGGGCGATCAGCGGCGGGAGCGAGCGGTACGACGGCGCGGCGAAGGCGCGTGCGCGTCCCGAACATGGCGGCGATGGCGAAGATCGGCACCGACGACGTCGGGTCGCCGGCGGCATAGATGCAGAACAGCACCGACGTCAGCACCTCGAACGACAGGGCGATGGCGGCGACGCGACGGCGGTCGAAGCGGTCGGCGGCCGACCCGGTCAGCGGCAGCAGGATGAGCGCCGGGAGGAACTCGACGAGGCCGAGCAGCCCGAGGGCGAACTCGCTGTCGGTGATGTCGTAGAGGTGCTTGCCGAGCGCTGCGGCCTGCAGCGTCGTGCCCGACCGTCGACAACGTGGCGCCGAGGAGGTACGTCGCCACCGCCCGATCGCGAACCAGTTCCCGTCCGCTCGGCACGGCGAGCGCCTGGTCGGCGAGAGGCTCCACGTCGGAGGGACGGTACACGGAGTGCTACAGAGAGCCCATGCCCTCGCTCGCTGACGAGACACGCTGGATGGACGCCGTCGACCAGGCGGCACTGGTGGCCAAGGGGGAGGTCACGCCGCTCGAACTGCTGGAGGCGGCGATCGAGCGGATGGAGGCGACCGATCCCGCAGCTGCACGCGCTGACGATCACCTGGTTCGACCATGCCAGGGAGGTCGCCGGCGGCCGAGCTGCCCGACGGGCCGTTCCGCGGCGTGCCCTTCCTGCTCAAGGATCTCTACGCCAGCTACGCCGGCCAGACCCTGTCCAACGGCAACAGCGCGCTGAAGGAAGCGGGCGATCGTCGACGACGAGGACACGACGCTCGTCGCCAGGTACCGGGCGGCCGGCCTCGTCATCGCCGGGCGCACGAACAGCCCCGAGCTCGGCAGCCTGCCGACCACGCAGCCGCGGGCATGGGGCCCGACGCACAACCCGTGGGATCTCGACCGCACGCCTGGCGGGTCGAGCGGCGGGTCGGCTGCGGCGGTGGCCGCCGGGATGGTGCCGTTCGCCCACGCGTCGGACGGCGGCGGGAGCATCCGCATCCCGGCGTCGGCCTGCGGGTTGGTCGGGCTGAAGACGAGCCAGGGCCGGATCACGATGGGTCCGGTCCGGGCCGAGTCCGGGCTCGGCGTCGAGCACTGCGTCAGCCGCACGGTTCGCGACACCGCCGTGCTGCTCGACGCCGTCCGCGGTCGCGGTGTCGGCGACACCGTCATCGCCCCCGAGCCCGAGCGGCCGTACGCCGACGAGGTCGGCGCCGACGCCGGCCGGCTGCGCATCGGTCTGCTCGACGTGCACCCGCTCGGCGGCGTGCTGCACGACGACTGTGTCGAGGCGGCACGGTCGGCGGCGTCGATGCTGGAGGGGCTCGGACATCACGTCGAGCCGTCGTGGCCGGCGGCGCTGGCCGACGAGACGTTGTCGCTGCGCTTCATGGCGCTGTGGGCGACGCAGATGGCGATGGGCGCCAAGGCGTTCGGCGAGACGCTGGGGCGAGAGGTGACCGCCGACGACCTCGAGCCGGTGAACTGGGTCCAGGTCGAGCACGCCCGGCGGCTGTCGGCCGCCGACCTGGCGACGGCGCAGGCGGAGATGTACGCCTTCCGCCGCCGGTTGCAGCAGTGGTGGGCCGACGGGTGGGACGTGCTGGTCACGCCGACCGTCGCCGAGCCGCCGCCGCCGCTCGCCGAGTTCGAGCCGGTCGACGGCGAGCCGACGGCGCAGATGCGCCGGGCCGGGCAGTGGGTGGCGTTCACCCCGGCCTACAACATGAGCGGACAGCCGGCGATCAGCCTGCCGCTGCACTGGAACGCCGCCGGCCTGCCGATCGGCGTCCAGCTCGTCGCCGCCTACGGCCGCGAGGACGTCCTGCTCCGCGTCGCCTCGCAACTGGAGGCCGCCCACCCCTGGTCAGACCGCCACCCGCCGACGAGCTGACGAAATTCGTTGGCCGAACGGCACGTTCGTGCCGAAGAACCTCCTGTGAGGTCGACGCTACGCATCGGGATCCTGGTCAGCGTGCTCGCGGCCATCGTCGCCATCGCCCTCGACCTGACGGTCAGCGTGCCGGCCATCCTGATCGTGATCCCCGTCGTGATCGTCGGGTTCGCCCTCAGCTGGCACGCCAGCGGCCACGATCACACGTCGACGCCCCGTTCCTGACAGCCTGGGCCGATGAGCGCGGCCATGAAGGTGCGCGTCGGCGTCGGGCTCGGGACACGGACGCGCCTGCACGGTCCCGAGTTCGGCGACGTCGTCGACTCGCTCGAGCGGCTCGGTTTCGACAGCCTGTGGTTGTCCGAGCGCATCGGCGGTGACGCGCCCGACCCGGTCGTGGCGATGTCGTACGCCGCCGGGCGCACGACGCGCCTCAAGTTCGGGATGAGCGTGCTCGTGCTGCCCGGCCGCAACCCGGTCGTGCTGGCCAAGGAGCTGGCGACGCTGGCGGTGATGTCGGGCGGGCGGCTGCTGCCGGCGTTCGGTCTCGGCGTCGCCGACGCCCGCGAGCACCAGGCGTTCGGGGTCGAGCGAGGCGAGCGGGCACGCTGGTTCGACGAGGCGTTGGCCGTGATGCGGGCGTGTTGGTTCGACGCGGTCGTCGACCACGACGGTGAGCGCTTCCACTACGCCGGGTTGCAGGTCCGGCCGCAGCCGGCCCGCCTCGACGTGTGGCTGGGCGGCATCGCCCCGTCCGAGCTGCGGCGGGTCGGCCGCCTCGCCGACGGGTGGCTGCCGTCGTTCGTCACGCCTGCCGACGCCGCCGCCGGGCGGGCGGTGATCGAAGAGGTCGCCGCCGAGCACGACCGGTCGATCGAGGAGGACCACTTCGGCGTGCTGATCCCCTACACGCTCGACGTCGTGCCCGACGTGCTGCTGGCCCAGCTCGCCCGGCGCCGTCCCGACCTCGACGACCCGTCGACGCTCGTGCCGGTCGGCTGGGACGCGCTGACCGACACGATCAAGCGCTTCGTCGACGTCGGCACGACCAAGTTCGTCGTCCTCCCCGTCGCCGAGCCGGGCGACGCCAGCGGCGTGGGACGAGCACCTCACCGCCGCCGCCGAGGCCCTCCTCCCCCTCGAGACCTGAGTTTCTGACGACACTTTGCCCGCTCGAGCGGACTCAGATGTGGTCAGAACCTTCGACCGAGGGCGGCCATGGCGGCGTTGCGGCCGGGGATGGCGGAGACGCCGCCGCCGCGGCGGGCGCCGGCGCCGCAGACGAAGACGTTGGCGTGCTCGGTCTCGACGCCCCAGCGGCCTTCCTCGGCGGCGGACTCGGCGAACGGCCACTGCAGGTCGCCGTGGAAGATGTGACCGCCGGGCATGCCCAGCTCGGCCTCGATCTCCAGCGGGCCCATCACCTCGATGCAGTCGGGGTCGAGGAGGCACTCCTCGATCGGCTCGGCGAGCACGCTGTCGAGCGACGCCAACACCGAGCGCCTTGGCCTCGGCCAGCGCGCCGGGCGGGTCGTCGCGGAACAGCCGCGCCGGCATGTGCAGCGCGAACAGCGTGAGCGTGTGCACGCCTGCCGCCTGCAGCTCGGCCGAGAGGATCGACGGATCGGCCAGCGAGTGGCAGTAGACCTCGCACGGGGCGACCGCCGGGATCCGACCCGACGCTGCCTGGCGATAGGCCGTCTCCAACTGGGCGTAGCCCTCGTTGACGTGGAACGTGCCGGCGAACGCCTGCTCGGGCCTGACGTCCCGATCGCGCAGTCGGGGCAGGCGGGCGAGGAGCATGTTGACCTTGACCTGGGCGCCCTCCGGCTGCCGGTCCGGAGGGCGCCTGGCCGAGCAGACGCCGCAGCACGGCCGGGGCGACGTTGGCGAACACCTGCCGGGCGGCGATCGTCCGGCCGTCGGCGGTGCGCACCTCGGCGCGCTCGCCGTCGGTGCTCAGGCCGACGACCTCGACGCCGGTGCCGAGTTCGGCCCCACGCTTCTCAGCCGCCGCGGCGAGCTGCGCCGACACCGTGCCCATGCCACCGACGGGGATGTCCCAGTGGCCGGTGCCGCGGCCGACGACGTGGTACAGGAAGCAACGGTTGGCGAGCAGGTCGTGGGCGTGGGTGAACGTGCCGATCAGGGCGTCGGTCAGCACGATGCCGCGCAGCGTGTCGTCGGCGATGTGCGCTTCGATCGCCTCACCGATCGGTCGCTCGACGAACATCTGCCATGCTTCGTCTCCGATGAGGCGGCGGAAGTCGCCGGCGCTGCGCAGCGGCTCGGTCAGCGTCGGGAACACCCGCTCGGCCATCGTCGCCATCGCCGTGCCGAGCGCGACCGAGCATCGGGGTGGACGAGACGTCCCGGCGGCGCAGCTCGATGTCGAGGCCGAGCTCGTCGACGATCTGCGCCGGCAGCAGGCTGACGAGGTACGAGTACTTCGACAGCAGGGCATCGTGGGCGGGGAACACGCGCGCCGACCGCGCAGCCCCGCCGACCATCGCGTTGCGTTCGAGGACGACCACTGACCGTCCCGCCTCGGCGAGGTACGCCGCACATGCCAGCCCGTTGTGCCCGCCACCGACGACGACGGCGTCGTACCGGTCCATGGGTTCAGCCTACGGTGAGCCTCCATGAGGGGTCTCGACGGTCGGTGCGCGCTCGTGACCGGCGCAGCGAGAGGCATCGGGCGGGCGATCGCCGAGCGGCTCGCCGACGAAGGCGCCCGAGTCGCGGTGAGCGACCTGTCGCGCTCCGACGCCGAAGCCACTGCGGCAGACATCGGCAGCGGCGCCATCGGCGTCGAGCTCGACGTCACCGACGACACGCTCGATCCGCCGCGCCGTCGACGACGTGATCGAACGGCTCGGGGCCATCGACGTGCTCGTCAACAACGCCGGATGGGACCGCATGGAGCCGTTCGTCGAGAGCAGCCCCGAGACGTGGGACCTCGTGCTGGCGATCAACCTGCGCGGCCCGATCGCCGTGACGAGGGCGGTGCTCGCGCAGATGGTCGAGCGCGGCAGCGGGCGCATCGTCAGCATCGCCTCCGATGCCGGCCGGGTCGGTTCCAGCGGCGAGGCCGTCTACTCCGGCGCCAAGGCGGGGATCATGGGCTTCAGCCGGACCATCGCCCGCGAGGTCGCCCGCCACGGCATCAACGTCAACACCGTGTGCCCCGGCCCGACGAACACGGCGCTGCTGCAGGGCGAGGCCGAGCGCAACCCCAACCTCGTCAAGGCGCTCGCTCGGGCGATCCCGTTCGGCCGGCCGGCGGAGCCGGAGGAGATCGCCGCGGCCGTGGCGTTCCTCGCCTCCGACGACGCCGCCTTCATCACCGGCCAGGCACTGTCCGTCTCCGGAGGGTTGACGATGCAATGAACGACTTCGAGGACATCCGCTACGAGAAGGACGACGGGGTCGCCGTCGTCACGATCGACCGCCCGGAGAAGATGAACGCCTTCCGGGCGCAGACGTGCCGCGAGCTGATCGAGGCGTTCGAGGACGCATGGGCGGACGGGACGATCGGCGTGGTCATCCTCACCGGCGCCGGCGACCGCGCGTTCTGCACCGGCGGCGACGTGTCCGTGCGCGGCGAGTCGGGCTACGCGGGCGAGGGATCGCGCCACGCCATCGGCCTCGACATCGAAGAGGTGCACTCGATCATCCGCGACATCCCCAAGCCGGTCATCGCCGCCGTCAACGGCTACGCCATCGGCGGCGGCCACGTGCTGCACGTGATCTGCGACCTGACGATCGCCGCCGACACGGCGCGCTTCGGCCAGGTCGGTCCGAAGGTCGGCAGCGTCGACCCCGGCTTCGGCACCGCCTACCTCGCCCGCGTCGTCGGCGAGAAGAAGGCCCGCGAGTTCTGGTACCTGTGCGAGCAGTACACGGCCGAGGAGTGCCGCCAGCTCGGCCTCGTCAACAAGGTCGTGCCGGCCGCCGAGCTGATGGACGCGGCGATGGCCTGGGCGCGACGGATCGTCGACATGAGCCCGACGGCGATCACGATCGCCAAGCAGTCGTTCAACACCGACAGCGAGTCGATCCGCGCCGTCGGCGCACTGGGCATCAGCGCGCTGGCGCTGTACTACGGCACCGACGAGGCGATGGAGGGACAGCGGGCGTTCACCGAACGGCGTCCTCCGAACTTCCGTCAATATCGACGATGAGTGACCCGCACGCCGACCTGCGCGATGCCGTCCGGCAGATCTGCACCAAGTTCCCCGACGAGTACTGGCGGACGTGCGAGGAGTCTCACGAGTTCCCGTGGGACTTCTACCGCGCGTTCGCCGACGCCGGGTACGTCGGCATCGCCATCCCCGAGGAGTACGGCGGCGGCGGGGCGGGGATCACCGAGGCGTCGATCCTGCTCGAGGAGATCGCCGCGTCGGGCGCCTGCCTGAACGGGTGCTCGGCGATCCACCTGTCCGTGTTCGGCATGAACCCCGTCGTCCACCACGGTTCGGAGGCGATGAAGGCGACGTACCTGCCGCAGGTCGCCGCCGGCGAGCTGCACGTCTCGTTCGGCGTCACCGAGCCCGACGCCGGCACCGACACGACGAACATCTCCACCCGCGCCACGAGCGTGGACGGCGGCTGGCGCATCCGCGGGCGCAAGATCTGGAACACCAAGGCGCACATCGCCGGCAAGTGCCTGCTGCTCGCCCGAACGACACCGCTCGCCGACGCCCGCAAGCGCACCGACGGGATGACCCTGTTCCTCGCCGACCTGCAGGTGCCCGAGGTGACGATCGCCCCGATCCCCAAGCTCGGGCGCAACGCCGTCGCCTCGTGCGAGGTCTCGTTCGACGACCTGTTCGTCGCCGAGGCCGACGTCGTCGGTGAGGTCGGCCGCGGGTTCCACCACCTCCTCGACGGCCTCAACCCCGAGCGCATCCTGCTCGCCGCCGAGGCACTGGGCATCGGGCGGGCGGCGATCCGGCGGGCGGTCGCCTACGCCAACGAGCGCATCGTGTTCGGGCGTCCGATCGGGCAGAACCAGGGCATCGCCTTTCCGCTCGCCGACGCCCACATGCGCCTGCGGGCAGCCGAGCTCGTGGTCCGCGATGCGAGCGCCCGCTATGACGCCGGCCTGCCGTGCGGCGAGCAGGCCAACAGCGCCAAGTACCTTGCCGCCGAGGCGGCGTGGGACGCCGCCGACCGGGCGGTGCAGACGCACGGCGGGATGGGCTACGCCACCGAGTACGACGTCGAGCGCTACTGGCGCGAGGCGCGACTGATTCGCATTGCACCGATCTCCCAGGAGATGATCCTCAACTACGTCGCCGAGCACGTCCTCGGCCTCCCCCGCTCGTACTGAGCATCCCCCGGCGGCGAGTGCCGTCACGGTACGTTCCGCCCCCCAGTGGACTCGGTTCGGACCCGGCGTCACCTGCCAGCGACGCATCCGGCCGTGCGCTGGGCGTCGATCCATCCCATCGAGTCGCCGCGGCGGCCACGGCATCCGCCGCGGACAACCCGATCCAGCGCTCCCTCCGTCGCCACCTCGACCAGGGGTTCCGGCCGGACATCGAGGGCCTGCGCGCCATCGCCGTCGTCGCCGTGATCGTCTTCCACGCCCGGCTGTTCGGCCTGCACGGCGGGTTCATCGGCGTCGACGTGTTCTTCGTCGTCTCCGGGTTCCTCATCACCCGCCTGATCCTCGGCGAGCTGGCGAAGACCGGGCGACTGTCGCTCGCCGCGTTCTGGGGTCGGCGCGCGCGGCGCCTGCTCGCTGCCTCCGCCCTCGTGGTCGTCGCCACGGCGTACGCCGCGCACGTCGTGCTGCCGCCGTTGACGCAGCGAACGGTGGCCACCGACGTCGCCGCCGCGGCCACGTTCTCGTCCAACATCGTCTTCGCCGGCCGGCTCGGGAGCTACTTCGGCGCCCAGCTCGGTGAGTCGACCCCGTCGCCGCTCCTGCACTTCTGGTCGCTCGCCGTCGAGGAGCAGTTCTACCTGTGCTGGCCGCCCCTGCTCGTCCTGCTGGCCAGACGGCCCCGGCAGTACCGCCGGCTGCTGCTGGCGACGATCGGCATCGGCGGCGTGCTCGGCTTCGCCCTCGCCGCGTGGATGACGCCACGGTCGCCGTCGTGGGCGTTCTTCCTGCTGCCGACGCGAATGGGCGAGCTGCTCGCCGGTGCGCTGCTCGCCGTCGTCGGCACGCAGATCACGCGCATCCCGGCCGTCGTGCGTGCGGTGCTGGCGTGGAGCGGGCTCGCCGTCATCCTCGTCGCCTGCGTGCGGTTCGACGAGGCGATGCCGTGGCCGGGTACCGCCGTGCTCGTGCCGGTGCTCGCCACGATGGCGGTGATCGCCGGCGGATCGGCGATCCCGATCCTGCGCGCCGGCGGGCTGCAGTGGATCGGCCGGCACTCCTACGCGCTCTACCTCTGGCACTGGCCGGTGCTCGTCCTCGCCGATGCGAGATGGGGACCGCTCAACTGGACCCAGCGCTTCGTCGCCGTGGTGATCGCCGTCGGGCTCTCGGCGCTGTCGTTCCGCTTCGTCGAGGACCCGGTGCGCCACGCCCGCTGGCTGGCGGCCGTGCCGACCCGCAGCCTCGCCTTCGGGGCGGCCATGGTCGTGCTGATGCTGAGCGCGGGATGGGCGCTCTCCCGAGCGATGCCCACGCTGGACGGCGGCCAGGCCGCCGCCGCGCCGCAACTCACCGTCGCCGCGATCGCCAGCCCGACGACCGTCGTGCACGACCGTGGTCCACGACGGTCCCCGCGCTCGACAGCACCCCCGTCGACCGCCGCGCCGACCACGACCACGTTCCCCCTCGTCATGGCCGACGCGCCGACGGGCGACCTCGCCGCGCTGGTCGCGTCGATGCAGCAGGTGCTCGCCACCGCGTCGAACCCGGCGCCGGTGCCGTCGAACCTGCGGCCTTCGCTCGCCGCCGCCCGCAACAGGGCGCTCCCCTACACCAAGGGCTGCGTCAACGTCGGCGTCAACGCCCGCGCTGCAGCCGTGCGAGTTCGGCGTGCCAGGCGCCGAGCGGACGATCCTCCTCTACGGCGACTCCCACGCCGTGCAGTGGTACGAGCCGCTGGAGCTGATCGCCCAGCAGCGCGGCTTCCGCCTGGTGCTGATCGCCAAGGGCGGTTGCCCGGTGACCGACGTGGTGGTGCCGACGCCCGTGTTGCGCCACACGTGCCCGCCGTACCGGGACGCCGCGATCTCCTGGATCGAGACGAACCAACCGGCGTTGGTCGTGGTCTCCAACTCCTACAACCACTCCGAGCACGACGCGGCGAGCTGGGCCGCCGGAGCGGAGGCGTACGATCGCCCGACTGGCGGCCGTCGCCCCGCGCCTCGTCGTCATCGGCGACAACCCGTCGGCCCGTTCCGACCCGCCGGCGTGCCTGTCCGGCCATCTCGACGACGCATCGGCGTGCGCGACCGCCGCGCGCCGATGCCATCCGGCCGGAACGGATCAGCGGCGAGGTCGCCGCCGCTCGCGCCCATGGCGTGACGTTCGTCGACACCACCGACTGGTTCTGCACCCCGACCAGCTGCCCCGCCGTCATCGGCGATCTCCTCGTGCTGCGCGACGAGACGCACCTCACGCCACCGATGGCCGAGTTCCTGGCCCCCCTCCTCGACGCCGCCGTGGCTCCGCTCCTCGCCGGCTAGGGACCCGAGCGTGAGCGTCAGGCGCCGGTGAAACGGGGCGGGCGCTTGTCGAGGAACGCCTGGCGGCCCTCCCGGGCGTCGGCGCTGCGCCACGCGGCGAGGCGGGCGGCCTCGAACGACGTGTCGACATCCGGCGGCGGGCCGGAACGCTCGAGCGCCAGCTTGTGCGCGGCCATCGTCAGCGGCGCCAGCGCGGCGAGGCGATGGGCCCAGGCCAGAGCGTCGTCGAGGTCGCCGAGTTGGTGCACGCTGCCGGAGGCGTGGAGGTCGGATGCCTCGTACTCCATCGCCGCCACGAGCATCGCCCGCGCCACCGGCCAACCCAGCTCGCGGGCGAGGCGCTCGACCGTCCAGTGGTCGACCACCAGGCCGAGCCGGGCGGCCGGGATCCCGAACCGGCTCGACGGCGTCGCCACACGGAGGTCGCACGCCACGGCGAGCTGCGTCCCCGCACCGAGCGCGGGGCCGTCGACCGCGGCGATGGTCGGGATCGGCAGCTCGGTGAAGCCGCGCAGCACCTGGCCGAGTGTCTCGGCGAACGCTCCTTCCTCGACCCCCGTGAGGTCGGCGCCGGCGCTGAACGCCGGCGGGGCGCCGGTCAGCACGAGCACGCGGGCATCGGCGGCCGTCCGCTGGGCGTCGAGCAGGGCGAGCAGCGTGGCGTGGTCGACGGCGTTGCGCCGCTCCGGTCGGTCGAGCGTGACGACGAGCACTCGGTCGTCGACCTCGCCGTCCCACGCCACCCGTACCATGCCGTCACCATATGAGCGAGCGGAGCGCGCCGACGATCCGATCCGGCGGCGGCGGGCCCAGGTCGCCCGCTGGACGTTGCTCGCCAACCGCATCGGCTACGTGCTGCTCGCCGTCGCCATGGCCCTGTTCTTCGCCGCCCTGATGGTCGGCTTCTCCGCGACGATGGCGACGCTCGTGATCGTCGTGCTCGTGGCGTCGTGCGTGCTGCTGGCGCCATCGATCGTCCTCGGCTACGCCGTCAAGGCAGCCGAGCGGGACGACCGACAGCGTGGCCTGTGACGCTCCCGGTTACCATCGGGTAACCATGTCCGCGCGCCTCACCGCCACCGCACGTCGCGAGCAGCTGCTCGAGGTGGCCCTCGACGTCTTCGCCCGGGCGGGGTACCACGAGACGTCGATGAACGACGTCGCCGAGGCCGCCGGCGTGACCAAGCCCGTCCTCTACCAGCACTTCGACTCCAAGCGCGACATGTACCGCGCCCTCCTCGACGAGGTCGGAGCGCGCATGCTGGCGGCGGTCGTGGCGGCGACGTCCGACGCACCCGACGGCCGCTCGCAGACCGAGGCCGGGTTCAGCCGCCTACTTCCGCTGGGTCGCCGACGACCACGCCTCGTTCCGGCTCCTGTACGGCGGAGGCTCGCGCCGCGACGAGGAGTTCAGCAGGGCCGTGCGCCGAGTGACGGCCGGGATCGCCCAGACGATCGCCCCGCTGATCGCCGCCGACATCGACCCCGAGCACCGCCTCACGCTCGCCCATGCCCTCGTCGGCTTGGCGGAAGGTGCGAGCCGGCGGCTCGTCGACCTCGGCAACGACTTCGACCCCGACGAGATCGCCAGCCAGGTCTCCGAGCTGGCCTGGGCCGGTCTGCGCGGGGTCCACCGCCGGACCTGACGGCTGCGTCTAGGCTGCGGCGATGGTCAGGTGGTTGATCTCCGTCGCCATCCACCTCGGCGCCAACGCCATCGCCCTGTGGATCGCCGACATGGTGCTCGACGACCTGAGCATCGAGTGGTCGGCGTTCCTCATCGCCGTGGCGATCTTCACCCTCGTCGAGGTGATCGCCGAGCCGCTGCTGACGAAGATGGCGCTGAGCAGCATGCCGGCGCTGCGCGGCAGCGTGGCGCTCATCGCCACGTTCATCGGTCTCGTGGTCACCGCCCTGATCTCCGACGGGTTCAACATCGACGGTGTCGTCGACGTGGATCATTGCGACGATCATCGTCTGGCTCGGTGGCCTGCTCGCCGGCATCATCCTGCCGATGATCTTCCTCAAGAAGGCCGTCGACGACGAGCCGGTCGCCGGAGTGCCGGCACGACGTACAAGCCCTGACCGCCGCACCTACCGCCCGCTGAACGTCAGACCGCGGTAGCCGTCGGCGAAGCCGGACGCCTTCGCCGCAGCCGTGACGGCCTCCACGCTCGGAGACGACGCCAGCGGCTCGCCATCGACCTTGCGCAGCTCGACCTTGCGCAGCCGGCCGGCGCGCACCTGGTCGGCGAGCGCCTCGGCCCACGACCGGTCGTCGTGGGTGTGCGGGAACGTGACGAGGTGGTGCGAGCGGCGGTCGTACCAGGCGATCGGCAACCCGTCGCGGAGCACGACCAGCGCGGCAGCGGTGCGCGCCGGCCTGCCCGCCGACTCCGGCCACGGGAGCGTGCCGCCGTAGGGCTGAGCCGGGTCGGTGGCCGCCAGCACGACCGGCGCAGCGATGGCGTCGGTGCTCGCGTCGTCGGCCCGCTCGCGCGCCTGGCGCAGCCGGTCGACAGCGCCGGGCAGGGCGAACTGGGCGGCGCCGAGACCACTGACGAAGTAGCCGCGGCGAACCTGGCCGCGCTCCTCGAGGACCTTGAGCACGCCGTACACCGACGCGTAGCCGCCGACGACGCCCTCGGCGAGCACCGCTTCGCGGGTGAGCACGCCGTGGCGCTCGACGAGCTGCATGGCCGTGGCGTGGGCGGCTTCGGTCGGCGCCGGCGGTGGGTCGAGCAATGGCGCGACGAGGCTCCACCGCCCGGCGCCGGCGGGCGGCCCGATGCGCGTCAGGCGTCCTGGTCGTGGCCGGGAACGGCCGTCACGGCGAGCGGTGCGCCCGCCGCCCGCCCGGGTGATCGCCCGCAGCGGGGCGAGCGAGTCGTTGGTGATCTCGCCCGCCCACACGAGGTCCCAGAGCGCGGCGAGCAGCTCGTCCTCGGCCGTGCCCGGCGTCGCCGCGCGCAGCTGGGCCCAGAAGCTGGCGCCGCGTTCGCCGAGGGCGAGGCGGATGGCGTCGTGCACCGTCCCGCCGGGTCGTTCCTGCGCCTCCCAGCCGGGAGCGAGCAGGGCCAGCTGGTCGGCGAAGCACAGCCGGACCCGGCCGTCGTTCGATCCGATCGCTCCGGCGCCGACCCACAGCACGTCGCCCGACGTGCACAGCTCGTCGAGCTGTGCCGGGCGGTAGTCGTCGACGCGGGCCGCCAGCACGTCGGCCTCGAGCGTCGACGCCACGATCGGTGCGCCGGCGAGCAGACCCAGCGCCTCGACGACGGCATCGACGCCCCGCCGCTGCGGCGGCACGCCGTGCCACGTCGGGAGGAAGCGGGCGAGGGCCTCGGGCTCGACCGGCTCGACCTCCCGACGCAGCGCGGCGAGCGATCGCCTGCGCAGCTGGCGCAGCACCTCGCTGTCGCACCACTCCCGCCGTACGCCGTCGGGACGGAACTCGCCGCGGACCGCCCGACCATCGGCCTCGAGGGCGCTGAGCGCTCCGAGCACGCGGGACTCTGGGATGCCGAGGCGGTCGGCGAGCTCGCGCTCGGTGAACGGACCGTGCGTGCGGGCGTAGCGGGCGACGAGGTCCTCGATCGGTCGCGGGACCGGATCGGTGAAGGCGGCGGGGAGCCCGAGCGGCAGCGCGCACCCGAGGCCGTCGCGGTAGCGCGCCGCGTCGTCGGCCGCCACGTAGCGGACCTCACCCGCGACCACGACCTCGATCGCCCGCTTCTCCGCCAGCAGCTCGGCCAACCACCCGTCGCTCGGGCGCTCGCTGCGCAGGTCGAGCTCGGGCGCCGTCAGGTCACCAACGCGGCGCAACACGTCGTGCAGCTCGTCGGCGCTGCGCGCACGCCGGCCGTCGGAGAGCCGCTGCAGGTCGAGCTCGACGTCGGCGAGCACACCGGGGTCGAGCAGTTCGCGCAGCTCCTCGGCACCGAGCAGGTCGCGCAACAGGTCGCGGTCGAGCGCCAGGGCCGCAGCCCGCCGCTCGGCGAGCGGCGCGTCGCCCTCGTACATGTAGGCGGCGATCCAGTTGAACAGCAGGCTCTGGGCCATCGGGCTCGGCTTGGTGGTGTCGACGGTGACGACCCTGACGCTGCGGCTGCGCAGCTGGCCGAGCACGTCGCGGAGCGCCGGCACGTCGAACACGTCCTGCAGGCATTCGCGCGACGCCTCCAGCAGGATCGGGAACGTCGGGTACTTCGCCGCCACGGCCAGCAGGTCGGCGGCGCGTTGGCGTTGCTGCCACAGCGGCGTGCGCTGGTCGGGACGCCGGCGCGGGAGCAGCAGGGCACGGCTGGCGCACTCGCGGAAGCGGGAGGAGAACAGCGCCGTCTGCGGCAGCGTCGACACGACGAGCTCCTCGATGTCCTCCGGCTCGATCAGCAAGGCGTCGACGGGCAGCTCGTCGGCGGCCTCGGGCAGACGCAGCACGATGCCGTCGTCGCCCCACATCGACTCGACCGGCATGTCGAAGCGATCGGCCAGCCGGCGCTCGATGGCCATCGCCCACGGCGCGTGCACGGGCGTGCCGAACGGGCTGAGCACGCACACCCGCCAGTCGCCGATCTCGTCGCGGAAGCGCTCGACGACGACGGTGCGGTCGTCGGGCACGACACCGGTCGCCTCGGCCTGCTCGGCGACGTACTGCAGCAGGTTGGCGGCCGCCAGCTCGTCGAGCGCGTACTCCTCGCGCAGCATCGCCGTCGCCTTGGCCGGCGGCAGCTCACGCAGCTCGCGGACGAACGCGCCGAGGGCGCGGCCGAGCTCGAGCGGCCGCCCCGGCCGGTCGCCGTGCCAGAACGGCATCTTCCCCGGCTCGCCCGGCGCCGGGGTGACGGTGACCTTCTGGAACGAGATGTCCTCGATGCGCCACGTCGACGCCCCGAGCACGAACGTCTCGCCGGGACGGCTCTCGTAGACCATCTCCTCGTCGAGCTCGCCGACCCGCTTGCCGTCGGGCAGGAACACGCCGAACAGGCCACGGTCGGGGATCGTCCCCCCGGACGTCACCGCCAGCCGCTTCGAACCGTCGCGCGCCCGGACCGTGTCGGTGACCCGGTTCCACACCACACGTGGGCGCAGCTCGGCGAACTCCTCGCTGGGATAGCGACCGGCGAGCAGGTCGAGCGTGTTGGCGAGCTGCTCGTCGGACAGGTCGGCGAACGTGGCCGTGCGCCGGACGAGCGCGGCGAGCTCGTCGACCGGCGTCTCGCCACGCGCGGCGACGTGGGCGACGAGCTGCTGGGCGAGCACGTCGAGCGGGTTGCGCAGGTAGCGGGTGGACTCGATGCGCCCGTCGAGCATGCGCCGCGTGACGACGGCCGCCTCGAGCAGGTCGCCGCGGTGCTTCGGGTAGATCGTCCCGCGGCTGGGCTCGCCGACCTGGTGGCCGGCGCGCCCGATCCGCTGCAGGCCGCGGCTCACCGCACCGGGCGACTCGACCTGGATGACGAGGTCGACGGCGCCCATGTCGATGCCCAGCTCGAGGCTGCTGGTGGCGACGATGCCGCGCAGGTTGCCCCGCTTGAGGTCGTCCTCGACGACGATGCGCTGCTCGCGTGCCAGCGAGCCGTGGTGCGCCTTGACCAGCTCGCCGCCGATGCCGCGCTCGTCGGCGAGCTCGTTGAGCTTGGCGGCGAGGCGCTCGGCCTGCCGGCGGGCGTTGCAGAAGATGATCGTCGAACGGTGTTCGAGCACCTGGTCGAGGATGCGCGGGTAGATGCTCGGCCAGATGCTCGATCGCTGCGGCCCGGTCTCGCGGGCGATGTCGGCCATGTCCTCGACCGGGATCACGACCTCGACCTCCAGCGGCTTGCTGATCCCGACGTCGACGATGGTGACCGGCCGCGGCCGGCCCGGCGCGGCGTAGCCGCCGAGGAAGCGGGCGACCTCCTCCAGCGGCCGCTGCGTGGCGGACAGGCCGACCCGTTGGGGCGGGCGGTCGGTGAGCTGCTCGAGCCGTTCGAGGGAGACGGCGAGGTGGGCGCCGCGCTTGGTGGCGGCGAGGGCGTGGATCTCGTCGATGATGACCGTCTCGACGCCGACCAGCGTCTCCGCCGCGCTCGACGTGAGCATCAGGTACAGGCTCTCCGGCGTCGTGATCAGCAGGTCGGGCGGTCGGCGGACGAGGCGCTGGCGGTCGCGCGCCGCCGTGTCACCGGTGCGCATGGCGACCTCGGGGGTGACGACGGCCTGGCCGAGTCGCTCGGCTGCCAGGGCGATGCCCGACAGCGGCGCGCGCGAGGTTCTTCTCGACGTCGAAGGCGAGGGCGCGCAGCGGCGAGATGTAGAGCACCCGCGTGCGGCGGGTGCGGTCGTCGACCGGCGCCGTGGTGACCAGCGAGTCGATCGCCGACAGGAAGGCGGCGAGCGTCTTGCCGCTCCCCGTCGGGCGCGCAGATCAGGGTGTGCTCGCCGGCGGCGATCGGCGGCCACCCCTGCTGCTGGGCGGCCGTCGGCTCGGGGAACGACGTCGCGAACCAGGCCCGCACGGCGGGCGAGAACGCCTCGAGCACAGCGTGATCGGCGATGTGGTCAGGGTACCGAGGGGGTGTCGACGAGTCAGCCCGCCGGGTACGCGGCGAGCGAGGGCGTCGGCGATCAACCGGGCCCGCTCGGCATTGCCGGCCGGCGTGTAGTGGATGCAGGTCCTCACCGAACCAGGCGTCCTGGACGACGGCGGCCCAGTCGTAGATCTTGATGTTCGGGGTAGCGCGCGGCGGCCTCGACGAGCGCCTGGTTCCACAGCTGCATCTGCTCGTTCGACCACTCGCCCTCCGGCTCGAGCGTCTTCACGTTGACCCACAGGATCGGGTCGTCGCCGATCGCCGTGAGCATGCGGTCGATGCGCTCGGCACGGCTCGACGCTGCCGCCGACGGCGACGTTGGCGGTGTCGGTGGTGCCGAGGGCGAGGACCCAGCAGCCCTCGTAGCCGGCTGCCTTGAGGCCGGCGGCGACCTCGACGGCGTTGGTCTGCCCGCTGAGCGTCTCGACGGTCGAGCGGGCGCCGGAGATCTCCAGGCGCGGGTCGGTGACGCCGACCCGGCGGTACTGGGCGTCGAGGCCGGCGTCGATCAGCCCGACCGACGTCGAGTCGCCGACGTGGACGACCGACGTGCACGACGTCGTCGGCGCCGGCCGGGGCGACGGTCGCCGCGTTCACCGAGGTCGACGTCGCCGGGGCCGCGTCGCCGGTGGAGTCGTTCCGTGATCCGTCGACCCAGGCACCGACGATCGTCAGCACCACCGCCACTGCCGCCGGCACGGCGAGCACTCGCGGCAACGAGATCAAGTGCCCGACAGTACCGGCCGCCGAAGTCCGGTGGCGGTACCCTGTCCGGCTCGTCACCCGGCCTGGCGGACGGACCGATCACTGATGCGCACACTCACCTCTGCTCCGACGACGGCGCCGCGATCCACCGGCGCGCTGCCGTACCTGCCTGGGTTGGATGGGATGCGGGCGTTGGCGGTGATGGCGGTGATGGTGTATCACGCCAACCCGGCGTGGTTGCCGGGCGGGTTCTTGGGTGTCGAGGTGTTCTTCGTGATCAGTGGCTACTTGATCACGATGTTGTTGATCGGTGAGCACGAGCGGTCGGGACGGTGAGTTTGGGCCGGTTCTACCAGCGGCGGGCGCGGCGGTTGTTGCCGGCGTTGTTTGCGTTGTTGGTGGGGGTGACGGTGTACACGGCGTTGTTCCGTCGTGATGCGTTGGGGTTGTTGCGTGGGGATGTGTTGGCGGCGTTGTTGTACGTGTCGAACTGGTATCAGATCTGGGTTGGGCAGGGGTACACGGCGGCTGGTGATTTCGCGCCGTTGCGGCATTTGTGGAGCTTGGCGGTGGAGGAGCAGTTCTACCTGTTGTGGCCGTTGGTGATGATCGGGTTGATCCGGTTGGGTCGGCGCCGGTTGCCGTCGATGAGCGTGTGGCTGGTCGCCGCCGCCATCGCCATCACCGCCGTCACCGCCGCACTCGTGCCGTCCGGTCCGGTCGGCACGTGCGAGCTGACGCCCGACGCCTACTGGGAGGTGGGCGGCCGGTGCATCTCCAAGGTCGACGTCCTCTACCTGTCGACGCCGACCCGGTTGACCGGGCTGTTGTTGGGCGCGGCGCTGGCGCTGGTGTGGCGCCCGGCGGCGGTGATGCGTGGGCCGCTGCGGGCACGCGCCCGGCTGCTGGACGTGGCGGCGGTGGTGGCGTTGGTCGGGTTGGGCGCGTTGTGCTGGTGGTCGCACATCACGACGGTTGCCGGGTTCTTGCTGTGTGGGCTGGCGTCGGTGGCGGTGATCGCCGCGGTGACCCATCGTCGGTCGGTGGCCGGCCGGCTGCTGGGCACCGGCGTGTTGTTGTGGATCGGGACCCGGTCGTACGGCTTGTACCTGTACCACTGGCCGATCTACCAGGCGATGCGGCGGGTGTCGGGGCGGCCGCTGTCGGTCGCCCAGTTCGTCGCCGCCCTGGCCATCACGGCGGTCGTCACCGAGGTGTCGTTCCGGATCATCGAGACGCCGATCCGGCGCGGGACGTTCCGGCGGGCGTGCCGGCGGTTGCAGCGGCTGCGCCCGGTGAACGTGCGCAGGGCGTTCGCCGGCGTCAGCGCCGCTGGCGGTCGTCGTCGTCGCTGCGGCCGGTGCGGGCCTCGCCACGGCCGAGGTCCGGCCGAACGAGATCGCGGTCGCCCAGGAGGCGGCCAGCAGCTCCGTCGGCGACCCGTTCGCCGCCAAGGCGCCGCCGCATCCACAATCGGCGCCGCGCCCGAGACCGACGCACGACGACGTCGACGTCGACGACGACGACGACGTCGGTGCCGGCGAGCCATCGCGCCGACCACCACCGTGGCGCCGACGACCACGGTGGCGCCGACGACGACGGTGGCGCCGACGACGACCACGACCACGGCGGCGCCGGTCGGGTGACCCGTGCCTGGCGACGCCGATCGATCGGTACGCGCTCGGTGACTCCGTGATGCTCGGCGCCGCCCCCAACCTCGCCGGCGCCGGGTTCTGCGTCGACGCCGTCGTCTCACGGGCGTTCGTCCACGGGCTCGACCAGGTGATCCGCCTGCACGCCGAGGGCCGCCTCGGGAGCACGGTGGTCATGTCGCTGGGCACGAACGGGCCGATCGACGCCGCCGACCTCGACCGGATGATGGGCGAGCTCGCCGGCGTGCCGCGTGTCGTCGTGATGACCGTCCGCGCCGATCGCAGCTGGGTGCCGCCGAACAACGACCTGCTGCGCGGCCTGCAGGGCCGGTACCCGAACGTCGTCGTCGTCGACTGGGCCACCCAGGACTGCCCCGGCGACTGCTTCTACGGCGACGGCATCCACCTCCGCCCCGACGGCCGCACCCACTTCACCACCCTCGTCACCTCCGCCCTCGCCTGATCCGCTCGGGTTCTGACGACACTTGTGCCCGCTCAGCGCGACGAACTCGACAAGGAACCGCCGAGATCGGCGATCCGCCGGCGATAGATCGCCAGGATCTCGAGCGCGGTGCCGCGCTTGTCCTTCCTCGCGTCCTGGTCGTACCGCTCGACCTGCCACCCGACGACGGAACACGCTCGGTCGCGAGCCTGGTCCTTGGCCACGTCGACGTGCCAGCGTGAGTGACCGGGCTCGACCGCCAGCCGTGCCGCCGGCCACGCCAGGTCGAGGTGGATCAGCTCACCGTTGGCGAGGCGCAGCGGGTGCTGCCGCACGGGTGCCGGCAGGCCGACGCGCTCGATCATCTCGACGAAGTCGAGCTCCAAGCCGGTCTGCGCCGGGCGCTCGAGGAAGCTGATCTGCTCCAGCCACGCCTCCAGGCGGATGACGCCCGGTCGACCCGAGCGGCGGATCGCGGCGAGGTAGTCGCCGGCTTGGTCGGGCGTGATGATCCCGAGCTGCCAGGCGTCCTCGGCGGCTCGCCGGAATCGGTGCTGGTTGAACTGCTCGGCCAGGCCGAACAGCATCCGGAGCGGCGACGCGACGCGGAGCCCGTCGGCACGGGTCGACGACGTCACGCGGCTCATCGAGCCACGACGTCACGACGAGCCGGTGTGGCTCGGGCACGGTCGCCGACCGTCGCTGCTTGATCGTGACCTCGATGCGCTGCCGGGGCATCTCGCGCAGCCCGTACAGCACGCCGGCGGACGGCCCGCTGACGAACGCTCCAGGACCGGCGGCGAGCTGCAGGGCGAGCGCTCGACCCTCGAACGACAGCTCGCACGTGGGCGCACGGCGAGCACGCCTCGGTAGAGCGACACGACCTCGCCGCGTCCGGCGGGCGCGGTCGATCGCCGACGGTCGACACACCGAGCTCGGTCAGTTGGCGACGGCCGGCGACCCAGTGCTGGCGGGCGAACAGGGCGAGGACATCAGGACGGTTGATCACACCCGTCATGGGTGTTTCGACGCGCCGGAAAGGGAAATTCCGGGTTCTCTGTCGAGTTGTGCCCGCTCAGCGGGCACAAGTGTCGTCAGAACCGGACCGAGGTCGGGGGTGAGGTCGGCGATGCGTGCGGGCGCCGATGAGGGCCATGGTGCGGCGGACGTCGGTGTCGAGGAGGGACAGGACGTGGTCGACGCCGCGCTCGCCGGCGGCGCCCAGGCCGTAGAGGTAGGCCCGCCCGGCCATGCACGCGGTGGCCCCGAGGGCGACCGCCTTGACGATGTCGCTCCCCCGCCGGACCCCGCCGTCGCAGATGATCTCCGTGCGCCCGCCGACGGCGTCGGCCACGGGCGCCACCAGGTCGATCGGCGCCGGCGCCGTGTCCAGCTGGCGGCCGCCGTGGTTGGACAGCGCCACGGCCTCGACGCCGCGCTCGGCGGCGAGCACGGCATCGTCGACCGACTGGATCCCCTTGACGATGATCGGACCGTCCCACACCGAGCGCAGCCAGTCGACGTCGTCCCACGACAGGTCGGGGTCGAACTGGGCGTTGACGTACGCCGGCGAGCGACACCGCGTCGTCGGTGCCGTCGCTCGGCCCCTCCCGCGTCGCGCCCGGCGACGTTGGCGAACACGATCGGATCCGACCGCACGAACGCCCACGTCCACCCCGGGTGCACCGCCCCGTCGATCAGCGTGCCGACGCCGAGCTTCGGCGGCAGCGAGAACCCACGGCGCACGTCGCGCTCGCGCCGGCCGAGCACGGCGGTGTCGACCGTCAGCACGAGCGCCTCGTACCCCGACTCGCGGGAGCGGTCGACCATCTCCTTGACCATCCCGCGGTCACGCCACGCGTACACCTGGAACCAGCGCCGGCCGTTGCTGACCGCGGCGACCTCCTCGATCGACCGCGTCGACATCGTCGACAGCGTGTACGGCAGCCCCGCCCGCTCGGCCGCCCGGGCGACGGCCAGCTCGCCCTCGGGATCGGCGATGCGCGTGAACCCCGTCGGCGCCAGCACCAGCGGGAACGGCAGCGGCTTGCCGAGCAGCGTCGTCGACGGGTCGACGTCGCCGACCGACCGCAGCACCCGCGGCCGGAACTCGATGCGGGCGAAGGCGTCGCTGTTGTTGCGCAGCGAGCGCTCGTCCTCGGCGCCGCCGTCGATGTAGTCGAAGACGCCGTCGCGGCAGCCGGCGCTTGGCGATCCGGCGGAGGTCCTCGACCGACGCCGCCGTGGCCAGCCGTCGCTTCGCCGCGTCGAGCTCGATCCGCCGGAAGTGCATCACCGAGCGGAGCGTGTCGACGACCTTCATGACGGATTCTCTGTCGAGTTATCGCGCTCAGCGGGCACAGACTGTCGTCAGAACCCGATCTGGGGTGAAGAAGCCGCGGAGGGCGGTGGCCATCTGGGCGCGGGGGTCGGCGCCGGAGAGGACGACGTCGACCATCGTCAGCGACGTGTGCGTGTGGCCGCGGGCGGTGAACCCGTCGACCGGCACGCCGGCGGCGGCCAGCGCGTCGGCGTAGGCGCGGCCCTCGTCGCGCAGCGGGTCGAACTCGCACGTGACGACGAACGCCGGCGGCAGGCCCGACAGGTCGTCGGCGCGCAGCGGCGACGCCTTGGGATCGGCCCGGTCGTCGGGATCGGCGTAGTGGCCCCAGAACCACTCCATCAGCGCCGTCGTCAGGACGTAGCCGTCGACGTTCTCGACGTACGACTCCCGCGTCATGTCGGCGTCGGTGACCGGTGTGAGCAGCAGCTGCCCGACGATCTCCGGCCCGCCGGCATCGCGCGCCAAGCGGGAGACGATGGCGGCCAGGTTGCCGCCCGCGCTCCACCCGGCGACGGCGAGCTCGCCGGGGATGCCGCCGAGCTCGACGGTGTGCTCGGCGATCCACTCGACGGCGGCGAACGCATCCTCGACGGCGGCCGGGAAGCGCTCCTCGGGCGCGTGGCGGTAGTCGACGCGACACGATGACGACGCCGGAACGGGCGCACAGGTCACGGCACAGCGGATCGTCGGAGTCGTGGCCGCCGAGCACCCATCCGCCGCCGTGGAAGTAGGCGACGACCGGGAACGGGCCGGAGCCCTCCGGCCGGTACAGCCGGTAGGCGAGGTCGCCCGCCGGACCCGGGAGCACGCCGTCGACGATCTCGCCGACATCCGGCCCCGGCGGGCGCACCGCGTTCATCTGGTCGATGAACGCCCGGGCCTCGTCGACCGACATCGTCTCGATGGGCGGCAGGCCCATCTCGGCCATCATCTCCAGCACGATCGTCACGTCGGGCTGCACGCGGCGGATCACCCCGTCGTTGCACTGCTCGCCGCTCGGCGCCGGTCAGCCGGAAGCCGTACATGCCGCGCTCGACGACCTCGTCGCACGCCGCCCGGTAGCGGTCGACGCCGCCGACGTAGGGCAGGAACACCCGCGGCTTGCCGGGCACGTTGGCGCCCATGTACCAGGAGTTGGCCGTCGGGAACAGGGTGATGTCGGCGCAGTCGTTGACGTGCTGGACCCACCCGGCCTCGGCCGTCGGGGTCGGCTCGATGGTGTCGAAGCCGTGGTCGCGCATCCAGGCCAGGCGGTCGGCGATCCAGTCGACCGTGCTGCTCGATCGACACCGCCATGTTCGACAGCACCGACGGGCTCCCGGGCCCGGTGATCATGAACAGGTTCGGGAACCCGACGGTCGTCAGGCCGAGGTACGTGACCGGGCCGTCGGCCCACTTCTGCTTCAGCGACACGCCGTCGCGACCGGTGATGTCGACGGCGACGATGGCCCCGGTCATGGCGTCGAAGCCGGTGGCGTAGACGATGGCGTCGAACTCGAACGACTCCTCGGTCGTGTCGATCCCCTTCTCCGTGACCGTCGTGATCGGCTGCTTGCGCAGGTCGACCAGGCGCACGTGCGGCAGGTTGAACGTCTCGTAGTAGCCGCTGTCGAGGCACATCCGCTTGGTGGCGATGGCGTGGTCGGTGGGGCACAGCGCATCGGCGGTGTCCGGGTCCTTCACGATCGGTGCGGATGCGCTCGTGGAACAGCGCGGCGATGGTGTCGCTGGCGGCGCGGTTGGTGATCAGATCGGTGTACCGGCTGCCCAGTGACAGCAGATGGCCCTCTTCCCATGCCGCGTCGAAGCGCGCCCTGCGCTCCTCGTCGGGCAGCATGGCGACGGTCTCCAGCGGGATGTCCATCGCTCACCCCGGCCTGCGTCCAGCGCGCCGCCTCGCGGTACGCCTCACGGTCCTCGGCGATCTGGGCCAGTCGCTCGGCGGATGCCGGGCCGTTGTGGGCCGGCATCGAGAAGTTCGGCGTGCGCTGGAACACCACCAGCTCGCCGGCCTGCTTGGCGATCTCCGGGATCGACTGGATGCCCGACGAGCCGGTGCCGACGACACCGACCCGCATGCCGGTGAAGTCGACGCCCTCGTGCGGCCAGCGGCTCGTGAAGTACGTCTCGCCGGCGAAGCGGTCGGCGCCCTCGATGTCGAGGTCCTTGGGCATCGACAGGCAGCCCGACGCCATCACGAGGTGGCGGGTCGGAGATCTCGTCGCCGTGATCCGTCGTGACGGTCCACCGGGATGCGCCCTCGTCCCAGCTCGCCGACGCGACGCGCGTCGAGAAGCGGATGTCCTTGCGCAGGTCGTGCTTGTCGGCGACGTGCTGGAGGTAGCGCAGGATCTCCGGTTGCGTGGCGTACTTCTCCGACCACGTCCACTCCGTCTCCAGCTCGGGGTCGAACGAGTACGTGTAGTCGGTCGTCGGGATGTCGCAGCGGGCGCCGGGGTAGCGGTTCCAGTACCACGTCCCGCCGACGTCGTCGCCCGACTCGAGGGCGACGGCGGACAGCCCGAGCTGGCGCAGCCGGTAGAGCATGTGCAGGCCGGCGAACCCGGCACCGACGACGACGACCTCGACGTTCTCGTTGGATCCCATTGGCAACCCCTTCTCGCGCGGACGCCCCAGCCTCGCGCGGCGGCGATCAGGTCGCCGCGTCGGAGCTGACGCGACCGGCGGTCAGCTCGATGCGCCGTGTCAGGCGGACGCGTTCGAGCAGCGAGCGGTCGTGGGTGACGAGCAGCACGGTGCCGTCGAACGTGTCCAGTGCCGCCTCCAGCTGCTCGATCGCCGGCAGGTCGAGGTGGTTCGTCGGCTCGTCGAGCACCAGCAGGTTGGCGCCGTTGTGCATCAGCAGGGCCAGCGTCGCCCTGCGTCCGCTCGCCCGGCGACAGCGTCGACGACGGGCGCGTGACGTGATCGGCGACGAGGCCGAACTTGGCCAGCAGCGTGCGCACGTCGCCGGCGTCCGAGCCGGTGGCGTCCTGGAACGCGCGCAGCAGCGAGGCCGGCCCGTCGAGCCGATCGCGTGCCTGCTCCACCTCACCGACGACCACGCTCGGACCGACCATCCGCTGCCCGGCGTCGAGCTCGAACGCGGCCGAGCAGGGCATCGATCAGCGTCGACTTGCCGGAGCCGTTGGCGCCGACGAGTGCGATCCGCTCCCCGGCGCCGACGAGGAGGTCGACCGGTCCGAGCTGGAACGACGCACGCCGCACGACGGCGCCGTCGAGCCGGGCGACGACGTCGCCACTCCGCCCGGGTGATTGCACCTGCAACCGCAGCTGCCACGGCTCACGCGGCTTGTCGACGGCCTCCAGCCGCTCCATCGCCCGTTCCGTGCGTGCAGCCCGCCCGGCGAGCTGCTCGGTCTGGTTGATCTTGAAGGCGCGGATGTTCTTGTCCGGCTCGTCGGCCTTGCGCGCCTTGGAGAGGCCCTGCGATGCCCACTCCCGCTCGCGCTGGGCCCGGCCGGCCAGCGAGCGGCGTTGCGTGTCGTAGTCCTGGAACCGCTCCCACGCCGCCCGCCGGGCGACCTCCCGCTCGTCCAGGTAGGACTGCCAGCCGCCGCCGTACTGGGTGGCGCGGTGGGTGAACTCGTCGAGCTCGATCGACGTGGGTGACGGTCCTGGCGAGGAACGTGCGGTCGTGGCTCACCAGCACCACCGGCGCGCGCAGACCGGCGACCCAGCGTTCGAGGCGATCGAGGCCGTCGAGGTCGAGGTCGTTCGTCGGCTCGTCGAGCAGGAACACGTCGAAGCGGGCGAGCAACAGGGCGGCCAGCCCGGCCCGCGCCGCCTCGCCACCCGACAGCGACGACGTCGGCTGCTCCAGCAGTCGCGCCGGCAGACCCAGCTCGGCCCAGACCTGGCCGATGCGCGGCGTCGAGGTCGGCCGCCGCCCAGCGACAGCCAGTGGTCGAGGGCGACCGAGTACCGGTCGCCGGTGCCGTCGACGTCGCCTGCCAGGGCGACGGTCGCCGCCTCCAGCTCGGCGGTGGCGGTCGTCACGCCGGTCCGCCTGGCGAGGTAGATGGCGACGGTCTCGACGTCGGACCGCGACGGCTCCTGCGGGAGGTAGCCGACCGTCGCCGTCGGCGGCGTGCGCTCGACCGCGCCACTCTCGAGCGGCACCGTGCCGGCGAGCGCCTGCAGCAGCGTCGACTTGCCGACCCCGTTGGGACCGACCAGGCCGATCCGCTGGCCGGGCGCGACGACGAGGTCGACCGAGTCGAGCACGGTCAGGGGGCCGCGCACCACCGTGAGGCCGCGGGCACGGAGCGGGGCGGCCGCGGCCACCCTCAGCGCCCCCGGTCCGTCTCGCGCAGGATGCGGCTCGCCCGGTCGTAGGTGAGGTAGTTCCACGACCAGTCGACGAACACGTTGATCCGGTTGCGGAACCCCATCAGGTAGACGAGGTGCAGGCCGAGCCACGACACCCAACCGATCGGTCCCGACAAGCGCCACCCGTTCGCCAGCTCGGTGACCGCGTCGTGTCGCCCGATCGTCGCCATCTGCCCCTTGTCCCGGTAGCGGAACGGCTCGGTGGGCCGGTCCTCGGCGCGCCGCACGATCTGCCGGGCGACGTGCCGGCCGCCTTGCATCGCCGGCGCGGCGACCTGCGGGAGCGGCGTGCCGTCGTGATCGGGCGTGGCGGCGATGTCACCCACGGCGAACACCTCGGGCCGCCCGGGCAACGACAGGTCGGGCTCGACGACGAGCCGCCCGCCACGTCCTGTCGGCGTGCCGAGCATCCGGGCCAGCGGGTCGGCGGTGACGCCGGTCGCCCACACCGTCGTGCCCGCCGGGATGACCGTCCCGTCCGTGAGCCGCACGCCGCCGGTGTCGACCGCGGCGACGCCGGCCCCCAGGCGGACCTCCACGCCGCGGCGTTCGAGCGTCCGCAGGGCGCGGCTCGACGACTTCGGCGTGAACGGGGTCAGCAGGCGGTCGGCCATCTCGACGAGCACGATGCGGGCGTCGCGGACCGGGAGCTGCGGGAAGTCCTTGGCCAGCACCCGCTCGTACAGCTCGCGCAGCGCCCCCGCCATCTCCACGCCGGTCGGCCCGCCACCGCACACGACGACGTCGAGGGAGCCGTCGGTCACGGCGCCAGGATCGGCGGCAGCTCGTTCGAAGCGATCGAGCACGTGCGCCCGCAGCCTCAAGGCGTCGTCGAGGTGCTTGAGCGGGAAGGCATGCTCGACGACCCCGGGCACGTCGAAGTGGTGCGACACGGCGCCGGCGGCGATCACGAGCATGTCGTAGCCGAGCCGGTCGCCGTCGTCGAGGCAGACCTGGCGGCCGTCGAGGTCGATCCCCGTCACACGGGCCATGCGCACGTCGACGTTCCCTGGACGGCGCCGACCTGGCCGGACGATCCCGCGGATGGCGTGGGCGACGTTCTCGGAGTCGAGGCCCGCCGTGGCGACCTGGTACAGCAGCGGCTGGAACGTGTGGAAGTTGTTGGCGTCGACCAGCGTCACGTCGACGGGCGCCCCGAGCAGACCGCGGGCCGCGGCGAGGCCACCGAACCCGGCGCCGACGACCACGACGCGCTGTGTGGACACAGGACGGTCGGGGGGCGACGTCACACCCCCACAGTAGGATCCGACCCATGGCCGTCGTAGGAGAGCACCACCCGGCGTTCGAGGAGTACTGCGAGTGCATCTTCGAGCTCGCCGAGGACGATGTCGACGTCATCCAGGCGCGCATCGCCGAACGGCTCAACGTCAGCCGCCCAGCCGTCAGCGAGATGATGCGCCGGCTGGACTCGGAGGGCCTGATCGACACGACGGCCGGCATCCGCCTCACCGAAGCCGGCCAGCACCTGGCCACGACGGTCGTGCGGCGGCACCGCCTCGCCGAGCGCTTCCTCACCGACGTGCTCAACCTGTCGTGGGCCGAGGCGCACCACGAGGCCGGCAAGTGGGAGCACGTGATGAGCGACCACGTCGAGCAGGCGCATGGACCGCTTGCTGGGCAGTCCGACGACGTGCCCGCACGGCAACCCGATCCCCGGCTCGGCCTACGTCGAGACCGACTCACGGCCGCTGGCCGACAGTCGGTATCGGCGAGGAGTTCACCATCCGCCGGATCACCGAGGAGCTCGAGTTCACACCGGGACTGCTCGAGTTCCTCGAGGCCAGCGCGCTGCAACCGGGCAACGCCGGCACGATCACCGCGGCGTCGCCCGACGGCACCGTCACGGTCGAGATCGCCGGCCACCACGTCGGCGTCGGCGCCTTCGCCAGCGCCCGCATCCTGGTCAGTGCGTGACGCGCTGGCGCGCGCCGGCGCACTCGTCCTGACGCTCGTGATGGCGTCGGCCTGCGCCGAGACGACCTTCGAAACGCCCGAGACGACCAGCGTCGCCTCGACGAGCGTCGGCGTCGGCGATCCGCTCGCCGCGCTGTCGGCGGAGACCGCCGCGCTGAGCGCGGCACTGATCGACAACGACGGTCAGCGCGAGGCGCTCGCCCGCATCGACGAGCTGTGGGGTGGGATCCGGCCGCAGATCGCCGAGGAGCGACCCGACCTGCTCGACGGGTTCGACACGGTGATCCAGCTCGTCCGTCGCTCCGTCGAGCGGCGCCGGCCCGCCGACGCCGACAAGGCGCACAAGAACCTGCTCGTGCTGATCGCCGCCTATCAATGACGTCGTCGCCGTCGGCGACGGGCTTCTGGGCGCAGATCGTCCCGGAATCCGAGACGGAGCGCGCCCAGATCGCGTTGAGACGATTCGCGCCCAGATTGGGGGCGGTCCGCCGAACCGGCTCCGCCCTCGCTGTGCTCGTCCGCCTACGCTCGGCGACGGCCGGAAGGGGCGAGCATGGCGAGCATCGTGGTAGCGGGCGGAGGGATCTGCGGGACAGCGGCAGCGATCATGCTGGCGCGCGACGGGCACGACGTCACGCTGCTCGAGCGCGACCCGGATCCCGTCCCGGACTCGCCCGAGGCAGCGTGGGCGTGGAACCGGCGATCGGTCGGCCAGTTCCGCATGCCCCACATCATGCTGGCGCGAGGTCACGGGGTGATGCGAGCAGAGCTGCCCGACGTCGTCGAACGCTTGGTCGCCGCCGGCGGCCTCGTGTTCGACCAGGCCGAGGGCCTGCCGATCGATCTCGACGACGAGCGCTTCACCACCGTGACCGGGAGGCGAACGACGATCGAGTGGGCGCTCGCCACCGCCGCGGCCGACGAGCCCGGCGTCGACGTCCGCCGTGGTGTGGCCGTGGCCGGCCTGCTCACCGGATCGGCGGCCACAGACGGTGTCCCGCACGTCGCCGGTCTCCGCCTGGCCGGCGGTGAGGAGATCGCCGCCGACCTCGTGGTCGACGCCACCGGACGGCGATCGCCCACCACGGACTGGATCACCGAGATCGGCGGTCGGGCGCCGGAGGAGGAGGCCGAGGACTTCGGCTTCACCTACACCGGGCGCTTCTTCCGCTCCGCCGACGGATCGGTGCCCGAGCTCCCCGGAGCCGTGCTCACTCCGGCCGGGTCGATCTCGCTGCTGTGCATCCCGGCCGACAACGGCACGTGGTCGACGACCGTCTACTCGGCGTCGAGCGACGCACCGTTGCGGCGACTGCGCGACGCAGCCACGTTCGAGCGGGTCGTCAGGGAGTGCGCCGGGTTCGACGCCTGGCTCGACGGCGAGCCGATCAGCGACATGGTGTCGATGAGCGGCATCGTCGACCGCACACGCCACTTCGTCGTCGACGGCGCGCCGGTCGTCACGGGGATGGTCTCGATCGCCGACGCCCACGCCTGCACGAACCCGTCGATCGGGCGAGGCATGTCGCTCGGCCTGCTGCAGACGGTGGTCATGCGCGACACCGTCCGCACCCACCTCGACGATCCGCTCGCCCTGGCCCTGGCGTTCGACGAGGCGACGCGCACCGAAGTCGACCCGTGGCACGACTCGACTCGGGCGATCGACCGCGGCCGGATCGCCGAGATCCGCGCCGCGATCGACGGCCGCGAGCCGGAGCCCGACCCGACCCGCGGGGTCGCCGCGGCCCTGTTCACCGCGGCGACCGTCGACGAGCAGGCAGCGCGCTGGGCAATGGAGATCCTCGGTTGCTGGACGTTGCCGGCCGAGGTGTTCTCTCGCGAGGGGGCGATCAAGCACGTGCTCGGCGTGGCCAAGGACGTCCCGCCGCCGCCCCAGGTCGGTCCCGACCGCGAGCGTCTGCTGGAGTTGGTCTCATGAGTGTGGTGTTGATCCATGGCAACCCGGAGACCGCGGCCATCTGGGATCCGCTGCGCGCCGAGCTCGGGCGCGACGACGTCGTCGCCCTGTCGCCACCGGGGTTCGGCGCGCCCGTGCCCGAGGGCTTCGGCGCGACGTCCGACGACTACCTCGCCTGGCTCGTCGGTGAGCTCGAGGCGATGGACGGACCGATCGACCTCGTCGGTCACGACTGGGGCGGTGGCCACGTCCAGCGCGTGGCCGCGCACGCGACCGGACCTCATCCGCTCCTGGGCGACCGACATCGCCGGCGCGGCCGACCCGGACTACGAGTGGCACGACCTGGCGAAGGTGTGGCAGACACCGGGCGACGGCGAGGCGGCCGTCGAGATGATGTCGGCGATGCCCGTCGATCAGCGCGCCGCCGCCTTCGTCGGCGTCGGGATGACGGACAGCGGCGGCGCGGTCGTGCGCCGAGGCAGCCAGCCCGGAGATGGGCCGGTGCATCCTCGCCCTCTATCGCTCGGCGGCACAGCCGGCGATGACCGAGTGGGGACGTGAGCTGGAGGCCGCCGAGCGCCGACCGGGACTCGTGATCATCGCCACCGAGGACCAGTACACGGGCGGCGAGGAGCTCGCCCGGCGCTCAGCGCAGCGGTTCGGTGCCGAGGTGGCCGTGCTCGAGGGGCTCGGCCACTGGTGGATGCTCCAGGACCCCGCCGCCGGCGCCGTTGCCCTCAGCTCGTTCCTCGATCGTGTTGGCTGAGGTCGCCGCTTCGCGAAGCGGTTCCGGCAACGGCGTCGGAGTGGACCACGGTGAGCCGTTGCGTGGGCCTGGTCAGGGCGACGTAGAGGGCGCGCAAGCCCTGCGGCTCGTCGCTCACGATGCGCGCCGGCTCGACGACGACGACGCCGTCGAGCTCGAGGCCCTTGACCACACTGACCGGCACGACCGTGACGGCGTCGTCGAGCCCGGTCCGCGTCGCCCTGCCGTGGTCGATGCCGGCGGCCGTGAGGCCGGCGGAGATCGTCTCGGCGAGCCCGTCGGGGACGACGACGGCCACGCCGCCCGCCGGCAGCTCGGCGGCCATCTTCGCCGTCGCCTCGGCGACGGCCGCGGCGAGATCCCCGTTCGCCTGGACGACGGCCGGCACGGCGTCGCCGATCCGCACGGCGCGTGGTGAGCGCAGGTCCGGCGTCGCCACGGCCATCACGCGATCGGCCAGGGCCATGATCTGCGCCGGGATGCGGTAGCCGACGCTCAACCCGACGACGCGGGCCGGCTTGCGTCGGGAAGGTGGGCGAGCACGTCGTCCCAGCCGTCGGGCGCCAGCGCCCCGGTGGCCTGGGCGAGGTCGCCGACGACGGTCAGCGATCCGTTCAGCGAGCGGCGCGCGGCCATCTTCAGCTGCATCGGCGTGAGGTCCTGGACCTCGTCGACGACGATGTGCCCGTACGTGCGGATCTCGTCGGACTCGGCGATCCTGCCGCCCCGCCCGGGCTTGGGCCCGAGCGCCTCCCTGGCGTCGTCGAGCAAGGCGACGTCGGCGGGGGTCCAGCGCACGTCGGCGACGTCGTCGGCTCGGGGACGGTGCAGCGACTCGATCTCGCGGTCGTCGAGGATGCCGGCCGCGGCGAGACGCAGCAGCGCCGGCGAGCCGAACAGGTCGTGGAGCAGCTGTGCCGGCGTGAGCACGGGCCACATCCGCTCGAGCGCGGCGCGCACCTCGGGGAGGTGGCGGATCGCCTGGCGCAGCTCGCCGGCCGACACGGGCTCGCCGCGCCAACTGGCCGCCATCGAGGCGAACACGTCGCCGTCGACGAAGCGCCGCGCGCCGTTGTGACGGCGGTAGCGGCGGCGGGCGGCCTTGACGATGCGCGCCGACTCGGACGCGGTGAGCCGGATGTAGCCGGTGCGGAAGGGCACGACGAGGTCGTCGCGCAACGGCCGCTCGCGGTCGAGCACCGCCTTGTCGATGACGTCGGACATGCGCGCGTCGCCCTTGACGCGAGCAGCCAGCGGGGAGTCGGCTGTGTCGCCGGGGCCACTCCAGTCGACGTCCGGCACGAGGTCGGCGAGCACGACCTGCTCGACCCCCGCCTCGCCGAGCGACGGGAGGACGCGCTCGATGTAGCGGAGGAACACCCGGTTCGGGCCGATCACGAGCACACCCTGATCCTCGAGCGGGAAGCGATGGGTGTAGAGCAGGTAGGCGGCGCGGTGCAGAGCGACGACGGTCTTGCCCGTGCCGGGGCCGCCCTGGACGACGAGCACGCCGGCCTGCGGCGAGCGGATGATCTCGTCCTGCTCGGCCTGGATCGTGGCGACGATGTCGCCGAGCGTGCCGGTGCGGCTGCGCTCGAGCGCGGCGAGCAGCGTCGAGTAGCCGCGCAGCGCCGGACGGGCGTCGGCATCGTCGCCGTCGGGCACCAGCCCGTCGTCGTGGCCGACACCGAGGTGCCCGCCGCCGAACAGCTCGTCCTCGAGGCCGAGCACCGAGCGTCCCTCGACGATGAAGTGGCGTCGGCGCAGCAGACCCATCGGCTCGCGGCCGGTCGCCCGGTAGAACGGCTCGGCGACGGGGGCCCGCCAGTCGACGACGACCGGCTCGCTGCGCTCGTCGGCGACGGCGAGCCGTCCGATGTGGAACGTCTCGGTGGCGTCGGGGCTCTCGGCGTAGCGGTCGATGCGCCCGAACACCAGCGCGGCGTCACCGAGATCGAGGTCGGCGAGGCGCTTGATCAGCACTTCGTCGAAGGCGTTGCGCTCGAAACGGGCCTGGAACGTGCCCCCGAGGTCGGCCTCGTTGAGGTCGCGGAGCCGCCACGCCGACTGCCTCGTGCGGTCGAGGCAGTCGTAGGCGAGATCGACGTGGGCCTGCTCGGCGGCCAGTTCTGGGTGCTGCTGCGTCATTCCGTCGTTGAGCGAGAGCGAAAATGGGTCGCGCTACTCTACCGGCTGGGCGGCGTTGCGGGGGTAGCGTCGGCCGGGCCATGTCGACCCAGGACGCTCCTCGCCGTTCCTGGCCGCGGCGAACGGCCTGGTCGGAGCGCACACACCGGTGTGGTTCATGCGCCAGGCCGGGCGCAGCCTGCCCGAGTACCGGGCGATCCGCGGCGACGGGTCGATCCTCGACGCGATCGCCCGCCCCGACCTCGCCGCCGAGATCACGCTGCAGCCGGTCCGCCGCTACGGCGTCGACGCGGCCGTGCTGTTCAGCGACATCGTCGTGCCGCCCCACGCCGTCGGCTTCGGGATCGACGTCACGCCGGGCACCGGGCCGGTCGCCGTCGAGCCGCTGCGCCACCGCCACGATCTGCGCCGGTTGCGACCGCTCGAGCCCGACGACGTCGCCCACGTCGCCGAGACGGTGCGCGCTCGTCGCCGCCGAGCTCGATCGGGACGTGCCCGTCCTCGCCTTCGCCGGTGCGCCGTTCACCGTGGCCAGCTACCTGATCGAGGGTCGCCCGAGTCGAACGTACGAGCACACCAAGGCGCTCGCCCGGACGGACGAGGCACTGTGGCACGACGTCATGGACCGGCTGGCGACGATGGCCGTCACGTTCATCGACGTCCAGCTCTCGGCGGGCGCCCAGGCGTTCCAGCTGTTCGACTCGTGGGCCGGCGCGCTGTCGGCCGCCGACTACGAGCGACTGGTGCTGCCGCACAGCCGGCGGGTGTTCGCCGAGCTCGCCGCGCGACACCCGGACGCACCCGGCATCCACTTCGGGATCGGCTGCGACCACCTGCTGGAGTCGATGTGGGCGGCGGGACCACGGGTGATCGGTCTCGACTGGCGCACCTCGATCCGCGCTGCTCGCGGTCGTCTCGGCGTCGACGTCGCGGTGCAGGGCAACCTCGACCCGGCCCTCGTGCTGGCCGGTGCCGACGTCGCGCTCGCCGCCACCCGCGACGTGCTGGCCGACAACGGCGGACATCCGGCGCACGTCTTCAACCTCGGCCACGGTGTCCATCCGGCATCCGACCCAGGCGTGCTGGCGGCGATCGTCGACCTCGTCCACGAGGCGACACGTCATGACGACCGGTGTCGTGCTGATGGCATACGGCACGCCACGTGCGCCATCGGAGATCGAGGCCTACTACACCGACATCCGCCGTGGCCGTCCGCCGAGCGCCGAGCAGCTCGCCGACCTCACCCGCCGGTACGAGGCGATCGGCGGCCTGTCGCCGCTCGCCGCGATCACCGAGGCCCAGCGCGCCGGACTGCAAGCAGCGCTCGACGAGCGCCGGCCGGGAGGCTTCGTCGTCGCCGTCGGCCTCAAGCACGCCGAGCCGAAGATCGAGGCGGGTGTGGCGGCGCTGGCAGCCGATGGGGTCGAGCGCATCGTCGGGCTGGTGCTGGCGCCGCACTTCTCGGCGCTGTCGGTCGGCGAGTACCTCGGTCGCGCCGAGGCCGCAGCTCGTGACGCCGGGCTGCCGTTCGCCGGCGTCGAGAGCTGGGCGGTCGAGCCGGCATACGTCGACTTCCTCGCCGGCCAGGTCCGCCGCTCGCTCGACGGCATGCCGGCGAACACCAAGGTGCTGTTCACCGCCCACTCGCTGCCACGCCGGATCCTCGACACCGGCGACCCGCTACCCCAGCGAGCTGCGAGCGACCGCGGCCGCCGTCGCCGGACGCCTCGGCCTCGCACCGTGGGCGCAGTGGTCGGTCGGGTGGCAGTCCGCCGGGCGCACGCCCGAACCGTGGATCGGTCCCGACGTGCTCGAGGTCATCGACGAGCTGGGGCCGTCGGAGAACGCCGACGGGTTGGTCGTCTGCCCGTGCGGCTTCGTCGCCGACCACCTCGAGGTGCTCTACGACCTCGACATCGAGGCCAGCCGGCGCGCCGAGGACCACGGCCTGTCGTTCCGGCGCACGGCGTCGATGAACGACGACCCGACGGTGCTCGCTGCGTTGGCCGAGCGCGTACTCATCACGTGAAACGCGTCCTCGTCGTCGGGGGCGGGATCAGCGGGCTGACCACCGCCTACACCCTCGCCGGGCTGGTCGACACCGATGACGTGGCGATCGAGCTCCGCGAGGCGACCGACCGCCTCGGCGGCAAGCTGCACACCACGCCGTTCGCCGGGCTCTCGGCCGTCGACGAGGGCGCCGACGCCTTCCTCGCCAGGGTGCCCGATGCCGCCGATCTCGCTCGGTCGCTCGACCTCGACCTGACATCACCGACCGACGCGACGGCAGCGGTCTGGCACCACGGCCTGCACCCGATCCCGGAGGGTGTGCTGCTGGGGGTGCCGACCGACATCCTGCGTCTGGCGACGACCGGCCTGCTGTCGCCGCGGGGCAAGCTCAGGGCGGCGGTCGAACCGCTGCTCCCCCGCCGCGGCGACCCCGACGACTCGATCGGCGCGCTCGTGCGCAGCCGCTTCGGCGACGAGGTCCACGAGCGCCTCGTCGACGCCCTCGTCGGCAGCATCTACGCCACCGACACCGACCACGCCAGCCTGGCGATGGTGCCGCAGCTCGCCTCGCTGGCCGGTCGCGGCCGCAGCCTGCTCCTCGGCGCCAGGGCGATGCGCACGGCGATGCCGGTCACCGACGGACCTCTGTTCCTCGCCCCGCGATCGGGCATGGCGACGCTGACCGACGCCGTGGCCGCAGCGGCGACGGCACAGGGCGTGACGATCCGCACCGGGACGGCCGTGACCTCGCTCGCGGCCGATGGCTCCGGATGGCGGGTCGACGACGAGCGGTTCGACGTCGTGGTGCTGGCAACACCGGCGGCACCCACCGCACCGCTGCTCGCCGGCAGCCGCCCCGGAGGCAGCGCGCCTGATGGCGACGATGGAGCACGCGGGCGTCGTCATCGTCACGCTCGCCGTCGACGAGTGGCCGGATCGACTGGTGGGACGCAGCGGCTACCTCGTGCCCAAGCCGGTGCAGCGAACGGTCACCGCAGCGTCGTTCGGCTCGCAGAAGTGGGCCCACTGGCGCCCAGCGCGCGGCGAGGTGCTCCGAGTCTCGTTGGGTCGCGACGGGTTGCCGGTCGACGGCCTCGACGACGACGAACTCGTCGATCGCGCGGTCACCGAGGTCGGTGGACACCTCGGCCTCGACCTCCGGCCGACCGCGGTACGCGTGTCGCGCTGGCCCGGTGGGTTCCCGCAGTACCGCCCACACCACCGCGAGTGGCACGCACGCGTCGTCGGTGCGCTGCCCGCCGGCGTCGTCGTCACCGGTGCGAGCTACGGCGGCATCGGCGTGCCCGCGTGCATCGCCCAGGCGAGCGCGACCGCCGGTCGGGTGGCTGCTCTGCTGCACGCCTGACGGCAACACGCGGCAGACTTTGACCGATGCGAGGGTTCAGCAGGGCGGCAGTGGCGGTGTGCCTGCTGGTCGCCGGGTGCGGCAGCGGCGACGACGACAGTGCTGCCCCGGCGCCGGCCACGGTCGAGGTGGCGAGCGTCGCCCCGGCCACGACGCCGTCGCCCACCATCGTGTCCACGTCGATGTCGAGCACGACGACGACCACGACGCTGGCGCCGACCACCACGCTCCCCTTCCTGCCCGTGCCCGTCCCCCCACCACCGGAGGACGGCAGCACCGAGCCACGCATCGAGGTCGGCCGGCTGGAGATCCCGGCGATCGGGCTCTCGCGCACGATCTTCGAGGGGATCAGGCTGTCCACGCTCGACATCGGTCCGGGGCACTGGCCCGGCTCGGCGATGCCCGGCGAGATCGGCAACGTGGTGCTCGCCGGCCATCGGGTCAGCGGGAACCGCGACTTCAACCAACTCGATCGGCTCGTGCCCGGCGACGAGGTGATCATGTCGACGCTGTGGGACCGGCACGTGTACCGGGTGACGGGGACCGAGATCGTGCTGCCCGACGCGCTGCGGATCGTCGAGCAGACGTACACGCCGACCGCGACGTTGTTCGCCTGCCATCCACCTGGCTCGGTCCGCGAGCGCATCGTCGTGCACCTCGAGCTGACGACGACCTGATGCCCCGGTTCGCGCTCGCCCTCGGAGGCGGGTTCCTCGTCGCCCTGTCGTTGCCGCCGTGGGGGTGGTGGCCGCTCGCCGTGGTCGGCGTGGTCGTGTTCGAGCTGGCGCTGGGCGAGTGGCCAGGGCGGGGGGCGAGGTTCTGTCGCGGGTTCGCCTTCGGCTTCGGCTGGTTGGCGATGGGCATCGGGTGGATGTGGCAGCTGACGGTGCCCGGCTACATCGCCGCATCCATCGTGTTCGCCTCGCTCCACGGGCTCGCCGCCCTCGCCTCGCCGAACGGTCGCTGGCGGGTGATCGGGCGGCCGGCGGCGTTCGCCCTCGTCGAGGCGCTGCGCTTCTCGTTCCCGTTCGGAGGTGTGCCGCTGGCGAGCCTCGGCATCTCGCAGGTCTCCGGCCCGCTCGCCGGTGTGGTCCGCGTCGGCGGCGTCATCCTCATCACCTGGGTGGTGCTGCAACTCGGCTTCGCCATCGGCGCGCTCATCGAGCACCGGGACCGCATCGCGCTGGTCGCCGTCGGCGCCGCTGCTCGTCGTGCCGATCATCGCCCTCGTCGCGCCTCGTGGCACGGGCACCGGCATCGGTCTCGACGTCGCCGTGGTGCAGGGCGGCGGCGAACAGGGCACGTCGGCCCTCGACGTCGACAGCTCCGTCGTCACCGCCCGCCACCTCGAGGCGACCCGCACCATCGCTCCCGACGAGTCGCTCGACCTCGTGCTGTGGCCGGAGAACGTCATCGACGTCGAGGACTTCGCCACCAGCGACGAGCTGGCGGCGGTCACCGCCGAGGCCCAACGGCTCGGTGTGCCGTTCGCCGTCGGCATCACCGAGGACGTGCCCGGCCGGCCGGGGCGGATCACCAACGCCCAGGTCGTCGTCACGCCCGATGGCGAGGTGACGAGCCGCTACGACAAGGTGCGGCGGGTGCCGTTCGGTGAGTACGTGCCGTTGCGTGGGCTGCTCGAGGCGATCGGCGCGCCCGTCGACCAGGTGCCGACGAACGCCATCGCCGGCACCGAGCCGGCGGTGATCGACCTGCCCGACGGCACCCGCCTCGGCGTCGTCATCTCGTGGGAGGTGTTCTTCGGCGGGCGGGCCCGCGACGCGGTCAAGGCCGGCGGGGAGGCACTGCTCAACCCGACGAACGGGGCCAGCTACACCGGGACGATCGTGCAGACCCAGCAGGTGGCGTCGAGCCGGCTGCGGGCGATCGAGACCGGGCGCTGGGTCGCCCAGGCCTCGCCGACCGGCTTCTCCGAGTTCGTCACGCCCGATGGCGACGTGATCGACCGCACGGCGGTCAGCGAGCAGGCGGTCATCCGCCACCAGATCGAGCTGCGCACCGGCCGCACGTGGTACGTCACGCTCGGCGACGCACCCTGGATCGTCGCCCTGCTCGGGTTGCTCGCCGCGGCCTGGCTCCTCTCCATCCGAGTGTTGCGGGGCGTCCGAGTGTTGGACGACCGGCAGGCGGTCGCTCAACACTCCGATGAGGTGGCCGTCAGCGGTCGATGACGAGGGTGACGGGGCCGTCGTTGGTGAGTGTGACCTCCATCTCGGCGCCGAAGCGGCCGGTCGCCACGGTCGCGCCGAGGCGGCGCAACTCGGCGACGAGCTCGTCGACGAGTGGTTCGGCGTGCTCCGGCCTGGCGGCGGCCACCCAGCTCGGACGGCGCCCGCCCGACGTGTCGCCGTAGAGCGTGAACTGGCTGACGACCAACAGCTCGCCGCCGACGTCACCGGCCGCGACGTTCATCACGCCGGCCTCGTCGTCGAACACGCGCAGCGTCCACAGCTTGGCGGCGAGCGCACGGGCGGTGGCGTCGTCGTCGTCGTGGGTCGCCCCGACGAGCACGCACAGCCCGCGACCGATGCGACCGACCTCGTTGCCGCCGACGCTGACCGCCGCCGACGTGACCCGTTGCACCACGGCACGCATTGCGGAATGCTCGCGCGCATGATCCGCTCATTCGGGTTCGGCTCGCAGCCAAGCTGCTCGCCTCTCCTCCCGAGTTCGCCGCCGCCGCTGCGCAGCGGCGCTCACCCACCTGCGTTGCGCGCATGATCCAACTGCGGGCGGGTGTCGTCGTCGCCACCGTCGTGCCGGAGGCCGGCGGGCGGGTGGGCTCGCTGGTCGTCGATGGTGTCGAGGTGATCCTCAGCGGCGACGCCGACGACGTGTCGATGTTCTGGGGCGTGTTCCCGATGGCGCCTTACGCCGGCCGGGTCCGCGATGGTCGGTTCGTGCACGAGGGCGTCGAGCACCAACTGCCGCTCAGCCTCCCGCCGCACGCCGGCCACGGGACGGTGTGGGACAGCCGCTGGGAGCGGATCGATGCCGGCGACGATCCCGCCGCGGCCGAGATCAGTTGCCCGCTCGGCGAGCGCTGGCCGCTCGGCGGCACGGCCTGGCAGCGGTTCGAGCTCGGCGACGACGCGCTGGTCTGCCGGCTACGGGTGACCGCCGACGACCGTTCGATGCCCGCCGAGGTCGGCTGGCACCCGTGGTTCCACTCCCGCGGACCGATCGAGTTGAGCGCCTCGGCGATGTACGAACGGGGCGACGATCACCTGCCGACCGGGCGCCTCGTCGACGTGCGGCAACCACCATGGGACGACTGCTTCGTCGCCACGGCACCGCCACGGTTCCCCGTCGGCCCGCTGACCGTGGCCGTGGAGAGCGACTGCGACCACTACGTGGCGTTCGACGAGATGGACATCGGCATCGCCGCCGAGCCACAGTCGGGCCCTCCCGACGCCTTCAACCTGGCGCCCCGCATCCTCGGTCCCGGCGAGTCGCTCGAACGGACGATGACGATCCGCTGGACCTGACCCACGCGCTCCACATCTCTCACCGCGTACAGACTGGAACCCATCGAGGGAACGCGTGTCGATCAGTGGCTGTGGGCCGTGCGGCTGTTCAAGTCGCGGTCGCTGGCGAGGACCGCGTGCACGGGCGGCCATGTCCGCATCAACGGCCGGCCGGCGAAGCCGTCGAGCACGGTCCACGTCGGCGATCGAGTGGAGGCACGCGTCCACGACCGGGAGCGCGTGGTCGAGGTCGTCCGCCTGATCGACACGCGTGTGTCGGCACCGATCGCCGCCGAGTGCCTCGTCGACCACAGCCCACCGCCACCGCCACGGGAGTACGTCGCGCCGCTGTTCAGCCGCGATCAAGGGACGGGCCGGCCGACGAAGAAGGACCGTCGCCGCCTCGACCGCTTCCGCAACCGTTGAGCCCCCGCTGACGTGATCGGCCGTACGATCGACGTGTGACGTCGCCGCGGGCCGAGGGTGGCCCGTCCGCGCTGGTGATCCTGGCCGGCACGATCGCTGCCGGTGCCATCTTCGCGGGCGTCGTCGTCGGCTACCGGGCGTGGCGCGACAGCGACGACGACGCAGCGAGCGATCCCACGGCGACCGGCGAACCGCCCCCGACGACCGTCGCCGACGACGCCCCGGCGAGCACGACTGTTCACCCGCACGACCGACGCCGGGATCGAGGTGCGCGTCGACTCGATGGCCGCGGCGGGGCAGGCGGGCCCCGGCTTCTTCGGCCCGATCGACGAGGACGCCCCCGGCTTCTGCCGCGTGGTCGACCAGGTGAACGCGTTCGCCATCAGCGCCGAGTCCGATCGTGCAGGGTGGTCTGCCGATCACCGAGGCTCCGCCACCCGAGCCGGCAGCCGTGCCGATGTGGTCCGGCCCGGGCGGCAACATCGTCGGGATCATGATGCAGGTCGCCGACGACGTGTCCATCGTCCGCCTCGCCGCGGCGGCCGAGGCGATCGACGAGATGGAGCCGATCGACGGCATCGTCGCCTTGGCGATCGAGACGGACCTGGCGAACGGCGAGCCCGAGGACGGCATGCCCGACCTCAGTGCGCTCGTCCTGACGGTGCACCACCGCGACGGGCGGACGGTCCGCGTCAGCACCGATCCGCAGCGCGGGCCACCCGTGTGGGTCGCCGACAACGTGTGCTTCAGCGAGGAGCCGGGCGGCGCCGCCGGACACGGTGGACCCCGATGACAACCCGTTCGCCGTCCGGCTCCCACCGCCCGGCGCCGAGCAGCCGGCCGATCCGGCGGCGGCGCAGGCGCAGATCGAGGCGGCGTTCGCCGCGCTGTACGCGCCAGGCGATCCGGCGCTCGACGTGCTCGCCTACGTCGACGACCCGTTCGCCATGCGCGAGACGTTCGCCGGCGCCCGCGAGATGTGGGCGGAGATCGGCTTCGAGCGAGGCCGAGGCGACGATCGAGGACATCGTGTTCCTCTCCGCCGTGGAGGCCGCGTTCGACTACGAGTTGCGCGGACTGGGCGTCGACCACGACGAGCTGTTCGGCCGGGCCCGGCTGGTCGACGGCACGTGGCGGCTGACCCGCGGGACGATCTGTCGCGACCTGCGCGACGCGGGGATCGAGTGCCCACCGTGAGCCAAGACGCCTCCCTTCCCGGGCGGTAACCGTTGGCCGATAGCGTGACCCGTCATGTCTGTGCCGGCGCCTTGGGATCCTGACGCGCCGCTGCGCATCGCCTACCTGACCTACCGCGGCAAGCCGCACGTCGGTGGACAAGGCGTCTACACCCGCCACCTCACCAAGGCACTCGTCGATCTCGGCCACCACGTCGAGGTGCTGAGCGGCCAGCCGTACCCCGTGCTCGACGGGCGCATCCCGCTCGTCCAGCTGCCCAGCCTGGACATCTTCAACGACCACTTCCCGGGCCGGTTCCCCGCCTACTGGGAGATCAAGACCCGTGAGGACCTGCTCGAGCTGGCGCAGTTCTCCACCGGTACGTTCAGCGAGCCGCTGGCGTTCAGCTACCGCGCCCTGCGCGCGCTGCGGCCGAGGGTCGGCGAGTTCGACCTCGTGCACGACAACCAGTGCCTCGGCTACGGGATCCTGCAGGTGGAGAAGCTGATCCCGACGATCGTCACGCTGCACCACCCGATCACCAAGGACCGCCGGCTGGAGATGGACCACGCGCCGAACCGGCGCAAGCGGTTCTCCGTCGGCCGCTGGTACTCGTTCGTCAAGATGCAGGGCCGCGTCGCCTCGCGGTTGCCGCGCATCGTCGTCGTCAGCGAGAACTCGATCCGCGACATCCACGACGACATGGGCGTCGACTACGAGCGCATGCGCCTCGTCCCCGTCGGCGTCGATCCCGAGCTCTTCCGGCCGCGTCCGGACATCGCCCGCGTGCCCGGCCGCCTGATCACCACGGCATCGGCCGACGTCGCCCTCAAGGGCCTGTCCTACCTCCTCGAGGCGATGGCCAAGCTGCGCACCGAGCGTGACGTCTCGCTGACGATCATCGGCAAGCCGCGGGACGGCAAGAGCATGGACCTCATCCGCTCGCTCGAGCTGGTCGACCACATCCGGTTCGTCTCCGGGGTCACCGACGAGGCGATCGTCGAGCTGTACGCCGAGGCCGAGCTGGCCGTCGTGCCGAGTCTGTACGAGGGCTTCAGCCTCCCGGCGATCGAGGCGATGGTCACCGGGACGGCGCTGGTGGCGACCGACGGCGGGGCGCTCCCCGAGGTGACCGGCCGCGACGGTGAGACGGTGCTGGCGTGCCGCGCCGGCGACGCCGGCGCGCTGGCGGCGGCGATCGCCCGCGGTCTCGACGACGCCGAGCTGCGGGCGCGTGTCGGCGACGGCCGGACGGCAGCGGGTCCTCGACCGCTGGACGTGGCGCCGATGCGCCGAGCTGACCGTCGAGCAGTACCGGGAGGTGCTGGCGATGCCGGCCAACCGGGAGAAGCTGCTCCGAAATCGTGGGCAGGGATGCTGACGGTCCGCTCCGAACGGCTGGCCGACCTCGGGCTGCAGCCAGGCAGCCGCGTGCTCGACGTCGGCACCGGTTTCGGTCGTCACGCCTTCGAGCTCGCCCGCCGCGGCATGCGCGTCGTCGCCCTCGACGTCGCTGCCGACGAGGTCGCCGGGACGCGGGACACGTTCGAGGCGATGGTCGACGCCGGGGAGATCCCGGCCGAGCGGTTCGTCGGCGTGTTGCGCGGCGATGCCACGCGGCTGCCGTTCGCCGACGGCGCCTTCGACGCCGTGATCACGTCGGAGGTGCTCGAGCACGTTCCCGACGACATCGGCGCGCTCGCCGAGATGGTGCGCGTGCTGACTCCCGGCGGGGTGTTCGCGGCGACGGTGCCGAGCTGGCTGCCGGAGAAGATCAACTGGATGCTGTCCGACGAGTACCACGCACCGGCGGTCCCCGGCGGGCACGTGCGGATCTACTCGGCGACCGAGCTCAAGGCCAAGCTGCGCTCGGCCGGCCTGCGCCTCGCCGGCATGCACCACGCCCACGCCCTGCACACGCCGTACTGGTGGCTGAAGTGTGCGGTCGGTGTCACCGACGGCGATCACCCGCTGGTCTCGCGATACCGGCGGTTCCTCGAGTGGGACATCGTCACCCAGCCGCGTTCGACGCGGGTCGCCGAGCGCGTGCTGTCCCCGGTGATCGGCAAGAGCCTCGTGCTCTACGGGGTCAAGACCGCCACGCTCAACGGGTCGCACCCGTGAGCAACGTTCCCGATCTGCCGGGCCTCTTGTCGGCCGATGAGGTGCGCGTCACCGCCGAGCACCTGGCGTCGCTGCAGCAGCCATCGGGTCTGATCCCGTGGTTCCCTGGCGGTCACTCCGACCCGTGGAACCACGTCGAATCGGCGATGGCCCTCGACGTCGCCGGCCTCCACCACGAGGCCGAGGACGCCTACGAGTGGCTCGCCGCCGTTCAGCGCGACGACGGGAGTTGGCACAACTACTACTGGCCCGACGGCAGCGTCGAGGAGGCCAAGCTCGACACCAACGTCTGCGCCTACATCGCCACCGGCGTGTGGCACCACTGGCGCTGCACGTGGGACCGCGGGTTCCTCGACCACCTCTGGCCGACGGTCGAGCGGGCGCTCGACTGGGTGCTCGCCCAGCGCCGCTCTGACGGCTTGGCGCTGTGGGCGATCGAGGCCGACCACACGCGACCGTGGTCGTACGCGCTGCTCACCGGGACGTCGTGCATCCAGCACGCCCTGCGGTGCGGCGTTGCGCTGGCCGAGGCGATCGGTGAGGCGCGCCCCGACTGGACCGGCGCCGCCGATCAGATGTCGCTCGCCGTCGCCGATCGACCGGAGGCGTTCGAGCCCAAGGCGCGCTGGGCGATGGACTGGTACTACCCCGTCCTCAGCGGGGCGCTCACGGGCGAGGCGGCCAAGGCGCGCCTGGCCGAGGGATGGGACGTGTTCGCGATGGAAGGGCGCGGCATCCGCTGCGTCAGCGACGAGCCGTGGATCACGGCGTCGGAGACGGCCGAGTGCGCCCTCGCCTTCGCCGCCATCGGGGATCGGGCCACGGCGTCGGACCTGCTGCGGTGGACACGTGCGCACCGTCGTGACGACGGCTCCTACTGGACCGGTCTCGTCTACGACCGTGCCGGCGGCGCGGTCCGCTTCCCGTTCGAGGAGCACACCTCGTACACCGCCGCTGCCGTCATCCTCGCCGCCGACGCCATCGCCGGCGCCAGCCCGGCCTCGGCCCTGTTCACCCCGCGGCCGTTACTGGATTAGTTCATCCGAGTGTTCGGCTCCATCCGAGTGTCCGGTATGCGGCGTCCGCACGTCCAGCACTCCGATCGGCGCAAACACTCGGATGGTCAGTCCACCCTGGTGAGCACGCGCAGGGAGCCGGTCGCCGAGTGGAGGCGGAAGCGGCCGCTCTGGAGGGCGGGGAGGAAGATCTGCTCGTAGGGCGGGCGGCCGCCGTCGGCGGGGTCGGGGAAGACGTCGTGGATGGCCAGCGTCCCTCCGACGCCGACGTGCGGCGCCCAGCCCTCGTAGTCGGCACGCGCCGGCCCGACGCCGTGGCCACCGTCGATGAACACGAGCGCGGCGGGCGTCGACCAGTGGTGGGCGACATCGGGCGAGCGCCCGACGACAGCGACCACGTGGTCCTCGAGCCCGGCGTCGTGGATCGTGGCGCGGAAGAACGGCAACGTGTCCATCACGCCGGTCCGCTCGTCGACGACGGCCGGATCGTGCCACTCCCACCCGGCCTGGTTCTCCTCCGACCCGCGGTGGTGGTCGACGGCGAACACCACAGTGCCGGCGGCGCGTGCGGCTGCTCCCAGCCACACCGTCGAGCGACCGCAGTACGACCCGACCTCGACAAATGGTGCACCCGGCACGGCCGCGGCGGCGGCAAGTGCGGCGGCGTGCAGGGCGTCGCCCTCCTCGGGTGGCATGAACCCCTTCGCCGCCAGCGCGTGCCGCCGCCACTCGTCCGTCACGGCGCCGAGCGTACGAGCCAATCCCGTTGACAGCCCTGCCGGTACGTGGTCACCTGACGCGCGGCAGGACGGGAGGGATTGCGCGTGGTCACCAAGTTCGATGCCGGATATCGCCGGCCGTACTCGACGCTGGTCGCGTCGTTCCCCGGCGAGGATGTCTACCCTCCCGACTCGTTCCGCACCGAGTGGGGCCCGATCTTCCACCGCGGCCGCCTCGACGGCTCGGCCCGCGTCCTCGTCATCGGCCAGGACCCGGCGACGCACGAGACGATCTGCCGGCGCATCCTCGTCGGCGAGGCCGGCCAGCGCGCCCAGGGCCTGCTCGCCAAGCTCGGCATCACCCGCAGCTACGTCCTCGTCAACGCCTTCCTCTACTCGGTCTTCGGCCAGCACGGCGGGAGCCGCCACATCGACGACCCGGCGATCACCGCCTACCGCAACCGCTGGCTCGACACCATCGCCCGGCGCAACGACCTGCAGGCCGTCATCACGTTCGGCCGCTTCGCCGATCGCGCCTACGCAGCATGGAAGGCGACGCCCGCCGGCGCGGCATGCCCGGCACGTGCACGCCAGCGCCACCCACCCGACGTTCCCCGAGTCGGCGAGCGCATCCGGTCAGCTGACCAAGGCGGCGGCGATGGAGCGCGTGTGCGCGTCGTGGAACGCCGCCCTGGCGACCCTGCGGCCAGTCGTGACGCCCGACGAGGAGCGCCCACCGAGCAGTTACGGAACGGCGATCACCAAGGCCGACCTGGCGCCGATCCCCGACGAGGACCTGCCGCCCGGGCTGCCCGCCTGGATGCGCTCGCTCGACGCGTGGGCGAGCCGCACCGGTGCCGACGCCCAGTCGAAACGCGCCACGATCACCGTGACGATCCCCCGCGCCTCGCGCACGTGGCCGCCGCTGGGGTAGTTGCATGACAGTCACGAACCCGCCGCGCAGCCGCTACGTCCTGCGAGGGCGCGTCGTCACGATGGGCCCAGCCGGCGTGCTCGACGACGGCGCCGTGCTCGTCGACGGCGCCACCATCGTCGACGTCGTGCCCGCCGCGGCGGTGCCGGCCGGCGACCACGGCCCGTCCATCCGCACCGGCGGCACGATCTACCCCGGGCTGATCGAACTGCACAACCACCTGTCGTACAACGCGATGCCGTTGTGGCACGTCCCCAAGCCGTACACCAACAACGGCCAGTGGCGCGGCATCGAGCCCTACACCCGGCGGATCACCAAACCGTCCCAGGTGCTCGGCCAGACCGACGGCGTCGCCCAGGCACTCGTCCGCTACACCGAGGCACGGGCGCTGCTCGGCGGGACGACGTGCTCGCAGGGCGTCACGCTGGCCAATGCCGGCGGGCTGACCAAGTTCTACGCCGGGCTGATGCGCAACCCGGAAGCACCGGACGACGAGCGCCTGCCGGTCGCCGGCACGAACATCGCCAACCCGGCGAACGGCGGCGCCCGCGACTACCTCGACACGCTCGGCGGGCACACCTGCTACCTCCAGCACCTGTCGGAGGGCACCGACGCCACGGCCCGCGGGTGGTTCCACCGGCTGCAGATCGACGGCGACGAGTGGGCGGTCAACGACCGATTGTGCGCCATCCACTGCACGGCCCTCGACGCCGGCGACCTCGCCGTCCTCGCCGGCCGCGGCGCGTCGATGGTCTGGTCGCCGCTGAGCAACTACCTCCTCTACGGCCGCACCGCCGACATCGTGGCCGCCAAGCAGGCGGGCATCTCGATGTGCCTCGGCTCCGACTGGGCGCCGAGCGGCTCGAAGAACCTGCTCGGAGAGCTCAAGGTCGCCGCCCTCGCCAGCGTCGAGCACGGCGGGGTCTTCACCGCCCGCGAGCTCGCCGAGATGGTCACGATCAACCCGCCACGGCGCTCAAGTGGGACCATCTCGTCGGCTCGATCGAGGCCGGCAAGCTGGCCGACGTCATCGTCCTCGACGGCCGGGACGGCGACCCGTTCGACCAACTCGTCAGGGCCAGGGAGAGCTCGGTCGCCCTGGTCGTGATCGGCGGCGTGCCACGCGTCGGCCAGCGCAGCCTGATGCGGCGGTTCTGGGACACCTCGCTCACCGGCGCCGGCTGGATCGACGAGATCACGATCGGGCGCTCGTCCCGCCAGTTGTACCTCGAGCAGGACGACGACCTGCTCGACGGGCTGCCGCTCAGCACCGCTGTCGACACGCTGCGTGAGGCGATGGCACGCCTGCCCGAGCTCGCGGTCGACGTCGACAGCGCGCTCGGCTCGGCCGGTGCCGTCACGGGCGGCGGCCACGTGACGTTCGCCGGCGGCATGGCAGCGAACGGCGAGACGCTGCGGGTGGTCCCCGACTTCGAGGACGAGGACATGGCGGCGCTGATCCAGGCGGTCGGCTTCGCCATGGCCGCCCAGCCGTACTCGTTCTGGGTCACCGACCCGATCGCCCTCGACCCGCTCACCGTCGTCGACGACCGCGCAGCACCTGCGCACCCTCACCCGAGCCGGCAACCTGCCGGAGTTCGTCAAGCGCGGGCTGCCGGCGATGTACGGCCAGACGATCGCCCTGCCGGACTCGGCGTCGTTCCTCGTCGACGCCGGTCCGGCCGGCGAGCAGCTGCGGGCGACGACGGTCGACCTGCCGAGCGTGCTCGCCTCGGCCGGCCAGCTCACCCTCGACGAGCGCAAGCTGATCGTCGACCAGGCGATCGTCATGCTCACCGAGACCTACGTCCACCTGCCGTTCAAGCGGGCGATGCACGCCATCGACCCGGTGCAGCGCCTGCGCCTGCTGCGCCAGCGCCTCGACGAGACCTCGCCGGAGACGATGCCGCCCGAGATCGAGTTCCACGCCGAGGTGACGTCGACGCTGAGCTCGCTGCGCGACCTGCACACCGGCTACCGCCTGCCGCGGCCCTTCGGCACCAAGGTGGCGTGGCTGCCGTTCCTCGTCGAGGAGGTGTGGGACCGCGGCGAGGCCAGCTACCTCATCACCAAGTGGGTGCTCGACGCCTGGCCCGACCAGCGGATGGCCGGCGCGCGCGTCACGCACTGGAACGGTACGCCGATCGACGTGGCGATCACCCGCAACGCCGAGCGCACGGCCGGCAGCAACCTCGACGCCCGCCACGCCCGGGGCGTCGGCAGCCTCACCGTCCGCCCGCTGGCGACCGGGCTGCCGCCGGACGAGGAGTGGGTCGACCTGCGCTGGGTCGACGACGACGGCGACGCCCACGTCCACCACCAGGAGTGGTTGGTGTTCGAACCGGGGCAGGCCGTCGGTCCCGCCGACCTTCGCCGAGACCAGCGCCGTCGGCGTCGACCGCCACACCGACGAGATCCAGCAGGCGCGCCTGGAGCTGTTCGCCCCGGCGTCGCCCGAGCCGCCCGCGAGGCCACCGACGCGACGCTGGCGACACCGATGCGCGACGCCGCGGCCGGACTCGAGTCGTTCATGCCGTGGATCTTCCGGGCGATGGAAGTGCGGCGGTCGGACGCACCGGCCGGCGGTCCGGCGTTCGGCTACATCCGCATCTTCTCCTTCAGCGTCCCGAACGCCACGGCGTTCGTCGACGAGTTCGCCCGCCTCGCCGACCTGCTGCCCGACGACGGGTTGATCGTCGACGTGCGCGGCAATGGCGGTGGCCTGATCTACGCCGCCGAGCAACTGCTGCAGCTGCTCACGCCGAGGCCGGTCGAACCGCAAGCCGGCGCAGTTCGTCAACACCGCCGCTGAACCTGCGCATCTGTCGCAAGCACCGCCGGTCGGCGACGATCAGCGGGCTCGTCCTCGAGCCGTGGATCGAGTCGATCGAGCAGTCGACGCGTACGGCGGCGACGTTCTCCCGCGGCTTCCCGATCACCGCTCCCGACGACGCCAACGGCCGCGGCCAGCGCTACCACGGCCCCGTCGTGCTGGTCACCGACGCCCTCAGCTACTCGGCGACCGACATGTTCGCCGCCGGGTTCCAGGATCACGGGATCGGCCCGGTGATCGGCGTCGGCGGGGCGACGGGTGCCGGTGGCGCCAACGTGTGGTCGCACGGGCTGTTGTGCGCCCTGATGCAGCCCGACGAGGTCGACGACGGACCGTCGCCGTTCACCCCGCTCCCCCACGGCGCCGACCTGCGCGTCGCCGTACGGCGCACGACGCGCGTCGGCCCGCAGGCGGGCAACGTGCTCGAGGACCTCGGCGTCACGCCGGAGGTGTCGTACCGCATGACGCGTCGGGACGTGCTGGAGGGCAACCAGGACCTCATCGACACGGCGATCGACCAGCTCGCCGCACGCAGGCCGTACGCGATCCGCGTGGGGAAGGTCACGCAGCACCGTGACCGCGCGCCGACCGTCGTCGTGGCCACTCGCAACATCACCCGCGTCGACGCCGAGGTCGACGGCCGCCGGCTGCGAACCCACGACGTGAAACGAAACCGCGTGACGCTCGAGCTCGACGACGTGATCGGAGACCGCCGGACCGGTGAAGTCGCCCTTCGCCTCGAGGGGTACGACGGCACCGCGCAGGTGGCCGCGCTGCGCACGACGATCCAGCGACGAGCGCGCCACGTAGCCAACTCACGCGAGACTGCCCCCGTGCAAGAGGCCCTCGACGACCTGGTGACCCTGCTCGCCCTCGAACCGATCGAGGTCAACATCTTCCGCGGCCGGTCACCCGACGAGAACCGCCAGCGCGTGTTCGGGGGTCAGGTGGCCGGCCAGGCCCTGGTCGCCGCGGCCCGGACCGTCGACGACTCGGCGCGGCTGGTGCACTCGCTGCACGCCTACTTCCTGCGCCCAGGCGATCCGACGGTGCCGATCCTCTACGAGGTCGACCGTCTCCGCGACGGTCGCAGCTTCAGCACGCGACGCGTCGTCGCCATCCAGCACGGCCGGGCGATCTTCAACCTGCAGGCCAGCTTCCACGGCGAGGAGGACGGTCCCGACCACCAGATGACGATGCCGCCGGGCATGCCCGATCCCGGAGTCGCTGCCCGACTGGCACTCGCGCATGGAGCCGTACAAGGACCAGCTCGGCGAGCTCTACGACCGGCCCCGCCCGATCGACCAGCGCTACGTCGACGGTGATCCGATGAGCCGCAAGGGCGTGCCATCCGACAGCCAGCGGGTGTGGCTGCGGGCGGACGGGAAGCTGCCCGACGACCCGGTCGTCCACGCCTGCCTCGTCACCTACGCCAGCGACATGACCCTGCTCGACACGACGGTGCTGCCGTTCGGTCTGGCCTGGGACAGCCCCGGCATGCAGATGGCCAGCCTCGACCACGCGATGTGGTTCCACCGCACGTTCCGCGCCGACGAGTGGCTGCTGTACGACCAGCACGCCATCTCCACCGGTTCGGCTCGCGGCCTGGCCGGCGGCGCCATCTTCGCCGTCGACGGGCGGCTCGTCGTCAGCGTCGTCCAAGAGGGCCTGGCAAGGGTGGGCGCGTGAAGCGCATCGCCGCTGTTGCGGCCGCCGTGCTCGTGGTGGTCTCGTGCGGCGACGACGACGACGACGACGACGTCGCCGACGTCGCTGCGTCGAGTCCGACCACGTCGAGCTCGCCGGCAGCGCCAGGAACGTCGTCGGCGCCGACGACTGCGAGCGGGACGGCCGCGGCGGCTCCTCCGACGTCCGCCGCTCCGGCGACGTCTGCTGCACGACCACGACGGTCGCTCCCGACGTCGATCCGGTCGTGACGCTCACCGAGGTCACCTCGCTGGACGGCTGGGCCGTCGACCTCGCCTGGCGTGAGGGCGACGACGCGGCTGTACGTCGTCGAGCAACCGGCCGCGTGACGCGCGTGACCGGCGACGGCGCGCACGACCGTGCTCGACATCACCGACCTCACCAGCGCCGAGCGGCGAGCGCGGCCTGCTCGGCCTGGCGTTCGACCCGACCGGGCAGCTCGCCTACATCAACTACACCGACTCGTCCGGGTGGACGATCGTCAGCGAGCACCCCGTCGACGCCGACGGCGTGTTCGGCACCGGCGATCAGGCCAGGCTGGTGCTGGAGATCGAGCAGCCCTACGACAACCACAACGGCGGCGACCTCACGTTCGGCCCCGACGGGATGCTGTACGTCGGGATGGGCGACGGTGGATCGGCCGGCGACCCGCAGCGCCGCGCCACCGACCCGACCTCGCTGCTGGGCAAGATGCTGCGCATCGACCCGGCGCGCGTCGGCCGGCGCGGCGTACGGCGTGCCGCCTGACAACCCGTTCGTCGGCGTCGAGGGCACGGCTCCGGAGATCTGGTCGACAGGGCTGCGCAACCCCTGGCGCTTCTCGTTCGACCGCGAGACGGGTGACTTGTGGATCGCCGACGTCGGCCAGAACGCGATCGAGGAGATCAACGTCGCGCCCTCCTCGGGCGGCGTCGACGCCGGGAAGGGACTGTTCTTCGGCTGGAGCGCGTTCGAGGGCGACGAGCCGTACAACGACGACGTCGATCCGACGGGTCACGTGCCGCCGATCTTCACCTACTCCCACGACGTCGGCTGCTCGATCAGCGGCGGCGTGCGGGCGCGGGGCGGCCCGGTGCCGGCGCTGGTCGGCTGGTACGTGTACGCCGACTACTGCTCGGGACAGGTCTGGGCGCTGCAAGTCACCGGCGAGGGAGACGTCGATGGCGGCCGGCCGTCAGGTCGAGCTCGGCGAGGTCCCGTCACCGACGGCCGTCGTCGACGGACCCGGCGGCGAGGTGTACGTCCTGTCGGCAGGCGGAGGCGTCCACCGACTCGATCCGGGCTGAGCGCTCACGCGCTGCCGTCCAGATGCACTGGCGAGGCGACGTCGAGGCGGAACCGGCCGCGACCGGTGCGCTCCAGCCGCACCGGCGCCTCCCGCTCGTCGAGCCGCCGCTTCAGCAGGATCAGCCGGCTCTCCAGGTTGTCCTTGAAGCCAGGCAGCTGGAGGCTGGAGTCGAGGCGCAGCTCGCGGTTGCTGAAGTCGACGCGGCCGGTCGCCGCGTGCTCGCCCAACAGCGACCAGAGGATGCGTCCGGCGACGCCCTTGATGAGGTACGCGCCGTCGATGAACGTGCTGCCGTCGACGTCGAAGAAGCGGACGACCGTCGCCTCGACGGCACGGCTCCGGATGCGGCGGCGTGCGGGTGGTCACCGCCACGTCGTCGGGCTGGCGCTCGAGCGTCCTGACCTGCTCGATGGCCGTGCCGAGCATCGTCGCCACGACACCGAGCACGTGCTCCTCGTCGGCACCGAACGCCGCCGGGCGGGTGCTGTCGGCGACGATCACGCCGACGAGCTCACCGAGCGACATCACCGGTACGACGAGCCGGCTGTTGGCACCGTCGAGTCCCGGCATCCGCAGCTCCTGGCCCGGCCGCAGGCCACCAGCGTCGGTGTACTGCTGGGCGATCGAGCGGGAGTACTTGTCCATCTGCCGCAGGTTGCCGATCCGCACCGGCTCACACCTCGCCGCGGCGACGCCGATGTGGCCCTCGCCGACGACGACCTCGGCGCCGACGCTGTCGCCGGCGAAGCCGCGGCTGGCGATCGTGTAGAGGCGGTGTCCCTCCTCGTCGAGGAGCAGGAGGTGGACGTGACGGAAGCCGAGCAACTGCTCGAGTCCGTCCAGCGTCGTGTCGAGCAGCACGTCGAGGTCGCAGCAGCGACCGATCCTCGTGGCGAGCACGGCGAGCGCCGTCAATCCGGCCGGCTCGGCATCCGGTTCGTCGGTCGGGACCCAGCCCGACGGGTGCGGCTCGACGCGGGCGATGTCGACGACGCGGAAGATCGTCGCCGCCCGCAGCCGGAAGACGTCCTGCATGCCGCCCATCTCGGCGACGACCTCGACGTCGTGGCGCAGCCGCTCGAACACGTGGCCGCGTCGCTCCGTGCGCTCGTAGACCAACGACAGACGGAACTCGTCGGCCGTGGCCGGGTCGATCAGGAGGAGGCTCGCTCGCGGGTTGCCCGCGAGGTTGCGTGCCGTCTTGGACATGAACTGGTTGGACAGGGCGATGCGTTCGTCGTCGACCCGGAGCGCCTTGCTGAGGAACGTGACGTTGGGGATCCCGTCGGCCGACGCGGTGCAGAGGACGGCCGGGATGGCGCCGGCGAAGCAGCGCTCGATCGCCTCCAGGGGCAGGGCGTCGCCGGTCATCGACTCACCACCGCGGCGCCGGCGCCCGGGCCTGGCGACTGGTCGAACATCTCGTTGACCACCATCTCGAAGGCGACCACCTCGTGCGGCAACAACCGGCGCATCAGCGACAACGGGAAGCCATCGATCTCGAGCACCGCCTGGAAGAACGCGTCCGTGTGCGTGGCGACGCGCTCGACGTCCGCCGGGGTGGCCGGCTCGACGAGCACGACCGTGCCCTTCAACTGGGCCGACTGCAGCGTCGGCACATCGGTGCCGGTGAGCGAGACGTTCCCGGTCTCGAGGTTGTCGACGGCCTCGGGATCGTCGGCGCTCATGAGGACACGGACGCGCAGCGGATCGGTGGCCACGATGCTGCTCGCCCATGCTCGCGCCACTCGCGGCTCCGCGCCGCGGCTGACAGTCCCGACGACGAGGCTCATGCCCGCGCCGATCCGCTCCAGCAACTGGTTTCCGCCCACTGCTCCCGCTCTTTAGTGATTGTTCAAGAAGTTGTGCGCCAGAGGGTACGGCAAGTTCAGCAACGAGCGGCCGATCGCATCGTCACGATCGAGACATGACCATCACCGAGAATTGCACCACCGCCGGCACGACGGCCGGCCGCTACGAGTACGAGCTCGCCGGGCACGACCTGTACCGCGACATCCACAAGGGCATCCGTTGCGAGCTGTTCGCCATCACGTCGACGGCGGGCAACGTCGCCCCGTCCGACCGCCACGGGCGCCTCGCGCTCGCCGACCACGTCGTCTCGATGGGGACGCTGCTGACGTCGCACGCCGCCCACGAGGACGCGTTCATCGACCCGGTGCTCGTCGAGCACCATGCCCAGCTGGCCGAGCAGATCGAGGCCGACCACCACACGTTCGAGGCCCGCTACGCGTGGATCACGGCCCTGGCGATGGACGCGGCCGACGCCGGCGCCGCTGACCAGCGCCGGCTCGGCCACCTGCTGTACCTCGAGCTGTCGGCGTTCACGAGCGCCTACCTCGCCCACCAGGTCGTCGAGGAGCGCGTCGTCATGCCCGCCCTCGAACGCTCGCTCGGGTTCGAGGCGGTCCTCGGCATCCACGGCCAGATCCTGTCGTCGATCCCACCCGACGAGATGGGCCGCAGCCTGGCGTTCATGCTCCCGGCGATGAACCTCGACGACCGCACGGACATGCTGACCGGGATGCGCATGTCGGCCCCGGCCGAGGCGTTCGCCGGCGTGCTCGGCCTGGCCCGCTCGGTCCTCGAGCCGGCCGACTTCGGCGCCCTCGCCGCCCGCCTCGACGCCGGCTGAACCTCCGGTCGTCGGCCGGCCGGTCGTCGTTAGTGTCCGCTCCATGGCGACCGTCTCCTACCGCCCGGCCGACGAGGCCGACGTCATCGCCTTGGCCGAGCTGTTCAACGCCAGCTACCGCGCCGACGGGATCCCGCAGGTCCTCGACGCGAGGGAGCTCGCCGAGGAGCTGTCGAGCGAGCGAACGTCGCTGGCGACCGACACTCGCGTCGCCGTCGACAGCGGTGCCGCGGTCGGCGTCGCCTACACCGTGTACATCCCGTCGGAGACCGTCCACGAGCGCTGCTTCGTGTTCGGCACCGTGGCGCCGGATCGCCGCGGGGAAGGGATCGGGCGGGACTTGATGACGTGGGCGATCGACCACGCCTCCGGGTTGCTGCGATCCACCGAGCGCGATCTGCCCAGGCGCATCGTCGTCGACGCCTACGAGCAGCGCACGCGGATCAGCGGCTGTTCACGCGCCTCGGCTTCCGGCCGGTGCGCTGGTTCGAGGAGCTGCGCCGCCCGCTCGGCGACGAGTCTCCGGCGATCCAGGTCGACGGCGTGTCGATCATCCCCTGGCCGGACGATCGGGACGAGGAGCTGCGCACCGTGCGCAACGCCGCCTTCGCCGATCACTGGGGAACGACTCCGATGACGCCGGCCGTGTGGCACGACAGCATCCACGGATTCGGCTCGCGGACCGACCTCTCGTTCGTCGCCGTCGACGGCGAGGAGCGGGCGGTCGCGCGTCTGCGCCAACGGCCGCTTCGAGGCGGACGACGAGGTGACCGGTCGCCGCGACGGCTGGATCATGACGCTCGGCACGCTCGCCGAGTGGCGAGGGCGAGGCGTGGCATCGGCGCTCATCGCCGCGTCGCTCGACGCCTTTCGCGTCCGCCGGACTCACCCACGCCGCGCTGGGCGTCGACAGCGACAGCCCGACAGGGGCGGCCCGGCTCTACCGCTCGCTCGGCTTCGACGACGGCCGGCCCGCTCGGCCATGTACTTCCTCGACGTCTGACCGGCCTCAGCCCGACGCGGCGTGACAGCTCGATGCGGCGGGCGGCGACGTCGACACCGTGCAGCTGCACGCGGACCTCGTCGCCCGGGTCGACGCGGTGGGCCTGCACGCGCGCCAGCACTGCGGGGTCGCGCGAGCTGGATCACGGCGCCGCGACGGTCCTCGTCGACCACGACGGCGTCGAAGATCTCGCCCTCACGTCCAGCGAGGAGGGCGGCCTCGGCCAGGTCGAGGACCGCGGCGTCGACACCCCTGGCGCGGGACTCCGCCTTGGCCATCGCCGCCGGCAGCTCAGCGAACGCTGCCTCGCACCTCTGGCGCGACGGCCTCGCCGCGGGCGATCGACAGCGACGCCTCGACGACGTAGCGGTCGGCGAGCCGGCGCAGCGGCGCGGTGGCATGGGCGTACGTGGCAGCCATGGCCGAGTGCCACGGCGTCACACCGTCAGCGTGCACCTGATACGAGGCTCCACCGCCGGCGCGGCGCACGGCGATCAGGAACGCCGCCGATCGCGGGTCATCGGTCCGCAACGAGCGTTGGAAGTCGGCGAGCGACTGCCCGGCGGGCCAGTCGAGACCGAAGTGCCGGGCGGTGTGGCGCAGCCGACCGACCGCCCCCTCGTCCGGGTGGGCCATCACGCGGTACAGGCCGGTCCCAGCCGCCAGCAGGGCGCCGGCGACGGCGAGGTTGGTCGCCAGTGACATTCCGGCGTTGAGATCCTCGCTCTCGCGTCGAGGTTCGAAGTGCAACGCCCATCGGCCGTCGACGCGTGTCAGCTCCTGATCCGGGAACTCGACGCGAGGCGCGTCGCGCCGGTCCTCTGCATGGCGCATGCGCCCGGCGAGGTCGGCGAGCTCGGGCGGCAGATCGGCGGGGCGGACGGTCTCGTAGGCGAGCTTGGCTCGGCTCTGCACGACCGCCCGCTCGACCCCGTCGAGAGCGACCTCGCCGTCGGTGTCGACGCGGACGGTGAACACGACGGCCGGGCGCGGTCCGTCCGGCAGCAGGCTCGCCGCGCCCTCCGACAACGCCGCCGGGTACAGCCGGGCCCGTTCGTCGGGCATGTACACGGTGACGCCGCGTTGCCACGCCTCGCGGTCCAGCGGGTCGTCGGCGGCGACGAAGAACCCGACGTCGGCGATGGCGTAGTGCAGGACGATGTCGTCGCCCGAGCGCTCGAGGGCGAACGCCTGGTCGAGGTCGGTCGAACCGGCGGGGTCGAGCGTGACGAATGGCCTGTCGGTGCGGTCGACGTGCTCCGCGCCGGGCCGCCTCCCTGCGGCCTGCACCCCGGCCAGCGCGGACTCCGGCGGGAACCCGGCCGGCACCCCGAACTCCTCCCTGATCCGCACGAGCCCGGCGTCGAGCACCCGATCGACGTTCCGCGGGACCCTCATCCCGCTACACCCGAGTACGTCGTGCCGGCCGAGTACGTGCTGCTGGGCAGGCCGGCACCACGTACTCGAGCAGCAGCACGTACTCGACTGCACGCATCAGCGGCGGGCGCCCATGAACATGCCTTTGAGCGCCTCGTAGTGCTCGATCACGTGGCCGGCACCGAGCACGACCGCCTCCAGCGGGACGTTGGACAGCTTCACCGGCACCTTCGTCTCCCGCTGGATGCGCTGGGCCAGGCCGCGCAGCAGACCGCCGCCGCCGACGAGGTACATCCCACGGACCAGGAAGTCCTGCGACAGCTCCGGCGGCGCCTTGGCCAGGCAACGGATGACCGAGGCGATGATCGAGGACACGACGTCCTCGATGGCGAAGCGGATCTCCTCCGGCGTCAGCAGCACCGTCTTGGGTAGCCCTGTCATGAGGTCGCGGCCGCGGACCTCGGCCTGGTTCTCGTCCTCGGTCGGGTCGGCGGACCCGATGGCGACCTTGATCTCCTCGGCCGTGCGCTCACCGATGGCGATGCCGTGCTCGCGCCGCACGTAGGTCTGGATCGAGGCGTCGATGTCGAACGAGCCGACGCGCACGGCCTCCAGGGCGACGATCCCGCCGAGGCTGATCACTGCCGTTTCGCTGGTGCCGCCGCCGACATCGATGACCATGTTGCCGACCGGCTCGTCGATCGGCAGGTCGGCGCCGATCGCCGCGGCCATCGGCTGCTCGATGAGGTTGGCGTCGGCGGCACCCGCGCGCCGGGCGGCATCGGTGACGGCGCGCCGCTCGACCTCGGTGATCGCCGACGGCACGCAGATGACGACCTTCGGGCGGGTGAACCGGCTGACCCCAACCCGTTGCAGGAGCAACCGGATCATCCTCTCGGTGATCTCGAAGTCGGTGATCGCCCCGCCACGCAGTGGGCGCACGGCGACGATGTAGCCGGGGGTGCGGCCGATCATCTGCCACGCCTCGCGCCCGGTCGCCAGGACCTCGCCCGTCTGGCGGTTGAGGGCGATCACGGACGGCTCGTTGAGCACGATCCCGCGGCCCTTCATGTACACGAGCGTGTTCGCCGTCCCGAGGTCGATCGCAAGGTCACGAGCCATGCGAGTGGCCAATCATCACGTCGCGAGCCACTACTGCTCGTCCTCGCGCGGCGGCTGGCCGTCCTCCTCGAGTTGTTGCACCTGGTCGACGACCGGGCGCCGGGCTTCCGGTGACAGCGCGTCGATCTGTCGCCGGAACGTGGCGACGCCGTCGGGTCGGCGCGACCGGAGCAGGGCGCTGATGATGACGGCGATCACGAGGGCCACCGCGGCGACCAGGGCGACGATGACGAGCAGCCCGATCACACGACGGTCCCGGCTTCGGCGATCGGCGTGGCTCCCGTGCCCCACGCGGTCCCGTCGCGCCAGGTCTCGTGCTTCCAGATCGGGACGGACGCCTTCAGCGCGTCGATGGCGAAGCGCCCCGCCTCGAATGCCTCGGCTCTGTGCGGCGTCGAGACGACCACGACCACCGACGACTCGCCGAGCTCGATGCGTCCGGTGCGGTGGAGGATCGCCAGCCGCCCGATCATCGGCCAGCGCTGCCGCGCCTCAGCGGCGATCGCCGTCATCCGCGGCAGGACGGCCTCGTCGTACGCCTCGTAGGTGAGGTGCTCGACGCCCTCGCGGCCCTCGGCGTGGTCGCGGACCGTGCCGCTGAACAGGACGACGCCACCGCATCCGGGGCGCACCGCCCACTCGTACGCCTCGGCCACCGGCAACTCGGCTGCGGTCAACGCCAACCAGTCGTCGTCGCTGACCGGTGGCTCGACAGGGCGGGGCACGGGCCGCATCGTAGTCGTGCGTCCCTCCGGCTCATCCGAGTGTCAGCGGGCCGACAGGTGCACGCCACACACTCCGACGGGGGGAAACACTCGGATGAGAGGGAGCTGAGGGCGACCTCCGCGCGCCCGGTTGGGTCGCTACGCTGCGGCGACGTGGACCGAGCGCCGCTGCCTCCCCACGAGCGTCCGTGGCGCCATCCGTCCGAGCTCGGGCCGCCCGAGCACGAGCCGACGACGACTGCGGGGCGTGTCCTCATCGTCGCGACTGCCACGCTGAGCCTGGCGCTCATCGGCCTGCTCGTGCTCACCGTCACCCCCGACCGCTCGCCCGACCCGTCGAGCGCCGGCGCGACGACCCGCAGCGCCACGGTCACGTTCGCCGCGCTCGAGCGCCCGTCGCTGCCGATGGTCACACCGATCGGCGACGACGGGTGGGCCGTCACGACGACGGGCGCCGTCGCCGGCCGCTCCGGCATCCTGTCGGCCCGCCTGCCGTCGGGCGACATTGTCGACGTGGAGATCGTCACCACGGACAAGGACTCCGGCCTGACCGTCGTCTCCCTGCCCGCACCCGAGTCCGGCTACGACCTGGCCAAGGGTTCCCTGGCGCCGTCCGACACCGTTCTCGTCAACGGGCAGCCCCCACGCGTCGTGGCGATGGACGAGCTCGCCGCCCTCGACGTCGACGAAGGGACGCCCGTCCTCGACAGTGACGGTCACCTCGTCGGCCTGTGCACCTCCAGCGATCACGGCACGGCGCTGCGCACGGTGGCGACGATGCCACCGACCAACGCGCCCGCAGCACCGACCTCCGCCCCGACGACCGCCGCGCCGGCGACCACGTCTCCGCCGGTGACCACCACCATCCCCCCGACAACCGCGCCGACGACCTCGTCGACGACGACGTCGACGGTCACCCCGACGACCACCGGGCCCCGACGACCACGCTCAGCGGCGGCGGCGGCGCCAACGGCGCACCAGACTGACGGCGACGCCGGTCGCCACCAGTGAGGCCGAGATCATGCCGGCCAGCGCCAGCTCCTGGCGGCGCTTCGGCGTGATCATCGTCCACCACCGAGCCTCGGTGCCTTCGACGAACGCCTGCTCGTTGGTGACGGTCGGCCGCCAACCGTGCGCCTTCAAGCGGTCGTTGGCGACGAGCCAGGGCTCACGGGTGTAGCCGCGCAGGCCCGGTGGGATCGGGCCGCGCTGGAACCGCCAACGCAGCGCGCCGACGACCTCGGCAACTCGGTCGGGCAGCGGGATGCGCGGCCGGGCACCGCTCAGCGCACGCACCCGTTCCCCGGCCACCCAGCCGTCGGGCGCGACGTTGAACACGCCGTCGAGGCGCCGGTCGACGGCGAGCGTCACGGCCGATGCGAGGTCGTCGAGGTGGAGGAACTGGGCGGGCGGATCGTCCTCGGCGACGCGCTGGCCGAAACCGGCGGCGAGCGCGGCGGCGAGCGACGACGTGCCGTCGACCGCCATGGCAACGACGGGACGGAGCACGGTTGCCGTGCGGCCCGGCACCGCTCGGCGCCACGCGTCGACCATCGCCTCGACCGTCGCCAGCTGCCGGGCGTAGACGAACTCGACGTCGGGGCGGAGGATGGCATCCTCGGTGAGTGGCACCGGGTTGTTGGCGTAGGCGCCGTAGACGAGCGCCGACGACACCAGCACGATGTGCGACGCGCCGCACGCCTCGGCGTCGGCGAGCATCACGGCCGCGCCGTCGGTGACGTTCTCCCGCCTCCGCGCTCGCAGGTCGTGGTCGCCGGCGCCGAGGTGGATGACGACGTCGGCAGACGTCGACGAGCGGTCGACGATGCCGGGGTCGTCGCCGAAGCGCTGCAGCACGCGCCGGGCGAGGCTCCCTTCGGCGCCCGTGATGTGGATCCGCGTCGGCAGCGGCGCTTCGGCAGGAGAGAGCGCCATCGCAGCAACCTAGTCGTAGCATCGACGGCATGGCCGACGACCGCGATCCGGACGAACGCCCGGACGATCCGTTCGCGGCCCTCCCGATGTTCGGTGACCTGGCCAGGGCACTCCAGGGCCAGGGCCCGCTGAACTGGGACGCGGCGCGCCAGTTCGCCCAGCTCGGCGCCACCGGCGGAACGCCGGAGTCGAACGTCGATCCGACGGTACGGCTGGCCTTCGCCGATCTCGCCCGCATCGCCTGGTTCCACGTCGCCGATGTCATCGGCTCGACCGATGTCCCGCCCGAGCCGCAGGTCGTCACGCGCAGTCAGTGGGCCAGCGGCACCCTCGACGCCTACCGCCACCTGTTCACGGAGATGGCGACCGCGCTCGGCACACCCGCCGAGGGCGAGCAGGACCCTGCCGGCGACCCGATGATGGCGATGATGGCCGGGCTGTCGAAGATGATGGCGCCGGCGATGCTCGGCATGGCCGTCGGCTCGATGGTGGGGCAACTGGCCACCCGGGCGTTCGGTACCCACGACCTGCCGATCCCCCGCCAGCCCGCCACCGTGACGCTCGTGGCGTCGAACATCGACGGCTTCGCGTCGGACTGGGAGATCCCGACCGACGAGATGCGGCTGTGGGTGCTCGCCCACGAGCTCGCCGGCCACGCCCTGTTCACGGCCGACCACCTGCGCGACACGCTGAGCGCGCTCGTGCGCCAGCACGTCGGTGGCTTCCGGCCCGATCCGAGCGCCGTCGCCGACCGGTTGGGATCCCTCGACAGCGAGGCCGCCGACCCGCTCGCCGCGCTCCAGCAGGCGCTCGGCGATCCGGAGGTCCTGCTCGGAGCGGTCACCTCGCCGGAGCAGCTCGCCCTGCGTCCCCGCCTCGACGCCCTCGTCGCCGTCGTCGTCGGCTACACCGACTGGATCGTCGACGCCGTGTCCGTGCGCGTCGTCGGCGGCAACGCGTTGCGCATCGCCGAAGCCGTGCGCCGACAGCGCGTCGAGTCGTCGGCCAGCGACACGTTCGTCGAGCAGCTGCTCGGCATCCGCCTCGGCGAGGACCAGGTCGCCAGGGGCAAGGCGTTCGTCCAGGGCGTCGTCGACCGCACCGGCGATCGCGGCCTCGCCCCGCTGCTCGAGCGCCCCGACGCGATCCCGACACCGAGCGAGGTCGACGCTCCCGGCCTGTGGCTCGCCCGGCTGGAGGACTGAGGGTTCTACGTGCCGGGAGGCGGGAGCGGCCGCCCGGATGGTTGCCGACGGCGACGGGCGCGCCGCAGCGTCGACGAGCGGATGCCGGCGACGTAGTTGGCGAGGGCGACGCCGCACATCAGACCGACGACGAGGAACCCGACCCAGCCGGGGATCTCGATGATGATCGGGATCAGCCCGGCGGCGGCCCATGCGAACTGGAAGCGGGTCTCGAAGCGGGCGAACGCCCGGCCGCGGTTGGCCTGCGGCGCATCGCGCTGCACGATGCTCTCGAAGCCGAGACGTCCGATCGGCGGCAGCGAAGTTGACGGCCACGGCGAGACCGACGGCACCGGCCACGCCGCCGACGAACGCGGCCAGCAGCCCGGCTCCCGTCGACAGGGCGAGCGCGCCGGCCAGCATCGCCTCCTCACGCACGGCGCGGCGCAGGCGCGGGGCGACGGCGTTGCCGGCCATCGTCGCCAGCGCCGACATGCCGACGGCGACGGCGAACCACGCCGTCCCCGCCGTCTGGTCACGCAACCAGAACGCCAGGTGGAAGAACACGAACCCGACGGCAGCGCGCAGCAGCATCATCGCCACGGAGGCGAGCTGGACACCGATCGAGTGCAGCTGCACACGCTCGGCCGGCTGTTCGGGACGGGCGGCGACGACGTCGGGCGCCAGTCGGGTCGCGCTCGCCAGGGCGAAGGCGAACAGGGCGCCCGAGTAGAGCAACGTCCCCCAGCCCTTGATCGGCGACACCTGGAGGATCGCTGCCGGGATGACGGCCACGAACCCGGTGAGCCCGGCGATCACGCCGAGCTTGGAGTTGGCCTCGACGAGGTCGGCCTCCGTCCGCACGACCGACGGGACGAGGGCCTGCTTGGAGATGAGGTACGCCTTCTGCAGCACCAGCGACGCGAAGACGAGCGGGAACAGGGTCAGCTCGTCGATCGACATCGCCATCAGCACGGCGAGCACGACCCTCGCCGCGGCGACGATCTGGATGACCGTGCGCCGGCCGCCGGCCGCCCGGTCGATGGCCGGACCGATGAGCGGGGCGAGGAACAGGAACGGCGTGAAGCTGATCAGGAGGAACAGCAGCACGCGGGTGCGGGCCGCGCTGGGGTCGATGCTGAGGAACAGCGAGTCCGCCAGGGCGACGAGCATCGCCGCGTCGCCGCCCATCATCGCCGCGTGGGTGATGCTCAGCCGGCGGAACTTGGACATCTGGGCGCGAATCGTGCCATTCCACCATCTGGGCGCGAATCGTGTCGGAATCCGGGACGAATCGCGCCCAGTTCACGGGACGCCAGTCGGGCTACACCCGTTCGTACTTGTAGCCGAGCCCGCGGATCGTGACGATGCGCGTCGGGTTGGCCGGATCGGGCTCGATCTTCGAACGCAGCCGCTTGACGTGGACGTCGAGCGTCTTGGTGTCGCCGACGTAGTCGCTGCCCCACACCCGATCGATCAGCGTGTCACGGGGCAGTACGCGACCGGCGTTGGCGAGCAGCACGTGCAGCAGCTCGAACTCCTTGAGCGGGAGCGACAGTGGCTCGCCCCGCAGCGCCACGGTGTGTTCCTCGGGATCGAGGGCGACCTCGCCAACGATGACGGCGGACGGGCCCAGCTCGCCCGCCGCGTCGCCCGGCGACCGACGCATCACCGCGCGCATGCGAGCGACGAGCTCGCGCAGCCGATATGGCTTGGTGACGTAGTCGTCGGCACCGACCTCCAGGCCGACGACCGTGTCGATCTCCGAGCCCTTCGCGGTGACCATGATGATCGGTACCTGGCTGCGTTTGCGCAGCTGGCGGCACACGTCGATGCCGCTGAGCCGGGGCAGCATCACGTCGAGCAGGACGAGGTCGGGCTTGACGATGTCGAAGCGGTCGAGTGCCTCGAAGCCGTCCGTCGCCACCTCGACGTGGAAGCCCTCGCGACGCAGCCCGATCGACAGCGCCTCGACGAAGCTCGGCTCGTCCTCGACGACCAGCACCGTCGACACAGTCATCGTTCGACGGCCTGGTGCCGGTTCTCCGAGCCAACACTGGCGACGGGGATGCGCAGCACGAACGTCGACCCTTCGCCCTCCTGCGAGGACACGAGCACGTGGCCCCGGTGGTTCGTCGCCACGTGGCGGACGATCGCCAGGCCGAGGCCGGTGCCGCCGGTCTCACGGCCACGACCCTTGTCGACGCGGTAGAAGCGCTCGAAGATGCGGTCGTGGTCGCCGGCCGGGATGCCGATGCCGTGGTCGGCGACCATCAGCTCGACCCACGGACCCTCCACGCGGACGCGAACCTGCACGCTCGACCGGGGTTCGCTGTACTTCACGGCGTTCTCGACGAGGTTGCCGAGCGCCGACCCGAGTTGGCGGCTGTCGCCGCGGACCCGCACGCCGTCGGGGAGCTCGAGCACCTCGATGGTGATGTCGCGCACCTCGCCGAGGTGGCGGACGCGGTTGACGGCGTCCTCGACGATCGCACCGACCTCGACGAGCTCGGTCATCGGTTCCTCGCCGAGCTCGATCCGCGACAGCTCGAGGAGGTCGTCGATCGTCCTCGTCACGCGGTGGGCCTCCTCGAGCATCCGGCCAGCCACGCGGTGCACGACGTCGAGGTCGTCCTCCTCCTCGAGCGCCTCGGCGAGCACCGCCATCGCTCCGATCGGCGTCTTCAGCTCGTGGCTGATGTTGGCGACGAAGTCGGTGCGCACGGCGTCGACCCGCCGGCGCTCGCTGACGTCCTCGATCGTGGCCACCGCGCCACCGCTCTGGAGCGGCGCGGCGGAGACGACGACGGCTCGACGCGGCGGACCGTACAGCTCGAGGGTCTGTTGTGACTCCTCGCCGTTGCACGCCTTGGCGAGTTGGCTGTCGACCGCCTCGTCGACGATCAGGCCGATGTGCGTCCCGACCATCGCCTTGGCCGCCCGGTTGCGGTAGTGGACCTGCCCGGAGGAGCCGGTGACGACCACGCCCAGGGTGAGCCGATCGACGACGTCGGTCCAGCGTGGTGCCGTGGCGATGACGTTCGCGGGTTCGGCCGGCGGAGCCGCTGTGCCGGCCTGCCGGCGGGCGAGCCACCATCCGGCGAGAGCGCCCACCACGATGGCCGCGACCGCGGCGACGATGATCACTCCAGGTCGCTCGCCGCTGGGCGGTTGGCGAAGGTCTGGTCGCGCTCGGGCATCCAGCCGGTGACGAGGAACCGGACGCGCTCGCCGATGTTGACCGCGTGGTCGCCGATGCGCTCGTAGAAGCGGGCGACCACGGCGAGCTGCACGGCGACCTGGAGGTCGAGCTTCTCGCCGGAGTGGCTCTCGAAGATGGCCTGCACGAACTGGCGCTGGAGATCGTCGAGGTAGCCGTCCATGTCGCCGATGGCAGCGGCCCTGGAGTCGTCGCTCGTCAGGTAGGCCTCGGTCGCCTCGCGGAACAGCTGCTGGGCCTGGCTTCCCATCTTCTGGATGATCCCGCGCAGGCGCGGGTCGAGGCGGTGCCCGTAGATGCGCCGGGCCGCCTTGCAGAGGTTCACGGCGAGGTCGCCGGAGCGCTCGATCTCCCCGATGATGCGCAGGGCGGCGACGAGCTGGCGGAGATCGCTGGCCACCGGGGACTGCAGGGCGAGCACCTGGTAGCAGCGGTCCTCCAGCTCGAGCGACTTGACGTCGATCTCGTCGTCGGCGCGGATCAGGTACTCGGCACCCTCGAGATCCTGGCTGAGCAGGATCTCCGTCGCCCGCGGGATCGTCTCGGTGACCTTGGCGGAGAGCTTGGCGATCTCGGCGCGGATCTCGTCGAGCTCGTGGTGGAACGCCGAGCGCAGGTCGCCGAGCTCGGCGGGATCCTGGACGACGATCTCGTCGGGTTCGTGGGCCACCGCGGCTACCCGTTCTCTCCGGGGGCTGCGCCCCCGCACCCCATCGCTGTCCGGCGAGCTGGCGCTCGCTCGGCCAGCCGGGTTCGCTCGCTGTGCTCGCTCACCCGAACCGTCCCGTGACGTACTGCTCGGTGCGGCTGTCGTCGGGGTTGGAGAAGATCTTGGCCGTCGGGCTGTACTCGACGAGGCGTCCCGTCCGGCGATCGCTCTCCGGGTTGATCTCGGTCGTGAAGAACGCGGTGCGGTCGCTCACCCGTGCCGCCTGTTGCATGTTGTGGGTGACGATCACGATCGTGTACTGCAGCTTGATCTCCTGCATCAGCTCCTCGATCTTCGCCGTGGCGATCGGATCGAGTGCCGAGCACGGCTCGTCCATCAGGATCACCTCCGGCTCCACAGCGATCGCCCTGGCGATGCACAGCCGCTGCTGCTGACCGCCGGAGAGCCCGAGCCCGGAGTTCTTCAGGCGGTCCTTGACCTCGTCCCACAGCGCCGAGCCGCGCAGTGATCGCTCGACGACGGCGTCGAGCTCGCCCCGCTTCTTCACGCCGGCGAGCCGGGGACCGTAGGCCACGTTGTCGTAGATCGACTTCGGGAACGGGTTCGGCTTCTGGAACACCATGCCGATGCGCCGGCGGACCTCGGTGGCGTTGACGCCGCTGTCGTAGAGGTCGACGCCGTGGTAGCTGACCGTCCCTTCCACCTTGGCCGACTCGATGAAGTCGTTCATCCGGTTGAAGCAGCGCAGCACCGTCGTCTTGCCGCATCCCGAGGGACCGATGAAGGCGGTGATCTCGTGCTGGTGGACGTCGAGCGTCACGTCGCGAACGGCGCGGAAATCGCCGTACAGCACGCTCAGGTCGTCGACGTCGAACACGACCGCCGCCGTGTCCGGCAGCGTGCACGTGACCCTCTGCCTGCTCGGCGAACGTCGGCAGAGCGACGTCGGGCGCTTCGTCGTGCATGATGGGCGGCCTCGTGGCGATCGGCGAGTTGTCGTCGGACATGGTGGCACCTCGATGGGGTCAGGTCCCAGTGCGGCGCTTCTCGAAGCGGTTCCGCAAGCAGGATGGCGGCGACGTTGAAGAACAGCACGAGCACGAGCAGGATCAGCCCGGCAGCGGCGGCGGCGTTGGCCCAGCCGATCTCCTCGCCGGGCTGGTCGGGGCGGCCGGAGAAGGAGTAGATCAGCATCGGCAGCGCGGTGAAGCGTCCGTCGAGGCTGGTCGACGGCAGCAGGCCGGTGATCGCCCCGAGGATGATCAGCGGGGCAGCCTCACCGAGCGCCCTGGCGATCGACAGCACGGTGCCGGTGAGGATGCCCGGCGCGGCATAGGGCAGCACGTGGTCACGGGTGACCTCCCAGCGGGAGGCGCCGACGCCGTAGCCGGCATCGCGCAGCCCCTGCGGCACGGCGCGGATCGCCTCCATCGACGTGATGATCACGATCGGCAGGACGAGCACCGCCATCGTCAGCCCGGCGGAGATCACCGTCTCGCCCGATGTGACGGTTCGAGCAACTCGACGAAGATGATCAGACCCGAGCACGCCGTAGATCACCGCCGGCACTCCGGCGAGGTTGCGGATGTTGACGAGGATCATCCGCGTCAACCGGTTGTTCTGGCTGGCGTACTCCTCGAGGTAGATCGCCGCTGCCATGCCGAGCGGGATGCTGACGATGACCACGCCGAGGCCGATGAAGAACGACCCGTAGAGGCCGGGCCAGATGCCGAGCGTGGCCGGATTGGACCCGATCGTGCCGGTGATGAAGTCCCAGCCCTGGTTGGTGACGACCGGCCAGGCATCGTTGACGATCGTCGCCAGCAGGATGAACAGCACCAGCATCGTCAGACCCTGTCGCGATCAGCAACAGGATCAGCATGACGATCCCGAACGCGTCCCGATCGCGTCGGACGTCAGGCGCGCCGCAACAACCTCCGACGCCGTCCGCCCGGCAGCCGCAGGAGTGATCAGAGCCATGAAACGCTCCGGTCTTGGGGGCGGGGGCGGCCGAAGGCCGGCTCCTCAGCTCGCCGAGCAACCTCTGGTTGCGAGTGCGAAACACCATCAGTACTTCTGCCTCACGCGCTGGACGAAGCGGTCGCCGACCAGGTTGAGGCCGAGGGTGATCAGGAAGAGCAGCAGGCCGACGAGGAACAGCACCTCGAACGGGGCAGCCGCCCTGCGTCGCGTCGGTGCCACCGGCGGCGTTCGTCATCGCCGCGGTCATCGACAGCCCTGGGTTGAGCGGGTTCCAGACCGGTGTACGGCCCGGCGCCGTCGTACCCGCCGGCCATCGTCGCGACCATCGTCTCGCCGATCGCCCGCGACGTGGCGATGATGAAGGCGGCGACGATGCCTGACACCGCGGCCGGGAGCACGACACTGAACACGGTGTTGACCTTGCGCGCTCCGCAGCCGTAGCTCGCTTCGCGCAACGAGTCGGGCACCGAGCTGAGGGCGTCCTCGGAGACCGATGCCATGATCGGGATGACGAGGATGCCGATGCCCAGACCAGCCGCGAGCATGCTCTTGGCTCCCGGCGGCTGGTCGAAGAACTGGTTGACGAGCTCGGGCGCGACCCAGTTGAGGACGAAGAAGCCGACGATCACCGACGGGATGCCGGCGAGCACCTCGATGATCGGCTTGACGACGCTGCGCACCCGCCGCGGCGCGTACTCGGAGAGGTAGATCGCCGTGGCCAGCCCGAACGGCACCGCCACCAGCATCGCCACCGATCCCATGATCACGCTGCCGACGAAGATCGTGCGCAGATCGAAGCGCTCCCGCCGCGGGAACCACCCGTGTCGGTGAGCAGTCCGAAGTCCCAGTCGATGAGGCGCATGAAGTTGATCGCCCCGTCGCACGAGCACGACCAGGATCAGCACGCTGATGACGATCGAGGCGACCGCCGCGGCCTGGAAGACGACGCGCATCATCCGTTCTCGACGGCGTTGCTTGGTGTTACCGCGCAGGTCCGCGACGGTGAGGGTCATGACCTCGTCCCCTTCGGTTGGTCATCGATCGAAGATCGCCGCGGCCGGCCGCTCGGGGGGAGGGCGGCCGGCCACGGCGAGGACGGTACAGCCGTCAGCGACCCGCCCACGCGTCCTGGGTGGCGGCGATGCGGTCGTCGGGCAGCGACACGTAGCCGGCAGTCGGTGACCGTCGGCGAGGCCCTCGCGCGACAGGTACAGGTCGACGAACGAGGCGACGGCCGGGTTGTCGGCGGCGTTCGCCGTGTTGACGTAGATGTACAGGCTGCGCGAGAACGGGTAGCTGGCGTCGGCGATGGTCTCCGCGGTCGGCGCCACGCAGCCGTCGCCGGCGTCGATCTCGATCGCCTTCATCCGCTCCTGCTCGGCGGCGTAGAAGGCGTACCCGATCCACCCGAGCGACGACTCCGAGCTCTCGATGCCGTCGACGATGAGGTTGTCGTTGGGGCTCGAGGCGTAGTCGGCGCGGGTCGCCTCGTCCTGGCCGCGCTCCTCGGCGAGATCGGCGATGGCGAACTCGACGAACGTGTCGTAGGTCCCCGACTCCTCGCCGGGCCCGGAGATGTCGAGCGGCGCGTCGGGGAAGTCGGCGGCGTACGCCGAGCCGACCTCCGTGGCCAGGTCGGTGGCGTCGCCCAGTTGGCCATGCCCTCGGACTCCGGGCCGACGAGGGCGTACAGCGCCGGCACGTCGAGGCAGGTGATCGCCTCGTTCGCCGGGCTGGTGGCCACGGTCAGCCCGTCGATGGCGACCTCCAGCTCGACGTACTCGACGCCGCCCTCCTCGCAGGCGCGATCTCCTCGTCGTTGATCGGACGGGAGGCGTCGGTGACGTCGGCGCCTCCGGCGCAGAACGTCGCGAAGCCGTCGCCGGTGCCCGGACCCTCGACCGTGACCGCCAGCTCGCCGCCGGACTGTTCGAGGGCGAGCTCGCCGACCCGTGTGCTGATCGGCTCGACGGTCGAGGACCCGGTGACGAAGACCTCGCCGCCGGCGAGCTCGATGTCGCCGGCTGGGGCCGACCCAGCCGGTTCGTCGTCGCCACCGCTGGTCGTCGGTCGCCAGCCGGCTCGGTGCCCGCCGGTTCGGTGCGCCGCCGGTTCGGTGCCTGCCGGCTCCGTCGTGGCGGCGTCGTCGTCATCGTCGTCGCCGCACGCGGCCAGGACGAGCGTCCCGGCCACCGCGGCGGCGAGTGCCTTCCTGCGGAAAGAGGTGTTCACGCTGTGGAACTCCTTCGTTGTGCTGCAGTCGTGTCAGTCGGAGCGGGGGGCTCCGGACGCGCACAGTAGGAAGGGCAGGTTGCGGCGAGACCCAGACCAGGTGAACGGACGGTGAACGAACCGGCAACCAGCCGTGAAGGAGCGCCTCAGCTCCGCGGGCGCGCCTGGCGCTCGACGACCCAGCGGTAGAGACGCTCCTGGGCGTGGGGCTCGAAGGCGTCGGCCGGTCCGCAGCGCTCCCACGTGTCGTCCGGCCGCAGCTCCCAGCGCACGATGTCGTCGGCGAGCAGGAACTCGAAGACCTGGTCGATCCACTCGCGGTGCTTGGGGTGCTCGATCGGCACGAGCACCTCGACGCGCCGGTCGAGGTTGCGCGGCATCAGATCGGCCGAACCGATGAGGTAGAGCGGCTGGTCGTCGACGTCGCCGTGGGTGAAGCGGTAGATGCGGCTGTGCTCGAGGTAGCGGCCGAGGACGCTGCGCACGCTGACCGTCTCGGACAGGCCCTCGACGCCGGCGCGGAGGCAGGAGATCCCGCGGACGACCATCTCGACGCGCACGCCGGCCTGACTGGCCCGGTAGAGCGCCTCGATCATCGCCGTGTCGGTGATCGAGTTGGCCTTCAGCGAGATGTGGCCGTCGGCGCCGAACCGCGTCTCCTGCTCGATCAGCTCGAGCAGCTTCGGGCGGAGGTCGCGGGGCGCGACGAGCAGCGTCTGGTACTGCTCGTTCTTGCTGAATCCGGTGAGGTGGTTGAACAGCTTGGCGGCGTCGGCACCGACGTCGGGATCGCACGTCAGGATGCCCAGGTCCTCGTACAGCCGCGCCGTCTTGGTGTTGTAGTTGCCCGTCCCGATGTGGCAGTAGCGGCGCAGCTGATCGCTGTCGTCGCGCACGACGAGCACGCACTTGGAGTGCGTCTTCAGCCCGACCATCCCGTAGACGACGTGGACGCCGGCCTGCTCGAGCGCCTTGGCCCAGCTGACGTTCGTCGCCTCGTCGAAGCGGGCCTTCAGCTCGACGAGCACGGCGACCTGCACACCACGCTCGGCCGCGCGCATCAGGCTGCGGATGATCGGGCTGTCGCCGCCGGCCCGGTACAGGGTCATCTTGATGCTCTGCACTCGGGGGTCGTCGGCGGCCTGCTCGATGAACGCCTCGGTGCTGCTGGAGAAGCTCTCGTAGGGGTGGTGGACGAAGATCGCCCGGTCGCGCATGACCGAGATCAGTGGACGGTCGAGCTCCTCGGCGGTGGCGATGCGCCCCGCCGTGACCGGCGGCCACGCCCGGTCCTTGAGGTCCGGCCTGTCGACACCGTGCAGCTGCCACAGGCAGCCGAGGTCGATCGGCGCCCGGCAGCGGTACACATCGGCCGCAGTCACGTCGAGCTCGGACACGAGGAGGTCGAGCATCTCGTCGCTCATCGCCTCGGACACCTCGAGTCGCACGGCCTTGTTGAAGCGGCGCCGGCGCAGCTCCATCTCCAATGCCTCGAGGAGGTCCTCGGCCTCCTCGTCCTCGAGCGTGAGGTCGGCGTTGCGGGTGACGCGGAACGTCGCCGCCTCCTCGATCACCATCCCCGCGAACAGCGTCTGCAGGTGGGCGACCATGACGTCCTCGACGGGGATGAACCGCGATTCGTCGACCTCGACCAGCCGGGGGAACACGGACGGCACCTTGACCCGTGCGAACCGGCGGTCGTCGCTCTCCGGATCGGGGTCGGCGACCATCGCGGCGATGCTCAGGGCGAGGTTGGAGATGTACGGGAACGGGTGGCTGGGATCGACGGCGAGCGGCGTGAGCACCGGGAAGATGCGTTGCTCGTAGAGCTCGGTCATCCGCTTGCGGTCGGTCGTGTCGAGGTCGTCCCACCCGACGATGGCGACGCCCGCCTCGCCGAGCGCCGGGACGAGCTCGTCGAGGTAGACCTGCTCCTGACGGGCGACGAGCTCGTGGGCACGGGAGGCGATCTGGGACAGCTGGTGGGCGGCCGTGCGACCGTCCGGTGTGGGCTCGGACATGCCGGCGGCGACCTGGTCCTTGAGCGCGGCGACACGCACCTGGAAGAACTCGTCGAGGTTGGTCGTCGTGATGGCGCAGAACTTGCCCCGCTCGAGGAGCGGGATCCCCGGCTTCCCGGGCGAGTTGGAGCACCCGATCGTTGAAGTCGAGCCAGCTCAGCTCACGATTGACGAACCGGTCGTCCACGACCACATGTTCTCACGCGAAGGCCAGGCGGGCGAGCGCCGCTGCGAAGCGGCGGCGGCGAGCTCGGGAGGTGAAGCGAGCAGCTTGGCTGCGAGCTGAACCCGAGCTATTCGTCGTCGGGACGGCCGAGGTCCCACTCGAGGGAGATCAGCTCGCGCTCGGCGTCGCGGACGATGCGTTCGCGGTTGCGGCGGAACTGCGGGTCGTCGCGCGGCAGGAGGACGAGGCGGGCGAGCACGCGGGCGCGGAACTCGTCGAGCACGGTGCGGTCGCCCCAGTCGCCGTAGACCTCCCAGTGCGGCGACACCGGCCCGAGGTAGACGATGCGGGCGTGGGCACGCGGGGGTTGGTCGAGGGCGACGTCACTCACGGCCGGCCACCATAACTGCGTTCCCCGGCCACGCAGGCCGTTGGTGGCCGCTCACTCGCTGGCGCTCGCTCGCTCGCAGTCCCCGAGACAATCGCTGCGCTCGCCGGCCATGCGTGCCCGACATATGTTACAGTTCCGTGACGACATGTCGGATCTTGACCAGGTCTTACCTCCGACGGGAACCGTTGGCACGTAGCCGACGTCTCTCTTGGTGGGAGGCACCATCCAACTCGCTCAGGCCGACGAACCATCGACCAGCGCATCAGCAGGGTGAACAACGAGCAGCGATGAACTTCGAGCAGACGGTCCACGGCATCGACGACACCACCACGGCGTGGATGGCACGGGGCAACTGCCGCCTGTACCCGCCGGCCACGTTCTTCCCGAGCGACGGCGTCGGTGTCGACAAGGCGAGGGCGATCTGCTCGGGCTGCCCGGTCACCACGGAGTGCCTGGAGTACGCCCTCGAGCACCGCATCGACCACGGCGTGTGGGGTGGGTGCAGCGAGCGCGAGCGCAGGCGGATCCTGAAGCGCCGCCGGCTGACCGTGTCGCCGACTGATCAGTCGGAGCGCGGAGTCTCGGTGCGCGGCGTCGCCGGGTCGACCTTGGTGGCAGGTGCTGCGGCATCGTCACCCTGGCCCTCGGCGAGCCCGTCCTTGAACTCTTTCTGCGCCTTGCCGAGGTTCTTGGCGAGCTTGGGCAGCTGCGAACCACCGAAGATGACGAGGACGACGGCCAGGACGATGAACCATTCGGCTCCGGAAGGCATGAGCGAATCCTACCCCTCCGACACCTGAGCGGAGGCTGCGGGCTGCCGCAGAATCTGCTCAGAGCTCGGTGTCGGGGCGGCCACGGCGGGCCAGTTCGGCGTTGCTCCAGCCGTCGACATCAGTGACCTCGGCGCCGAACCAGGGCGGTGGGCGGAAGTCGTTCGCTGCCTGCTCGGACTCGAACTCCACCTCGACCGTCCACAGCCCGGCCAGATCACCGTCGTAGCGGTCCACCTCGGCCACGCCACCCTCGACCGGGACACGGTGACGGACCTTCTCCAGACGCCGACCGTCGACGTGGGGCCACAGGTCCTCCGCCTCGGCGGGGTCGATGGGAACCTCGACCTCCGTGCGCGCCACACCGCCGCCGGCCTTCACGGTGATCCACGCCTCGGTCGGGGCGATGCGCACGCGCACCTCGACGTCGCCTTCGCCCGCGAGATAGCCCTGGCGGAGTGGGACGCCCGCGCCGAGCAGCTCCGTCGGCGGCTCGTCGACGAGGAACTTGCGCTCGATCTCCACTCCCACCGCTCCAGTATGGGTCGCGGGTCGCTACCGTTCGGACGGGATGGGCACGGTCAGGGCAGGTTGGGGCGCGCAGCCTGATCAGGACGAGCTGGCCGCCGCCTTCGGCAACGGCGGCTTCGAGCTCGAACAGCCGGTGGCGGTCACCGCGACGGTGCTCGACACGTTCGACGGCCGCCTGCACGCCGCCGGGCTGCGCCTCCATCACGACGGTCACACGCTGGTGCTCGGCGGTGCCGGCACCGTGCCGGCCCGCCTGGACCTCGGCGCGGCGCCACGGTTCCCCGCCGACCTCCCACCCGGGCCGCTGCGCGCTCGCCTCCTCGACATCGTCGAGGTGCGCGCCTTGTTGCCCCTCGCCGCGGTCTCCGCGGTGGTCCGCCACTCGGCCTCGCGCAACGCCGAGGGCAAGGTGGTCAGCAGCGTCCGGACGTACGAGCAGATCAGCACCGATCGCGGCAGCGTCGACGGATGGCTCGTCGAGGTGGACGAGCTGACCGGCTACGAGAAGCAGGCCTCCCGGACCACTGAGCTGATCGCCGCGACGGGCGCCGTGCTCACCGATGACGACGCCATCGCCCTCCTGCTGCGCGCCGCGGGCGTCGACCCGACGGGACATCACGACGAGCCGACGGTCCCGCTCGATGCCGACCTGCCGGCGCTCGAGGGGTTCCGCCTCGTGCTCGCCAACCTCCAAGCGGCCGTCGACGCCAACCTGCCGGGCACGATCCGCGACATCGATCCCGAGTTCCTGCACGACCTGCGCGTCGCCGTCCGGCGCAGCCGCTCCGTGCTGCGCCACGGCAAGCGCGTGCTGCCGGCAGACGTCGTGGCGTGGAGCCATCCCGACCTCAAGCACCTCGGCGACATCACCGGTCCGCCACGCGATCTCGACGTGCTCGCCGAGGAGTGGGACGGCTACGTGGCGGCCCTGCCCGACAACGCGGCGGCAGCCCTGGCGCCCGTGCGCGCCCAGCTCGACGAGGATCGCGCCGCCGCCCACCGCCAGCTCGCCACCGACCTCGTGTCGGAACACGTCGTCGACCTGCTCGACCGGTGGCGGGCGTGGCTGGCCACGGGTGCCGGCACGCCGGGCCCACGTGGGGAGCGACGGCTCGTCGACGTCGTCGTGCGGCGCATCGAGAAGGCCGAGGGGCGGCTGATCGATCACGGCCGGGCGATCACCCCTGAGACACCTGCCGAGGACGTCCACGAGGTGCGCAAGGACGCCAAGCGGCTGCGCTACCTGCTGGAGTGCTTCGGCAGCCTGCTCGCCGAAGACCGAGCGCAAGGCGTTCGTCAAGCGCTTGAAGGCGCTCCAGGACAACCTCGGCGAGCACCAGGACGCCGAGGTCCACGCCGACATGCTGCGGACGATGGCCGGCGAGCTGCCGGCGACGACTGCGGCGGAGACGCTCGTCGCCGTCGGCCAGTTGGTCGAGCAGCTCGAACGGCGGCGCGCCGAGGCGCGTGAGGACTTCGCCGAGCGCTTCGCCGAGTTCGACAGCAAACCGACCCGTCGAGCCATGCGGGCGATGCTCGACGGAGCCGGTCGGTGAAGATCCTCGCCACGTACAGCATCAAGGGCGGCGTGGGCAAGACGACGGCAGCGGTCAACCTCGCCTACGAGGCGGCCCGATCGGGCGCCCGGGTGCTGCTCTGGGACCTCGACCCGCAGGGTGCGGCGACGTTCTTCGTCCGCGTCAAGCCGGCCATCAAGGGCGGGGCGCGCAAGCTGGTGGCCGGCCGCACCGAGCTCGGTGACCACGTCCGGGCGAGCGACATCGCCGGGATGGACGTGTTGCCCGCCGACTTCTCGCTGCGCCATCTCGACGTGCACCTCGACCACGCCGATCCCGGCCGGCTCGAGGAGCTGCTCGCTCCGTTGGCGGCGAGCTACGACGTCGCCGTGCTCGACTGCCCGCCGGGGATCACCCTGACCAGCGAGGGTGTGTTCGGCGCCGCCGACGCGCTGCTCGTGCCGACGATCCCCTCGACGCTGTCGCGACGCACGCTCGACCAGCTGAGCACGTTCCTCGGCTCGGTCGACGATGCGCCGATGCTGCTGCCGTTCATCTCGATGATCGACCGCCGGCGGCGGATCCATCGCGACGTCGCCGCCGAGCTGGCCGCCTCGTGGCCGCAGCTGCTGACGACGCAGATCCCGAGCACGGCCGCTGTGGAGCGGATGGGCGTGGAGCGGGCGCCGCTCGGGATCGGCGCGCCGACGAGCAACGGCGCCGCCGCCTTCGGCGCCCTGTGGGCCGAGATCGCCTCGCGCCTCTGGAGCTGATCACGCACCCAGGATGCTGCGCGCGGCCTGGGCCCGCTGGCGGCGGATGCGGCGGCGCTCACGTTCGGAGAGGCCACCCCAGATGCCGAACTTCTCGCCGTTCTGGAGGGCGAACTCGAGGCACTCCTCGCGGACGACGCATCCCCGGCACACCTCCTTCGCCTCGCGCGTCGAGGCGCCCCGCTCGGGGAAGAAGAGGTCGGGATCGACGCCGAGGCAGTTGGCTTCGTCTTGCCAGCCGTGATCGCCCGGGTCGGACGTCGATTCGAACGAGTCGTACATGGTGGAGGACCCCCTGCCGTGTGGTCCCGTGCCCCCGGTTGCGAACAGAGGACAGCGTCGTAATTACATCGGTGTGATTGTCGCATACCACATCACGTACGCGCAAGGGCGGATCGCGCGGATCGACAACCTGGGCTGACGCGCGGAGCGTGCGGACTCAGCCGGCGCGGCGGCTGCGCGCTTGCGAGCGCTTGTGCTCGATGAAGTCGACGAGCACGTAGTCGCCGAGCGTCTCGGGCGTGGTGAAGAACGCCCTGCCGCGGTTGATCTCGGTCAGCCGCTCGACGAACGCGGTGAGGTAGCTCGTCGCGTCGAGCATGAACGTGTTGATGCGGATGCCCTCGCGCGTGCAGCGCAGCACCTCGCGCAGCGTCGCCTCGACGGTCTCGGTGACCGGCGGGTAGTTGAAGAACACGTCGCCGCTCGGGGTGACGTGGGCCGTCGGCTCACCGTCGGTGATCATGATGATCTGCTTGGTGCCCGACTGCCGCGCCAGCAGCTGGCGGGCGAGCGTGAACCCGTGCTGCATGTTGGTGCCGTACACGAAGTCCCAGCTGACCTCGGGCAGCTGCTCGGCGGTCAGGATCCGCGCCGTCTCGCTGAAGCCGACGAGACCGAGGTAGTCGCGGGGGAACTGCGTCGAGATCAGCGAGTGCAGCGCCATGGCCACCTTCTTGGCCGGCAGGAAGTTGTCGCGCATCGGCATCGACAGCGAGAGGTCGAGCATCAGCACCGTGCTCGATCGCGTCAGGTGCTCGGTGCGCTCGATCTCGAAGTCGTCGGGCTCCAGCTCGCACCGGCGTTCCCACGACCCCGCGTCCGCGACGGCCGAGGGCGTTGCGGATCGTTCGCTGCAGGTCGAGCTGGAACGGATCGCCGTACTCGTAGGGCTTGGTGTCGTACGTCCGCTCGTGCCCGTGGCCGAGCCGGTGCACCTCGTGCTGGCCGATCTGCTCCTTGGTCAGCTTGGAGAACAGCTCGCGCAGGGCGTTCGACCCGATCGCCCGCAACCCTCGCGGCGTCAGCTCGAGGCGGCCCTCGCGCTGCTCGATGAGCCCGGCCTCGGTCAGCAGCCGGGTCAGCTCGGCCAGTCGCTCCAGTGACCGGGCGGCGTCGTCGCCGAGCAGGTCGCGAACGCGGTCCATGTCCGCCTCGGCCAGCGCGCCGGGGTTGGAGGCGTTGCGCAGCAGGTGCTCGAGCTGGTCGAGATCGCCGAGCTCCTGCATCGTCTGCATCGCCTGGCCCATCCCGAGCGGATCCTGACCCTGGAAGTCGTACGACTGCCCCCACCCCTGCTGCGGGAACAGCTGTCGGAGGTGGCCGCTGAGCTGGTCCATCTGCCAGCGCAGGTCCATGTCGCCGAGCAGCTGGTCGGAGAGCTCCTGCAGCTGCGCCCGCTGCTCGGGCGTCATCGAGTTGAGCATCGCCTGCATCGCGGCCATCCGCCTGGCGAGCTGCTCGAGCAGCTCGTCGAGCGTCTCGGGGTTCTCCGGGAAGAAGTCCCCGAACTGCTCCATGAACTCCTCGAAACGAGGATCCTCGCCCCGCTCGCGGCGCTCGAGCATCTGGTTGAGGGCGGCCATCATGTCCTTCATGCGGGCCAGGTCCTCGGGGGTCATCTGCTGCATCGCCCCGCTCATCTGCTCGAAGAGCTGGCTGGCGAGCTGCTCGCGGAGGCGGTCGAGCAGCTGCTCGAAGCGCCGCGCCGCCTCCTGCGACTCGAAGTCGTACTGCTCGAGCTCGCGGACCTTGCCGGCGAGGTCGTTGGGGAGGAAGTCGAGCTGCATCGACCGATCCATCGCCGACTCCCTGGCGGTCTCCGCCCGCCGCTCGTCGCCGGTTCGGCGGGCGTGGGCCTCGGCCTCGCGGACGGCGTTGTCGATGGCGTGGCGCTCCTCGTCGACGATGTCGTCGAGCTCGCGGGCGATCTCGTCATAGACGCCGCCGAGGTCGAAGCGGTCGAGCCGCTCCTGCCGTTCCCGGCGCAGACGTTCGAGCAGCTCGCGCACACCTTGCAGGCGCTCGCCATTGCGGTCGCGGAGGCCCTGGTGCATCATCCGCCGCAGCGCGGCGTTGACGTCGCCGTGGTAGAGCAGCTCGTCGGTCAGCTCCTCCAGCAGGGCGTCGCCGTCGAGCTCGAACCCCTGCTGCGTGCCATCCCACCGCGAGTAGGTGAACCGAGCCGACATGTGACCACCGTACCCCGTGTGATCATGTGAATGCGTGCACAAGCTCTCGGGATGGCGTATCCTGAAGGTATGCGGGTGCCACGTACGTTCGTCTTCTTGGACCTCTCCGGGTTCACGAACTACACGGCCGCGTTCGGCGACGACGCCGCTGGGCGCGTGCTCAGCGCGTTCCGGACGATCACCCGCGAGGTCGCCTCCGAACGAGGTGTACGCATCGCCAAGTGGCTCGGTGACGGATGCATGGTCGTCGCCGTCGACCAGTCCGACGCCATCGCCTTCACGCTCGACCTCGAGAACCGGGCCGCCGAGGTGTGCGCCCCGCTCACCCTGCGCGCCGGGCTGGCGACCGGCTATGCCCTGCTGTTCGAGGGCGACGACTACATCGGCTCGGCCGTCAACATGGCGGCCCGCCTGTGCGACATCGCCGGGCCCTACGAGGTGCTGATCCCGACGATGGGACTCGAGCGGCTGCCCGAGGGCGTCGTCGCCACGCCCCACGGCTCGGTCGAGCTGGCCGGGTTCCCCGGACCGATCGAGGTGTTCGAGCTGAACGGCGTCCCGAAGCCGCCCGACCACAACGACACCGGCGAGCTCTGGACCCGCTCGCCCTTCGTCTAGGGCGGGGCTTCGCCCCGCCTGCCGAGCTCGCCGCCGCCGCTGCGCAGCGGCGCTCGCCCACCTGGCACTCCGCACTGCGGTCGTGGCTAGGTGCGACTGCGGTAGGTCGCCCGGGTGCCCGAGGTGTCCTTGTTCAGGCGCTTCGACAGGTGCAGGCCCTCGAGCACGAACGCCGCCGCGGCGGCCACGGCGGCCGGCGACTCGTCGCCGCCGGTGAGCGCGGCGACCGGCTTGCGCAGCGCCGGGACGGTCTCGACGAGTGCGGCGAGCTCGCTCGACGGCACGTCCTCACCGGTGTGGGCGATGGCGCCCTCCTCGAAGGCGGCGATCACGTCGCGCGTCTGCTCGGGAGCCACGCGTGCCTTGAACACGGTGAGCACGGCGCCCTTGACGAGGTTGTCGAAGATCGCCCCTTCGCGGCCCTCGTCGAGCGACTCGATCTCGATCTTGCCGCCGGAGCTGGCCGCCAGCGCCTCGAGGTCGTCGATGCGCGGCACGACCACCCGCTCGCCGGAGCGCAGCCCGCGGCGCAGGGCGTTGGCGCCGACGATCTCGTGGTTGGTCACCGACAGCCGCACGCTCACGCCGCTGCGCTGGTTGACGTGGGTGCTCGCCCTGGCGAGCTGGCTGATCGTGGTGATCACCTCGGCGAGGTACTCGGGCACGCGCACGTCGACGCCGTCGACCGCGCTCGGCCGGGCCTCCTGGCGCACGATGTCCATCTCGGTGGCCACGTCGAGCGGGTAGTGGGTGCGGATCTGGCTGCCGAAGCGGTCCTTCAGCGGGGTGATGATGCGGCCGCGGTTGGTGTAGTCCTCGGGGTTCGCCGACGCCAGCAGCAGCACGTCGAGTGGTAGGCGGATCTTGTAGCCGCGAACCTGGATGTCGCGCTCCTCGAGGACGTTGAGCAGGCCGACCTGGATGCGCTCGGCCAGGTCGGGCAGCTCGTTGATGGCGAAGATGCCCCGGTTCGTTCGCGGGACGAGGCCGTAGTGCAGCGTCAGCTCGTCGGACAGGTAGCGGCCCTCGGCCACCTTGATCGGGTCGACCTCGCCGATCAGGTCGGCGATCGACGTGTCCGGTGTGGCCAGCTTCTCGCCGAACCTGGAGTCCCGGTGCAGCCACGTGATCGGCGTCTCCTCGCCGTGCTCGGCGATCAGGTCGCGGGCGTGGCGGGACACCGGGGCGTACGGGTCGTCGTTGATCTCGCTGCCGGCCACGATCGGCATCCACTCGTCGAGCAGGCCGGTGAGCGAGCGGATGATGCGCGTCTTCGCCTGTCCCCGCTCGCCCAGGAAGATGACGTCGTGGCCGGCGAGCAGGGCGTTCTCGAGCTGCGGGAGGACGGTCTGGTCGTAGCCGAGGACGCCCTCGAACAGTGGCTCGCCGGCGGCGATGCGGGCGACGGCGTTGGCTCGCACCTCCTCCTTGACCGGACGCGAGCGCCAGCCGGCCTCCCGGAGCTGACCGATCGTTGCGGCGCGTGCTGCCATGGCCCGAACCTACCGCCCGCACGCCGGTGGCGCCGGGTCGCCCGGTCGCACTCGCTACGGCGCGTCGATCGTGACCGTCACCGACGCACCAGGCGTCGAGGTGCCGGCCGCGTTGCGTGCGCTCGTCGTGAACGTGTGTGGTCCGTCGGCGAGCGTCCCCGAGGTGCACGTCCACGCTCCGCCATCCACCACATCGGTGCAGATGGTCGTCGGACCCTCGGACACCGTCACCGTGTCACCGGTGCGACCGGTGCCGGAGAACGTGACGGTGGGCGCGGTGACGGTGCTGCCGTTCGCCGGCTGGCTCACGACCGGTGCCGCGCTGGCGATGGTGAGCCTGATCGACGTGCCCGGAACCGTTCCGGCCATCGTCGTGACGAGGTGGGTGCCCACGGCCAGCTCGGGTGCGTCGCACGACCACGTCCCTGCCGACACGACGGCCGTGCACCGCTCGGTGCCGTCCGCCGACACGGCGACCGTCGATCCGTCTGCGCCCGTGCCGGTGAACGTCGGGGTCGTGTCGGGGGTGCCGCTGCCGTCCGCGGGCGCCGTGATCACGGGTGCGGTCGGGGCGACCGTCACCCTCACCGACGCGCCGGACGGTGGAGTTCCCGGCCACATCGACCGCCGCCGGGGTGAGGGTGTGCTCGCTTGCGGTCAGCGTCGTCGTCGGCGTGCACGACCATGCGCCTGCCGCGACGGTCGCCGTGCAGAGCGCCGACGTGCCCTCGGACACCGTGACCGTCGAGCCGTCCTCGCCGGTGCCGATGAACGTCGGCGTCGTGTCAGGGGTCCCGCTGCGATCGGCCGGCGACACGATCACCGGCGCCGCCGGTGCCTGGGTGTCGATCGTGAGACTCACGGTCGGTCCCGTCGCACGGTTGCCGGCCGCGTCGACCGCCGCCGCCCCGATCGAGTGCGACCCGTCCGAGAGCGGTGCAGCCGGCGAGCACGACCACGTGCCGCCGGCCACGACAGCGGTGCACAACGCCGACGCGCCCTCGGACACGGTCACCGTCGAGCTGCTCTCGCCCGAGCCGGTGAACTGCGGGGTGTTGTCGTTCGTGAGACCGACGGGTCCAGTGATCACAGGCGCGGCGGGCGCCGTCGTGTCGGCCGCGTGGTCGTCGTCGTGGTCGTGGACGTGGTCGTCGTCGTCGGGTCCTCGGGTCGGTGTCCTCGGGCTCGGTGTCCTCGGGCTCGGTGTCCTCCGGGATCGTCGGCAGGCGGTACCACGGTGGGACCGTGATCGTCGGCCGGCGCGACGACGGGACATACGGGCACCCGCCTGGGCAGGTAGCTGCCGCCGCCGCTCGACGAGAATCGTCGTCGTCGAAGTCGTCGAAGTCGTCGAAGTCGTCGTCGAGTCGTCGAAGTCGTCCATGCTGAAGTCGTCGTCGAACTCGGAGTCGAACGACGTGGTCTCGGTCACCTCGTCCTCGACACCGACCTCGACCGGCTCCCTGACCTCGTCGCCGCTCACGCGGTCGCTCGACTCGTCGTCGTCGTCCGGATCGGTCCGCTCGGTCGCTTCGGTGGTCGTCGTCGAGCGCGCCGGCTCGGTCGTCGACACGTCGCCGCCGCGCAGGCTCGACTGGTCGTCGCCTCCTGCGCTCCCGGCGATGACCACGACCAGCACCAGCGCCAGTCCCGCAGCCAGGGTCATGTAGAGGCCGCGACGGCTCCCCGGGGGCGGGCCGGCCGGCTCGTCGGACAGGGCGACCGGCGCGATGGCGAACGAATCGGTGCCGTCGACGGCGAAACCTTCGCCACCGACCCCGTTGATCGTCGGCTCGACGTCGCTCACCGGTGCACCACCACCTACGAGGGTAGACCTCGATGCCCGTTCCGTGACATCGCGATCCGGCCGACCCTCGAGCGCCCCTGGCTAACGTGCGCCGCCGTGGATCTGTCAGGGGCGTGGCGGGCGAGGGCGGCCGACGACGACCTCCGACGCGACGGGATCGGCCTCGACGTCGACGACGGCGACTGGCCGACGATCAGCGTCCCCGGGCACTGGCGCGCCCACCCGGCGCTCGCCGACAGCGACGGGCCGATCCTGTACCGGCGTCGCTTCGACCTGCCGGCGCCGGCGCCGGGCAAGCGCCGGTGGATCACCCTCGACGGTGTCTTCTACCAGGCGGACGTGTGGCTGGACGGGGCGTACCTCGGCGATCCCGAGGGCTACTTCTTTCCCCACAGCTTCGACGTCACCGCACTCTCCCGCCTCGGCGACGACCACGTCGTCGCCATCGAGGTGACGTGCAACCCCGAGCGCGGCACGAGCGGACGGCGCAACATCACCGGCCTGTTCCAGCACTCCGAGGCCGTCGACCGGCGGTGGAACCCAGGCGGCCTGTGGCGGCCGGTGCTCGTGTACGACACCGGACCGGTGAAGCTCGACCGGCTGCGCGTGCTGTGCCGCGACGCCGACGAGACGCGTGCCCACCTCCGCCTGTACGCCCGCCTCGAGAGCGACGACGCCCAACTGGTGAGCGTGCGCACGACGGCCGACGGCGCCGTCGTCGGTGAGACGGAGCACCCGCTCGCTGCCGGGACCAACGAGATCGAGTGGTCGCTGGACATCGACCGGCCACGCCTCTGGTGGCCGCGCGCGCTCGGCGACCAGCCGCTCACCGACATCGACGTCGAGCTGCTCGTCGACGGTGAGATCAGCGACCGTCGGTCGCGGCGTACCGGGCTGCGCGAGGTGGCGTGGAACGACTGGGTCTGCTCGATCAACGGCGAGCGGTTGTTCCTCAAGGCCGCCAACATGCTGCCGACGCGACCGGGACTCGCCGACGCGTCGCCGGCGGAGGTCCGCCGCGATGTCGAGCTGGCCGTCGAGGCCGGCCTCGACGCGCTGCGCGTCCAGGCGCACATCGCCGACCCCGAGCTGTACCGGGCGGCGGACGAGCTCGGCGTGCTGCTGCTCCAGGACTTCCCGTTGCAGTGGGGGTACGCCCGGCAGATCCGCAGGGAGGCGGTGCGCCAGGCCCGCGAGGCGGTCAACGCGCTCGGCCACCACCCCTCGATCATCCAGTGGTGCGCCCACGACGAACCGATCGCCGACGCCCCGCAGGTCGAGGCCGACAGCAGGGCGCGGCGGCTGCGCCGGTTCGTGAGCCAGCAGGTGCCGACCTGGAACAAGACCGTGCTCGACCGGTGGGTCAAGCGGGCCTTCGAGCACGCCGACCCGACCCGGCCGACCGTCGCCCATGGCGGGGTCATCCCCCACCTCCCGAAGCTCGACGGCACGGACACGCACATGTGGCTCGGCTGGCACCGCGGCGAGCTCGGTGAGCTGGAGGACGTGGCCCGCGTCGTCCCTCGGGTGGTCCGCTTCGTCAGCGAGTTCGGCGCCCAGTCCGTGCCCGACTCGGCCGAGTCGTTCGTCGATGTGTCGGCGTGGCCGCACCTCGACTGGGAGGCGCTGCGCGAGCACCACGGTCTCGAGGTCGAGGTGATGTCGGTGCGCGTGCCGCCGGCGGATCACCCGACGTTCGGATCGTGGCGCACGGCCACCCAGCGCAACCAGGCGATGGTGCTGCGCCACCACATCGAGACGCTGCGCCGGCTGAAGTACAGCCCGACGGGTGGATTCAGCTTCTCCTGGCTCGCCGACCCGGGGCCGATGATCTCGGCGTCCGTGCTCGACCACGACCGGCTGCCGAAGCTGGCGTGGCAGACCGTCATCGACGCCTGCCGGCCGATCGTCGTGATCACCGACCCGCTGCCGACCGTCCTGACGCCGGGGCAAGAGGTCGCGCTCGACGTGCACGTCGTCAACGACCTGCGCGGCCCCGTCGTCGACGCCACGGTGTCCGTCACGTGCACGTGGCGCGGAGGCCGCCGGGACTGGGCGTTCCGGGGTGACGTCGAGGCCGACTCGTGCGCCCTCGTCGGCCGCCTGGAGCTGACGGTGCCCGATCGTCCCGGCGAGCTACTGCTCGGCGTCGCCCTCACCGGTCGAGACGAGGACGATCGCGAGGTCACCGCGACGCGCCGCGCCGGCGCCCGCATCATCGTCCGGTGACGGTCGGGGGCTGCGCACGCTGTGGCCGCTGCGCCCATGGCGCAGCGGCTCAGGTTCTGGAGAGCTTCTTGCGGTTCTTGAACTTGGCGGTGCGGTAGTCGGCGTTCATCAAGGCGATCACGTCGAGGGAGATCGACTTCGGGCACGCCGCCTCGCACTCGCCGTAGTTGGTGCACGAGCCGAAGTGCTCCTCCATCGTCTCGACCATCGCCTCGGTGCGGGCGAAGCGCTCGGGCTGGCCCTGCGGCAGCAGGTTGAGGTGGGCGATCTTCGCCGCCGTGAACAGCTGGGCGGCACCGTTCGGGCAGGCGGCCACACACGCTCCGCATCCGATGCACAGGGCAGCCGCCTCGGCGGCGTCGGCCACCGGCTTGGGGATCGGGATCAGGTTGGCGTCGGGCGCTCCCCCGGTGGCCGCGCTGATGAACCCGCCGGCCTCGACGATGCGGTCGAACGCGCCGCGGTCGGTCATCAGGTCCTTGATGATGGGGAACGCCTTGGCCCGCCACGGCTCGACGACGATCTCGGCGCCGTCGTCGAAGATGCGCATGTGCAGCTGGCACGTCGCCGTGCCGCGCTGCGGCCCGTGGGCCTGGCCGTTGATCATCAACGAGCACGTGCCACAGATGCCCTCGCGACAGTCGTGGTCGAAGACGATGGCTTCCTTGCCCTCGTCGATCAGCCGCTCGTTGAGCACGTCGAGCAGTTCGAGGAACGACGCCTCCTCGCTGACCTCGTCGACGTGGTGGCGTCTCGAAGCGGCCGGCGGCGTCGGGGCCGGCTTGGCGCCAGACCTTGAGTGAGGTTTCGGAAGGCTGTCATGTCTCCGATGCGAGCGACGAGGCGCCAGCCGAGGAGCGGCCAGGCCTGCGTGGCCACGCATCATTTGTAACTCCTGGTCTGGAAGTGGACTTCCTCGTAGGTGAGGTCCTCCTGGTGACGGATCGACTGCATCGGGTCGCCGGTCCACTCCCACGCCGCGACGTGGGCGAAGTTGTCGTCGTCGCGGAGCGCCTCGCCCTCCTCGGTCTGGTACTCGGAGCGGAAGTGCCCGCCGCAGCTCTCCCGCCGCTCGAGGGCGTCGCGGCACATCAGCATCCCGAGCTGGAAGAAGTCGTCGACCCGGCCGGCCTTCTCCAGCGTCTGGTTGACGCTCTCGCCGTCGCCGGTGACCCGGAGGTCGGTCTGGAACTCCTCGTACAGCGCGGGGATCTCGGAGAGCGCCTTCTCCAGGCCGGTGGCGTTGCGGTCCATGCCGCAGTAGTCCCAGATGATCTTGCCGAGCTCGCGGTGGAAGTAGTCGGGCGAACGGGTGCCGCCGAGCGCGAGGTAGCCGTCGAAGCGGGTCTTGGCGGCGGACTCGGCGGCGGCGAACTCGCCGTGGTCGGTGCCGGGGATCGGCTTGTTGAGCATCGGGGCGAGGTAGTTGCCGAGCGTGTAGGGCAGCACGAAGTAGCCGTCGGCCAGCCCCTGCATCAGCGCCGATGCACCGAGGCGGTTGGCGCCGTGGTCGGAGAAGTTGGCCTCGCCGGCGCAGTACAGGCCGGGGATCGTGGTCATCAGCTCGTAGTCGACCCAGAGCCCGCCCATCGTGTAGTGCGACGCCGGGTAGATGCGCATCGGGACCGTGTACGGGTCCTCGCCGGTGATCCGCTCGTACATCTCGAACAGGTTCCCGTAGCGCTCGCGGACGACGTTGGCGCCGAGGCGGCTGATGGCGTCGGCGAAGTCGAGGTACACGCCGTTGCGCTTCGGCCCGACGCCGCGGCCGGAGTCGACGGCGCGCTTGGCCGCCCGCGACGAGATGTCACGCGGGGCGAGGTTGCCGAAGCTCGGGTACAGCCTCTCGAGGTAGTAGTCGCGCTCGTCCTCGGGGATCTGATCCGGCGACCGCGTGTCGTCTGCCCGCTTGGGAACCCACACCCGGCCGTCGTTGCGCAGCGACTCCGACATCAGCGTCAGCTTCGACTGGAACTCGTCGGACTGCGGGATGCACGTCGGGTGGATCTGCGTGTAGCACGGGTTGGCGAACAGCGCGCCCTTGCGGTGGGCCCGCCACGCCGCCGTCACGTTGCACGCCATCGCGTTCGTCGACAGGAAGAAGGCGTTGCCGTAGCCGCCGGTGGCGAGGACGACGGCGTGGCCGTTGTGCGAGCTGAGCTCGCCGGTGAGCAGGTCGCGGCAGACGATGCCGGCGCAGCGCCCGTCGATGACGACGATGTCGACGAGCTCCATGCGGTTCCACAGGACGACGTTGCCGAGGCCGACCTGGCGAGCCATCTGCTGGTAGGCGCCGAGCAGCAGTTGCTGGCCGGTCTGCCCGCCGACGTAGAACGTGCGGCTGACCTGGGCGCCGCCGAAGCTGCGGTTGTCGAGCAGGCCGCCGTACTCGCGAGCGAACGGGACGCCCTGGGCGACGGATTGGTCGATGATGTTCCCCGACACCTGGGCGAGGCGGTAGACGTTGCCCTCGCGCGAACGGAAGTCGCCGCCCTTGATGGTGTCGTAGAAGAGGCGGTGGATGCTGTCGCCGTCGCCGCGGTAGTTCTTCGACGCGTTGATGCCGCCCTGGGCGGCGATCGAGTGGGCCCGCCGCGGCGAGTCGTGGAACGTGAAGGCGTGGACCTGGTAGCCGAGCTCGGCGAGCGTGGCCGCGGCCGAGGCGCCGGCGAGGCCGGTGCCGACCACGATGATCTTGAACTTGCGCTTGTTGTTCGGGTTGACCAGCTTGGAGTCGGCGATGAACGTGTCCCACTTGTCGGCCAGCGGGCCGGCGGGGACCTTGTCGTCGAGGTTGACCGTCATCGCCACCTCAGATCTGGATGATGCCGGCTTGCACGGCGATCGGGAACGACACGTTGCCGACGGTGATGACCGTGGCGATGGCGGTGGCGAGCCCCCGGCGCCACGAGTTGAACCGCGGGTTGCTCCACCCCATCGACTGGAAGAGGCTCCACGTGCCGTGGAAGAGGTGGATGCCGAGGGCGATGTTGGCGACGATGTAGAAGATCGCCACCGGGAGGCGTGACAGGCTGGCGTCGACGTTGCGGTACACCTCGCCGCGCACGAAGTCCGGGTTGAACCAGCCCCACGTCAGGTCGGCGAGGTGGAAGAAGAGGAACAGCAGGACGATGATCCCGGTCCAGCGCATCGTGCGGGCGGCGAAGTCGGCGGCGACGTACTCGCGCTTGGACTGGTAGCCGACCGGCCGGGCGCGGCGGTTGATGATCGTCAGCGTGTAGGCGGCGTGGAGGTGGAGGATCAGCGAGCCGATCAGCACGAGGCGCAGGATCCACAGCGCGTACGTCCGTGGGAGCAGCGGCACGAGGAGCTCGCGGAGGAACTCGCCGTAGACGTCGATGTCGTACTCGCCGTCGACGACGCCGAGGTACATCTTCAGGTTGCCGATCATGTGCACGAGCGACGAACCCGATGCCGATCAGGCCGGTGATCGCCATGACGTACTTCTTGCCGACGGCGGTCGAGTACAGATCCAGGAGGAACGGCTTGCGCTTCCTCGTCGCTCGCGCCGCCGTGCCGGTGACCGGCCCCCGGCTGACCGTTTGCGCCATGCCACGAACGCTAACCCCCAGACCGAGCGCTCCCCGAAATTCCGTTTCCGCCGCCACGCGACACACAGGGAGGCATGGGACCTGACGTCGATCGCCGCCGTCACCGAGATCGCGCTCGTGCCAGCACGGCGCGGTCAGCACCGCTCAGCTCCGCGACGCGGGCCTCACGGCACGGGCGCAGCGCCCACGCGTCAGCGCCGGCTGGCTGAGCGTGCTCGACCGGTCGCGTGGTCGTCGATCGCCGGATCTCCGGACACGTGGTGCCGACGCCTGCACAGCGGACTGCTCTCGCTCGGCGCTCCGAGCTGGGTCAGCCACGAAGCGGCCGCGGCGTTGCACGGCTTCGACCGAGCGATCGAGGACGCGGTCGAGTTCTCGGTCCCACGGTCACACCGCGGTCGCACGTGTCAGTGGCCTGTTCACACCACGGAGGACGTCGGCCCCCACGACGTGGTGACCGTTGATGGCCTCCGGTGCTCGTCGGCCACTCGGACGATCGTGGACCTCGCCCACGCCCGGATCCAGAGCGTCACGCCTCGAAGCGGCGATCGACAGCGCCGTCCGATCAGGCAAGACCGCTCCGATCGTGCTGGAGCGACGCTGGGTGAGCTCCGTGGACCGGGCCGTTGGGACTCGCGACTCGACGCACTGCTCATCGACAGGGGGAGAGTCAGGCTCGAACGTCGCTTCCTCCACGATGCGCTGCGGAGGGCTTCCACGCCCCGAAACCCAGGTCGTCCAGCGTCGGGATGGGGAACACGTCGCCAGGGTCGACTTCCTGTTCCGCGAGCAGCAAGTCGTCGTCGAGGTCACAGGCCGGCTCGGCCCCCGGCTGAGCGCGGTCGGAGCGCTGCGCCAGCGGCTTGCGTCACGCCAACCGCCCTGATCGGGCCTGTCGACGCGACGCACCGCATCAAGCGCTCAGAGTGGGGTCACGAAGTCGATGAGTTGTTCGACGGCGCCGACGAGCTCGGGGCGGAGGTCGGCGTAGGTGCGGACTCGGTTGCGCAGGCGCGGCCAGAACGTGGCCGGATCGGTGCCGAGGGCGGCGCACAGGCCGTCCTTCCACGGCACGCCACGGGGCACGTCGGGCCACTGATCGAGGCCGATCACGCCGGGACGCACGCCGGCCCACACGTCGACGAACGGGTGGCCGGTGACGAGCACGTGCGGGTGGTCGACGGCGGCCGCGATGCGCGACTCCTTGGATCCCGGCACGAGGTGATCGACGAGCACGCCGAGTCGCCGGCCGGGCGCCGGGGCGAAGCGGGCGACGGCGGCGGGCAGGTCGTCGATGCCGTGCATCGGCTCGACGACGACGGCGAGCTCGCGGAGGTCGTCGCCCCAGACGTGCTCGACCAGCTCGGCGTCGTGGCGGCCCTCGACCCAGATCCGGCTGGCGGCAGCGACCGACGCCGGTCGGGACGCGGCCGCGACCGAGCCGGACGCGGTGAGCGCAGGCGCGCCCGAGGGCATGACCGTCGGGCGACGAAGTGTCACGGGCCGGCCTTCGAGCAGGAAGCCGCCGGGCTTCCAGGCGAAGTGGCGCTGGTGCTGACGCCGATCACGCAGCGTCACCGCCTCCGCGCTCCACCGCACGACGTCACCGCAGAACCCGCTCGCCCGGTCCTCGACGACCATCCCGATGGCGACGTCGACCTCGGCGTAGGTGGGCCGACGGCGGGCGTCGGCCATCTCGTCGAGGATGTCGCGGTCGTACGGCATCGGGCCATTGCACCACGCTCACCCTGAACGCGCAGGGACCCGTGACCGCCAGCCGTCGGGAGTGAGCACCCAGTCGACGACATCGCCGCCAGGGAACGACGAACGGCGCCCGCAGACCCGTGTGGGCGTAGGCGTCGTCCAGCACGGGCGGGTCCAGCGACTCGCCCCACCGACGCCAGCGACGAGCCGGCACCTCGGTCAGGTGGAGCGGACCGCCGGCGAGCTCGATGACACCGTGGACGACGCCGTCCTGGACGAAGCCGTCCGGCAGCGGTTGGGGGGCCGCCGTGGCGTACCACTCCAGGTCGACCGCCACCGGGCTCGGCTGTCCGTATGCCCGACCCAGCGCGTCGTCGGGGTCGTCGAGCGCCGCGGCATAGGTCTCGTTGGAGACCGTCCACTGCTCCATCGGCACGACGCACACGTGCTCGGCCCAGAGGGCATGGGCCTTCACGAGCAGCGGGTCGCTGCGCCCCGGCACCTCCCACTCGGTGACGTGCAGCAGCGGCTCTCCCCGCCGGGCGACGGCCGACCAGTACCACGCCGGTGCACCAGTGCGGTGCAGGCGGTACCCGGTGATCACGCCGACGGTGGCATCAGGCGTCCAGCAGGCGAACACCCACTCCTCCACTGGTGCGTCCCCGTGGGGGAGGTCCACGATCCGGCACAATACGGGGCGGCCATGAGTGATCGAGTTCGCTATCTCAGCCTGGCGTGGATCGACGAGATGTCGCGCGTCGTGGCCGGCGACGACGAGATCGGCCGTCTCGCCGGCCAGCACGAGATCGGGGTCACCCAGGTCGTCTCGGACGGACCGGAGGGCGACGTCGTGTACCACCTCCAGGTCGTCGACGGGCGGGCCCGCTTCGGAGCCGGCGCGGCCGAGCCCGAGCACGTGCGGATGGAGCAGTCGTGGGACACCGCCGTCGCCGTCGCCACGGGCGACCTCAACGCCCAGGAGGCCTTCGTCAACGGCCACATCCGCTTGTTCGGCGACCAGCAGCGGCTGATCGAGGCGCAGCCCGTGTTCGGCGCCCTCGACGCCGTGTTCACCGACGTCCGGACGCGCACGGAGTACCGCTGATCCCGTGCCCGAGCTCCCCGAGGTCCAGGCGCACGCCGAACGGCTGACCGCCGGCCACGCCGGTCGCCGCCTCGCCCGGTTCGTGCCGCTGACGTTCACCGCGCTGAAGACGGTCGTGCCGGCGCCGGACGAGGCCAAGGGCCTCCCCCTGCTCGACGTCGGCCGGCGCGGCAAGTACCTGCTCATGCGCTTCGAGCCGCTGACGTTCATCGTCCACCTGATGCAGGGTGGGCGCCTCTCCGAGGACGCCAAGCAGTCGGCCAAGCCGCGAGGAGGTCAGGCGAGGTTCGTGTTCGACGACAGCGGCCCGGCGTTGCTGCTCACCGAGCAGGGCACCGAGCGCAAGGCCGGCGTCTGGTGCGTGCCCGCCGGTGACGAGCTGACCACGCCACCGCTGGACCGCCTCGGACCCGAGGCCGACCGGATCGAGCCGAGCGAGCTGGCGGCCCTCTTCGCCGAGCGGTCGGTGCGCCTGCACGGCTTCCTCCGCGACCAACGCTCGATCGCCGGGCTCGGGCGGCGCCTGGCGAACGAGGTCTGCCATCGCGCCCGGCTGTCGCCGTTCGCGATGACCGGCAAGCTCGGGCTCGACGGGGCGACCACGGTCGTCACCGCCATCCGCGACGCCGTCGCCGAGGGACTCGAGTACGAACGCACGCGTGACGACATGAGCTCGTCGAAGGACCGTCCTGGCCGCGTGCACCATCGCGCCGGCGAGGCGTGCCCGGTCTGCGGCGACACGCATCCGCGCCGTCGAGTACTCCGGCTACACGGTGAACTACTGCCCGACGTGCCAGACGGGCGGCAAGGTCCTGGCCGACAACACCACCAGCAAGTTCTTGAAGTAGGTCCTGCATGCCGATCCATCTCCGCGCTGCCGAGGGCGACTACGCCTCGTGCGTCCTGTGCCCAGGCGACCCGCGCCGCGCGAAGTACATCGCCGAGACGTTCTTCGACCCGGGAGCCCGCCTGGTCAACGAGGAGCGTGGGATGCTCGGCTTCACGGGCACGTTCGAGGGTGCGCCGATCAGCGTGCAGACGACCGGCATGGGGTGCCCGTCGTCCGGCATCGTGTTCGAGGAGCTGGTGATGCTCGGCGCGACGCGGCTGATCCGCGTCGGAACGTGCGGCGGGTTCGCCGGGAAGGTGTCGCTCGCCGACACCGTGATCGGCCTGTCGGCGTCGTGCGAGGACACCGCTCCGCTGCGCTACGCCGACATGGACGGCTGGGCGCCGGCGGCGTCCTACGCGCTGGTCGAGGCGGCCGTGCGGATGGGCCGCGAGGCCGGCACGACCGTGCACGTCGGCCCGATCGTGACGAGCAGCGTGTTCTACGACCCCAACGAGTCGAACCTCCCCCGCTGGGCCAGGCTCGGGCACCTCGGGATCGAGATGGAGGCAGGGATGCTGTACACGATCGCCGCCGTGCACGGCATCGAGGCGCTGGCGATGATGACCGTCAGCGACATCCTCGGGGCGACCGAGGACGAGCGTGAGCGGATCAGCGACGACGACCTGCGCCGCGGCGTCGACGACATGATGCGCGTCGCCTGCCGGGTCGCGATCGGGAGCTGACGAGTTGCCAGGTGGGCGAGCGCCGCTGCGCAGCGGCGGCGGCGAGCTCGGAGGTGCGGCGGAGCAGCTTGGCTGCGAGCCGCTACCCGGCATAGAGATGTAGCTCCGTGCCGATGCGGTCGGCGAGGGCGTAGGTGGTCTCCAGGTCCGGGTGGCGGACGACGACGATGCCGTCGGACAGCACGGTCTGGCGCCAGTCGCGGCGGGGCTGGCCGACCTCGACGAGGTCGACGTTGACGATGTGCTCGCCCATCGTCGCCATCAGGTGGCCGAGCCCCTCGACGTGGGTGATCCGGCCCTGCCCCTGGGCCCGCTTGATCACCATCGCCGCGTTGTAGCGACGCTCGATCGGTTGGCTGAACCGGCCGTGGCAGACCGCCTCCGCCCAGCCCGTGAACAGGTCGATGTCGCAGCTGAAGTTCATCAGGTCGGTCAGCCGCGCGCCGGGAGCGCGAGCACCGATCTCGCCGAACACGACCTCCCCCGCCGCCGTGCGGTACCACTCCATGTGCGTGAACCCGCTGGTGAAGCCCATCGCCGCGATCACGGCCTCGCCCATGTCTCGGCCGCCGGCGAGGTGCGGGTGGTCGGGATCGCGGTGGGCGATCACCTGCTGGCTGATCCACTCCACCTGCTTGCCGACGAGCGGCCGCGGCCGGTACTCGGCGATGTTGTAGAAGGCGATCTCCCCCGCCGCGCACACCGTGTCGTAGGTGAACTCCTCGCCGTCGATGAACTCCTCGACGCTGACCTCGTCGACGTGCAGCAACCGGGCGAGCGCGTCCTCCAGGTCGCCGGCGTCCTCGATGCGGTACGTGTCGAGGGAGCCGGCGCCGGAGATCGGCTTGACGATCAGCGGGTAGCCGATGCGCTCGGCCGCCTGCCGGCACCCGTCGGCCGTCGTCGACCGCTCGGCGCGCGGGATGCGGACCCCGGCAGCGTCGAGCACCTCCTTCATCCGCCCCTTGTCGCGGAACGGGAGCGTCTCGGCCACGCTCATCCCGGGCGCGCCGATCGCCTCTCGCAACCGGGCGGCCAGCAGCACGGTCGGCTCCCAGAGCGTCTCGACGAGGTCGACGTTGCGGCCGCGCAGGCGGTCGAGGACCGTCTTCATGGCGCCGTCCTCGTCGGCCCACGAGGAGATCTGGATGTAGTCGGCGAGCGCCCTCCGAGCCACGGGGGACACGGCGTCGACGTGCTGATCGCCGACGCCGATCACTCGCGCGCCGACGTCGGCGAGGCCACGGGTGAACAGTGGCATCTCGCCGGGGTAGCCCGGTCCGAGGAACAGCACATCCATTACTGCGTTCCCCGGCCACGCAGGCCGTGCTCGAGCGCTCGCTGAGCGCTCGCTCGCTCGCAGAATGCGACAGTCCGGAACATCACCCACACTCCAGGCGGATCGTCGAGATCAGCTCACCGAGCGCCCGTTCCACGACACCGGTGTCGGGATCGCGGACGATGACGTAGCCGTCGCCCTCGTAGGTCCCCGACGGGCGGTCGCCGCGGCCGGGCAGGTGCACCTCGACGACCGCAGCCTGGGTGGCGTCGCTGACCCGATCGAGGCCATGGGCGGCGACGATCGAGCGGCCGGGTCCCTGCGCCCTGAGGTACGCCGCGCCGACGGCGAAGCGGCGTTCGGGTGGGTCGAAGCGCTCGTCGACGGCGAGCCCGGCCCAGGCCGCGTACATGTCCACGTCGTGGGCGAACGACATCAGCGACATGAACTGGGCGCCGGGCGGCCGGGCGCCGACCTCGGACACCGCCAGCGACCCGTCGGCACGGCGGAACCACTCCATGTGCGACAGCCCGCTCCGCAGCCCGAGGGCGGTCACGGCGTGGTGGCCGAGGCCGACGATGTCGGCGTACTCCGGCCCGTCGATGTCCCGCGGCAGCACGACGCACCACTGGATCCACGGGTGCGCCAGCACGTCGAGCGGGCTCGGCAGGTAGCGGCTGATCGAGTGCCAGACGAGCCGGCCGTCGATCACCACGCTGTCGAACGAGTGCTCGTCGCCGCGGACGAACTCCTCGAGCAGCATCGGCTCGTCTGCTCGCGGCGGGGCATCGGCGAGCCATGCCGCCAGCTGGCCGGCGTCGTCGACGCGGAACGTGTTGCGTGCACCGGCGCCGGCCAGCGGCTTGGCGACGAACGGGAAGCCGACCCGCTCGGCGAAGCCGTTGGCGTCGTCGGCCGAGGCGACCTGGCCGCTGCGCGCGCACGGCACGCCGGCCGCCTCGAAGGCGGCCTTCATCGCGCGCCTTGTCACGGAAGCGCTCGGCGACGTCGGCCGTCATGCCGGGGATGCCGAGGCGATCGCGCACCTCGGCAAGGGGGACTTGCAGGTTCTCCAGGATGGCGACGAGACGGTCCACCGAACCGAGGTGGGTGCCCATCGTCGCCACCGCCTCGGCGAGCCGGTCGGGGTCGAGGCAGTCGTCGATGCGCCAGTGCCCGGCGGTCGCCAAGCGGACGGCCGGCGGGAACGCCTCGATCGGGTCGCTGCTGATCAGGCCGACCTGGGCACCCGGCACGTGGGCGACGGCGTCGACGAAGCGCGCCGTGGCCTCCAGCGCGTACGGGGCAACGAACACGACGTTCGTCATCGCCGCCGGACGGTAGCCGCGTGCGGGGGCATCTACGATCCCGTCCGCATGCACGTGGCCTTCCTCGAGCCCAGCTTCCCGGACAACCAGAAGCAGTTCGTGCGGGCGCTGCACGAGGTCGGGGCGACGGTCATCGGCATCGGCGAGCGTCCGAAGGACTGGCTCGACGGCGACGTCGCCGGCTGGCTCAGCCACTACGAGCAGGTGCCGTCCGTCGTCGACGACGGGAGGCTGTACGAGGTCGTGAGCGGGTTGCAGCAGCACCTCCACATCGAGCGCCTGGAGGCATCGATCGAGGCCCACGTGATGACCGCGGCGCGCGTCCGCGAGGCGTGCGGCATCCCCGGCACGTCGGTGCACACGACGTTCCTCTGCCGCGACAAGCCGGCGATGAAAGCCGTGCTCCGCGACGCCGGCATCCGCTGCGCGGCGTCGACGGGCGCCCGCTCCGGCCAGGAGATCCGCGACTTCGCCGCGGCGATCGGGTTCCCGCTCGTGATCAAGCCGGCCGCCGGGGCCGGGGCGTCGGGCGCCGAGCGCGTCAACGGCCCCGACGAGCTGGACGCGGCGATCGCCCGCAGCGGCGTCGACCAGGGTGCGGAGATCGCCGTCGAGGAGTTCGTCGAGGGCCACGAGGGGTTCTACGACACGATCACCATCGACGGCGAGGTGGCGATGGACTTCGCCACCCACTACTACCCGAACGTGCTGGAGGCGATGAGGACGCGCTGGATCTCGCCACAGTTCCTCACCACCAACCGCATCGACGGCGAGCCCGGCTACGACGAGGTGCGGGAGATGGGCCGGGCCGTGATCCGTGCCCTCGGCATCGGCACGTCGGCGACGCACATGGAGTGGTTCGCCGGGCCGAAGGGGCTGTACTTCAGCGAGATCGGCTGCCGGCCACCCGGGGTGCGCTGCTGGGACCTCTATGCCGCCGGCAACGACATCGACATCTACGGCGAGTGGGCGATGGCGGTCGTGCACGGGCACGTGTCGCGGGCGCCATCACGTCGCTTCGCCGCCGGCATCGTCGCCCTGCGACCCGACCAGGACGGGTCGATCACCCACTACGACGGTCTCGACGAGACCCAGGCCCGCCACGGCGAGTGGGTCATCGACGCCCACCTGCCGCCCGCCGGCACGCCGACGCAAGGGGTCGAGGCGGGGTACATGGCCAACGCCTGGATCCGCATGCGCCACCCGGACTACGACACGCTGCGCGGCATGCTCGACGACGTCGGACGGACGGTCAAGGTCCACGCCGGATGACGCAACCCCTCCCCGTCATCGGACGGGTCGAGCCGACATGGACCGCTGACGCCCTCGAGGCGAGGTCGCTGCCGGCGATCCGTTCCCCGTCGTCGAGCCGGGCGTCTGCACGTTCGCCTACCGCGGGCCGGTGATCTCGGTGCACCTCGCCCACTTCGGCGTCGGGCTGCCAGACGACCTGTCGTTCGATCAGCTCGGCGAGAGCGAGTGGTGGGTGCTCGCGCTCTCCGTGCCCGACGGCACGCGCCTCGAGTACAAGCTCGACGTCGTCGACAGCTTCGGCAGCCGCTTCATCGACGACCCGTTCAACCCCAACGCCGCGTCGCATCCCTTCGGTGTCAACTCGGTGTGCGAGTCATGGGGCTACGTCGAGCCGCTGTGGGCGCAGTACGCCGGCGACGTGCCGACAGGAACGTTCACTGACGTCACGGTCTGGAGCGCGGCAGTACGGCCGGGACACCACGCGTCACCGTCTACCGCTCGGCGACCCTCGACGGCCCGGCTCCGCTGATCGTCGTCCACGACGGCGGCGACTACCTGCGGTACGCAGACGCGGGCACCGTGCTCGACAACCTCGTCCACGGCGGGGTGATGCCGCCGGTCGTGGCGGCGTTCGTGCAACCTGGCGAGCGCCTCGTCGAGTACGCCGACGACCCACGCCACGCCGCGTACCTCACCGACGAGCTGGTGCCGCGGCTGGAATCCGACTTCGACGTCGTCGGCGAGCCGTCGGCGCGCTGCCTCGTCGGCGCCAGCTTCGGCGCCGTCGCCTGCCTGTCGGCGGCGGCCGCCGACACCGGGCCACTACGGCCGGCTGCTGCTCCAGTCGGGCTCGTTCGCCGGGGCCGGCGCCGGCTGCCGACCGCGCCCCGAGCCCCTCTGGCACCCGGTCAAGCGGTTCGTCGCCGGGTTCCTCGACCGCCCCAAGCCGGTGTCCGAACGGGTCTTCGTCAGCTGCGGCGCCTTCGAGTCACTCATCTGCGAGAACCGCGCCCTCGTCCCCGTCCTGTCCGAGACGGGCATGGACGTCAACTTCGTGCAGTCCCTCGGCGGGCACAACTGGGCCTGCTGGCGGGACAACATCGGGTTCGGGTCTGCCCTGGTTGTTTCCGGTGAACCACGTAGGTTCTGCCCGTGGCCGACGTCACTCGTCGCATCGGGCTCTCACTGGGCGCCGATCTGTGCTGGCCGATCTGCTACGAGGCGATCCTCCAGCGTCTCGACCTGGCGCTGCCGATCGACGGCGACACCGTGCGCTTCGAGGTCGACCGCGTCACCATCGAGCCGTTCGACCTCCGCCAGCCGGCGCACTACGACCTCGTGGTCGACCGCCTGACGCACTGGTACACGACGAGCAGGGAGTGGATCAAGAAGGCCGTGCTGATGAACGGCCTCTACGTGTTCAACAACCCGTGGACGATCCAGTCGATGGAGAAGCACACGTCGTACTGCGCCATGATGCGCCTCGGCATGCCGATCCCCGACACGTGGATCGTGCCGCCGAAGGACTACGAGTTCAAGCCCGACCTGGCGATCACCCTGTCCCGCTACGCCCGGTTGTTCGACCTCGACGAGGTGGGCGCAGCGGTCGGTTACCCACTCTTCGCCAAGCCGTTCGACGGTGGCGGCTGGGCCGGAGTCAGCCGCGTCGACGACGGTGACGCGCTCCACCGCGCGTACGACCAGAGCGGGACGTACCTGTTGCACCTGCAACGAGCAGTCGAGCCACACGACTTGTTCGTCCGGTGCATCGGCTTCGGTCCGCAGACACGGCTCGTCCGCTACGACCCGTCTGCGCCGCTGCACGACCGCTACACGATGGACGACGGCCACGTGCCCGACGACCAGCGGCGGACGATCATCGACACCACGCTGACGATCAACTCCTTCTTCGGCTGGGAGTTCAACTCGTGCGAGGCGCTGCGCCAGGACGGCACATGGCGGCCGATCGACTTCGCCAACGCCTGCCCCGACTCACAGGTGACCTCGCTGCACTACCACTTCCCGTGGCTCGTGGCGGCGAACCTGCGGTGGTCCATCTTCTGCGCGGCGACGAAGCGGCCGATGCGCGTCAGCCTCGACTGGACTCCGTACTTCGAGATCGCCGACAGCGAGGCGCCGTACGAGGAGAAGCTCGCCGCCTACGCCGCCATCGCCCACGAGCGCTTCCAGACCGACGACTTCGAGTCGTTCTGCGCCACCCACCTCGACCACCTCGACGACGTCGTGCACGACTTCTTCGCCACCGACATCGCCTATGACGCCGTGCGCAAGAAGGTCGCCACGCTCTTCCCCGAGCACGAGATCGCCCTCTTCACGGACCTGTTCTGGGAGCGCATCCAACGCTGGCGGGCGGAGGCACCGGGTTGACCGCGATGTCGAAGACCACCACCAGCTGGTACTCGCCACGGGTCGAGCGCGACGTCACGGTCGTGCGGTGGGGAACCATCGGCACCCCCGTGCTGGTGTTCCCCACGGCGGGAGGTGACGGCGAGGAGATCGAGCGCTTCCAGCTCGTCGACGCGTGCAGCGGGCTGATCGAGGCCGGCCGGGTCAAGCTGTACTCGGTCGACAGCGTCAACGGGCGCGTGATCCTCGCCGGCGAGGGCGACGCCGCCCACCAGGCGTGGATCCAGCGGCAGTTCTTCGAGTTCATCCGCCACGAGGTCGTCCCGGCGATCCGCACCGACTGCCAGACCGACGACATCGAGCTCGTCGCCGCCGGCTCGTCGATCGGCGCGTTCAATGCGCTGGCCTGCGTCTGCTTCTTCCCCGACGTGTTCAAGGCTGCGATCTGCATGAGCGGCACGTTCGACCTGCGGCGCTTCTATCCGGGCGCCGTCACCGAGGACTTCTACGAGTCGTCACCGCTGCACGTCGTCCCGGCCATGGACGACGACGCCCTCGAGCGTGTGCGCCAGCGGTTCGTCGTGCTGGCCAGCGGCGAAGGCGCCAACGAGGACATCGGGGAGAGCTGGATCGTCGCCCGTGTGCTCGGCTCGCGGGCGATCCCGAACCGTGTCGACTCCTGGGGTCCGGACTGGGAGCACGACTGGCCGCTGTGGCGGGCGATGCTGCCCGGCTACCTGGAGGACCTGGCGTAGCGATGGGCACACAGACTGCGTCGGGGACCGCGGACCGTCAGACGGCGATCCGCTGGATGCTGCGTGATCTCCAGGCGCTCGACCGGATGCTCGCCGACGAGGTGTTCGAGACCGACGTGATGCGCATCGGCGCCGAGCAGGAGATGTTCATCGTCGACGGCTCGTGGCAGCCGGCGCCGAACGCCCTCGCCGTGCTCGCCGGCATCGCCGACGGTCACTTCACGACCGAGGTCGGCGCCTTCAACCTCGAGCTCAACCTCGACCCGCAGGTGTTGGAGGGCAAGTGCCTGCGGCGGATGGAGAACCAGCTCGACGAGCTGCTGACGATCGCCCGCGCCGTGGCCGGCGCAGCCGGTTTGAACCTCGTCCTCGCCGGGATCCTGCCGACGATCCGCAAGGGCGACCTGTCGCTCTCCAACATGGTCCAGAACCCGCGGTACCTCGCCCTCAACAACGCCCTGATGACGCTGCGCGGCGAGGCCTACGAGCTGCACATCAAGGGCATGGACGAGCTGCGCGTGCGCCAGGACTCGGTGATGGCCGAGGCGTGCAACGCCAGCTTCCAGGTGCACCTGCAGGTCACCCCGGACGAGTTCGTCAACCTGTACAACGTCGCCCAGCTGCTCGCCGGGCCGGTGCTGGCGTGCGCCGTCAACTCGCCGATCCTGTTCGGCAAGCGCCTGTGGGCGGAGACGCGGATCGCCCTGTTCGAGCAGGCGGTCGACACGCGACGGCCGGGCCACCACATCCGTGACCGTTCGGCACGCGTGACGTTCGGCCACGACTGGGTGACCTCGTCGATCACCGAGCTGTACCGCGAGGACATCACCCGGTTCCGGCCGGTGCTGGCGCCCGACGACCACGTCGACCCGTTCGTCGAGATGGCCGAGGGGCACCCTCCGAGCCTGCAGGCACTGCGTCTGCACACCGGCACCGTGTGGCGTTGGAACCGGGGCTGCTACGGCATCACCGATGGAGTCCCCCACCTACGCATCGAGAACCGGGTGCTGCCGTCGGGTCCGACGGTGATCGACGAGGTCGCCAACGCCGCGCTGTGGATCGGGCTCGATGCGCGCCATCGGCGCGCGCCACCCAGAGGTCAACCGGATGCTCCCCTTCGAGACCGTGCGGGCGAACTTCGTGTCGGCGGCCAGGCAGGGGCTCGGCGCCCAGCAGACGTGGCTGGACGGGGTCGACTACACGGCCAGCGCGCTGGCCCTCGACGTGCTGCTACCGCTGGCCGCCGAGGGCCTCGACTCGGCAGGCGTGGCCGACGACGACCGCACGCGCTACCTCGACGTGATCGAGCGGCGGGTGCGGTCGGGCTACACGGGCGCCCGCTGGCTGATCGGTTCGCTGAACGGCATGCGCAACCAGGGCACGCCCGGGCAGCGGCTGAACACGCTGACCGCGGCGATGGTCGCCCGCCAGCGGGTCGGAGCGCCCGTCGCCGAGTGGACGCCGGCGGCACTCGACGAGGGGGGCGAGTGGCGGCACAACTTCGTGTCCGTCGAGCAGTTGATGACGACCGACCTCGTGTCGGTTGCCGAGGAAGACCCGGTCGAGCTGGCCGCCAACTTGATGGACTGGCACCGCATCCGCCAGGTCCTCGTCGAGGACGCCGATCACCGCCTGATCGGGATCGTGTCGTACCGGCGGATCCTGCGCATGCTGACCGGCGGGATGGAGACCTCGCTGGCGGACGCCACGGTCGGCGACATCATGAAGCGCGACCCGGTCAGCGTCGGGCCGGAACTGGCCCCGCTGCGCGCCCTCCAGCTGATGCGCTCGTTCGGCATCGGCGCGCTCCCGGTCGTCATCGACGGTCAGCTCGTCGGCATCGTCACCGAGCACGACTTCATGGACGTCGCCGGCACCCTCCTCCTCGAACAGCTCGACCAAGCCCACAACCCGACCCATCCGAGTGTTTACGCTGCATCCGAGTGCGTGGTGCGCGGTCTGGCAGTCACCGCGTACTCGAACGGCCTGCACACTCGGACTGGATCGGATCAGATGAGGTCGAGGTCCTTGACCGCGTCGCGCTCCTCGACGAGCTCGGCGGCGGAGGCGTCGATCTTCGAGCGGCTGTAGTCGTCGATGTCGAGGCCATCGACGATCGTGTACTGGCCGCCCGAGCAGGTGACCGGGAAGCTGGAGATGATCCCCTCCGGCACGCCGTAGCTGCCGTCGCTCGGGATGCCCATCGACACCCAGTCGCCGTCGGGCGTGCCCTGCACCCACGACCGGATGTGGTCGACAGCGGCGTTGGCGGCCGACGCCGCCGAGGACGCGCCGCGCGCCTCGATGATCGCCGCCCCCCGCTTGGCGACCGTCGGGATGAACGTGCCGTCGACCCACTCGTGGTCGCCGACGGCCTCGTAGGCGTTGCGCCCGGCGACCTCGGCGTGGAACAGGTCGGGGTACTGCGTGGTCGAGTGGTTGCCCCAGATGGTCATCCGCCGGATGTCGGTGACCGGTGCGCCGACCTTGGCGGCGAGCTGGCTGATCGCCCGGTTGTGGTCGAGACGGGTCATCGCCGTGAACCGCCCTGGATCGAGGTCGGCGGCATTCGCCTGGGCGATCAGGGCGTTGGTGTTCGCCGGGTTGCCGACGACGAGCACCTTGACGTCGCGGGAGGCGCTGCGCGACAGCGCCTCGCCCTGCGGCTTGAAGATGCCACCGTTCGCCGACAGCAGGTCGGAGCGCTCCATGCCCTGCTTGCGCGGCATCGCCCCGACGAGCAGGGCGACATCGGCGTCACCGAAGGCGGTGTCGGCATCGTCGGTGCACACGACCCCGGCCAGCAGCGGGAAGGCGCAGTCGTCGAGCTCCATCCGCACGCCCTCCAGCGCGCCGAGCGCCGGGGTGATCTCCAGCAGTTGCAGGGACACCGGCGTGTCCGGCCCGAGCATCGACCCGGAGGCGATGCGGAACAGCAGGCTGTAGCCGATCTGGCCGGCGGCCCCGGTGACGGCGACTCGGACGGGAGACGTTGATGCCATGGGCCGGAGAGTAGGCCGACGGGTCCATCCGAGTGTCACGTCGCCGGACGGCGCACGCCCAGCACTCGGACGGCTCAAACACTCGGATGGCTACAACGTCAACTGGCTCATGATCAGTTGCGTGTAGTAGTCCTGGCCGGCCTGGGTGAGGTGGATGCCGTCGCCGTAGAAGCAGGCGCCCGGGCACTCGGCGGCGAGACCGTCCCAGTAGAGGACCTTGACGTTCGGGAACTGCGCCGGCAGGGCCACGAGCTTCTCGTTGTTCGGGAGCGATCCAGCCCTTCCCTGGGGCCAGGACCGTCAGCACGAGCACCTGCTCCACGCCGGTGAGGGCGCCGAAGAACTGGCTGACGGTGTCGTCGCTGAGGTCGCCGTTCGTCCCGAGGTGGACGATGACGTCGTCGCCGAGTCGGCCCTCGTCGCGCAGCTGCTGGACGACCGGGACCATCGACTTCATCTGCCGGCTCACCTCGGCGCTGACCACGATCCCCTGCTCGGTGAGCTCGTCGGCAGCGCCGAGCATGACCGAGTCGCCGAGCGCCAGCGGAGGCGGCGGTCCCGGCGGGAGCGTCGTCGTGGTGGTCGTCGACGTCGATGACGTCGGCACCGTGCTGGGTGCCGTCATCCCCGGTGGCAGGGTCGTGGTGGCGATCACGCCCGGCGCCATCGACTCCGGCGGTTCGATCGTCGGCGACCGCGTCCGGTGGTCTCGGGGTCGAGGAGCTCCTCGATCGCCGTGTTGGCCTCGGCGGCCTCCTCGAGCGACTGGGCGATCTCGTTCGGCTTCAGCTCCGCGGTCGCCAGCGAGGTCGCCGCGAACACCGACACCGCCACGAGGCACGCGCCGACGCCGGCGATGACGCGCCGCGGCGCTGGATCGCGGGCGGCCTGCAGCCGCCGCCACCAGCGACCGAACGTCCGCCGTCGGATCGGTGTCTCGATGATCCGGAACGACACCTCCGTGACGACCGCCGTGATGGCCAGCGCGGCGACGAACTGGGCGACCGACAGCGGCCGCCCTGTGACCTCCGCGCATCGCCTGGTAGATCGGCCAGTGGTACAGGTACAACCCGTACGAACGGATGCCGATCCACAACAGCACCGAGCTGCCCAACAGGGGTCCGGCGAGCGATCGGAGATGGGTCACCGCGGCGATCACCAGCAGCGTCGCCAGGTCGGTGACCAAGAACCCGCCCTTGAACAGCCACGGATCGGCTCCGTCGGGCGTGACGATGTGCAGCCACCAGCACAACGCCCCCAACCCCACCAACCCGACCACCGCCGCCACGTCCAGCAGCCGGCCCTTGGAGCGCAGCGGGCTGCGGGCGATGGCCACGGGGCGCCACACCATGGCGAATGCCGAGCCGAGCAACAGCCCGGTCAGCCGGGTCGGCGTCGACAGGTACAGCGCGTCCATCTTCGAGATGCACCGCCCACCGACCTCCCAGTAGGCATCCGGTGTCGCCTCGCAGCTCTCGATCGGGCCGCCGTAGAACAACAGCGCGGTGATGGCGGTGATGGCGATGGCGGCGGCGACCAGCCACACGCTCATCGACGGCAACCGGCGCCGACCCAACCGGATCAACCCGATCATCACCAACGGCCACAACAGGTAGAACTGCTCCTCCACCGCCAAGCTCCACAAGTGCCGCAACGGCGCGAAATCACCAGCCGCCGTGTACCCCTGCCCGACCCAGATCTGATACCAGTTCGACACGTACAACAACGCCGCCAACACATCCCCACGCAACAACCCCAACGCATCACGACGGAACACCGCCGTGTACACCGTCACCCCCACCAACAACGCGAACAACGCCGGCAACAACCGCCGCGCCCGCCGCTGGTAGAACCGGCCCAAGCTCACCGTCCCGGACCGCTCGTGCTCACCGATCAACAACATCGTGATCAAGTAGCCACTGATCACGAAGAACACCTCGACACCCAAGAACCCGCCCGGCAACCACGCCGGGTTGGCGTGATACACCATCACCGCCATCACCGCCAACGCCCGCATCCCATCCAACCCAGGCAGGTACGGCACGCGGCTGACCGCCGTGCGCGGCGGGCTCCACTCGAGCGGCCGGGTGGCCGACTCGACCACCGCGCCTAGCCCGCCACGCCGAGTGGCGCAGGAAGGCCGAGGTTGGCGTAGATCTCGCGGCTGGCCGTACTGCGGTTGAGCGTGTAGAAGTGCAGGCCCGGGACGCCGGCGGCGAGCAGCTCGGTGCACAGCGTGGTGGCGACGTCGACGCCGATGCGTCGCACCTCGGTCGGGTCGTCGACACCGTCGAGGCGGTCGTCGAGCCATGCCGGGATCGCCGTCCCGTTCATGGCCGCCATCCGGCGCACCGGGCCGATGTTGGTGATCGGCATGATGCCGGGGATGACCGGCTTGTCGACGCCGAGCGCGGCCAGCTCGTCGACCAGGCGGAAGTAGTGCTCGGACTGGAAGAAGAACTGGGTGATGGCGAAGTCGGCCCGGCGCAGCTTGGCGGCGAGCTGACGGCGGTCCGACTCGCGGTCCGGTGATCGCGGGTGGATCTCGGGATGGGCGGCGACGCCGACGCTGAACACGGACGGGTCGATGTCGTCGAGCAGCTCGCAGGCGAAGCGGTAGTCACTCGGCGGCACCTCGGCGCCGTCGGCAGGCGGGTCACCGCCGAGGGCGAGGATGTTCTCGATGCCGGCGGACCGGTAGTCGTCGAGGATCGAGGTGATGTCGGCGCGCACGTGGCTCTGGCAGGTGAGATGGGCCATCGACGTGATCGCCGTCTCCTTGGCGACCCACTTGACGACCTCGCGTGTGCGCTCTCTCGTGCTCCCGCCTGCGCCATAGGTGACCGACACGAAGCTCGGTGCCAGCGGCTCGAGCTCGGCGATCGTGCGACCGAGCGAGAGCTGGGCGGCATCTGTCTTCGGCGGGAAGAACTCGAACGAGTACGTCCTGCCCGCCGGCGAGGAGGTCGGCCACCCTGGTCATACGCCCCAGAGGGTACCGGTGCCCATCTCGCATCAGAGTGGTCATCGAGCGGACTGCGATCAGTGCCGGAAGTGGCGCTCGCCGGTGAACACCATGGCCATGCCGTGCTCGTCGGCGGCAGCGATGACCTCGGCGTCGCGGACGCTGCCGCCCGGCTGGATCACGGCCGCGATGCCGGCAGCCGCCGCGGCGTCGATGCCGTCGCGGAAGGGGAAGAAGGCGTCGCTCGCGCACACCCCGCCAGCAGCCCGGTCGCCCGCCCGGTCGGCGGCGATGCGTGCCGAGTCGAGGCGGTTCTGCTGGCCGGCGCCGATACCGAACGCCTGCCGGTCTCGGGCGAAGACGATGGCGTTCGAGCTGACGGCAGCGCACACCGTCCAGGCGAACTGCAGGTCGTCCCACTGCGCCGGCGTCGGCTGCGCAGCGGAGACGACCCACCAGGCGTCGCGATCGATCGCCACCGGATCGGGCGTCTGGACGAGCAGCCCGCCGTCGACCGGCCGCAGGTCGAGGGTCGGCGCGCCAGGCGCAGCCGCCGTGAGCACACGCAGGTTCGACTTGGCGACGAGCGTGTCGAGCGCCTCGCCCTCGTAGCCCGGCGCCACGACGACCTCGGTGAACACCGGGGCCAGGGCGGCGGCGGCCGACGGCGGGCAGCGCCCGGTTCACCGCCACGATGCCCCCGAACGCGCTCACGGGGTCACAGGCATGGGCCCGCTCGTAGGCCGTCGTGATGTCGCCGGCCACGGCGACGCCGCACGGGTTGGCGTGCTTGACGATCACGCACGCCGGCTCGGCGAAGCGGTGCACGAGCCTCCACGCCGCCTCGGCGTCGTACAGGTTGAGGTAGCTCAGCGCCTTGCCGCCGTGTTGCTGCGCCGAGTCCCACCACCCCGTCCGGCCCCGCTCGCGGTAGCGGGCGGCGAGCTGGTGCGGGTTCTCGCCGTAGCGCAGGTCCTGGACGCGATCGAGCCGCAACGTCAGGGAGTCGGGAAGCGGGCCCTCGCCGTCCGTCGACGTCCCGTCGAGCCAGGCGACGATCTCCGCGTCGTACGCCGACGTGCGGGCGAACGCTCGCCGCGGCGAGTCGGCGGCGCGTGTCGGCGGAGAGCCCGCCGTCGGCGCGCAGTTCGTCGAGCACCGGCTCGTACTCGGCCGGATCGACGACGACACCGACATGGGCATGGTTCTTCGCCGCCGCCCGCACCATCGCCGGACCGCCGATGTCGATCAGCTCGATCCCTGGATCGTCGGCGAACGGGTACAGGTTGACGACGACGAGGGAGATCGGTTCGATGCCGTGCTCCTCGAGCTCGCGGCGATGCTCGGGATCGTCGAGGTCGGCGAGGATGCCGCCGTGCACCTTCGGGTGGAGGGTGACGACGCGGTGGCCGAGGATCGCCGGCACGCCGGTCAGCTCGGCGACGTCGGTGACGGGGAGCCCGGCGGCCGACAGCGCCCGCGCCGTCCCACCGCTCGACACGAGCCGCCAGCCGAGCTCGTGGAGCCCGCGACCGAGCTCGACGATCCCGGTCTTGTCGTAGACGGAGAGCAGCGCGGTTGGCACGGCCGCGGAGGGTAACGAACCGACGGCCGAGCCGAAGAAATACGGCTCGCTCAGCTGGATCAGTTGTAGTTTGACGCCGGAGGACAGGAGACGGGATGGACGACGACGACCTCGAGCCGAGAGGCTTCGGGGCTGGCGACTGGTTGAAGGCGATCGGTGGACTCGTCTTCTTCATCGCTGGGCTGTTGCCCTGGTGGTCGTACACGTTCGAGTCGCCCGCCGGCAGCCTGCACTACGACGACAACGCCTTCGACTTCGCCCTCGACGGCGTGGTGCCGTACGTCATCTTCGTCGCCATCGCGGTCGTGACGATCGTCAGCCAGACCGGATCGCTTCGGCTCCCGGCGTTCCTCGTCCACCCGCTGCTGCATGCTGGTGGCCGCCGCCATCGGGACCGGCCTGGTCGTCTACCGCTTCTTCGCCGTCGAGTCCGACGACGCATCGCGAGGCCTCGGGATGTACCTCGCGCTCGCCGGCGCGGTGCTCGTGCTCGCCGGATGCGTGATCGGCTACCGCGGCGACCGGGTGAGCTACTACGAAGACGACGACGAGCTGCTCGACGCTCCTGCCGCCGGACGGACGACTCCACCGCCCCTCGCCGCCGCTGCCCTGATCGAGTGGACGTCAGCAGGTTCAAGACGGGCGACTGGCTGCTCGTCAGCGGCGGCGGCGGTGATGCTCGTCGTGGCGCAGATCCTGGACTGGGCGACGGTCGACTCCGAGCGCGGCAGCGGCGGCCTCCACAACGCCTTCGACTACCCGGCGACCGGTGGGCTCGCGTGGGTGTTGACCGTGGCCGCCGGCGTCCTCGCCTTCCTCCTGGCCAGCGGGCTGATGCGGCCGGGACGCGCCCCGTGGCCGGAGCTGTTGCTCGGCGCGACCGGCCTGGCGACGATCCTGATGGTGCTGCGCGGTGATCCTCGGCGCCGGCGAGATCGCCACCTACGACCTGCAGCGCGGGGCCGGGATGTGGGCGGCGTTGCTCGGCCGCCGCGCTGGCCTTCGCCGGAGCCGTCACCAACTACCGGACTCGAGCTACCCCTTCCGAAGCGCCGCCGCCATCAGCTCGCCTGCCTCAGTCGGGTTGAGCCCGACCTGCACCCCGGCCGCGGCGAGCGCGTCCATCTTCCCCTGCGCCGTGCCCTTGCCGCCCGAGACGATGGCGCCGGCGTGGCCCATCTTGCGACCGGCGGGAGCGGTGACCCCGGCGATGTAGGCGCTCATCGGCTTGGTCACGTTGGCCTCGATGAACTCGGCGGCCTCCTCCTCGGCCGAGCCGCCGATCTCCCCGAACATGATCATGGCGTGCGTCTCGGGATCGGCCTCGAACTCGGCGAGGCAGTCGACGAAGCTGGTGCCCGGAACCGGGTCGCCGCCGATGCCGACGCACGTCGACACGCCGATGCCGTTCTGCTTGAGCTCGTACAGCGCCTGGTACGTCAGCGTGCCCGACCGGCTGACGATGCCGACGTTCGGACCGTCGGCGGTCGGCAGCTCGGCGATCTCGCTCGGTGTGATGCCGATGTTGCACTTGCCCGGCGAGATGATGCCGGGGCAGTTGGGCCCGAGGAGTCGGGTGTTCGGGAAGTCGCGGCGCAGCGTGTTGTAGACGAGCGCTTCGTCCTGCGCCGGGATGCCCTCGGTGATGCACACGACGAAGGCGACGCCGGCGGCGCCGGCTTCGAGGATGGCGGCCGGCGCTGCCTTCGGCGGGACGGCGACGAACGTCGCCGTCGCACCCGTCGCCGCCACCGCCTCGGCGACCGTGTCGAACACCGGGATCCCCTCGACGTCCTGGCCACCCTTGCCCGGCGTCACGCCGCCGACGACCTGGGTGCCGTACGGCGCGGTTGCGCAGCCCGTGGAACTTGCCCTGTCCGCCCGTGAGTCCCTGGACGAGCACCTTGGTGTCGGCGTCAACGAAAATGCCATTACTGCGTTCCCCGGCCACGCAGGCCGTGTGGCCGCTCCCTCGCTGGCGCTCGGTCGCTCGATGCACGCGCCTCCTTCTGAGCCGTTGGCGATTCGTACGGCCTCTCGAGCGGCATCGAGCATCGTCGGCTTGCTGATCAACTTCGAGGCCGGGATGCCGGCGTCGAGGATGATCTGGCGGCCCTCCTCGGCGTTGGTGCCGTCGAGGCGGATGACGATCGGCGCCCGCAGCTCGACCCGGCCGAGCCCCTCGACGATGCCCTTGGCGACCTCCTCGCCACGGGTGATGCCACCGAAGATGTTGACGAGGATCGAGCGCACGTTCTCGTCGTGGTTGATCACGTCGAGCGCAGCGGCCATCACGTCGGCATTGGCGCCGCCGCCGATGTCGAGGAAGTTGGCGGCCTTCCCGCCGACCTGGTTGACGACGTCGAGCGTGCTCATCGCCAGCCCGGCGCCGTTGGCGATGATCCCGACGGAGCCTTCGAGGCCGATGTACTGCAGGCCCTTCTCCTTGGCCAGCTGCTCGCGATCGTCGAGCACCTCTGTCTTGCCCCACTCCTCCCACTCCGGGTGGCGGAAGGCGGCGTTGTCGTCGAGGGTGACCTTGGCGTCGAGGGCGTGGACCTGGCCATCGGGCTTGAGGATGAGCGGGTTGATCTCGGCCAGGTCGCAGTCGCCCTTGGTGAAGCACTCGTAGAGCTGGACGAGGATCCCGGCGACGCCGTCGACGGCCCGCTCCGGGATCGCCGCGTCGACCGCCGCCTGTCGAGCCGTCGCCGCGCGAGAGCCCGTCGACCGGATCGATGTGCAGCTTGACGATGGCGTCAGGGTTGGTCGCCGCGACCTCCTCGATCTCGACGCCACCCTGCGCCGAGAGCATCAGCAGGTGCTGCTTGGCGGCCCGGTCGAGCGTGAAGCTGGCGTAGTACTCCTCGTCGATGTCCGAGGCCCGCTCGACCCACACCCGCTCGACGATGTGGCCCTTGATGTCCATGCCGAGGATGTTCCCGGCGTGGGTGCGCACCTCGTCGCCGTCGTTCGCCAGCTTGATGCCACCCGCCTTGCCCCGCCCGCCGACCTGCACCTGCGCCTTGACGACGACCGGGTAGCCGGCCTGGTCGGCCTGCTCGACCGCCTCGTCGACAGTGACAGCGACGCCACCGGGGCTGACGGGGATGCCGAAGCGGCCGAAGTACTGCTTGCCCTGGTACTCGAACAGATCCACGGTCGGCCAGCTCCTCTCGGTCTGCGGCGCGCAGAACCCTACGCGGTGGCCGTGGAGGCGGAGCAACCTGCGGCCAGAATGGGCGCCGTGCCGACGTCGCCTGCGCCGCGTTCGGCGGCGGCCGCCGGCAGGTTGCGCTCACCGTTCGCCCGAGCTGTCGTGCCTGTGGCCGGCGGCATCGCCGTGATCGGCCTGATCCTGCTGGCGACGTGGGGCATCGCCGCCTACATCTCGGCGGGTGGGGCGGACTCGACCGAGCGACTGGCGCCGGTCACGTTCCGTGTCGGCAGCGTCGAGGCGCGGGCCGAGAGCATCGCCGACGACGGCCCGCTCATCTTCCCCGGGCTGGACACGACCAGTGGCGAGCGGACGTTGGTGCTCGACCACGAGGGGACGGACGCGACACGCGGCTGGCGGGTGTACTGGGCGTATCCGGCCGACGGGGATCCGTCGTGCGCCGTCGAGCAGGTGCGCGGCACGCGCGAGTTCGTCGACTGCGACGACCGGCGGCTGGAGGTGACCGCGCTGGCACCGGCCGATGGCGTTCGCCCGATCGTCGAGAACCGCACCACGTTGATCCTCGACCTGCGCGGCGCGACCGGCGGCTGACGCCATGGCGTAACTTCTGCGGGCGATGAAGGCGACCCTGCTCGTCGAGAGCCTGACGGGGAACACCTGGAAGGCCGCCGAGTTGATCGCCGACGACCTCCGCCAGGAGGGCTGGACGATCAACGGGCTGACCAAGCTCAAGACGCCCGACCTCGCCGCCATCCAGGACGCCGACATGGTGCTCGTCGGCACGTGGGTGCACGGACTGTTCGTCGTCGGTCAGACGCCGTGGGCGCTGGCGGCGATCTCCAACCTCCCGGCGATGCGGGGCAAGCGGGCGGCCGTGTTCTGCACGTTCGCCCTCAACCCCGGGCGCAGCCTCGACAAGCTGACGGGTGCCGTCGGCGCGACCGGCGCCGACGTGGTCGGCGGCCTGGCGCTCAGCCGGTCGAAGCTCGACGAGCACAGCGAGGTGTTCGCGTCACGGCTCGTCGGTGCCTTCGGCGCATAGCCGCGTCACCGTTTGCGAAGCGGCGCCCATGCCAGGGCGAGGTGCTTGGTGCCGACGCCCGGGAAGTTGACGGTGGCCTCGGCCGACTCGCCCTGTCCGCGCAGGTCGATGATCACGCCCTCCCCGAACGACGGGTGCTCGACGTCGTCGCCGATCCGCAACCCGATGTCGTGGGCGTCGCTCGGTACCGGTGCGTTGCGCCGGGCGGCAGCGAGGGCGGCGTCGACGACGCGCTCGCGGTGCTCCTCGCTGCGCTGCTGCCCGTGGTCGTCTGCGCCGCCACCACGCCTGCGGCGGTACGGCGGTGGCGCACCCCAGTCGGATCGCGGGCGCAGGCTCTGACGACCGTACGCGCTGCGTCCGGTGATGTTGCCCCGCGACTCGACCAGGTCGCCGGGGATCTCCTCCAGGAACCGTGACGGCGGGTTGTACTGCGTCGACCCGAACAGGTTGCGACTCCACGCGTGGGTCACGTAGAGGCGCTCGCGGGCGCGGGTGATGCCGACGTACGCCAGCCGCCGCTCCTCCTCCAGCTCGTCGGGCTCGCTCAGCGCCCGACCGTGCGGGAACACGCCCTCCTCGGCACCGATCAGGAACACGACGGGGAACTCGAGCCCCTTGGCGGAGTGCAGCGTCATCAGCACGACCTGGTCGTCGTCGGTGATCTCGTCGGTGTCGGCGACGAGCGCCACCTGCTCGAGGAACTCGTCGAGCACGGTGAACTCCCGTGCCGACCCGACGAGCTCGCTGAGGTTCTCCAACCGCCCGGCTGACTCGACGGTGTCCTCGGCCTCCAGCTCGGCGAGGTAGCCGGACCGGTCGAGCGCCGCTGTGCAGCAGGTCGCCCGGGCCGACGTCGTCGGCGCCGACCATCGCGCCCAGGTCGTCGAGGAGGACGACGAACGACTCGATGCCACGCCTCGCCGGACCCGTGACGCCGGCGTCGTCGGCCCGGCGCAGGGCCTCCACGAACCCGATGCCCAGTTCGGCAGCGAGCGCGTCGAGCTTGGCGATGCTGGCGTCGCCGACGCCGCGCTTGGGCACGTTGAGCACGCGCTTGACGCTGACCTCGTCGGCCGGGTTGACGACCGCCCGCAGGTAGGCCATGGCGTCCTTGACCTCGCGCCGGTCGTAGAAGCGCGTGCCACCGACGACCTTGTAGGGCACGCCGAGGCGCATCATGGCCTCCTCGACGACGCGGCTCTGGGCGTTGGTGCGGTAGAGCACGGCGAGCTCGCGCCAGTTGGAGGCGTGGTCGTCGTGCAGCTGGCGCGCCGTCGAGGCGACGAACGTTGCCTCGTCGCCTTCGTCCTCGGCGTGGTAGCGGGTGATGCGGTGGCCGCTGCCGGCGTCGGTCCACAGGTTCTTCGGCTTGCGCGCGGCGTTGTTGGCGATGACCGCGTTGGCGGCATCGAGGATCGTCTGCGTGCTGCGGTAGTTCTGGTCGAGCACGACGGTCGTCACCTCGGGGAAGGCTTCCTCGAACTGCAGGATGTTCCGGAAGTCGGCGCCGCGGAAGCGATAGACCGACTGGTCCGTGTCTCCGACGACGGTGACGTTGTGGTGGCCGCCGGCGAGCAGCAGGACGATCTCGTTCTGCGCCTGGTTCGTGTCCTGGTACTCGTCGACCAGGATGTGCTCGAAGCGCTCGCGGTAGTGGTCGAGCACGTCGGGGTGGTCGCGGAGCAGGCGGACGGTGTTCACCAGCAGGTCGTCGAAGTCCATCGCCCCGGCCTTGTGCAGCCGAGCCTGGTACTCGGCATAGACGTCGGCGTGCTTGCGGTCGAAGATGTGCTGCGCCCTGGCTGCGACGTCGGCGGGGGTGAGCAGCTCGTTCTTCCACAGGCTGATCAGCCCGTGCACGCCGCGGGGTGTGAAGCGCTTGGCGTCGAGGTGCAGGTCGCGGATCACGTAGCCCGTGAGCCGCACCGCGTCGGCCTGGTCGTAGATCGAGAACTGGCGGGGATACCCGAGCGCGTCGGCATTGGCGCGCAGCATCCGCACGCACGCCGAGTGGAACGTGCTCACCCACATCGTCCGGGCGACCGGCCCGACGAGGGCGGCGACGCGCTGGCGCATCTCGTCGGCTGCCTTGTTGGTGAACGTGATGGCGAGGATCCGTGAGGGGTGCACGCCCTCGTGGATGAGGTGGGCGATGCGGTGGGTCAGGACCCGGGTCTTGCCCGACCCGGCACCGGCGACGACGAGCAGCGGGCCGCCGCGGTGGACGACGGCGTCGAGCTGATCGGGGTTGAGGCCGTCGGTGGGCGCATCGGCGGGCATGTCACGCTCAGCCTACGGACGGGGTGCGCGCCCAGCCGAGTACGTGGTGGGGGGCAGGCCGGCACCACGTACTCGAACGGCCGCAAACACTCGACTGCGAGAACGGGTGGGTCAGTGAATGACGGCGACGGGGCAGTGGGCGTGGGAGAGGACGTCGAGGCTGGTGGAGCCGGAGAGCAGCTCGAGGAAGCCCCGGCGGCCGCGGGTGCCGATGACGACGAGGTCGGCCTCACGGGATGCCTCGATGAGGGCGAACGCCCCGGTGCCGGCGGCGACGACGGGGACGACCTCGGCGCCGTTCGGCGGCACGCCGGCGCCGCCGGTCGCCCGCTCGATGGCGTGCCGCAACAGCAGGTCGTCGTCGGTGACGGCGTCGTCGGACTCCAGCCCTGGCTCGCGCACCGGCCCGGCGGCGACGGCGGGCACGAAGTCGGCGTGCGACACCTCGATGCGCTCGAGTCCCGGCAGCCGCACGGCCCAGCTCAACGCAGCGAGCGACCGCTCGTCGGGCTCTTCGTCGTCGTCGCCCTTGTCGACGCCGACGACGGCGTGGCGGACCGGCGTCCGCGACTCGCCACGTACGACCACGACCGGGCAGGTGACGTGATGGACGACGTGGTGGGCCGTCGAGCCGAGGAGCATCGACGCCTTGCTCGAGCCGCTGTGGCCGACGACCACCGTGACGTCGTCGACGAGCTCGCCGGCGAGGTCGGCGAGTGCCCGGCCGGCGGGACCGGGGACGAGACGAGGGCTGATCCGGGCATCCGCCTTCCCGGCGAGCACGCCGGCGAGGAAGTCCTTGGAGGCCTGCTCGATCGTCAGCGGGTCGACCGTCGAGACGCCGGCCGCGGCGCCCTCGAAACCGGTGACCACCGGGACGTCCCACCCATGGACGGCCACGATCGACTCGTCTGCCGTGGCCACCGCGCGCGCCCACTCCAGCGCAGCGAGCGCCTGCTCGGATCCGTCGACGCCGACGAGGTAGGTGGTCATCGCCTCCGACCCTGCCACAACTGTCATGCCGATCGCCACCTGCCGTTCACCGAAGTGACAGGACAGGCCGCTCCGGTCGGCCTAGGTTGACGGCTCCGGATCGGCACAGCGGGGGTTCCACGATGAGGTCACGGCGTTCGACGGGGGCGTTGGTTGCACTGACGATCACGTCCGCGGCGGTGGCGGTCAGCGCATCGTCACCGGCGGGTGCGGACACCGCGCCGCAGTCCTTGCCGTTCGCCCAGGCGTGGTCGAACGCCGGGCTGATCGCGGGTGACGACGACTGGTCTGGCGTGCCGGGCGTGATCGGCTACCGCGGCGACGGGCTGGCCAGCACCGGCGCCGATCCGCAGACGGTGCTGTCGGACGGGATCGGCCGTCGTCGACGTCAACGCCGACGAGGCGAACCCCAACACGTTCGCCACGGGCGGTGTCGCCGAGTTCGCCATCGCCGATCCGGTCGTCGCCCTGCAGGGCTCCGGGACGGCCGACGCACCGCACCTCGTGCTGACGCTCGCGACCACCGGCTTCGTCGACATCGCCGTCGCCTACGACGTCCGCGACATCGACGGGAGCGCCGACGACGCCATCCAGCGTGTCGCCGTCCAGTACCGCGTCGGCACCGCCGGCGACTTCACGAACCTGCCGAGCGGCTTCGTCGCCGACGCCACCACCGGCGGGACGGCCACCCAGGTGACCCCGGTCGCCGTCGACCTGCCGGCGGCCGCCGACGACCAGCCGGTCGTCCAGGTCCGCGTCATCACCGCCGACGCAGCCGGTTCCGACGAGTGGGTCGGCATCGACAACATCGCCGTCACCGGCACGCCGGGTGGTGGTGGGCCGGCCGAGCCCGTCGCATCGTGCCCGGCAACGCTGATCACGGTCGCCGGCACGGCGGCGACGGCGGCCGTCTCGGCGACGGACGCCGACAGCGACCATCGCATCGATCGCCATCACCTCGCCGGCGGTCAGCGGGATCACCGCTGGCGCCGGCGGGAACCGGCACGGCGACGCTCGACGTCGCCGCGACCACGGCCGCCGGCACCTACCCCGTGACGATCACGTTCAGCACCGACGACGATCCACCGCAGAGCGTCAGCTGCACCGTCGCCGTCTCGGTCCTCCCGATCACCCTGATCTCCGACGGTGCAGGGCGCCGGGCCGGCGAGCCTGCTGGACGGCCAGGACGTGATCGTCGAGGGCATCGTCACGTCGACGTTCACCAACGTCGATCTGCCGGACGGCTTCTTCGTCCAGGAGGAAGACGCCTGACGCCGACGACGACCCGGCCACCGCCGAGGGGCTGTTCGTGTTCTGCCGCGGCTCGTGCCCGACGGTCGCCGACCGGCGACCTCGTGCAGGTCAGCGGTGAGGTCGACGAGTTCTTCGGCATGACCCAGGTGTCGGCGACGACGGCGAGCGGCGGACGGGTCACCGTGCTGTCCGTCGGGCAACGCACGGCCGACGGCGACTGAGGTGACATTGCCGGCGGCGGGCTCGACGCGCGCCGAGGCGACGTTCGAGCCGGTCGAGGGGATGATCGTCACGTTCGCCGGCACAGCTCGTCGTGAGCAGAGTCCTTCGAGCTCGCCCGCTTCGGGCAGCTCGAGTTGGCCGAGCGGCGGCCGGCCGTTCCAGTTCACCCACGACAACTGCCCCGAGCGACGAGCGGATACGCCGCGTTCCTCGACGCAGCTGGCGAAGCGGACGATCATCCTCGACGACGACAACAACGACCAGAACGACGCCATCAGCAACGGCGCTGACGAGCCGTACCCGTACCCGACACCGGCCCTCAGCGTCAGCAACCGGCTGCGCGCCGGCGACACCATCGAGGCCATGACCGGCGTCATGCACTGGTCGTTCGCCGGTCAGACCGGCACCGACGCCTGGCGGATCCGCCCGATCCAGGGCGAGGACTACACGTTCGAGCAGACCAACCCCGTCCCGGCGCCACCCGGCAACCTCGGGGGCGATCTGAAGATCGCCGCCTTCAACGTGCTCAACTACTTCACGACGATCGACACGACGCCGGGCGGCAGCGGCCCGTGCGGGCCGTCGATGACGCTCGACTGCCGTGGCGCCGACTCGCCCGCCGAGCTGGCGCAGCAACGGGCGAAGATCGTCGCCGCCATCGGCGCCCTCGACGCCGACGTCGTCGGCCTGATCGAGCTGCAGAACGACGCCGGCGCGGCGGTCGCCGACCTCGTCGCCGCGCTCAACGCCCGGCCCGGGGCCCTGCCGTACGCGATCGTCGACACCGGCTTCGTCGGCGGCGATGCGATCAAGGTGGCGTTCATCTACCGTCCGGCGCGAGTCGGGCTCGTCGGTGGCTACGACATCCTCGACTCGTCGGACGACCCGCGGTTCATCGACACGCGCAACCGGCCGGCGGTGATCCAGACCTTCGAGGAGGTCGCCACGGGCGAGCGCTTCACGGCGGCGATCAACCACTTCAAGTCGAAGGGCTCGGCGTGCCTGCCCGACGACCCGGACCTCGCGACGGCCAGGGCAACTGCAACGCGACACGTACTGCTGCGGCCGAGGCGCTGGCCGACCACCTCGCCGCCGATCCGACGGCGAGCGGCGACCCCGACGTGATCATCATGGGCGACCTCAACTCGTACCGCCGCGAGGACCCGATCACGGCCCTCGTCGAGGCCGGGTACACGGACGTCATCGAGAAGTTCGTCGGCACGGGCACCTACAGCTTCCTGTTCGACGGGCAGCTCGGCTACCTCGACCACGCCCTCGCCAACGACTCGTTGCTCGGCCAGATCACCGACGCCGAGGAGTGGCACGTCAACGCCGACGAGGTCGTGCTGTTCGACTACAACGACACGATCCGTGACCCGGGTGAGGCCAGCTTCGAGCGCGAGTCGGCGCCCAACGGCATCGAGCTCGCCCAACGTGACTTCCGCCGCGCCAGCGACCACGATCCCGTGGTCGTCGGCCTCGACCTCAGCAGCCTCGATCGTCGACGACGCCGTCATCGTGACCCGGCCGCGTGGTGGCGGCACGTTGGTGCTGTCGGCGGCGGTCGAAGGGCAGTACGAGTCGTGCCCGACGGTGCGACTGTCCGTCGAGGGCGTCGACGTCGTGACGACGCCGACCACTCGCTTCGGTGGCACCTGCGTCGCCATCACAAGCAGCGGGATCGTCACGTTCGCCCTCGACGGCGGCGAGCTGTCGGCGGTGCTGTCGCTGCCGTCGTCGTTCCGCCTTCCGGCCGACAACGTCGTCACGTTCGCCGTGCGCCTCGACGGCGTCGCCCACGTCGCCGACCAGCCCGGCCGGCGCACCGGACCTGATCTGGGTCGGCGTCGATAGCGTCGGCGATCGACGACCGGCAAGCTGAAGCCGACGCTCGCCCCGCCACCGGGGCGTGCCGACGCCTCGACGGTGCCGCCGTTGCGCGTCACGACCTCGCGGACGATCGACAGGCCGAGCCCGGAGCCGGGCAGCGCCCGCGCCGGGTCCGAGCGGTAGAAGCGGTCGAAGACGCGCGCCAGGTCGCCTGGTGCGATGCCGGGGCCGCGGTCGAGCACGGCGAGCCGGCCGGCTGCGACGTCGATCTCGATCGGCTGACCGCTCGGGTCGAACTTGGCGGCGTTGTCGACGAGGTTGGAGATCGCCCGCTCGAGCTCCGACGGTGGCGCGTCGACGAGCGAATGATCGGCGGTCACGGTGACGGGACGGCCGTGGCGGCGCTCGGCACGAGCCGCGACCGACCGCGCCAGCTCGCCGAGCTCGACCCGCTCGACGGGTGCGCCGTCGGTGACCCCACGCGCCAGGGCGACGACCTCCTCGACGAGACCGACGAGCTCCTCGGTCTCGGCGTGGAGGTCGTCGAGCACCTTGGCGCGCGTCGCCGGATCGATGTCGGGGTGACGGCGCAGCACCGCCAGGTTGGTGCGCACGCTCGTCAGCGGCGTGCGCAGCTCGTGTCCAGCGTCCTCGACGAGCCGCCGCTGGTCGTCGCGCGACGCGGCCAGGGCGCCGAGCATGCCGTTGAAGGCGTCGCCCAGCCGGCCGACCTCGTCCTTGCCGGCGACGGGAACTTGGACGTCCAACCGCCGCGATCGCTCGACGTCGGTGGCCGCCTTGGTGAGTCGGACGAGCGGCCCGGTGACGGTCGTCGCGATCAGCCAACCCAGCGCCGCGGCGGCGACGGTGACGAGGACGACGAGCAGCATCGTCCGCCTGCGCAGGTCGGCGAGGACGTTGTCGTTCTCGGCCAGCGAGCGGCCGACCTGGACGATGAACGGGCGGCCGTCCGCCGTGAGCAGGCGCACGTCGCCGTGCTCGGAGCCGACCGTGTCGTAGCTGAGGTTGGCGTCGGTCGTCAGCACCTTCTCCGGACCGGGTCCCGGCCCGACCTCCTCGGGGCCGGTGCTCTCCACCACCGTGCCGTCGCGGCGGCGCACGAACTGGACGAAGTGCACGTCCTGGCGACCGGCGGCGTCGTCGATCGAGATGTCGTTCCCCCACGAGCTCAGCGTCTGGTACAGCCCGGCGTCGACGGCCTCCTCGAGGCGATCGCTGGTCGCGATGTACGACGCCACGCCGACGGCGATCGTGGTGGCCGCGGCGACGGCCGCCAGTGCCAGTGCGATGCGCCAGCGCAGGCTCATGGCGATCAGGTGGACGACACGCGGGCCGTGTACCCGACGCCGCGCACGGTCTGGATCAGCCGCGGCTTCGCCCTCCGCCTCGGTCTTGCGGCGCAGGTAGCCGATGTACACGGCGAGGTTCTTGGAGTCGGGACCGAAGTCGTAGTGCCAGATGCGGTCGTAGATCGTGGAGTGGTCGAGCACGACGCCCTGGTTGCGCACGAGCAGCTCGAGCAGGTCGAACTCGGTCTTCGACAGCTCCAGCTCGCGCTCACCGCGCCAGGCGCGGCGGGCGGCGGGATCGAGGCGGAGGTCGGCGAGCTGCACCACCTCGTCGTCGTCGACCTGTGCTCGCCGCAGCAGCGCACGCAGCCTGGCGAGCAGCTCGTCGAGCTCGAACGGCTTCGGGCAGGTAGTCGTCGGCGCCGGCGTCGAGGCCGGCGACGCGGTCGCGGGTCTCGGTCCGCGCGGTGAGCATCAGGATCGGCAGCCGGTTGCCATCGGCCCGCAGCACCTTGCACACGGTGAGCCCGTCGACGATGGGCATCGACACGTCGAGCACGACGACGTCCGGGCGCGCCGCCGCCACGGCGTCGATCGCCTCGGCACCGTTGCCGACAGCGGTGACGACGTAGCCCTCCAGCTCCAGCGCCCGCGACAGCGACTCGCGCACCGCCCGGTCGTCCTCGGCGACCAGCAGGCGGTGCATCGTCCCGACACCGCGGCTGACCATGGCGACAGTGTGGTCCCTACCGGTAAGAGTCAGTCGAGTGCGTGCTGCCGTGCCAGCCCCGCACCACGCACTCGACCGGAATCAGGCGAGGATGCGTACCGGGAGCTCTCGCGGGCCGCGGATCTGGCCGACGCTCCACCGGACCGCGTCCGGGTCGGCGAGCTCGAACTCGGGGAAGCGGGCGAGGAACTCCTCGACGGCGACACGCAGCTCGAGGCGGGCCAGGTTCGACCCGAGGCAGCGATGGATGCCGAGCCCGAAGGCGGCGTGGCGGTTCTCGAGCCGATCGATGACGACCTCGTCGGCGCGATCGAACAGCTCGGGGTCGCGGTTGGCCGCCGGGAACGGCAGGAGGACCCACTCGTCCTCCTTCATCGGGCAGCCGTGGAAGTCGTGGTCCTCGGCCACCATCCTGGCCATCGTCACCGGCGCGTACGCCCGCAGCAGCTCCTCGATCGCCGTCGGCATCAGCTCCGGCTCGGCGACCAGACGGCGGCGATCGTCGGGGTGCGACGCGAGGTGCCACAGGCTCGAGCCGATGGCGCTCCACGTCGTGTCGATGCCGGCGATCAGCAGCAGCACGATCGAGCCGCGCACGTGCTCGTGCGACAGCTTCTGCCCGCCGAGCTCGACGTCGAGCAGGTACGACGTGAGGTCGTCGCGCGGCTCGACGCGATGGGCCTCGATCTGCGCGTCGATGTAGTTGTCGAGCTTGTCGAAGCCGGCCTGGCGCTCCTCGGGCGGCACGGTTGACGCCCTCCAGCGCATCGTGGACGAACTCGCGGAACAGGTCGTCGTCCTCGAGCGGGAAGCCGAGCATGCGGGCGATCACGTTCACCGGGATGTGCTGGGCGTACTGCTGGGCGGCATCGACGACCGTCTCGCCGGCGGTGATCGGGCCCATGTCGTCGAGCCGCTCGCGGCAGAGCTTGCGGATCTCCGGCTCCCACGGCTCGATCTCCTTCGGGACGAACGGCGGCAGCAGCAGGCGGCGGGCGAGGGCGTGGAACGGCGGATCGCTGGTGATCGGCGGCGCCGCCCCGATCGGCCGCTCGGCCTCGATGTGCGCCGTGCTGACGACGACCGCGCGGCTGGTGAAGTGGTCGGTGTCGTAGGCGACCTCGCGGACGAGCTCGGCGGTGATCGGCGCCCACATCCCGTTGTAGCGATCGCTGTGGGCGACGGGGCATCCGGCCTCGCGCAGCTCGGCCCAGATCTCCGGCGCCCGCGGGTTGTACGCCGGATCGGCGTGGTCGAGGTCGGTCGCCCAGTCGGTCACCGGTCCGTAGATGCCCGCCGGCGCGGCGTACGTGTCCCTCGCCATGTCACTCCCTCGTCTCGATGCTGATGGCGTACTCCGGGCAGTTGGCGACGGCGAGGCGCGCCTTCTCCTCCAGCTCCGGCGGCACCGAGCCGTCGCCGATCACGACGGCCTGGCCGAAGTCGTCGACGTCGAACAGTTCGGGTGCCAGGGCGTAGCACCGGTTGTGCCCCTGGCACTTGTCGGCATCCACCGTCACGCGCATGAATCGACTGTACGCGGAAGCACCGCTCGTTCCTACGCTCGGTCGACGTGAGCCCGTTCCTCCCGATCAGCACCGAGCGGCTCGTCCTGCGCGGATTCGAGCCGGGCGACGCGGCGGCGTTCAGCGCCTACCGTTCCGACCCCGACGTCGCCGCGTTGCAGTCGTGGGAGACCCCGTTCACGATCGAGATGGCCGAGCGGTTCATCGCCGAGTGCCCAGGCGACGGTCCGGTCAACGGTGAGTGGGTCCAGATCGCCGTGACCCGCGACGGCGAGCTCGTCGGCGACGTCGCCGTCGGGCTCGATCGCGACGGTCGCATCGCCACGATCGGCTACTCGCTGGCCGCCGCGCACCAGGGCAAGGGGCTGGCGCGGGAAGCCGTCGGCGCCGTCGTCGACCGGCTGTTCGACGGGCTCGGCGTGCATCGCGTCGAGGCCAACGCCGACCCCCGCAACATCGCCTCCGCCCGGCTCGTCGAGGATCTCGGGTTCGACTACGAAGGCACCGCCGTCTCGGCCGTCTGGTCACGGGGCGAGTGGGTCGACGAGGATCGCTTCGCGCTCACCGAGGACGCCCACCGGGCGTGGCGGGAGCGGCCGCGCGAGCCGCCCGGCCGACGTGCGGCTCGTCGAGGTCACCCAGGACAACGTCTACAAGCTGTACAAGCTGCGGACCCACCGCAACCAGCAGCGCTTCGTCGCCACCATGCCGGACTCGTTCACCGACGCGCTGGTCCCGGAGGTCGTCGACGGTGCTCCGGTCGTGCCGTGGATGCGAGCGGTCGAGGCGGACGGCGAGCTGGTCGGCTTCGTGATGCTGGCCGAGGTCACCGACGCCCATCCCGAGCCGTACCTCTGGCGCCTGTTCATCGACCGCCGCCACCAGCGACGGGGCATCGGCGACCGCATCCTCGCCCTCGTCGTCGAGCGGCTGGGCGACGAGGGGCACCGCACGCTGCTGACCAGCTGGGAGTCCGGGCCCGGCGGTCCCGAGCCGTTCTACGTCGCCCGCGGCTTCGTGCCGACCGGCCGGATCGTCGACGACGAGACCGAGGCCCGGCTGACGCTGCGTGACGCGTCAGAGCGCCTCGAGTGGTGAGCGCCATCGGCTGGACCCACGTGACGACCTTGCTCGGGTCGGCGACCTGCCCGGCGAGCTGGACCTCGAACGACAGGCTCTCCCCCGGCGGGATGTCGACGAACAGGGAGTACACGTTCCAGCCCTCCTCCTCGCCGACCGTCAGCCCGGTCGCCTCGCCGTCGATCGTCGCGCCGGTGAGGGCCAGCGGACTGTAGAACGAGACGTACAGGCGGCTCGTCCCCTCCGGCAGGCCGACGCGGTTGCCGATGACGTAGCGCGGATACCCCTCGGCGGGCGCGGTGTTGGTGAGCTCGACGCGCAGCGTCGCCGTCGTCTCGCCGCTCGTCGTCGGTGGAGGACTCGTAGCCCGCCCGCCGCTGCAGGAAGTAGTCGATCTTGCTCCCACCGCCGTTGGAGACCGTGACGGCCCACCCGTCCGAGCCGGCGACATCGGGGATCGCCCCGGCGACGTGCACCCGCTCGAGCAGCGCCTGCTCCTCCGGGTCGGCGCTCCACACCAGCAGCCGTCGCTCGCTCGTCAGCGGCCCGAGGTCGCGTGACAGCGTGATCGGGTCGGGCAGGGCACCGGCGAGCAAGGCGTCGAACGTGAGCGAGGCGGCCTCGCCGAGCGCGTCGGCGCGTGCCTCGTCGTCTCCGTCGCCGACCACGTACTGGTCGAGCAGGAGGTACGGCAGCGGCACTGCCGGCGTCGAGCGTGACGTCGACGCTCGCACAGATCGATCGTGCCGACGTACCCGAGCAGCGCCGACACGACGAACGGATCCATGGCGATCACGCCGTCGACCTCGCGGCCCGTCGTCTGCGTGTACAGGTCGGCGCCGATCTCGGCGACCGTCGGGAAGTCCGGGGTCATCGCCAGGTTGCGGAAGGCGGCGTCGCCGACCGATGCCCGTCGTCGCCGTAGCCGAACCGCCCGTACTGCCGGAGGAACGCCTCGTGCCCCTCGATCCGCGCGCCGGCCTGCCTGGCCGCCGCGTCGAGCTCCTGCGCCCGGCCGAAGTTGCTCAGCGTCAGCCGGCCGTCGTCCGCCGTCAGCTCGGCGTAGCTGCCGATGAAGCCGCCGAGGCCGCGCGACTCCGACGGGGTCGTGAACAGCACGAGGTAGGTCCGCGGCTCACCGTCGCCGAGCATGGTCGGCGCCAGGTCGATCGCCCGGAGCGAGCTCTCCAGCGCCGGCAGGTGCTCGTCGATGCTGCTGTCGAAGTCGTCGAGCTCGTACACGGCGCGATTGACGAGCCACGGCGAGCGCGCCGAGTCGGTCGTCTGGCGCAGGTCTTCGAGCGCGTCGCGCACTCGCGTCAGCGGCCCCTCGAGCGCGGCCAGCGCCGCCAGGTCGAAGCGCCCGTCGACGGTGCGCAGGGCGTCGAGGTCGATCTCGTCGAGGGCGTCGGCGACCGTGGCGGCACCCTCGGCGCCGACCCCGCTCATGTCGAGCACGGCGGAGCGGTGCTGGGCGACGACGGGGACGAGCGCCGCTCCCGCCGTCCACGGCTTGGTCATCCGGTCGTTGGCGTCGGCGAGGAACTCCGAGGCCGCCCGGAACGACGCCGCGGCCTCCTCGAAGTCGCCGCTCTCGAGCAGCCGTCACGGCCTGTTCGGCCGAGTTCACGCCCGGCCGCGAGGTCGTGGCGCGACTGCGCCCCGGCGGCAGCGAAGCCCATCGTCGCCACCCCACCGACGACCACGAGCGCCCCGGCACCGATCAGGGTGACCTTGCGCACCGACGGCGTCTGGCGCACGAAACCGGCGAGCAGGAGCAGGGCGATCGCCGCACCACTGACGAGCGCCGTCGTGCCGAAGCCGGCGTCGAGCTCGGCCCGGGCGAAGACGTTCAGCGTCAGGCCGATCGACGCGGCGAGCACCTCCGGGTGATCGCGACGGGTCGCGCCGACCCACAGCGCGCCGGCGAGAGCGACGGCGGCGAGCACGATCAGCACGGGATCGGCAGCGATCGCCAGCGCCGTGCCGGCGGCGACGGCGACGGCCCACCACGGCGCGACAGCACCGACGAGGACGATGACCGCCGTGCCGACGGCGAGGAAGGCTGCGTCGGCGGTGGGTGAGCCGGTCGGCTGCGACGGGGCGAACGCCGCGACGCCCGCCGCAACGCCGGCGATCAGCCAGGTGCGGAGGCCGACACCGGTCGCGACCATGCCGCCGTGCACGCCGGACTCAGACGGCGGGTGCGCGCCGACGCAGCCGTGCGGTGATCAGCAACCCGGCGCCCGTGACGATGGCGGCACCGGCGACGAGCAGGGTCGTGTCCGTGTCAGACCCGGTCGCGGCCAGCTCCGCCGGGTCGGGCTGGCGGATCGCCGCCTGCCCACCGGCCGCCACCGTCGACGGCGTCGGGTCTCCGGGCGGGTAGCTGCTCGCAGCCGCCGTCCCTCCGGAGAGGGCGATCAAGCCCAACACTCCTCCTGCCACCAACTGCCTGCACCGCTTCACGTCCATACCGCCCTCTTGATCCGCCCGGATCGGCCATGATACCGGCGGCCACCCATCGGCAACGCACCCGGGCGTTCGCCGTATGGTGGCTCGAAGATGGGTGGCTATCGGTACCTGTGGACGCCGCTCGAGCTCGGGCCGGTCACGGTGCGCAACCGCATCGTCTTCTCCGCCCACCTCACGAACTACGCCCGCGACGGCCTGCCGACCGAGCAGCACGCCGCCTACTACGCCGCCCGGGCGGCCGGCGGGGCCGGGCTGATCATCACCGAGGAGCACTCGACCCATCCCACCGACTGGCCGTACGAGAAGCTGATCCACGGCTTCCACCGCGACGTGATCCCCGGCTACCTGCGGATCACCGAGGCCGTGCACCGTCACCGGGTACCGGTGTTCGCCCAGATCAACCACAACGGCGGGCAGGCGTCGTCGATGTACACACGGCTGCCGGTGTGGGCGCCCTCTCCCGTCGCCGACCCGCTGTTCCGCGAGGTGCCCAAGGCCGTCACGGCGGCCGAGATCGACGAGATCGTCGCCGGCTACGCCCTCGTCGCCGAGCACTGCGCCGAAGGCGGGTTCGACGGCATCGAGCTGCAGTGCAGCCACTCGTCGATCGTCCGCGGCTTCCTGTCGTCGGCGACCAACCGGCGGACCGACGGCTACGGCGGCAGCCTGGCGAACCGCGCCCGGCTGCTGCACGAGATCGTCGCCGCCGTGCGCCGGGTCATCGGCAACCGGCTCGCCCTCGGCGTGCGCCTGTGCGGCGACGAGCTGATCGACGGCGGGACGACCATCGACGAGGCGGTCGAGGTCGCCCGCATGATCGAGGCAACCGGCGACGTCGACTACATCAACACGTCGATCGGTGTGGCCACGGCGACGCTGTACATGATCGAGGCGTCGATGCACGTGCCGCCCGGCTACGCCCTGTTCATCCCCTCGGCGATCCGCAAGGCGGTCGACCTGCCGGTCGTCGGCGTCGGCCGGTTCAAGGATCCGTTGCAGGCCGAGCGGGCGCTCGCCGAGGGCCACTGCGACCTCGTCGGGGTCGTGCGCGGGCAGATCGCCGACGCCGACTTCGCCGCCAAGGCACGCGCCGGCGCGACCGAGGAGATCCGGCTGTGCCTGTCGTGCAACCAGGAGTGCGTCGGGCGGATGGGCCTCAACCGCTGGCTCGGCTGCATCGAGAACCCGCGGACGGGCCGCGAGAGCCGCGCCGTCGCCGGCGGTGGCCGCCGGAGCGGAAGCGGGTGGTCGTCGTCGGCGCCGGGCCGGGTGGGCTGCAGGCGGCCATCGCCGCGGCCGACCGCCGGGCACCAGGTCACCGTGCTGGAGCGGGAGGCCGAGCCCGGCGGACAGGTGCGCCTCGCTGCCACGGTCCCCAACCGGGCCGAGCTCGGTGACATGATCCGCAACCAGGTCGCAGAGTGCCGCCGGCTCGGCGGTGACCGTCGAGTACGGGTGCGACGCGACGGTCGAGGTCGTCGACGCGCTTGACGCCCGACCACGTCATCGTCGCCACCGGCGCCGTCGGCCAGCGTCCGTGGTGGGTCCCCGACGACGTGACCAACGCGTGCGACGTCCGCGACGTGCTGACGGGCGCGGCGCAGCCGAGCGGTCAGGTCGTGCTCGTCGACGAGATCGGCTTCCACCACGCCACGTCCGTCGCCGAGCTGCTCGCCGACCGCGGGCTGCGCGGTCGAGGTGGTCACCCCCGGCATGGTCGTCGGCCAGGACCTCGGGGTGACGCTCGACATGGAGCAGTGGTGGATCCGCGCCGACGCCAAGGGCATCGTGCAGAGCACCGACCTCGTGCCGATGGGCTTCGACGGGCGGACGCTGACCCTGCTGCACCACCCGACCGGCGCCAACGTGCTGCGCGCACCGGACTGGGTCGTCCTCGCCGTGCCGGCCGCGCCGGCCGAGCAGCTGTACCTCGACCTGAAGGCCGCCGGGCGCTCGGTCGAGCGGGTGGGCGACTGCGTCGCGCCACGCCGTGCCCACGCCGCCGTGATCGAGGGCGATCGCGCCGGTCGCGAGCGTGCGCATGACCAACTGGTGGCGGCGAGCCGTCGTCTACCAGGTGTACGTCCGCTCGTTCGCCGACGCCGACGGCGACGGCGTGGGCGACCTCGCCGGGCTTGCGGGCGCGGCTCGACCACATCGCCTCGCTCGGCGTCGACGCCATCTGGCTGTGCCCGATCTACCCGTCACCGCAGCGCGATCACGGCTACGACGTCGCCGACTACTTCGACGTCGATCCCGTGTACGGCGATCTGACGAGCTTCGACGGGCTCGTCGCCGACGCCCACGCGCGTGGCATCCGCGTCCTCATGGACATCGTGCCCAACCACTGCTCCGACGAGCACCCGTGGTTCCAGGCCGCACTCGGCTGCCGGCGCCGGGCAGCGACGAGCGGGCCCGGTTCTGGTTCCGCGACGCGCGGCTCCCGACGGCGGCGGCCGCCGAACAACTGGCCGGCGGTGTTCGGCGGATCGGTGTGGACCCCGGTCGGCGGTGACGACCCGCAGTGGTACCTCGGCACGTTCACGCCGTACCAGCCCGACTTCGACCACCGGCACCCGGCGGTCGAGGCGATGTTCGCCGACGCCCTGCGCTTCTGGTTCGACCGCGGCGTCGACGGGTTCCGCGTCGACGCCGTGTGGCCGGTCGGCAAGCACCCCGACCTGCCGGACTGCCCACCGCTCGCGGCCGGGCGAGTTCAACCCGTACACCCGCTTCCGGCCCGAAGGCCACGAGGTGTGGCGAACGTGGCGGCGGATCGTCGACGAGTACGTGGCCGAGCACCCCGACCGCGACCTGATGCTCGTCGCCGAGGCGTACGCGCCGACGACGGCCCGACCTGCTGGCCGAGTACACCCGGCCCGACGAGTTCCACCAGTGCTTCGCCTTCGACCTCCTGCTGTCGCCGTGGCACGCCGGGTCGATGCGGCGGGCGATCAGCGAGGCGTTCGAGCACGTCCGCGCGCCCGGGGCGTGGCCGACGTTCGTCCTCAACAACCACGACACCCAACGCATCGTGACCCGACTCGGGCGCCAGGCGATCACCGAGGCGGCGGCGTGGACGGGTTCCAACCTGCGCTACCCCGACGGACCGGTCGACGTCGCGCTGGGCACCGTGCGGGCGCGGGCGGCGGCCGGCTTGCTGCTGGCGATGCCCGGCGCGGTGTACCTCTACCAGGGCGAGGAGCTCGGGCTGCCCGAGGTCCTCGACCTGCCCGACGAGGCCCGGGAGGACCCCGTGTTCGCCCGCACCGGCGGCGCGCTGATCGGCCGCGACGGGTGTCGCGTGCCGCTGCCGTGGACGGCGGCCGTCGCCGCGAGCCACGGGTTCTCGGCATCCGGCGCACGCCGCCGCTCCGTGGCTGCCGCAGCCCGACGGGTGGGGCACGCTACGCGGTCGAGGTGCAGGACGCCGACGACGGGTCGATGCTGGCGTTGTACCGGCGACTGATCGCCGCACGGCGGGCGCACCTCGGAGTGCGACGAGGCCGAGCTCGCTCGAGGACCACGACGACGTCGTCGTGCTCCGCCGTGGCGCGGTCGTCGTCGCCTGCAACGTCGGCGGCGAGCCGGCGCCGTGCCGTCGCCGCGGCTGGCCGACCTGTCGCCGATCGCTGACGACCGCGTGCCGCCGACGCACGTCGGTTCGCCGCACGACCGCGCCGGTCCGTCCGTGCGTTCCGCCGCCACGCAGCGCCGTGCTGGTCTCGCTCGCGCGCTCGTAACTCGCACCGTGCATCGCCCGTAGGCCGGTAGCCTGCGGTCGCACCATGGTCCTCGCCGGCGTCCTGAGCAACCTGACCGACTGGTTGGAGGACGTGTCGGCGGAGTGGTGGTTCCTCCTCGTCATCCTCGTCATCGCCTTCTTCGACTCGATCATCCCGGTGGTGCCGAGCGAGACGACCGTGATCCTCGGTGGTGTCGCCGCCGGCGCCGGCGAGCAGAACCTGCTCCTCGTGATCGCCGCCGGAGCACTCGGCGCCTTCCTCGGCGACAACTGCGCCTACCTGATCGGCCGGCGGTTCAGCCCGTGGATCCAACGCCGCGCCGCACGCCGCGAGAAGACCCAGCGCCGGATGGAGTGGGCCGACGCGCAGATCCGCAAGCGCGGCGGGCTGCTGCTCATCACCGCCCGGTTCATCCCCGGCGGGCGGACGATCCTGACCATCACGTGCGGGCTGACGCACCAGCCGTGGGCGTGGTTCGCCGGATGGGTCGCCATCGCCGCCGTCATCTGGGCGTCGTACGCGGCCTGCCTCGGCGCCATCTTCGGCTCGACGTTCGACCACACCGTGGCCTTCCTGCTGGCGTTCGGGACCGCCCTCTCGGTCACCCTCATCATCGAGGTCGTCCGCCACCAGCGGGCCAAGCGCGCCGAGCGAGCCGAGGGCGAGCCCGAGACGGCCGCCCTGCCCTGATCCGCGTACGGTGACGAGCATGCTCGCCGTCGTCCCGGTCCGTGACGGCGTCCTGCCGGCCGGCGGCGCCGAGGCGGTCGCCGAATGCGGCGGTCGGGCGATCATCGCCGGCTCGGCGCCGAACGCCGACGAGCTGAGCGGGATCGGCGGCGACGTGCGCCTCGTCGAGCTCGGCGCCTTCGCCCCGGACGCATGGTCGCGGGCGCTCGCCGGCGAGGTCGACGACGACGTCGTCGTACTGCCGGCATCGCCGGACGGTCGCGACCTCGCTCCCCGGCTGGCTCACGTGCTCGGGCGCCCGCTGCTCGCCAACGCCATCGAGGTGACACCGCGCGTCGCCCGCCTCGCCCGCCGCGGCGGGCTCGAGGTCCACGACGTCGCCATCGACGGTTCGGTCGTCGCCACGCTGCAACCCGGTGTCCGCGGCATCGTCGCCGGCCGCGATCAGCGACGACCGCGCGCCGTGAGCGCGCCCACGACGATCGGCCGCGATGCCACGGTCGTCGAGGTGCTGCCGCCCGACGTCGCGACGATGGATCTCGCCGAGGCCGACCGCATCGTCGGCGGGGGCGCCGGACTCGATGGTGCGGCACGCTTCGCCCAGCTGGCCGACGTCGCCCGTTCGCTCGGCGCCTCGATGGGCGTCACACGCGTGATCACCGACAGGGGATGGGTCGAGCACCAGCGTCAGATCGGCACGACCGGCGTCGTCGTGTCGCCGTCGCTGTACCTCGCCTTCGGGGTCAGCGGCGCCGTCCAGCACACCGCCGGACTCGGCACGCCCGACCACATCGTCAGCGTCAACACCGATCCGCACTGCCCGATGATGCAGATGGCCGACCTCGCCGTCGTCGCCGATGCCAACGCCGTGCTCGACGAGCTCGCCGCACTGGTGGGAGTGACGGCTCGGCGATGACGGTCGACGTGGATGTCGTCGTCGTCGGCGCCGGTCCCGCCGGGTCGTGCGCGGCGACGGTCCTCGCCAGGGCCGGTCGTTCGGTGCTGCTGCTCGAGCGCGGCCCGTTCGCCGGCAGCAAGAACATGTACGGCGGCGTCGTGTACCCGCGCATCCTCGACGGGCTGCATCCGCAGTGGTGGGACGAGATCCCCGTGCAGCGTTGGATCACGCGGCGCTCGACGATGGTGCTCACCGACAGCCAAGCGCTGACCGTGGACTTCCGGACCGAGGCGTGGGGTCGGCCGCCCTACAACGGGGCGACCGCGTTCCGCCCCGACTTCGACCACTGGCTGGCCGGCAAGGCCGAGGCCGACGGTGCGCAGCTGGTGACGTCGACGACGGTGACGGGGCTGCTCCGCGACGCCGCCGGCAGCGTCGTCGGCGTGCGCACGGACAGGCCCGACGGCGACGTCCGCGCCCGCGTCGTGATCGCGTGCGACGGCGTCAACAGCTTCTGCGCCAAGGAGGCCGGTCTCTACGGCGACGTCGACGCCAGCCACTACACGCTCGGCGTCAAGGAGACGCTCGCCCTGCCCAAGGACGTGATCGACCAGCGCTTCAACGTGCGTGACCGAGACGGCGTCGACATCGAGATCATCGGGGGCACCGGGGCGGTCAACGGCGGGGCCTTCCTGTACACGAACCTGGACACGATCGCCGTCGGCGTCGTGCTCAAGCTGCCGGCGCTGGCCGCGCAGCAGCGCCGGCCCGAGGAGATCATCGGTGCCCTGAAGGAGCACCCGGCCATCGCCCCGCTCGTCGAGGGTGGCGAGGTCAAGGAGTACTCGGCCCACCTGATCCCCGAGGCCGGGCTGGCGATGATGCCGAGGATGACGACGGGCGGCATGCTCGTCGCCGGCGACGCCGCGGCGCTGTGCCTGGCGGCCGGCGTGTGGCTGGAGGGCGTCAACTTCGCCATGGCCAGCGGCATCGCCGCGGGCGAGGCGACGGTCGAGGCGCTGGCGGCCGACGACGTCAGCGCCGGCGGGCTCGCCGGATACGAGCGCCGGCTGCGGGCGACGTTCGTGCTGCGCGACCACCAGAAGCTGCGCCGGGCGCCGGAGCTGGTGCTGTCCGACCGCGTGCAGCACCTCTATCCGCAGCTGATCGCCGGTGCCGTCGAGGCGATGTTCCGGGTGGACAACCCCGATCCCAAGCCCGGGCTGCGCCGCATCCTCGCCGGCGAGCGGCGGCGGCTCGGGATCCGCCGGCGCGACCTGGCGCGCGACGCCCTCGCCGGGTGGAGGACGTTCGGATGACGCGGAGCGAATGGCCCGTCGCCTTCGACGACGTGATGGCGACGACGCGGTTCGACATCCACCAGCGCGCCCACATCGTCGTCGACGGCGACGTCTGCCGGGACTGCTCGACGCGTGACTGCGTCGTCGCCTGCCCCGCCCGGCTGTTCGTGCCGACGGCCGACGGCGGCATCCTCTTCAACTACGAGCAGTGCTTCGAGTGCGGCACGTGCTACCTCGTGTGCAACCGGGAAGGGGCGATCTCGTGGTCGTACCCGGAGGGCGGCCACGGGGTCGTGTTCCGGCGATCGTGATCGTCGTCTGCTGGAAGTGGGTCGCCGGCGACGGTGACGAACGGTGGGCCGGTGTGTCCGAGCCAGATCGGACCGCGCTCGAGCTCGGGCTGCGCCTCGCCGAGGCGCGGGACGACACCGTGACGGTCGTGTCCGTCGGTGACGCAGGTGCCGCGCGCGGCCTGCGCGAGGCGCTGGCCGTCGGAGCGGCGCGTGCTGTTCGCGTCGACGCGCCGGCGGGACTCACCAGCGCCGCCGTGGCCACGGCGATCGCCCGGGTTGCCGCCGGCGCCGACTGGGTCCTCTGCGGCGACGCGTCCGCGGATCGTGGGAGCGGATCGGTCCCGGCCTTCCTCGCCGCCGAGCTGGGCGCCGCCCAGGCGCTCGGGCTGGTGGCGGTGACGACCACGCCCGGCGTCCTGCACGCCACGCGGCGACTCGACGGCGGCCGCCGTGAGATCCTCGAGGTGGCGGCGCCGGCCGTGGTGTCGGTCGAGGGCGGCATCGCTCCGCTCCGGCGGGCGGCGCTCGGCGCCGAGCTGGCCGCGCGAGCGGCGGTGGTCGACGTGGTCGACGGGCCTCGCGGCCCGATCGAACACCGCCGACGCCGTCCGCCCCTACCGGCCGCGCGCGCGGGCGTTGGCAGCACCGTCGGGCGGTGCGCTCGACCGTGTCCGTCGCCTCACCGACGCCGGGCGGCGCCACACCACCCACGAGCTCGCCGCCCTCGACCCCCCCGCCGCCGCGGCACGCATCCTCGCCGCCCTCCGCGAGTGGGGCTACCGCTGATCCCCGTCCGAGCACTCGACTGCAGAGAGCATTGGGTACGGTCGGCGGGGTGACGAGGTACGCCTTGGACCCGTCGACCCGGCGACCGGCGGGGAGCGACGTCGTGATCGGCGGGTCGCCGCTGCGGCTGTTCCGGCTGACGCCTGCCGGGATCGACGTGTACGAGCGCATCGCCGCGCGGCGAGGACGTCGCCGAGGACCCCCTCGTCGACCGCCTGCTCGAGGCCGGGGCGATCCATCCACGACCGACGACGTCGCCGTACACGGCCGCCGACGTGACGGTGATCGTTCCGGCGTTCGTGTTCGGCGAGACGGCGCTGTCGGAGATCGTGCGCTGCTGTCCCGGTGTCGCTGGGGTGATCGCCGTCGACGACGCCTCCGACCCGCCGGTGAGCGCCGTCGCCGGCGCGCGCGTGCTGCGCCTGCGGACCAACGCTGGTCCCGCCGTCGCCCGCAACGCCGGGCTGGGTGCGGCGACCACGGCGCTCGTCGCCTTCGTCGACACCGACGTCCGCCTCGTGCCCGGGCTGGCTCGACCCACTGCTGCTGCACTTCGCCGACGAGCGCGTCGGCCTCGTGGCGCCGCGCGTCGCCAGCGCGCCGGGCGCCGGCGCCATCGCCGCCTACGAGCAGGGCCACTCGCCGCTCGACCTCGGACCCGAACCCGGTCGCATCGCACCCGGGACCCGGCTCAGCTACGTGCCGGCGGCGGCAATCCTCGTGCGCGCCGATGCGCTCCGGGGGATCGACGGCTTCCAACGAGCGTTGCGCCGCGGCGAGGACGTCGACGCCGTGTGGCGCCTCGTCGAAGCCGGCTGGCGCTGTCGCTACGAGCCGGCGTCGGTCGTGCACCACCGGCCACGCGGGTCGTGGCGGGCCCTCGTCGCCCAGCGCATCTCCTACGGCTCGTCGGCGGCCGCCCTCGCCCAGCGGCACCCCGGAGCGCTCGCCCCCGTGCGGGTCAGCGGCTGGAGCGGCGCGGCGTGGGGACTGCTGGCGGCCGGCCAGCCACTCCCCGCTGCCGCCCTCGCCGGCGGGACCGCAGCCGCCCTCGTGCCCAAGCTGCGCGGGGTGCCCGCCGCCGAGTCGCTGCGCCTCGCCGCCCTCGGCCACCTCCACGCCGGACGCTCGCTCGCCGACGCCGGCCGTCGGGCATGGTGGCCGATCCTCCTGGCCGGCGCGTTGGTGTCCCGACGGGCGCGCCTCGTCGCCGCGCTGACCACCGTCCCGGCACTGCTCGGTGGCGGCGTGCCACGGCTCGTCGACGACCTGGCCTACGGCGTCGGCCTCTGGAAGGGAGTCGTCACCGAGCGCGAACCGGGACCGTTGCTCCCCTCCTTCACGTCGTGGCCGGGGCGCACCTCGAAGACCTGAGGCCGCCGGGTACGGTCGGCCGGCGTGACGTTGCGGCTCACCGTCGACACCGAGGCGTGGCGCCGACACGTCGACTGGACCGCCCGCCACAACCCCGGCCTCGTGCCCGTCGTCAAGGGCAACGGCTACGGGTTCGGCCGGTCCGAGCTTGCCGAGATCGCCGCCGGGCTGGCCGACACGATCGCTGTCGGCACCGTGCACGAGCTCGCCGGGCTGCCCGCCGGCGTCGTCCCTGTCGTGTTGACCCCGAGCCACAGCCCGCCCGACGACACCACGCCGATCCTCACCGTCGGCTCGGTCGACCACGTCGCCGCACTGGCCGGATGGCCGGGACGTGTGCTCGTCAAGCTGATGTCGTCGGTGCGCCGCTTCGGCGTCTCCGTCGACGACCTCGGCCCGGTCACGCGGGCCGCCCGCGACAGCCGGCCTCGAGGTGGTCGGGTTCAGCGTCCACCCGCCGGTCGCCGGCACCGACGACGAGCACGTCGACGACATCGCGGCGTGGCTCGACGTGCTGCAGCCCGACGACGAGGTGTGGGTGAGCCACCTGTCGGCCGACGGCTACGGCCACCTGCGCGACGCCTGGCCGGGGCGCCGGTTCCGCATCAGGCTCGGGACCGCGCTGTGGCACGGCGACAAGCGCAGCCCTGCACCTCGGCGCCGACGTGCTCGACGTCCGCCCGGTCCGGGCCGGCGAGCACGCCGGCTACCGGCAGCAGCGGGTGCCGCACGACGGCCGCCTGGTCATGGTCGGCGCCGGGACCGCCCACGGCGTCCGTCCGTTGCCCGACGGCCGCAGCCCGTTCCACTTCGCCCGCCAACGCCTTGCCCTCCTCGAGCCACCGCACATGCACACGTCGATGCTCGTCGTGCCGTCGGGCGCGGCGGGCCCGCGCGCCGGCGACGTCGTCGACGTCCAGAGCCCGATCATCTGGACCTACCCCGACGAGGTGCGCTGGCGATGACGGTCGGCACGACCACGCCACGCGGGTCGCTCGACCGCCCGGCTGCCCGGGCCCGACGTCGTTCGCGCCGTCGCCCTGATCGGTGTCGTCGTGATGAACTTCCACGGCTACCTGATCCTGCGCGGCGGGATCCGCGGCGACGGCGCGCTGGACCGCTTCTTCGACCCGTGGGTCGGGCCGCTGTCGACCCGCTTCGCCGCCACGTTCGTCCTCGTCGCCGGCGTCGGCGTGACGTTGCTCACCCGCAGCAGCGCTGGTCGTCCGGACCGCGTGCGGGCCAGGCGCTGGACGCTCGTCCGCCGCGGGCTCGCGCTGTACGGCGCAGGACTGCTGCTCGACCAGATCTGGCCGGGCACGATCCTGCCGTACTACGGCGTCATGTTCGTCATCGCCGCCGCGCTGTTCACGCTGCGCAGCCGTTGGATCATCGCCATCGGCGCAGCCGCCGCGCTGGCCGGCGCGGCGATCGCATGGTGGGGGCTCGAACGCTCGCTCGACGGGCGCCCGGCGGGGTGGTTGTTCGCGCCGGGTTCAGGTTCACCGCGGGCGCTGTTGTTCGACGTCGCGGTCAACGGCACCCATCCGCTGCTGCCGTGGCTGGCGTTCTTCTGCGCCGGCATCGTGCTCGGTCGGGTCCTGTCGGCGGACTGGTGGCGGGTCGCCGCGATCGGCGGCGGCGTGACGCTGTTCGGGCTGGCGGCGATGGTGTCGGCCTCCGCAGGGACAGGGTCGCGAGCAGTGAAGCTGGCCAGCACCGACCCCTTCGAGCGCGGGCTGGCGTACACGTCGAGCGCGCTCGGCACCGCACTCGTCGCCTTCGCCACGATCACCTGGCTGGCCGAGCGCTTCGCCGGGTCGCCGCCGGTCGAGCTGCTCCGCCATGCCGGGGCGATGAGCCTCACCCTCTACGTCGCCCACGCCCTCGTGTTCAACCTGGTGGTCGACTGGCTCGGCTGGATCGATCCGGCCGGCCTGGCCACCGCCCTCACGTTCGCCGGCGTGTACTGGGTCGTCGCCATCGCCGCCGCATCGTGGTGGCACCGTCACCGGGGCATCGGCCCCGCCGAGTGGCTCTACCGCCAACTCGGGGGCTGAGCCTCCGGCTCTGCCGGCCTTGGCCGTCCGCAACGCCTGGCACACGATGTGCACGTCGTGACCACGATGTGCGTCGTGGCCATCGCCGAGCGCATCACCATCCCCGTGATGCGCGACCGTCGCCCGAAGGCGACGACGCGGTGCGCGGTCCGCCTCGCCCGCCGCAGCGGTGCCGACATCGAGTACGTGGCCGCGGCGACCCCGGCGCTCCGCGATCGGGTCGTGGCCGGGCTGCGCCGCCGGTGCGACGAGGCGACGTCGTCGGGCGCGCCGCACGCCACGTGGCGGCTGCTGCAGGCCGACGAGCTCGACTCCTACCTGTCGTGGTCCGGCGCGTGGTGCCAGTGCGTCGGGACGAGCGCCAGCCCCGCTGCTGCGGTCATCCCTGTCCTCCTGGTCGGGAAGCAGTGCCGCACACCTGCCGGCGACTTCTCGACCGTCGTGGCCGGGGTCGACTCGTCGCCAGGACGCGCCGAGCACATCGCCGCCTTCGGTGCCTCGCTGGCCGACCGGATCGGCGCCGCGCTCGCCCTGATCGAGGTCGTCGGCCCGGGCCCGGCGAGCATCGACGTTCCCGCCTCCGCCCACGTGGCCCGCGTCGCCGCCGGGTTGCCGGCGCCGTCGCGGCTGTTCGACACCGTGCAGGCCGGGCGACCCAGTGACGGGCTGCTGCGCTTCCTCGACGCCTCGACGATCGTCGTCGTCGGCGCCGGGCGATCAGGGCGCAGCGTGGCCGGCCGGCTCGTCCGCCGGGCGCCGTGCCCCGTGCTCGTCGTGCCCGACGCCTACAGCACTTCCTCGAACGTGTTGCACTGCTGCGGATCGCCGGTGTCGTAGCCGCGCCGGAACCACGACACGCGCTGCTCCGACGATCCGTGGGTGAAGCTGTCCTGGTCGACCTGCTGGCCGGCCTGCTGCTGGATGGCGTCGTCGCCGACCGCCGAGGCGGCGTCGAGGGCTTCGCTGATCTCGCCCGGGTCGAGCTGGCTGCGCTCGTCCGCGTCGCGTGCCCATGCGCCGGCCAGGCAGTCCGCCTGCAGCTCGAGGGCGACCGAGTAGCGGTTGGCGTTGGCCGGGTCCTGCTGTTCGAGCTGGTGCACCTTGGCGCTGATGCCGAGCACGTTCTGGACGTGGTGGCCGTACTCGTGGGCGACGATGTATTGCGCGGCGAGGTCGCCCGTGGCGCCGAACTGGTTCTGCAACTGGGTGAGGAAGTCGAGGTCGAAGTACACCAGCCCGTCGGCGGGACAGTAGAACGGGCCCCATCTGGGCGCTCGCCTGGCCGCACCCGGTGTTCGTCGCCCCGGCGAAGAACACGGTGTCGGCCTCCCGGTAGTCCTGGCCGAACGCCGTGGGGAACGTGCGGATCCAGTACTCCGAGACGTCGTTGGCGCCGCCGCAGAGGATCTGCTCGAGCTCGCTCTGGCACGACGCTCCCGTCGCCGCGGGCACGTCCGGCCCGACATCGGGTTCGGTGAACGACGCTGGACCGCCTCCGCCGAGCAGCCTGGGCAGGATCAGCGCGGCTGCTGCGACGAGCAGCGCCATGAGGCCGCCACCCGCCTTCATGGGGAAGTCGAGTCCACCACCACCCAGACCAGGGATGCCCATGCCCCCGCCGCCGCCCTGACCGCGACGGTCCTGGATGCGACTGGCGTCGGTGCTGCGGATCTTCGTCACCGCGCCACGTTAGGCCCGCCGCCCGACGGCCCCCGGCAGGACCGTCGGGTCGGCGGCGAGCGTCACCTGCGTCACGAACCATGGCGATCCGGCTGAGCGGTGTCCTCGGTGCCGGTGAAGCCCTCGCCCGGGTTGAACGTGTCCTCGCCGAAGTCGACGTCGGGGTCGTCGGCGGTGCCGCCGATCCCGTCCGGGCCGACGCCGAACAGCAGCGGGAAGTTGCCGCCCTGGTCCAGCAGGTTGGCGTCGTCGTTGAACTGGTCGACGTGGAAGTTGCCGAAGAAGTGGCCGGCCTCGTGGGCGATCACGTTGCCGACGGCCCGGCCGACGAACGCCGACCCGGTCGCTGGCCGGCGTGAGGTAGGTGTTGAGCGACGGGTCGCCGTCCTCGGCGCTCGGGTCGCTGAGGACGTCGAGCAGCACGAGCGCCGGTGTCCTCGGTGGCGAAGTTGCCGGGATCGATCGACTGGGCGATGCCGATGGTGGGGATGCCGGACTCGGCGATGGTGCCGCCGACGATGACCCGGCTGACGTTGGGCTGGCCGAACGGGTCGGGGTGGTCGCGGCTGTTGAGGATGCGCACGCGGAAGTCGGGGTTGAGGCCGCTGGCGACCATGTCGGCGCGACGTTCTCGCTGCACGGTGGCGACGATGCGCGTCGATCAGCGGGTTGAGGTCGGCGTTGCGTCAGGCCCCAGCGGCCGAGGAACGCCCGCAGCGGGCTCAGCTGGCGGACGCCCGGCCCGCCGAAGATGGCGGTGTTGACCCGCGCACCGTCGAAGTCGAGGAACAGCGTCTGCACCGGCCGCTCGGTGTCGAGCCGCGGCCGGTAGACCTCGACGGTGACGTCGTAGCCGCCGCGCGCCGCCGCGACACGCCGACGAAGTGCCAGCCGGCCTCGTCGGCGACGTGCTCGGCGACGGCGTTGCCGCCACCGGGCAGCGGCGACTGGGCCGGGTAGATGTACGTCGCGTCCTGGGTCGGAGCCCATCACCTCGAGCATGCCGGCCGGGTCGTACAGCGACGATCCGCGTCGGCGGCCCCGCCGACCGAGGCGCCGAGCGACGTCGCCGTCGCGCAGTCGACGGCGTAGAAGTCGACGTCGGCCGGCGCCGGCGGTGATCGTGAGGTCGTACGGGCCCTCGCTGCCGGCACCGAGCCGCTGGCCGGAGTCGAACGGGTCGGCCGGGAACGTGCCGAAGCCGCCGACCAGCGACGTAGTAGCGTGCCGTCGGCTGGGGACCGGTACGAACAGCAGCAGGCTGTCGCCGGCGGCGCCGTCGTCGTCGTTGAAGGCGACGAAGTCACCCGCGGCGTCGTAGAGCGACGACGATCGTGTCGAGCCACCGGTGCGGGGTGTCGATGTCGACGGTGATCTTCTCGCCGGCGACGCCGGTCGACGGCATAGAAGTCGAAGTCGCCGGTGTCGGTTCCGGCGCTGCCGTGCGGGCCGTCGCCGATCGTGGCCGACGTGGTGATGCCCTGCCGGCTCGGTGCCGATGCCGGTGTCACCGGCGAGCGGGATGGAGCCGTCGTCCTCGGCGTCGCCGTGATGGCGACCGTCGGGGTCGACCGCTCGGGCGAGAGCTCGCCGAGGATCCGTGGCCGCGGTTGTTCTGGTTGCGGCGGGTGCCGAACCCGTCGACGGGCTGGGCGGTGGCCGGGCGTGTCGTTGCGAGCCGCACGACTGCCGGCGGCTCGTCCTCGTCGACGACGATCGGGTCGACGGCGGCGGCTGAGCCAGCTGCGAGCGCCTGTGGTCGGCGCGCTGCTGGCTCTTGGCGTCGATGTAGCGCCTTCCATCCGGAATAGTCGACGGTCGACACGTCGGGCAGGAGGGCGAGGTACGGGTTGGGCCCGGTCGGTGTCTTGCCGACAGGCGCGCCGGCGTTGACGATCGACTTCGGAGCGATCTGGCTGAACCGAGGACGAGGGCGGTGGCGTCGACCTCGTCGTCGGGCGGTTCTTGAGCCCGACTGCCGGAAGCCAGCGAGCACCGACACCAAGGCAGCAGCCGCGAAGGCGGCAACAGGCTTGTGCATAGGAATCCTTTCACTTCCAAGCTCCGTTGCCCGCCGGGCGGAACGTACCAAAAGCGCGATGCTCCGGAACCGTGGTGCTGCAGGGCGCGACGTCCAAGCGTGACAGATGGTCCGACGTGCAGCGCCCTCGCTCGTCCGTCGCGCTGCCTGGTCGTCGCCGGTTGCGACGACGATACGGCCGACGCCGGCGACGACCGTCGACGGCAGCGACGTCGACGTTGATACCGACGCACCTGACACCGCTTGCGGCCGCCGACGCCGACCGCGCCCGACGGGCCGTCGGGCCGGGCGCTCGACTGTGGTGAGGACTTCTCGGCACTGGACCAGGTCGGTCCGCCGAGCGTCGCCCGGCAGCTGCTTCCTCGACGCCAACGTCGCCGGCAAGCCGGCGCAGCTCGTCGTCACACGACGCGCGCGGCACACGTGGTGTTGCTGCGCTCCAACGCCGATCGCACGATCGACGTCGTCGCTCGACGGCGCGCCAGGCGAGCACGTGTGCCGGCCTCGCCCCCGACGATCGCCGGGTGTTCCGCCTCGCCGGCTGCGACCCGCCCCTGCGACGAGTGAGCCAGTCAGCGCTGGCGGCGCATGCCGCGGATGCCGACGGCGCCGGCGCCGATCAGCGGGCCGCGGTCGCCGAGCCGGGTCGGTGTGATCCGGGCGTGATGGCTCGACGGCAGCCGGGCGTGCGTGCTCAGCTCCTCCTGGGCGGCGTTGAAGAACGTCGCCGCGAACCCGAGGGCGACGCCGCCACCGACGACGACCAGCTCGATGTCGAGCAGCGTGCACAACGACGCCACGCCGCGGCCGACGAGCCGGCCGGTGCGCTGCATGATCTCGTAGGTCGGCTCGGTCGGCGAGCGCCCGGTGATCGCCTCGATCGCCAAGCCGGACGCCTCCGCCTCGAGGCACCCGCGGGCGCCGCATCCGCAGCGCCGCCCGTTGGGCTCGACGATGATGTGCCCGACGTGGCCGGCGTTGGCCGACGCGCCGTCGAGCAGCTCGCCGTCGAGCACGATCCCCCGCCGATCCCCGTCGACACGGTCAGCACGCAGTAGTTGTCGTGACCCTTGGCCGCGCCCTGCCACCCCTCGGCGAGGGCGAGCGCCTTGCCGTCGAGCTCGCCGTACACGCGGGCGCCGGTGAGCTCGCCGAGGCGGGCCCGCAGCGGGAACTCGCGCCACGCCGGGATGTTGACCGGCGACACCGTCTCGCAGTGCCGCGTGATCGGTCCGGCCGATCCGATCCCGACGCACGCCACGCGCACCTCGTGGCGCTCGGCGGCGTCGAGCTGTTGCTCGACGATGGTCGCCAGCGCCTTGAAGTGCGACTCGGGGCCGGCGTTCTGGTCGACGAGGACGACGGCGCGGTCGAGCAGCTCGCCCCGCGGCGTCGACCAGTCCGGCGGCGAACTTGGTGCCGCCGATGTCGACGGCGAGGACCACGGGAGGCAACCGCCGCGGGGCCGGCATCGGCGCCGTCGCCTCGAGGTCGTCGAGGTCGTTGGAGCGGGGTGATCAGGTCGTTCGTGTTCGTTCGTATCCAAACGATCTCTCGAGAGGGCTAGGGTTCGCCCGTGGCCGGCGACGTCGATCCGAGGACGCCGGAGCGGCGTCCGCGGCTTCATGTTCCCACGTTCGGCGACTGGGCGATCATCGCTCGTTCCGCCGCCACCGTGGCACTACAGCGGGCAGATGCTGACGATCGAGTACCGCACCGATCCGGCGGCGGTCGCCGAGCTGCTGCCCCCGCCGCTCGCGCCGGCGGCCGACGACCCGGGCGCGGTCGCCGTCATCTGGGCCGACTGGCAGAGCTGCAGCGACACGTTCGAGGAGCTGCTCGACCCGGTCCGCGCGCAGTACGTCGAGACGTTCGTCGTCGTGCGCTGCACGTATCGCGACGAGGTGTACAGCCGGTGCGTGTACATCTGGGTCGACCGCGACTTCGCCATGGTGCGCGGCCACCACCAGGGGTACCCGAAGAAGCTCGGCCAGCTGTACGTCACCCGGCCGGTCAACGTCGGCGTCGCCGGCCCGCGGCTGGAGCCGGGCGGACGGTTCGGAGCGACGTGCTCGGCGGCCGGGCGCCGGCTGATCGACGCCACGTTCACGATCACCGGGACGGCGCCGGCGCGCCGGGTTCGTCAACGCCCACCCGATGATCCACCACCGCGTGTTCCCGGCGATCGAGGGCGACGGCACCGACTCGCTCGACGAGCTGGTGACGATGCGCGGCTACGACGCCGAGGTCGGCCCGTGCTACACGGGCGACGCCACGATCGACGTTCTACGAGTCGCCGGTCGAGGAGCTGACCCGGCTGGCCCCGATCGAGATGATCGCCGGCTACTGGCAGGAGGTCGGCACCAACTGGCGCGCCGGCACCACCCTCGAACGCCACAACCTCGCGTGAAGCAAGCTTCGCGACGACGGTCGAGACGGTCGGCGCATGAGCGGCCCGGCGCCGACGGCGATCTCGGGCCCGGCCGACGCCGACATCGCCGACCCCGACACGTACACCGCCGGCGTCCCCCACGCCACGTTCCTCCGCCTGCGTCGCGACGACCCGGTGAGCTGGTGGGGCGAGGACCATGCCGGCGGACGCGGGTTCTGGGCGGTGACCCGCCACGCCGACCTGCTCAGGTCAGCCGCGACGTCGGGACGTTCTCCAGCGCCCAGGGCATCCGCCTGGAGGAGATGGACGCCGAGGAGACCGAGGCGCGGCGGACGATGATGGAGCTCGACCCGCCGGAGCACACCGCCTACCGGCGCCTCGTCTCCAAGCCGTTCAGCCGCCGCGAGGTCTACGCCTACGAGCAGGCGATCCGCACGCTCGCCCGCGCGGTCGTCGAGGAGGCGCTCGGCGGCGGCGACGTCGTTCGACTTCGTCGACCGCATCGCCAAGCAGCTCCCGATGCGCATGCTCGGCACGCTGCTCGGCGTCCCGAGGACGACGGCCCGTGGCTCGTCGAGCAGGGCGATGCGCTGCTCGGCAACACCGACCCCGAGTTCACCACCCACCCCGTCGGTCTCGTCGACACCGACGAGTTCCGCCTGATGCCGTTCCGCAGCCCGGCCGGCATCGAGCTGTTCCGCTACGCCCAGGAGCAGGCGCGGCGCCGGCGCGAGCACCCGACCGACGACGTCATCAGCGACCTGCTGCGCGCCGAAGATCGACGGCGAGGTGCTCAGCGAGCACGAGTTCAACAACTTCTTCACGCTGCTCGTCGCCGCCGGCAACGACACGACCCGCTACACGATGGCGGCCGGCATGAAGGCGCTGATCGAGCGGCCCGACCAGCTCGCCGAGCTGCGCGACGGCATCGTCGCCGGCGACGACGACCTCGTCGCCTCGGCGGTCGAGGAGATCCTGCGGTGGGGTTCGGTGACGATGCACTTCCGGCGCACGGCGACCGCCGACACCGAGCTCGGCGGCCGGACGATCCGCGCCGGCGACAAGGTGCGTGATCTGGTTCGTCTCCGCCGACTACGACGAGGACGTGTTCACCGATCCGTTCACGTTCGACATGCGCCGCTCGCCGAACCCGCAGGTCGCCTTCGGGCTGATGAGCCCGCACCTGTGCCTCGGCGCCCAGCTCGCCCGGATGGAGATCAAGGTGCTCTTCGAGGAGCTGCTCCCCCGCCTCGCCGACATCCGCATCGACGGCCCGATCGACCGCCTGCGCAGCAACTTCATCGCCGGCATCAAGCGCCTGCCGATCCGAATCACCACGTCATGAGCTCGGCCGACCCGTCCGGCGGGCCGCTCACGGTCGTGAATGCACCGAGCGGCCCCCGAGCCACGGTCCTCGGGGTGCTCGAGGGTCGGCACGGCGCGTCGTACCGGTGGATCCGCAGGATTGCGGGCGTCGCCGGTCACGTCCATTCCTCGAGCGAGAGCTCGTCCTCAAGAACTCGCCGAACTATCGCCCCGGTTCTGAGAACGGCACAGCAGAACCGACTCCGTCGGAGGCTGAGATGCGGGCTGTCATGAGAACCAGTGGAACGCGGACATGCCTGTCATGGGCGGGTACGTCGGGCAGGTGATCATGTGTGGCGCGTCGACGGCTCGAGTTAGCAGGCGGACCTCGCTCGGGTGGGGCGTGCTGCCGCCGAGCGACATCCGCCGCGGCTCGTTCCGGACACGCCGTAGCATCACGGTCCGTCCGCGAGCGCTGGCACGAGAGCGGATACGTGCCGCGGCCAGCGACGATGCCACGCCATGGACAGGCGCACTCTCCCGCTGTGTATTGGCGCCGACGGACTGTGGTCGCCGGTCTGCTCGCCGCCTCCGGGTACGGAGCGGTGCGCGGCATCGGTGCCCTGATACGACCCGGGCACGAACCTGGTGACACCAGCGTCACGACCTCGACGGTGCCCGGCACGATCCGTACGGAGAACGAGCGGCCGGGCAGCAGTGATTTCATGTTCCCCTTCGAGGACGACGTGATGAGCAAGGTGCACGCGTATGCCTCGACTGACAGCGCGAGGGCGGGCGACACGGTCTCGATCATGGCCAGCACGGCGGGCACCGAGGTCTCGGCGCGAGCGTTCCGCATGGGTTGGTACGCGCGGTGCCGGTGGGCGAGAGATCTGGCGTGGCGGACCATTCGCTGCAGCGAAGCAGACCACCCCCGCCATGGATCGTGAAACGGGCGTCATCGAGTGCACCTGGTCGCCGTCGTTCGACGTCGCGATCGATGAGTCATGGGTGCCTGGCATGTACCTCTTCCGCGTCGACTCCGACGACGGTGGCTCGACATTCGTGCCACTGGTGGTGCTCGACGATCGACCGGCCGACGTGCTCGTGATCTCGGCGATGACAACATGGCAGGCCTACAACGAATGGGGCGGGGCGGGCCTGTATGCGGGGCCGGACGGTCGCCTGGCGTCGCGAGCGAAGGTGGTCAGCTTCGACCGTCCGTACGAGCACAGCGGTTCCGGTCACTTCTTCGGTGGCGAGTTCGAGCTGGTGCAGCTGGTCGAGTCGATGGGATTCGACGTCGCCTACACGACCAACCTCGACCTCCACGCCCGTCCCACGCAGACGACCAACGGCTACAAGGTGATCATCTCGCTGGCCCACGACGAGTATTACTCACTGGAGATGCGTCAGGCGCTGGAAGCGGCCCGCGCGGCCGGCGTCAACTTGATGTTTCTCGGCGCCAACGCCATCTTCCGGAGAGTTCGGCTGGAGCCGTCATCGGCCGGCCAGCCCAACCGTTCGATGGTCAACTACCGAAGGGCCTCAGCGGATCCGTGGTACGGCAGGGGCGATGACGCTCGCGTCACGGCCGAATGGCGCGACGAGCCGGGCCGTAATCCGGAGAGCGCGCTGATCGGGAACTTCTACGAGTCGAATCCGTGCGAGGGCGACATGGTCATCAGCGACGCGAGCTCATGGGTGTTCGCCGGCACCGGGCTGGCCAACGGCGATCGCCTCCGAGGGCCTCGTCGGCAACGAGTACGACCGGGTGACTCCTGAGCAACCGACTCCCGAGAACATCCAGGTGCTCTGCCATTCACCCCTCGTGGTCCGCGACCGGCAGACGTTCGCCGACATGACCTACTACACCCACGGGGGAAACGGAGCCGGGGTGTGGGCGACCGGCACGCTGTGGTGGGAACGTCACCTGGGGCCTCTGTGTGCTGGAACTGATGATGCGCACACGCTCGAGTGCCACGTGCGCCGGATCACGGCCAACGTGCTCGACGTCTTCGCCCGCGGCCCCGCCGGCGCCACCCACCCCTCGGTGAGCAACCTCGCGCGGCACGGGATTGGACCCGGGTACGTGTCCGACCCTCCACCCGGCTGAGCGGTGCTCCTCACCGTGACGGCGGGGTGACGTACTCTGCGCCCGACACGCTCGAAGGGGAGGACACATGCGACTGCGCACGGGCATGGCACTGGTCGCCGCGGCAGGGCTCGTCGTTGCCGCGTGCGGTGACGACGACGATGACGACGCGGCATCGACCGGCGAACGCGGGCGAGACCACGGCGCCGGCGCCAGGCTCGACGGCGACAGCGTCCGCCACCGGGGCGCCCGGCACGACCACCGGCGGCACCGCCAGCGACACAGCGGCCGCGGGCGACTGCACGCTCGAGGAGCCGTTGAAGATCGGCTACGCCGCCGACTTCAGCGACTTCGGCGGGTTCGCCGACGTGCCCGGCTCGGAGGCTGCGGGCGTGCAGGTCGACCTGCTGAACGAGGCGGGCGGCGTCGGCGGCCTGCCCGTCGAGTACGTCGTCAAGGAGCTGCCGGGCGACCCGTCCGGCGCCCAGCGCGTGGCCCAGGAGCTGCTCGACGAGGGCGTCGACGCGATCATCGCCCCGCCGTTCGCCTACAACGGCACGCCGCTGATCGACACCGTCGACGGCCAGGTGCCGATCATCTCCAACGCGTCCACCGACCTCCTCCTCGCCGACCCCAGTCGCGGCGCCTTCCTGATGAGCTTCAGCGACCCCGTCCAGGCCGCCGCGGCCGCCGAGTTCGCCGCCAACGGCGGGGCGACGACGGCCGTCACGTTCTCGTCGCCCGACGACCCGTACTTCACCAACACGACGGCGGCGTTCACCGAGGCGTTCGGCGAGGCAGGCGGCGAGGTCGTCCGCGACTTCACGTTCGGCATCGCCGACGAGGACTTCTCCTCGCAGGTCAACGAGCTGGCTTCACTCGACCCGCGGCCCGACGTCCTCTACACGGCGATGATCATGCCCGGCGCCGGCGTGCTGCTCGAGCAGCTCGAGGCCGCCGACCTCGGCGACATCCAGGTGATCGGCGCCGACAGCTTCGACGCCACCGTCGTGTGGAGCGCAGGTGATGTGGCCAACGACGTGTCCTTCACCGCCCACACGTTCCCGCGTGACGACAACGGCGTGCAGGAGTTCCTCGACGCGACCGAAGCGGCCGGTGTGGAGATCGAGACCGTGAGCTTCGGGGCCCTGGCGTCGGACGTCGTGAAGGTGTTCGCCCACGCCGCCACGGAGACCTGTTCGACCGACGGCGCCGCGCTCATCGAGGCGATCAGCGCGATCAGCAACCTCGAGGTGACCACCGGGACCGTGACCTACGCCGGCACCAACGGGGTGCCGCAGAAGGACGTCGTCATCCTCACCGTCACCGACGGCGCGCCGGCGTTCACGGAGGCCTTCCAGCCGAGCTTCGTGCCCTGAGCCGGCAGGGCGCGGCGTGATGCTCGTCGTCGACGAGCTGACAGCGCAGGTACGGCGCGGTGGTCGCCCTGCACGGCGTCTCCGTGTCCGTCGCCGAAGGTGAGCTCGTCGCGCTGGTCGGGTCCGAACGGCGCCGGCAAGACGACGCTGCTGAACCACGTCGCCGGGCTCGCTCCGCCCGGCGGGCGGTCGGGTCCTGCTCGACGGGGTCGACGTGACCGGCGCCGAGCCGGCGCGGTTGGTGCGCGCCGGGCTCGCGCTGGTGCCGGAACGCCGGCGCATCTTCCGCGACCTCACGGTCGGTGAGAACCTCCAGCTCGCCGGCGTCACCGCCGGCGCGAGCGAGCGCCGCTCGCGCCTCGACGAGGCACGCGAGCGCTTCCCGGTGCTCGCCAACCGGTGGTCGACGGCGGCCGGCTTCCTGTCCGGCGGCGAGGCGCAGCAGCTCGCCGTGGCCAGGGCGCTGATGTCCAAGCCGAAGATCATCCTGCTCGACGAGCCGACGCTCGGTCTGGCGCCGATCATGGTCAACGTCGTGTTCGACCTGCTCGTCGAGCTGCGTGCGGGAGGCACGCACGGTGTTCGTCGTCGAGCAGAACGCCCGGCGTGCGCTGGAGATCGCCGACCGCGGATATGTCCTGCGCACCGGTCGCGTCGCCGTGGAAGGTCCGTGGACCGGAGCTGGCCGCGCACGAGGACCTGTTCGGGCACTTCGTCGGGTGATCCCACATGAGCGAGCTGGTCCAGAACCTCGTCGACGGCGTCGGGCGAGGCAGCACGTACGCCCTGCTGGCGCTCGGCATCTCGCTGATCTTCGGGGTGATGCACCTCGTCAACTTCGCCCATGCCGAGCTGATCACCGTCGGCGCCTACGTCGCCTACGCCCTCTCCACACGAGGGGTCGGGTGGTGGGTGTTGGCGCCGGCGATCGTCGCTGGCGGCCGTCGTCGCCTCGGTGGTGACCGAGCTCGCCGTCTTCCGCCGGGTTCGCGACGCCAGCCCGTTCACGATGCTGCTGGCCTCCTTCGCCCTCGAGCAGCTGTCGCACGCCTGCTGGGCGGTGTTCGTGTCGCCGAACAAGAAGTCCTTCGCCGGACCGGGGTGGGTGTTCGAGACGGTCGAGGTCGCCGGCATCCGCCTCGAGGTCATCGACCTGGTGACGATCGGGACGACGGCCGTCGTGCTGGCGATGACCGCCTGGGTCTTCCACCGCACGCTGTTCGGGATCTCCGTCCGCGCGGCCAGCGAGGACTTCGATGCCGCTCGTCTGATGGGCGTGCGCGCCAACCGGGTCATCTCCGGCGCCTTCGCCTATCGCCGGCCTGCTCGCCGGCGTCGCCGCCGTGCTCGTGCTGATGCGCAGCCCGAGCGCCGAACCGACGCTCGGGTCGGACTACCTCGTCAAGGCCGTCGTGGCGGCGATCGTCGGCGGCCTCGGCAGCTTCACCGGCGCCGTCGTCGGTGGCGTCGCCTTCGGTGTCGCCGAGGTGCTGCTGCGCGGGTACCTGCCGGAGGGCACGTGGGAACGGCTGACCGACGCCGTCGTCTTCGTCCTCATCGCCGCCCTGTTCGTCGTCCGCCCCCAGGGTCTGTTCACCGTGCACACGGCGGAGCGGGTGTGAGCCTCGCCCGCAGCACGGCCGCCAGCGCGGTGCTGTTCCTCGCCCTCGTGGCCGGCGCCTTCGTCTACACGGCGACCGGCGGGGCAGCCCGTGACCTCCTCGTGCAGGAGTTGCTCGTCAACCTGCTGCTGGTGCTCGGCCTGCAGGCGTTCATCGGCAACACCGGCATCCTGTCGTTCGGCCACCTCGCCTTCGCCCAGATCGCCGCGTACGGCACGGCGCTGGTGGCGATCCCGGTGGCCACCAAGGCCAGCTCGCTCCCCGACCTGCCGTTCGGACTCGGCGATGTCGCGCTCGGTCCGGTCGGCGCGACGGCCGTCGGTGTCGCCGTCGCCGTGTTCGCCGGTGCCGCGGTCGGCGTGGCGGTGGCGCGGGCGGGGGGGTTGGCGGCGACGATGATCACGCTCGCCGTGCTGTTCGTCGTCGACCAGGGCGTGAAGAACTGGCAGGAGCTCACCCGCGGGGCCGGCGGGCTGTCCGGGCGTGCCGCGCCTCGGCACGAACACGTGGCTGTGGGTCGCCGTGCTCGTCGCCCTGGTGGTCGTCACGTGGTTCCGCGGGACGCGTGCTCGGCCGCTTCGCCGTGGCGACCAGGGAGGACGAGATCGCCGCTCCGGCGATCGGCATCGACCGCTTCTCGCCGCGTTGGGCGGCGTGGACGCTGAGCATCGCCGTCGTCGGCCTCGCCGGTGCCCTGCGCGTCCAGGCGATCGGCAGCACCAACCCGAAGCAGTACACGCTCGACGTCGGCGTGCTGCTCCTGGCGATGCTCGTCGTCGGCGGGATGCGCACGGTCTCCGGTGCCGTCGTCGGCACGGTCATCGTCACCGCCGGGAACGAGATCGCTCGCCAGCTCGGTGATCGCAACGAGATCCCCCGCCTGCCGCAGCTGGTCGTCAGCCTGCTGCTCCTCGCGGTGATGCTGGTGCGACCCGGCGGCCTGCTCGGCGATGCCGACATCGCCGGCTGGCTGCGCCGCCGCTGGCGACGGCCGCGCGGCGGCGATCGCCACGGCGCCCGTCAGCGGCAGCGCCGGCGAGCTCGTGGCCGACGGGCATCACCGTCCGCTTCGGTGGGTTCCTCGCCCTCGAGGACGCCGGGATCCGCGTCGGGCCGGGCGAGATCGTCGGACTGATCGGGCCCAACGGCGCCGGCAAGACGACGCTGTTCAACGTCGTGACCGGACTGGTCGCCGAGGACGAGGGGACGGTGCGTGTCGGCGATCGCGACCTCACCGCCGAGTCACCGCACCGCATCGCCCGCGCCGGACTCGCCCGCACGTTCCAGAACCTGCGGCTGTTCTCGACGCTGTCGGTGCGCGAGAACGTCGAGCTGGCCGCCCTCAGCGCCCGCCGCTACCGGCCGGCGGCCCGCGCCTCGACCCTGATGTCCTGCTGGCGGACGCCGGCCTGACCGACGTCGCCGAGCGGCCGGCGGGCACGCTCGACTACGGCAACCAGCGCCGCCTCGAGCTGGCCAGGGCGGCCGCGCTGGCGCCGGACTACCTCCTGCTCGACGAGCCGACGTCGGGGATGAGCGACGCCGAGAGCCTGGCGATGGTCGAGCGTGTGCGCGAGACGGCACGCGCGTCGGTGCCGGCGTGCTCGTCATCGACCACGACCTGGCGTTCATCAACCGCATCAGCGACCGCGTGGTCGTCCTCGCCGAGGGCCGCCCCCTCGCCGAGGGCACCCCCGACGAGGTCCGCGCCGACCCCGCCGTCGCCCTGGCCTACCTCGGCACGTGACTCTGACGATCCTGGGGATCGCTCAGCGATCCCCAGACGACACGGAATCAGTCAGTAGAAGGGCAGGTAGCTGTCGAGCTCCCAGGCGGTGATCTTCTCCGGATCCCAGCTCTCCCCGCTCGCCTCCCAGCGGGCGACCTCGTGGCGGCGCAGGGCGAGGTAGGCGCCGACCAGGTCGGGACCCATCGCCTCGGTCAGCACGGTGTCGGCCTCCACGGCATCGAGCGCCTCGGCGAGCGTGTGCGGCGTGTGCAGGTCGGTGTTCGGCGCGGCGTCGGCGTCGCCGATCTGCGGGTCGCCGCAGTCGGTCCCGTCGACGACACCGAGCAGCGCGGCGTTCAGCGTCGCCGCCGCCGCCAGGTAGGGGCTGGCGGTGCCGCACGGCAGGCGGTTCTCGATGCGCGTGGCCGAGCCACGCTCGGCCGGCACGCGGTAGGTGCTGAAGCGGTTGTCCAGCCCCCAGTTCGCCCAGTACCCGGCGATCAGCCCGGGCATCAACCGCTTGTAGCTGTTGATCAGCGGCGCCGACAGGCCGGCCACCGCCTCGTGGTGGGCGAGGAGCCCGCCGATCGACTGGCGGGCGATCGTGCTCAACCCGTCGGACCCCGACGGGTCGTGGAAGGCGTTGGCCCCGCCGGAGATCGGCACGAGCGAGAAGTTGACATGGAGCCCGGAGCCGACGGACATGGCGTCGGGCCGGCCCATGTACGTCGCCCGGTAGCCGCGCCGGTCGGCGATCTCGCGGGTCATCTCCTTGACGAGCTGGGCGGCATCGGCGGCGGCGACCGCCGGGCCGTACGTGAGGTTGAGCTCCATCTGCCCGGGCGAGAACTCGGTCAGCACGCCTTCCAGGCCGATCTCCATCGCCTCGATGGCGTCGAAGAACTCGAGGGCGAGACCGGTCGGGTCACCGCCGAGGCCGACGCCGTAGACGCGGTGGCCGTCGCCGCCGGCCGGGCGCCAGCCGCCGAGAGCCGCCTCGTCGCGCTCGAGCAGGTACAGCTCGAGCTCGAACCCGAGCTGCGGCTCGAACCCGAGCGACCGCCACCCGCCGACGGCCCGCTCGAGCGCCCCACGGGGGCACAGCGCGAGCGGCTCGCCGTCGCGGTACTGCAGCTCGCAGATCGCCACGTCGGTGTCCGGCTCCCACCCGGGGCGCCTCGTCGTGGCGAGCGGTACCGCCGCCAGGTCGGGGAACCCGACGTCAGCGGAGTAGCCCTCGATCGGCAGGATCTCGCCCTCCGGGCTCATCGCCAGGGTCGTCACGGCGTGATGGGTGGCGTGGTCGAAGCGAGCCGACGGGATGTAGCGGCCGTGGGTCAACCCGTTGAGATCGGTCCAGAGCGTGCGGACTCGACGCTGCACTCGTCAAACCCGACGTGCGTCTTCGACGAGGTTGATCTGGTACAGCACCTCGTCGAGCGCGTCCGCCGCGCTGATCGCGGCGAAGCGCTGCGGCTGCTCCGGCGTGCAGCAACTCGGCACGGGCGACAGCACGGTCCACGGCCGGGGGTGGCAGAACTGCACGACGCTGTAACGCTCGCCCTCGAACCCCGGCGCGGCGACGACGCGGTGCCAGCCGATCGGGATCTGCCCGTTGGTGAGGCGCTCGAGCATGATCCCCGTGTTGATGATGACCTGACCCTCGGGGGCCACGGCGTCGACCCACTCGCCGTCGACGCGCACCTGCAGGCCAGGTGCCGTCGCCCGCGGCAACGCGGTGATGAGGTTGATGTCACCGTGCTGGCCGGCCCACTCGTAGACGCCGCCGTCAGCCGGCGACTCCATCATCGGTGGATAGCGGATCGCCCGGGTGAGCGTCGGTCCGTCGGAGACCATGTCGTCGAAGAACGTCTCGTGGCAGCCGATGCCCTCGGCGATGACGCGCAGGAAGCGCCGCTGGAGATCGGCGATGGTGTCGTGGAACTCGTACAGCACCTTGGTGATCCCGGGCACGGTTGCTTCGGGCAGGAGCTGGTCGGGGTACGCCGTCGGGAACTTGCGCTTCAGCGGGTGCCCGGGCGCGATCGGCGTCGCCCAGTTGAGCATCTCCTTCCAGTCGGGATGCTCGCTCGATGCGGCCGTCTCGACGAGCAGTCCCGTGTACCCCGTCTGGCCGTTGGCACCGGGCGCCACCCAGCGCTGCTTCTCGTCGGGGGGTGATGTGAAGAACTCGACGAGCATCCCGTAGGCGGTGTCGAGCATGTCCTCGGAGAGGTCGTGGCGGGTGTACACGAAACCGGTCTCGAGGCTTCGGCGTACGCCGTCGACCACCGCCCGCCGCTGGTCGCCGCTCCCCCGCTCGAACGCCAACAGGTCGACGTCCAGGATCTCGCTCATGGTCCCAAGCTAGGACCGCCGGCCGCGGCCGATCCGGCGGCGTCGGCGCTAGCGAGCGGTGCGATGTCCTCAGGCGGCGGCGCGGAGGACGTCGACGGGGTGGTGGGCGAGGGCGAAGCCCCACCCGGTCCCGTCGACGGCCACCGGCCACGCCCATCCCTCGTGACGCTCGATGCGTGCGATGCGATGCGGCTGCCCGTCGTACACGACGACGTCGCCGACCTCGATCTCATCTGCGTTGATCGTCATGTTCCCTCCCTGACCGATCTTGCCGTCCTGGTGACGGTTCCCCATGACCTGTGATACGTCCGCCGCCATGTGAACGGTTCGTGGTCCGCATGAAGCCGGATGGGTGCTCACGCGGGGCTCCGCACTCGTGGATCCCCGAAGAATGCGCTCGGCCGCGTCACTCTGTGCTGGCGCGGTACAGGTCGCGGAGCAGGGCGATCTCGGCGCCGTGGTGGAGCACCTCCTGGTTGACCCACCACACGATGCCGAGGAACGGTTCCTCGGCGTCACCGCCGTCGGGGTAGGTGCTGTGGCCGACCGTGTCGAGGGCGGCGTCATCGGCGGCGACGAGCGCCGCCCGCCACGCGTCGACGGCGTGCCCCAACGCCGCCAGCCCCGAGGCGGCATCCCCGCTGACGACCATCTCCTCCTCGAGGAAGGCGTGCGCGCCCACCGTCCAGTCGGCGCGCCCGAGCAGCATCTCGGTGAGGTGGTGCATGCGCCAGGCGATCGTCGTCACGGGCGGTGGATACGGGTGTGGCCGGCCACCATCCCGCCCCCACTCACCGGCCCCGACGAGCACCGTGGCGCCGCGCCCGGGTCCGTCGGCCTTGCGGCGGACGGACCAGGCGCCGGGTGCCGGCTCCCACAGGTACTCCTCGTCGGTGAGCGCCGGCACCGCCACGTCCTCACCGTCGCCGCTGTCGATCGTGGGCCCTGCAGCCGGGCGAGCAGCCGCTGTGTCGCGTGGTCGTACTGCTCGAGCAGCGGGGCGAGGCGTGGCGGCGTCATGCCTCCACTGTCACCGACGCTCCGGCTCAGGCGGCGACCGAATTCGGGGAGAGGCGCCAGGGACGCTCGAACGGCAGACGCCAGGCGCGCGGCGCGATCAGCGGGTGGATCGTGTTGGGCCCACGAGCCGGGGGCGTAGAAGCGCACCGGTGGAGGTGACTGCAGGAGCGGCGTGGAGACGTCCCAGAGACGCTCGATGCTCTCGGAGCTGTTGAAGAGGGTGTGGTCACCGCTCATCGCGTCGTGGATCAGGCGCTCGTAGGCCTCGAGCACGTCGCTCGTGCGCCGGTTCGTGCATCGGCGAACTGCAGGCTGAGCTTGTCGAGCTTCATCCCCATGCCCGGGACGCTTCCGTAGAAGGACAGGGAGAGCTTGGACGGGTCGGCGAGGTCGAAGGTCAGGTGGTCGGGGCCGTGCGCACCGACGCCGGATCCGCTCGGGAACATGCTGACGCGGGCCTCGCGGAAGGCGATCGAGATGATGCGCGCGCCCTCGGCCATGCGCTTGCCGGTGCGCAGGAAGAACGGCACGCCCGCCCAGCGCCAGTTGTCGATCTCGCAGCGCAGGGCGATGAACGTCTCGGTGTCCGAGTCGGCGCACGCCCGGTTCGTCGCGGTACCCGACGTACTGGCCGCGCACGACGTGGCCGGGCTCGATCGGTCGCAGCGAGCGGAAGACCTTGTGCTTCTCCTCGGAGATCGCCCGCGGCTCGAGCGCCGCCGGCGGCTCCATCGCCATGAACGCCAGCACCTGGAAGAGGTGGGTGACGACCATGTCGCGATAGGCGCCGGTGGACTCGTAGAAGTCGGCGCGCGTCGCCGATGTCGAGGGTCTCGGGGACGTCGATCTGCACGTGGTCGATGTGGTTGTGGTTCCAGATCGGCTCGAACAGCCCGTTGGCGAAGCGGAACGCCAGGATGTTGAGCGCCGCTTCCTTCCCCAGGAAGTGGTCGATGCGGAAGATCTGCTCCTCGGTGAACGTCGAGTGCAGCGACGCGTTGAGCGCCGTGGCGCTGCGCAGGTCGGTGCCGAACGGCTTCTCGAGGATGATCCGCGAACGCTCGGCCAGGCCGGCCCGGCCGAGCGTGTGGACCACGCGTTGGCCGCGCTCGGCGGCACGCTCAGGTAGTGCAGCCGGCGCGGAGTGCCGCCGAGCTGCGCTCGGCCTCGGCGACCGCCGTCGCCAGACCGTCGGCGACCACTGCCCTGGTCGACGTGGACGAGCGTGCGCGCGAAGCGCGTCCCACTCGCGCGTCGGTGAACCGGCCGGTTGGCGAACTCGTCGCAGGCCTGACGGGCGACCTTGCGGAACAAGTCGTCGTCGAGCTCGTCGAGCGAGGTGCCGACGATCCGGCACGTCGGGCATCAGCCGGCTTGCGACAGGTGCAGCAGGCCCGGGCAGCAGCTTGCGCCGGGCGAGGTCACCGGTGGCGCCGAACAGCACGATCACGTGCGGATCGAGCGGGGACATCAACGCCGGGGCGATGTCGCGCAGCTCGCCGCTCATGACGTCGGTGCGCAGCGGCCAGGTCGACTCGCGGACGCGAGACGGCCCTGGACCGGGGGGCTCGTAGCGCGGCGGCGAGGGCTCGCGCCGGCCGGCCGGGTCGGCGAACAGCGTGCCACGGCCGCTGGCCGAGAACGAGCAGACGTAGACGGCCGGCTCCCAGCCGTTGTTGGTCAGCTCGTGGTGCTGATCGACGCGGATGAACAGGGTCTGGCCGGCGCGGAGCTTGATCGTGCCGGTCGCGGTCTCGATGTCGCACTCGCCCTGGAGCATGTGCACGATCTCCTGGGCGGCGGTGTGCCAGTGCGCCGGGTTCGTCTTGCCGGGGTTGACGTGGACGATGCCGAAGCTCTGCTCGCTGCCGGCGACGACGCTGTCGTCGACGACCCACTTGACGGCGCCCCAGTCGTAGACGACGGGGGCGATGTTGTCGATGTCGATGATTCCGAGTTCCACGATGTGGCTTCTCCTCTGCTCGAACGAGCGATGCGGGGTGACCACGAGATCGTGCGCAACCGAGCCCGACGACGCGTGGAGAACTGCTGATCCTCTGGTGGAGATCGACGACGGTACGTGCGCCGGCCATAGAGTCAATGGTAGAGAGAAGGTGCGGGTTGGCCATCGCCTGGATCGCAGCGGGAGTGCTCCTCCTGGCCGTCGAGTTGCACAACGTCGCCTTCTACGCCGCCTTCGCCGCGGTCGGCTGCTTCGCCGCCGCCGTCGTCGCCCTCGGCGCGCCCGACACCATCGCCCTGCAGGTGGCCGCCGCCGTCGTCGTCACCGCCGCCGGCATCCTCGTCGTGCGGCCACGAGTCACCCGCCCGAGCACCACCGGTGGCCATCGCGGGCGCGGCGTCCACGGCGGCTTCGTCGGACACGAGGTCGTCACGATCGACGTCGTCGGAGGACCGGACAAGGTCGGCCATGTCGAGCTCGCCGGCGAACGGTGGCGCGCGGTCAGCGGGAACGACGACCCGCTTCCCGCGGGCACGCGCGTCCTCATCACGGGCGTCGAAGGGACGACGCTCATCGTGTGGCCGGCAGAGGGATATCTGCCGGTCGAAGAAGAGAGGTGACAGGAACATGGTTGCGATTTCGGTCGGCGGGATCATCGCCATCGCCGTGGCGGTGCTCGTGATGGGCGTCGTGCTGCTGGCGCTGAAGCAGATGGTCAACATCGTCCAGCAGGGTGAGGTCGGCGTCGTCAAGCACCTGGGTGAGTACCGCAAGACCCACGATCCAGGACTCGTCATCATCACGCCGTTCGTCGACTCGCTGCAACGGGTCGACATCCGCGAGACCCCGTTGCCGGGCGATCGCCAGGACGTGATCACCAAGGACAACGTCGTGGTCACGGTCAACGCCACGATCTTCACCCAGGTCGTCGTCGCCGAGCAGGCGCTGTTCAGCATCGCCAAGTTCGACGTCGCCATCGACGCCCTCGCCCGCACCGCGCTGCGGTCGGTGATCGGCACGATGACGCTCGACGAGGCGCTCTCCGAGCGCGAGCGCATCAACACCGACGTGCAGATGCACATGGAGGCGGTCACCGACAAGTGGGGCATCCGCATCAACCGCATCGAGATCGTCGAGATCGCCCCGCCGCCGAAGATCCTCGAGGCGCTGGCGCTGCAGAAGCAGGCCGACCAGGAGAAGCGGGCGCGGATCCTGCAGTCCGAGGGACTGCTGCAGTCGGCCGTCAACGTCGCCGAGGGCGAGCGGCAGGCGGCGATCCTGCGCGCCGAGGGCAACCGGCAGGCGGCGATCCTCGAGGCCGAGGGCCGGGCGCAGGCGATCGAGTCCGTCTACGGGGCGATCAAGAAGGGCGACCCCGACCCGACGCTGGTCGCCATCCTGCAGCTCGACGCGCTTGTCGAAGTTCGCCGAGAGCGACAACTCGACGATCGTCGTGCCGTTCGAGTCGGCCGGCCTGCTCGGTGCGGCGCAGACGCTGCGCAGCGTGCTCGGCGCCGTGCCGACGGACGGTGCCACCGCCCGCTGATCACCGCTCGACGTCGAGGCCGTGCGGCCGGCTGCCGGCTCCAGGGAACGGTGCCCTGGTGATCTCGCCGGTGCGGTGGTCGATGAGGGCGACCCCCGGCGTCTGTCCCACCCTCGAAGGCGGCGATCGTCCAGCGCCCGTTCGGCGACGTCCACTGGTGCCCGGCGAGCGTGGTCGCTTCGGGGGCGACGGTGATGGCGGTCTCGACCATTGTCCAGCGATCGGTGTCGGATGACGGCGAGCTGCGCCGGGTTGCCGCGCAGGCCGATCGTCAGCAGCCGGTCGTGATCGACGAGCTGCGATCGTGTCGGGCATCGGGCCGACCGCGATACGTGCCCATCACCGTCTGCTGCTCGACGTCGACGACGGTCAGCATGTTCATCATCCGCCCGACGACGTACATCGTGCGTTGGTCGCGCGTGAGGACGAGCTCGTGGGCGTGGTGGATCTCGACCCTCCACGGCAGCAGCGTCCCTGTGCGCACGTCGACGGCGGTGACCTCGTTGGTGGTGTCGTTGGCGACGTACACGGTCCGGCCGTTGGGCGTGATGACGGAGGCGTGGGATCGGGCGGCCGGGTCCTTGCTCGCCGCCCACTCGCCGACCAGCGTGCCGGTGCGGGCGTCGATCACCCCGACCAGGTTCGTGCCGTACATCCCGTACGTGATCCAGCGGCCGTTGCGGCTGGCCTCGAGGTGGTGCGGGCGTAGCCCCTTCGTGCCGATCGTTCCCACTCGCTCCCCGGTTGCCGCGTCGATCACGGCGATCTGGTCGATGAACTCCTCGCCGACGAAGACCATGCCGAACCTGCCGACGGCGACGTCGCTGGCTGCCGCCTCGAGCGGGATCGTCATCAAGGGCTCCAGCGTGGACGCGTCGTACGCGGCGACCGCGCCGGGCAACCCGCGGTTGCCGACCCAGACCGTGCCGGCGGGACGCCCGCCGTCACTGCGATCGTGCGGTGGCAGCGTCGTCGACGCTGCCCACCGCCGTCACCGCCACGAACGCCGCGAACGCGGCCGCACTCCGCCGAATCTTGTTCCGATCATGCAGTCGAACGTACGGACGGACCGTCAGGCGGTCACCTGGGGAACTCCCCGGACTTGCCCCGGGCGGCCAGCTCGGTCCTCGATCGGACGCCGAGCTTGCGGTAGATCTTCGACAGGTTCCACTCGACGGTCTTGCGGCTGACGTGCAGCGGCGGCGGCGACTTCGGCGTTGGAGTGTCCGGCGGCGACGAGCTCGGCGATGCGTGCCTCCGTCGCCGACAGGTGCGAGCCCGCCGGCGCGGCGCGGCCGCCGATCCGGCCGAGCTCGCGTCGTGCTCGCCCGCACCAGATCGCCGCGCCGGCTTCGTCGAGCACGCTGACGGCCCGTTCCAGCGTGGCCCGGGCGTCGGCCTTGTGCCCGCGGCGGCGTTGCACCGATCCGAGCGCGAGCAGCGATCGCCCGACATGCACCGCCCAACCGTGCTCGGCGTTGAGCGCGACGGCCCGCGACGCGGCTTCCTCGGCGCCGGCGAGGTCGCCGTCGTCGGCCAGGAGCAGGCCGCGGCAGTGGGCGGAGCGGGCGATGGCGAACGTCCGGTCCAGCTCGATGGACCGTTGCTCGTACGGGTCGAGACGGTCCCTCGCCTCGTCGAGGCGGCCGAGACCGACGAGCACCTCGATCAGCTCGGGGATGTGGGCGAGGGGTCGTCGCGGGGTCACGATCCCGGTGCGCGGATCCGCCGGGTCGAGGTAGGCGAAGGCCGTGTCGTAGTCCTCGAGCGAGCACTCCAGGTAGCCGCGGGAGAGGCGCCCGACGCGCACGAAGCCATCGCCCTGCTCGGCGAGCCGGATCGCCCGGTCACAGGTCCGCCGCGACTGCACGACGTCGCCGAGCAGACCCTCGATCCACCCGAGCCTGGCGCTGGCAAACGTCTCGGTCTGCAGCCGCCCGACCTGACCGGCGAGCTCGACCGCCTCGGTGGCGAGGGGCAGCGCTCGTCGCAGGTTGCCGGCGTGCAGTTCGGCGAAGGCGAGGAGGTCGAGATCTCCTGCGAGGTCCGCAGATCCCCGCGCTCGCATCCGCGCGATCAGGGGTTCGAGGAGGCGGCGAGCCTCGTCGAGCTCGTAGGCGTCGACGAGGGTGTTGGCGAAGGAGCGCACGGCCCCGTCGGATGCCTCGCCGTCGTCGTCGACGAGCCCGGCGAGCTCGATCGCCCGCGTGCTCATGTCGCGCCGGATCTCGCCCGTGATGCGGTAGATCGACTCGGCGACTTCGCGCAGCGCGCCCGACAGCGTCAGCGGGTCGCCCGAGCGTTCGGCGATGCGCACGGCCTCGGCAGCTGCCGCCTGCGCCGCACGCTTGTCGTCGGAGAAGGCATCGTGCAACAAGTCGGAGAGCCGGGCCAGTGCGGCGACGCGCACGCGGTCGTCGCCGGCATGCTCGGCGGCGAACTGGTAGTGATCGAGCGCGGCGACTTGGTCGTGTTCGTCGGCGAGTTCGCCGGCGCCGAAGCGGATCAGGGCTCGCTGCTGGTCATCAGCCGCCTCCACGAGCGCGTCGGCGAGCATCCGCTCGGCGCGATCGATGTCGCCGGTGTCGTTGCGCAGGCGGGCCGCCTCGATCACACGGGCGAGCCGATCGGCGTCGGCCTCGGGGGTGACGGAGACGGCCAGCTCGGCGAGGTCGGCAGCCGTGGCGGTGGCGCCCCGCCGGCGGGCCAGCGTCGCCGCCTCGGCAACCGAGCGGGCCACGTCGGTGTCCGGTCCGTCGATCGCCAGCCCGAGGTGGTGCGCCCGCTCGACCGGATCGTCGACGGTGGCGGCCAACCGATGGTGGATCGCCCGCCGCTTGGCGGGGCTCGCCGCGGCGTAGCACACCGAGCCGAGCAGCGGATGGGTGAAGCGGACGTCGCCGATCCCGTCCTCGATCACGTCGGCGGCGACGGCCTCGGCCATCGCCGATGCGGCATGCGGATCGACCAGGGCGAGCACGTCGCGAGTGGGCTGGGAGAGCGCGGCAGCCGCCAGCAGCACGTCCTGGGTCGTCGGCGAGAGCGCGGTCAGCCGGCGGCGGAGCAGCGCAGCGAGCTCGACGGGGACCGTCAGCTCGTCGCCGTCCGACATCCCGCGCACCAGCTCGAGGGCGAAGTACGGGTTGCCGCCGGACAGCTCGTGAAGGCGGAGCAAGGTCGGTCGCCGCAGCGACCTGCCGGCGCGTTCGCGCACGAGGACGTTGAGCTCGTCGACGGTCAGCGCGGCGAGGTCACGTCGCTCGGCGTGCGCCGGACCGGCCAGCAGATCGTCGACGTCCGTGGCCGGTTCGACGCGGACGGTGGCCAGCAGGCCGATCGGCTCGTCGGCGAGCCGGCGGAAGGCGAACGCCAGCGCGGCCCGGGACGTCGCATCGACCCACTGGGCATCGTCGACGGCGAGCAGCAGCGGCGCGTCGACGCTCAGCGCGCGGAGGGCGTTGGTGAAGGCGACCGCGACGACGTCGGGCTCCACGCCGGCGGGCCCGGGGTCGTCGAGCAGCATCGCCACGGCGAGGGCGCGCCGCTGTGGGGTGGGCAGCGCGTCGAGGACCTCCTCGGCGCGGTCGCCGACGAGGTCGCGGAGCGCGGTGAAGCCGGCGTGGGCATCGGCGCGCGCCGGCCGCGTCGTGCAGACGGGCAGGTTCGACGACCGTGCCCGCTCGACGCCGTGGTTCCAGAGCTGCGTCTTGCCGATCCCGGCCGGTCCGAGCAGGAACAGCGCCCGCGGACCGTCCCGAGGCCGTCGAGGAGGGCGTCGATGGCGCCGAGCTCGCCCGCCCGCCCAACCGTCGCATGGAGGGCCACCCCTCCACGATGGCAGTTCTTCGGAAGATTCCCGGCCATCCGTGACCGCCTGAAAACGCTTGAGAAGTGCTTTCAGGCGTCGAGCGCATGTCACCAGGTCGGGTTCGTCGTTGGCGAACGCCGACAGGAGGAACGAGAAGCGGGCGACGAGCGGGCCCCACTTGCGGAACGGTTCGATGTCGTCGAGCTCGGCGTACTCGTGGAGGCGGCGCAGCTCGTCGACGAGCACGGCGCCACGCCTCCACCTCGTCGGCGCTCAAGTGGTCGGCAACGGCGTTGCACCACGAGCCGTTCGCCTCCCGCGGGCTCAGCTGCTCGACGAAGACCCGCCACGTCTTCGGCGGGTTCGTCCGGCACAGCGCGCGGTGCTCGACGGCGCCGCTCGCCAGGCGCCCCCAGAGCAGCGGACCGAGCAGCTCGGGTGCGCCGCTGAGGATCCCCAACAGCTGGACGACCGCTTGGTAGTCACCCGGGCGGCCCGGTCGATCGAGGAAGCTTCCACCCTCGGTCAGGTCGCGTGTCGAGCGCAGCATCCCGTAGATGTTCACCAGCCGTGTCGCCGCCCGCGGTGTCCGCACGAGCCCGGACAGCGCGGCGAGCAACGCCAGCTCGACCTTCGAGATCGGTGTCGCCTCCGGCTGGCCCGTCCCGAGCACGACGGCGGCGACCTCGGAGCGCGGCTGCGCCGTCATCGTCGCAGTGGGCGACGGCGATGCCGGTCGTCGGGGAGAACCGTCGGACTCCGGACGTGCCTCGGTCGTCGGACGCTCGGGCTCGTGTGACTGCGACAGGGTCGGACGTGTCGGACGATCCTCCAACGGTGCCGGCTTGGTGAGGTGGTCGAGCAGCCCGGCGAACCCGCGATCGTCCATCGACGGCAGGACGAACGGCACCTGGAAGATCTTCTCCAGGTAGTTCTGCGGCGTCGACTCGCGGAACCCGGCCTCCCGATCACCCTTGCCGCTCGCCCCGAGCACGCGCCGGTACCGCCGCCGCAGCGAGCGCAGCAGCCACCGTGGGTCGACGCCGACGACGACGACGAACAGGTCCATGGCCAGCAGCAGGTGCACGGCCTGGAGCACCGTGACGACCTGCTCCGGCTCACAGCGGTCGAGATCGTCGATGTACAGCACGATGCGGTCGATCGGCTTGCGCTTCTCGTCGTGTTGCTCCTGCTCGGCCCACGCCGTCCGCCACTCGCGCATCAGTGAGACGAGCGATTCGAAGTCGCGGCGCAGCAGCGACACGATGCCCAGTTGGTTCTGGTAACTGGCCGAACGCTCGGCGAGGAACCGGTAGAGGTTGCGGTCGGGGCTGAGCTCGACGAGCTGCCGGTCGAGCTCGCCGATCAGGCCGACCACCTCGTCGAGGCGAGCGCCGGCGACGGTCTCCGCCGCCTCGGCTGCGCGCAGCTTCGTCTCCACCGCGCGGACCCGGGGCTCTGCGCGATCACCTGCGCCTGGACGGACGCCGCCTCGCTCGGCGAGGCCACGAAAGCCACCGACGAGCGCGACGAGAACGACCGACGACGAGCCCGACGTCGGCGACGAAGGCGGTCGTCGCCAGGACCGCGCCACCGCGCAGCCAGCGCATCACGTCGTCGCCCAGCGCCAGCGCCAGCCCGACCAGGCCGACGGTGAGGACGAGCAAGGCGAAGGGGATCCACAACCGCTTGTGGGCCAGCACCTTGCGCGTGGCCGCCAGGTCGTCACCCGTCGCAGCCACGTCCTGGGCGAGCCGCAGCACCGCTTCGCCGTCCGTGGGCTCGAGCCCGATGCCACCGGCGAGCTGCGCGATCTGCTCCTTGATGTCCTCGTCGGCGGCCAGCGCCTCGAGGATCTTTGCGGTCGAACACGTGCCGTCTGCTGCTCCCGCTCCCTCGTGGCATCGGCGAGCTCGGCGGCGCAACGCCGTCGTCTGCGCCGTGGCCCGTTGCTTGGAGAGCTCCGAGATCGGCGCGCACCTGCTGGGCCTTGCTCAGCTGTCGCTGCACCTCCTCGCGTCGCATCGTCGAGCTCATCGACGCTGCCCTTGCCGCCGAGCTGCTCGAAGAACTCGAACGCCAGGCTCGCCCACAGGTTGGTGTCGGAGTAGTGCCACGCGTTGAACGTCATCTGCAGCACGTCGCCGTAGTACGGGCTCTTGGCATCAGCGGCCGCGTCAGCGGCCAGGTCGGCGACCTTCTGACGGACGAGCTCCATGAAGTAGCTCTTGCCCGAGCCCCACTCGCCGAACAGCCCGATCGACACCGGCATCGGCGTCGAGCGCCGGGCGATCAGCGTCGCCAGCATCGTGACGTACACGTCGACGCCGAGGTGGTCGACGAGCGGCTGATCGTCCGGCTCGGTGGACCGCCGGCCCCATCGGCACCCGGTCGGAGGCGAAGATCCCACTCAGCTCGGCCGGCGGTGAGGTCATCATCGCCGTCCACCGATCGGCCGTGTCGGGCGGCACGACGGTGAGGATCCACGCCAGCGCACGCTCGCGGAGCGTGACGTCGTCGATGCCGAGGCGGTGCGAGGACGGTCGGCGGGCATGTCGCCGGTGACGGCGACGGCGAGGAGGTGCTCGATCTGGACGGTCGGCTGTCCCGTCGTCGCCCGGGCCACAGCGGTGGCGCGGTGGACGACCGTCAGTGAACGCAACGTCGGGTCGGTCGATCCTGCCCGCCCGTCGTCGGCACCTGCGGCGCCGTAGCGCTCGACCATCGCCTCGGTGAGCCGAGGACGCCACTGGATCGAGGTAATCCGGATCGAGCAACGCCGTCGGCAGGCGCTCGTCGGAGGCCGGAGAGCAGGGCGAACAGCACGTCGGCGTCGTCCGTGCGCCGTCCCACCTCGTGACCGGGTGAGGGCAACGGCCAGCTCCAACCGTTGTCGGGCCTGCTCGTGCATCGCCAGGACGGCGTCGAGCGGGACCGAGGAGCCGATCCCACGCCGGCTGGTCCTCGTCCGGCCAACGTTGGGCGATGCCTTCGCGAAGCGCGCGGCGGAGGTCGTCGGCGGTCGCACCGAGCGCCGCCGCCACCGGTTGAGGGAGATCGAGCCTGGACGAGCGCGCTGCCGACGACGTGATGCGACCACAACCAGCCGCCGCCGACCTCCGAACGCAGCGCGATCGGCAGCCGCCAGCGCAGTGTCGAGGGCCGCCTCGGCCACTGGGTCGATCGTGCGCTGGAACGCTGCCGCTGCGGTGTCGACTCCGAGCGAGCTCAGGGCGGCGTCGACCCGCGCCTGCGGCGGCGGTTGTTGCGGCAGGGCGGCCGTCAGCTGGTACGTCGCCGCGCTCGGATCGCTCGGTCGCTGCGACGAGTCACGGGCGAGGGCAGCGAGCACGACGTCGAGACCGACGACCTCCCTCGATCCCCGCCCCGAGCAGATCGCCAGTGCGTACGAGAGCAGGGCACGCACCTCGTCCGGGAGCTGGTAGGTCCGGAGCCTCGTCGGGGTGCTGTTCGACATCGCGGCGCGGCGGCCGCGTCATCTCGCAAGCGGATCTCGGTCATCAGCGAGGTCAGCAGGTCGACGCGCTCGGCGAGCTCGTCGTGGATGTGCTGCTCCACTGCTTCGAGATCGTCCGGGGCCGGCGAGGCGGCGGTCGGACGTCGAGCAGCTCGCGCCAGCGGAGGAAGCCGGGCGCATCAGCGACGTACAGCGATCGCATCAGGCCCTCGGCCTGGTTCGTCCAGCGCGTGACGTCCGATTGGAACTGGCGGATGCCGGCTTCGCCCTGGGCGCGCTTGGAGTGCAGCTCCTCGCCACGTTTGGCGTGCTCCTGCAGCTCCTTGAACGCCGAGCTCGGCGCCACCTGGAGGCCGAGCACGTCCCCTGCCACGTTGCGACCTCCCTCCGGCCGAGCGCGCAGACGCTACCGCGCCACCACCGAGCGGTCGCCGGATTAGGGCTCAGCCGGGCGCGCCGTCGTCGGCGAACACGGCGGGCAGCCCACCGGTGTGGAGGAACACGACCTCCGCGCCCGGACGCCATCGCCCGGTCGCCGCGTTGCCGAGGAGGCCGGCGAACCCCTTGCCCGTGTAGGTGCGATCGAGGACCCATCCCCCGTGCACGGCCGCCCACCGGATCGCCTCGTCGCCGGCCGGTGTGGGCACGCCGTAGTCCTGGCCGAGCCAGCGGGTGTCGACCTCGACGGCGTCGTCGCCGACCTCGAGATCGACACCGAGCAGGGCGAGGGCGTCGTGGGCCAGGCTGCGCACATCCGGTTGCCCGGCGACGACACCCTTGGCCACGCCGATCGCCAGCACGTCGGGGAGGTCGTCGTGGCCCAGCGACTGCAGCAACGCCCGCCCGGCCACGAGCCCGGCGTGCGTCCCGCCGCTCGACGACGTGTGCACCACCGCCGCGGGTCGCATGCCGAGCGCCCGGCACTGCTCGACGAGCTCGACGTAGGCGACGACGTAGCCGAGCGCGCCGACCGCGGTGCTGCCGCCGATCGGGATCGAGTGCGGCGCGGCGCCCTGGGACTGGAGGTCGGCGGTGAGCTGCTCGCGGGCGATCTCCAGCTCGCCCCAGTGGGTCGGCGGGCAGCCGACGTGGTGCAGCTGGGCACCGAACAGCTCGGCGAGCAGCTGGTTGCCCGTCGCCCGCTGCGGCTTGGAGCCCGACAGCACGAGGTGCACCTCGAGGCCGAGCACGGCACCGGCAGCGGCGGTCATGCGGCAGTGGTTCGACTGGCCGGCGCCGACGGTCACCAGCGACCTGGCGCCGGCCCGCAGCGCCTCGCCACAGAGGAACTCCAACTTGCGCGCCTTGTTCCCGCCGGCGCCGAGGCCGGTGAGGTCGTCGCGCTTCACCCACAGCCGCACGCCACCAGGCAGGCCGGGCCCGCGCTCGAGCGGCGTCGGCAGCGTGGCGAGCCGCGACCGGGGCACGGCATCCAGACGTTCGAGTGGGTCCGTCGCGAGCGTCACCCGCCGATGGTAGGCACGGCCATCGGTCGTATCGTCGGCTCGATGGGCCCACGTGCGGTCGTGTACGGCGACGACCCGGCGCAGTTCGCCGAGCTGTCCCTGCCGGCGGGCGACTCGGCCGCACCGGTGGCGGTCGTCATCCACGGCGGGTTCTGGCGTCACCGCTACGACCTCTCGCTGGGCCGCCCGCTGGCTGCCACGCTGCCGGCGCGTGGCTGGGCGGCGTTGAACGTCGAGTACCGGCGGGTCGGCGGCGGCGGTGGCTACCCGGCGACCCTCGACGACGTGTCGGCGGCGATCGACGCCCTGGCCGGCGTGGACGCCGCCCTCGACCTCGACACGGTCGTCACGATCGGTCACTCGGCGGGCGGGCACCTGGCGGCGTGGGCGGCGACGCGTCGAGGACCAGCCGTCGCGGTGACGGGGGTGGTGTCGCAGGCCGGTGTGCTCGACCTGCGGGCCGCCGCTGCCGAGCAGCTCGGGGCGGGCGCGACGCAGGCGTTCCTCGGCGGCACTGCCCGACGACGTCCCCGAGCGCTACGACGACGCCAGCCCGATCGAGCACCTGCCGCTCGGTGTGCCCGTGCTGTGCGTCCACGGCCGGGACGACACCAACGTGCCGATCGGCCAGAGCGAGCGGTTCGTCGCCGCCGCCCAGGCCGCCGGCGACGACGCCACGCTGGAGATCGTCGACGGCGACCACTTCGTGGTCATCGATCCCGCTGCCGGCGCCTGGGCGGCCGTGCTGGGCTGGCTCGACGAACGCCGCCGATGACGACCGACTGGAACCCCGTCCTCCGCGGCGAGCTGGGCAAGCCGTACTGGGAGCCGCTGCAGGCCTTCGTGCGCACCGAGCGCGAGCACCACGTCGTGTACCCGCCCCACGACGAGGTGTTCGCCGCCCTCCACCTCACGCCGTACGCCGAGACGAAGGTGCTCATCCTCGGCCAGGACCCGTACCACGGTGCCCGGCAGGCTCACGGGCTGTGCTTCTCCGTGCGCCACGGCGTGCCGATCCCGCCGTCGCTGGTGAACATCCACAAGGAGCTGTACGACGACGTCGGCGTCGAACCGCCCGGCCACGGCAACCTCGAGGCGTGGGCGGTGCAGGGCGTGCTGCTGCTCAACACGACGCTCACCGTGCGCGCCGGCGCCGCGGCGTCGCACCAGGGCCACGGCTGGGAGACGTTCACCGACGAGGTCATCCGGACCGTCAACGGCAAGGATCACCCGGTCGTGTTCATCCTCTGGGGCAGCCACGCCCGGCGCAAGAAGGCGCTGATCGACACGACCCGGCACACCGTCATCGAGTCGGCACACCCGTCGCCGCTGTCCGCGCACAACGGCTTCTTCGGCTCCAAGCCCTTCTCCCGGACCAACGCCGCACTCGTCGCCGCCGGCCTCGACCCGATCGACTGGCGCCTCTGAGACCCATCCGAGTGTTGGAGGCCGTCCGAGTGTTGAGCGTGCGGCGTCCGCACAGCCGACACTCGGATGGCACCGGAACACTCGGATGGGACGGGGCTGATCAGTCGGCGGTGACGGCGCCGGCGCGGGCGAGGTCGGCGGACGAGCGGCCGGCGTGGATCGTGTACTCGCCGGGGGCGACCACCCACTCGCCGTCGATCCACGAGGCGAATGCCCGCTGGTCGAGCGAGACGCTGACCGTGCCGGACTCGCCCGGCGCCAGCTCGATGCGCCCGAACGCCGCGAGGTGGCGCAGCGGCCGGGCGGGGTCGCCGCTCGGCGGCTCGACGTAGACCTGGACCACCTCGCTGCCGGCCCGGTCGCCACGTGTTGGTCACCTCGACGTCGACCGTGACGCCGTGCTCGATGCCGCCGGCGACGGCAGCCGTCCCGAGCGAGAACGTCGTGTAGGCGAGCCCGAAGCCGAACGGGAACAGCGGCTCGATGCCCTCCCTGTCGTACCAGCGGTGGCCGATGAACAGCCCCTCGGCGTAGACGGCCCGCCCGTCCGTGCCCGGGTGGTGGGCGAACGCCGGCGTGTCCTCGAGACGCTGCGGGAACGTCGTCGGCAGCCGGCCGCCGGGTTCGACGTCGCCGGTCAGCACGTCGACCAGTCCGTCGCCGATCTCCTGGCCGGGGAACCACAGCTGCAGGACGGCCGGCACGGTGTCGAGCCACGGCATCGTCACCGGCGAGCCGGTGTTGAGCACGACGACGGTGTTCGGGTTGGCCGCCGCCACGGCGGCCACCAGGTCGTCCTGCTCGCCCGGCAGGGCCATCGACGTGCGGTCCTCGCCCTCGGTCTCCCAGTCGTCGTCGGTGCCGACGACGACGATGGCCACCTCGGCGTCGGCGGCGACGGCGGCCGCCCGGGCGATCGCGTCGTCGACCGGGACGGGGCGGGCGCCGACCACCAGCCCGCGCACGAGCTCGTCGGCGGACGCCGGGTAGTCCACGGTCAGCTCGTAGCTCCGGCCCTCCTCCAGCTCGACGGTGCCGCGGACCTCCGGGCTGCCCATCCCGAAGAACGCCCCGCCACGAAGCGACTCGGTCAGCTCGACGACGATCGTCGCCGTCGATCCGGATCGACGCCGGACCGACGGCGCGCACACCGAGCTCCCACCGACCGGATGCGTCGGGGACGAACGTCCCGGCGATCCGCGCCGTGAACGCCGTTGGCGGCGATCCCCTCGGCGGGCGCCTTGTCCCAGTACCACGCCAGGCGGTTGGCGGGCACCTCCGCCGCGGCGCCGGTCTCGTCGCCGAGGCTCAGCGTGAAGTCGCCGCGCACGGTCGGCAGGTACTTGGCGATCGATCCGCCGGGTTCGAACGTGACGTCGAGCCCTCGAGCCTGCAACGCCTCCAGCGGTCCGCGCCCGTGATCCGGGTGCACCCTGGCGCTGCCACCGCCCTGCGGTCGCCCGTACCTGCGCGTACGGACCGATCAGCGCCACCCGGCGGGCGTCGGACGCCAGCGGCAGCACCCCACCCTCGTTCTTCAGCAGCACCATCCCACGCGCGCGTCGCCCGGCGGATCACCGATCTCGTCTCGGGATCGTCGGCGGTCACCTCCGCCGTGCCGGTGTCGGCGGCGCCGGTCCAGTCGGCGAGGGCGAGCACCCGCGCCACCGACCGGTCGAGATCGTCGCTCGGTCGACCTCGCCCCGGTCGAGCGCCGCGCGGAGGTGCTCGCCGCGCTCGCGTGGCGGACCGGGCATCTCCACGTCGAGACCGGCCAGCAGCGAGGCGGCCGCGCTGTGCGTGCCGAACCAGTCGCTGACGACGACGCCGTCGAATCCCCACTCGTCGCGGAGCAGCTCGGTCAGCAGCCAGTGATGCTCGCCGCAGAACGTGCCGTTGAGGCGGTTGTAGCCGGACATGACCATCCGCACGTCGGCCCGGCGGACGGCGGCCTCGAACGGCACGAGGTACAGCTCGCGCAGGGTGCGCTCGTCGATCTCCGACGAGATCGTCATCCGCTCGAACTCGGTGTCGTTGCCGACGAAGTGCTTGATGCAGGCGGCGACGCGCTCGGCCTGGAGACCACGCACGTAGGCGACGGCGATCTCCGCCGTCAGGATCGGGTCCTCGCTGTAGCACTCGAAGTTGCGCCCACCGACCGGTGTGCGGTGCAGGTTGACGGTCGGGGCGAGCACGACGTTGGCGCTCTTCGAATGCGCCTCCCGGCCGAGCGCCCGGCCGATCTCCTCGACCAGGCCCGGATCCCACGTCGCACCGAGCGCGGCGCCACACGGGAACGAGGCCGATGCCGGCCCGGACCAGGACGTCCCGCGAACCCCTGCCGGACCGTCGGACATGCGGATGGCGGCGACCGGTGGGTCGTCGAACCCGGCCGTGTGCCACGTGTCGGCCCCTGCCAGCAGGGCGATCTTCTGGTCGGCGCTGAGCCGGGTGAGGAGTTCCTGGTCGAGGCCGGTCGTCACGGTCGCATGGTAGCGATGACGGCCACGGTGAAACGTGTGACGATCCGCCGACGGCGGGTACACGCGAGCCCAGCGGGCGAACACGCAGGAACAGACCACTGGAGAACATCGATGTCCAACCTCCCCGGTGATGCCGAGCAGACGACGCCCGGCGAGCCCACCAACCTCACGGGCCACGACGTCCTCGACGACCACCACCAGAAGGTGGGGACGGTCAGCGACGTCCTGTACGACGAGCGCGGCGATCCCCGCTGGGCCGTCGTCGATCCGGGCCCGATGCGGGCCGAGAAGTACGTCCCCGTCGAGGGCGCCTACGTCACCGAAGGCGGCGAGATGGTGATCCCCTACGGCAAGGACCAGGTCAAGCACGCGCCCGAAGGCCGGGCGTGACCACGTGCTCGATTCGCAGACCGAGTCCGAGCTCGAGTCCCACTACGAGCTGGGCAGCAGCACGAACTAGCCCCCACTACCGTCACCGCGGTGACCGAGCACCGCAGGATCCTGCTCGACGGCTACGCGGTGGACGTCGAGCGGGACGGTGACGCCCTCGTTGCCGGCGACGGGCGGCGGGTCGCGGTCGAATCGGCCGTGCACCTGCCGCCCGTCGTGCCGACGAAGATCATCTGCGTCCACCTCAACTACGCCAGCCGGGTCGCCGAGTTCATGACCCGGCTGCCGCCGGCGCCGACGTACTTCCACAAGCCGATCACCGCGCTCAACGCCCACGGCGCGGCCGTGGTGCGTCCCGAGCGGCTGCAAGTGGCTGAACTACGAGGGCGAGATCGCCATCGTCATCGGGCGGACGTGCCGCAACGTCTCCCCTGCCGATGCCGGCGACTACATCGCCGGCTACACCATCGCCAACGACTACGGCCTGCACGACTTCCGCGACACCGACGCCGGCTCGATGCTGCGGGTCAAGGGCTCCGACACGCTGTGCCCGGTCGGCCCCGGCCTCGTCACCGACTGGGACTTCCACGGCAAGCGCATCCGCACGCTCGTCAACGGCGAGGTCCGCCAGGACGGCAACACCGACGAGATGGAGTGGGACATGCACTACCTCGTCGCCGACATCGCCCGCACGATCACGCTCGTGCCCGGCGACGTGCTGCTGTCGGGCACGCCGGCCAACTCGCGCCGGTCGAACCGGGCGACGTCGTGACGGTCGAGGTCGAGGGCCTCGGGGCGCTCACCAACACGATCGTCGACGGGCCGGTCGCCATCCGCGACGACGTCGGCGCCCAGCCGAGCGAGTCCGAGGAGGTCCGCTCCACGGCGCTCGGCGGCGACTGGGAGTACCGCGGCAAGCGGGCGCCGGGACCGGTGACGGCCTACCTCGACTCGACGACTGATGCGTCGTCGAGGGCGTCGAGGTCGACGAGCGACCACCTGATCGGCGGCGAGCGGGTCGGCTCACCGGAGACGTTCGAGGATCGCTCGCCGCTCGACTGGTCGTGGAAGCTCGCGGACATCGCCAGGGGCGACGCCACGACGGCCCACGCCGCGGTCACCGCGGCGGTCGTCGCCTTCCGGCCGTGGGCGGATCTCGGGCCTGCCGGCCGCGCCGAACTGCTCCATCGACTCGCCGATCTGATCGTCGCCAACACCGAGCAGATCGCCGCCGTCGAGACGGTCGACATGGGCATGCTGCGCGAGTCGATGCGCGCCCGCCTCGTCGCCCGGGGCGCCGAGAACTTCCGCCTCTACGCCGACCTCGCCGCGTCGTACGAGGAGCGGCAGTGGTCGTCGAAGGGCACCCACAACACGGTCGTGCGCATGCCGGCCGGCCCGGCCGTGGTGATCACGCCGTGGAACGCGCCGTTCATGCTGTCGACGTGGAAGGTCGCACCGGCGCTGGCCGCCGGCAACACGGTGATCCTCAAGCCGGCCGAGTGGTCACCGCTGTCGTGCTCGCTGCTCGCCGGCCTCACGGTCGAGGCCGGGTTCCCCCCGGGCGTGTTCAACCTCGTGCAGGGCATCGGTGAGGAGGTCGGCCCACCGCTCGTCGGCGACCCACGGATCAAGCGGATCAGCTTCACCGGCTCGCCGGAGACGGCACGGATCATCGGCCGGGCGGCGGCGGAGAACATCGTGCCGTTCACCGCCGAGCTCGGCGGGAAGGGTCCGCTGATCGTCTTCGCCGACGCCGACCTCGACGCCGCCGCGGCGAAGGCGGCCGGGCAGTACGACGACTCGGGCCAGGTGTGCCTGGCCGGCACCCGGCTGCTCGTCGAGGCGTCCGTGCGTGACGAGTTCCTCGCCCGCTTCCACCCGGCCGTCGACCGCCACGTGCTCGGCGACAGCCGCGACCCGGCGACGACGATCGCCCCGATGATCCACCCCGACCACGTCGAGCGGGTGCTCGGGTTCGTCGAGCGGGCACGCACAGCACGGCGACCGCATCGTGCGTGGCGGCACGCGGGTCGGCGACACGCTGCACGTCGAGCCGACGCTGATCGAGCCGGCGTCCAACGACAGCGAGGTCGTGCAACGCGAGGTGTTCGGTCCGGTGCTCACGCTGCAGACGTTCGGTGACGAGCGTGAAGCGATCGAGCTGGCCAACTCGACGGCGTACGGGCTGTCGGCGATCGTCTACACGGGGTCGCAGGAGCGGGCCGAGCGGGTCGGTCGGGCGGTGCGCAGCGGCATCGTCTGGGTCAACACGTTCCTCGTGCGCGACCTCACCGCCCCGTTCGGCGGCATCGGCATCTCCGGCATCGGCCGCGAGGGCGGCGACTACGCCCTCGACTTCCACAGCGACCTGAAGACCCTCCAGATCGCCGACAACACCACGTCCTGATCCATCCGAGTGTTCGGGCCATCGGAGTGTCGTGAGTGCGGCGTCCGCACTCACAGCACTCGGACGGCGTCAAACACTCGGATGGGTCCAGCCGGTTGGCGGGCTGGGAGAACCAGACGTGGACCTGGCCGGTGCCGATCGAGTTCTCGTAGTCGCTGTAGGGCTCGCCGGGGGCGGTGCAGTGCGCGGCCGCCGATGGCGGCCACCATCATCAGGTAGTGGCCGAACATCGCCTCCGGCTTGAAGCGGAGGAACTCGGGCATCGTGTCGATGACGCGGGCGTGGTCGCCCGCCTGCAGCCACGCCAGCCGCTCCAGGTCGGCCTCCCGCGCCTCCGGCGTGCGGATGTGCGACGGGTCCGACGCCTCATGGGCGCGCAGCTCGCGCAGCTTCCAGAACGTGTGGCTCATCGCCCCGCTCGCCAGCAGCACGACACGCCGCCCGCTGCGCTCGACGGCACGACCGATCGCCGCGCCGACGAGCAGGAAGTCGTCGCTCTCGGCCGTCTGCGCCGTGCTCACGCTGACCCACCGCTCGTCGCCCTGCAGGAACGGCAGCAGGTTCGTCGTCGGGTAGTGGATCGGCAGGCACGGGTCGTCGATCGGCGTCATCCACGACCCGGCCGCCGTCACCTCCTCGGCGATCAGCGTCGCCAACTCCGGATCGCCCGGGAAGTCGTAGGGCATCTGGCGACATCCCGCGCGGCAGCTCCTCGGACGTGTACAGGCCGCTGCGCCGCTCGTGGGCGGCGACGACGAACTCGACCGTCGTGTGCCAGTGGGCGTCGAACACGACGATCGTGTCCGGTGCCAGCTGATCGAGGCTGTTCGGCCTTGATGCGGTGGAGACCGGGCACGAGGCTGATCTCCTTGCCCTCGTTGAGCTCGCGCCGCTCGTCCTCGGGCAGCACGATCGTCGGCACGTGGGCCACGAGCGCGGCGCCGACGACCTCACCTCTCACGCCCGATGTCGTTGCATCGTCAACCTCCTCCATCGAGCGCAGCACCTTGCGCAGCAGCTGGGCCAGCTGCTCCCGCTCGTCGCCTGTCGAGCGAGGCGACCACACGGGCCTCGCCCTCGTTGAAGCGGGCGAACACGGCGAGCATCAGCGCTTCGCCGTCCGGCGTCGCCGACACCTGCACGAGCCGGCCGTCGACGTCGTCACGCCGCCGGCGCACCAGACCCCGACCCTCGAGCGTGCCGACCACGCCGGTCAGCGTGCCCTTGGTGATCCCGGCGTCGATGGCCAGCTCGCGCGACTCCATCTCGCCCCACACCCACAGCACCCACATCACCGTGAAGGCGGTGAACGAGAGCCCGACCGTGGCGAGCACCGTGCGCTCGAGATGGCTGCGCGCGGCGCTCGCCACGCGGAACACGTTGGCGACCGCGGCCATCGAGGCGAAGTCGAGGTCGACGTCGATCCCCAGCCCGCGCAGACGGTCCTGGACGTCGTGCTCGGCCCGCAGCAGGTCCTCGGCGTCGCTCGACGAGAGGGCCCGGCGCACGGCGTCAGCTCGCCGTCGTCGCCAGCGCGCCGGCCCGCTCGACGAGCCAGGCGAAGATCGGATCGGTGCTCGCGCCGGGGAGCATCTCCGGGTGCCACTGGACGGCGATCACGTCGTGACCAGGCCACTCCAGCGCCTCGGCCGTGCCATCGGCGCTGCGGGCGACGACCGTCCAACCGGGCGCTGCGCGATCGACGGCCTGGTGGTGCAGCGAGTTGATCTCGAGGCGCGGCCCGTACATCTCGTACAGGCGGCTGCCGACCTCGAGGTCGACGGCGTCGACGGGCTGGTCCGGGACGTCGTAGCGGGCGTGGTCGGGCAGGTGCTGGAGGAGCGTGCCGCCGCCCCACACGTTGAGCACCTGCAGGCCGCGGCAGATGCCGAGCACCGGGATGCCGTCGTCGACGGCGACGTCGATCAGGCCGAACTCGAGCGCGATCGCGTCCCGGTTCGGGCGGGTGCAGCTCGGGGTCGCGGCTCGGCGCCGTACAGGCTGGGCTGGACGTCGGTCCCGCCGGACAGCAGGAGGCCGTCGAGGCGCCCGGCGTACTCGGCCGGGTCGACGTGCTGGGGCAGGTGCACGGGCAGCCCGCCGGCGGCGGTGATCGCCGTGGCGTAGGCGCTGATGTACACGTCGATGTCGAGGTGGGCCAGGCGCGGGGGGAGGCCGGCGATCTGGGCGCCGAGCTTGCGCCGCCCGGACAGGCCGATGAGGGGTCGCGAGCGAGATCATTCGGACCCGAACGATACCTGCCGCTGGCGTCCGCGCGTCCTGAGGTGGTCCGATGGACACGTGGGCGCACCGACGGGGCTACCGCGATCGGGCCGACGCGGGACGGGTGCTGGCCGACGAGCTGGCGGCGAACGCGGGTACGGACCGGCGCCCGTCGTGCTCGGGCTCCCCCGCGGCGGCGTGCCCGTCGCCGCACCGATCGCGGCACGACTTGGTGGGCCACTCGACGTGATGACCGTGCGCAAGATCGGCGCACCGCACCACGTCGAGCTGGCGATCGGCGCCGTCGCCTCGGGCGGGCTCGTGGTCCTCAACGACGACGTCATCCGCCAGCTCGGCGTCGGCGACGACGAGCTCGACCGGCGCACCGCGGTGGCGCTCGGCGAGCTGGCCGAGCAGGAGCGACGCTTCAGGGGCGATCGGCCGATGCCCCCGCTCGGCGGGCGAACCGTGGTGCTCGTCGACGACGGGCTGGCGACGGGGGCGACGATGCGGGCTGCGGTGCGGGCGGTGCGCACGGCGGAGCCCGACGCCATCGTGGTCGCCGTGCCCGGTCGGCCCGCCCGACACGTGCGCCGAGCTCGCCGCCATCGCCGACGACCTGGTGTGCCCGCTGCAGCCGGCGTCGTTCAGCGCCGTCGGGCAGTGGTACGTCGACTTCACGGCGACCACCGACGACGACGTGCTGCGCCTGCTGGGCGCGTCCTGACGCGCGTCGAGACGAGCACGGCGACCGGCGCCGGCGGCGAACAGCGCGGCACCGATGCCGGGCGATGCTCCGGCTGCGCCGATCCCGTCGGCGGCAGCGTGGGACGGCGGCGCAGCCGTCGTGGTCGGCGGGCAGCGTCGTCGACGGTGGTCGTCGTCGGTGGCGACGTGGCGTGGTCGACGGTGGTCGGTGGTGCGTGGTCGTCGTGGTCGGTGGCGACGTGGTCGTCGTCGTCGTCGACGTCGTGGTGGTCACCGGCACGGTCGTCGTCGTGGTCGTCGTCGTCGGCGCGGTCGTCGTGGTCGTGGTCGTCGCAGGAACGAGCAGCCGACGTCACCAGTTCGGCGGGCGGCCCGGCCATCGCCAGTCGTTGCGAACCGGCGGCGACGAGCGCCACCGCGTCGCCCGGTCCACGTGCCGTCATCGAGACGGTCGGCGCCGGCAGGGACATCCGCCGACAGCGCCACCGTCGGGCCCGGTCGGCACGACCACCGACCACCCGCCGCCGTCGTCGAACCGGACCGGCACGCCGGCGATCGGCCCGCCGGGGCCGACGACTCGAACCGACGCCGTGCCACCGGCGACGTCGGCGTCGACGAACGACCACGGCCCCCGTCGCGCGCGTCGCCTCGGCGTGCAGCGCGCGCCACCGTGTCCTCGACGTCGTGGAGGCGACCGACGCCGAGCACGGCGCACGGCGATCTCCTCGCCCTGCCAGACCGGGCCACCCGTGCTGCGCTGGGCGTCGGTGTACCGCCACGCGAGGAGGTTGACGGCTGCCGCCTCGAGGTCGGTCGGCGACGTCTCCGGCGAGGTACGCCCAGGCCAGGTAGTCGAGCTCGGCCGGCAGCTCGACGGACGGATCGGCCACGTAGACGGCCGACGCCGAGTGGCCGATGTCGGCCTGGACGCACACGGCGAGGTGCTGCGAACCGTCGTCGAAGCGCGATGCGGTAGGCACCGAGCCCACCGACGCCGTAGCGTGTCGACGACCAGCTCGCCGCCGAGCCCGGCCTCGGGGACGCCTGGACTCCACTCGGCGACGATGCGCCCGCCGACGGGCGCGGCCGAGGGCGGTCAGGACGAGCAGGGCGATGGCGGAAGGTCCCATGCCTCCCTGGGTGCATCGAACCAAGAGAAACGGAAACGCGGTCGCGCCGGGTACCGTCCCAGTCATGTCTGGTCGACGACCAGTCCGCCCGCCGTCACGGGTGCTCCAACTCCGCGAGTTGGTCGCCCTGCCGGTCGAGGCGGCGGCGTTCGTCGCCAGCCTGCCCCTGGTCGGTGCGGCACGCTCCGGCGACCAGCACCCGGTGTTGTTCCTGCCCGGCTTCACGGCGGGCGACGGATCGACCGCCCCACTCCGCACCGTCGTCCGCGACCATGGGTACTGGGTGCACGCGTGGCGGCTCGGACAGAACATCGGCCCGACGGCGCGTCTCGTCCGTGGGATGCGGGCGCGGCTGTCGGACCTGTACGACGCGCACGGCCGGCGGGTGACGATCGTCGGTCAGAGCCTCGGTGGCATCTACGCCCGCGTGCTCGCCCGTGAGACGCCCGAGCTCGTGCGTCAGGTGATCACGCTGGGCAGCCCGTACCGCATGGTCGCCGGCGACCGCAGCGCGGCGAGCGCGCTGTACGACCGCTTCCAGCACCTGCACGACGGCGACCTGCCGCTCGAAGGGGTCGGCGAGGAGGACCGCGTCCCGCTGACCGTGCCGGCGACATCGATCTACTCGCGCGTCGACGGCGTCGCGCCGTGGCAGACCTGCATCGACATCGTCCGCCGAGACGCCGAGAACATCGAGGTGCGGAGCACCCACATCGGGATGGCCGTCCACCCGGCCGTGATCGTCGCCGTGCTCGACCGCCTCGCCCAGACCGAAGGCGCCTGGCACCCGTTCGAGCCGCCGCTGGCGATGCGCGCGTGGTACCCGCGGCCGGCGACGTGGGAGGAGCGCCAGCGCCGGCCTCCTGCGCCGCAGCCGCAGCAGCCGCTCGCTGACGGTTCTGTGTCGAGTTGTCCCGCTGACGGACATCGTCAGAACCTGGTGGCGAGGCCGGCGAGGAGGGATTGCTTGAGGGTGAAGAGGTCGTCGGTGATCGAGACGTGGTAGGTGTGCGGGTTGACGAGGCGGCGGACACCTGGGTCCAGCGCGGCGACGTCGCGCCGTCGGCGATCGGCGGCGGCAGGCCAGATCGCCAGGCGCCGTCGGCGACGATCCGGCCGCCGTCGACCACCGTCGACAACAGCTCGTCGACGCCGCCCGCCGTCAGCAGGCGTGAGACGTCCGGCCGGGCGTGATGGTGCAGGGTGACCTGCTCGCCGGCGCGCAGCTCCTCGCCGGCCGTCGAGAGCACGTCGGCGACCGCCCGGCCGGCGCTCGTCGTACATCCGCCACAGCCGCTTGGCGCCGGGGTTGAGCACCTTGACGGGCGAATCGGAGCGCTTCATCGCCGGCAGCCACTGCCCCGCCGCCGTCGTCCACCGCGACCAGCTTGAACACCCCGTCGAGGCTCGGATCGCCGTCGCTCGTCGCCAGCCGTGAACCGACGCCGAACACGAGCCGCCCGATGACGCTGTCGGGATCGACGCCGTGGCGGCGCGCGTCGTCGACGATCTGCGCCGTGATCTGCCAGATCGTCAGCTCGTCGAGCTGGCTGGACAGCACGATGACGGTGTCCGGGAACCCGGCCCGGTCCAGCTCCCGCGCCGCCTGCACGGCGAGGTAGGCGAGGTCACCGGAGTCGAGGCGGACACCCACGGGCTCGTGGCCGGCCCGCCGCAGCCGCTCGAACGTGGCGATGGCGTTGGGGATCCCACTGCCCAGCGTGTCGACCGTGTCGACCAGCAGCAGCGTGTCGTCGGGGTACACGTCGGCGTAGGCGTCGAACGCCTCGGCCTCGCCGTCGCCGAGGGCGAGGAAGAGCTGGACCATCGAGTGGGCGTGGGTCCCGGCAGGGGTCAGCCCGAGGGCGTAGCCGACGGCACTGTTCGACGTCGACGTCGCCCCGCCGACGATCGCCGCTCGGGACGCCGCGTCGGCACCGTCGGCGGCGGCACGGCGCATGCCGAACTCGAGCACCGGCTGGCCCCGTGACGCCTCGACCACCCGGGCCGCCTTGGTGGCGATGAGCGTGGCGAAGTTGAGCTGGTTGAGCAGGCGTGTCTCGATCAGCTGGGCGGCGGCCAGCGGGCCCTCGACGACGGTGATCGGCGTGTTCGGGTGGACGACACGACCCTCGGGCACTGCGTCGATGCGCAGCGCGGCGAAGTCGACCGACGCGAACCATTCGCAGAACGAGTCGTCGAACAGTCGCCCGCCGCGAGCGCGACCGGTGACCGCGGCAGCGCGTCGACGTCGGCGGGCGTCGCCTTCGTCGACGTCACCCACTCGGCGAACGGGCCGATCCCCGCGGTGACGCAGTAGCCGGCCTGGTGGTCGCCGTAGTCGGGGTAGGTGCGGAAGAAGTGCTCGAACCGGACGCGCCGCTCGTGCAGCCCGGCGCGCAGGTACAGCTGGGCCATCGTCAGCTGGTAGGCGTCGGTGCTGAGGATGCCGTGGCGCACCCTGTCCGACACTAGTGACGGCGGTACCGTTGACGGCATGAGCGTTGCCTATGACGAGCGGACGGCGCTCGTGGTCGTCGACGTGCAGAACGACTTCGCCGACCCCGCCGGCTCGCTGACCGTCCCCGGTGCCGACACGGTGATCGCCGCGGTGAACGAGGAGATCGGGGCGGCATCGGCGGCCGGCGCGTACGTCGTGTACACACGCGACTGGCACCCACCGCGGACGCCACACTTCGTCACCGACGGCGGTCCGTGGCCGGTGCACTGCGTGCGCGACACCTGGGGCGCCGAGTTCCATCCGGACCTCGTGGTCGCCGGCGAGGCCGTGTCCAAGGGCACCGGCGGCGAGGACGGGTACTCCGGCTTCACGATGAGCGATCCCGTCACGGGTGAGCCGGCCCCGACCGGACTGCACGATCTGCTGCGGGCGCACGGCATCGAGCGCGTCGCCGTCGTCGGGCTGGCGCTGGACTACTGCGTCAAGGCGACGGCGCTCGACGCCCGTGCCCTCGGCTACGACTGCGTCCTGCCCCGCGCCGCCACCGCTCCGGTCGAGGTCAACGCAGGCGACGGCGCCGCCGCCGAGGCGGCGCTGACCGACGCCGGCGTGGTCGTCGTCAGCTGACCCCAGCGGATCACGTGGGAGCGACGCCAGTCCGGCGGCCAGCTCCCGGTCGAGCGGGGTCGGGAACCGCGGCGTCACGCGCACACCGCCCATCCACTCGGTCAATCGCTGCGCGGCGGCGTCGACGTGGATCGCCGCGCCGGCGTCGACGTCCTCGAGCAGGCGGGTGACGACGGTGCCGCCCTCGAGCTGACTCCACACGCCGACCGCCCGACCTCCGACCCACACCGTCGGCCCGGCGTTGCCGTTGCGGTCGAACAGCGCCGTCCGGTGCGGCCCGAGGTACCACGACCGCTCCTTCCACCCCATGATCGTCGGGTCGAGCGACGGCAGCAGCGACACCGCCTCGACGCCGTCCGGGGCGGCGAGATCGGCTGGCGTGTCGTCGAGGTCGTCCGGAGCGACCCACGCCGCCGCCTCCGCACCGTCGCCGAGGTCGGTGGTCACGGCGACTGCCCCGACGTCGCCGAGCGCGGCGCGCACGTTGGCCTTGGTCCACTTCGTCCACCACGCCAGGTCGTCGACCGTGCCCGGGCCGTAGGCGAGCAGCCACCGCCGGACGAGCTCGGTCCGCGCCTCGGCCTCGTCGAGGTCGGGCAGGGCGCCGATCCAATCGGCCATCGGGACCCAGCGGTACTGGCTCGACAGCCAGCGTGCCGAGCGGCCGGGCTCTGGCGATGCGACCCTCCGTGGACAGGAGGAACAGCATCCGCGTCGACACGCCCATCAGGCCCTCGTACTTCTTGCCGACCGCGACGCGCAGCTGCCGGCCGAGATCGGGAACGACCTTGGTCAGCCCGCTGGCGGGGAGCGGGCCGTGGGCGTGCAGGGCGGCGAGGGTCTCCTCACCGACCCGCTCGATCCAGGCCTCGACGTCGTCGGTGAAGGCACCCTCCTCGAGCATGGCGACGAGCTTGCGCCGTTCGCCGGGAACGAGCGCCCGCGTGCACGAGGCGTTCATCACCGCCGCCAGGTCGAGCGGGACGACGAACATCGTCCGCCGCATCGCCAGCATCCGCAGCAGCGTGCGTCGCTCGTACAGGGCGTCCTCCAGGTCGCCGACCTTGAACGGGTCGAGCCTGGCCCGCAGCGAGAGCACGACGGTCGCCGGGTCGGTCGAGTGCAGGCCGACGAGGTCGCCGGCGACCTGCTCGGGCGTCGCCGCCGGGCTGGCCAGGTGGTGGCGGACGAGCAGCCGGCGGCGGCGCTCGTGGACGTCGATGTGACGCACCGCGGTCATCGGTGATGGCCGGCGTAGTGGGCGGCGAGCACGTCGCCGCCGAAGTCGGTGCGCAGGTCGCGCCACACCGCGTGGATGTGGTTGGCGCCGTTCTGCGTGTTGTCGTACTCGACGAGCAGGTCGCCGCCGTGGACGCGGTAGTAGTGCGGCTCGCCGGGCTCGGTGCCGCCCGCCCAGGCGAACGACAGCGCGCCGAGGGCGTCGTCGGTCGCGTAGCGAGCCGCCGCGCCGTCGGCGAGCTCGTCGGGGATGCGCCGGACGTACACGTCGAGCAGGGCGCGCAGGACCTCACGTTGGTCAGTCGTCAACGCCTTCGCCGCCACGCCCGCGGGATGGCGGATGACCGACGGATCGACCGCCGGCCGATTGGTGGTGAGGAGATCGGCCGGCGCCAACGGCGAGATCAGCGCCAGGCCGAGCTGCTCGTCGTCGAGTGAGCGGATCAGCTGGCGACCGAGGTCCTCGGCACCGGCGAGCGGACGCAACAGGTGCGGGCCGAGCAGCGGTGACGACGCCGGGTTGGCGCCGAGGAAGCACGGCGTCGAGGAGGCGACCTCTCCGTCGACGATGGTGTGGTTGACGGACACGTGGTGCCCGCCGAAGCGCCAGCCCCAGCTCTCGCCGGACTGCGGCCGCCCGAAGATGCGCACGTAGTACAGGCCGGGATCGCGGCCGCGCTCGCGACCGTGGCGCTCGACGAAGCCCTCCACGACGTCGAGCACGTTCTCCAGCCCGATGATCGTGGAGGCGCTCACGAAGCCCGCCGTCGACAGCCCGGTCGCCAGCAGGCGCATCGCCAGCTGCTGCTGGCGTGGCCGCATCGCGCCCAGCGGCAGCCCGCCGTGGTCGACCGGTGTGTAGAACCACTGCCGGCGTTCGTCGTCGGCCGGGAACGCCCACGCCGCGGTGCCCCGCTGCTCGTCGTCGAGCGAGGCGAGGAAGTCGGCGGCCGCCCCCGCCATCCGGTCGGCGATGGCGCGGCGAGACACCGATCAGCCCGTTGCTGCGAGCTCGTCGGCGGCAGTGATGCGGTCGCCGGTGCGGATCGTGCCCGGCACCACCACCTTGGCGTTGATCCCCCGGAGGTTGAGCCGCCGGCCCTCGGGCGAGTTGACGAAGCGCATCGCCTCGATCCCGAAGCGCTCGGTGAACTTGGCGCACCCGGTGTGCGGGATCTCGGTGATCTCGATGACGGCGTCACCGATCTGCAACCGCGTGCCCGCAGGGAGCTCGTCCGTGCCGAGGTGGAGGTCGACGTAGAGCTGGTCGCCGGCGAGCGGCCAACGGTCGCGCGTGCCGGCGATGAGGGCGATCGCCCTGGCGTTGGTCACGTTGAGCTGCATCTCCGGGTGTGGCGCCCGGAAGTCCAGCCGTCGACTCGGGCGGTCCTGCCACGTGTCGCCGACGAGGCCGACAGACAGATCGAGCTCGCCGCTGTCGAGCACCTCACGCTCGTTGATCGCCGGCCGGCGGACGATCATCTCCAGCGTCCCGGCTCCGACGGGGGCCGCTCGTATCTCGTCGAGTCCGGCCTCCAACTGGGCCGTGGTGAGGTACGTCATGGGTGCCATCTTCTCGCGCCGGGTGCGCCGCGCCCCAACCGGTTCAAGCCGGGCGCACCGCTCTCAGCCGGCGCATGACGTCGGCCGGCGCGGCCCGCTCGCGCGCCCGGACGAGCAGCAGCACGCTGCTGCCGGCCACGACCGGGATGGGCGACCCGCTCGCCGATGCGCACGCCGGCCGCGTCGACGGCGGCCACCGCCGTCGCCCGCTCGCTCGGGTCCGAGCGGCGCCAGGCGGGTGGCGACCGACCACGCCTGGCGCCGGGCGGCGACGAGGCTGAAGCGGATCATCGTCTCGTCGCCGCCGCCACCGACCCGGTCGGCGAGCCCCATCCACGGCGAGACGTCACCGAGCGCGCCCTGGCACTCGTCGACCAGCGAACCGAGCACGTCGTTGACGGCGTCGAAGTCGGCGCGCACCGCGTCGAGCACTCCGTCGACGGCGTGCTCGGCAGCGGTCACGCCGAGGTCGAGGTTGATGTGCGCGTTCATCCCCAGCAGGAGGTGCTGGAGGATGACCGGTCGCCAGCGTGCGGCGGTCTCGAAGGCCAGGCGCCACGAGCCGTCGACCGCGCCGCCGTTCGCCCAGCCGTCGAGGTTGCGGAGGTAGCGGCCGGCGAAGGCGACGACGAAGTGCTCCATCCGCTCGGGGTCGTCGAACGCGCCGGACGCGGTCCGCTCGGCGATGGTCCGCGTGACGGCGATGTACATCGCCGCGAAGTAGCCGATGCGGTCGCCCTCCCGCGAGCACCGGCTCGACGATCTGCTCGAGCGCATCGATCGTCGTGTCGAAGCCGGTGCCCACGATGGCGAACGATAGGTACCGTCGCGCCGTGCGCGCCGAGGAGATCCGCATCCCGTGCGGGGAGCTGGGGCCGGCGATCGACGCCCTCGTCGACCTGCTCGGGTTCCGCCTGGACATGATCATGCCCGCCGACGATCCGACGATCGCCGAGCTCTCCGGCCACGGCGTCCGTGTCCGGCTGGAGGCGGGCACTCGAGCGGCCGGCGGTCGGGCCGGGATGGTCTACCGGGACCTGCTGCCAGGACGGCAGGGCGGAACGGTCATCGCCTCGCACATCACGATCCCCGACGGCGGTCCGGTGCCCGACTACGTGCACCACCACGACATCCGCTACCAGTCGATCCACTGCGTGCGCGGGTGGGTGCGCGTCGTCTACGAGGACCAGGGTCCGCCGTTCCGCCTGCAGGCCGGCGACTGCGTGCTCCAGCCACCTGGCATCCGGCACCGCGTGCTGGACAGCTCTCCCGGCCTGGAGGTCGTCGAGATCGGCTGCCCGGCGGCACACCCGACGTACGTCGACCACGACATGCGGCTCCCGACCGGCACCGTCCGCCCGGAGCGGGAGTTCGGCGGCCAGCGCTTCGTGCGCCACCGAGCGTCGGCAGGCGGTCTGGCGACCGTGGCGGGCGGACCGGGTTCGAGTGCGCCGACACCGGCATCGGCGAGGCGACCGGCGGGCTGGCCGGCGCACGCAACGTGCGCGCCACCGGCAGCCGGAGCGTCGTCCGACCGTCGTCGCACGACGGCGAGCTGCTGTTCTGGTACGTCGTCGACGGCTCGGCCACGCTCGAGATCGACGGGCACGACGACGAGACGCTCGACGCGGGCGTCGCCGTCGCCGTCCCGCCTGGGCTCGCCGCACCGCCTCGTCGGTGCCGATCGGCCTGTCGCTGCTCGAGGTCACGCTGCCGGGATGACTGCCTGGGTCTGGGTGACCTGAGCGACGCGCTTGTCGCGGTCGTCGCGGACGTCGGTCTGCACGACGATCGTCGTCCGCCCGACGTGCAACGGCGTGCGACGTCGCGTGCACCGTGCCCTCGCGGATGCCGCGGAAGAAGTTCGTCTTCGACTCGATCGTCGACGTCGTCGCTCCCGCCGGCAGGTTCAGGAACGCGCACACCGCGCCGAGGCTGTCGGCGAACGCCATCACGACGCCGCCGTGCAGCAGCCCGGCCGTCGTGCACAGGTCGTCGCGCCACGCCAGCCGGCCGGTGACCTCCTCGGCGCGTCGCCGCCGTCAGCTCGACGCCGAGCAGTCCGGCGAACGGCATCAGACCAATCAGATCGTCGAGGTCGCTCATGGGCCCCAGTGTGTCCCACCTAGGGTTCACGCCGATGCCCGCCACATCGAACGCCCTGCCGAGCTCGCGGCCGAGCCGCGTCGTCGTCGAAGCGGTCTCCCCCGTCGTCGACGGCGGCGCGTTCCCGTCGAAGGCGACGCTCGACGAACCGGTCCTCGTCACGGCCGACGTGTTCACCGACGGCCACGATCGCGCCGCCGCAGCCCTGCGCTACCGCTGCGGACGGCGCGGCGCGTGGCAGGAGATGCCGATGACCGCGCTCGGCAACGACCGCTTCGAGGCGACGTTCGTGCCCGACCGGCTCGGGCGCTGGCAGTACCAGGTGCTCGGCTGGCTCGACCACCTCGGCACGTGGCGCCACGGGATGGAGCTCAAGCTGGCGGCCGGCGTCGACGTCACCGTCGACCTGCAGATCGGGATCGGGCTGATCGACCGCGCCCTCGCCGCGACCAAGGGCGACGACGCCGACGGCGCTGCGCGACCTGCGCACTCGGCTCGAAGCGGGTGACGCCCGCCAGCTCGGTGAGCTGCCGTCGGAGGACCTGCCCCACCACCTCGACGGGCACATCCCCGATCTCGACGACGTCGAGCCGGAGAGACAGCCGGCCTCGACCTGGAGGCGCTGTTCTGGCGCACCGGGGTGCGCGAGCCGGTGGCCGAGCTGGCGAAGCCGCTCGACGTCGAGGTCGATCCGGTGCGCGCCCGCTTCAGCGCGTGGTACGAGTTCTTTCCACGCTCCACGCTCGCCCCGGCCACCGGTCACGGCACGCTGGCCGACGCCGCCGATCGCCTCGACTACGTCGAGGCGATGGGCTTCGACGTCGTCTACCTGCCGCCCGTCCACCCGATCGGCACGACGCAGCGCAAGGGCCGCAACAACACGACGACGCCGTCGTCCGACGACACCGGCAGCCCGTGGGCGATCGGCGCGCCGGAGGGCGGGCACACGGCCGTGCACCCCGAGCTGGGCACGGTCGACGACGTGGTCAAGCTCGCCGACGAGTGCCGCCGGCGCAACATCGAGCTGGCGCTCGACATCGCGTTCCAGTGCACGCCGGACCACCCGTGGGTCACCGAGCACCCGTCGTGGTTCGCCCACCGTCCCGACGGGACGATCCAGTACGCCGAGAACCCGCCGAAGAAGTACCAGGACATCTACCCGCTCGACTTCGAGAGCGAGGACTGGCAGGGCCTGTGGACGGCGCTGGCCGACGTCATCCGCTTCTGGATCGACACCGGGGTGACGATCTTCCGCGTCGACAACCCGCACACCAAGGCGTTCGCCTTCTGGGAGTGGGCGATCGCCACGATCCGCAGCGAGCACCCCGAGGCGATCTTCCTCGCCGAGGCGTTCACCCGACCGCGGGTGATGGAGCGGCTGGCGAAGATCGGCTTCAACCAGTCGTACACCTACTTCACCTGGCGCCAGTCGTGGTGGGAGCTGCGCCAGTACTTCGAGGAGCTGGCGACCCGCACCGTCGACTACATGCGGCCCAACGCCTGGCCGAACACGCCGGACATCCTCACCGAGCAGCTGCAGGAGGGGCGGCCGTCGATGTTCGCCATCCGCGCCATCCTCGCCGCCACCCTCTCGCCGGCGTGGGGCGTCTACGGGCCGGCGTTCGAGCTGATGGAGCACCTTCCGGTGCGGCCGGGATCGGAGGAGTACCTCGACTCGGAGAAGTACCAGCTGCGCCAGTGGGACCTCCACCGCCCGCCGAGCCTGGCGCCGCTGCTCGGCCGGCTCAACCGCATCCGGCGCGAGCAGCCGGCGCTCGCCCACCTGCGCACGCTGCGCTTCCACGAGACCGACAACCAGGCCCTGCTGTGCTACTCGAAGACCGACCCCGCCGGGAGCGGCCCGCCGATCCTGATGATCGTCAACCTCGACGCCGATCACCGCCACCAGGGGTGGGTCGACATCGACCTGAAGCCGCTCGGGCTGCCGTACGGCTGTGACTACGACGTCGTCTGCCAGCTCACCAACGCCTCCTACCGCTGGCACGCCAACGCCAACTTCGTGGAGATCGACCCGGCGTTCCCCGCCCACGTCTTCCGCGTGGAAGGACCCCTGTGAGTCGAGGTGAACGCGGCGTTCGGTCGGCGCCACAACCGACGCGGTTGGAGGGTCCGCTCGACTGGTACCGCGACGCGGTCATCTACGAGCTCCACGTCCGCGCCTTCAACGACTCCAACGGCGACGGGATCGGCGACTTCAACGGGCTGACCCAGCGCCTCGACTACCTCGCCGACCTCGGCGTCACGGCGATCTGGATCCTGCCGTTCTACCCGTCGCCGCTGCGCGACGACGGCTACGACATCGCCGACTACCGCACCGTCAACCGCGACTACGGCGACCTGCGCCAGTTCAAGCGCTTCCTCGCCGCCGCCCACGACCGCAACCTGCGGGTCATCACCGAGCTGGTGATCAACCACACGTCGGACCAGCACCCGTGGTTCCAGCGGGCGCGCCGGTCGCCCGCCGGCTCGGCCGAGCGCGACGCCTACGTGTGGAGCGACCACCCCGACCGCTACGCCGGACGCGCGGGTGATCTTCCAGGACTTCGAGACGTCGAACTGGACGTGGGACCCGGTCGCCGAGGCGTACTTCTGGCACCGCTTCTACTCCCACCAACCCGACCTCAACTTCGACAACCCGCGGGTCGAGGAGGCCGTGCTGGAGGTCCTCGACTTCTGGCTCGACATGGGCGTCGACGGCCTGCGGCTCGACGCCATCCCCTACCTCCACGAGCGCGAGGGGACCAACTGCGAGAACCTGCCGGAGACGCACGGCGTGCTGAAGCGGCTGCGCGCCCACATCGACGCCAAGTACCCCGGGCCGCATGCTGCTCGCCGAGGCCAACCAGTGGCCGGAGGACGCGGCGTCGTACTTCGGCGACGGCGACGGCCTGGAGTGCCACATGAACTTCCAGTTCCCGGTGATGCCGCGCCTGTTCATGTCGCTGCGCCTCGAGCACCGCACGCCGATCGTCGACATCATGGAGCAGACGCCCGACCCTCCACCGGGCGGGCAGTGGGCCACGTTCCTGCGCAACCACGACGAGCTGACCCTGGAGATGGTCACCGACGAGGAGCGCGACCTCATGTTGCGGGCGTACGCGACCGACGCCGAGATGCGCATCAACCTCGGCATCCGCCGGCGCCTGGCACCGCTGCTCGGCAACGACCGGCGCAAGTTCGAGCTGCTCAACGCCCTGCTGTTCTCGTTGCCCGGCACGCCGGTCCTGTACTACGGCGACGAGATCGGGATGGGCGACAACGTCTACCTCGGCGACCGCAACGGCGTGCGCACGCCGATGCAGTGGTCGGCCGACCGCAACGCCGGCTTCTCGACGGCGAACCCGCACCGCCTGTACCTGCCGCTGATCACCGAGCAGGGCTACCACTACGAGAGCGTCAACGTGGAGACGCAGGCCGCCAACCCGGCGTCGCCGCTGTCGTGGATGCGCCAGTTGACCGCCCTGCGCAAGCGCCACCGCGTGCTCGGCCGCGGCACGATCGACTTCCTCGAGCCGGACAACCACCACGTGCTGGCGTTCGTCCGCTGCCCGACGCCGAGACTGCCAACGAGCAGCCGCTGCTGTGCGTCGCCAACCTGTCCCGCCTCGCCCAGCACGTCGAGCTCGACCTGCGCCGCTTCGGCGGTGCGGTGCCGGTCGAGGTGTTCGGCCAGAACCGCTTCGCTCCCGATCGGCGACGCGCCGTACACGCTCACGCTGGCGCCGTACGGGTTCTTCTGGTTCGCCCTGGAGGTCGAGTCGAGCGGTGCGGACGCAGCCGACGGCCCGGTGCACCTGACGGGCGCGTGGCCCGACGTGCTGCGCCGGCGAGCGGCCCTCGGTCGCGCCATCAGGCGCTGGCTCCCCGGCCGGCGCTGGTTCGTCGGCAAGGGGGCGGTCCTGCGCGACCTCGCCGTCGAGGACGTCATCGAGCTCTCCGGCTCGGTCGCCTTCGCCGTCGTGCGCACGTCGTTCACCGAGGGCGACGACCACCTGTACTCCGTGCCGCTGCTGCACGCCACGCCGGGCGCCGCCGAGGAGCTCGAACAACGACGGCCTGGATCGGTCATCGCCCTGCTCGACGACGGTGCCATCGTCGACGCCATGGTCGTGCCGGTCGGCGCTGGCGTCGTCGCCGGTGCGGCACTGCGGCGGCGCACACGGCGCGGGAGGACGTCGACGGCGACCGGCCACCCCCGGCGGCCGGGGTTGACCAAGCTCGCCGACAACCCCCACGACGTGCACGTGCTCAGCGCCGAGCAGACGAACACGTCGGTGATCCTCGGCGGCAAGGTCATCGCCAAGCTGATCCGCCGCCTCGCCCCCGGCGACAACCCCGACGTCACCCTCCCGATGCACCTGCGGTCACGTGGGTTCGAGCACGTGCCGGGTGTCGCCGGCACGCTCGACGTGCAACTCGGCGGCGACGCGCCGGCGAGCGCGATCGTCGTCCACGACGTCGTGGCCAACGAGGCCGATCTGTGGGAGTGGAGCCAGGATCTGCTGACCCGCGAGGTCGAACGACTGGTGTCCGAGCCGGAGTCGACCGCCGACGACGCGGTGATGGCGGCGGTCACCGGCCTGCTCGCCGAGCGCACGGCCGCAGATGCACCTCGGCCTCGCTGGCGGTGCGCCGGGGTTCGAGCCCGATCGGTTCTCGCTGCTGTACCAGCGGTCGATCCTGCAGAGCCTGCGGGCGTCGCTGCGCGAGACCCAGCGGCTGGTCGGGCGCAGCCGGGCGGCGATGACGCCGCAGACCGACGCGATGGCCGCCGCGCTCGTCGACAAGGGCGACCGGCTGCTCCGCGTGTTCGACGTGCTGCGGACACGCAAGCTCGACGCCGCGCGCATCCGCGTGCACGGCGACCTGCACCTCGGCCAGGCGCTGTGGACGGGGCACGACGTCGTGTTCATCGACTTCGAGGGCGAGCCCGGCCGGCCGATCGGCGAGCGCTCGATCAAGCGCTCGCCGTTCAGCGACGTCGCAGGGATCGTCCGCTCGCTCGACTACGCCGGGCGCGTGGCGCTGGCGACGTCGATCGAGCGCGGCCGGGTCGGCGAGACGCAGGCCGAGTCGCTCGAGCGGTGGCGGCAGGCGTGGACGGAGCGGATGACGTCGACCTACGTCGACGCCTACCTGGCGACGCTGACGGCGACGCCGGAGGGACGCGCCCTCGTGCCGCCCGATGCAGACGACGCCCGCCTGCTGCTCGACGCCCACGTCCTGCTGAAGGCGCTGTACGAGGTCCGCTACGAGCTCACCGTCCGCCCCGCCTGGGTCTCCTGGCCCCTCGCCGCCGTCTCCCAGATGCTGTACCGGTGATCCCCATCCGAGTGTTCGGAGCCATCCGAGTGTTGAGCGACCGGCGTCCGCACTCGTCCGACGCACTCGGATGGGTCGAGACGGTGAGGCTCGGCGCCCAGCCGGTTGGCGACGGGTCGACGCGGTTCGAGGTGTGGGCGCCTCGCGCCCGGCGTGTGGAGGTCGAGTCTCGACGATCGCGTCGTCGCCCTCGACGCCGCCGAGCGAGACGTGGGTCGGTGTGGTCGACGGGGTCGGGCACGGCGATCGCTACCGGATCCGGCTCGACGACGGCGATCCGCTCGCCGACCCGGCGTCGGGGTGGCAACCCGACGGCGTGCACGGACCGTCTGCCGTCGTCGACGCGTCGCGCTTCGTGTGGACCGACGGCGACTGGCGCGGCGTCACGCTCACCGACACGGTGCTCTACGAGCTGCACGTCGGGACGTTCACGCCGGCCGGCACGTTCGACGGCGTCATCGGCCAGCTCGATCGGCTGTCCCGGCTGGGCATCACGATGATCGAGCTGATGCCGGTCGGCGCCTTCCCCGGCGTCCGCAACTGGGGCTACGACGGCGTGTTCCCCTCCGCCGTGCAGGAGTCCTACGGCGGTCCCGAGGGACTCGCCCGCCTCGTCGACGCCGCCCACGCCGCCGGGCTCGGCGTCATGCTCGACGTCGTCTACAACCACTTCGGGCCGTCGGGCTCCACGCACAGCCGCTTCGCGCCGTACCTGACCGACGAGTACCGCACGCCATGGGGCGACGCCGTCAACGTCGCCGGACCGGGCAGCGACCTCGTCCGCCGGGCGTTCATCGAGAGCGCCTGCCGGTGGATCGAGGACTTCCACGTCGACGGCCTCCGGCTCGACGCCGTCCACGCCATCGTCGACCCGACGGCGACACCGTTCCTCGAGCAGCTCACCACTGCCGTGCACGCGGCGGGCGACGGCTGCCGGGCGCACCGTGCTCGTCATCGCCGAGAGCTCGGCCAACGACCCGCGGATCGTGCGCCCGCCGAGCGCCGGCGGTATCGGCTGCGATGCCGTCTGGGACGACGACGTGCACCACGCCCTCCGCGTCGCCCTCACCGGCGACCGCCGCGGCTACTACGTCGACTACGACGGGGTCGCCGACCTGGCCGAGGCGCTGGACCGCCGCTGGGTGTTCAACGGCCGGCGCTCGGAGTATCGAGGACGCCGCCACGGCCGGCCCGTCGGAGACATCCCGCACGAGCGGTTCGTCGTCTTCACGTCGAACCACGACCACATCGGCAACACGCCGGCCGGCGGGCGTCCGCCCTACGACCACCGCCAACGGCTCGTCGCCGCGGCCACGGTGCTGCTCTCGCCGTTCACCCCGCTGCTGTTCATGGGCGAGGAGTACGGCGAGACCGCCCCGTTCCCGTTCTTCGTCGACCACGGCGACCCGGCGCTGATCGAAGCGACCCGCCAGGGCCGCCGGCGCGAGTTCGCCGCCGCCGAGTGGACCGACGAGGTGCTCGACCCGGCGGACCCGGCCACGTTCGCCGCCGCCGTGCTCGATCCGTCGCTCGCCGCGCAGCCGGAGCACGCCGCTGTGCTCGCCGCCTACACCGAGCTGCTGCGGTTGCGCCGGCTGCACCCGGTGCTCCACGCGCCGGACGCCGAGCAGTCGGTGCAACGCCAGGGCGACGCCGTCGTCGTGCGGCGCGAACTCGACGGCGATCGGTCCGTGCTCGCGCTCAACCTCGGCACGTCATTGGTCGAGCTCGACGTCGAGCCGGGACTCGACCTCGCCTTCGGCTCCGAGCGCCGGCGCTCAGCTCGCTGCGGGGCGACTCACCCTGCCGGGGCTGACCGCCGCGCTGCTCGTCGCCCACGACTGATCTGGGCGCGTTTCGTTTCGGATACCGAGACAGATCGCGCCCAGAGACGAATCGCGCCCAGATTCGGGGTCAACGGCGACGCAGCACGACCACCGGGAAGGCGCCGAGGGCGGTGTCGATGTCGAGTGCACCCACGGCGTCCGGTTCGTCGTCGACGAGCACGTGACGCCACGTGCCAGGCGGCAGGTCGACGGTGAGGCCGGGCGGTCGCTCGACCACTCGCGGCACGATCGTCACCAGCGCCGGCTCGCCGCTCCCGTCGAGGCGGGCGAAACCGACGAGGTGCTCGCCGGCGTCCAGCGGGGCGTAGCCGACGAGGTCGAGATCGTGACGCGCGCCGAGGAGCCGCCGGATCACGACCGCCCTCGCCGCGGGCGAGCCCGGCTCGGCCCACGCGGCACGACCGTCGAGCGCCGCGGCCGACGCCACGAGCCGTCAAGCGCCTCGTGGTCGGGTTGCGTCCGGTTGTCCGGGTCGACGAGCAGGTAGCGCAGGGCCTCCGTGCCCTGGTAGATGTCGGCGGCACCCGGGGCCGTGAGGCGCACGGCGAGCAGCGCCAGCGTCACGGCGCGCCCAGGACCGTCGAGGTCGGCCTGCAGCTCGGCGACCGGCGGCCACTGCAGCAGGACGTCGGCGAGGCGGCCGAGCTGACGCTCGTACGGCTCGTCCGGATCCGACCAGGCCGTGTGCACGTCGGCTTCCCTGCCGGCCTTGACGAGGAAGGCGGTCAGCCGCGATCCGTCGAGGTCCGGCACCGTGGCGACCGTCTGCAGCGCCAGCCATTGGATCGACAGGTCGATGGCGAACCGCGAGCCGGGACCGTCGAACCACTCGTCGACGAGCTCGACGAAGCGCCGCGCCCGGGTGGCGAGCGCCAGCCCGGCGGCGCGCACGTCCTCGGAGCGCTTGGTGTCGTGGGTGGTCCCGGCGAGCAACGTCGTCGGCCACCGCGCCGCCGTCGCCGCGTGGTGCTCGTGCAGCGCGACCACCGCATCGACGTCGGCCACCGGCTCGGCGTAGCCCGCCGACCTCGTCGAGCGATGCCAGCGTCACATAGCGCCAGAACGCCCGGTCCTCGACGCCCTTCGCCGTCGCCGGACCGGTGAGTTGCTGCCAGCGTGTGCGCCACTCGAGCGCCTCGGCATCGTCGCTGTCGCGCAGCTCGGTGACGAGCCGGGCGAGGACGGGCGCCAACTGGGGCTGGCTCGCCGCCGCCTCGGCAAGGGCGAGCGTCAGCGCCGGATCGCCCTCGTTGTCGGGCAGGTACGTGCGATAGCGGTCGAGGTGCACGCTCAGCTCGGCCACCGCCTCCTCGACCGTCTCGTTGGAGGCGTCGAGACGGTCGGCGGCGACCCGCGCGACACGCTCGAGGTCCGGGCGCAACCCGGCCTCGAGCACCTCACGGCGAGCGTCGAGCTCCCAGTCGCGGAACGAGCGGCGATCGCCGGTCTCGGCGACCCAGCGCCGGCGCAGCAGATCCCAACCATCCACGTCGAGCAGGGCGTGCTCGAGCACTGCGGCGTGCTCGTAGCCGGTGGTCCCGTCGACCGGCCACGAGTCGGGGAGCCGCTCACCGGGAGCGAGGATCTTCTCGACGAGCAGCCAGCGATCGTCTCCGATCAGCCGCCGCAAACGCTTCGAGGTAGCCGAGCGGGTCGGCGAGTCCGTCGATGTGGTCGACGCGCACGCCGGCGAACCCCTCGTGGCCGGCGAGCAGCCGCGGCACGGTGTCGACGGCGGCAACGACGCCGGACTCCTCGACACGCACCGCGACGAGGTCGTCGATGGTGAAGAAGCGGCGCACGTTGCGCTCCGGGTCCTGCCAGTGCTGCAGGCGGTAGTGCTGTCGCGCCAACGCCTCGGCCGGCGCCAGCGTCGCCGTGCCCTCGGCGAGCGGGAACCGCTGCGGCCCGAGCCGCAACTCGCCGTCGACGATCTCCAACGACTCGACGACGTCGGCGAGCGGGCAGCCGAGGACCGGGAGGATGACCCTTCCTCCGGTGGCCTCCCAATCGACGTCGAACCAGCGCGCCGCCTCGCTGCCGGGTCCGTCGCGAAGCATCGCCCACCACGGCGCGTTGAGCTCGGCCCGCCCGACGGAGACGTGGTTGGGGACGTGGTCGATGACGACACCCATCGCTCGCGCCGCGGCGGCGTCGAGGAGCGCGGTGAGGCCGTCGAGCCCACCGAGCTCGGCGCGCACACGGGTGTGATCGACGACGTCGTAGCCGTGCGTGCTCCCCGGTACCGCCTCGGTCACGGGCGAGAGGTAGGCGTGACTCACGCCGAGCGCCCGCAACCGATCGAGCTGGGCGACGACGCCGTCGAACCCGAACGACGGCGTCAGCTGGAAGCGGTACGTCGCCAGTCGCCGCACGGCTCAGCGCGGCACGTTGTCGGCACGCGGGATCGGGAAGTAGCGATGGTGGTGGGCGCCGGTGAGCTCGTAGATGCCCGTGCCGCGGCGGCCGTCGTCGGTGGTGACCTCGACCTGGTTGAGGCCACCGCCGAGCGGGCCGTAGCGCTGGGCCCAGCGGCCGGTCGCGTCGAGCCCGATCTCCCGACCGCCCTCCAGCCGGATGTCGACGTGCCCGGCGACACCGGCGACCTCGTCACCGTCGCGCGCGTAGCTGACGGCGCCGCCGGTGAGGTCGATCCACTCGAGCTGGTGCTGGACGTCGATGATCGGGATCGGGTCGCCGCCGTCCGCCGGCGCGAAGCAGCCGTCGGTGTAGATCCGCGCCCCGTTCGCCAGCTCCCACAGCCACACCCCGATCATCCCGTCGGGCAACTGCACCGCCAGCCACATCCAGAACGGGCAGCGGGCGTGGTCGCGGATCCCCCACGAGTGGTCGCGCTGGCCCCACCAGTCGTCGACCTGGTACGTGCGGCCCTCGTGGGTGTAGGTGCCCCGGTACGTACCCGACTGGAACATGTGGCTCTGGTCCCAGATCAGCTCGTGCCCGGCGCGCATCGTCCCCCGCCGCAGGCCGTACGCAGGTGTGCGGGCGGTGAACGTGACGTCCATCGCGACGGGCACGTCGTAGCCGTCCTCCACCTGCAGTCGCACGGTGCGGAAGGCCTCGACGATCTCGATCTGCACCGGACCGACGGAGAACGAGTGCGGGTCGTCGCCCGCCTCACGGACGTGTCGCGCCATCGTCGGCGTGGTGCCGACCATCCCGAGCTGCAACGAGTCGAGCTCGCCACGTGCGGGGAACAGGGCCATCGTCAGGATCACCACGTCGCCGAGGCCGTCGCGCGGGTGCATGACGAAGAACAGGCTCTCCCGCCAGTGCTGGTGGTGGGTGACGACGTTGGGGAGTGGCTCGGGGATCTGGTGGACGAAGTACTCGTCGAGGGCGGTCAGTCGCGGCACGGTCACTCCCCTTGGGGGTAGAGGGCTTCGGTGTCCAGCTCGAGCCCCTGGTGGGCGTGGCGCTCGGCCATCGCCAGGAACATCTCGTCGCCGCGGTCGGTGCGCCGGACGAGGGCCGAGGCGACGATGGCCATGATCAGCCCGCCGTACGGCGTACCGGCGGTAGCCGTCCCAGACGCTGTCGCGGTCGACGTCGACCCCCTGCGCGTGCAGACCGGCGACGTAGCGGTCGACGAGCGCCGACTCGTGCTGGCGGCGGGCCTCGGGGACGAGGCTGGCGCCGAGGAGGTAGCTGAGATCGGCGGGGCCGGGACCGAGGCCCACCGTCTGCCAGTCGACGACGACGACGCGCTCGCCGCCGAACAGCAGGTTGTCGGCGCGGTAGTCGCCGTGGACGATCGTCCACGGTCGGGGCCGCACCGTCAGGTAGTCGCCCAGACGCGGGACCAGGCGATCCACGACAGCGTTGGTGTCGGCGTCGAGGCGGTCGGTGTAGTGCTCACGGAACGGGCCTGTCGCGTACTGCACGAGGGCGACGACCGCGTCCATGGAGTCGCCGCGGTACAGCCAGCCGATCGACTCCAGCGACTCGTCGCCCCAGCGCGGGCCGTGGAGCAGCGCCAGCTCGTCGATCGCGCCGGCGATGTCGTCGACGGAACAGCCGGCCATCTGGTCACCCTGGATCGCCGGCGCGACGTCCTCGAGCAGCACGACGTAGGCGTCGGTGTCGAGGTCGTGGGCGGCGTGGTGGCAGCGCGGCGTGCGCACCGGGAGGGTCGCCGCGAGGTCGCGGTAGAAGCCGGCCTCGATCTCGTACGTCCTCGTCACACGTGCCGCGCCACGACTCGTGTCGTCGGCCGCCGGGACCTTGGCGACGAGCGTCGCCGGACCGGCGCCTGCCGGGTCGTACGTGAGGTGGAGACGGGCGGTGTCGGCGACCTGACCGGTGCCGACGAGCTCGACGCCGACGTCGGTGACCGACGCGCCGCCCGTTGTGCCGGCGAGTGCAGCCGTGCACCACTCCGGTGTCAGGTCGTTCACACCGGTCACCGGCGGCACGGGTTCCATGGCGCCACGAACGTAGTCGGATCGGCGTCACCGGTGCCCTGAGCTGCCCCGCTGGCTACAGTCCCGCGGGGGTCGGCCATGTACACACTTCGAGATCCAGTTCGACGAGCCGAGCAGCTGTTCGCCGACCGCGAGGCCGTGCTGTGCGGGGAGACCCACCGCACGTACCGCCAGCTGGCCGAGCGCGTGCGGCGGGTCGCCGGGCTGGTCGCCGGGTGCACCGATCCTGGCGACCGCGTCGCCCTGTGGGCGCTGAACTCGGACCGCTACCTCGAGCTGTTCATCGGCATCCCGTGCGCCGACCGGGCGATCGTGCCGCACAACACCCGCTGGGCCGAGCCCGAGCTCGTCGACGCGACCCGCGACGCCGGCGCCCGCGTGCTGATCTGCGACCGCGACCCCGGCGCCCTCGCCGACGTCGTCGAGCGCGTCATCCGCCTGGACACCGGCGAGTACGACGAGCTGCTCGCCGCATCGCCGGAGCTGGAGCCGGACGTCACCCCGGACACCCTCGCCGGGCTCTTCTACACCGGCGGGACGACCGGGTCGTCGAAGGGCGTGATGCTCACCCACGCCAACCTGATGGCCAACGCGGTGCACACCCAGCTCGGCCAGCCACTCGTCGCCGATGATCGCTACCTGACGATGGCGCCGATGTTCCACGCCGCCGGCGTGTACGCCGCCCTCGACCTGCCGTGGGTCGGGGCGACCAACATCGTCGTCCCGGTGTTCGACCCCGACGCCGTCCTCGACCTCATCGTCGAACAGCGGATCACGTGCGCCATCGCCGTCCCCACCATGCTGGCGGCGCTCGTCGAGCGCCAGAGCGCCGATCCTCGCGACGTCTCCAGCCTGCGCTGGCTCTCGCACGGGGCGTCGCCCGTCGCCCTCGAGGTGCTCCGCCGCGCGGCCGAGGTGTTCGGCTGCGAGCTGATCCACCTCTACGGGGCGACCGAGCTCTCGCCGCTGGCCACCGTGTTCCGCCACGAGGAGCAGTGGCTCGACGGGCCGCGGGCGAAGAGCTGCGGGCAGCCGGCACCGGGTGTGGACCTGCGCATCGTCGACAGTGCCGGCCAGCCCGTCGCCACCGGTGAGGTCGGCGAGGCGGTGGTCAAGGGTCCGAACGTGATGGCCGGCTACTGGAACAAGCCGGAGGAGACGGCAGAGGCGATGCTCGACGGCGCGCTGGTACCGCACCGGCGACGTCGGCTACCTCGACGACGACGGCTACCTGTACCTCGTCGACCGGGCCAAGGACATGATCATCTCGGGCGGCGAGAACGTCTACTGCACCGAGGTCGAGGACGCCCTGTACACCCACCCCGGTGTGCTCGAGGCCACCGTCTTCGGCATCCCCGACGAGCGCTGGGGCGAGGTCGTCCACGCCGTCGTCGTCCCGCGCGCCGACGGCACGACCGAGCAGGCGCTGATCGAGCACTGTCGCCAGCTGATCGCCGGCTACAAGGTCCCCAAGTCGATCAGCTTCCAGACGCGACCCGCTTCCCAAGTCCGGCCCGGGCAAGGTGCTCAAGCGGACACTGCGGGCCCCGTTCTGGGAAGGCCACACCCGCCAGATCCACTGACACCAGAACTTCTCAAGCGTTTTCAGCGGCCACGGATGGCCGGGAATCTTCCAGAGAATCCGAGGGAACATGCGCACCAAGGTCCTGCTCGACGAATCACAGATGCCGACGCAGTGGTACAACGTGATCCCCGATCTGCCGTCGCCGCCGCCGCCGCCGCTCCATCCGGGCACCCACGAGCCGGTCGGGCCCGACGACCTCGCCCCGCTGTTCCCGATCGCGCTGATCGAGCAGGAGGTCACCGGCGCCAGCCACGTCGACATCCCGGGCGGCGTGCTCGACGTGTACCGCCTGTGGCGGCCGAGCCCGCTCTACCGGGCCCACCGGCTCGAGCGCGTGCTCGACACTCCGGCGCGCATCTACTACAAGTACGAGGGCGTCAGCCCGGCCGGCTCGCACAAGCCGAACACGTCGGTGCCCCAGGCCTACTACAACCACCAGGAGGGCATCGCCAAGCTGACCACCGAGACCGGCGCCGGCCAGTGGGGAACGGCACTCGCGTTCGCCGCGGCCCAGTTCGGCATCGAGTGCGAGATCTGGCAGGTCGCCGCGTCGTACCGCTCGAAGCCGCACCGGCGGACGATGATGGAGATCTACGGGGCGACGCTGCACTCGAGCCCGTCGCCGGTCACCGAATTCGGCCGGGCGCTGCTGGCCGAGAACCCCGATCACCACGGCAGCCTCGGCATCGCCATCTCCGAAGCCGTCGCCGTCGCCGCCGCCGACCCGGGCACGCGCTACTCCCTCGGCAGCGTCCTCAACCACGTGCTGATGCACCAGACGATCATCGGCGAGGAGGCGCTGCTGCAGTTCGCCGAGATCGGCGAGACGCCCGACCTGCTCGTCGGCTGCACGGGCGGTGGCTCCAACTTCGGTGGGCTGGCGTTCCCGTTCCTGCGCGAGAAGCTCGCCGGGCGGATGGATCCGACGATCCGCTGCGTCGAGCCGGCGGCGTGCCCGAGCCTGACCAAGGGCGAGTACCGCTACGACTTCGGCGACACCGCCGGCATGACGCCGCTGCTCAAGATGCACACCCTCGGGCACGGCTTCATCCCCGAGCCGATCCATGCCGGCGGGCTGCGCTACCACGGGATGGCGCCACTCGTCTCGCACATCTACGAGCTCGGGCTGGTCGAGGCGATTGCGATCCCCCAGCGGGAGTGCTTCGCGGCCGCCCTGCAGTTCGCTCGCAGCGAGGGCATCGTCCCTGCTCCCGAGCCCACCCACGCCCTCGCCGCGGCGATCCGCGAGGCGCTGGCCTGCAAGGAGGCCGGCGAGTCGAAGGTCATCCTCACCGCGCTGTGCGGCCACGGGCACCTCGACCTCGCCGCCTACGAGCAGTACCTGTCCGGGGAGATGGTCGACTTCGAGCTGTCCGACGACGACATCGCGGCGGCGATGGCCGACGTTCCCGTGCTCGCATGATCGACGCATGATCGATCTGGGCGTCTGCGTCGCCAGTCACGTCGACGACATCGAGTACGCCGTCCTCGCCGAGCAGCTCGGGTTCTCCCACCTGTGGTTCGCCGACAGCCAGATGCTGTGGTCGGACTGCTACGCGACGATGGCCCTGGCCGCGGCGCGCACCGAGCGCATCCGCATCGGGACCGGCGTCGCCGTCGCCGGCACCCGCACCAGCGCGGTGACCGCGGCCGCCCACGCCACGATCAACCGCCTGGCGCCCGGGCGCGTGTTCTGCGCCGTCGGGACCGGCAACACGGCGATGCGCGTGATGGGCGCCCGGCCGATGCCGATCGCCGAGTTCGAGCGCTACATCGAGGAGCTCCGCGGTCTCCTCGACGGCGGCGAGGTCGACGTCGACTTCCGCGACCACACACGACCCGTCCGCCACCTCATGCCCGACACCGGGTTCGTCTCGTTCGAGCCACGCATCCCCCTCTACGTCTCCGGCTTCGGTCCGCGCGCGATGGCCGTCGCCGTCCGCCACGGCGACGGGCTCGTGATGTCGATCCCACCGACGGTCGATGGCCTCGAACGGGCATGGTCTCGGGTCGACGCGGCGGCCGCCGAGGCGGGCACGGTCGTCGATCGATCGACGTTCCTGACGTGCACGCTGACGACGATCGTCGTGCTCCGGCCCGGCGAGACGATCGAGAGCGAGCGGGTGCGGGCGGCGTGCGGAGCGTTCGCCATCGCCGGGCTGCACTACGTCTACGAACAGTGGCGCGAGGCGGGTCGGCCCGATCGGCGACCGGCGTTCCCCGGATGGGACCGCTACGTCGAGATGCTCGACCGGACCGATCCGGAGCGGCTCCACCAGCGCATCCACCAGGGGCACAACTGCTGGGTGCTCGACGAGGAGTGGGACCTCGTCACACCGGAGCTGATCGAGGCGACGTGCATGGTCGGGTCACCGGACGACCTCGCAGCCCGGCTCGACGCGCTGGGTGACGCCGGGCTGTCGCAGGTCATGGTGCTGCCGCCGCTGGACGTCAGGGAGCAGGTGCTGACCGACATCGCCACGGAGGTGATGCCCCGCCTCCGGGGGTGACTCGGCTGCACAACCTGGCCGACGCATCCTCGTCCAACCTGTCATCTGATGCTCAGCTGGGTCACGCCAGGTCGAGGACGTCGAGGTAGAAGGCCAGCTCGGCGTCGAGGGCGGCGCGGATGTTGGCGGCCTGGCGGAACCCGTGCTGCTCGCCGGCGAACGTGTGGTAGGCGACGGGGATGCCCCTGGCGCGCAGGGCGTCGACGATCATCTCCGACTGCGCGGGCGGGACGACCTCGTCCTCGAGCCCCTGGAACACGACCAGCGGCCGATCGATCGCCTCGACGTGGTTGATCGGTGAGCGCGCCGCGTAGACGTCGCGGGCCTCCGGCCACGGACCGATCAACCGGTCGAGGTAGCGGCTCTCGAACTTGTGCGTGTCGGTCGCCAGTGCCGCCAGGTCGGCGACGCCGTAGTAGCTGGCTCCTGCCGCGAACACGTCCTCGTTGGCCAGCGCCGACAGGGTCGTGAACCCGCCGGCCGACCCGCCACGGATGCACAGCCGCGCCGGGTCGACGTCGCCGCGCTCGACGAGGTGCCGGCACACCGCCGCGCAGTCCTCGACGTCCACGACCCCCCACTGGCCGCGCAGCAGCTCGCGGTACGGCGCGGCCGTACCCCGTCGACCCGCGGTGGTTGACGTCGACGACGGCGAAGCCCCTCGACGTCCAGAACTGGTAGGCGATGCGGAGCATCGCCCGCGCCGCCGATGTCGGCCCGCCGTGGATCACGACGAGCAGCGGCGGACGGTGATCGTCGGGGGCAGGAACGTCGGGGTTTCGCGGGCGGTACAGCAAGGCGTGGGCCGTGGCCCCGCCGGCGGTCGGGAACTCGACCGGTTCGGGTGCGGAGTACCACTCGTCGCCGAACGGCAGCGCTCGCGGCGGCACGACCACCACGGGGTCGGCGGCGGTCGAGCCGTCGACGTCGACGGCCACGACGTGCGCTTCCTTCGTCGGCGAGGCGGCGATGAATCGGATCGTCGAGCCGCTCGCCGTGAGTCCCTCGATCACGGTGAACGGCACGTCGAGCGGGGCGATCGTGCCGTCGGGGAGGCGCACGGCGAGGTGGTCGAGCCCGTCCTCGACGTAGACGAAGGCGACGCGGCCGCCGTCGAGGAAGGCGAAGCAGGTGTCGCCGAACACCCAGGCAGGGAACCCGATGTCCCGGCCGATGTCGACCATCGTCCGCACGCCGGTCTCGGGCGTCCAGCGGTACAGGCTCCAGAAGCCGGTGCGGTCGGCGCTGAACCAGAGCGATCCGTCGGGCGCCCACTCGGGCTGGACGACGGACTCGGTCCGCTCGCCGCCGGCCACCACCGTCCGCTCGCCGCCGGCGTCGACGATCAGTCGTGTGGCGTCCCACGGCATGTCCGGGTGGTCCCACTCCAGCCAGCAGAAGGCGTCACCATCCGGCCGCCACCGCGGGTTGGAGACGAAGTCGGGGCCGCCGACCACGACCTCGGGTGTCGACGGGCTGGTCGCGTCGAGGCGGACGATGGTGTTGACGACCTCACCGTCGCCGGCATGCGCCTCCTGGACGCACAGGATCGTCGAGCCGTCCGGTGAGACGTCGCCGTCGGCGTAGCGCAACCCACGAGGGACGGGCGCCTCCGGCGTCAAGGCGACGGCGACGCCGTCGTCGGCCACGCGGTGGAGCCGTTGCGTCGCCCAGTCGGCGAACCACAGCACGCCGCCGCGCACCCACCACGCCCCGCCGCCGTACTCGTGGACGGCGGTGCGCGCGTTCCACGGTGCGGCGAGGACCTCGTCGACCGTGCCGTCACGACGGCGCCGGCACACGGCGGTGCGGCCGCCCTCGTCGGGCCGGCTCTCCGACCACCAGACGTCGTCGCCGTCGACCGCAACACCGGTCGGCGTGTTGGCCCGCTCGGACGACCTCGTCGCTCGTGATCGGCGACGGCCAGGCTCATCGCTGCGCGAACGCAGCCGGCCAGGTCGCAGCCGCGCAGGTTGCGCGCTTATCCCAGCGCTTTGGCCTTCGCCGTGGCGTACTCGGCGTCGTCGAGGATGCCCTGCTGGTGCAGCTTGGAGAGCCGCTCGAGCTCGTCGGCCGTGCTCGTCCCCGTGCCGGCCGTCTGGCGCACGTACTGCTGGAACGCCTCCTGCTGGGCCTGGGCCTGGGCGGCGGCGTGCTCGCTCATCTTGTGGCCGCGGACGATCAGGTAGATGAACACACCGAGGTACGGCACGATGATGATGCCGATGGTCCACAGGGCCTTGCCCCATCCGGAGAGGTCGGGGCTGCGGAAGATGTCGCCGAACACGATGATCAGCAGCCAGATCCAGATGAAGAACATGAAGAACCACAGGAACGACCAGAAGACCTGGCCGGAACCCCATTCGGCAGCCAGCTGAGACATGTAACGCACCCTCCTTGGATCGGTCGCCTGTGGACCCTACGCGATGGCGCGCTTCCGCGCGCGTACCGTCACAGCACCGAGTCGATCACCTGTCGGATCGCCACCGCACTGGCGCGCAGCCCGTCGGCCTCGGCGTCGTCCATCGGCACGTGCAACCTCGACAGGACGCCGTGGCGACCGACCACGCTGGGCAGCGACAGGCACACCTCGCCCGCGTCGGCGATCTCGGTGCGCACGCTCACCGGCAGCACGCTGCGCTCGTCCGACGAGATGCTGCGCACGATGCGCACCGTCGACAGGCCGATCGCCAGGTTGGTGTTGCCCTTGCCGCCGATGATCTTGTACGCCGCGGTGCGCACCTCGTGGAGCAGCCCGTCGAGCTCGTCAGCGGTGATCCGCCCGCCGTCGGGCCCGACCACGTCGAGCAGCGGGGTGCCGCCGACCGTGGCCGACGACCACAGGGCGATCTCGCTGTCGCCGTGCTCGCCGACGATCGAGGCGTGGACGCTGGTCACCCCGACGCCGAGCCGCTGGGCGAGGAGGTGGCGGAGCCGCGACGTGTCGAGCACGGTGCCGCTGCCGATGACCCGGCTGTGCGGGAGGCCGGAGATCTCCTGGGCGATGTACGTGACGACGTCGACGGGGTTCGTCACGAGCAGGTAGATGGCGTCCGGTGCGACCTCGAGCAGCGGCGGGAGCACGCTGCGGATCAGGAGCACGTTGGCACCGGCGAGGTCGAGCCGGGTCACGCCGGCGCCGCTCTGCGCCGCCCCTGCCGTGATGACGACGAGGTCGGCGTCGGCGCACACGCCGATGTCGCCGCCACCCGTGATGTGACCGCCTCCGACGAACTGCAGGCCGTGGCTGAGATCGAGCACCTCGGCCGTGGCCCGCGCCGCGTTGACGTCGTAGATGGCGATCTCGTCGGCGACGCGGTCGATCATGCCGGCATACGCGACGGCGCTGCCGACGCTCCCGGCTCCGACGACGGCGACCTTCTTCAGCCCGGCCATCGACCAACCGTAGGCGAGTATCGTCGGCCGTGTGGAGGGCGCCCACGACCTCGGCGGGCTCGACGGCTTCGGACCCGTCGCCACCGACGACGGGGACCGCACCCACCACGAACCGTGGGAGCTGCGCGCGCAGGGCGTCGCCCTGTTCGGCCTGCGTGGCGGGATGCGCCAGTGGATCGAACGCCTCGACCCGGGTGTGTATCTCACGTCGCCGTACTACGCCCGCTGGCTGCTCGCCGCCGAGCAGGGTGCCGTTGCCCGCGAGCTGATCTCGGAGGCTGATCTCGACCGCTGGCGGGCGACGTTCGCCGAAGATCCCGACGCCATCCCACCGGTCGTCAGCGATCCCGAGTCCGCCGCCTTCATCGCCAGGGTGATGACGACGGCGGACCGGATCAGGCCGGCGACGAACGCCCGCTTCGCCGTCGGCGACCACGTCGTCGTCCGGCGGTGGCGCGATCCGTCGACGCACCACCGCTGCCCTCGCTACGTGCGTGGCGTCGTCGGCACGGATCGAGTCGATCTGCGGCGACGACCCGGTACCCGGCCACGAGTCGAGTGAGATCGCCCCGCTGTACACCGTTGCATTCGCATCGACCGATCTGTGGGAGACGGGTGACGAGCCACCGTTCACCGTGCTCGTCGACCTCAGCGAGGTCTACCTCGACGTCGCCGATCGATGAGCGCGACCACGACCACTCGCACCACGAGTCCCCCGGTTCGCGCCGCGCCCGGTCCGAGTTCGAGCTGCGCACGATGGCACTGGAGGCGGCACTCGTCGAGGCCGGCCGGGTGAGCACCGACGCCATCGACACGTTCGTCGACTACATGGAGCACCGGCTCGGACCACACCACGGCGCCCGCGTGGTCGCCAGGGCGTGGGTCGACCCTGACTTCAAGTCGCGCCTCCTCGCCGATGGCACGGCGGCGATGGCCGAGCTCGGCATCGCCGGCGCCGAGGGTGACAACGTGCGGGTCGTCGAGAACACCGAGGACGTGCACAACGTCGTCGTCTGCACGTTGTGCTCCTGCTATCCGTGGCCGCTGCTCGGGATCCCGCCGATCTGGTACAAGAGCTTCGCCTACCGGTCCCGCGCGGTCGCCGAGCCGCGTGCCGTGCTGCGCGAGTTCGGGACCGAGCTCGACGAGCACGTCGAGGTGAGGGTCTGGGACTCGAGTGCGGCGATCCGCTACCTCGTGCTCCCCGCCCGTCCGCCGGGCACGGAGTCGATGTCCGAGGACGAGCTGGCCGCACTCGTCTCGCGCGACGCCATGATCGGCACCCGCCTCGTCGACGCTCAGGCGTTGACCGAGGCGGTCGGCGGGGTCGGGACCGAGGCCGAGGAGCCGTTGGCGCAGTTCGTCCCAGCGGTCCGAGCGTGACGGGTTCGGCAGCGGAACGTCGAGCTGCACGTCGTCGCCGTCGAACATCCGCATCCCCCACGACCTGGGCGCGCCGTCGACCCACACTCGGTACAGCTCGGCATGGGTGTGCGGCGCGTCCGGCTCGGAAGGGAAACGTCTCGACGTCACCCAGCCCATCCTCGTCGTAGCGGTACGAGGCGGCGTGGTTGCGGGCGACGTCGACCGCCTCGTCGGTCGACCGCACCGGTCGCCACCGCCAGCCGTTCGAGCGCCACGAGCCACGACTCGTAGTACGGCCGACCGGGATCGTCGGCGATCGCCGCGACGAGCTGCTGCGCGGAACGCGTCCCACGACAGCCCCGACCGATCGACGAGCTCGAAGGCCATGGCGAACGCCCGACCCTGCCACGGCTCGTCGAACACCGGCTCGCCGTCGACTGCCGGCCACGCGGCATCGCCACCGAGCAGCGCGGCGGCCCGTGACAGCTCCTCGGACTGCACGACCAGACGGTACGCCGACCAGAATGCGCCGATGGACTCCTTCGCAGGCAAGATCGCCGTCGTCACGGGCGGCGGGACGGGGATGGGGCGCGAGTTGGCGCGTCAGCTTGCCGCCGAGGGCTGCAGCGTCGCCCTCTGCGACGTCTCGGCGACGAACATGGCCGAGACCGTGCTGCTGGCCGAGGAGGGTGCCTCTGACGGCGTCGTGGTGTCGACGTTCGTCGCCGATGTGTCCGACGAGGCGCAGCTCGTGGCGTTCCGGGAGCACGTCGCGGCGGCGCACCACACCGACCACATCAACCTGTTGTTCAACAACGCCGGCATCGGCGGGGGCGCCAGCCTCGTCGCGGATCCGCGCGAGGAGTGGGACAAGGTCTTCGCCGTGTGCTGGGGCGGCGTCTATCTCGGGACGCGGACGTTCCTGCCGATGCTGCTCGCCAGCACCGAGGGCCACGTCGTCAACACGAGCAGCGTCAACGGGTTCTGGGCGACGCTCGGCGGCAATGCCCACACCGCCTACAGCGCGGCGAAGTTCGCCGTCAAGGGGTTCACCGAGGCGCTGATCTCCGACTTCCGCCAGAACGCGCCGCACCTGCGGGCGTCGGTCGTCATGCCCGGCCACATCGGCACGTCGATCGTGTTCAACTCCGGCTCCTACTTCGGCCGCGACCCCAAGGAGCTCAGCGACATCCACGTCGCCGAGCTGCGCGAGCGGTTCACGGCCCAGGGGCTGGACATGACGCTGGCGTCCGACGAGGACCTGCGCAACGCCATGGTCGCCCTCGCCGAGGGCTTCCGGGACAACGCCCCGACATCCGCCGCGCAGGCGGCGACGATCATCCTCGACGGCGTGCGCGCCGGCGACTGGCGGATCCTCGTCGGCGAGGACGCCCACCGCCTCGACGAGGCCATCCGCGCGGACCCGACGGAGGCCTACGAGCCGGAGTTCTTCGAGCGACTCCGCGCGACGGGCATCTTCGGCAACATCCCGCTCGCTCAGCAGGGCTGACCCCGGTCACTCCAGCCAGACGCGTTCCGCGGAGAGCACCTCGACACCGCCCTGGGCCCACACGAAGCGCTCGACGTCGTCGAGCACCTCCTCGGCCTGCCGCGCGCTCGACGTCACGACGGCGAACCCGAGCCGGGCGCGCTGCCACGAGTCCTGGGCGCCGACCTCGGCGGCGGAGATCCCGAACCGATGCCGGGCACCCTCGACGACGGACTTGACCACGCGCCGCTTGTCCTTCAGCGAGTGGGCGTCGACGACGCGCATGTCGACCTCCATCGCCAGCACGTACATCACGGGAGGACCGGATCGACGACGACGGCTCGACGGTGTCCACCGGGACACCGCGGACGTTCCAGGCCGAGCGGGCGAGGACGGCACCGGCGACCACGAGGGCGACCATCCAGGCGGCGGTGACGCCGTATGCCGTGGTCCGCCCGGCGTGTTCGTAGAGCAGGCCGGAGACGACCGCGGCGGCGCCCGCCACCAACGTCTGGAACCCGCCGAGCACGCCCTGCGCGCCGGCCTGGCGCGCCCCGGGGACGACGAGCCCGACTGCGACACCCGTGCTGGAGATCGTGAACCCGTCGCTGACGGCGTGCACCATCGCCACGGCGAACATCGCACCGCCCGTCGGGACCAGCCCGTACAGCATCATGAACAGGGCGCCGACCAGCAGCCCGACCGTGCCGACGCGGAACGGACCGACCCGCTGGGCGAGCCGGCCACCTGCCGCGCCGAACACCACGAGCGGCACGGCGAACAACGTGATGCCGAGGTTGGCGATCCACTCGTTGGTGTCGAGGTCGTCGAGGACGACCGCCCACAGCGCGTCGAACGCGCCGATCATCAGGAACACCGCGCCGCCCATCAGCACGGCGCCGGCGAACGGGCGGATGCGCAGGAGGTCGAGCGCGAGACGCTGCTGCGGCGCTTCGGGTGCCTCGACCACGCGCGCGTTGCGCACGACGAAGGGCATGGCGAGGGCCGTGCACGCGGCGATGACGAGGAACGGCGCCGGGATGCCGAACGGCCCGACGAGCAGCGCCGACAGGGCCGGTCCGGCGGCGAAGCCGGCCACGTCGGCGGCGAGCAGGCGGCCGAGGTTGTGGCCGATCGCGTCGGGCTCGGCGACGATCACGATGCGTCGGATCGCCGGCACCGCCATACCGATCCCGATGCCCATCACGAAGCGGCCGGCCAGCAACGGCACGAACGCCGTGGCGGCGGCAAGGGAGAGCAGTCCGGCGACGTTGAGGGCGATCCCGCCATAGACGAGGAGGCGGGCGTGACCCCGGTCGGCGAACGGAGCGATGAGGATCTGGGAGACGAAGCCGGCGAAGAAGCCGATCCCGATCACGGCACCGAGCGCCGCCTCGCCCACGCCGTACTCGTCGCGGATGTCGTCGAGCATGCTGAACAGGGCGCCGTAGCCCATCGCCAGCAGACCCAGCACGAGCCCGAACGTGAGCAGCAGCGAGGCGTGCCCGGTTCGCATCATCGGCACGGTAGGCCGGTGCCGCGCCCTGGACTCGGTCAGAATCGGTGGTAGGCGGCCAGGGCGGCAGGGTCGACGACGCGCACGGCGCCGCGGCGGACCTCGACGAGCCCGGCCGCGGCTGCGTCGGCCAAGGCGCGGTTGACGGCCTGCCGCGACCCACCGACCATCGCCCCCAGCTCCTCCTGGTTGATCTCGATCCAGCCGTGGCGGTAGACCTCGTCGAGGACGAGCAGACGCTCGAGGACGCGCTCGGAGAGCGTGCCGAACTGGCTCACGACGAACTGCTCGGAGAGCGCAGCGAGGCGTGCGGCGAGATCGGTGACGAGGGCGCGGTCGACGCCCGGGTCCCGCGTGCGCAGCTCGCCGAACAGCGCGCGATGGACGACGCGGACGACGCACTTCCCGAGGGCGACGACACTGCCGGTGCGGCGCAGGCCGTCGACGACGAGCGCCAGCTCGCCGACGACGTGACCCGGGCCGATCACCCGGACGATGGCGGTGTCGCCATCAGTCGTCGTCGTCTCCACGGCCAGACGGCCTGACTCGACGAGGTACATGCAGTCGGCGACGTCGCCATGGTGGAACAGGTACTCGTCGTCGTCGAGCCGGCGAACGGTCGACCGCTCGAGCAGGAACGTCCGCGAGTCCGGCGTCAGCGAGTCGAGCAGCGAGATCGCTGCCGGCATGCCGCCCTCCCTCCCAATCGCCCCGATCGGGAGGATAGTGTGCGTGACCGCAGTGGAGGGCGGCGGCCGGCACCGAGGTGCCGGCCGCCGCTGAACCATCGAGCGTTACCGCTTGATGTCCACGCCCCGGCGCAGTTCCTCGTGCTCGACGGTCACTGAGACTGCCCGGTGCTCGAGCGCGTCAGCCGACATCGGGTCCACGAGCCTCGGCCGCTGCGGCCTTCCGTGCGGCTTCCGCCACCCTGGCCTCGAAGTTGGCGCGGTGCTCGGCCGCGTCGGCCGAGACGGGGTTGCGAATGGCCACGGCGGCCTTCGGCTCCGGGTGGGTCACGTCGTAGTAGTAGGCCCAGGCATCCAAGGCGTCGGCGTGGGCCTGCGCCTCCGCGGCGGCGGACTGCTCCGCCTCGTTGTTGTTGTTGGTCGGTCGTGGTGCCGGCATCGTCGGCCTCGCCGCATGCGGCGAACGCCACCGCGGCGAGGATCGACACGGCCGCAACCGAACGTCGATGGTTCATGATGGTTCCCTCCGTTGTCGGAGCCGTCACTCGACGGCGCCTACGACGCAGCGTGCGCCCGATCGGGCGGCTCATCTGTCGCCCAGGCGACACACCGCGAAGATGTCGTGCGCGTGCTCGCCGGCGGGCCGGTACCGTCCACATCGTGACCACCGACTGGGGTGACGACGAACGTCGGCTGACCTCGTCGGTGAGCGTGCTCGTCGGCGACGCCAACGGCGCCTACCCGTCCGGTAACTCGCTGCTCGTGCGCGGCCGCGCCGAGACCGTCATCATCGATCCGTCGGTCACCGTCGTCGCTCGCGGCGGATCGCCGGCGCCGGTGGACGTCGTGGTCAACAGCCACAGCCACGAGGACCACCTCGCCGGCAACGGCCTGTTCCCCGACGCCAGGGTGCACGTGCACACCGACGACCTGCCCGGCGTCCGCAGCCTCGAGGGGTTGATGGCGGTGTACGGCCTGCCCGTCGACCACCCGTTCGCCAAGGACATCGTCGAGGTCTTCCACTACGCGCCGCGGCCCGACGCGATCGGCTTCAGCGACGGGCACGTCTTCGATCTGGGCGGGACGACCGTCGAGGCCGTCCACCTCCCCGGCCACACCCGCGGCCACAGCGGCTTCCGTGTCGACGGCGAGGTGTTCTTCCTCTCCGACATCGACCTCACCGGCTTCGGCCCGTACTACGGCGACGCGTGGAGCGATCTCGACGACTTCGAGGAGAGCCTGGCGAAGGTCCGCGCCGAGGACGCCCGCTACTACGTGACGTTCCACCACCGCGGCGTGATCGAGAGCCGCGACGAGTTCCTGCGCCTCGTCGACGCGTTCACCGCGGTCATCGCCAGGCGCCACGCCGAGATGCTCGACTTCCTCGCCGAGCCGCACACGATCGCCGAGATGGCCGAGCACCGCTTCATCTACCGCCCGCACGTCGAGATGTCGTTCCTCGACTCGGTCGAGCGGCGCAGCGCCGAACTGCACGTGCAGCGGATGCTCCGCCGCGGCGAGGCCGTCGAGGTCGAGCCGGACCGTTACCAGGCGATCGGCCGACCCGGGCGCATGAAGAGTTTCGCCGACCTGGGACTGCGGCCCGAGCTGCTCTCGGCGTTGACCGCCCTCGGCTACGAGGAGCCGACGCCGATCCAGGCCGACGCCATCCCCGAACTGCTCGCCGGCCGCGACGTGCTCGGCCAGGCCGCGACGGGGACGGGCAAGACGGCGGCGTTCGCCCTCCCCGCGCTGCAGCTCATCGACGGCCCAGCACGCCGGCCGATCGTCCTCGTCCTCGTCCCGACGCGCGAGCTCGCCGTGCAGGTCTCCGAGGCGACGTACAAGTACGGGCGCGAGCTCGACGCCCGTGTACTGCCGATCTACGGCGGCCAGCCGATCGGTCGTCAGCTCGGTGCGTTGCGCGACGGCGTCCACGTCGTCGTCGCCACGCCGGGGCGGGCGATCGACCACATCAACCGTGGCACGCTGCGGCTCGACGACGTCCGGCTGGTCGTGCTCGACGAGGCCGACGAGATGCTCGACATGGGCTTCGCCGAGGACATCGACGCCATCCTCGAGGCGACGCCGGCGACGCGCCAGACGGTGCTGTTCTCGGCGACGATGCCGCCGCGCATCGGCGCCATCGCCAAGCGGCACCTGCGCGACGCCGTACGCATCGAGATCGAGGGAGCGGCGACCGATGCCGAGGACGTCCCGCTCGTGACGCAGCGGGCGTTCGTCGTCACCCGCCCGCACAAGGCGGCCGCGCTCGGCCGCATCCTCGACGTCGAGGCGCCGCGTGCCGCGCTCGTGTTCTGCCGCACGCGCACCGAGGTCGACCAGCTCACCGAGACGCTCAACGGTCGGGGCTACCGCGCCGAGGCGCTGCACGGCGGGATGAACCAGGAGGGCCGCGACCGCGTGATGGGCCGGCTGCGCAACGGCACGGCCGAGCTGCTGATCGCCACCGATGTCGCCGCCAGGGGCCTCGACGTCGACCTGCTGACGCACGTCGTCAACTACGACGTGCCGTCGGCGCCCGAGGCGTACGTGCACCGCATCGGACGCGTCGGGCGGGCCGGTCGGGAAGGCGTGGCGATCACGCTGGCCGAGCCACGCGAGCTGCGCCTGCTCGCCAACATCGAGCGGCGCACCGGGCGGCCGATCCCGATCGAGAAGGTGCCGTCCGTCGCCGAGCTGCGCGCCACGGCAGTTGGAGACGACCGCCGCCGCGCTGAGCGCGGCGTTGACGGCCGACGACCTGCACCGCTTCTCGCCGGTCCTCGACGAGCTGGCCGCCGATCACGACGTGCGCGACGTCGCCAGGGCGGCGATCAAGCTGGCCCACGAGGCGCGGGCATCGGAGACCGACGAGACGGAGATCCCCGAGTTCGTGCCGCGGGAGGACCGTCCGGGCAGGCAGGGCAAGGGCGGCAGGGCGGCGGCGGCAAGGCGCCACGCCGCGAGATGTCGGGCCACCCCGGCGGGCGGTTCCAGGGGCCCGGTACCAAGACGCGCCTGTTCATCAACCTCGGCCGCCGCGACCGCGTGCGGCCGGGCGATCTCGTCGGCGCCATCGCCAACGAGTCCGATCTGACCGGTCGCGACATCGGACCGATCAACATCACCGACAACTTCTCCACGGTCGACGTCCCCTCGGCCGCCGCCGACGACGTGATCGCGGCGATCAAGCGGACGACGATCCGGGGCAAGCGCCCAATGATCCGCCGTGACCGCGAACGACGCTGAGCTCCAGCGACCGTCGCTGGCCGACCCGCTGCGTCCGGTGCTGGTCGTCGTCGGGATGCTCGCCCTGATGTGGCTCGTCGAGCTCGTCGACCTCGTGCCGGGAACGGGGTTCGACAGCTGGGGCATCGAGCCGCGCACCGTCGACGGGCTCGTCGGCGTCCCGGCGGCGCCGTTCCTGCACTCCGGCTTCCCGCACCTGTTCGCCAACACGATCCCGTTCCTCGTGCTGGGGACGTTCATCGCCCTCGGCGACGTCAAGCGCTTCCTCCAGGTCACCGTCATCGTCGCCGTCACGAGCGGGCTCGGCACCTGGCTGTTCGGGTCGCCGGGGACGATCCACATCGGTGCCAGCGGGTTGGTGTTCGGCTACCTCACGTACCTCGTCGTGCGTGGCTTCTTCGCCGGGCGAGTGCTGTGGGTGCTCGGAGGCCTCGCCGTGCTCGTGCTCTACGGCGGCATCCTGTGGGGCCTCCTGCCGCGGCCGGGCATCTCCTTCACCGGCCACCTCTTCGGCGCCATCGGCGGCATCCTCGCCGCCTGGTACATCCACCGCTCCGAGCATCCGAGTGTTTGACGCCGTCGAGTGTCTGGTGTGCGGCGTCCATCGCCACGTACTCGGAGGGCCCACACTCGGATGGTCAGAGCGGCGGGCGGGGTGCGGGGTGGTCGCGTTCGTAGGTGCGGGCGGCGCGCAGGACGAGGGCGTCGGCGAACATCGGGCCGACGAGCTGCAGCCCGATCGGTAGGCCGTCCGACGTGAGACCGCACGGCACGGTGCACGCCGGCTGCTGGGTGAGGTTGAACGGGTACGAGAACGGCGTCCAGCCGAGCATCGTCACCGGATCCATCGGCGAGTGCCCCGCCGGGCGGGCCTCGAAGGCCGGCACGGCAACGGTCGGGGTGACGATCAGGTCGAAGCGCTCCATGAACTGGCGCATGTGCGACCCGAGATCGCCGCGCCGCAGGTGCAGGCGCTGCACGTCGAGGCTGCTGAGGCGCGACCCGAGCTCGGCCTCGGCGGCGAAGTCGGGATCGGTGACCTCCTGCTGCTCGGGCGTCAGCGTGTTCCACAGCGTCCACGCCCCGGTGAACCACAGCCCGGTCGTGATCTCCAGCGGATCGTCGAAGCCCGGGTCGACCGGCTCGACGATCGCCCCCTCGGCGACGAACACCTCGACCGCGGCCGCGACCGCGGCGGCGACCTCCGGGTGGACGTCGGCGTACCCGAGCGTCGGCGAGTAGGCGATGCGCAGCCCGGCGACACCGTCGTCGAGCCCGTCCAGGTAGTCACGGTCGTCGGGCGGCAGCGACGTCCAGTCGCGGGCGTCGGGACGCTTGAGCACGTTCATCATCAACGCCGCGTCCGGCACGCTCATCGTGTGCGGGCCGAGGTGGGACACCGTGCCGAACGGCGACAGGGGATGCGCCGGCACCCGCCCGAAGCTCGGCTTCAACCCGACGTTGCCGCAGAACGCGGCAGGGATGCGCACCGACCCTGCGCCGTCGGTGCCGACGCCCAGCGGGCCACACCCGGCGGCGACGGCCGCCGCCGTGCCACCCGACGACCCGCCCGAGGTCTTCGTCGGGTCCCACGGGTTGCGGGTGATCCCGGTCAGCGCCGAGTTGGTCTCGCCCTTGCAGCCGAACTCGGGCGTCGTGGTCTTGCCGATCAGCACCGCGCCGGCCTCGCGCAGGCGTGCCGCCGCCGGCGCATCGACGTCCCACGGCTGGTCCGGATCGACCGTGCGGCTGCCCCGCCGGGTCGGCCAACCACGGGTGAGGACCAGATCCTTGATCGACGTCGGCACGCCGTCGAGCGGTCCGATCGGCTCGCCGCGCGCCCACCGCGCCTCGCTCGCTGCCGCCGATGCGAGCGCCTCGTCGGCGGCGACGAGGCAGAAGGCGTTGATCGTCGGGTCGACCGCCTCGATGCGGTCGAGCACGGCACGCGTGGCCTCGACCGGCGACGCTGCACCGCTGGCGTACAGGTCGAGCAGCTCGATGGCCGTGCACTGGGTCAGGTCGGGCACCGCGCCATCTTTGCCGCCCTGGACGGCACGGTGCGGATGAGGATGGCGACCGCCGCGAACGTGCCGATGACGCCGAAGGAGATGTTCGCCGGGTCGCCGTGGCCGACGCCATAGACACCCCAGAGCAGGGCCTCGATCCCGACCAGGGCCACGTGGCGGGAGACACGCCGGTCGGTGCCGCCGACCGGTACACCGACCACACGGCGGGCGCGATCTCCACGGCATAGGCGACGGCGAGGACGGCAGCGAGCGCCGTCGGGCCGCCTGCCGCGGCGGTGGCGCCGAGGATGCTCAGCCACAACAGGCCGGTCACCGCCGCGCGTCGGATGTCCACACCGGCACGCACCAGCGCCGCCAGCAGGAGGACGTTGGCGGCGAGCATCAGGCACGCCTCGGGCACGGCCGCCCACATCCCGCCGGTGACGGTGTAGCCGATCCACGTCGCCTCCGTCGCCGCGCCGAGCCCGGCCGCCGACGCCGACACGCCGCCGACGTCACCCGTCACGACCACCCGGCGCAACTGCGGGACGGCGCCGATGCTGGCCAGCACCGTCGCGCCGCCCGCGGCGATCTCTGCCCCGAACCCGATCCCCATGGGCAGGGGTACGCATCGGCGGGGACCGGTGGTTCCATCCGACACTCGAATGAACTTCGGCTGAACGGCGCGATAACGTCGGGCGGATGCTGAGTTACCTGGATGCCGCTGGTGGGATGGTTGCCGCGGCGATTGCCGGCGGCGCGGCGGGAGTCGGCGTGCTGTTCAAGATGTACGGCTACCGGTTCCTCGGCATCTTCTCCAAGAAGTACCGCACGCGGGCCGACGAGGCCCAGGCGCAACTGCTCGACGACACCCGCCGACGTCGACGCCACGACCTGAGCAGGCCCGTGCCGGCTGATCCGGGGTCGTTCCGCGACCCGCTGTCGCGCGTGTTCGTCGACGACGCCGCCGTCTGGCGTGGCCTGTCCAAGGAGGCGCTCGCCGACTACGAGGCGCTCGCCGCGACCACGTTCTTCCGCGAGGCGATCGCCAGGGGCGACGTCGTCGCCACCGAGCTCGTCGATGATCCACCAGCCCTCGACGGCGAGTGGGCAGCCGTCCTGCGCCACGAGCGCGTCGGCACGTGGTCGTACCCGTACGAGTGGTCGTTCGAGATGTTGCGCGACGCCGCCCTGCTCCAACTCGGTCTCACCCGTGCGGCGCTCGCCGAGGGCATCACCACCAAGGACGCCTCCTCGTACAACGTGCAGTTCGCCGGCACCAAGCCGCGCTTCGTCGACATCGGCTCCTTCGAGCGACTGCGGCGCAGCGAGCCGTGGCCCGGCTACCGCCAGTTCTGCGAGCTGTTCCTCAACCCGTTGCTCGTCCAGGCGCTCCGCGACGTGCCCTTCCAGCCGTTGCTGCGCGGCAGCGTCCACGGCATCCCACCGGTCGTCGCCGCCGACCTCCTGCGCGGCTCGGGGCACCTGACGAAGGGCGTGTTCACCCACGTCAAGCTGCACGCCCGGGCCGAGCGCCGGTACGCCGACGCCGATCTCGAGCGCGACCTCAAGGCCGAGCTGAAGCGAGCCGGGTTCGGTCCGGCGGTCGTCGATGCCCAGCTGAAGAACCTGGAGAAGGCCGTCCGCGGCCTGACGTGGGACCGCCAGGCATCGACGTGGTCGAACTACTCCGACCGCAGCCACTACGGCTCGGCCGACCTCGAGGCCAAGGAGCGCTTCGTCGCCGCCGCCGTCCCAGCCGGCTCCGGCGTGCTCGACCTCGGCGCCAACGACGGCCACTTCTCGCGGCTCGCGCTGCGAGCCGGTGCGGCCAGCGTCGTCGCCGTCGACAGCGACGACCTCGTCGTCGACCGCCTCTACCGCGACCTGCGCAGCGAAGGTGAGCAGCGGATCCTGCCGCTCGTGCTCGACCTCTCCGACCCGTCGCCGGCGCTCGGCTGGCGCTCGCGCGAGCGGCCGGCGTTCGTCGATCGCGTGCGGCCCGACCTGGTGCTGTGCCTCGCCGTCGTCCACCACCTCGCCCTGACGAACACGGTTCCGCTCGGCGAGATCGTCGCCTTCCTCGCCGACTTCGGGGCACCCCTCGTCGTCGAGTTCCCCCACGACGACGACCCGATGGCGGCCCGCCTCCTCGCCCGCAAGCGCGCTGGTGTCTTCGACGCCTACCACCGCGCCAACTGGGAGCAGGCGCTGGCGACCCGCTTCGCGGTGCACGCCACCGAGACGCTCCCCGGCGGCACGCGCACCCTGTACCACTGCACGCCGCGGTGAGGTCCAGTCGAGTACGTGCGGCCTGGGTAGTGGAGCGTCAGGCAACGTTCGCCCTGTAGGTACCCGGTACCGATCGGCAGCTCGACATCCGGCGCGATCTCCGCCATAAGGGCTTCTGGCGCGCTCTCCGACGTAATCGGTCGCAGAACGCGACGCCAGACAGTGTCTCGGGCAGGCATCGACGTGACCGGGAATGGCTCGTGACCAACCGGTCGTCGTCTCGGGAGCCCGTCGTGGCGAAGGTTCACCAATGCTGATGAAACGTGCCGACGGCGCCGTCCGTACCGTCTGTGGCCATGAGCTGGACGATCATGGTCACCGTGGTCACGTTCGCCGCCGCCATCCTCGGCCTGGCAGGGTGACGGTCTCGCCGTGAGCGCGGTGACGCGGGAGCATGTCGGGGGTGCGGTACTGGCACTCGTCGGCGCGGTGGCATTCGTCGTCTACGTGCTCACGCTGCCCGTTCGCGCGGTCGAAAGCCGCCGGTCGGCATAACCCGCTGAAGTTCGGCGCCAACCGACCCGGTCAATCACCACGCCAGATGATGATCGCGGGCCTGATCGTCATCATCGTAAGTGGCTGCTTGGCGCTGGTGTTCGCTTTCGTGACCGTGATCGCGGGCAACCCATGTGGCGCGTTCGGTGACGCCTGTGACGACTACGGAACCACGCCGCCCGCCTTCTTCGTCATGCTGGCCCTCACGGTCCTGGCGATCGTGGCATTCATCGTTGGCCTTGTGCTGTTGATCAAGGGTTTCCTTCGGCGACGCTGACACGCCAAAGTCCGCGTAGTGGGGCGGTCGTCGCGGTCACGGCAGATCTGCACGCCGGGTGAACCGGGGCTTCTAGGGTGCGGCGGGACGATGGTCCTGCTGCTCGCCTTCCACCTGGTCGTCGGCGCCGGCCTGATGGCAGCGACGAGATCGCTGGCCGGTCGCCGCCTGCCGTTCCTCGTCGCCGGCCTGCCGTCGCTGGCCACGGTGGTGTGGCTCGCCGTCCGCCTGCCCGACGTCGTCGACGGCGACGTGCTGACCGAGACCGTCGAGTGGATCCCCGAGCTCGGCGTCGACCTCGCCCTGCGCCTCGACGGCTTCGCCGCCCTGATGCTGGTGCTCGTCGCCGGCATCGGCGTCCTCGTGTTCGCCTACTCGGCCAGCTACTTCGACGACCCGTCGCCGCGCGACGTCCGCCTGCTCGGCCTGCTCGTGCTGTTCGCCGGGGCGATGACCGGCCTCGTCCTCGCCGACGACGTGCTCGTGCTGTACGGGTTCTGGGAGCTGACGTCGGTCACCTCGTTCCTGCTCATCGGCAACGCCCACACCCAGCCGCAGGCCCGCGCCGCCGCCCTCCAGGCGCTGCTGGTGACCGGCGCCGGCGCGCTGGCCATGCTCGCCGGGCTGATCGTGCTCGGCCAGCAGGCAGGCACGTACCGGCTCAGCGCCATCCTCGCCAACCCACCCGACGGCACGGCGGTGACCGTCGCCCTCGTGCTGATCCTGCTCGGCGCCTTCACCAAGTCGGCGCAGATGCCGTTCCACTCGTGGCTGCCGGCGGCGATGGTGGCGCCGACGCCGGTCAGCACGTACCTGCACTCGGCGACGATGGTCAAGGCCGGCGTCTACCTCATCGCCCGCTTCGCCCCGGCGTTCGCCTCCGTCGACATGTGGCGGCCACTCGTCGTCACCGTCGGCGTGGTGACGATGATCGGCGGCGGGCTGCGTGCGCTGCGGCGCACCGACCTGAAGCTGCTCCTCGCCGACGGGACCATCAGCCAGCTCGGGTTGATGATCGCCGTGTTCGGCTGGGGGACGCCGAAGGCGGTCGTCGCCGGGAGCGTGATGCTGCTCGCCCACGGCGCCTTCAAGGCGGCCGCGTTCATGGTCGTCGGCATCGTCGACCACCAGCTCGGCACCCGCGACGTCCGCCAGCTGCCACGACCCGACCGTGGGTGGCGCATCCTGCTCGCCGTCACCGTCGTCGCTGCCGGGTCGATGGCGGGCGTGCCGCTGCTCCTCGGGTTCGTCGCCAAGGAGGCCGACCTCGACGTCTTCGTCGGCAGCGGAACCGGCGCAGCCGTCGCCCTGGCGGGGATCGTCGCCGGATCGGCGCTGACCGCGGCCTACAGCATCCGCTTCGTCGCCGGCGTCGCCGGTCGCCTGGCGCCGCCCGGTACGCCGGCGCCGCCGGCCGACCACGGCCCGCCGCGCCTGGCCTTCGTGCTCCCCGCCGTCGTCCTCGCCGCGCTCGACGCTCCTCTACGGCCTCGTGCCCGCGCTCATCGACCCCCTCGTGTCGGCGGCGGCCACCGCCCTCGACCTCTTCACCACCGAGGCCCACCTCGAGGTGTGGCACGGCATCGAGCCCGAGCTGCTGCTCAGCGCAGTCGCCCTCGCCGCGGGTGTCGTGCTGTTCGCGGCCCGCCGGCGCCTCGACCCCGTGCTCGCCGTCGGTGCACACGTGCCGCGGGCGCTGGACGCCTACCGGGCATCGCTGCGCGGCGTCGAGTTCGGCGCTGACCGCGTGACCACCGTCGCTCAGCCGGGCTCGCTCCCCATCTACCTGGGCGTGATCCTGCTCACCGCGGCCGTGGTGCCGGGCGCGCTGCTGCTCAGTGGCACGTGGTGGCCGGGCTGGCCCGACGTGGTCGACCTGCCGGCGCACGTGCCCCTCGCCGCCCTGATGATCGCCCTCGCCCTCGCCGCGGCGATCGTCCGCCGCCGGTTCTCCGGTGCCCTGTTCCTCGGCATGGTCGGTTACACGATGGCCGGCCTGTTCATCGTCCAGGGCGCGCCCGACCTGGCGCTCACCCAGGTCGCCATCGAGACGCTCACCACCGTGCTCTTCGTGCTCGTGCTGCGCAGGTTGCCGGACCGCTTCGAGACGGCGACGGGTGCGGCTCGCCGCGCCGTACGCGTCGTCGTCGCCACCGCCGTCGGGGCGATCGTCTTCCTGTTCACGCTCGGCGTGGGCCCGCTCGACCCGCCGACGGACGTCTCCGACACGATGATCGAGCAGGCCGTGCCGGAGGGCGACGGACGCAACGTCGTCAACGTCATCCTCGTCGACATCCGTGGCATGGACACCGTCGGCGAGCTGACCGTGCTCACCGCGGCGGCCATCGGCACCGTCGCCCTCGCCCGTGCCGGACGACGCCCCGGTCGCGAGGGGCGGACCCTCCCGCCGGTCGCCGTGCAGCGCCTGGTCACGGTCGACGTCTCCGTGCGCATCGTCTTCCCCGCCGTCATGGTCGGTTCGCTGTGGCTGCTCTTCGCCGGGCACAACCAGCCGGGTGGTGGGTTCGTCGGCGGGATCGTGGCCGGCGCCGCGGTGTCGCTGCGCTACGTCGCCGGGGGGATCGACGAGGTCCGCCGGCTCTCTCGCGGCCGGCCGTGGATCGTGCTCGGCACCGGGTTGCTGATCTCCGTCACCACTGCGCTCGTGCCGCTGCTGCTCGGCGGCGACGTGATGGAGAGCGGATCGTTCTCGCTCGACCTGCCGCTGCTCGGCGCGGTGAAGGTGACGTCGGCGACCGTGTTCGACATCGGCGTGTACCTCGCCGTGCTCGGCCTGGCGTTGATGATGTTCGAGTCGTTCGGCGACGACGTGCCACAAGCAGCGGCGGCTCCCGACATGAGCGTGCTGATGGCCTTCACCGCGGCGGTGCTGTTCGGGATCGGCACGTACCTGCTGCTGCAGCGCAAGCTCTCCCGGCTGATCATCGGCCTCGGCCTGATCGGACACGGCGCCAACATCGTGTTCGTCACCACGACCGAGCGCGGCGACCCGCCGATCGTCGGATCCGGCGACACCGTCGACTTCGCCGACCCGCTCCCCCAGGCGCTCGTGCTGACGGCGATCGTGATCAGCTTCGGCGTGACGGCGTTCCTGCTCGCCCTGGCCTACCGCAGCTTCCTGCTCACCGAGGACGACGAGGTCGCCGACGACGTCGAGGACCGCAACGTCGGCCACGACGGGCGCGACATCGAGCTGGCCGATCTCGACGCCGGGGAGCGTGACTCCCCATGAACGTCTTGCTCCCGCTGCCGATCCTGCTGCCGCTGCTCGCCGCCGGCGCGTGCATCGTGGCCGGGCGGTCGAAAGTCGTTCCAACGGGCGATCGGCCTGACGACGCTCACCGCCCTGGTCGGCATCGCCGTGGCGATCCTCGTCGGCGTCGACGACGACGGCATCGCCGTCGTCCAGGCCGGCGGCTGGCCGGCCCCGATCGGCATCACACTCGTCGCTGACCGGCTGTCGGCGCTGATGCTGCTCACGGCCAGCATCGTCCTGCTGGCGGTGCTCGTCTACGCCATCGGCCAGCCGGGCGTCGAGCGCAACCACGTCGGCTTCCAGTCCGTGTACATGATCCTCGCCGCCGGCGTCTCGGCGGCGTTCCTGACCGGCGACCTGTTCAACCTGTTCGTCGCCATCGAGATGATGCTCACGGCCAGCTACGTGCTGCTCACGCTCGGCGGCCGGTTGGAGCAGGTGCGCTCGGGGATGACCTACGTCGTCGTCAGCCTCGTCGCATCGGTGCTGTTCCTCGTCGCCCTGGCGCTGATCTACGCGGCGACCGGCACCGTCAACCTCGCCGATCTCGCCGAGCGCGTCGCCCTCCTGCCGAGCGGCGTGCGCAGCGGGCTCGCCGGGCTGCTGCTCGTCGTGTTCGGGATCAAGGCGGCGCTGTTCCCGCTGTACTTCTGGCTGCCCGACAGCTACCCGATCGCCCCGTCGGCGGTCACGGCGATCCTCGCCGGGCTGCTGACCAAGGTCGGCGTCTACGCCATCGTGCGCACGCAGACGCTGATGTTCCCGCCCGACAGCCGGCCGGCCACGCTGCTCCTCGTCGCCGCCGGGGCGACGATGGTCGTCGGCGTGCTCGGCGCCATCGCCCAGGACGACGTGCGACGGATCTTCTCCTTCTACATCGTCAGCCAGATCGGCTACATCATCATGGGGCTCGGGCTGTTCACCGTGGCCGGGCTCGCCGGTGCCGTGTTCGCCATCGTCCACCACATCGTCGTCAAGACCACCTTGTTCCTCGTCGGCGGCCTGATCGAGCACACCGGTGGATCGAGCCGGCTGCACCGACTCGGCGGGATGGTCGTCTCCGCGCCGCTCGTCGCCGTGCTGTTCATGCTCCCCGCGCTCAGCCTGGCGGGCATCCCGCCGTTCTCCGGCTTCGCCGCCAAGTTCGGGCTGTTCGACGCCACCGCCAGCTCGGAGGAGTGGGCGATCCTGGCGGTCGCCGTCGCCGTCAGCCTGCTGACGCTGTTCTCGCTGGCCAAGATCTGGCTCGCCGTGTTCTGGGGTCCGACCGCCGACCGCCACGGCGACATCGAGTCGCCGCCACCGACGCCACGGCTGATGGTGCTGCCGACGGCCGTGCTGGCCGCATTGACGCTGCTGATCGGCGTCGGCGCCGGACCGCTGTACGACTACAGCGACCGCGCCGCCGCCGAACTCCTCGACCCGTCGGCCTATCGCGAGGCGGTGCTCGGACCGTGAGGTCGTGGACGTACGCCATCGGGCTGGCGACGATCTGGGTGCTGCTGTGGGGCTCGGCGTCGCCGGCCAACGTCGTCAGCGGGCTGGCGATCGGATGGCTCCTCGTGCTGGCCGTCCCCGACCTGCGCCGCCCCGGTGGACGGTTCGTCATCCGGCCGGTCGCCATCGCCCGGCTCGCGTGGCACGTGCTCGTCACCACCGTCACGTCGAACGTGATGCTCACCCGAGAGGTGCTGGCGCCGACCGACCGCCTGCGCACCGCCGTCATCGGGGTCCCGCTGCCGGCGTGCTCGGACGGACTGCTCACGCTCGTCAACAACCTCGTCGCCCTGTCCCCCGGCACGATGCCGCTGGAGCTGACCCAAGACCCGACGGTGCTGTACGCCCACGTGCTGCACCTGCGCGACCTCGAGGCGACGCGTCAGGACATCATGCGCCTCACCGAGCTGGCCGTCCGGGCGTTCGGGTCTCCCGCCGCCATCGCCGCCCAGGACGAGTACCTGCGCAGGGGGAAGCGGACGTGATCACGATCGCCTACGTCGCGCTCGGGATGGCCGCCGCACTGTTCGCCTTCCGGTTGCTGCGCGGTCCGTCGCTGGCCGACCGGGTGATCGGCATCGACGGCCTCATCGTCACCGGGATGGCGCTGATCATCGTGCAGGCGATGGAGACCGGGCAGGGCGCGTTCCTGCCGTCGGCGGTCGTGCTGGCACTCGTGTCGTTCATCAGCACGTCGATCGTCGCCCGCTTCATCGAAGGGCGCGGCGAGTGATCGGCGAAGTGGTCGCGCTCGGAGGGGCGCTGCTGATCCTCGTCGCTGCCGTCGGTGTCGTGCGCTTCGGCGACGTGCTGTCGCGGATGCACGCGCTGACCAAGGCGTCGACGGTCGGCGTGCTCCTCGTCGCCATCGGCTCGGCGTTCGTACTGCCGACCGCCAACGACGTGACGTCGGCGCTGGCCGCCGCCATCCTGCAGCTGCTGACACTCCCGATCGGTGCGTCGCTGATCGCCCGAGCGGCCTATCGGGCGCGCGGGCATCGCCCACCGCGTCGACGAGGTCGACGAGCTGGCCGAGGCGCGCGGCATCACGTCGCCGGAAGCAGGGTGACCGCGTCCCCGTCGCGTCGCACCTCGTAGAGCTGCACCTCGTTGGCGCCGTCGCGGTAGAAGTCGGCGACGTAGCCGTTGAACAGCCAACGATCGGACGCCGGCCGGTAGCCGCCGACGACACCGGCGATGCGTCCGTTGACGGCGGCGAGCAGCTCCGGTGGCTCGGCGTCTCCCGACGCGGCGACCGAGCCGGCGAGGACCAGTGGCAGCTCGCCCGCCGCGGTCGGCAGATCGTCCAACAGCTCGGCCTGGTCGAGCCGTGCCTCCCACGTCGACGGCGGGCCGACGTCGAGGTCGGCGACGCGCTGACCGACGAGATCGCCGTCGGGACCGACGGCCGCCAGCGCCGTCCAGTCGTCGCCGTAGCGGAACTCCTCGGCGCGTCGGGCGGCGATCTCGAGTGCGCCGTCGACGGTCGTGGTGACCTTCGGGTCGACCGTCGCCTCGCTGCCGTCGTAGAGCGAGTGGCCGTCGAGGTCCCAGTCGACGTCGGCATCGAGGAGATCGATCAGCGACGGCAGCACGTCGATGTTCTGCGCACTGTCGTCGCGGATCTCGCCGTCGACCTGACCCGGTGCCTTGACGAACAGCGGGACCCGGTAGACCTCCTCGCGGTTGGCGTCGGTGATCGTCATCCGCCCGATGTCGGGAGCCGTCAGGTTGGTCCCGTGGTCGGACGTCACGACGAGCGTCGTGTCCTCCCAGTTCGGCAGCGAGCGCAGGTGGTCGACGAGCTCGCCGACGAGCGTGTCGGCGGCGCCGACCTGCATGCTGTGCAGCTGGTACTCCATGCGGGCGGCGAAGTCGTACCCGGGCTGCTCCGGCTCGGTGATCAGCTCCGGCTCGAACGACAGCGTGCGCCCCGTGCGTGACAGCACCCATGGCCGGTGCGGCAACGCCACGTGCACGACGTGCAGCGCCGGCTCGCCCGTGATGGCGGCGATCTCGTCGCGCAGGATCCCCGCCTGGCCGAGCGGGCTGCGTTCGTCGGCCGGCAGCCCCTGCCACTTGGCGTAGGCGCGCCCGACCAGCGTCGACGCCTCGTCCGTCGCCTCGCGCACCTGGCGGACGAGATCGTCGTCGGGCTCGTCGGCCGCGCCGTACGAGCCCCACGAGTTGTCGATCGCCGGGAGCTCGTCACGCAGCGCGCTCGGCAGCAGGCGGTGGCCGTAGACGATCGAGGCGTCCTCGAACGCCTGGCCGAGCGGCTGTCGCGGGGGCGGGGCGCACACCTCGGGCGGGCACATGTCGGTGACCGACTCGTAGCGGCGGACCGGTACCACGCCGCCGAGGAGGGAGAACAGGTTGCGCGGGTGGTCGGCGTACGTCGGCAGGTCGTCGGGCTCGGCCAGGTTGCCGTCGAGGATCGACGGCACGGCGCGGTGGGTGAGGTTGTACTGGCTGGACGCGTTGCGGAACCACGTGCTCACCGACGCCAGCTCGGCGAACCCCGGGTAGCGCTCGGCGTTCAGGCTGCCGTCGGCGCGCATGAACGTCGCCGCCGGCAGCTCGTCGAGGACGAGCAGGACGACCGGTCCGCCAGGCGTCGGGACGTCGACCTCGCCGAGGTCGGCCGACGAGGCGCCGGCGACGAGCTCGGACGCCGGGCTGAAGAACAGGAACGTGGCGAGGAAGAAGAGGTTGGCCACGGCGAGGTAGGAGACCAGCAGCCGCACGCCCTTCGTCCGCAGCACGAGCACGACGATGCCGGCACCGATGAGCACCGCCAGGAGGGCGACGACCACGAGCTGGTCGACGCCGATGGTCCGCAGCAGGGCGAGGCCGAACGCCGTTGCGAGCACGCCGATGACGGCGACGAACACGACCTGGCCGAGCCGGCGGTCGATCGCCGTCGCCAGCGCGGTGAGCCCGATGCCGAGCGCCGGCGGGATGATCGTGATCGCCAGGGCGAACAGGACGATCTGCGACGTGCTGTAGTTGCCGGCGACAAAGAACTCGGGGTTGTTGCCGAACAGGTCGAGCAGCGGCTGCACGACGGCGAGGGCGCTGAGACCGAGGATCACGAGCGCTCTCGTGCCGCCTGTCACGGCGCCGGAATCTACCGGTATGCAGGCGCGAAGCCCGGTCGGCCTCGCGACACGTGTTTCCACGGCTCGGTCACGGGGTTCCCCCGATCTGGCTGTGAGGTCACCTCCCCATACTTGATGAAGTGCTTGACGCACTGCCCGGCACACACGGTGCCGGCAACGACAGAGAGGGACGATCGTGGACCCCAAAGGGGCCCTTGGCGGTACGCGCACCGATGCACGCGACGAGCGTGATCACGAGCTGCGAGCGGCGCTCTTCGGCATCGAGGCCGTGGCGCAAGGTTTGAACTGCCAGCACGATCGGCTGACGACTCAGCAGCTGTTCGAGCTCACGGCCGCCCTGGCGGCCGAGGCGCGTCGCCTGCAGTCGCTGCTCAACCCGCCCGCCGACCAGCCAGCGGCGTTCGACCTCGCCGAAGCCATCCGTCCCGTGATCACCAGCTTCAGGACGTCAGGCCTCGACGTTCGGTTCGCGGTTCCCTGTGGGATCGAAGTCGAGGGCCGCCGTGACGACACGGCGCAAGCGGTGTTCACGTTGCTGGACAACGCCCGCAGGCACGCCGCGATGTCTGCCATCGACGTCCGCGCCACGGTGCGCGGTGCGGCGACGACGCTCCACGTCGAGGACGACGGGATCGGGATCTCCAGCGTGCTCGGCGAGCGGCTGTTCGAGCGGGGCGCGCGCGGCGACGACAGCGCCGGCAGCGGGCTCGGCCTGTTCATCGCCCGGCGCCTCATGACCGAACAGGGTGGATCGCTCGACGTCGAGCCCCGACCCGGTGGCGGTACATCGTTCGCCCTCGGACTTCCGCAGCGCGCCGTCCAGCTCCCACGAGCGGATCCACTCGATCCCGCTCCTCGCCACGGTGCTCGCATGACCGGGCGCGTTCTCGTCGTCGAGGATCACGCCCTCGTCGCCATCGGACTCCAGCTGGCCCTGTCGGCACGGGGCTGGGACGTGGAGACCACCGACGGCCCGACGGCCGCCGATGTCATCGAGCACGCCGACTCGGTTCCAGCCGCAGTGCGTGCTGCTCGACATCCGCCTCGGCGAAGGAGTCGGCAGCGGGATCGATCTGATCCGTCCACTGCTCGCGACCGGTGCCAAGGTCGTGATGCTCACGGCCGAGACCCATCGCAGCGTGCTGGCGTCCTCCGTCGAGGCCGGTGCCGCTGGCTGGCTCGGCAAGGACGTGTTCCTCGACGACCTGGAAGCGACGCTCCGCGACGTCCTCGACGGCACCGCGCTGATCGGCAAGGCCGATCGCGATGCGATGATCGACGAGCTGCGCATCGAGCGGGCCGGCCGTCGCCGTGCGCTCTCGCCGTTCGAGCAGCTGACGCTGCGCGAACGCGAGGTGCTCGCCGCGCTCGTCGACGGACTGTCGGCCGAGGAGATCGCCGAGACCCAGTTCGTCGCGCCTGGCGACCGTGCGCTCACAGATCCGCGCGGTGCTGCAGCAAGCTCGGCGTGCGCTCGCAGCTGGCCGCCGTGGCCCAGGCCAACCGGGTGGGCTGGTCGCTGCGCGCGAGCCGGCTCTCCGTGGCCTGACCGGGGCACGGCACTCGAAACGCGCAAGGACGCCAGTGTCGATTGACACAGGCGTGCCGAAGTGCCGACAGGGGGTCACCACAGCCGCGTCGTCCTGAAGGGCGCATAGGCGGGTCACCTCCGGTCGTTGCGAACGCCAGATCGGGACAGCCCTCGCACGTTACGTGAGGGTCTGTAGAGCTCATCGAGGATGCCTTGTTCGAGTCCGGAGGCCGCCTCGTCGTGGAATCGGGCGACGACCGTTGGCCGTGCGTCCTGGATCCGTCAGCAATGTCGGCGAGCGCTCCTGCGCTACCGGGGATCTGCGTTGACGCCGTCGAGCCCCAGGAGCCAGAGGGCATCGCGGAACCGGCGCGAGTCGGCATCAGCGTGCACGTAACCAGCGGCGCTGTTAGCAAATACGTAAACCATCTCACCGGGTCGGTGTTCACGACGAACCAAGGACCGACCTCCTCTTCTCTTTCTTTCTCTTTCTTTCGGGTGAGTCCCGTCACGTGGTGTTGGAGGCGGCACCGGTCCTCGGGGTGAGGGTGGTCATCGTGCGATTCTCGGAAGCGACCAAGCAACCGAGAGGACCGCACGATGACCTGTTCCGAGTCTGCCCTGTCCGATCTTGCCGGGCGTCTTGCCGGCACCGATGCCTCGTTGTCGACGTCGTTGCGTGACATCCTGGCCGTTGCGCTGCAGGAGTTGATCGAGGCCGAGCTGACCGGCGACGATCGGCGCCGCTTCGGGTGAGCGCACCCCCGAGCGCACGGCGCAGCGCAACGGGCACCGCCCGAAGGCGCTGTCGACCCCGGCCGGTGATGTCGAGGTGGGGATCCCGAAGCTGCGTCAGGGCAGCTTCTGCCCAGAGTTGTTGGAGCCGCGCCGCGCGTGTGGATCGGGCGTTGTGGGCGGTGATCATGACCGCTTACATCACGGGCACCTCGACCGCGCAAGGTCGACGACTTGGTGAAGGCGTTGAGATGGCACATCGACAAATCAACACGGGGTATCACCGATCTGAACCGGCGACCGCACCACCATCATCTACCGGGTGAGTTTCGCAGACCAGTTGAGCGAGACGGAACCGTCGAAGGTGAACCCCCTACAGGTGCTAAAGGTGACAGAGGGAATGTTCGACGAATCGAAGACATCATCACGCCCCAGCTCTCCGCAGCAGTGGACGCCGACACGGCGGCTTCGCCGACGAACCCGCGTGAGGCCGTGAGAGAGCGGCTCGGCTCGCTATTCAGATGACGCCTTCGATGAAGCCATTGGGACAGCAGAATCGAGGGTAAACGCAACAGGCTCCTTCTGCTGGCCCTCGTTAGCACAAACTGAACTGCGACGAGCTACCAAAGAACGATGCGGCGAGCCGCATGAAAGGTGGGAGCTGGGGCGCTAGGCGCCCATTCGCAGCGAATGTCACGCCGTTCGTCAATCCTGACGATCGGCGTCTGATCGCCCGTGGATACCGTCGCTGGTGCGTAACGCGGCCACAGTGCTCACCCCCCTTCTTTCCTTTCTGTGGGGATCGGTGGCCGTGTCAGTGGACGTCGATCGTAAGGCATGGCGACGCCCGATTGCGAGCGGCACTCCGCGTCGGGGGCCTCGACCACCGAGGTCCCCCGCGCCAGGTCCACGGCGGGCGGCGCCCCGCTGAGTGGTGGGCTTCGAGGTGATCCTCGGTGTCAGTCGCCGCTGTTGAGTTCGGCGACGCGATGCAGTATCACGCTCGGGGTAGAGGATGCGCCATCGAGCCTTCGGCGAGGTAGCGGCGGTCGCCGGCTTGCCATTCGTCGTGGACGTCGGCGAGGACGGCCCGACGTGTCGGATGACGGAGGCGTCGTTGGGGAAGATGCCCACGACGTGGGCGCGGCGCTTGACGTCTTTGTTCAGCCGCTCGAGTGGGTTGGTCGACCAGATCTTGGTCCAGTGGGCCCGCGGGAAGGCGGAGAAGGCGAGGACCTCGGCAGGGCGGCGACCAAGCCGGCGTGCTGATCGGAGCTCACCAGTCGCACCCAGTCGCCGGCCTCGGTCGCCGAACTCACCGACAACGCCTTCGAACTAGCCTTGCCCGCAGCACCGCGAACCTGACCCACAGCTTCCGGCGAACGCACGTGGTCACCTACACCACGAGACGGGACGCCATCAAGGAGGCGTCCCCAACCCGTGACGATCCGTCGAGTCCAGGGGGATGAGAAACGATTTGGGGGCTATCCGGCTCCGGAGCGCCCAAGAATGACCCCTTTGCCGGTGCACTACGTTCGTCGGGGCCGTCGAGGATCGGAGGAGGAGCGGGCGGATATCGAGTCGACATGACGCACAGCTCGGGCGGCGGATTCTGCTCGACCTCAGAGGATCAATCGGGCACGATCACCGTCGCGATGCCTTGAAGAAGGCGGCGTTGGCCGCCGGCGTGGTCGCGTGGACGACTCCGGTCGCGCAGGTCGGGACGTCGCGGACGCGCACGCCCGACCGTCACGGAGTGTAGCCCCGGCGGCTCGAACACGCTGATCCAGACCGGTTCGAACTGTGCATGCGTGCCGTGCCTGGCGTCTCGCCGAGTTGCTGCACGCTGCCACCTACTACTGGGTTCAACGCCTGACGTCCATTGTCCCACGGGGGGATGGAGGTCGAGGTCCGACAGGGAGCGCTGCTCGCCACGGTCCTCGCATGACCGGTGAGTATGAAAGGTAAGATGAAAGGAGATATAGAGGAAAGGGGGTGAGCACTGGTACGTTACGCATAGCGATGGTATCTAGGGGGATAGAGTGATGTAATTGATGAATGCGGAGGGTGCGCATCTGTCGGTTTACGTGTATATAAGGGCTGTGATGAGGAACAACGAAGTGCTACTAGCTCGGCGATAGTGACTTGATCTCGAGGAATGTGGTAGGTCGAGCTTGTGCTGGTGTCTCGCTGCTCTACCAGCTGGTTCTCGGATCGCGGTTGAGAAGGAGCTAGCGGCTCGTCTGATCCACTTGGCGCGGCGGGTGGTCGCTGGATGGATGTTTCGTTGCTGGGCGGTGCGGAGGACTGCGGCAGTTCAGCGAAGAGGTTCGCGCGCCGTGATGGCATGACGGGGCGAGTGCTCGTCGTCGAGGATCACTCCCTCGTCGCCATCGGCCTGCAGCTGGCGCTGTCGGCACGGGGCTGGGAGGTGGAGACCACCGACGGCCCGACGGCCGCCGACATCATCGATCACGCCGACCAGTTCCAACCCCAGTGCGTGCTGCTCGACATCGGGCTCGGTGACGTCGTCGGCAGCGGCATCGACCTGATCGCGCCCGCTGCTCGCGACCGGGGCCGAAGTGGTGATGCTCACCGCCGAGACCCGACGCGCCGTGCTCGCCGTCCTGCCTCGAGGCCGGCGCCGCCGGATGGATCGGCAAGGACGCCTTCCTCGACGAAGTCGTGCGCCGCTCCGCCAGTGCTCGCCGGCACGCCGCTGATCGGCGCGGCCGACCCGCGACGCGATGATCGACGAACTGCGCATCGAGCGCGCCGGTCAGCGCCGGGCGCTCTCGCCGTTCGAACGCCTGACATCACGCGAACGCCGCGTGCTCGCCGCACTCGTCGAGGGCATGTCGGCCGAGGAGATCGCCGAGACAGCAGTACGTGGCGTTGGCGACCGTGCGCTCGCAGATCCGGGCGGTGCTGCAGAAGCTCGGCGTGCGCTCCCAACTGGCAGCCGTCGCCCACGCCAACCGCGTCGGCTGGAAACTCGAAGACACGACTCGCACTCGCTGCCGTGGCCGCTGCAGCGTCACGATGCGCCCGTCGACCATCACCAGAGCCTCGAGCGGCTCCAGCTCGGCAGCGCTACGGACGCGCCGGTGCCGTCGCACCGGCGCCCGACAGGGGGACCCCACCAGCCCCCGTGTCGAGCTTTGAGCGCCTAGAGGGCGCGGAAGACGGTGATGAGGGCCGGGACCACCGTGATGATCATGAAGACCGGCAGGTAGCACACGATGATCGGGAAGATCATCTTGACGGTCAGCTTGGCCGCCTTCTCCTCCGTGCGCTGCTTGCGCTTGAGCCGCATCTCGGCCGACTGGATGCGCAGCGTCTCGGCCATCGGCACGCCGTGCTTCTGCGCCTGCAGCAGCGCCGTGACCAGCTGGCGGATCTCGGGGATCTGCGCCCGGTCGGCCAGCGTCCGCAGCGCCTGGGCCCGCGGCACACCGGCCTGGATGTCGCTGATCGTGTGACGGAGCTCGTCGGTGAGCGGACCTTCGGTCGTCGTCGCCACCCGAGCGAGCGCGGCGTCGAAACCGAGGCCGGCCTCGACACAGATGGTCAACTGGTCGATGATGTCGGCGGCCTCGGCCTGCATCGCGGCCTGGCGCTTGTCCCGCATGCTCACCACCCAGTAGTCGGGAAGGAAGAACAGCAGCCCGGCGGCGATGAGGGCGAACAGCGGCTGCCCGACGAGGAACAGCATGAACGCCGCCAGCCCGGCCAGGGTGATCTTGATCCCGAGGATGCGGGGCAGGTCGAGCCCGTACGGGTGCCCGGCCTGCACGAGCTTGACTTCCAGCCCGTCCACGAGCGGATTGGGCAGGAGCCGGCGAGCGGCCTGACCGAGCTGGCGCATGATGGAGGCCGACTTGCTGGGCGGTGCTGCGGGTTGGGGCAACCCGGCGAAGAGGTTGGCGCGGGCCGCCGAGGGTCGGGCCGTGAGGCCCCACCAGAAGACGCCGATCGCGCCGACCAGCGCCATGGCGCCGAGGATGACTGTGAGGTTCATGGTTCCGTTCCTGTGGTCAGTGCGTCACAAGGCGATCGAGTTGACGATCTTGCGCACCCAGACCGTGCCGAGGACCATGAAGATCCCGGCGACGATGAGGGCGACGAGACCGGCGCCGTGCGTGAGGAGGGCGAAGTTGTCCGGGTTGGTGCGCCACTGCCAGAGCGCCATCACGAAGGGCAGCACGGTGAGGATCCGGGCCGACAGACGGCCCTCGGCGGTGAGGGTGCGGACGTGGCGCGCCATGCGCTGGCGCTCGCGAACGGTGGCGCTCACCGTGTTGAGGATCTCCGACAGGTTGCCGCCCGTGTCCCGGTTGATGTCGATGGCCGACACCACCCACTCGAGGTCCTTGCTGTCCATGCGCTGCGCCAGGGCGCGCATGGCGTCGGACAGATCACGGCCCAGGCGCGACTCGACGAGCACGTGGGCGAACTCGCTGCGGGCGGGCTCCTCCGCTTCCTCGGCCACCGACTCGAGCGCCTGGGTCATGCCGTAGCCGCTGCGCAGCGCGGTGGTGACCAGCTGGAGCACGTCGGGCAGCTGGTCGGCGAACGCGGCCTGGCGCTTGGCCTTCGTGCGGCGGACGTAGAACCTGACGCCGAGGCAGACGACCACCGCCACCAGCGAGGGCGATGAGCGGTCCGCCGATCAAGAGGCCGACGAGGCCGGCCACGACGGCGACGAGCGCCACCATGGCGACGAACTCGCCGGGCTTCATGGAGATGTCGGCGACCGACAACGGCGGTGGCCAGATCGGCTCGCTTGCCGTGCCGCTCGAGGGCCTCCTCGACGGCCGACATGGTGCGCTTGCCCATGTCGGACACGCTGCGGGGCTTGCTGGATGCCCAGCCGGGCCTTCGAGACCCGCTGCCGGGGGAACAGCAGCAGCCCGAGCACGAACAGGCCGGCGAAGATGCCACCGGCACCCAGCCACAGCGACGGGACGAATCGGATGCCTCCGCTGCCGTGCTGGCCGCGGGCGGAGCCGGCGGACGCGAGTACACCGGCGTGGCCGGCGCTGCCGTCGTGGTGGGGCGGCCGTCGTCGTGGCGCGGCGGTCGTGCGGCGGTCGTGGTCGTCGGCGCGGCCGTGGTGGTCGGCGCGGCCGTCGTGGGCACGGTGGTCGGCTCGACCACCGGGGTCAGCAGGTCGGCCACGCGGGCGAACGCCGCCGAAACGCCGGCCGCGTCGTCGGCCGAGGTGACCCTGCCCAGGGCCAGGAGGCTGGCGAGGTCGGTCTCCGGTGTCGTGAGGCTGATGGCCTCGACGTGCTCACCCTGGACGGCGGCGATGGCCTCGTCCAGCGTGGCGGTGCTGCCATCGTCCTTGCCGTCCGACAGGATCACGAGCACCCTGCGCTCGGCCGCCGGCGTGAACTGCTCGGCCGCGGTGACCACGGCGTCGTACAGCGCGGTGTCGCCGTCGGCGACGATCCCGTTGATCTGCTCGCTCAGCAGCGCCCGGTCGGTCGTCGGCGGTGACAACACCGTGACGTCGTCGCCGAAGCGCCTCGAGGCCGATGCGGACGTCCGCCGGCATGGCCACGACGAACTCGTTGGCCGCCGCCTTGGCGGCCTCGATGGCGTGACGCATGCTCCCGGACGTGTCGAAGGCGAGCATGACCTCGACGTCGTCCGCCGTGTCCTGCGCGTGAGCCCGGCCACCGAACAGCGCCCCGGCCAGAGCCGGCCAGCAGGAGCGGGACGAGGAAGTGCAGCGACCGCTTCATCGCTGCCACATGTCGGGCCCGCCGAACAGCCCACCGGGCAGGGTGACCCCCCGGTCGGCGAGCTTGTCGCCGAACTCCGGGCGGATGCCCGTCGAGACCAGGCGCATGGCCTTGTAGTCGTACTTGTAGATGTCCTGGAGCGTGATGATGTCACCCTCCATGCCGACCACCTCGGTCACGTGGCTGATGCGCCGCGAGCCGTCGCGGAAGCGGTCCACGTGGACGATGAGGTTCAGCGCCGACGCGATCTGCTCGCGGATGGCCCGCGTGGGCAGGTCGAAGCCGGCCATGAGCACCATCGTCTCGAGACGGGCCAGGGCGTCGCGAGGGGCGTTGGCGTGCACGGTCGACAGCGAGCCGTCGTGGCCGGTGTTCATGGCCTGGAGCATGTCCAGGGCCTCGGCGCCGCGGACCTCACCGACGATGATGCGGTCGGGGCGCATGCGCAAGCGCGTTGCGGACGAGATCGCGAATGGTGATCTGCCCCTGGCCTTCGATGTTGGCCGGGCGCGCCTCCAGGCGGATCACGTGATCCTGGTGCAGCTGGAGCTCGACGGCATCCTCGATGGTGACGACGCGCTCGTCATGGGGAACGAAGCTCGACAGGACGTTGAGCATCGTGGTCTTGCCGGTGCCGGTACCGCCCGAGACGAGGATGTTCATGCCGCCCTCCACGGTGGCGGCCAGCACGGACGCCACCTGCTCGGTGAGCGTCCCCATGGCGACCAGGTCGTCCACCTTGAACGGGTCCTTGGCGAACTTCCGGATGGTGAGGATCGAGCCGTCCAGCGACAGCGGCGGCACGATGACGTTGACGCGCGACCCGTCGGCAAGACGGGCGTCGACCATCGGCGAGGCCTCGTCGATGCGCCGGCCCACCGACGAGACGATGCGCTCGATGACGCGGCGCAGGTGCTCTTCGGAGATGAAGCGGACCTTGGTCTGCTCGATGACGCCGTTGCGCTCGACGTAGATGTGGTCGCTCCCGTTCACCATGACTTCGTTCACGGTGGGGTCGTCGAGGAACTGCTCGATCGGGCCGAGCCCCATCACGTCCCGCGCGATGTCCTGCACGAGACGCTGGCGCTCCTCTGGTGACAGCGCGGTCTCGGTCGCGTCCATGAGGGCGCCGATCTCGGCCATCACCATCGACTGCAGTTGATCCTCGTTGGTCGCCTCGAACAGCCGGGTCCCGAGGCGCTCGAACAGGGAGTCGTGCACCTTGGCCTTGAAGTCGCCCAGCCCGTCGACGGTCACGGGCCGGCTGGGCGCGTGCCGCCACTTGCTGGCGACCTCGCCGCGCTCCGCCGCGGCCTGCTTGGCCTGGTTGATGCGCTCGGTGAGGCTCATCGCCGCCATCCCTTCTTCGGCTTGTCGGCCTCGATGGGGGCGTACTGCTGCGCCAGCTGCTGCAGCTGCTTGGCGACCGCCGACTTGGGCTCGCTGATCGACGACGGGCGTGCCCAGGTTGAGCGCCAGCGGGAGCTCCCGGCTCGACGGGATCGAGCAGGAGATCTCCATGCCGATGGCCTCTTCGGCGTCGGACGGGTTGAGCCCGACCTTGGCGTCGGCCCGGTTGAGGACGAACTGCCGCGCCGCCTTGACACCCATCTGGTCGAGCGAGTCGAGGGCCTTGCGCAGGCTGCGGATGCTGGTGACATCGAGGCTCGACACGAGCAGCAGGTCGGTGGCGCACTCGATGGCGGCCAGCGTGCGCTCGTCGAGGCCCGCCGGCGTGTCCACGACCACGTAGTCGAAGTTCTGCGCCAGCAGCGGCAGCACCGCCGAGACGTGCGCATGGCCGATCGAGTCGGCGTCCACCGGATCGTTGGCGCCGGCCAGGACGTACAGACCGTGCTCGTAGGGGGTGAGGAACAGCTTGACGGTGGTGGCGTCGATCTGGCTGGTGCGGGCCAGCTGCGCCAGCGTGTGCTCCGGGGTGAGGGACAGGGCTGTCCCCAGGTCGCCGAACTGCACGTCGAGGTCGACGGCGACGACCCGGCCCGGGTGGCGCTGGGCGAGGGCGACGGCGAGGTTGGAGGACATCGCGGTCTTGCCGGAGCCGCCCTTGGGCGAGATCACGACGATGACCTTGCCGGTGCGCGGCTGGGGTGAGACGCCGTTGGCCTTGACGACGACGCCCATCTCCTGGAGGGCGGTCGACACATCAGCGGCCAGCTCGGGGGGCATGTCGTGCCCGATGATCACGGTAGGCATGTCGTCGTCCCCGATCACTTCGCGACCGAGTAGACGTTGCCGAGGGTGACCAGCCGCGTGCCGTCGTCGGAGACGGTGGCCGGCTCGTTGGACAGCCACACGTGGCCGAACTCGGTGGCGAACACGAAGCGCTCCGACTGCTCGGGCGAGAGGGCGAGGGTGACGACGTACTGCTGAGCGGTGATCTGCTCGACGGTCGTCCTGTCCTGGTCGGTCTCGTCGGGCACGACGGGCTCGTTGGTCGTCTGCACGTTGGTGACGAGCACGTGCTGGAACTCCAGCCGGGTCATGTTCGGCGTCTTCCTCGCCGTCGGTCTCCGTCGAGGCGGCTTCCGTCGAGTCCGGCGTCGGCCGTCGAGTCCGTCGCGTCGCGTCCGTCAGGCGCTTCCGTCGAGTCCGGCGTCGTCGTCGCGTCGAAGACCTGCCCGGCCTCGTCGTAGCTCGAACGGGATCGAACGACAGGTAGACGCCGACCAGATCGCCCTTCTCGAGGCTGCCGCCCACGGCCCGCTCGGGCGTGAACATGGCCGAGATCTGCACCTTGTCCGTGACCTCCTCGGACACCTGCTCCTTGGCGACCAAGCGGGCGGCCAGCAACTGGTCGCCGGGCTGGAGGTCGGTGGCGGCCACGTTGGCGCCCACCTCCTCGAGGTCGGTGATGGCACCCGGCTGCTCGAGCCGGGCTGGGATCTGCTCGACCGAGACCGACGCCTTGATCGTCTCGGCCGCCGCGCCCTTGGGCACGAGCTTGTCGACGACGTAGACCTCGACCAGGGCCTCCTGGGCCACGGCCTTGTCCTTCGCCGACTGCACGTAGCCCACGAGGGCCACCGTGCCGATGGTGGCCAGGATCACTGCTGCGAGGATCCCGATGATCCGCCGTTTGTTCTTCATTGTGGGGTTGTTCCTTGTCTGTGTGGTTGTTGTGTTAGCTGGAGAGGTAGACGGCTGTAGGCGCCGAAGTCGGCGCTGGGCACCGGGCGTGCCCTCGTGAGTCACGAAGCGGATGAAGTCGCCGTGGAGGCAGTGGCACGTTGCCGTCGGCCCATGGTCGGGCAGCCGTGCACTCGCGTCCGAGCGTTCCGCTCGCCAGGCTGCCGCCGTTGAACGTCGTAGCCCGTGACGCTGGAACGTCGGCGAAGCCGAGGATCGGTGTAGTTGCACGTTGCAGCCGACCGTCGCCGATGATCGCGTCGTAGATCGGGATGAGGACGTCCTGCGGCAAGCGCCGACGCATCGGGATCGTTGCACAGCCGTGCGTCGACGCAGCTCATGCCGATGGTCGCCGCTGCCGGTGCTGCCGACGGAGCCGTTGTCCACGCCGCACCGTGAGGCAGTCATCGCAGCCGCCGCGTGCCGGCAAGGCTGTCCGAACCCCGGTGGACGACCGCTGCAGCCGGCTCGTGTGACTTCGGGATCGTCCAGATAGCAGGATGATGTCGTGCCGGTGCCGTCGAGCATGCGCCGTGTCGTGAACTCGCAGTGCGAGATCGTGATCGGGAACGGTGATCGGCCGACGCCGATCGCTCCCCACTTCGCCGTGGCCGATCGGTCGACGTCGCCGACGCGTCCTGCTTCAGGAGGAGACCGTCGGTGATCGGCGTGGTCACCGTGATCGTGGCTCTCGCCGGCTGCCGCACGCGGCGGTCGTGTTGATCGACTGGTCGGTCTTGCGGTACGGCGAGTAGTCGGCGATCGGGCTGCCGTGGCGCAGCGCAATCGGTGGCCACCGCGAGGACGGTGGCGTCGGCGCTGTTCTGGGCCGAGCGGGCCTCGAGCGACGTAGCGACCGACGTCGATGGCGAAGGCCGCGCCGACCAGGAGGACCACATGGCGAGAACCATGAAGATCGTGCCGACCCCTCGGTCGTCACGATCGTGTTGGTCAACCGCCGCATCGCATGGTCACCGTTTCTGTGATGGTCTGCCGGAAGGAAGTCGACCGGCACGAGGGGGATGCTGCGCAGGGACACGGTCTTGCGTGGCCTGCACCGTGACGAACTTGGTGGGGTCGGTCGCCGGGCATCGGGCACGACGTGCGACGCTCGCGACGACCGACGATCGCCGTGTCGGCGGGCGTCGGCTCGCCGAGCGCAGCGGCGCGCGCTCCGTCACGGGCGCAGCCCGGTCGGTCTGGGTCTTGATGCTGAGGAAGTTGCCCAGCACGACGGTGCCGAGATGAGCATGAGCAGGACGGCAGCGAGGACGAGCTCGAGGGCGACGACGCCTCGGTCGTCACGGTGGGATCGGAGTGAGCGGCTGCATGGTGAGTCCGAAGGCCCGAAGGGGGGAGGTTGCCCTCCCCCCTTTCGGATCAGATCGTCGGATGCTGTCGACGATCGTCGTCGAGCTTGGTCGGCCAGCGGCCGTGCCGAAGGCGCGTCCACAGGCGCGGCGAGGGCCACGACGAGCGGCGCGCGGCGACGATGACGTACTCGATGGCGACGACGCCATCCTCATCGGTGGCCTCGACGGCCTCCGGGGTGAACTTCTCAACGAGGTTCAGCATTTTGGATTTGCTCCTTGGTTATTCCCCGATCCCCGCCTATCGGGGTGGGTAGCGAGGAGGCACGCTAAGGACGAGCGCGAGCGGCCGAATCGTCAAGATTGATGATTCCTCGGGCGCGGGCGCTCCGTACCGTGCCGGCCATGCCTCTGCCCGCCCTCGTGCAGAAGCACGCCCTCAACGCCGTCACGGTCCTCCTGTTCGGGCTCGCCTTCTGGCGGCTCGGCCTCAGCCCGGAGCTCCCCGCCGTGCTCGCCTTCATCTTCGGCGGCGTCCTGCTGGCCGTGATCGACTGGAAGGTCCAGCGCCTCCCGACCCGGCTCGTCTACCTCACCCTCGCCGGCGTCGGCGCCGGGTTGGCCTTCGCCTCGCTGGTGGAGTGGGACTGGGTTCCCCTGGCCACGGCGGTGGCTGGCGGCCTGCTGTTCGCCAACGCCTTCTTCCTGCTCTGGTTCCTCACCAAGAAGTTCACCGGCATGCTCATGCTCGGCTTCGGAGACGTGCGGCTGGCCGCCGTCCTCGGGCTGCTGCTCGGCTGGTACGGGTTGGAGTACGTGCTCTACGGCGCCCTCGCCGGGCACGTCCTCGCCCTGCTGCTCGCCGTCGCGATGAGCATCCACCAGCGCAAGCTGCTCCTGCGCTACTCGTTCGGACCGCCCCTGATCGCCGGCACCCTGGCCGTCGTGCTCTTCCACGGCTAGTCGCTGACGATGTCTCCCACCGTCTCCGATCTCGTCGTCGGGCGCCCGCGGGTGCGCTCGGCCCTGGCCACGCTCGCCGAGCTGCACCAGCAGACGCACCCGTCGTCGCAGCTCGCCGTGCTGCCGACCGGGTTCGACCCGCTCGACGAGGTGCTGGCGGGAGGGATCCGGCAAGGCGAACTGGTGCTGCTCGGCGGCAAGCCCGGCGTCGGCAAGACGATCGCCGCCCTCCAGTGGGCGCGGTCGATGGCGCAACGCGGCGTCGTCGCCGTCTACCTGTGCTTCGAGCACGACGAGGTCACGCTGCTGACGCGGCTGCTGTCGTGCGAGCTCGGCGAGATGCTCGCGACCGAGTCGCCCGAGAGCTCCGGGTTGCTGCACTACGAGCTCCAGGCGCGCATCCGCGATGTCGCCGCCGGCGTCATCACCCTGCGCGAGGCCCTCGACTCCGACGCCCTCCTCGACGAGGCCCAGCGACGCGTGGCGGCATACGCCGACCGTCTCGTGCTCGTCACCGGGTCGGGCAGGCACACCGACGTCGCCGCCATCGGCGATGTCACGCAGCGCTTCGAGGGTCAGCCGGTCGCGCTGTTCGTCGACTACGTGCAGAAGATGCCCCACTACCCGCCCATCGCCCGCGAGGGCGAGCGGGTCGGGCGTGTCATCGAGGGTCTCAAGCAACTGGCGCTCGACCAGCAGCTCGTCGTCGTCGCCATCGCCGCGGCCGACCAAGAGGGCCTCGACGCCCGCCGCCTGCATCTGCGTCACTTCCGCGGATCGACCGCGCTCGCCTACGAGGCGGACTCGATCGTCGTGCTCAACGACAAGCTCGCCGTGGTCTCACGCGCCCACGTCGCCCACTCCCCCCAGCGCGCCGAGGAGTTTCTCCGCCAGGTCGTCTTCTCGGTCGAGAAGAACCGCAACGGCACCCCGGACGTCAACCTCGAGTTCGTCAAGGACTTCGCCCACTACCGCTTCCACCCGCGTGGTCGCTGGGTGGCCGAGCGCCTGTGGACCGAAGGGTCGATCGAGCTGTGAGCCGCTGCCGTAGCAACCCCCTACTCATCCATTCACCTACCCGGAGTAACCCCAATGCGTCCCCACCGTTTCCCCCACCTCATCTGGCCTGCCATGATCGCCGCTGCCGTCGGCGCCGTGGCCGTGCCGGCCACGAGCCGCGCCCAGTCCGACGAGGTCACGCCGCCGGCGGACGAGGCCGACGCGGCACCGGCCGAGGAGGCGCCTCCCGTCGACGAGGAGACCACTCCCCGCGACGGAGCCGCCGACGACCGAGTCGTCGACGCCGGACACGACCGTGCCGGCGCCCGAGCCGACGGAGGACGAGGAGGCGACACCGGCGCCGTCGGAGGACGCCACCGAGCTGACGCCGGTCACGACCACGGCGCCCGACGGCGTCGTCCGAGCCGGCACCCGCGGCTCCTGTCGAGACGACGACCGACGATGACGACGACGAGCTCGACGCCGATGCGTTTGCGGAGCTCCCGGACGGCGTGGTGCGGCGGATCTCGTTCCCCGTGCTCGGTCCCGTCCAGTACGGCAACCACTGGGGCAACTGCCGCGACGGCTGCAGCCGGCGCCACGTCGGCACCGACATGGTCGGCGTCCGCATGCAGCCGCTGCTGGCCGCGGTCGACGGCACGGTCACCCGCGTCCGCTACGAGAACACGCGGAACGGCCGGGAGCGCGATCACCGTCACCGGCGCCGACGGGTGGCGGTACAACTACTTCCACGTCAACAACGACACGCCGGGCACCGACGACGGCGCTCGCCGGCCCCGAGTGGCAGATCTCGCCGCAGGTGACGCTCGGCAGTCACGGTTCGGGCCGGCCAGGTCATCGCCTACATGGGCGACAGCGGCAACGCCGAGGGTTCGGTGCCACACGTGCACTTCGAGATCCGCCAGCCCGACGGCACGCCGATCAACCCCTACCAGAGCCTCGCCGCGGCCCAGCAGCGCCAGACGTGCGAGACGGACGAGGCGCGGATCTCGCTCACGGCTGATGCCACCACCCTCCCGGCCGATGCGGCGACGGTCATCGCCATCGACGGCGTCGGCCGCTGGCTGATCGGCGGCGACGGCAACCTCGTCGCCGAGGGTTCGGCCGGGTACGTCCCACCGGTGGATGGCGTGGACTGCGTGGTCACCGAGCAGCAGCCGACAGCACCGGTCGTGCCGGCTGTCGTCGAGCCGGCGACCGTTGTCGCCGAGCCCGTCGCTGACGCGGCACCCGTCGCCCCGGCTGACATGCCGTGGACGGTGGAGCGCGGGCAGTCCCTCTGGGGCATCTCGCAGACCGCGTACGGCATCTCCGATGCCCCGGCGACCGTGTCCGCGGTCAACGCGGTGTTCGACCACAACCGGGATCAGCTCACCGATCCCAGCATGCTGAACATCGGGATGACCCTGCGGCTGCCGACGCTCGCAAGCTGACCGCGCGGTGAGCGATGTGCGTTGCATCTGCGCACATCGCTCACCTCAAGCGGCAAACACTCGGATGGACGGGCGTCAGGCGGGCTGGGCGGTCGCGGCCGGCTCTCCTCCGGGCAGGTAGCGGCGGGCGAGAAGGACGGCGGCGACGCCGACGACGATGCCGAGCAGGATCGAGACGATGCTGATGTCGAGCACGACGACCACCGCGGCGCCGAGGGCGACGGCGGCGACGAGCACGAGGTCGCCGCGCCGCCAGTGCCGGCGCAGCAGGCCGAGCACGATGGCAGCGATGGCGACGAGCAGCACCAGAGCGGCGAGTCGCATGAGGCTCGTCGTTGCCCCGCCGACGATGGCGTCGATCGCCGCTTTGCCGCCCGGCTTGGCGGCCAGCGCCGGCGCGTCGTCGACGACCCGGCGCACGAGCGCCCGGGTGAGGATCATGGCCGCCGCGCCGCCGACGCCGAGCAGGAGGGTCGCCCGCCACCGCCGGCGGGCCACGAAGATCGTCGCCGCGATCAGCACGATGGTCAGCCCGGCGAGCAGCCACACCGCCCGCTTGGAGATCACGACGATGCGCTGGGCGGTCTCCAGCGTCGCCTGGGCGTCGGCGAGCTCGTCGCTCTCGTAGACGACGAGCTGCCCGAAGTCGGGGCGGATGTCGCGGCCGGTCGCCTGCGACAGCGCGGCGATCTGCTCCTGCGGATCGCCGCCGGCGTCGAGCTCGGGGATCTGGAGGTCGCTGAACAGCCCGAGCGACTGCAGCCGCTCGAGGCCACGGCCGATCAGCGGCAGCAGGTTCACCGTGACCGCACCGTCGACCACGGAGATGCCGTCGACCAGGCCGTCACCCTCGAGCAGCTGCATCGCCCGGGCGTGCGCCCGCTCGACGACCTCCTCGAGCAGGTTCTGCACCTCTGGGGTGGCCAGCAGCGTGGTCAGCCCGCGGTCGACCGCCGTCTGTGCACCCGCTGCGATCACCGGCTCGAGCCGCGACAGGGCGTCGGGAAGGATCGACGTCAACGCCGCATCGACGTCGACTGCCGCGAAGACCTGCGTGGTGATGTAGTCGGCGAGCGCCGCCTGCACGTCCGGCTCCTCGAGCGCGTCGCCGACGATGCCGGCCACCTTCTCGCTGCTGAACACCGTGGCCTTCGCCCACACGGCCACGGTGGTGACCATGAGGACCAGGATCGCCAGCACGCCGAGCACACCGGCGGCGATGCTCCGCCCGCGCCCCCGCTCGCCTGCTCCGGGTCGGTCTGGTGCTCGATCGTCTCCCCCATCTCCTCATCTTGGCGCATCCCGGCTGACCGAGCGCGATCCCCGGCCCCGAGCACCGGCGAACGTACGATCCGGCCCATGCCGCGAGCCGCCGCCGCCGACGCGCCGGTCGGGCTGCAGCTCTTCGCCTCGGCCCAGGACGAACCGCGAGCGCGCCGGCCGACCGACGTCGCCCTGGCGATCACGGCCGTCGTCCTGCTCGTGCTCACGGCGGCGTTCTCGGAGATCGGCGGCGACATCGACGTCGCCATCGCCGACGCGGTGGCGGCCCTGCCGGGCTTCTTCGATCCGCTGTGGCTCGTCCTTGGCCTGGACGCCCGTCGTGTGGGTCGTCGTGCTGTTCATCGTGTCGTTGCTGCGCGGCCGGCGGGCGCTCGCCCGCGACCTCGTCGCCGGCGTCGTGGTCTCGCTGCTGATCGCCGTCGTCCTCGCCGCCCTGCTCGGCGACGGCGCATGGGACAGCCTGACGCGGTTCGCCGATTGGGACGGCCCGCCGGCGTTCCCGCCCGGCGCGCTGACGATCTGCGCCGCCGTGCTCTCCACGGCGTCGCCGCACCTCAGCCGCCCGTTCCGCCACTTCGGACGGTGGATCGTCGGTGGTCAGTTCCTCGCCACGGTCGTCCTCGGGGCAGCCCTGCCGAGCGGCAGTGTCGTCGCCGTCACCGTCGGCCTGTTCGCCGCCGCCATCGTCCACCTGATCGTCGGCTCGCCGGGTGGCCGCCCGACGACCTCGCGGATCGAGCTCGCCCTGCGCGGGCTCGGCGTCGACGTCGTCGAGCTGACGCCGACGGTGATGCACGCCCAGGGTGTCGTGTCGTTCACCGGCGCCGACGCCGACGGCCCGATCGCCGTCAAGGTCTACGGCCGTGACGCCTGGGACGCCCAACTGTTGACGACGGCGTGGCGGCTCGCCTGGTACCGGGGCACGCAGCGCACGGCGCGGTTGAGCCGGTTCGAGCTCGTCGAGCACGAGGGGTTCATGACGCTGCTCGCCGATCGAGCCGGCGTGCGCGTGCCGCACCTCGTGACGGCGGGCAGCGCCGGACTGGGCGACGCCCTCGTCGTCGTCCGGCCCGACGGCGTGCCCGGCGTCGGCGCACGACGGAGATGTCAGCGACGACGCCGTCGCCGGGATGTGGGCCGAGCTGCAGCGGCTGCACGGCGCCGGGATCGCCCACCACCAACTCGATCTCGACCGTCTCGTCGTCCGCCCCGACGGCTCGCTCGGGTTCGGCGACCTCGCGTCCGCCTCGGTGACGGAGTCCGAGGCCGACGCCCGCCACGACGAGGCGCAACTGCTCGGCGCGTCCGTGCTCCTGGTCGGCGAGGACCGCGCCGGAGCGATCGCCCGGCGCGTGCTCGGCGACGAACAGCCTGCTGGCGGTGCTTGCCGTACCTGCAGGAGGCGGCGATGGCTCCTGATGTCCGCGACGCCCTCGGCGACGCGGACATCGAGCTCGACGACGTGCGCAACCGGCTGCGCACCCTGCTCGGTGCCGACGAGCAGCCGCTCATCAAGCTGCGCCGGGTCACCGGCGGCTCGCTGCTCAACCTGGCCCTGCTGGCGATCGCCACCTACACGCTGATCGCGGTCTTCGGCGACCTCGACGTCGCAGGAGCTCGCCGACGACCTGCGCGACGCCAGCTGGTGGTGGTTGGCCTTCGCCCTGCTGCTCGCCCAGATCCCGCGCGTCCCGGCGGCGATGAGCACGAAGGGTTCGATCGCCCATCCGCTGCCGTTCGGGCCGCTGCTCGCCCTGCAGTTCGCCATCTGCTACGTCAACCTGGCCATCCCCAGCACGGCAGCCAGGGTCGCCATCAACGTGCGCTTCTTCCAGCGCTTCGGTGTCAAGCCGACCGAGGCGATGGCGGCCGGCGTGATCGACTCGGTGTCCGGCTTCGTCGTGCAGATCCTGCTGTTCCTGCTGCTGTTCGTCACATCGGACCTCGACTTCGGGGTGACGCTGGACACCTCGGACCTCAGCGGGTTGGCGACGGTGGTGCTGATCG
>CAVVMS010000032.1:0-127082 GCA_963749315.1 uncultured Acidimicrobiia bacterium
TTCGTTAGCGTTGACGTGGTGATCAGCACCGATCGGGTCGTTCTGCCGTTGCGACGACCCTCGTTCGCCGACCTGGCGGGGCTGTACATCCCTTGGGAGGCTGCGCCGGTCTCCGACGGGCAGCTTGTCGTGCTGAACGAGGCGCTCGCCGTCGAGCTCGGCCTCGACGTGGAGCGTACTGCGCACGCCTGACGGTGTCGCCGCGCTCGTCGGCCAGCGGATCCCTGCCGGCACGGTGACGATCGCCCAGGCGTATGCCGGCCACCAGTTCGGCGGGTTCTCACCGAGCCTCGGTGACGGTCGAGCGCTGCTGCTCGGCGAGCTCGTCGACGGTGACGGCCGGTGTCGTGACGTCCACCTCAAGGGTTCGGGTGCGACGCCGTACTCCCGCGGCGGCGACGGCAAGGCGGCCCTCGGCCCGATGCTGCGCGAGCACCTCGTGTCCGAGGCGATGCACGCCTTGGGGATCCCGACGACGCGTGCCCTGGCGGTCGTCGCCACCGGCGAGCCCGTCGCCCGCGAGGTCCTGTTACCTGGTGCGATCCTCGTCCGGGTGGCCGGCAGCCACCTGCGCGTCGGATCGTTCCAGTACGCCGCTGCGCATGGCGACACCGGCCTGGTGCAACGGCTCGCCGATCACGCCATCGCCCGCCACTACCCGGCGGCGGCCGGCGCCGAGCAGCCGTACGTTGCCCTGTTCGAGGCCGTGGTCGAGGCGCAGGCCGCGCTGGTGGCGCAGTGGATGCTGGTCGGGTTCGTGCACGGGGTGATGAACACCGACAACATGACGATCTCGGGGGAGACGATCGACTACGGACCATGCGCGTTCATGGAGGCGTTCAACCTGGCGACGGTGTTCAGCTCGATCGACCACGGCGGCCGTTACGCCTACGGGCAGCAGCCCCGCATCGCCCACTGGAACCTGGCCCGGTTCGGTGAGGCGATGCTCCCGCTGCTGGCGACCGAGCTCGAGCCCGCCGTGGAAACGGCCAACGGCGTGCTGGCGACCTTCGCCGGGCGTTACGAAGCTCACTGGCTGGAAGGAATGCGGGCCAAGCTTGGCCTGGCGACGGCGCAATCCTGCGATGCCGAGCTGGTCAGCGAGTTGCTGGGCGTGCTCGAGGCGCAGGCCGTCGACATGACGTCGGCGTTCCGTGCCCTGGCGTCGGCGGCGCGCGCTGATGACGCGGCGATGCACGAACTGCTCGCCGAAACAGCGCCGTACGACGCCTGGGCGCAACGGTGGCGGGTCCGCCTTGGCGGCGAAGCGCGACCCGCCGCGACGGTGTCGGCGGCGATGGATCGCACTAACCCCATCTACGTCCCACGTAACCAGCTCGTCGAGGACGCGCTCGCGGTCGCCGTGGACGGCGACCTCACACCGTACGAACACCTCCTCGCCGCCGTCACGCACCCGTTCGACAAACGGCCGGGCGACGAGCGCTACGCCCTGCCCTCCACGCCCGCCGCCCCCTATCGCACCTTCTGCGGAACCTGAGCTCCTGCCTGCACCGAACCGCCTCTCGGAGTCATGACGCTCACCCATCTCGCAGAACGGGCTGTCGACCACAACCGACCCGGCGGTCGAGGACGCGTGACGTCGTGGACGGCGTCGTGACTATCGACTCTGTCGGTGGGCGACGGGTCCGCTAACCACAGGTGGGTGCAGAGCGGCGGAATCGATGAGAGCGCGCTGGCGAGCCGGCTGAGTCGATACGCCGCGTCTGGCGACGATGCCGCCGACGTCGACCGTGTCCGTCAAGCGGTGCTCGATGGTTCACCGTGGGATCGAACGACTCCGCTGCACGTCACCGCGTCTGCGCTCGTCGTGCACCCGGCATCCGGACGTGTCCTGTTGCGCTGGCATGCGCGTCAACAGGCGTGGTTACAGATCGGCGGTCACGCCGATGCCGGCGAGGACGACCCGCTTGCCGTGGCGCTGCGCGAGGGTCGCGAAGAAACCGGGCTGCGTGACCTTCGACCGTGGCCGGACGACAAGCTGCGCCACGTAGTCGTGGTGCCGGTCCCCGCGAACGAGCGTGAGCCTGCGCACGAACACGCTGATCTGCGCTTCTTCCTGAGCACCGAGCATCCCGACGCGATACGACCGGAGCGGCCCACGGCCAGTCTGCGATGGCTCGACCTGGCCGATGCATTGGAGCTGGCCACCGAGGAGAACGTCCGCGAAACCATTCGTCGTGCCGCCAACATCTTGCGAGACTGGCCTGACTAGCCGGCGTTTCCGGACGTAGCCCGACCGGGTTTATTCCCCGCGGAAGTCGGATGTCCGCGCCCGGTCGTTCGGTGCATCGTCTCGGATGGCGGTCGCTGCTCCCGAGCGGGCATTCGGAGCGCGGCGGTCATTCCAGCGACGGCGGCGTTACCCACTACCCAGTCCGTCGTTTGGGCGCTGCTGCCGCTCGGCTGAGGTGTCATCGACACGAGAAATCTTTCGGCGATGTTGAGCGGCCGTGTTAACGAATCGCCCCCGTCGGAGCCCTATAGGGGTGATGATGAGCGGTGTGGGCGATCAGGGCCGGGTGGAGGCGGTGTACCGCTCGTTGCATCCCCGCTTGTGGCGCTCGCTGCTCGCCTTCACGGGTGACGCCGAGCTGGCGAGCGACGCCGAGGCCGAGGCGTTCGCCCAGGCCCTGGGCCGGGGCGAGGCCGTCGACGATGTCGCTGCGTGGGTCTGGCGTAGTGCGTTTCACATCGCCTCGGGCCTGCTGGCGGCGAGGTCGCGCTCCAACGGTCTCGGGCCGGCGGAGGGCTCGACGGCAGCGACCGGTTCGGTGGCCGAGTTCTTGGGCCTGTTGGCCGACCTGTCCTCGCAGCAGCGGGCCTGTGTCGCGTTGCGCTACGTCGGTGGCTACACGGCACCCGAGATCGGTGAGCTGCTCGGGACCAGTGCGGGCACCGTGCGGGTGCAGCTGCATCGGGCCCACGCCACGCTGCGCCACACGATCATGGAGGCCGAGCATGCGTGACGACTTCGACTCTGTGGTGGCGGACCGATTCAAGGTTCTCGACGACGTGCCCGTCCCGGAGACGTGGTCGCGCGTTCTCGACCGCGTGCCCGTCCGGGACTCACGGTCGCGCGTTCCGTTCAGCGACGAGGCACTGACCATGATCGACCTTGAAACTCCGGTCCCGACCGAACCCCGTCGCCAGGGCCCCCGTCGCGTCGGGGTCGCCGCGCTTCTGGCGGCCGCCGCCGTGATTGCGATCGTCGTCGTGGCGACCCGCGACGACGCCGCTGAACCCAGCCGACCAACCGGCCCCGACCGTGACCGTGCCCCCGACCCGCCTCCGCGAGCGCTGTTCGGCACACCCGACGAGCAGCTCGCACCCGGGACGTACTTCGTCGATGAGGTCGACGGAACACCGACGCCGCGGATCTTCGTCACCATCGGCGCCGGGTGGACGAACTTCGACGACGGGTCGGGCCTCGGCAAGACGGGGGCCCGGTGGTACGGAGTCCTGACGAGTCTTGAGGACGACATCGGCTTCATCACGTTCAGCCGACCCGACCGGGTGTACTTGGACGCCTGCCACCTGGACGATGGGTTCCATCCGGGGCCTGTGACGACCCTCGACGGCCTCGTCGCCGCGCTCAGTGAGCAGCACGGATGGGCCGACGTGACCGCCCCATCGGACATCTCCGTCGACGGCTACCCCGGCAAGACGTTCCAACGCACCGCGCCCGCCGTGCTCTCGGACTGCCCCAACATGTCGCCTGGGCACATGAGAGATCCAGAGGCTGATGGCGCCGGACTGAGAAGCTGGCAGAACGGAGACGATTCGAATTTCGGCGCGGTGACTACTACGAACCGGGCCAGTTCGAGACCTTGATGGTCCTCGACATCGACGGCACGGTCGTCGTCATCAACACGAATCTGTGGCCGGGGTCATCGGCGGCGGATCGCGCTGAGTTCGCCGCCGTGCTCGACTCGATCCGCATCGACCGGGCATGAGCAACGTGCCCGCCCTGCCGTTCATCGCCCCGGATCACGTCGTGATCCGGGGCCGTCCGACGCCCCGATGAACACTGGCGGGAGCGCCGAACTGCCGCTCGACTTCCCGCTGCCGAACCGTGCAGGTGACCGAACGACGACCTCGGGCGTTCGGTAGCGCGGTCCAGCCGGCGTTCTCGGGCACCGACAGCCGGGCTATTCGGTCGTGGATATCGGATTGTGATGCCGGCGAAGTCAGAATCGAGTGCTCCGGGTCGATGACGAGGTAGCGAAAGTACGGCGTCGGCGGGCTCGATGCCGTGCTCGGCCAGCCGGGCGAGCAATTCCGGGATACCGTCGGCGACGACGCCGAACGTCGTCATCGTGACAGCGCCGGGTCGGTCACCCGCCCTACGACAAGTACTAGAGGACCGACCGGGTCATGCCGGTCCTCGTTGCCGAGCCGGCCCGACCGCCGTCTTTAGCCGCGGACGACCGCCGCTGCCGCCTCAGCCATGCGCGCGTCGATGTCCGCTTCGGTCGCGCCCGGTCGCGGCATCGGCACGAGGCGGTGCACGCCGAGCTCGGCGAACACGCTCACCGTCTCGTCGGTCAGCGGGACGCGTGGGGTCACGCTCATCTCAAGCTCACCGAGGTGCTCCGCCCGCTCGACCTGCTCGGCCGCTCGGCGCAGTCCCACGATCGAGGCCGCGGTGTCCGGGGGCTTCTGGGCGAACCCGTACCAGCCGTGACCGCTGGCGACGGCGCGACGGTACGCGGGACCACTATGGCCGCCGATGACAATCGGGATGGGCTGCTGCACCGGTCGCGGGTAGGCGTCGATGCCAGCGAAGTCGCTGAATGGCCCGTGGTGCTCGGGATGCTCGTCGTACCAGAGGCTCGCCATGGCGGCGAGGAAGTCGTCGGTGACCGCGCCGCGGTCGTCGTAGTTGGCGCCGATGGCGGCGAACTCTGGCTGTAGGTAGCCGACGCCAACGCCGAGCGTCAGCCGGCCGCCCGACAGCACGTCGAGGCTGGCCACCTCCTTGGCCAGCACGAGCGGGTTGCGCTGGGGGAGGATCACGATGCCCGTGGCGAGGCGGATCGTCGACGTCGCAGCGGCCGCCCAGGTCAGGGCGAGCACGGCGTCGATGCAGGGGTCCTGCGGCGCCATCGGCGACGGCGGCGCCTGTGGGTCCGGCAACACGATGTGCTCGCCCGCCCACAGCGACTCGAAGCCGAGCTTCTCAGCCGTCCGGGCGACGCCCGAGATGCGCTCGCGGGACGCGTTGGCACCCATGTTGATGTTGAACAGGCCGAGCTTCACCAGCGCCAGCATGACCAGCGGCAGCGTCGAACACCGTGTCGGAGTCTCTCATCCGCCGCGCCGCCGTCGAGCGGACCTGACAGCAGCGCCTCGTCGCGTCATGGCTGATGGTTGGCCTCCGGCAACCGGCGGTACACCACGTCGGGCCGAGCTGGTCGGCGCCGCTCATCCGGACACTTCGCATGTGTGCGGGTCCGGAGTGCTCCTACCCTTAGAGCCGAGCGTTCAGCCCTTGCGGCGGCTGGGGATGAATGTCTTCGGGGGATCGTCGGCGATGATGAAGTCCAAGATGAGGCGCGCAACCTCGCTGGGCGCTTCCAGTGGCACGGCGTGGGAGGTCCCGGGCACGATCGCCAAGCGGCCCGCCGGCAGCGCCTCGTACAGCGACGCCGTGTGGCTGAGTTCGACGAGATCGTCGTCACCGACCAGGACCAGCGTCGGCGTCGAGACCATCGCCAGATCGTCAACGGTAAGCGTTGGTTCGGTGGTGAACTGAGCGACCGCCTTGGCCATCACGACGTCGAAGTGATCCTTGCCGTCGGGGCTGCGCTCGGTGTACGCCGATGCCATCACTGCGCTGATCGGTGATTCTGGATCGATCCAGCGGTCGGAGCCCGTCGAAGTGGTAGTTCGCGCCGATCACGACCTGCCGGCTGACGAGATCGGGTCGGCGCATCGAGACAGTAGCGCAATGATTCCGCCGTCGCTCCAGCCGACCAGCACGGCGGGACCATCAATCAGTTGGTCGAGGACGGCAATCGTCTCGGTCGCCATGTCGTCATAGTGAAACGGCGCCTCGGTGTCGGCGGTACGTCCGTGGCCGCGGCGGTCGAAAGCAACGACACGGTGGTTCTCGCCGATCGGAGGGCCGATGGCGTCGAGGAGTTCATCGCTGTTTGAGAGACCTCCGTGCAAGATCACGATGGTCGGCTCGCCCTCACCGCTGTCGTAGATCCACGTCGAGTGGCCCGCGACTCGATGTATCGGCCCGTCATTCGCAGAAGCCTTCCACATCTCCTCACGACATCGACCTCGAGCCTGCTGTCGTCTCGCACGCAGCACCCACGTACCGGCGTTCGATGACTGTGACGCACGGGAATTCGGCCGCGCTTATCGGATACGTACCCCGCGACGTGCGGGGCGGAAGAGGAGCGGGCCCATACCGCCTGCGGCTTGGCGTTTGGAGCACGGGCCGACCCCATCGGCGATGCGCGGGAGCGGCGACGACGACGCTCGGCGTCGCGGAGGGTTGCGGGTGCGTGCCGGCTTGCGCGTGGCCTGACGGCTTCCGTTGCCCGAGACGGCGACTGAACCGTCCTCCCGCTCGAACAAGGCGCCATGACGCATGCGTGACGCATTGACGCTGATCAGTGACGACGCGCGGGCTTGCTCAAGCTGATCGTCGAGCCCGACTATCGGCGCACGGCCGCAAGCTTGGGCCTCGTCGGACGTTCGGCCCGGCGTGGTGACGCTGCCGCCCGACTCAGCTTTCGTGACCGCGGACGTGCGCCGTGCGAGGTGTCAAGCATGGCGATGACGCTCGCATTTACGAGTGATCCTGTACGAGCGATGGCTGGTCCGCCAGCACTTCGGACCTGAGCACGTGGCACGATTGGTCAGCGAGGCGATCGTGCCGCTGTACGAGCGGCTGGCGGCGACGTTGCTCTGGCCCTGGAGTTGTCGGCCAGGGTGCTGGGTGCTCGTGATCGGCAGCCGTGGCGTGGTCGAACGGATCCCGTCCATGGGGCCAACCGGCATCCTCGCCGGCAGCGACGTCTGCGTCGTGTATACGCTGAGCCGAACGCCGTCCACACTTTGCGGCCCCACGATGGCCGGCGACTGACCGCGAGGCGTCTGAAGCGGCGGCGCAAAGTGGCAGCGGGGCGGACGATACTGAGTGCGTGGCGCGGTCGGACCGGGCGTTTCCGTCGGGCTTGGTGACGTTCGCGTTCACCGACATCGAGGGATCCACACAGCTCTTCCGGCGGATCGGCGACCGGTACCCCGTGCTGCTCGAGCGGCATCGCGGAGATCCTGCGCGCGGCGTGGAGCGGCTCGGGCTGGGAGGTGAAGACGGAAGGTGATTCGTTCTTCGTCGCGTTTGCCGATCCGATCGCCGCCATCAAAGCGTGCGTGCCGCGCCAGCGAGAGCTCACGGCCGAGCCGTGGCCCGATGACGCGGTCGATCCGAGTGCGGATGGGATGCACACCGGGCTCGCCTCGCCGCACGGTGACGACTACATCGCGCTCGCCGTCCACCAGGCGTCTCGAGTGGTCGACGCCGCCCACGGTGGCCAGATCGTGGTGTCCAGCGACCGCCGAGCAGGTCACCGGTCCGGCGCGAGGCCTGTTGAGGTCGCTCGGTCGCTACCGGGTCCGTGATTTCGACGAGCCCGTGGAGCTGTTGCAGGCGACCGGTCCCGGTCTCGTCACGGCATTCCCGCCGCTGCGGTGTTGCCTGCCGACCGACACAACCTCGTCGCTGCGCCGACGACGATCGTCGGAGGCAGAGGAGCTCGGTGTGCTCGCCGAGCTGGTCGCGACAGCCCGGCTCGTGACCGTCGTCGGACCGGGCGGCCTCGGCAAGACCCGACTCGTCACCGAGTTCGGCATGCGTCCCGCCGCGGAGGTGGAGCACGGTGTGTGGTTCGTCGACCTCGCACCGCTCAACGACCCGACCTCATCGTCCCGACGGTGGCCGAAGCGGTCGCCGCCCCGACCAGCGCCGCCTCGTCACCGCGGCTGCGGTCCTTGAGCACCTGCGTGGCCGCCACGGCGATGGTCATCATGGACAACTGCGAGCACCTCATCGCAGGAGTTGCCCGGCACGTCGACGATGTTGCGCGGGTGCCCGCTCCTCAGCGTGGTGGCGACGAGTCGGGAACCACTCGGGCTGCGCGGCGAGCGGATCTGGCGGCTCGCGCCTCTCGATCCCGATGACGCAGCGCTGCAGCTCTTCTGCGACCGCGCCGGTCTCACCGGTCGCCTCGACCCAACGTTGCGGACCACGCTGGTGGAGCTGTGCCGCCTCCTCGATGGCTCCCGCTCGCCATCGAACTGCCGCCGCCCGTTGCGACGTGCTCGCCCCGGCCGACATCGTGGCCAGGCTGGGAGGCACCCCGGCTTCCTGCACAGCGACGATCCGACAGTCAGCGCCCGCCAGCGAAGCCTCGACGCAACGATCGAGTGGAGCCATCGCTGCTCGCGCCGAGGAGCAGCTCGCGTTCGGCGCCTCGGCGTGTTCGCCGCCGGGTTCGGTCTGGAGGCGCCGGGTGGCAGTGGCCGCCGATGACCTCGACGCATACGACGTGCCCGAGCTGATCTGGTCGCTCGTGTCGAAGTCGCTTGTCGTCAACGAACCGCAGCAGGTCGACCCGCTACCGCATGCTCGACACGTGCGGGCGTTCGCCCAGCGCCAGCTCCCGAGTCCGGGGAACTGGCCAATGTGGCGCTGCGCCTGGCCCGGTTCTTCCTCGACTCGTACGGACCTCAGCTGGAGAAGGCCGACGTCCAGCTGCTTGCCCAACGATCCCGGGACATCGACAACGTGCGCCCCCTCATCCCGATCGTCGCGCCCCACGACGAGGAACTGGCACAGGAGCTCGCGTGCATGGTGGTCGTCGACAGCCGTCGCGCGTCGCCCGGAGCTGGTGGTGAGGAGGGCCTGCGGCTGCTGGATCGGCTGCCGGCGCGGACGCCTGCGAGGGTCGCCCTGCTCGCCGAAGTCGTCGTGCTCTCCAGCGACCAGGGGCTCGTGGACCGGGCTGCCGCCCTGCTGGACGAGACCCAGCTTCTCGCCGCCGACGTCGGGACCCCACCGTGGCTCGACGGCCGGATCGACCAGTTCCGCGGGATTCTCGCCCTGCACCGCGGTGACGCCAATGCCGCCCGGGCGATCGCCGAGGCGGCCCTCGAAAGGACGTCGAGCTGGCGCGGGCGATCCCGACTGCTCAACCTCCTGTGCATGGCGGCGATCGAGGAGGGCCGACCCGATGACGCCCGCTCGGCTGCCGAAGGCGAGCTGGAGATTTCCACTCGGCTCGGGAACACCGACGCGCGGGCCGTCGACCTTGGCAACCTCGCCGAGATCGAGATGCTCGCTGGAGACCACCACGCGCGCCGCGGCACGCCGGCAGCTGGAGTGCCTCGACGTCGCCCTCGAGCTCGGCTCGCTCCGCGACGTCACCTCGGCGTGGATCGTCGCCGCCCGGCTCGCCGCCGTGATCAGCGACTGGACGATCGCGACGCGCCTGCAAGGCGCCGCTGATGCTGCCATGGAGCGCATCGGACTCGCGCTTATCCCACCCGATCGAGCGCTGTGCGACGAGCTGCTCGCCGCCGCGCCCACGCACCTCGGCGCTGCGTCGTTCGACTCCCTCATCGCCGACAGCCGCACACTGAGCCTCACCGAAGCGACCGCCCAGGCTCGACAGGTCCTGACGATCGCCGCCGACGCTGACCCCCACCACCGGCTGACGCTCGACGGACCGCTCGGCCCTCGCTCGGCGGCGAGTCCACCACCCCGCGAGAACGCGAGGTCCCAGAGCTGCGTCCGGAAGAGGAGGCGCTTCGGATCTGAGCGGGGTGTAGCTGGATAGGAGGGGTCCCGGGCGCGGCACAGGGGCTCTGCGAATCTGACGGTTCTCGACGCCTTCAGATGGAGAGCCCCTGTGATCACGGACCCTACTCGCATGTGCGAGCTGCTCGTTGGCCTGCCCGCGGTGCGCGTGCTCGGTGTCGTCGATGAGCGCGACGGCCCGTTGTGGGTGCACGTCGAGACGGCCGGCGAGCGTCCGGCGTGTCCGCGCTGCCGCGCAGCCGGCGAAGGTGAAGGACCGGGATCGGGTCGAGCTCGTCGATCTGCCGGCGTTCGGCCGCCAGACACGGCTGGTGTGGCACAAGCACCGCTGGTCGTGCCCGAACCGGGCCTGTCCGATGGGTTCGTGGACCGGGGAGGACTTGTGGATCGCGGCGCCGCGGCTGGCGTTGACGGACCGGGCCGGGCGGTGGGTGACCGAACAGGTCGGTCGCCGCGGTCGCACCGTCAACGAGATCGCCGTCGAGCTGGGCTGTGACTGGCACACCGTCAACGACGCCGTCATCGCCTATGGCACCGCCCTCGTCGATGACGACCCGGCGCGGATCGGTGAACCAACAGCGGTCGGGTTGGACGAGACCTTGTTCGTCAGGATCGGGCCGTGGCGCCGTCAATGCTGGTCGACCTCGATCGTCGACGTCCGTGCCGGCCGCCTCCTCGACGTCGTCGCCGGTCGTGACAGCGCCGGGCCGTGCGCCTGGTTCGCCGACCGCGAGCAGGCGTGGCTCGATCAGATCGAATGGGCGACGCTCGATCTGTCCGGGCCCTATCGGGCGGTGTTCGACACGATGCTGCCTGACGCCACCCAGGTCGCCGATCCGTTCCATCTCGTCAAGCTGGCCAACACCAAGCTTGACGAGGTCCGCCGCCGGGTGCAGAACGAGACGCTCGGCCACCGCGGCCGCAAGACCGACCCGCTCTACCGCTGCCGGCGCCTGCTCACCCGCGCCGACGAACGACTCGACGAACGAGGCCGCACCAAGCTGCTCGGCCTGCTCGAAGCCGGCGACCCGAACGGTGAAGTGCGCACCGCGTGGCACGCCAAAGAAGTCGTCCGCAGCATCTACGACCACACCGACCCCGAACTCGCCGAGCAGTTCGTTGACCGGCTCGGCCACGACCTCCAAGACGAGTCGTGTCCGCCAGAGGTTCGTCAAATGGGCCGCACCATCCTGCGCTGGCGCGACCAGATCGTCGCCTGGCACCGCGCTCACGTCTCCAACGGACCGACCGAAGCGGTCAACAACCTGATCAAGCGCATCAAGCGGGTGGCGTTCGGGATGACCCGCTTCCGCAACTTCCGCATCCGAGTCCTGCTCTACGCCGGCAGACCCAACTGGGACCTACTCCCCACCACCACACCCCGCTGAAATCCGAGGTGCCGGAAGGGACGGCCAATACCGCTCGCCGCGGGTTCCGCGGCAGCACCTCCGAAGCGCCGACCCTGGCGCACTGAGCCGCTCGCCACACGACGTCCGAGTTTGCGCGTCCGATAACACCCGGCGAACGGGCTTATACGCATCCGATAGGTGCCGGTGGACGACGGCATGTGCAGCCGATAATCCGCGGGCAATACGCGGCGTGCCGGCCGGCGGCGCCGCCGCTGCACTTCGGCCCGGTCGCTGCGTGTGTGGACAATCGCCGCCGAACGCGCTGTCCGGGGGGCTGAGCCACCGGAACTCCGATCGTCGTCGGGCTGGTGACCCCGTGCACGGACACGCTGACCTGCGCCTTTCGCCTATCTCTACCGGCGACATCCACCGGGAGAGGAGCACACCATGCGGGGCTACTCGCTCGAGCGGGACAGCCGCTTCTATGCGGTCATCTACGAAGGCCGCGATCCAATCTCGGGTCGGGAACGCCGTCGATGGCACGCCGCCGGCGCCGACCGCGATGAGGCGCAGCGACGGCGACGGCGCTGGCGTCGCAGGCCCGCACGAACAGCTGCTGCACGGGACTCTCACTCGGGCACTACCTCCTGCACACGTGGCTGCCACGCAAGCGCGCCAGCCTGAGGCCGAGTACATGGGACGGCTACCGCCGCAACGCCGAGCTCATGTCGTGCCCCGCATCGGACGAGTACCGCTTCGTCGGCTCCGTGGGCACCACCTCGACGCGCTGTACGCGGAACTGTTCGCGAACGGCGGTACCGACGGCAAGCGGCGGACTCGAGCCGAAGACCGTGCTCGAGATCCACGTGATCCTGCACAAGGCACTGGCCGATGCATGCCGGCGAGGAATCGTCATGCGCAACGTCGCGGCCGACGCCGATCCCCAAGCGCCACCGACCGCGAAACGAGATCCGCGCCTGGAACGCCGACCAGCTGCACGTCTTCCCTCCTCCGCCAAGGTGAGCGCCTGTTCCCCGCCTTCTGGCTCGCTGCCAACACCGGCATGCGCCGCGGCGAGCTCCTCGGGCTGAAGTGGGGCGACTCGACTTCGAAGGCGGCAGCATCTCCGTCAACCGCTCGCTCGTCTCGGTCGCCTACGAACTCCACGAGACCGCGGCAAGACCGCGAACGCCGTCGCTGGATCGACCTCGACACCACGACGGTTGACGTGCTCACCGCTGGCGCGGGTCCAGGCAGAGCTCGACCGGGACGTCGCGCCGATGACGACTACGTCTTCTGCACGCGTTCAGGCGACCCGATCCACCCGGACCGGCTCTCACAGATCTTCAACGCAGTCATGGCTGCGCGCGGCGTCCCGGGCATCCGGCTCCACGACCTTCGCCACACCCACGCGACGCTCCTTGAAAGCAGGCGTACCCGTCAAAGTCGTCAGCGAACGGCTCGGCCACGCGACACCGGATTCACCATGGCGACCTACCAACACGTTCTGCCCGGCATACAAGCCGAAGCCGCGCGCACCTTCGCCACGCGTCATCGCGTCTACCGGCTGCAACCCGGTAGACGAACCGGTAGACACCAGCCGGAACACGACGAAGGCCCTGGAGGTCCTCCTGACCAGGGCCTTCTCGGTGGCGGGGGCAGGATTTGAACCTGCGACCTTCGGGTTATGAGCCCGACGAGCTACCGGACTGCTCCACCCCGCGTCGGTGGAGACACCACTCTAGGCCCGCCCGACAGGACGAACAACCCGGCGACCAGCAGTACCAGGAGACCGGCGGCGGTCAGCGCCCCGGGCCCGCGCGCAGGTCCTCGGCGTGGGCGACGGTGACGAACATCGTCGCCAAGGGGAACACCACCAGGGCCGCCGCCGGGATCCGGGCCTCATCGAGTCGTGGATGCGTCGCTGCGTAGAGGGCGGCGAGAGCGAGGAAGGCCGCCCACGATCCGACGAAGCGGATCCCGAGCGGTCCCGCGGCGATCGGTCCGTGCTCGGACACCGCACCGGGCGACGCCCACAGCACCACGGCGATCGCCCCGTAGGCGACTCCGAGCGCGGCGAGGACGACACGGGCGATGGCGCCGAGGGCAAGCGGCGAGGTCGGCCGTTCCCGACGCCGGAACAGGGCGAGGGCGCCGAAACTGCACACGCTGGTGACGAACAGCACGACCCAGGCGACCGCCTGCCAGCGGCCGAAGTCGAACACGTCGCGGTGGCGCATCGTCGCCACGAGGGTCGGAGCGGCCAGCCCGAGCACGGCGACGGACAGCCCGCGCTGCCCGACCCAGCGCTCCTTCCAGGCGGCCCAGCCGAACACGAGGGCGGACGCGACGTAGCACGATCCGACGAACGAGGCGAGCGGCGCCGGGGCGAGCTGCCAGGAGAAGAACGTCCCCGTCGATCGCGGCGCGACGAGCATGGCGATCCCGACCAGGCCGGCTGCGAACGCGACACCACCGAGCACGACCCGGGTGATCGCCGATCCGGCGGAGGTGGCATCGCGCTCAGGCGCGCGTTCGTCTGTCATCGTCGTGTTCATCGGTGCTCCTTCGACCGGCACGAAGTACGCCGTCACGGACTCGCCGGTTCGCGACCGGCGAGTGAGTCAGAGCGTGAGATCGGCCGTGGCGACGGCGAGCGCGGCGACGGCTGCTGGAAGGTCAGGGTCGTCGATCGTGGCGACGGCGACGGCACGCTGCAGCACCTCGACATCGGATGTGTGCACGCCGGCGAAGCGCAGCAGCTGCGCCGTCGAACCGTCACGCAGCAGCGCCGTCCGCAGGGCCACGTCGAGGTGGTACCGCCGCTCGACGATGAGCGGCGCATCGCTCGTGGGCAGCAGCGGACCTGCGTAGCTGCCGACCGCGTGGTCGAGATCGCCGGCCCGGACGAGCTCCAAGATGTCGAGGGCGTCGACGCGACACGGCACGGTCAGGCGGTACGGGCGTGACGCGATGGCGCCGCCGAGCAGGTCGCGGGTGTGTGAGATCTCTGCCCGGACGGTTGCCCGGCTCACCGGCCGGTCGCCGTAGAGCAGGGCGTGCAGCTCGTCGAGCGACGCCGCACCCACGACGGCGAGGGCGACGACGAGCTCGACCTGGCGCGGGCTGAGGGCGACGCGCACGCCGTCGAGGGCCACCCGCGGCCGGCCGAGCACGTGCAGGTCGAGCCCGCGCGGCCCGGCGGCGACGTTCGCCCTGGCGAGCTCGGCCTCGATCAGTCGGGCGTAGGCGGCGATCGTGCCCAGGCCGAGCGGGTTCGCACGTGTCCACGTCGTGCTCAGGTCGATCACCCCGGCCACCGTGCCGTCCGGCGTTCGCACCGGTGCCGAGTAGCAGACCCACTCACGGACCGGCGACACCCAGTGCTCCGTGGCGAACACAGCCGACGGACGGCCCGTGACGATCGCCATCCCGATGCCATTGGTCCCCGCCGCGGTCTCGTCCCAGCGACCGCCCGGGATCAGCCCGACGCCCTCGGCGGGACGGCGCAGCGCCGACGGCGCCGACTCCCACAGCACGCGCCCGGTCGCATCGGTCACGATCGCCAGCAGCCCGGCGTCGCGCCCCGCATCGGCGAGCTGGGCGACCAGCTCAGGGGCGGCTCGGCGGATCGGCGAGGCATCCCAGCGCTCGTCGACGCCGTCGTCGGCGACCGGCGCATGGTCGTGTTCGGTGTCGATGACTCGACGACAACGGTCCCACGAGGCGCGGATCGCGGGCGAGACCGAGCCGCGCGCGAGCCCTTCCCGCTCGCGGTCGATCGCCGCTCGTCGACCGCTCAGGTCTGCGTCCACGCCTCGCCTCCTGCGAAGGCACCAACCTTATTGCAACCTCCACGGAGGCACGCTTCGGGTTACAACCCCCCGCCCTGTGGGGCCGGCGGGCGGACCGCCCGCGCTGCCCGCCGCCTCGCAGGATGCTTGCCGCTCACACCGTGGCGAGCGCCTCCGACAGCTCGTCGTACGTCTCCAGCGCCCGCAACTGCGGGAACTCGTCGCGTACACGGTCGGGCGCCCGGAACAGGAACCCGACGTCGGCGGCGAGCAGCATCGACACGTCGTTGTAGGAGTCACCGCCGGCCAGCACGCGGTAGCCGAGCGACTGGAAGGCGAGGACGGCATGAGCGCTTCTGGTCGGGTAGCCGCAGCCGGTACCCGACGATGCGGTCGTCGACCACCTCGAGGTCGTGGCACAGGATGGTCGGCCACCCGAGTTGGGCCATCAGCGGCCGGGCGAACTGGGCGAACGTGTCGGAGAGCAGGATCACCTGCGTCCGGGCACGCAGCCGGTCGAGGAACTCGACGGCGCCCGGCAGCGGTGCCAGACCGGCGATCGTCTCGGTGATCACGCTCATCGTCAGGCCGTGGCGATCGAGCAGTTCGAGGCGCCGGCGCATCAGCGCGTCGTAGTCCGGCTCGTCGCGCGTCGTCATGCGCAGCTCGTCGACGCCGGTGCGCTCGGCGACGGCGATCCAGATCTCCGGGACGAGGACCCCTTCGACGTCGAGCGCGACGAGCGTCGGCCGTGCCGCCACTCAACGCACCGTCGCCGGAGCGCCAGCGGTGCCGTCCGGACCGGCGCGCCTGGCGTTGGCGACGATCTCGTCGATCATGTCGTCCCACCGTGGCTTGGGCAGGTCGTGGGCCATGTCCGGGTACATGACCAGCTTCGACCCGGGGATCGCCAGTGCCGTCGCCACACCGCCGCTCGGCGTGACGAGCGGGTCGAGGATGCCGTGGATGACAAGTGCCGGGACACGGACACGGCGCAGGTCCCACGTGCGGTCGGGGCTGGCGGCGATGGCCATCGTCTGGCGGGCCGCGCCCTCCGGGCAGTACGAGCGGTGGAACGCCTCCTCGCCCATCTGCCGGGCCGCGTCGGCGTCGAAGTGCGGCCCGGAGATCAGGCGGAACATCGCCACGCCGTTCTCGACGGCGTCGTCCGGCGTGCGCACCATCAGCTTGGGCAGCTTGCGCAGCAGCGAGCGCTTCACACGGCCGTGCTTGCGGTCGCCGGTGTTGGACATGATCGAGGTCACGCTGGCGACCTTGTCGGGATGGCGGATGGCCAGTGCCTGGGTGATCATCCCGCCCATCGACATGCCGACGACGTGGGCCCGATCGATGCCGAGGGAGTCGAGGAGGCCGGCCGCGTCGTCGGCCATGTCGTCGATCGTGTACTCGGACTTGGCGCGACTCGGGGCGACCGCGGCGGTCATCACCTCGCGGCGGGTGGGCGGCGGCGTGGCCATCTTGGTGGACAGTCCGATGTCGCGGTTGTCGAAGCGGATCACGCGGAAACCCTTGGCGACCAGCCGCTCGACGAACTCGAGCGGCCATGCGACGAGCTGGCCGCCCAGCCCCATCACGAGCAGCAACGGCTCGCCATCGTCGTCGCCGTGCACGTCGTACTCGATGCTGATGCTGTTGACGGAGGCCGCGGTCACGGCCGCGCACGCTATCGGCGACCACGTGTACCGTGACCGGGACATGGGACTGTTCCGGCGCTCCACCGATCCCGCCGAGATCGAGCGCATCAAGGCCGAGCTGGCCGAGCTGCGGGCGGCGATCGAGCACGCCAACAACGCCACTCCCCCGTTCGGCACGCGAGTCGAGCAGCTGGCCGGCGAGATCGCCGCCCTCGACGCCCGCGTCACCTCCGTGTCGACCGAGCTGGCGAACCAGCTCACCGAGCTGGGCAACGACATCGACGGGCTGAATGCCCGTCCATCCGGCGACGGCCCCGACGCGACCGCTGTGAGCGAGCTACGCGATGGCCAGGTGCGCCTCGCCAACGAGCAGGCCCGCTACCAGATCGCCTTCCGCGAGGACCTCGCCCGCCTCGCCACGGACTTGAAGAAGGCGCGCTGAGGTTCACCCTCCGGAAGCGGGAACCATGAGCTCCAAGGCCTGGTCGATGAGAGCTTGGGCCTCCTCGACCTTCGCCTGGTACTCGCCGAGGTCCCGGTTGTCGAGCGCCGCGTCGGCCTCCGCCAGCAGCTCATCGGCCTGCACCAGCAGCTCGGCCGGATCGTTGCTCGTCTCCGGCGGCGGGGTGTCCTCGCCGCCCTCCGTCGGGTCGGCGTCGGTGCCGACGCGGTCGCCGAGATCGGCCTCGAAGCCGGGGTAGAGCTTGCCGATCGCCTCGCCGAGCGACTCACCCGATGCCGCGCGCGAGCCGTCGGACACGATGACGAAGCGGTACGACGTGACGGTGGTGTTGCGGTCCGATCCCTGCGGGACGGCCGCGTAGAACGGCCGCACCCACAGCAGGCCCTCGTCCACGCGCACGAGTTGGAGGTCGCCGAACCGCACGCGGTTGCCGCCGCCTGTCTGCAAGGCGATCTGCTGGGTGATCGTCGGTTCCGAGTCGATCGAGTTGGACACGGCTCGCGGGCCAGGCGTGCGCTCCTGCACGACGTAGGCCGTGAGGTCGCCGTACGTGTCCGGGTCGCTCGACGCCGTCATGTACGCCTGCAGCTCGGTGCGCTCGTCGGCTCGGGAGAACGGCACGAACGGCCGCAGGAGGACGAACTCGGTGCCCTCCCCCGACGGGTCGGCGAACATCGTGTAGTAGGGGATGAAGCGGTTGGCCGTCGACTCCGACGCCAGCTCCGACGGCGTCTGATCGTCGGACGGCGCCGTCGCCGGCGTGTCCTCGCTCGTCGACTCCCGGGGGTCGATGCTCGGAGCCTGGGCCACCGACCACGCGCCCTCGCGCTCGAAGAAGCGCTCCGGCGGGAGCTGGTACTTCGAGTAGACGTCGGTCTGCACGCGGAACAGGTCCTCTGGGTAGCGCAGGTGCTGGAGCAACGCGCTCGGGCATCTCGGTCGCCGGCGAGAACAGGTCGCCGAAGGCACCTTGCCACGCCCTGATGATCGGATCCTCCTCGTCGGTGACGTAGAAGCGGACCGACCCGTCGTAGGCGTCGACGACCGCCTTGACGCTGTTGCGCACGTAGTTGGCATCGCGGGGGAGGCCGCTGTCGTTGGTGAGCTGGACCTCGTTGCCGACGCGCTGGGCGTATGGGTACCGGCTCGTCGTCGTGTAGGCGTCGACGACCCACTGCACCCGACCGTCGACGACGACCGGGTACGGGTCGCCGTCGTAGGACAGGAACGGCGCCAGCTTGGTCAGCCGATCGCGGACGTTGCGCACCCACAACATCTGCGAGTTGTCCTCGATGGCGCCCGAGCCGAGCACGTTGTAGTCGAGGAAGGCGAGGGCGAACGCCGCCCGCCTCACGAACGACGACATCTGCACGCCCCGCGCGCCGACGTAGTCCGCCGTCTCGCCACCGGGGCAACCCCGCTCGGCGGCGGACGTGCGGGCGACGGCGTAGCCGCTGAGACTGGGGCTGAAGTACAGCTCCGGGCGAACCAGCTCGACGGTCTGGTAGTCGGGGCTGTCGCTCTCCAGCACGCGGCCGACCGGTGCCATGACGAGCCCGCACCCGCGGGTGTTGATGAGGTGGCGCCCCTGCCAGCTCTGGTTCGGGCTGCCGTCGACGTCGAGCTCGAGTGCTGCCGTCAGCGCCTGCTGCAGGCGCCCGTCGATGTCGTAGCGATCGACGTCGAGATCGTCGATCTTCAACCCGGCGTCGGTGCCGCGATCGACGCGGAACCGCGACAGCATCTCCGTCGGGTTGAGCAGCCGAACGTCCTGCAACGGAGCGAGATCGCTCTCGATCGACTGGGCCGTCAGCCGCTCGAACGTGACGTCGCGCACGGCGACCTCGTCGAGGTTGATGCCCATCGCCTCGCGCGTCGCCTCGACGTTGCGCTCGATGTACGGCAGCTCGCGGTCCTGCTGGTTCGGGTTGACGACGAGCGACTGGACCATCGCCGGGTAGACGAGTCCACCGGCGATGAGCACGACGAGCCACAGCGCGGAAGCGATGAGCGGCAATCTCCACGAACCGGTCCGCAACGTCGACAGGTACAGCACGGCGGTCAGCAGGGCGATCAGCATCAGCAGCATCAGCGCCGGTAGCTGGGCATTGACGACGGCGTATGTGGCGCCTTGGACGAACCCTCGGCGCTCGTTCGTCGCCTCGTAGCGGCTCACCCAGTAGTCCGCCGCCTTCAGCGTGGCGAGCACGGCGAGGAGGACGGCGACGTGCCCCTTGGTCGCCGGGCGCACTGACGGCATCGGCGAGGCGAACAGGATTCCCCCGTTGAGCACGTGGGCGAGAATCGTCAGCAGCAGCACCAGCAGCATGGCGACGAACAGCCAGTCGAGCACGAAGCCGAGGAACGGCAGGTCGAAGACGTAGAAGCCGACGTCGGCACCGAACTGGTCGTCGGCGACGCCGAACGACTCGCTGTTGCGGAACAGCAGCCACGATTGCCACTGCGACGTCGTCGGCAGGGCGACCATCACCGCGAGCAAGGCCGCGCCGGCGTAGCGGACCAGCCGCAGGCGGTGCCCGAACAGTTCGTGGAAGCGCTCGACGTAGGGGTGCACGTTGGCCGGGAAGCGGCTCGGCGACAGGCGGTCGGCAATCAGCAGGTTGACGCCGGCGAGCACGGCGAACGTCGCCAGGAACATCCCGAACAGCGTGAGCTTGGCGCGGATCACGCCCCAGAAGACGTCGCCGCGACCGAGGCCGTCGTGCCACAGGAAGTCGACGTAGAAGCGGGCCACGGCGCGGCCGAACACGACCACGACGAGGAACAGGACGCCGGCCGTGATGAGGATGGCGCGACCGGAGATCCTCCGTCGCGACCGCCGACCGGAGAGGTCAGAGTCGCGCCGCACGGGCGCGAACCTACCGGTCGACGGCGATCAAGAGGCAGCGGCAACCTGGATGCATCGGCGGCGCGGCATGCCCGGACGGGAACACGTCGCCGACCGTGACGGCGTCCCGCCAGTGCGTTGTCCTCGCAGTCGGGCGACGGCGGTCCGTCCGGGTCGACCTGCCAGGTGACGAGGGTGCCCGCCTCGAAGGCGGCGATCGCGCCCCGGCAGTACGCCAGCCGGAAGATGTCGTCGAGTTGCTCGTCGATGCGCTTCGTCTTCCACTCGCGGTACACGCCGCGCGCCCGCTTGGAGATGGCGTCGTTGTCGCCGTCGCCGTCGACGACCGCCCGCTCGAGCCGCTCGCGGAGCGGCGCGACGAGGTCGGCTGCCAGACGCTCGCGCACCGGGTCGAGCACCGGACCGACATCGGTCGACGTGCCGCCTGGGACGGATGCCGCACCCGCTTCGGCCGCGTCCGTCAGCTCGGTTGCGATGGCCTCCGCGTAGCGGCCCGATTGCTCCGACGACCACGGCACGAGGATGTCGAGATCGCGCACCGGCTCCTTGCGGCGGAGCGCGTCGAGGACCTCGTTCTGCTCGTCGGCGAGCACTCGCTTGAGCTTCCGCGCGGCACCGACGATCAGCGGCACGAGTGCCGCGTCGCGCTGCTGGAAGGGCGTCTCGGGTGTGTCGTCGGCGACGGGTTCGTCGGCCGTCGTCGCTTCGTCGACGGGCTCGGGCTGCCCGGCACGCAGGCGGGCGAAGAGGTCGTCGACGTCGCCGGCGCTGATGTCGTCGTCGTCGATCTCGTCGGGTGTCGGGAACGGCACGACCTCGGCATCGGGCCCGGGTTCCTCCTCCGGTGTCGGCGCCGTCGCCGGGCCGATCAGCAGGGTGTCGTCGATGGAGGAGGCGTCGCCGAGGCGTGCGGCCGGCACGGTGATCGGCACTGGCCCCGTCGTCGGCGAGAGGTCGACGTACTCGTCGGGCTCGCCGAGCGGCGTCATCTCGGCGACGACGTCGACCGCCACGAGGCGTGCGCGTTCGAACGCCTGCATCAGCCGGTCGCGACCGTCGACGAGTTGCTCGATCTGCTGGCGGGCGAGGTCGCGCCGGCGTGACAGCTCGGAGAGCACCCGCTCGCGGTACGAGCGTGCCTCCTCCACCATCTCGCGGCCCTGCTGCTTGGCCATCGTCAGCTCGGACTCGGCGTCGGCCGTGGCATCGGCGCGCCGTCGGCTGGCTTCGAGCTCGGCCTCCTCGCGCACGCGCTGAGACTCCTCGCCTGCCTCACGCAGCAGCCGCGCCGTCCCCTCCTCCGCCTTGGCGCGGATCGCCGCCGCGGTCTCGCGCGCGGCCTGCAGGATGCGCGCCGTCTCCTCGCCGAGCAGCCGCGTGGCCGTGTCGTCGTCGATGATCGGGCCGCCATCGGCGACGGCGATCGTCTGCGCCGCCCGCAGCTCGCGCTCGAGGAAGCGCTCGCGCTCCTGCAGTCGGGCGAGCTCGGCAGCGACCATGCGGAGGAAGTCGCGCACCTCCTGCTGGTCGAACCCTCGCCTGGCCGTGCCGAACGAGGCATCGGCCACGGCGGCCGGTGAGGACGGGTCCGGGCGCGAGAAGGAGATGGCCACGTCGCGAGCGTAAACGTGACGGGGCGTCCGATCGCGGCAATCAGAGCGTGCGCCGTGAGGCGCCCGCTCTGAAGTCGGGCTCCGCCCCCACTGCCCCCGATGACGTCGTCGCCTTCGGCGACGGCCGATTTCTCTCCTCGGGGTCCACGGGGGCAGAGCCCCGTGGTGAGAAGCTGCGCCTCCGGCGCGGCTTCTCAGTCGCGGGCAGGGAGCGGGTCCCCGCCGATGCGTTCGAGCGCGGCGAGGGCCTCGTCGAGCGTCTCGACGGGGATGATCTCGACGGCGTCACCAGCGATCTCTCGGGCCCGCTGGAGCTGCTCGTCGCCCTGCGCGGCGGGCACGATGAAGTAGTCGACGCCGACCTGGCGGACCGCCGAGACCTTCTGGGCCAGGCCGCCGATCGCCCCGACCCTGCCCTCGATGTCGATCGTCCCCGTGACGGCGACGTCGGCACCACCGGTGAGGTCGCCCTCGGACAGCTCGTCGATCAGTGTCAGCGTGAAGGCGAGCCCGGCCGACGGTCCACCGATGCGCCCGGTGTCGATGTTGATCTCGAACGGCAGCTGGACACTGGCGGTGTCGAACGGGATGATCCCGACGATCGTGCGGTCGGGTTCGCTCGGCGAGGCGATCAGCTCGACCTCGACCGTCTGGCGCCCGGATCCGGGGCGGTCGATCTCCAACTCCACGGTGTCGCCCGGCTCCTTGTCGGTGAGCTGGGCGACGAGGTCGTCGACCGTGTCGAGGGCGACGCCATCGGCCGTCAGCAGGGTGTCACCGACATCGAGGACCTCGTCGGCGGGCGCGTACCGGGCGCAGTCGGCGGTGCCCGGCTCGAGGCACACGAGCTCCTCGACGACGACCTCACCGGGGCGGATGCTGACATCGTCGAAGCCGAGCGCGCGCAGGGCCACGTACTGCGCCTCCTGCGACGACGTGCGCATCATCTGCAGGCTGATCTGGCGCCGCTGGTCGGGCGTCTCGCGGCCGTACTTCTCGACGCGGGTGAGGAAGTCGATCTCCGGCTCGACGGCGCAGGCGCCGGCGGGTCCGCACGTACCCCCGCCGGCAGCCCACCACGAGAGCACCGACTGCCTCGGCTCGGAGATGGTGACGAAGAAGATGTCACCCTGGCGGTCCTCGTCGAGCTCGGCGAAGCCCTCGAGCTGACCGAACGACACGCGTGCGGCGACGGGCTGCGCGGACCGCGGCGTGCGGGCGAAGGGGGTGGCCTCCTCGACGGTGACCGAGGGGTCGGCGCCGTCGTTGACCGGCTTGCTGGCGACGAGGCTCGCCGGCAGGAGCGTCGCGAGGCCGATGGTCAGCAGGATGGCGATCGCGAGGACGATCAGGGGGATCGACCACGCGCGGTGCAGGGCGCGCGGGACGCGGACGGTGGCCGCCTCGGGCGGGGGTGCGGGGGTTAGCGTGTCGTCCTGCGTGTCGATCAACGATCTCACCGTTCGGATGGCCTGGTTGGCCGGCGTGGCGGTCGTGGCCCTGTTACTGGCCGGGTGGCGTAAGACTGCCAGAGCGCAGCCGAAACGACCACGCAGCCTCACCGAAACCCCGCGGCGGGTTCCCTACCAGGTGCGCGAGGCGGTCGCTCCGCCGTACCAGGCCGCCGGCGCCCTGCGCCGGGTGTGGTCGGTGGTCGCCAGTTCGGGGTTGGCGATCGTCATCGGTGCGGTGCTGGCGACGGTGACGGCGTTCAGCCTGGCGTGGATCGTGAGCACGCTCACCGATCTGCTCAAGCAGTGACGGACCGCAGGAGCGTCGCGCTGGCCGGGCACACCGGCGATGTGGAGACGGCGCGTCGGGGCTTGCGCGCCGACGATCCGGGGGTGCGGGCAGCCGCGCTCGGGGCGCTCGAGCGGCTCGGCGTGCTCGACGACGGCCAGCTCGCCTCGGCGCTCGACGATCCCGACGTGTCGGTGCGCCGGCGGGCGGTCGAGTTGGCGGCGCGCCATCCGGCGCTCGACCTGTTGCCGGCGCTCGGCGACGCCGACGCCTCCGTGGTGGAGATGGCGGCGTGGGCCTGCGGCGAGCACGAGGCGCCGGCGCCGGGAGTGCTGGACACGCTGATCGGGCTGGCCGGCGGTGCCGGCGACCCCCTCGTGCGCGAGGCAGCCGTCGCCGCGCTCGGGGCGATCGGCGACGATCGGGCTCTCGACGCCATCCTCGCCGCGACCGCCGACCGCCCGGCGATCCGCCGCCGCGCGGTGCTCGCCCTGGCGCCGTTCGTCGACCCGGCGCACGCCAGGGCCGACGACGTCGCCGCCGCCCTCGAACGCGCCCGCTCCGACCACGACTGGCAAGTCCGCCAATCCGCCGAAGACATCCTCCCCTGACCAATCCAGTCGAGTATTTGCGGCCATCCGAGTGCGTGGTGCCGGGCAGGCCGGCACCACGCACTCGACATGCACCACGTACTCGACTGGGTCAGGACAGGGTGTAGCGGTAGACGTTGGTGTCGCGCTGCCTCGAAGCCGAGGCGGCGGTAGAGGCGGTTGGCGCCCTCTCGGGATGGCCGGCTGGTGAGGTCGACCTCCTTGGCGCCGCGCCGCCGCGCCTCGTCGAGCGCGGCGCGGTTCAGCGCCTCGCCGACGCCGTGGCCCCGCGCGCCGGCGTCGACGACCACGTCGTCGATCCACGCCTTCAGCCCCGTCGGGATCACGTACATGGCGAGCGTCAGGCTGCCGACGATGCGTCCGTCGACCCTGGCCACGAACAGCGCCGAGTCCGGCGCACCGACGATCCTGCCGAGCACGTCACGGCCGGGTGGCGGGGCGGACGACGAGAGCTGCGGGATCAGCCGGTCGAAGGCCTCGACCAGCTCGTCGGTCACCGCAGCGACGATCTCGATGTCCACGGGTCCCGCATCGTACCGAGCGACGGCGCCCGCCTATGGTGCCGCCCGTGACTGCTCCCGCCCGCCTGCTCGGGGCCGCGCTCGAACCGATCGTCGGCCAGGTGTACTTCGCGCCCGAGTGCCACCGCGCCTACGAGGCGCTGGGCTTCGACGCCAGCGCCCGCGAGGTCGCCGGCGTGGCGATGCCCGATGGCCCCGCCTACTTCACCAGCCGCGGCAGCCTGCTCGGGCACGTGCCGGGCACCGTCGTCGCCGCGGCGTTCGGCGTGTTCAACCCCGAGGTCGTCGTGCCGTGCGTCGAGCTCGGCTGGCAACGCACCGATGCGGCGACCATCTGCGCCGCGCGCACCGACGGCGCGGTCGCCCAGCTGCGCAGGGTCCTGGGAGACGAGCCGGCTGGCCTCGATCGGGCCAACGAGTTGCTCGCTCGCGCGGTCGAACCGCTCCGTCCGGAGGGGCGGGCGTTGTTCGCCGGGCTCAGCGCCCTCGGCGTCCCCGACGATCCGCTGACCGCCGTGTGGCGGCGCGGCGACATGCTGCGGGAGTACCGCGGCGACAGCCACATCGCGGCGTGGGTGTCGGCAGGTCTCGACGCGACCGAGATCGGACTGCTCACCGAGCTCTACTGGGGCCTGCCGCTGCGCTCGTACGCCCGCACCAGGGCGTGGACGAACGAGCAGTTCGACGCGGCGACCGAGCGGCTCGAGTCGCGGGGCTTGATGGCCGACGGTGGCTTCACCGCGGCGGGGCGCGAGCTGCGTGAGCGCATCGAGTCGGACACCGACGTCCAGGTGCAGCCGGCGATCGACGCCCTCGGCGACGACGTCGACGAGCTGCTGGCGATCCTCGCCCCGTGGGGCGTGGCGATCCGCGATGCCAAGGGCTATCCGGCGTCCGGACCGCACGACCTCGCACGTGCCGCCACGGAGCCCGCCGCCGGCTGACACCGGCATCCGAGTGTCCGAGGCGCGGCGTCCGGCGTTCCGACACTCGGACGGCGTCAAACACTCGGATGGGGCGGGCCGGTAGCGTGCTGCTCGATGGAGCACGTCCGGTGGCTGGCCGAGCCGAGCCTGCGCGAGCCGACCATGGTGTACGCGTTCACCGGGTGGAACGACGCCGGTGACGCCGCCTCGTCGGCGGTCCGCGCGCTGGTCGAGCGGTGGGGCGCCACGGCCGTCGCCGAGATCGACCCGGAGCCGTTCACCGACTTCGCCACGATCCGCCCGCACGTCCGGATCAACGACGGGCGGCGTTCGATCGTCTGGCCGACGGTCGGGTTGTGGTCGGCGTCGGGCCCCGGCGGCGACGTGCTGCTCGTGCTCGGACCCGAGCCGTCGTTGCGCTGGAAGCTGTTCTGTGCCCAGCTCGTCGGCGTCGCCGAGAAGCTCGGGGCACGGATGTCGGTCAGCCTCGGGGCGCTGCTCGCCGACGTGCCGCACACCCGGCCGGTCCAGATCATCGGCACGGCGAGCGACCCCGAGCTGATCGATCGCTTCGAGCTCCAGCGCTCGCGCTACGAGGGACCGACCGGCATCGTCGGCGTGCTCCATGACGCGATGGCCACCGCCGGGATCCCCGTCGCCTCGCTGTGGGCGGCCGTCCCCCAGTACGCCGCCCAGGTGCCGTCGCCCAAGGCGGCGCTGGCCCTCGTCGAGCGGGCGTGCGGCCTCATCGGCAGCCCCCCGCCGGCCGACGCCTTCGCCGGCGCGGCCGCCGAGTACGACGCACGCATCGCCGCCCTGATCGCCGACGACGACGACCTGGTCGCCTACGTCAGCCGGCTCGAGTCCTTCGTCGACGACGAGCTCGACACCGACGACGAGGACGAGACGCCCCCCGGAGGCAGCCTCGACGCCGAGAACCTCGACGAGCTCGTCGCCGAGGTCGAGCAGTACCTGAGAGACCGCGACCCGAGTAGACGTTTCGCTTCGCAACCGGAGGTTGCGAAGCGAGCTTGAGGAGCCGGCCTCCGGCCGGCACCCATCCGCAGGCGATCGACCGACCAGTCGGATCGATCGCCGGCGGGCTCCGGCAAAGCCTCTGCCCCCACACCCGCCGACGAGTTCCGCAACCTCTGGTTGCGGAGCGAAACCTTCACGGCCGCCAGACGGGTGACCGGACGGCGTCGAAGACGGTCGGGAACTCCTCGCCGCGGATCGCGGCGAACGCCATCGGCGACCACCAGCCGGCCCCCGCCGTCGTCGCCGGCAGGTCGTCGGCGCCGAACCAGCCCACGTCGGCGCACTCCAACGGGTGGCAGCGCAGCTCGCCACCGGTCGCCTGGCAGTGGAACACGAGCATGTACATCCCGAACCGGGAGAAGCCCATCCGCTGGCCGTCGATGACGGCGAGCACGCGTGTGGCCTCGCACTCGATGCCTGTCTCCTCGGCGACCTCCTTGACGGCCACCTCGGCGGGCGAGTATCCGACGTCCGCCCAGCCCGTCGGGTACAGCCAGATGCCGGAGTCGGCGCGCTGGACGAGCAGCAGCTCGCCGTCGTCGTTGCCGACGATCGCCCCGATGGCGACCTTCGGCGTGACGTAGCCGGGCACGCCGACACCCACCGACTCCAACCACTCCTGGACGAAGTGGTCCTGCTCGCGCTCGATCTCCAGCGCCTCGGCGGCGTCGGCGCTCGATGCCCGTCGCCGCGTTGGCCGCGGCCTTGATGTCGGCGGCGACGTTGAGCACCTCCTCGAAGCGCTCGCGCTCGTACAGGTTGTCGGTGAAGCCGAGGCCGGTGCGGGCGATGGCGGCGAGCGTCTCGCTCCACCGGGCGAGGTCGCGAGCGTCCACGTGCGCCACCGTAGCCACGACCGCCGGTCAGCCGAAACGGCGTGCAGCACGGCGCGCTCGATCTCGGCGCGGTGGAACGGGTCGACCACCAAGCGCCCGTCGCCGCGCCGGACGTAGAACGTGTCGACGACGTCCTCGCCGAGGGTCTGCACGGTCGCGTGGCGGATGTCGAGACCGAGCTCGACCAACGCCTTGGCGATGCCGTGCAGCACGCCGACGCGGTTCGGCGCACGCACCTCGATGAGCGTCGACGTCGCCGACTCGTCGTCGTGGAACGTGACCGACGGCGGACCGGCGGGTGCCGCCTGCGTCGCCCGGCGGCGGCGGTACGTGCGCGCCCGCTCCGCCAGCCGGGCCTCGATCGCCAGCTCACCGGCGAGGGCGCGGGCGAGGTCGTCGTACAGCCGCGGCCACTCGACACCCGCCGGCGGCGGGACGACACGGAACTGCGACGCGGCCATCGCCGGCCCGCCGAGCTCACCGGAGTACGCCCACGCCGTCAGCACGTCGAGGCCGCGCAGCGACAGCACCCCGGCGATGCGGGCGAACGACCCCGGCGTGTCGGCGCAGACCACCGTGATCGTGTCGGTGCCCTCGTCGTCCGCCCGCTCGGACCGGGCGTCGAACCGGCCGGCCGCCATCGTCGCCAGGGTCCACTCGTCGGGGAACCGCCGGAGCAGCCGAGGCCGCCGGTGCCCCGTCGAGTGCAGCGCGGGTGCGCTCGACGAGATCGGCGACGAGCTGCTCCTTCCACGACCCCCACGCCGACGGCCCGGTGGCCAGCGAGTCCGCTTCCGTGAGCGCGTGCAGCAGCTCGAGCGTCGCCGAATCGCCGACCGCGTCGGCGACCTTCTTGATCGTCGCCGGATCGGAGAGGTCGCGCCGCATCGGCCACGTCGGGCAGCAAGAGGTGGTGCTGCACGAGGCGCACCAGCACCTCGACGTCGGTCGGTGGGAGACCGAGCCGCGGGCCGATGCGCCCGACGAGCGCCATCCCCTCGGTCGTGTGATCGCCCGGGTACCCCTTGCCGAGGTCGTGGAACAGCGCCCCGAGCAGCAGCAGGTCGGGACGATCGACCCCGCCGGCGAGGGCGGCGGCGTTGGCGGCCGCCTCCCAGAGGTGGCGGTCGACGGTGAAGCGGTGGTAGGCGTTGCGCTGCGGGCGGCTGCGCACGGGCGCCCACTCCGGGAGCAGCCGCACGAGGATCCCCCGCTGGTCGAGCGCTTCGAGCACGTCGATCGCCCGGTGCCCCTGGCGGAGGAGGGCGACGAGCTCGTCCACGGCACCGTCCGGCCAGCGCTCGCGCCAGGTGTCGACGTCGACGCTCGCGGCCAGACGGTCGAGCGTCGAGCGGCCGAGGCGGACCTCTCGCTGGGCGGCGACGCGTGCGGCGCGCAACACGAGCACCGGATCGCCGGCCGGATCGGCCCGTGCGCTCAGCTCGATCTCCCGGTCGACGACGACGAGTCCGTCGCCGACGCGCTCCTCGTGGCCGACCTGGTGCCGTGACGCGTGGCGCCAGGCCCCGTCGGCGATCCATGCGACCCGCCGTGCCGCAGCAGCGACGTCGGCCATCAGCACGTCGGCGGACTCGACGCCGCACGCCGCGGCGACGGACTCCTGGTCCTCGAGGCGCAGCACGTCTCCCGGCCGGCCGGTCGTGCGGTGGAGTGCGACGCGCACCGTGACGAGCAGCTCCTCGCACTGGTCGAGGGCGTGCTGGTCGTCGGCCGGCACGGGCAGGTCGGCGTCGCCGGCCCACCGCAGGGTGTGGATGTCGCGGAGACCGCCGTGGCCGTCCTTCACGTCGGGCTCGAGGAGGTAGGCGACGTCGCCGGCAGTCGCTCGACGCTCGATGACCCGCGAGCGCAGCGCATCGAGCCACCGGCGCCCGTTGACGGCGGTACTGCGCCAGCCCCGCCGTCGCCAGCCGGGCGCCGAGCTCGTCGTCGCCGGCGAGCGTGCGGGCGCTGAGCAGCGACGTCGCCGTGTCCAGGTCGTCCGAGCTGAGCGCCAGCTGCTCGTCGAGCGAGCGCACGGCATGGCCGAGCTTGAGGCCGGCGTCCCACATCGGGTACCACAGCGCCGAGGCGACCTCGTCGATGCCTCCCGGCCGGCCGTCGTGGACGAGGATGACGTCGACGTCGCTCTGCGGTGCCAGCTCCTGGCGCCCGTACCCGCCGACCGCGACGAGGGTGACGGCCGCCCGGCGGCGCCGCTTGACGATCTGCGACGCGGCGTCGGCGAACAGCCCACGCAGCAGCTCGTCGGTGGCGTCGGACAGCGCACGGCACAGCGCGCGACCGCCGAGCGAGTGGTCGGCGATCAGCTTGTCCCGCTGGGCGGTGACCGCGGACGGCATCCGTGAAGGCTACGGGATCGGCGCCGGCGCCGCCCTGGCCACGACGACCCGTATCGTGTTCGGGTGTCCTGCCGGGTGCTGGTCTGCGTCGCCTCACTCGCGCTGGTCGCGGCGTGCGACGACGACGGTGGCGCCGACCCGTCGCCGTGGAGACGGTTCCGCAGGCGACGGCACCCGCGACCACCGAGGTTCCCAACGACGAGGACGGCATCCTGCGCATCGGTCTGCTGCTCCCGCGGTCGGGGCCGTCGGCCGCGATCGGCGAGCCGCTCATCGCCGCCGCGCTCGTCACGGCCGAAGCGATCAACACCGCCGGCGGGGTGCTCGGGCGACCCGATCGAGGTGGTGACCGAGTTCGACGAGGGCGGCGACGAGTCCACCGCCCGTGACGCCATCGCCGGGCTGATCGAGGCCGACGTCGATGCGGTCGTCGGGCCGGCATCGTCGACGATCACGCTGGCGGTGCTCGACGACCTGCTGTCGGCGGGGATCCTCACCTGCTCCCCGACGGCGACGGCGGAGGCGCTCGACGACTTCCCCGAATCCGAGCTGTTCATCCGCACCGCGCCCAGTGACTCGCTGCAGGCCGTCGAGCTCGCCCAGCTGGCCGACGACACAGGAGCCCGATCGGTCGCCGTCACCTACATCGACGACCCGTACGGCCGCCAGCTCGGTGAGGCGACGATCACCGCCCTCAGGTCGCGCGGGCTCGAGGTCGACGTCGAGCTGCCGTTCTCCGCTCAGGACGAGGGCCTCCTCGTCGACGAGGCGACGATGATCACCAGCAGCGACGTCGACGTCGTGATCGTGCTCGGCGACGGCGAGCACGGGGCGCGCATGCTCTCCGAGATCGGCGAGGCCACCGGCATCGCGCCGGGTGACCGGCCGCCGGACATCTTGGTCAACGACGCCATTCGACATCCGCCGTCGCCTGAGCTCATCCAAGCGCTGGCGACGGACGTGCGCGAGCGCATCACCGGCGTCTCACCGCTGGCCCACGGCACCGAGGAGGGCGAGCCGACCGGTGCCTTCGCCACCAACGCCGCCGACTGCGTCAACCTCATCGCCCTCGCCGCGGTCGCCGCCGGCAGTGACGATGCCGGTGACATGCGGGCGAGGATCGTCGACGTCAGCGACAGCGGCATCAACTGCCGGACGTTCGCCGAGTGCACCCAGCAGAGCGACCTGAACATCGACTACGACGGTCCGGGCGGACGCGTCCAGCTCGGCCAGTCCGGCGATCCGGTCGATCGCCCGGTTCGACCACTTCGGCTTCGACGAGTTCGGCGTCGATGTCTCCAAGACACCGGTGACGCCGGGTCAGCCCTCCTTCGAGAGCTGAACGTCCAGCTCGCTCAGCGGTCATCGTCAGGCGCAGAGATGCGTCGTCCGTCGTCGCCACGTAGCCGACGTAGAAGCGCCCGAACTCGCCGTAGAGCGCCGAACCCTTGTCGAAGCGCATCGTGTAGACGACGTCCTTGACGACCTCGGGCGTGACGGCGAACAGCGTGACGCCCCACTCGAAGTCGTCGAGGCCGGTCGAGCCGGTGATCAGCTGGACGACCTTGCCGGCGAACGTGCGCCCGCTGCGGCCGTGCTCGCGCATCATCGCGTCGCGTTGCTCGTACGGCGTCGCGTACCAGTTGGCATGGGCCTCGCGGCGCTTCGTCATCGGGTAGAAGCAGAACACCGGCTTGCCGTCCGGCGGCAGCGTCGGGTACAGACGCTGGCGGAGCATCTCCTCGGGCATGCCCTTGGCGTACTCGCTGACCTCGGTGATGCTGACGTAGCTGTCGACGATGTCGAGGCCGGCGGCCTGGACGCCACGCTGCGCGGCGCGCAACACGCTCCAGTCGGGGTGCAGCGCCATCACCGCCACGTCGCACTTGTGACCGAGCATCGCCGCTGTGACGACCTGGCCGTCGGCGGCCTCGACCGCCTTCAGCGACGCCGCGACAGCTTCGCGATCGACGGCTGCCGACGCCTTGCAGAACAGGTGCAGGACGGCGAGCCCGGTCTCCGTGCGCATGGTCTCGAGGTTACGAGGAGTACACGTTGTAGCCGTCGTCGCGCACGAAGCCGACGAGCGTGAGGCCGGCTCGCCGAGCGGCGTGGACGGCGAGCGCGGTCGGGGCGCTGACGGCGACGAGGGCGCTGAACCCGCCGGCCCACGCCTTCTGCACCATCTCGACCGACGCCCGGCCGCTGACGAACAGGCCGAGCCCGGTGGCGGGAATGCGCCCGTCGAGCAGCATCGCCCCGACGACCTTGTCGACGGCGTTGTGCCGGCCGACGTCCTCGCGGGTCACCATCACCTCGCCGGCCGCGTCGAACGCGGCGGCGGCGTGCACGGCGCCGGTCGAGCCGAACAGCCCCTGACCGCCGAGCACGCGGCCGGGGACCGCGGCGAGCACGTCGGGAGCGATCGGCTCGTGCGGCGGGAGTGGTGCGAGGCGCTCGATCAGGGCGTCGATCTGATCGCTGCCGCACCACCCGCAGCTCGACGACGTCGTGCCGAGCCGCGGCGTGGGCGTCGGCGCGCGCCCACCGGTCTCGACCGTCACGTCGTTGAACGCGCTCGCCGACGCCGGGCCGTTGGCGCAGTAGCGCACGCCGGTCACGGCCGCCCCGGCGAGGAGGCCCTCGGTGAAGCAGAAACCGGTGGCCAGCTCGAAGTCGTGACCCGGCGTGCGCATCGTCGTCGAGACCACCGTCCCGTCGAGCTGGATCGTCATCGGTTCCTCGACGATGAGCTCGTCGGGTCGTCGCGCCGTCCCCTCCGGCATCACCCGCGTGACGATCATTCGCTCGGTCCGCGCACGCGCCACGTCACGGACCTGGGCTGCCGAACACCTGGCGGCTGCGCACACGCTCGGTCGGAGCGGCTCCGCCGCCACACACCGTGGGGCTGCGCCCCCACACCCCATCGCCGCCCGGCGTGCTGGCGCACGCTCGGTCGGGGCGGCTCCGCCGCCACTACAGTCCGCGCCATGGACCCGCCCTCCATGCCACCGCCCGACCCCCCAGCCGAGCCGGTCGTGGTCGAGGAGACCGTGATCGTCGTCGAGGAGGAGGCCGCCGAGGCGACCGACCCCACCGTCGGCGCGGGTCTCGCCGACACCCGCCCTGTCGTCAGCTACGCACCGATCGTCGCCGCCGAGTTCGTCGGGACCGCCGATCCTGATCATGTGCGGGCCGGGCAGCGCCATCCTCGCCCCCGACCTCGGACAGCTCGGCGTCTCCCTCGCCTTCGGCTTCGCCCTGCTGATCATGGCCTACGTCATCGGGCCGATCAGCGGCTGCCACATCAACCCGGCGATCACCCTCGGGATGCTGCTGTCGAAGAAGATGACGCTGCGCCACGCGTGCTACGCGTGGGGCGCCCAGGTCCTCGGCGGCATCTTCGGGGCGATCGTCATCTACGGCATCGCCTCCGGCCGCGACGGGTGGGAACGAGGCACGTTCGCGTCGAACGGGTGGGATCGCAACGGGTTGAGCGGCTTCGGGGCGATGATCGTCGTCGAGATCGTGTTCACCGCGCTCTTCGTGTTCGTCGTGCTGACCACCACCGGCCGCCGGTTCGCCCCCGGCTTCGGCGGCCTGGTCGCGGGGATCACCCTGGCGGTGATCCACCTCGTGACGATCCCGGTCGACAACACCAGCGTCAACCCGGCGCGCAGCATCGCCACGGCGATCTTCGCCGACACCGACCCGAGCGCGCTCGGCCAGTTGTGGGCGTTCATCGTGTTCCCGCTGATCGGGTCCGTCGTCGGCGTGTTCATCTGGCTGCTCGTCGACGAGGCGACCCTCGAGTCGACGTTGTTCGACTCGGAGGTCCTGCGCGACACCCGCGACGCCCTCGATGACGTGATCGACTGATCGACTGACGTGTCACCCGCCGGCGGCACCGGCGGCGTCAGAGGGTTGTGACGAGCGCGATGGCGACCGCCGACGACGTCGAGACCTACCGGCGGCACGCCGGCGAGCTGATCCGGTACGCCACCGTGCTGGTGGGTCCCGACGACGCCACCGACGTCGTCGCCGATGCCGTGCTCGCCGCCTTCGCCACGCCGAACTGGCGCGACGTCGCCAACCGGCGCGCCTACCTGTACCGGGCGGTGCTCAACGCCAGCGCGTCCCACCATCGCTCGACCATGCGCCGACGGCGACGCGAGTCAGCGGTGATCCTGCTCGCGCCGACGGCGACGGAACAGCCGGCTCCGGCCGTCGACGCCCACCGCGCGCTCGGCCAGCTCAGCGAGCAGCAGCGGGCGGTCGTCTTCCTCACCTACTGGGAGGACCAGTCGCCGGCCCAGATCGCCGACCTGCTCGGCGTCGCCGAAGGGCACGGTGCGCAAGCAACTGGCCCGAGCCCGTGAGCACCTCCGGAGGATCCTCGATGCCTGACGATCTCGACGTCCGCATCCGCGAGCTCGTCGCTCGTGCCGTTGCCGACGCCCCCGCCGCGCCCGAGCTCGACCCGGCCGTGTCGCCCATCGAACCGGCGCCGTCGCGGCGCGGGTGGTGGATCGGTGGCGGTGCCGCGCTGCTCGCCGCCGCCGCGCTCGTGGCGACGTTCGTGCTGGTCGGACCGTCCGACGACACCGTCACCACCCCAGCCACCAACCCGGCCACCAACCCGACGACGACGGTGCCGGCGCCGACCACATCGGCACCCGTCGTCGTGCCGCCGACCACCGCGGCACCCGCTGCGCCGGCCGGGCAGGCCTGGATCGCCACGGCCGGCCCCGCCGGCGTCGTCCTCCGTGACGCCGCCGGCACCACGGTCCGCACGCTCGACGAGCCGATGGCCATCGCCCTGCCGCTCGCCGACGGCCGAGTCATCGTCCAGCGGGTCAGCGATCCGTTCGAGGACAGGCGACCACACGCCACTGGTGTGGGAGCTCGACGGATCGCTCGACGAGTTGCTCCCCGGCATCGAGTGGTCAGGACCGGTGACGCTGCACGACGTCGCCCTCGTCGACGGGGTGACGACGCTGCTGTACAGCCTGACCACCGATCAGGACATCCCCGACCAGGCTCGCGAGGAGCTGACGGCCGTCACGCTCGACGGGCCCGACTCCGGCCGCTTCACCGACATCGCCGTGATCGGCGGGTGGGAGTCCGGCACGAGCCGCCTGCACCTGTCGTCGAACGGGTTGATCGTCGGCCAGCGGTCGGCCGAGGTCAGCAGCGGGCCGCTGTTCCTCACGGTCCCCGGCTCGTCCGCCGAGCGCACCGTGCCAGACATCTCGCCGGCGTGGTTCGACCTGCAGGAGTGGTATCCCGACTGCGCCGAGACGTGCCCACGGCTGTTCACGGCGTCGCCGGACGGGACCGCGGTGTGGTGGCTGGACGGCGACGCGCTCACGTCCCAGGACGTGGCGACGGGAGCCGGTGCCCCCGAGCACTTCGGCACGGGCGTTCCCGTGGCGCCGGTCTTCGGTGACGTCGACGTGCTTCGAGAACGGCGTGCTCCTGTCGACGAGCTCGTTCGACGGCGAGCCTCCGCCGCCGGTGCTGGTCATCGGCGACACGGTCACGACGCTGGAAGGGCGGATCGCCACGCACGGCCCGGCCGGCGCCACCGGCTCGACGACGACCGTTCCGCCGACCACGGTTGCGACCACCATCCCCGGCCACGACCGTGCCGCCCACCACGGCGCCACCGGCGACCCCGCCGCAGCGGGTCCTGACGGCCGGGCCCGACGGCGTCATCGCTGTCACGGACGGCGTGGCGCAGACGCTGACGACCGAGTCGATGGTGATCGCCCTCGACGCCGGCGACGGACGCGTGATCGTGCAGCGCCAGGCGGGCCAGCCGCAGGGCCGCCCGTGGACGGAGGCCGACACGGTCCCGCTCGAGCTGGCTCCGGACGGCAACCTGCTCACGCTGTTCGGCGGTGCCGACTGGGACGGCGCGACCGTGCTCCACGACATCGAGGTCGTCGGCGGTCGACGCCTGCTGCTGTACAGCAGCCAGAGCGAGCTGGTGCCGCAAGAGTCCAACGAGGACCTCTACGTCGCCGATCTCGACACGGGCGAGCGCACGCTGGTCGCCAACGGCATCGGCGGGTGGGAGTTCGGCACCAGCCGGCTGCACCTGGCGACGACCGGCCTGATCGTCGGCCAGCACAACTTCTCGCCCTCATGGGCACCGCTGTTCCTCGCCGTGCCCTTCTCCCCCGCCGACGGCAACCTGCCCTCGCCGAGCGACGTCGGGTTGGAGGACAACTACCCCGATTGCGCCGAGTGCCCGTCAGCGTTCACCGTCTCCCCGGACGGCTTGCGGCTGTTGTGGCGCTCCGGCCTCGAACCGTTGGTCGTCGGCACGTCCCTGGCCGACTCCAGCGGAGCCCGAGCCCCTGGTGTCGTTCCCCGACGGCGTGGTCACCGACCTCGACGTCACCGACGACGCGGTCATCGTCACCTACTTCGACCAACCCCCGGCGCTGCGTTCCCGCCGACGGCAGCGACCCAACAACCCTCCCCGGCAACGCAGCGACCTTCCCACCGGCGGGATAGCGCGACCGAGCCCGGCCAGAACTGGCCGGGCTCAGCATGTCTGCGGTGCGGAGGCGGGCCGACTTGCTCGGCACGCCGGAGCTCCGCGAGCTCGCCTCGCAACCTCTGGTTGCGAGGCGAAACTCAGAAGTCCATGTCGCCGCCGCCGGGCATGGCGGGGGCTTCCTTCTCCGGCTTGTCGGCGATGACGGCCTCGGTGGTGAGGAACAGGGCGGCGATCGACGCCGCGTTCTGCAGCGCCGAGCGGGTGACCTTGGCGGCATCGATGATGCCGATCTTCACCAGGTCCTCGTAGTCGCCGGTGGCCGCGTTGAGGCCCTCGGCGCCGGAGAGGTCGCGGACGCGCTGGACGACGACGCCGCCCTCGAGGCCGGCGTTCTCGGCGATCTGCTTGAGCGGTGCCTCCAGCGACTTGCCGACGATGCGGGCGCCCGTGGCCTCGTCGGCCTCCAGTCCGTCAGCGGCCTTGGCCACTGCAATCTGGGCCCGCAGCAGCGACACGCCGCCGCCGGGGACGACACCCTCCTCGATCGCCGCCTTGGTGGTCGACACGGCGTCCTCGATGCGGTGCTTCTTCTCCTTCAGCTCGACCTCGGTGGCGGCGCCGACCTTGAGCACGGCGACCCCGCCCGACAGCTTGGCGAGGCGCTCCTGGAGCTTCTCGCGGTCGTAGTCGGAGTCGGTGTTGTCGATCTCCGCCTTGATCTGGTTGATCCGGCCCTTGATGTCGTCCTCGGTGCCGGCACCCTCGACGATCGTCGTCTCGTCCTTGGTGACGATGATCCGCTTGGCCGAGCCGAGCAGGTCGAGCGTGACGTTCTCCAGCTTCAGGCCGACCTCCTCGGAGATGACCTGGCCGCCGGTGAGGATGGCCATGTCCTGGAGCATCGCCTTGCGCCGCTCGCCGAAGCCAGGCGCCTTGACGGCGACGGACTTGAACGTGCCGCGGATCTTGTTCACGACGAGCGTGGCGAGGGCCTCGCCCTCGACGTCCTCGGCGACGATCACCAGCGGGCGACCGCCCTGCATGACCTTCTCCAGCACCGGGACGAGGTCGCGGACCGAGGAGATCTTCGAGCTGACGAGCAGCACGTAGGCCTCGTCGAGGCTGGCCTCCATGCGCTCGGGATCGGTGACGAAGTACGGCGAGATGTAGCCCTTGTCGAAGCGCATGCCCTCGACGAGGTCCATCTCCATGCCGAACGTCTGGCTCTCCTCGACGGTGATGACGCCGTCCTTGCCGACCTTGTCGATGGCCTCGGAGATCATCGCCCCGATCTCGTCGTCGGCGGCCGAGATGCTCGCCACCTGGGCGATCTGGGCCTTGTCGTCGACGTCCTTGGCGAGCTCCTTGATGGCCTCGACGGCAGCGTCGACGGCGGCCTCGATGCCCCGCTTGAGGCTCATCGGGTTGGCCCCGGCGGCCACGTTGCGCAGGCCTTCGCGGACCATCGCCCACGCCAGCACGGTGGCCGTGGTGGTGCCGTCGCCGGCGACGTCGTCGGTCTTCTTGGCGACCTCCTTGACGAGCTCGGCGCCGATCTTCTCGTACGGATCCTCGAGCTCGATCTCCTTGGCGATCGAGACGCCGTCGTTGGTGATCGTGGGGGCGCCCCACTTCTTCTCCAGCACGACGTTGCGGCCCTTCGGGCCGAGCGTGACGCGGACGGCGTCGGCGAGCTTGTTCATGCCGGCCTCGAGGCCGCGGCGTGCCTCGGCGTCGAAGGCGATCATCTTTGCCATGGGTTGTCCTCCGTTGGACGGTCGTTAGCACTCGGGCGGTGTGAGTGCTAGCACTCTACGCCCCCGAGTGCCACCGCATCAACCGCCCACGTTCGGGTTCGGCTCGCAGCCAAGCTGCTCGCCTCACCTCCGAGCTCGCCGCCGCCCCTACGGAGCGGCGCTCGCCCGCCTGGCGCTGTGGCGTCAGCCGCCGGCGACGGCGGGGATGATCGAGACCGTCTGGCCGTCGGGGACGTCGGTCTTCAGACCGTCGAGGTAGCGCACGTCGTCGTCGTCGACGAACACGTTGACGAAGCGACGCAGGTTCCCTTCGTCGTCGAGCAGCCGGTCGTGGAACCCCGGATGGGCGGCATCGAGCGCGCCGATCACGTCGAGCAGCGAGCCGGCGGCGACCTCGACGGTCGACGCCCCGCCAGACAGCGGTCGCAGGGTGGTCGGGATGCGCACGGTCACGGCCATGGGCGGAAACCCTACCGGCCCGATCAGGATTCTGAAGGTGCCCGTACGGTGACACGACATGCGCGTGCTGGCCGCACTCGACAAGTTCCGTGGCACGGCAACGGCGGCCGAGGCCTCGGCGGCGGTCGGCCACGCCTGCTGGGAGCTCGGCCACGACGTCGACGAGGCACCGCTGTCCGACGGCGGTGAAGGGCTGCTCGACGTGCTCGGCGGCGCCAACCGGTCGACGATCGTCACCGGGCCGCTCGGCCGGCCGGTCGAGGCATCGTGGCGGATCGAACACCGCACGGCCGTGATCGAGATGGCCCGGGCGAGTGGACTCGCCCTCGCCGGCGGTGCAGACGGCAACGATCCGCTCGGGGCGACGACGGCCGGGACCGGCGAGCTGATCGCCAGGGCGGTCGACCAGGGAGCCCGCCGGATCATCGTCGGCCTCGGTGGGTCGGCGACGACCGATGGTGGGCTCGGCGCCGTCGAGGCGCTGCCCAGCCCGGCCCGGCTGCGCACCGTCGAGCTGGAGGTGGCGTGTGACGTGCGGACCCGCTTCGTCGACGCGGCCACCGTGTTCGCCCCACAGAAGGGCGCCAGCCCGGCGCAGGTCGAGCTGCTGCGGGCCCGGCTCGAGCAGCTCGTCGTGCGCTACCGGGACGAGTTCGGCGTCGACGTCGCGGAGCTCGACGGCGCAGGCGCGGCCGGCGGGCTCGCCGGTGGGCTCGCCGCGCTCGGCGGCCGTCTCGTCAGCGGTTTCGAGCTCGTCGCCGAGCACGTCGACCTGGAGGAGCGGGCCTGCTCCGCCGACGTGGTCGTCACGGGTGAGGGACATCTCGATGCGCAGAGCCTCGACGGCAAGGTCGTCGGCGGGGTGTGCCGGCTGGCGCGCACGACGGGACGGCCGGCGCTCGTGATCGTCGGCGACGCCGACGACGAAGCCGCCGCCGAGCTGCGGGCGCAGCCGGACGTCACCGTCGTCTCACTCGTCGAGTGCTTCGGCGAGCACCGCGCGCTTCACCGAACCCCGCTGGTGCATCGAGCACGCCGCCACCGACGCGCTCGGTCGAGTGCGTGGTGACGGCTAGGCCCGCTGCACGTACTCGCCAGGCAGCACGTACTCGATGGGATCAGCCGGTGGTCGTGGTGGTCTCGCCGACGACGGCGGGGGGAGCGACGGCAGCGGGGTTGAGATCGGCGAGCGTCTTGTTGGCGGTGTCCGCGCCGACCATGACGAGCACGGTGGAGGTGCCGAGACCAGTGTCGATCGGCGGTGTCGCGGGCATCTCGGCGATCTGCAGCCCACCCATGTCGGCGGCGACCGACGTGGCGACCGCTTGGGCGGCGGCATCGCCGGCGATGTAGTAGACGACCGACGTCGCCAGCTGCTCCGCAGTCGAGTTGCCGGCCGTGCCCATGGTGTAGCCGGCGCCTTCGAGCGCCGTCGACATCGCCCCGGCGGATCCGCCGATGCCGCTGGCGTTGGCAACGACGACCGTCGCGCCCGTGGTGGTGCGCGGCGGCAGCGTGGTCACCGGCGCCGTCGTCGAACCACCCGCCGTCCCGGGCGTCGCGGAGGCAGGCGTGGTGCCGTCGTCACCGGGTGCCTCGGTCGCCGACGTGACGAGGTCGCCGGCGCTCCGCCGCCGTCGTCGTCGTCGGTGATCGCACGAAGGATCAGGAAGCCGGCGATCACGGCGACGACGGCGAGCACGATGCTCAACGTCGAGCCGACTGGGGAGCCGGAGTCGCCGACGCGCTGGGTCCGTCGTGGACCGCGCTCCGGTTCGACGCCCGCGGGCTCCTCAGGTACGTCGGTCATTCGTGTGCCCCTCCCTGCCTGGTTTCGACGTCGGTCGATCGGCCCTCGAGGTCGGCATCGTAGTCGGCGGCCATGCGCCGGGTGCGCGCCCCGGTAACGTCCGTCGCCGGTGCACGAGCTGCCGGCGCGACCGTTCCTCATCGGTGTCGCCGGCGGATCGTCCTCCGGCAAGACCACCGTCGCCGAGCGTCTCGCCGAGCTCGCCGGTGAGGAGCACCTCGCGCTGCTCAAGCTCGACTCCTACTACGTCCCCCTCGACGACCTTCCGCGCGAGCAGCGTGAGTCGTTCGACTACGACCACCCCGACGCCTTCGACTGGTCGTTGCTCAACGACCACATCGCCGCGCTCGCCGCCGGCGCGCCGGTGCCCGTGCCCGTGTACGACTACGTCGAGTACACCCGCAGCGGGGACGTGCGGATCGTCCGCCCGGCGCAGATCGTGGTCGTCGAGGGGATCCTCGTGCTGTGGGAGCCGACGCTGCGCGAGCGCTTCGACCTCAAGGTGTTCGTCGACACCGATGCCGACGTGCGCCTGATCCGGCGGCTGCAGCGGGACGTGGCCGAGCGCGGCCGCACCACCGAGAGCGTCATCGAGCAGTACCTCGCCACCGTCCGGCCGGCGCACGAGCAGTTCATCGAGCCGAGCAAGCGCTTCGCCGACGTCATCGTCCCGCAGGGCGGGCTCAACCGCCCCGCGCTCGACGTCCTGCTCGCCCGCGTGCGCGAGCTGGCCGTGGACGTTCTGATTTCAGTCGTCGACGCTTGCGTCCTCGGCGGGGACGATCCCCCGGTCGCGGTCGCGCTTGTCGGCCCACAGCGAGGCGCCGATGGAGACCGCCAGCACGACGGCGATCACCGACAGCGACACGTACGTCTTCATGTGGATCTCGAACGGCTCGCCGATCAGCAGCATCTTCACCCCGACGAAGGCGAGGATGACCCCGAGGCCGACGTTGAGGTAGCGGAACTTGCCCTGCATCCCGCCGAGCAGGAAGTACAGCGAACGCAGACCGAGGATGGCGAAGGCGTTGGAGGAGAAGACGATGAACTCCTCGCGGCTGACGGCGAGGATCGCCGGCACCGAGTCGACGGCGAAGACGACGTCGGTGAACTCGATGAGCACGAGCACGGCGAACAGCGGTGTCGCCACGCGCTTGGCGTTCTCGATGGTGAACAGCTTCTGGCCGTCGAAGTGGTCGGTCGTCGGCACCAGCCGGCGGACCATGCGCATCGCCAGGTTCTGGTTGTAGTCGACCGCGTGGCTCTCGTCGTGGTGGGCGATCTTCCACGCCGTGTACAGCAGGAAGGCGCCGAAGATGTAGAGGATCCAGTCGAACCGGTTGATCAGCCGACGCCGGCGAAGATGAAGATCGGCCCGCAGCACGAGGGCGCCGAAGATGCCCCAGAACAGGACGCGGAACTGGTACTGGCGGGGCACGGCGAAGAACGAGAAGATCACCGCCCACACGAAGACGTTGTCGACCGACAGGCTCTTCTCGATCAGGAAGCCGGCGTAGTACTCGCCGCCCGCCTGTCCGCCCTGCCAGGCGATGATGATCAGTCCGAACGCCAGGCCGATGGAGATCCAGATCGCCGACTCGATCGCCGCTTCCTTGAAGCGGATCACGTGCGCCGTGCGGTGCACCAGCAGCAGGTCGACGATCGAGCATGGCGACGATCGCCGCGATCAGCGCAGCCCACACCCACAACGGGGTGTCGAAGCTGACGAAGTTCTCGCCGTTGGTGCTCTCGGCGGCGACGAGTCGGGAGGTCAGGGCGGCGATCACGGTGGCTCGCCGGCCAGGCTAGGCCGACTTGACGGGAACGACCGACTGCCCGTAGAGAGACCCACGTGAACGCGATCGCCGACCGCTACCGCCGGCGCGCCGATCGCTTCGAGCAGCTCGTCGTCAACACCCCGGCCGACCGGTGGGACGCGCCGTCACCGTGCTCGGAGTGGTCGGCCCGCGACGTCGTCGGGCACATCGTCGACATGCACGGCGTGATGTTCCGACCGCTCGACCGCCAGCTCAGCCCGGCGCCGTCGGTCGCCGACGACCCGGTCGCCGCGTTCCGTGCCGCCCGCGCCGACGTCGAGGCGCTGCTCGACGATCCAGACACGGCGACACGTGAGTGCGAGACGCCGATGGGACGGATGGCGGTCGAGCAGCACGTCGACGGCGTCCCCAGCGCCGACCTCGTCATCCACGGTTGGGACCTCGCCAGGGCGACCGGCCAGGACGACACGATCGACGCCGACGAGGTCGCCCGGATGTGGCCCGACGCGCAAGGCATCGGCGAGGAGATGCGCACGCCGGACTTCTTCGGCCCGGGCATCGTCGTGTTCGGTCCGGTAGTCGCCGTCCCCGACGACGCTCCGCTCCAGGATCGCCTGCTCGGGCTCCTCGGCCGCAACCCCAACTGGAGGGGTTGAGCCGCCCGACCTACGGTGGCGCGGTGACCGTCACGCTCGCCGGCCTCACCGACGCCGAGCGGGCCGCACTGCAGCGCCGCGTGCTGCGCGTGCTGACGGGCGGGCAGATCGTCGGCGCGGCCGCGCTCGGCGCCGCTGTCACCGTCGGCGCGTTCGTCATCCAGGACATCCTCGGCGACGAGACGCCGTGGGGCGGCATCGCCACGGCCACGTTCACGACCGGCACGGCGTGCATGGCCCAGGCCCTGTCGCGACTGATGTCGGCGGCGCGGCAGGCGGCCGGGGCTGCAGCTGGGCTACGGCCTCGCCACGGTGGGTGGGGTGATCGCGGCGATCGGTGCCGAGCGCGAGTTGCTCGCCGTGTTCCTCGTCGGGCTGTTCCTGTTCGGCAGCGGACAGGCGTCGAACCTGCTCGCCCGCTACACCGCCACCGACCTCGCCGATCCCGAGCACCGCAGCCAGGCGATGAGTCGGGTCGTCTTCGCCTCGACGTTCGGTGCCGTCTTCGGGCCGCTGCTGATCGCGCCGGCACAGCGGGCCGGCGAGGTGTGGTTCGGGCTCGGCCGATACACCGGCCCGTGGCTGCTCGGCTCGGTGTGCTTCCTGCTGGCGATGGGCAACACGTGGCTGCGCCTCCGTCCCGATCCGCTCGTCGTGGCCGGCGGCCTGTCCACCGCCGGCTCGACGGCACCTCCCATGCGCCACTCGCTCGCCGTGATCCGAGGATTCCCGCTCGCCCGCCTGGCGCTGGCGTCGATGGCGGTCTCGCAGGGGGCGATGGTCGCCGTGATGACGATGACACCCGTGCACATGAAACTGCACGGTCACGAGGCCCTCAGCCCCTACGTCATCTCGATGCACATCGGCGGGATGTTCGCCTTCAGCCCGCTCGTCGGCCGCTTCGCCGACCGTCGGGGCCGCATCCCCGCCGTGCGCACGGGAGCGGCGATCCTCGTCGTGTCGACGCTGATGGCGTCGGTCGCCGGCGCCGCGGACTGGCTGCTGTTCCCTGCGCTCTGGGGGCTCGGGCTGGGCTGGAACTTCGGCCTGATCGGCGGCTCAGCGCTGCTCTCCGAGTCCGTTCCGGCGGACGATCGGGTCGGCGTGCAGGGAACGGCCGATCTGCTGATGAGCCTGTGCGGCGCGCTTGCCGGGTTCTCGTCGGGATTCATCCGCCGCGCCGCCGGCTACCACGTGCTCGCCGATCTGGCGGCGATCGCCGCCGGCACCCTGCTGGTCGTCGCCTACCTCGCCAACCGGCGGGTGTCACCGGTCGAGATCAGGCCGTCCGAGCAAGTCGCTGGGTGAACAGTGCCCACAGCGCGTCCGACGCCTTCGGGCGCAACCCGGCGGCGGTGAGCAGCTCGAGGTAGGCGTCGCACTGACGCGTTGCCTCGGCGGTGTTGCCCTCCGCGAGGTGGGCGGCGATGACGCAGCGGTGAGCGCTCTCGCGGAGCGGCTCGCAGGCGACGGCGGCGAGCCCGGCGCACAGCGCGTCGAACGCCATGCCCTCGGCGAGCAGCCGTCGCGACGAGACCTCGAGCGCATGCAGGCGCAGCTGCCGGAAGCGCTCCCGCTCCGGCCCGAGCCACTCCTCGTACCAGCTCGGGAGCAGATCCGACCGCAGCGCCTCGACGAGCTCGGGGCGGGCATGACGCCGGGCGTCCACGACCTCGCGAGCCTCGACCGAGCACCACCGCCAGTCGACGTCGACGTCTGCGGCCAGCGCCAGGTCGTTGTCGTGGTCGGTGAACAGTGGCCGGCCCCCCGGCCGTGGCAGGCGCCAGAGCGCGGTGCGCAGACTGGCGAGGGCGCGGCCGTCGCTGTGGCCCGACCACAGCGTCCACGCGACATGCTCCCGCCGTTGCGCGCCAGCCGCGATGGCGAGGAACGCCAGCAGCCGCTGTCCGCCCGCCGGCACCCTGACCGGACCTCCCCCGTGCGTCAGCCGGAAGTGTCCCAGCAGCTCCAGCCGGCGCCTGTCTTCCCTCACTCGCGCACCTCCTCAGCGCCGTCATCGAAGTCGGGCGATCGTCGCGGCGCAAGCTCAATCCGGCTCGGAGCGATCCTCCAGCCGCAGCAACTGCAGCTCGCCGCCAGCCGGACCGCCGAAGTACTCGACCTCGGCGGTGAACACGTCGTCAGGACCAAGGTCGGGCTCGTCACCGACGACGAACACGCGCGCCGTGTCGCCCGGATGCACGAACACGCCGCCCTCGATCGGCGCCACGTCGACGACGTTGACCGTGAGGTACCACTTCGGCGCACCGGAGACCGGCTCGACCGGCGCCTCCACGCGTGCCGTGATCCGGCTCCGGTTCGGTGCAGCCATCATGCGCAGCCGCCATCCTCGCACGGGACGTGACACGCGTGTGACGGGGACTGGTCACCCTGGACGCACGTTGGTTCGACCACCATGGGAGGCAAGTCGCGTGGCGCACATCCACACTGGCGACGTTCACTGCGTCATGCCGCCGGCTCCGGAGCTGGAGGCGAAGATCATCGCCGCCAAGCAGATCCTGGCCGCAGGCCAGGATCTCACCGCCGTCGGCGACAGCGGTCTCAGCGCCGAGGAGTTCCTGGCGATCATCGGCCGGCCGGCGAGGACGCGGCCGAACACGTTCATCGATGCCAAGCCCGACGTGGCGCCGGTGGTCGGCACGCGCCGGGCGATCGTGCTGCTCGTCGACTTCTCCGATGCACCGGCGACGCGCACGCAGGCCCACTTCGACGACCTGCTGTTCTCGACCGGGACGTTCGCCACCGGCAGCATGCGCGACTTCTACCGCGAGGCGTCCTACGGCCAGCTCGACGTCGTCGGCGAGGTCAGCGGGACGGGCGGACCCACCGCCGGCTGGTACCGCGCCCCGCAGCCGAAGTCGTACTACACGAACGGCAAGAACGGCTTCGGCACGTACCCGCAGAACGCCCAGCGGCTCGTCGAGGACATCCTCGCCCTCGCCGATCCGCACGTGAACTTCGCCCCCTACGACAACGACGGCAACGGCAGCGTCGAGGCGCTCGTCCTGATCTGTGCCGGCACCGGCGGCGAGCAGTCCGGCAACGTCAACGACATCTGGTCGCACAAGTGGGGCATCACGCAGCAGACGCGCGATGGCAAGCAGATCTCGACCTACTTCATGGCGCCGGAGGACGGCAAGGTCGGCGTGATGGCCCACGAGCTCGGGCACCTGCTGCTCGGCTGGCCCGACCTCTACGACACCGACTACTCCTCGGCCGGGACGGCCGGGTGGGACCTGATGGCCGGCGGCAGCTGGAACGGCGGCGGCAACCGCCCCGCCCATCCGACGGCGTGGTGCAAGACGCGGGTCGGCTGGATCAACCCGACGGTGCTGTGGAACAACGCCCAGAGCGTCACGATCCCGCCGTATGCGAGCAACGCCGTCGCCTACAAGCTGCCGGTCGGGTCGCAGACGAGCAGCGAGTACTTCCTCGTCAGCAACCGCCAACAGACGCGCTTCGACACCAACCTGCCCGGCGAGGGCCTGATCATCGAGCACGTCGACGACGCCAAGAACAACAACACCGACGAGAACCACTACCTCGTCGACATCGAGCAGGCCGACGGCAAGCGCGACCTCAACCTCAACGCCAATCGTGGCGACGCCACCGATCCGTTCCCGACGGCGACGAACACCGCGTTCACCGGCACGAGCACGCCGAACAGCAACGGCTACAGCGGGGCGGCGTCGAACATCTCGATCACCAACATCGCCCGTTCCGGCGACAACATCACCGCCGACATCAACGTCGGCGGCGTCGCCGCACGGGGCATGGTCCGCGACAAGAAGGTGCTGGCGACGTACGCCACGTGCGGGCCGCAGTGGGCTTGGGCGAACATCGACGGCGTCGGGTGGCGGCGAGTTCAGGGCGGCTCGCCAGACGGCGTCACGAACATGTTCGTCGGGCTGTGCGAGGCGGTGGCCAACGGACGGAAGATCCACGCCGAGGTCGACGCGGGGTTGATCTACACGATGTACGTGGTGTGAGTCACCACGACGAGACGGAGGAGACAACGATGGCGCTGGAGCGCAACAAGAAGGTCCTGGCGACGTTGACCTCGCACGGCACCCAGGTGTCCTGGGCCAACCTCGACGGGGGCACCGGCTGGAAGCGGATCAAGTCCGGCCATCCATCGGGGGTGACCAACCTCACCGTGTTGCTCAACTGCGCCCAGGCCAACGGACGCGACGGTCCACGTCGACATCGACAGCGCCGGGCTGATCACGGCCGCCTACATGATCTGAAAGGAGTCGCACCGATGTCATCGCAACCAGAGGTCGCCATCACGATCATGACCGGTGGTCAGCAGGGCCCAGCCGAGACTGGTCCCACACCCATGCCACTCGACCAGTTGCTCTCCGCCGTCGGCGGCGACGCGGACGCCGGCAGCGCGGCGATGCCATCGGACGCCATCGCCTTCGGCGGCGCCGCGGCCGCGCCGATCGACGAGCCGATCCCGCTCGAACTCGACGAGCTGGCTGCGCTCGCCGCGCCCCGGCGGCGCTCGCCGGCGAAGAAGACGACCTCGAAGAAGGCGCCGGCGAAGCGCGCTCGCCGCTGATCAGCGCTCGTCGCGGAGCTCGCCTCCGTGGACCACGAGGGCGTAGATGACGAGGATGTCGATGGCGATCATGATCATCGACCAGAACGGGTACACCGTCGCCCACGTGAACTGGGTGACCAGGTTGAGGGCGACGAGACCGATGGCGATGACCCGAGCGAACGTCGAGCCACGCATCAAGAGGATGCCGACGCCGATCATCGCCAACCCGATGATCAGGTGGATCCAGCCCCACGACGTGATGTCGAACATGAGGACCTCGCCGCCGCGTGTGAGCCAGAAGGCCTCGTCGCGGAAGATCGCCGACAGGCCCTGGATCGCCGTCAGGGCGCCGATCATGACGATGAAGACGGCGGCGAAGACGACCCACCCGACCCAGCCGGTGACGGGATCGGTCCGGGAGCTGTACGACTCAGGTGTTGACATGTTCCCTCCATCAGGTTGTCAACGTGGCCTCGAGGTCTCGAGGCCGCTTCCGAAGCTAGTCAGGGGACCTGTGTCGCTTCTGGGATGGTCGGCGATCGTCAGCGGTAGCCGGTGACGTCGGCGGGGCGGCCGGCGTCCTGCACCTCGGGCACGTAGCGCCACGCGTCGGGCTGGCTGCCGTCGACATCGGTGAACCCGTAGACGCGAGCCAGCTCCCCACTCGAGACCGACTGCCCGTTCCAGCGGGCGACGTCGGGATCGCCGGCGAGGGCGACGACGGCCCGCCCGACGAAGCGGGGACTCTCGGAGATCGCGAAGTGGGGGGAGACGGCGGTGGCGTCACGCCAGTTCGCCTCCGTGACCCGGTAGGCGTCGAGCATCGCCTCCGAGCGCAACCAGCCGGGCGTCAGCGACACGGCCGTCGCGCCGTACGGCTCGAGCTCGTGGGCGAGGGCGAACGCCATGCGCGTCACCGCCGCCTTGGCCAGGTCGTAGAAGAACGACACACGGTAGGTGGCGGCGTTGTACTCGGCCGTCCCGTCGTTGACCTCGACGACGAGTCCGCCGGGCGACTCGATCAACAGGGGCAGCGCGTAGTGGCTGGTGATGGCGTGCGTGTCGACCCCGAGCCGGAGCATCCGCAGCCCGACATCGAGGTCGGACTCCCACACCGTCTTGTCCCATTCCATCACCGTGGCGCCCCAGACGTCGTTGACGAGCACGTCGAGCCGGCCTTGCTCCTCGCGAATGCGCGCCACGAGGGCGGCCACCTCGTCGGGCACGAGATGGTCAACCCGGACGGCGATGCCGTGACCACCGGCGGCGTCGACCAGCTCGGCCGTCTCCTCGATCGTCTCCGGACGGTTCATCTCCGAGCGCGCCTCGCGTGTGCTGCGTCCCGTGACGTACACCGTCGCCCCTGCTGCACCGAGCTCGACGGCGATGCCCCGCCCCGCTCCACGGGTGGCGCCGGCGACGAGGGCGACCCTTCCGTCCAAGGATGCGTTCATGGCACCTGTGTAGCCGCGTCTCAGGAGGGCCGGAGCGCCTCGGCGGGGTCGAGGCGGGCGGCCCTGATCGCCGGCGACGCCCCGGCAAGCACGCCGACGGCCAGGGCGGTCGCGGCGCCCGCAGCGAGGGCGGACATCGGGACGTCGACCAGCCAGCCCTGGCTGCGCGCGTAGAAGGCGGTGACGGCCGAGCCGATGGCGACGCCGGCGATCCCGCCGATGCAGGCGAGGATCGCCGCTTCGGTCAGGAACTGGCCGGCGATGTGCACCCGGCGGGCGCCGAGCGCTCGGCGCACTCCGATCTCGCCGCGGCGCTCGAGGACGGAGATCACCATCACGTTGGTGATGCCGACGCCGCCGACGACGAGGGCGACGGCGCCGAGCCCGAGCAGCAGGTTGCGCAACGCCTCGTCGGTGGCAGCCCGCGCCTCGAGGGCGTCCGACGGGCGCGACACGTCGACCTCGCTCGGCGACTCCGGGTCGACCGACCGGGCGAGCACCGCGCGCACCGCCTCGACCTGGTCGGGCACCGTACGCACGTAGAGCGTCGACGGGGACCTCGTCGTGGCGAACAGCTCGGCGGCGACGGGGTAGCCGATGATCGCCGCCGAGTCGAGGTCGGGCGCCAGCGGCGCCGGTTCGAGGAGGCCGATGACGGCGAACCACTCGCCGCCGAGCCACACCCGGATCCCGGCATCGGCATCGGACACGCCGAGGCGCCGCGCCGCATCGGCACCGAGCACGACGGTCGGCAGCGTCTCACTGGCGTCGTCGAGGAAGCGGCCGTCGGCGAGCTGGGCGCTGACCGCGGCGAGCACCTCCTGGTCGGCGGCGACGACACGGATGCCGCCCGTGACGTCCTCGTCGACGAGGTCGGTCCGCCGCACCGTCGTCGACACGCCGGTCATCCCAGCCGCCTCGGTGACGGGGCCGATGCGCTCGGCGGTCGCCCGGGCGGACTCGGGCAGGGTGACCGACTCGCCGAACGCCGTCTGGCCCGGCGCAACTCGGAGCAGGTCGGTGCCCAACTCGTCGAGCTCGGCCAGCAGGTTCGCCCGGCTCGACGCCGAGATCCCGACGACAGCGACCATCGCCGCGATCCCGATGGCGATGCCGAGCGCGGTCAACGTCGTGCGCAGGCGTCGCGTGTGCAACCCGACGGCCGACGTGCGCAACAGGTCGACGACCCGCAACCGACTGGCCGCGATCCCCACGCTCACGTCGGCCCCCCAATCTGGGCGCGATTCGTCTCTGGGCGCGGATCGTCTCGGATTCCGAGACGATCCGCGCCCAGATCATCGACCACACGTCCGTCGCGCAGCGTCACCCGGCGGGGGGCCCGGGCGGCGATCTCGCGGTCGTGGGTGATCAGGACGATCGTGCGACCCTGGGCGTGCAGGTCGACGAGGAGATCGACGATGGCCACGCCGGTGCGGCTGTCGAGGTTGCCGGTCGGTTCGTCGGCGAGGACGATCGCCGGGTCGCCGAGCAGCGCCCTGGCGATGGCGACCCGCTGGCGCTCGCCACCGGACAGCGCTCCCGGTCGGTGCCCGGAACGATCGGCGAGGCCGACTGCGGCGAGCGCGTCGCGAGCACGAACCTCGCGCGAGCGCCGGGGAACCCCGGCATACAGCAAGCCGCCGGCGACGTTCTCCAACGCGGTCAGGCTCTCGACGAGGTGGAACTGTTGGAACACGAAGCCGATCCGCCGCCCGCGGAGCGCAGCGAGCCGTCCGTCACCGAGTCGACCGACGTCGTGGCCGTCGATGCGCACGGTCCCCGCGGTCGGTCGCTGCAGGGCGCCGACGACGTTGATCAGCGTCGACTTCCCGGACCCGGACGGTCCGACGATGACGACGAACTCACCACCGCGAACGGTGAGGTCGATCCCGCCGAGCGCCTCGATCGGCGGGTTGCCGGGGTAGCGCTTGACGACACCCTCCATCTCCAACACCGCGGTCACGGGACGACGACCTGGTCGCCTGGTTCCAGGTCACCAACGACCTCGACCATCCCGTCGGCGAACACGCCGACCTCGACGGCGACCAGCTCGCTGGTCCCGTCCGGCGACGCGCGCTCGACCGCGTAGCCGCCCTCGGCGAGGGCGAGCAGTGCCTCGACCGGCACGGCGAGGACATCCTCCGCCGCCTCGATCTCGACGAGGACATCGACCGGCGATCGGTCGGCCACGTTGTCGGCGCCGGCGACCGTGAGCGTCACCGGAAGCGTCGACGATCCGTCAGCCTCATCCACCTCGGCCGCCCCGATCGTCGCCACCGTCGCCGCCAGCACCTCACCGGTCGGCAGTTCGACATCCACGGCATCACCGACGGCGAGCAGGTCGGCGTCGTCGACGGCAAGGTCGACGTGGACCGAGCGCTCCGGCGACGTGACCTCGATGCCCGCCTCGCTCGCCCGCTGCCCGAGGGTGCCGGCAACGGCGTCGACACGGACCGGGCCGTCGATGAACACGACCTCACCGAGGTCGATGCGTCCGTCGTCGTCCTGGCCGTGGTCGGCCTGGAAGTCCTCGACGGCCTCGGTCGTCGCCGACGTCCACTCCTCGTCGACCGTCAGGTCGTGTGCCTCGGCGTACCCCAATGCCGCCAGCACGTACTCGACGTGCAGGACGTCGGCGCCGTCGTCGACGCCGGCGCCAAGTGAGCGCCACAGCGGTGTCGCCCCGCTGAGGGCGACGATCGGGCGGCCGTCGACCTCGGCGACGACGTCGCCGGGCTCGATGACGTCACCCACCTCGGGCAGTCCGGTCAGCGTGCCCTCGGCGGCGAGGACGAGTGGGGTCACGGTCCCGTAGCCGACCATCCCTTCGAGCTCCTCGGTGCGTGCGAGGTCGCGTTGCACGACGTCGACGAGAGTCGGCGGTTCCGTCGTGCTCGCCGCCTCGGCATCGGCGCCGGTCTGGTCGTCGGCGCCGAAGAGCGCGACGCAGCCGACACCGACGCCAACGACGACGGCGACGGTCCCGGTGAGCAGCACCCACCTCCTCACCCGTCCTCGCTCTCGGGGCCGCTCAACACCATGCCAGGGCCGCGTTCGCGTCCGCACGCCTCGCTGGCAGCCCTGAACTCCTCGTCCTCCTCGCCCGGTTCGAACCGCTCGCCCGGAGCCGCCTCCATCGTCACGCGGCCGTCGTCGCCGAACACCGGGTCGGGCATGTCGATGCCGTGGTCGCGCATGCACTCGGCGAACTCGAGCAGCTCCTCGCGCATCTCCGCCTCCTGCTCGGGATCGAGTTGGAGGTCGCCCATCGCGTCCTCGAGGATCGGTTCGCACGCCTCCTGCGCCGCTTGCATCTCGTCGCGGTCGGCGGCCTGCTCCTCGACGACGATCATCCCGCCTTCACCGTCGCCGCCGAACTGCGGGTCCTGCATGTCGACGCCGTGGTCGCGCATGCACTCGGCGAACTCGAGCATCGCCTCCTCGCGATCCTCCGGGGAGGTGGCACCATCGCCCTCCGAGTCCGTGTCCGTGGTCGTCGGTGTGCTGCCCTCGTCGATGCTGGCCACCTCGGCGCCTGCGGTGTCGGGGTTGCCGCCGCCGCACGCGGCGAGCAGGAAGAGCGTGCACAGCGCGCTGCTGGCGAGCGCGAGGCGTTGGCGTGTCGTCATGCCGATCACCGTGGCGATGGCTGGTTGAGAGTGCGATGAGTGCGGCTGAGCGTTCGCTGAGAGCGCGTTCCATTCGCCGTCCCGCGCGGTCAGACTGCCCCTCATGCGCGTGCTGGTCGTCGAGGACGAGCCACGACTCGCCGAGGCGATCGCCCGCGGCCTGCCGCGCCGAGGGGTTCGACGTCGACATCGCGCACACCGGCCCGGACGGCCTCTGGCGGGCGGCCGAGGGCGTCTACTCGGCGATCGTCCTCGACATCCTCCTCCCGGGACTCAACGGCTACGCCGTCTGCCGGCAGCTGCGCGCCGACGGGAACCGCACTCCCATCCTGATGCTGACGGCGAAGCAGGGGGAGCACGACGAGGCCGAGGGACTCGAGCTCGGCGCCGACGACTTCCTGCGCAAGCCGTTCAGCTTCGTCGTGCTCGTCGCCCGGCTGCGAGCGCTCATCCGGCGCACCACCAACACGCCTGACGGCGTGCTGACGATCGGCGACCTGCGCGTCGATCCGCAGAAGCGACGGTGCTCGCGCGGGCCGAGCGAGGTCGTCCTGACGGCCCGCGAGCTCGACCTGCTCGTCGCCCTCGCGCGACGGGAGGGCGGGGTGGCGACGAAGGCCGAGCTGCTCGCCGAGGTGTGGGGGTTCGACTTCGACGGCGACGACAACATCGTCGAGGTGTACGTGCGCTACCTGCGCACGAAGCTCGACCGGCCGTTCGCCCGCAACAGCATCCAGACCGTGCGCACCATCGGCTACCGCCTGATCGACGACCGTGTCGCGGTCGACGCGACGTCATGACGTGGCGCTGGCTCGGCCGGGCACGCGGATCGGTGCGTCTGCGCGTCACCGTGCTCGCCGCCGCGGCGTTCGCCATCGTGCTCGCCGTCGCCGCCTTCACCCTCCTGCGCGTCCTCGAGGGTGCGCTCGTCGACGACGTCCGCAGCGCCGACGAGAAAGCGCTCGAGGTGCAGGCGATGCGCCTCATCGCCGGCGGCGTGCCGGAGAGCGCCGAACATGGTGCTGACGTCCGCTGGCGCCGGCCTACGCGCTCCCGGCGGCGGGCACCCGCTCGGTCATCGCCTTCGCGCCCGACGAGCAGACGTTCTCGGCGCTGCCCCGACCCGGGCCGGGCGCGACGGTGACGAGCCTGCCGCCGGACGTGATGTTCGAGCGGGCGCTGCCGATGGCCAGCGCCCAGGCGCTCGGCATCGACGGGCGCCCGGACGACTACTCGGTCGCGTCCCTCCGGGTCGGCGGCGTCGTGCTCTCCACCGCCACATCGCTGGACAACGTCGCCGACACGATCGGCACGACGCGGCGGCGTGCTGTGGCTGCTCGGGCCGGCGCTGGTCGCCCTGGTCGCCGCGCTGGCGTGGCTGCTCGCCGGCCGCGCGCTGCGACCTGTCCACGCCGTCACGTCGCGCGTCGCCTCGATCGGCTCACGCTCGCTGCACGAGCGGGTCCCGGTGCCGGGTTCGCGTGACGAGATCGCCGAGCTGGCCACGACGATGAACGACATGCTCGGTCGGCTGGAGACAGCATCGGCCTCGAGCCGGCGACTGGTGTCCGACGCGTCGCACGAGCTGCGCACACCTGTCGCCGTGATGCGCACGGAGCTCGAGGTCGCCCGTCTCGAGCCGGCGAACGACTGGACCGCGACGTCTGGCGTCCTGCTCGGTGAGCTCGACCGGTTGCAGGGCCTCGTCGACGACCTGCTGCTGCTCGCTCGTGGCGACGAGCAGGGGTTCGCCCGCACCCCGTTCTCGATCACCGACGTCGCCCGCGACGTCGCCGCGCGGTCGAGGCGGGTGCCGGTCGAGGTCGACGTCGCCGACGGCGAGGCCGAGGTGATCGGCGACGAACGGGCGGTGCGCCGAGCCGTGGACCACGTCGTCGCCAACGCTGCTCGCCACGCCGAGTCGCAGGCTCTCGTGACCGTCCGGCGCGACGACGGGCTGGTGGCCATCGATGTCGACGACGACGGACCGGGCATCCCCGCCGGCCGGCGCGACGACGTCGTGCGCCGATTCGTCCGCCTCGACGAGGGCCGCGACCGCGACGGTGGAGGTGGTGGGCTCGGCCTCGCCGTCGCCGCCGACGTCGTCGCCGCCCACGGCGGCCGGCTGCTCATCGCCGACTCCCCCCTCGGCGGCGCCCGCGTCACGTTGACCCTGCATCCGAGTGTTTGACGCCATCCGAGTGCTCAGCGACCGGCGTCCGCACCTCCAGCACTCCGATGGCCTCCAGCACTCGGATGCATCTTCACTGGATCGTCAGGGTGTCTCCAAGCGGCGTCGCGAGCGGTGGATCAGGCTTGAGCGTCGATGACCGCTTCCACGACCGTCGGCCCACCCAACATCGCCCAGCGGGCGATCCAGCACGTCGCCTCGCTGCGTCCCGTCGCCGCGATGTTCCGGTACACGTTCCACCACGTCGACCGCTGGGCGCTCGCGGTGCTCCGCGGGCGCACGCTGAGCGGCGTGCTCGCCGGCGTGCCCAACATCATGCTGACGACAACAGGCGCCAAGAGCGGCAAGCCACGCACGGTTCCACTCGTCGGCGTCCCGGTCGACGGCGGTGACCTGGCCGTGATCGGCACCCGCTGGGGATCCGAGCACAACCCCGGCTGGTACCACAACCTCAGCAAGGACCCGCGAGCGGTCATGGAGCGCGACGGCGAGCGCATCGACGTCACGGCGCGGCGCGTCACCGACAGCGACGAGTACGACGACATCATGCGCCGCGCCGACGAGGTCTACATCGGCTTCGCCAAGTACCGCCGCCGCATCACGCGGCGCGACGTGCCGATCTTCGTCCTCGCCCGGGTTCGCTGACTGCTCGAATCGGGGCATCATGGGGTCATGAGCGACCCGATGAAGCAGGCATGGACCGATGTCGGTGACGGGTTCACCGCCCTCGGCCGGCTGATCAAGGAGCGCTACCAGGACGCTCCGACGGACGAGGCCGACCAGCGCATCGGGTCCCGGTCCGGCCCTCCGTGACGCCATCGACAAGCTCGTGGCGGCCGGGCGCGAGGTCGGCGACCGGGCCACCGACGTCGCCCGCGACGACGACGTCAAGGCGCAGGCGAAGCGGGCCGCGACCGCGCTCAACGACGCGCTGTCGGCGACGGTCGACCTGATCGGCCACGAGGTCGGCGACCTGTTCAAGCGACCCAAGCGCGAGGACCGCTGGAGGACCAGCGCGAGGAACCGACCGAGATCGCCGGCACCGAGCCGACGTCCGACGACGCTCGGCAGTGACGGCGCTGCCGGCCGACGTGCAGGCGTACGTCGACGCCCTCGACCCACCGCACCGCCGCCTGTTCGACCACTTGCAGCGGCTGATCCTCGACGAGCTGCCCGATGCCGAGGTGGTGATCGCCTACCAGATCCCGATGTACAAGGTCGGGCGCCGCCGCGTCGGGCTCAACGCCGGACGCGCCGATGGCATCACGCTGACCACGACATCGCCGGACCACATCGAGGCCTTCAAGCGCCGGCACCCGACGTTCAAGACGAACAAGGCGAGCATCCAGTTCGGCCTCGACGACGAGATCCCCGACGACGACGTCAGGGACGTCGTGCGCCGGGCGACGAGCGACTGACTCGGCCGGCGCACTCGAGGATCACGTCGGCGGCGAACTCGGCGTCGTCGATGCCGGTCTTCCACGACGAGACGCTGATGCGCATCGCCGTCGCCCCGTCCCACACCGTCGGGCCGCACCAGATGCGGCCGTCGGACTGGATCTCGGCGATCAGCGCCTCCGTCGTCGGCCCGTCGACCATCCGCACGAGCACCTGGTTGAGCACCACGTCGTTGAGGATCGTCAGGCCGCCGGCGCCGAGACGTCGGGCGATCGCCGCCGCTGCGTCACACGCCCCACGGACGAGCTCGGCGACGCCGTCGCGGCCGAGCGTGCGCAGCACGGCCCACACCTCGACGGCGCGCGCTCGCTGCGACGACTGCGGGGTGTGGTGCATCGCCTCGAAGCGGTCGTCGGGCGGCAGGTAGCCCGGCCGCCGCGGCGAACGTGCGGCGCAGGTCGTCGCCGACGGCGGACGAAGGCGATGCCGCAGTCGTACGTGACGTTGAGCCACTTGTGGCCGTCGGTCGCCCACGAGTCGGCGCGGTCGAGCCCGGCGACGAGCTGCTCGCGGCTCGGTTCGGCCCGCGCCCACAGGCCGAAGGCGGCGTCGACGTGCAGCCATCCCGATCGCTCGGCGAGCCAGTCGGCGATCGAGTCGAACGGGTCGAAGGCACCGGTGTTCACCTCCCCGGCCTGGGCGCACACGAGCACCGGCCCGGGCAGGTCGGGCAGCTGGTCGGCGCGCATCCGGCCCTGGTCGTCGGACGGCACGACGACGACGCGCCGGCGGCCGAGACCGACGAGCCCGAGCGACTTGGACAGCGTCGAGTGCGCTCGCTCGCCGACGACGACGTCGAACGCCGGTGCGCCGAACAGGCCGTCCGCTTGCGCGTCCCAGCCGAGCTGCGCCAGCACGGCGTCCCGGCCGGCGGCGAGGCCGGCGGCGTTGGCCACCGTGGCACCGGTGACGAAGGCGACGCCGGTCCCTGCCGGGAGCCGGAGCAGGTCGACGAGCCAACCGGCGACGACGTCGTGCAGCGTGGCGACCACCGGCGACATCACCGGCAGCGCGGCGTTCTGGTCCCACGCGCTCGACAGCCACGAGCTGGCGAGGGCGACGGGGTACGTCGCCCCGGTCACGAAGCCGAAGTAGCGGGCACCGGTCGAGGCGACCGTCGCCGGGCTGCCGGCGGTGTCGAGCAGCCGCAACGTGTCGACGGCGTCGACACCCGCCGTCGGGCAGCGCCTCGTCGAACGCGGCGAGCGACGCCAACGCGGCAGGAGTCCGGCGTGACGCGCCGGTCGTCGACCGACATGGCGTAGTCGACGGCCATCGCCGCCGCGGTGCGCAGGAGCTCGACGTCCATCGTCGGAGCCTGCTCGCTGGCGTCAACCCCGGCGAACTGATTTCGTCAGCGTCACGCAGCAACGGCCGGGTGCTGGTGCGAGCACGGCCTCGACATCGAGCTCGGCCAGCTCGTCGGTGAACGCGCCGAGGAGGTCGGCGTTGATGCCACAGACGAGATCGGTGTGCTCGACGGCCAGGGCGTGGAAGGGACAGTTGCGCAGGACGAGCGATCCACCGTCGGAGACCGGCTCGTAGCCGTGGGCGGTCAGCGTCTCGACGGCACGGGAGCGCAGCGCTGCGACGTGACGGACGCCGGCCCGCGGCCGCGCGCACCCGTACCGCCATCTCCGATCCGACTCGTCGCGCCGTGACGCGCAGCGCCTCATCGATCGGCCGCTCGCGCGTTCGCGGAGACCGCAGCGGCGAGGATCCGCGCGGCGAGCTCGTAGCGCCGGGGCGGGAGCGTGACGTCGAGCTGACGATCGGCGCGCCGGTACAGCTTGGCGGGACGTCCGGCCCCCGGCCCGCGGCGCCCGGGCGGTCGCCGGAACTCCACGGCGAGCAGCCCGGCGGCAGCGAGCTTGTCGAGATGGAAGGCGGCGAGCGAGCGCGACACACCGACGGCCGCGGCGGCGTCCTCGCGACCGACCGCGTCGGCGGCGCCGACGACGTGGCGGTAGAGGGCGCGCCGCACCGGGTCGTCGAGGACGGCGACGGCGGTGAGGTCGCCGTCGGGCGGATCTACTGCTGCCATCGATTCTAAAACTAGCCGAGCTTGACAAAGGCCTGCAAATGCGTACGATCGAGCGTGGAGGTTTCACCCTGTGGACCAGCTGCACCAAGCGAAGCAACCGGCGACCGTGCTCGCCGGACCGTACGGCCATCCCTTCCACCCCATCCTCGTCACCATCCCGATCGGCGCGTGGGTGTGCAGCTTCGGCTTCGACATCGCCTCGCGGATCGCCGACGAGGCGGACGTGTTCGCCAAAGGTGCGTACTGGCTGATCGGCTTCGGCATCGTCGGCGCGCTCGTTGCCGCGCTCGTCGGCTTCCTCGACCTGTTCGCCATCCCGACCGGCACGAAGGCGTTCCGGATCGGGCTGATCCACATGACGATCAACCTCGTCGTGGTCGCCATCTTCGCCGTGTCGTTCATCGTCCGGCGCGACGACATCGACGCACCAGGCGAGGTGAGCGCCGGGCTGATCGCCCTCTCGGCCGCGGCGCTCGGATTGCTCGGGCTGTCCGGCTGGCTCGGAGGCACGCTCAGCTTCCGCTACGGCGTCCGCGTCGCCGACGAGACCGTGCAGGCAGAGGGCTTCAACGACCAAGGAGGAGACTGATGGAGATCGCCGCGCTGATCACCTGGGTGCTCACGGCCGTCGGGGGGTTCGTGATGCTCGGGATCTGGCTGCGCCACGGGGGTGTGCGCGCCGCGCAATCCGGCTCGAGTGCCTTCCCGACTGGAGTGCTGTTCGGGCACTTTCTGCTCGCCGCCGCCGGCTTGATCGTGTGGATCATCTTCGTGGTCAGCGACGACAGCGCCGGGCCTGGCGTGGACGGCGTTCGTGATCCTGCTGCCGGTCGCCGTGCTCGGGTTCGCCATGCTCCTGCGCTGGCTCGCCGGCCGCCGCGCCGCCGCCGACGCCCCCGAGCAGCACTTCCCCGTCGCCGCCGTGGTCGGCCACGGGTTGCTCGCCGTCACGACCGTCGTCCTGGTCGTCCTCGCCGCCGCGTCCGCCTGAGGCGATCCCAGTCGAGTACGTGCGGCTTCCCGAGTATGTGGTGCCGGCCAGCCCAGCAGCACGTACTCGGATGGCAGCACGTACTCGACTGGGACGGGATCAGGCCGGGGTCGATGAGCACGCCGGGGTTCATCAGGCCGGCGGGGTCGACCGCTTGCTTGGCGGCGCGCAGGGCGGTGGCGAACAGCTCGGGTCGTTGCCGGTCGTACTGCGGGCGGTGCATGCGCCCGACGGCGTGGTGGTGGGTGATCGTCCCGCCGGCGTCGAGCACCGCCTCGCTCGCCGCCGCCTTGACCTCGGCCCACTGCGTCAGCTCCGAGCCCTGCGCGCCCATGCCGAACCACGTGTAGTACGGCGCCGGCCCGTCGGGATAGACGTGGGTGAACCGGCACGACAGCTCGGCGGTCGACCCGAACACCGAGCGCAGGGCGCTCGTCACGCGCTCGCGCACTGCGGCGTCGAAGCTCGGCCAGCGGTCCCACGTGATCGCCGTCTCGAACGTGTCGGCGACGAGGCCGAGGCTGGTGTCGATGCCCGGGTCGACGCCGATGAACGCGTCGCGCCACGCTCCGACGCTGCCACCGCGGCCGGTCGGTTCGCCCCGGCCGTCGTCGACCTTGACGTCGTCGTCGGCGACGATCCCACCGGCGGCGCGGGCGATCTCGACGGCGACGCCGATGGCGTGGCGCTGCGAGTACTCGGCCGATTCGAAGCTGACGATGACCAACGACGCCGAGCCGTCGAGGCCGGCCGCACGCTGGGCCTCGACCGGGTCGAGGATCCGGCAGTTCGCCGGCCACAGCTTGGCCTGGACGATCTGACGGACGGCGTCGGTGCCCGCCTCCCAGGTCGGGAACACGATGCCGGCCGTTGCGCGGAACGTCGGCCGCTGCTGGACCCGCATCCACGCCTCGGTGATCACGCCGAGGATGCCCTCGCTGCCGATCACCATCCGATCCGGGCTGGGACCGGCGCCGGAGCCGGGCAAGCCGCCGGCTCTCCCACCATCCACGCGGCGTGAGCATCCGCACCGACTCGACGAAGTCGTCGATGTGGGTGTGGTTCGTCGCGTAGTGGCCGCCCGAGCGCGTGGCGATCCAGCCGCCGAGCGTCGAGAAGCGGAAGCTCTGGGGGAAGTGGCGCAGCGTGAAGCCGTGCGGGCGCAACTGGTCCTCCAGCGCCGGCCCGTAGACACCGGCCTGGACTCGGGCGCGCGCGCGACGTTGCGTCGACCTCGAGCACACGGTCGAAGCGGTCCATGGCGACGGTCACGACGGCGTCGGCCTCCGGCGGGTTCACGCCCCAGACCACCGACGACCCGGCGCCGAACGGGACGACCTTGGCGCCGGTCGTCGAGCACCAGTCGAGCACCGCCACCAGATCGGCGTCCGTCCGCGGATGGGCAACGGCGTCAGTGGGGTTGGGGAAGCGCAGGTTGAAGGCGTCGGTGCGATCGGTCAGGTGGGCGCCATGGGAGTGGAAGGCGCGCTCCCACGGCTCGGTCGTGCACACCGCGGCGAGCGAGTCGGGGACGACGACTCGCGGCGGGCGCAACTCGGCGTCCGCCAGGCTCGGCACCGGGCGCGGCGTGATGGAGACACCGAACCGCTTCGACAGCTGCTCGGCGCGGCTGGCCCGGTCGGCGTCGGACGGCTCCTCGGACTCCAGCCCCCATGCCCAGAACGATCGGCGCGCTGACACGAGCGCGGACACTACGTCGGCCCGCCCAATTGGCTGGACCGATGCACCGGCCGGTCCTACCGTCCGTCGGCGATGGGCATCCTCACCGAGGACATGCAGCGCGTGGTCCGCGAGCAGCAGCTCGGGTTCCATGCCACGGTGTGTCCCGACGGCTCGCCGAACCTGTCGCCGAAGGGGACCACGGACGTGTGGGACGACGACCATCTGTGGTTCGCCGACATCTGCTCACCCCAGACCGTCGAGAACATCCGTCGCGGGTCGCTGGTCGAGGTCAACGTCGTCGACCCGTTCGTGCGCAAGGGCTATCGCTTCAAGGGACCGGCCGTCGTCCACGAGCCGGGGAGCGACGTCTTCGCCGAAGGCGTCGAGCGGCGGCGGGCCGCTGGTTCCACGCTGGTGCACCGGATGAACACCGTCGTGATCATCGAGGTCCAGCAGGCGAGCGCGGTGGTGTCGCCCGCCTACGACGACGGCACCCTCACCGAGGCCGAGATGCGCGCCAACCACCAGGCCCGCTACGCACGCCTGCACGAACGGGCCGCCGGCTGAGCGCGGCCGGCACGGTAGGCGGACGGTAGGAGCCGACGACACCTGGCATGACGGCCATCGTCACGATCGCGGCACACCGCGGCAGCGGCGTCCGACATCCGACGGCGGTGATGCAGGTCACACCGCGCGAACGCCGTCAGGCGAACGGCCCACCCTGGCGTTCGAGGATCGCGGCAGCCGTCCGCTCGGCGTTCGTCGAGGACGGGTCGTAGTCGGGATCGAGCACGCGCAGCGGGTGCATGCCGTTGACGTGGCCCATGAACGGCGGGTGGATGCCGTAGCCGAGCATCGTGCGGACGCGGTCGGAGTACTGCACGGCTGCGGCGCCGACCGACAGGACCATCTGCTCCTGCTGCCGGGCCCACGGTTCGCAGTACTGCGGGCTGATCGCCAGCCGGCTGCGACGGCTGCGGTTGGCGCCGCCACGGTGCCACAACGTGCCGAGGAAGACGACGACCGACCCGGCGGCCATGACGACGTCGACGATGCGGGCATCGTCCTCCGCCGGCACCTCGGTCCCCCAGCGGTGGCTCCCTGGGATGATCTGGGTCGCCCCGTTGTCCGCCGTGAAGTCGTCGATCGCCCAGATCGTGCTGATGCTGACCGCCGGCCGCGGCCGCGGCAGACGGTAGAAGCCGTCGTCGGTGTGCAACGACTGCGCCGTCTCGCCAGGCAGCAGATTGATCGCCAGGTTCGCCGAGAGCAGGTAGTTGGGCAGGAGCAGGGCGTCGAGGATGGCGACGACATCGTCGTGCTCGACCAAGCGAGCGATGCTCGGTGCCTTGGCCAGCAGGGCGTAGACGCGGTTCGTCGAGAACCCCTCGAAGTCGTTGCGCCCGTGCAGCGCAGAGTCGCCGAGGTACGGGGCGAGCTCGTCGCGCACTCGGTCGACGACGGTGTCGTCGACCACGCGCTCGAGCACGACGTAGCCGTCCGCGTCCAACCGTTCGAGAGCATCCTCTGGTGCTGTCGTCACCATCCGCCGAGTATGGCGCTACGTGCGGGGTAGCGTCGGACCGTGGCGCCGAGGTCCGAGCTGCAGGAGTTCGTCCGCGCCGTTCCGCTGTTCGCCGGCCTGTTGCCGTCCGAGGTCGACCGCATCACCTTGGTGATGAAGCCTGTCCAGGTCGCCGCCGGCGAGGTCATCTGCACGGAGGGCGAACCGGGCCACGACTTCTACGTCATCGCCGGCGGCGAGGCGGCCGTCGAGCACGACGGCGAGGTCGCCGCCAAGCTGCAGCGGGGCGACCACTTCGGCGAGCTCGCCCTGCTCGACCGTGGTCCGCGATCGGCGACGGTCCGCGCCCTCAGCGACTGCCGCCTGTACGTCCTCAACGAAGCGAGCTTCGCCGCCGTGCTCAACGAGGTCCCCGCGCTGGCCCAGAAGCTGCTGGCCGCACTCGCCCGCCGCCTCCGCGACGCCGAGCCCTGACCATCCGCCCCCTCACCGCACAGGCCAGCCGAGCCAGTCGATGATCGTGGTGGCGACCGCGGCGATCGGCTGCTCGTTACTGATCGTCATGTCCTCCAGACCAGCGCCGGTGCCGGCGGACAGCCAGGTCGCGGCCGACACGGAGGTCGTCGCGGCGTCCGTCGGTCGGATCAGCCTGGAGGCGACGCTCGATCACGTCGATCGGCACGTCGAGGCGGACGACCCGGAGCGGTACAGCGATCGAGGCCGCTATGTGGTCGAGCGCGCGCTGGTCACGGACGGCGCCGGCCAGCACGAAGTGCTGCACACCCGCCCGCACGTAGTTCCCCACCACGCCAGCGAGGTTGTCGAGGAAGATCCGCTCCGAGAGCTCCTCGTCGAGGTCGTCGACCTCGAACCACGTCAGCCAGTCGAGGTCCAGCGCGGCATAGGAGATGCCCCGCCGCTCGAGCTGCTCGGCGATCTCCGCGGCGACGGTCGACTTCCCACTGCCGTACACACCGGTGATCAGCACGCCGTCCACGGCGAGGTCCTACCATCCCGCGGGTGAGGGACTGGGTCGATTGGCACTCGTCCTACGCCGACCCGGCGTCGTCGCTCGCTCGCCGGTTGACGGTGGTGCGCCGGCGGATCGGTACTGCCCTGGACGGTGCGCACGGCCCACTGCGGATCCTCAGCCTCTGTGCCGGCGATGGCCGCGACCTGCTGCCGGAGCTGACGGCGCGCCCGTCGCTCGCGGCGTCGGGCGTTGCTGATCGAGCTCGACGACCGGCTCGCCGCGGCAGGCCAGGGACCGGGCCGCCGACCTCCCCGGCGTCGACGGTGCGCCAGGCCGATGCCGGCGACCCGTCTGCCTTCACGGATGTCCTGCCGGTCGACCTGCTCCTGCTGTGCGGCATCTTCGGCAACATCTCCGCGGCCGACATCCGGGTCACGGTCGGCGCGGTTCCCGCCATGCTCGCTGCCGGCGGCACCGTGATCTGGACGAGAGGCCGCTACCAGGGCACCGATCTGCGACCGGTCGTCCGCGGTTGGTTCACCGACGCCGGGCTGACCGAGCTCACCTTCGACGGCGAGCCGGAGCCGTTCGGCGTCGGCGTGGCCCGATCGAGCCGACACCGACCGCCGACGAGCACTCCCCGATCGTCTGTTCACGTTCGTGCGATGACTTCTCGCGAACCGTGAGGTCGGTAGCGGCATGGGTGGCTTCGATCCTGACCGGCTGGCACGACTCGGCGACGTCATGCGCGGTCACGTCGAACGCGACTCCGTCGCCGGCGTCGCCTGGCTGGCGGCCCGCGACGACGACGTCGAGGTCGGCTGCGCCGGCACGCTGAGCAGAGGCGCCGATCAGCCGGTGCGCCGTGACTCGATCTTCCGCATCTCCTCAATGACCAAGCCGATCGTGGCGGTGGCCGCGCTCACGCTGGTCGAGGACTGCCGGCTGCGGCTCGACGACCCGGTCGACGAGCTGCTCCCGAGCTCGCCGACCGGCGTGTGCTGGTCGAGCCCCGTGGCCCGATCGACGGCGAGACGATCCCGGCGCAGCGGCCGATCACCGTGCGCGACGTCCTCACGTTCCAGCTCGGCTGGGGCATGGACTTCGAGGCCGGGTGGCCGCAGCCACTCCTCCAGGCGATGGGCGAGCTGGGCATGGGCTGGGGACCACCCGAGCCGCAGACGCCGCCCGAGCCCGACGAGTGGATGCGCCGCGCTGGCGACATTGCCTCTGCTCTACCAGCCGGGCGAGCGATGGCTGTACAACACCGGCTCCGACGTGCTCGGCGTGCTCGTCGCCCGCGCCGCCGGCCAGCCACTCGATGTGCTCCTGCGCGAGCGCGTGCTCGAACCGTTGGGGATGGTCGACACCGGCTTCGCGACCTCACACCTCGACCGCCTCGGGTCGTGCTACGCGACGGATCCGGAGACGGGTGCCAAGGTCGTCTACGACGCGCCAGACGGTCAGTGGGCGAAGCCCCCGGCCTTCCCGTCGGGTGCCGGCGGGCTGGTCTCGACGGTCGACGACGTCCACGCCTTCGCCCGCATGCTGCTCGCGGGCGGGCGTTTGCCAAACGGTTCGCCACTGCTGTCGGCGGCGTCCGTGGAGGCGATGACCACCGACCAGATCGGCATCGACCGTGGTGGGTCGGGACCCTCACCGGACGGTGCCCAGGGTGGGGATTCGGTGTCGGGGTCCAGGTGCGCCGCACCGGCGTCGCCCGCACCGTCGGCAGCTACGGGTGGGACGGCGGGCTCGGCTCGTCCTGGGCCAACGATCCCGGGCAGCGGCTCGTGGGCGTCGTGCTGACGACGGACATGTTCGCCGACGCCTACCCGGCGCCGGCGGCGATCCGCGACTTCTGGACCTGCGTGTACACGTCGATCGACCGGTGAGGATCCGGTCCAGTTCGTGCACTAGTCACCCGCCTCGAAGAAGCGCACACTGGGCTGGGGGATCACCGCCGAGCCCAGGCCCGGCAAGACGGAGGGAGAAGCCATGGGTACGACAGCGCACGAACCAACGCGGGGTCGACAGGTCACGGAGCGAGACGGTCCAGGCGAGCGTGGCTCGCCGGCTCGGCACTGCTCGCCACATCGGTGTTCGGCTTCGCCGACCCGGTCTCCGGCGATGGTGGTGGGGTGGCGGCGGCGGCCACAACGGCCCGCCGGACACGTACGTCACCGACTGGGATGTCGTCGGCACGCAGGCGTTCAGCGCCGCCGCGCCTGACGCCCGCCGAGGGGCACACGATCTTCGCCTACGTGGCGATCGCCGTCTACGACTCGGTGATGGCGATCGAGGGCGGCTACGAGCCGTTCGCCGTCGACATCGACGCACCCAAGGGTGCATCGGCTGAAGCGGCCGTCGCCGCGGCTGCCCGCGCCATCCTGGTCCACTACCTCCCGGCACAGTCGGCGATCGTCGAGGCGGCATACACCGAGTCGCTGGGAACCATCGACGACGGCCAGGCCGAGGACGACGGCGTGGCGACGGGCGAGCAGGTGGCGGCCGCGCTCATCGCCCTGCGCGCCGACGACGGCTTCCGCGACCCGGAGTGACGTACACGCCGCCGAGCCCGCCGATCCCCGGCGTCTGGATCCCGACCGCGACGACGCCGCCGATCGGCCCCTACCTCGGTCTGATGCGGCCGTTCAGCCTCGACTCCGCCGACCAGTTCCGTCCGGACGGTCCGCCGGACCTGCGCAGCAGGAAGTGGGCCCGGGAGTACAACGAGGTGAAGGAGATCGGCTCGAGCACGAGCACGACCCGAACCGAGGAGCAGACCCTCGCCGCCAGGTTCTGGGCTGAGGCGCCGGTGCAGCAGGCCCGCGGCTCGTTCCGCAAGTTCGTCCTCGACCACGAGCTCGACATCGTCGACGCGTCGCGCTTCATGGCGATGGTGTCGGTGGTCTACGCCGACGCCCTGATCGCCTGCTTCGACGCCAAGTACCACTACACGTTCTGGCGGCCGATCACGGCGATCCGCGCCGGCGACACCGACGACAACGGCAGGACGATCGAAGACCGGCGTGGACACCGCTGATCGGGACACCGAACCACCCGGAGTACCCGAGCGCCCACTCGTGCATCACGCCATCGGGCGGACGGGTGGTCGCCAGGTTCCTGCGCTCGCCATGGATCGACTTCACCGTCCCCAGCCTGACGGGTCTCGGCGATCGCCACTTCAACACGGTCAAGGAGCTCCAGGACGAGGTCGGCAACGCCCGCATCTGGGGTGGGATCCACTACCGCACGGCCGTCAAGGACGGCATCGCCATCGGCAGGCAGGTCACCCAGTACGTGCTGGCCAACCACTTCCACCGGACTCGCTGACCGGTACAGCCCCCGGGAGCCGCCGACACGCTTGCTGACGGTCGGTGACCGCAAGCGCGGTTCAGCCGCCCGAGTCCTCGGTCATCGTCGAGCCCTCGGTCATCGTCGAGTCCTCGGTCATCATCGAGTCCGACGTCATCGTCGTGTCCTCGGTCATCGTCGTGTCCTCGGTCATCACCGTCTCCTCGGTGCCCGTGTCGGCTGGCGCCGGCGTGTCGTCGTCATCGTCGTCACCGCCGCACGCGCGACAGCCCGGCGAGCGCGACCAGGGCGATGGCAGCGGTGTGCGTAGCGGATGCTGTTCATGGCTCCTCCTCCTTGTTCAGTCGATCAGCGGACGCGCAGGCGTCTCGTCGGCCAGCCTGTCGCGCCGTCGGGTGCCGGCGGGGCGACCGCGTCGGTCTGCGTCTCTCCCTCGCCGTCGGTGGCGCGCACTCGCACGACGTGGTCGCCCGCCGTCGCCTCCCACGCCAGTCGCCACTGCACCCACGTGTTGGCGCTGGTGACCTCGCCGAGCTCGCACACCTGCCACGGCCCGTCGTCGACCTGTGCCTCGACGTGCTCGATCCCCCGTCCGGGTGCCCAGGCGACGCCGGCGATCATCTGCGGCCCGGGTGTCAGCACCGTCGATGACCGCGGCACGTCGATCCGCGACGCCGTCTTGATCGGCCCCTCCTTCGCCCAGCCGCGCGGCACCCAGTACCCGTCGAAGTCCTCCCAGGTGGTCAGCTCGATGCGGTCGAGCCACTTGGTCGCCGAGACGTAGCCGTAGAGCCCGGCGACGATCAGGCGGGCCGGGTAGCCGTGCTCGACCGGCAGCGGCTCGCCGTTCATGGCGTAGGCGACCATCGCGACACGGCCGTCCGTCGCCAGCTCGGTGGGGAAGCCGGCCGTCCACCCGTCGACCGAGCGCCCGACGATCTGCGTCGCGCCGTCCCGGACACCCGCCCGCTCGAGCAGTGTCGCCAGCGGCACGCCCTGCCAGACCGCGTTGCCGACGAGGGAGCCGCCGACCTCGTTGGAGACGCATTGCAGGGTGATCGTCTCCTCGACGCTGTCGAGCCCGAGCAGCTCGTCGTAGGTGAGCTCGAACGGTCGCTCGACGAGCCCATCGATGCCGAGGTTCCAGTCATCGGCGTCGATCCGCGGTGTCGTCAGCGCGGTGTCGATGCGGAAGAAGTCGGCGTTCGGCGTGACGAACGGGCTGAGCCCGGCGACGGAGAACGGCTGGTGGGTGGCGGCAGGGTGGCCGTCCCGGGCCGCGGCAGCGTGGTGCTCCGGCGCGCTGCATCGACCGACGCTCGGGTCACGCAGCCGCCGGGCCACGCGCGCGCGGACGGTCGCGGCGACGACCACGACGCCTCCCACGCCGAGCAGGAACTGACGCCGCGGGACCGGCCGCTGTCGCGTCCGTCGGTGCCCGCTCGGTCGACGCCAGACGCCACAGCAACGTGAAGGCGGCGATCCCGGACGCCACGGCGACCACCGCGCTGACGACGGCGGTCGACGTCGATCCCAGCGGGTCGCTCGCCAGCGCCCACCCGCCGAGGCAGCCGAAGGCGACGAAGCCGGCCGGAGCGATCGGCCACCAGCGACGGGCGAGGAGACCGAGGACAGCGCCGAGGACGAGCGAGCGTGACGACGATGCCGACGACGAGCGCCGGCTTGTCGTTCGTGCCGAACACGGCGACGGCGAGCTCCTTCAGCGAGGCGGCGAAGCGGTCGATGAACTCGGTGCCGACGGCCGTCACCGGCGTCGGCCCGGACTCGTCGATCACCGCGGCGGTCAGCTCGCCGGCGGCGAGGGCGATCGCCGCGCTGCTCATCCCGGCGATCGCGGCGCGGCTCGGCTGCACGCTTCGACGCTGCCCAGCCGATGTGACGAACCTCGAACGTGGATCTCAACGATTCGCGAAACGCCGGCAACCGCCCCGCCGCCTCGAGTGTGCGGTCGTACGCTGCGATCGGTGTCTGCGGATGGGCGTCCGCTCGAGGTCCTCGTCGTCGACGACGAGCCGATGGTTCGCGAGGTCGTGTCGCGGTACCTCCGACGCGACGGCCTCGACGTGCACGAGCTCGGCGACGGCGACGAGGCGATCCGGTGGCTCGACTCGCATCGGCCCGATCTCGTCGTGCTCGACGTGATGCTGCCGGGTGCCGATGGGCTCAGCGTGCTGCGGCGGCTGCGCGCGATGAGCACCGTTCCCGTCATCATGCTCACCGCCCGCACCGACGAGCTCGACCGCGTGCTCGGGCTCGAGCTCGGCGCCGATGACTACGTCGTCAAGCCGTTCTCGCCGCGGGAGCTGGCCATCCGCGTCCGCAACATGCTGCGTCGGGTGACGGTTCCGTCGCCGCCGCCGAACGGCTCGCTGGAGTTCGGTCCGCTGCGCATCGATCCCGCTGCCCGTGAGGTCGTCGTCGACGGCGTCGCCATCACGCTGACGCCGAAGGAGTTCGATCTCCTGCACTTCATGGCCCGCTCACCGCGCCAGGTGTTCTCGCGGCGTCAACTGCTCGCCCAGGTGTGGGACTCGGCGCCGGAGTTCCAGGACCCGGCCACCGTGACCGTGCACATCGGCCGGCTGCGCCAGAAGCTGGAGGTCGACCCCGAGCAGCCGCGCTGGATCCTGACGGCCTGGGGCGTCGGATACCGGTTCGAGCCATGAACGTCGGGAACGCTCTGACCGACAAGCCGCTGCAGACGATCGCGGCCATTGTCGCCCTGACCGCCGCCGCGGTCGGCGCCGGCCTCGTGCTGCGCGCGGTCACGCGGCGCACCCGATCGCTGCGTCACTTGGTCCTCGCCATCACCATCGCCTCGCTGGCGATCGGCGCCGTCGCCGCGCTGCTCCTCGCCCGGTTGATGGTGCTCGATGCCGGCCAGGTCCGCACGAGCGTCGGCGTGCTCGCCACCACCGCGGTGTTCGCCACCGTGCTCGCCCTCGTCGCCTCGGCCCCGCTCGGCCGCGACACCCGCCGGCTCGAGTCCACCGTCAGCCAGCTCAAGGCCGGCGACCGCACCGTGCGCACGGGCGTGCGCCGCGCCGACGAGCTGGGCCAGGTCGCCCAGGCGCTCGACGAGCTGACGGAGCGACTCGACGCCCTCGAGCGCGAGCGGGCGACGTTCGAGCAGGAGCGCCGCGCCATGCTGACCAGCGTCGGCCACGACCTGCGCACGCCGCTCAGCGCGCTGCGGGCGGCGATCGAGGCGCTCGCCGACGGTGTCGCCCCCGACCCGCAGCGCTACCTGCGGGCGATGACACGCGACGTCGAGGCGCTCAGCTCACTCGTCGACGACCTGTTCCTGCTGGCCAGCATCGAGTCGGGACGGCTCGTGCTCAACGCCGAACCCGTCGACGTGTCGGAGCTGGCGGACGAGGCGGTCGAGGCACTCGGCCCGGCGGCCACGGCCCGCAGGGTGTCGTTGCACCTGCGATCTCCCGGCGGGCTGACGGTCAACGGCAACCCGACGGCGATCAGCCGGGTGATCCGCAACCTCGTCGACAACGCCATCCGCCACGCGCCGGAGGGGTCGAACGTGGAGATCGTCGTCGCCGGCCCGACGCCGACCGTCCGCGTCATCGACGAGGGCCCGGGGTTCCCGCCCGAGTTCTCCGACCACGCCTTCGACAGCTTCGCCCGCGCCGACCCGAGCCGGAACCGCACCACAGGCGGTGCCGGGCTCGGTCTGGCCATCGCCAGGGGCCTGGTCGAGGCGCACGGCGGCCGCATCTGGATCGAGCAGCCGCCGGGCGGGCGGGTGGCCTTCGAGCTGCCCGCCGCCTGACGGAATAGGGCAGATGCCCGATTGTCCGAGCGATCGTCCGGGCGCACCATCGAGATGTGACCGACACTCGCTTCGACGTTCGCTCCGCCGACGGGACCTCGATCGCCGTGTGGGTCGAGGGTGACGGACCTGCCTTGGTGATGGTCCACGGCTCGATCGCCGATCACACCACCTTCGAGCCGTTCGTCGCCGTGCTCCGCGACCAGTTGACCACGTTCTCGATGGACCGCCGCGGCTTCGGGGCCAGCGGTGACTCCGCTCCGTACGCCATCGAGCGCGACTTCGAGGACGTCGCCGCCGTCGTCGACGCCGTCGCCGCCCGCACGGGCGGACCGGTCGCCCTGTGGGGCCACTCGTACGGCGCCAACTCCGCGATGGGCGGCGCCGCGCTGAGTGACAACGTCAGCCGTCTCGTGCTGTACGAACCGAGCCTCGGTATTCCATATCCGCCTGGCTCCATCGCCCGTCATCGAGGCCGCTCTCGAACGCGGTGACAACGACGCGGCGATCACTGCCGTGCTGGTCGACATCCTGGAGATGAGACGACGACGGAGATGGACGACTTCCGGGCCGAGCCCGCTGTGGCCGGTCCGCCTCGCTGCCGCGCCGACCGTCGCCCGGGAGTGCCACGCCGAGGAGGACTGGGTGTACCGACCGGGGGAGTTCGATGCGATCAGCGCGCCGACGTTGATGCTGGCCGGATCCGACAGCGTCCCGGTCGTCGCCGAGGCGACGACGGCGGCGGCGGCGGCGATCCCCGACGCCGAGGTCCTCGTGCTCGAGGGGCACGCCCACTTCGCCCACAAGACCGACCCGGCGCTGGTCACCGACATCGTGGTCCAGTTCATCGCCTCGGTACCGTTGGCCAGTGGCCAAGGCACCGGCGACTGAGATCGAGGTCGGCGGACGCACCGTCCGCATCTCCAACCCCGACCGCGTGTACTTCCCAGCCACCGGGGCGACGAAGCTCGACCTCGTCGAGTACTACCTCTCGGTCGGGCCCGGCATCGTCAACACGCTGCGCGAGCGGCCGTGCATGATGCACCGGTTCCCGACAGGGGTCAGCGGCGAGAAGGTGCACCAGAAGCGCGTACCGGCCGGAGCGCCGCCGTGGTTGGAGACGGTCCGTGTGCACTTCCCGCGCTACGGCCTGCACGCCGACGAGCTGTGTGTGACCGAGCTGGCGGCGGTGATCTGGGCGGTGCAGATGTCGACGGTCGAGTTCCACCCGTGGAACTCCCGGCGCGCCGACACGGAGAAGCCCGACGAGTGGCGGATCGACCTCGACCCGATGCCTGAATGCACGCTCGACACGGTGCGCCGTGTCGCCGGCGTCGTCCGCGAGGTGCTCGACGAGCTCGGCGCTGTCGGCTGGCCGAAGACGTCCGGTGGACGAGGGCTGCACGTCTACGTGCGGATCGAGCCGTCGTACGGGTTCACCGACGTGCGCCGGGCAGCGCTGGCCTTCGCCCGGGAGGTCGAGCGTCGTGCGCAGGGGATGGTGACGACGACGTGGTGGCGCAAGGACCGCGACCCGACGACCGTCTTCGTGGACTACAACCAGAACGCCCGAGACCACACGATGGCGGCCGCCTACTCGGTGCGCGGCGTGCCGGAGGCAACGGTCTCCACGCCGATCACGTGGGAGGAGGTCGACGCCGTCGAGCCGGGTGACTGCACGATGGCGTCGGTCCCCCGACGGTTCGCAGCGCTCGGCGACCTGCACGCCGGGATCGACGACGCCGTGTTCGTGATCGACGAGCTGATCGAGTGGGCCGCGCGCGATGAACGCGCCGGGTTGCCCGACGAGGAGGAGTGAGCTCAGTCGGTGTCGCCGCGTGGTTGGCGCCGACGATGAACACGGCGAGACGGGCCGTGGTGTCGCCGTGGTTGCGCCAGGCGTGGCGGGTGCCGTTCTGGACCACCGTGTCTCCGGCGCGCAGGTGGACCTCGACACCGTTGTCGAGCTCCAACCACACCTCGCCCTCGAGCACGACCTCGAAGTCGATCGTCGACGTCGTGTGCATGCCCGGCGCGTCCGGCTCCATGTGGCCGGCGAGGCCCGGGAGTGCGGCCTCGAACTCGGCGAACGCCGCCTCGAGGTCGTCGGGCGGCGCGGCACACGACGAGGCAGGCGGCACGCTGAACATCCCGAAGCGGAACCCGCCGACCGGCGGGAAGTAGGTGCGCTGATCGGGCTCCGCCCCGTCGTCGGGGAACGACGGGGCGGTGTCCCCGCCCCAGAGCCGGTGGAACTCGCTGCCTGGCGCGAGTGCCGGGCGCAGACCGTCGACCTCCGTGTCGCTGGCGACGATCGCCTTGCCCCCTGCATCGTGTCCGGTGACCACTCGTCGTACGCGCACCGCCGGATGGTAGGCGACCGTTGGTATCAGGCAGCCACGAGGAGCGCCTGCTGGATCTCCTCGAGCACGGCCTGGTCCGGCTCGGGTGTGATGGTCGCCGACGGCGAACGGCGCGTGGCGGCGATCGCCGCGGCGACGTTGCGCCGCCCGCTGATGGCCGGCGTGTGGCAGCCGACCATCACCGATGGGGCCAGGGCCTCGACGCGATCGACGGTGGCCTGGAAGCGGCCGTCGTCGACCAGCGTCAGCCATGGGCTGACGTAGCGGTCGAACGTGTTGATCCCTTCGCGCCAGAAGTCCCCGTCGAGCTCGGCGACGTTGGTCACCGGCTGCAGCATCGGCGTGGCGAAGCTGTCGGACGACCAGTAGACGCCGGTGGTCGGGTCGAAGAGGCCGCGGGTCGTCGGCGAGTCGAAGATCGGAGGACGGACCGCGAGCAGCGTGCGGTCACCGACGTCGAGGCGGTCGCCATCGCCGACCCAGCGCTGGCGCGTGGGCGGTACCTCGAGGGAGGCTCCCATGCGCTCGGCCATGAACCAGTTGCCGACGAGCGTGGCGTTGGGCGCCAGGTCCATCAGCGCATTGAGGTTGCCCGTGTGATCGACGTCGTCGTGGCTGATGAAGACCCAGCGGATGTCGGCGGGATCGACGAGGCTGAACACGTCGGCCAGGTACTGCTCGCGGTTGTCCGCCACCCCGGTGTCGACGACGACGGGCTCCGCGCCGCGGATGACCATGGTGTTGAGGGCCACCGAGACCGGCGCCTGGCCCTCGCCGTGGTGGTCATGGATCACGAACGTCTCGGGAGCGATCTCCGTCGGAGCGAAGCGGGTCTTGGGGCTGAACTGCACGGCGATCTCCTGTCGGCGGCCTGGTTGACGGCAGCAGCATCCGACCGACCACGTGTGGACGACTTGCGTCTGGCGTGGGCGTGCTGTTCATGCGGATCTCAAGCGGCGATGGGACTCGCCGGACGTCGCACCCTACGGTGGGCTCGTGATCACGATCATCAGTGGCGGCACCCAGGGGCTGGGGGAAGCCGTTGCCCGCAAGCTCGTCGCCGACGGGGCGAAGGGCCTCGTGCTGACCGGCCGTTCGACCGCACGTGGCAAGGCGCTCGCCGCCGAGCTGAGCGACCTCGGGACACCGTCGATCTTCGTGTCAGCCGACATCGGCGACGCCGAGATGCCGACGACGGTCGTGGACACCTGCGCCGAGCAGTTCGGCACCGTGCACGGGCTGGTGAACGTCGCCGCCATGGTCACCCGGGCGACGCTGTTCCGCGACACCGCCGACCACTTCGACCAGATGATGACGCACAACGTCCGTGCGCCGTACTTCCTGATCCAGGCCGCGGCAAGGCTGATGATCGCCACCGGAGTGGCGGGCTCGATCGTCAACGTCGGCTCGGTCTCCGGACACGGCGGGCAGACCAAGCTCAGCGCTTACGCCATCTCCAAGGGCGCCATGGCCACGATGACCCGCAACCTCGCGTTCGGTCTGATGCGCCACGGCATCCGTGTCAACCAGGTCAACCCGGGTTGGATGGAGACCGAGTCCGAGCACCGTACGCAGACCGAGCAGGACGGTGCGCCGGAGAACTGGCTCGAGCTGGCCGCACCCACCCGCCCGCACGGCCGCCTCGTGCAGCCGTGGGAGGTCGCCAACACCATCGCCTTCTGCCTGTCGCCCGACTCCGGCCTGATGACCGGGAACCTGATCGACGTCGACCAGTCCGTGCAAGGCGCCGGCGATCCACCGATCCCCAGCTCCGACGACACCGTGTCGCCGTAGTGGCGGCTGGACCCATCCGAGTGTTCGGATGGGGTCAGCTCACGTGGTGCACCTCGGCCAGTCCGTACACCGGGGTCGGGATGCCCGCTTGGCGGGCCTTGATCTGCAGCGAGAGGAACTGGCTGTAGTGCCGCGACTGATGCAGGTTGCCGCCATGGAACCACAAGCCCTCCTGGCGGGTCGGCTTCCACATGTTGCGCTGCTCGCCCTCCCACGGCCCGGGGTCCTTGGTGGTGTCCGAGCCGAGGCCCCAGACCTTGCCGACCTTGTCGGCCACGTCCTGGGACATCAGCCGGGCCACCCACCCGTTCATCGACGAGTAACCGGTGGCGAGGACGATCAGGTCGGCCTCCAGCTCGCTGCCGTCGGTGAGCACGACCGAACGCTCGCGGATCTCGGCGATGCTGACGCCGCTGCGCAACTTGATCTCGCCGTTGGCAACCAGCTCCGAAGCCCCCACGTCGATGTAGTAGCCGGATCCGCGGCGGAGGTACTTCATGAACAGGCCCGAGCCGTCGTCGCCCCAGTCGAGCATGAAGCCGGCCTTCTCCAAGCGCTGGTAGAAGTCGGCGTCGACCCGTGCCATCTCCTCGTACACGGGGATCTGGAACGTGTGCAGGATGCGGTACGGGATGGAAGCGAAGATCAGGTCGGCGAGCTCGGTCGTCACGCCGTTGTCGAGCGCCCGCTCGGAGTAGAGGTCGCCGAGGCCGAGCTCCATCAGCGTGTCGGAGCGGGCGATGTGCGTCGACGAGCGCTGGATCATCGTCACGTCGGCGCCGTTCTCCCAGAGCGCGGCGCAGATGTCGTGAGCCGAGTTGTTCGATCCGAGCACGATGCACTTGCGACCGGCGTAGGCCGCGCTGTCGGTGTGCGCGCTGGAGTGGTGGATGTCGCCCGCGAACGTCTCGGCGCCGGGGATCTCCGGCACGTTCGGCACGCCGGACATGCCCGTCGCCATCACCAGCTGCTTCGGCGTGAGCACGACCTGCTCCTCGGTGCCGTCGTCGTGGTGGCGCACGACGTCGACGGTCCATTCGCCCGCCTCCTCGTCGTACTGGGCATGGATGGCCTCGCTGGAGCTCCAGTAGTTGAGCTCCATCACCTTCGTGTAGGCCTCCAACCAGTCGGCGATCTTGTCCTTGGGCGAGAACACGGGCCAGTTCTCGGGGAACTTGACGTACGGCAGGTGGTCGTACCAGACGGGGTCGTGCAGGCACAGCGACTTGTAGCGGCGGCGCCACGAGTCGCCGGGCCGCGCGTTCCTCTCCAGGATGATCGTCGGCACATCGAGCTGCTTGAGGCGGGCGCCGAGGGCGATGCCGCCCTGGCCGCCGCCGATGATCACGCAGTACGGCTGCTCGTCGTAGCCGAGCGACGACTCGGCAGCCTGCTTGCGCTCCAGCCACGACTGGCGACCCTTGACGACGCCGTGCTCGACGCCCTTCGGACGTGCGGCGAGCCGCTGCTCCTCGTATCCCTTGAGCTCGACCATCGTCGTCAGCAGCGTCCAGCACTCGTTCCCCTTGAGCCGGATGTGGCCGTGACCGCGGGCGACCGCCGTCTCGAAGTCGAACCAGCCGTCGGTGATCCCGTCGGCCTCGTTGGCCTCGCCGACGAGCGCGAAGCCGCTCGGCTCCACGTCCGTCGAGCTGGGAGCGGAGCATGTCGGCGATCTCCTGCCGGCCCTCGAGCGTCTTGATGTTCCACGTGAACGACACCAGATCGCGCCAGTAGGACTCGTCGGCGAACATCCCCGCCGCACGGTCGACGTCTCCCCTCGACCAAGGCCGCCTCGAAGTCGCTCAGCCAGCTGGACACGGACTCGGTCGCCGTCGTCATGACCTCACCCCCTCGTTCGGATCGCGCCTCATGGGCCGATGACAGGTACGGTGCTCGTGTGGTGGAGCTGGGCCGCCGGGCGTTCATCGGCTCGGGTGTCGCGGCCGGGGGGATGGCCGTCGCCGCACTGGCCGGCTGTCGTGACGACAGTGCGGGCGATGGATCGGCGACCCAGCCATCGGCGACGCCTGATGCGGTCGGCAGTTCGATCCGGGCGACTGGGAGTCGGTGCGGGCGCAGTTCAGCTTGAGCCCGAGGTGTCTCACTTCGCCGCCTTCACGCTCGCCGCCCATCCGCGACCAGTGGCCGAGGCGATCGACCGCCACCGCAAGGGTCTCGACATCGACACCCACGGCTACATGGTCGAGCACCAGGCCGAGCTCGACGCCGCGGTACCGGACGCCGCAGCGGAGTACCTCGGGGCGGCGCCCGACGAGATCGCCCTGACCGACAGCACCACGATGGGGCTCGGCCTGCTCTACGGCGGGATCGCCGTCCGCGAGGACCAACGGGTGCTGACCACCGAGCACGACTTCTACGCCACCCACGAGGCGCTGCGGCTGCGGTCGCTGCGGACCGGAGCGACCGTCGACCGGGTGCGGCTGTACGACGAACCCGCCGTCGGCGTCGGTCGACGAGATCGTCGGCCGGCTCACCGAGGCGATCACGCCGTCCACACGGGTGGTGGCCGTGACCTGGGTCCACTCGGGAACGGGGGTCCGCCTCCCGATCGCCGAGATCGCCGCCTCGATCGCCGAGCTCAACAACGGTCGGGACGAGTCGGATCGTGCGTTGCTCTGCGTCGACGGCGTGCACGGCTTCGGTGTCGAGGACGCCTCCGACCTGGGTGCCGACTTCCTCGTCGCCGGGACCCACAAGTGGCTGTTCGGACCGAGAGGCACCGGCATCATCTGGGGGCGCCCCGACGCATGGGCCGCGGTGCAACCGACCATCCCACCCTTCGCCGCCGCCAGCTTCGAGCAGTGGCTGACCGGCAGCGCCGTGTCGACGTCGCCCCGGGCGCGGCGAACACACCCGGCGGCTACCACTCGTTCGAGCATCGCTGGGCATTGGCCGAGGCGTTCCGCTTCCATCTCGCCATCGGACGCGACCTCATCGCCGAACGGACCCACACCCAAGCGACACGGCTCAAGGAGGGGCTGGCCGAGGTCAGCGGTGTGCGGATGGTGACACCGATGGCCGACGACCTGTCCTCGGGCATCGTGTGCGTCGAGCTCGCGGGCCGCAACCCGTTCGAGGCCGTCGAGGCGCTCGATCGCCAGCGGATCAGCGCCAGCGTGACTCCGTACCGCGAGCCCTACGTCCGACTGGGGCCGAGCATCGTCACCACCCCGACCAGGTCGACGCAGCGATCGAGGCGGTCGCCGCACTGGCCTAGGCCGAGGTCGGGCACGATGGTGACGATGCGGCGGACCCTGTACCTGTTGCGGCACGCCAAGTCGAGCTGGTCGGACGAGCATCTCGACGACCACGACCGGCCGCTGGCGCCACGCGGGGAGGAGGCCGTGGCGCGGCTCCGCCAATACGTGGAGGGTGAAGGTGTCGCGCCGGAGCTGGTCCTGTGCTCGTCGGCCCGGCGCACGATGATGACGCTGGAGGGCCTCGTGCCGGTGCTTCCCGACAGCACCGTCATCGCCGTCGAGGACGGGTTGTACGGGGCGTCGAGTGCCGGACTGCTGCGCCGGCTGCACGACGTGGACGACAACGTGTCGAGTGTGATGCTGATCGGTCACAACCCTGGTCTCGAGATGCTCGCCAGCTGCGCTCACCGGCAGCGGCGATGGCGACCTGCGGCGGCGTCTGGACGAGAAGTTCCCGACCGGCGCGTTGGCGGTCCTCGGCTTCACGGGCCGTTGGGGCGACCTCGCGCCGTCGGACGCCACGTTGCAGGCATTCGTCGTGCCGCGGGAGCTCCACGAGTGACCGATGAGTTCACGCCGGCCGATCCGTCGTCATCTCCATGACCATCGATCTCGGCCCGGCAGCACAGCAGATGGCGGACCTCGTGCGGTCCACCCCCGATGACCGGCTCACCGCCCCGACACCGTGCCCGGCCTACAGCGTCGGCGACCTGCTCGACCACATCGGCGGGCTGGCCAAGGCGTTCACATGGGCGGCGACCAAGGAGTCCGTCGGACATGCCGGATCAGACCCCGTCGGGTGACGCGTCACGTCTCGAGGCAGGCTGGCGCGACCGCATCTCCGCGGACGTGCTCGCCCTGGCGGAGGCGTGGCGCGATCCCGCCGCCTGGACCGGCATGACGAAGGCCGGCCCCGTCGAGATGCCCGGCGAGGTCGGCGGGCTGGTGGCGATCGACGAGCTCGTCGTGCACGGCTGGGACCTCGCCGCGGCCACCGGCCGAGCGTTCACCGCCGACGACGCCACGCTGGAGGCAGCACAGCAGTTCCTCGCCATGTTCTCCGGGCCGGGCACCGAGGAACTTCGCGGCGACGCGTTCGGGCCGGAGCGGGCGGTCACTGCCTCGGCGCCGCTGCTGGAGCGCGTGCTGGCCATGTCCGGACGTGACATCAACTGGGAGCCGTGACGTCGACGCAGCGACGATCGACCGATGTGACCTTCTCGGCAGGCGTCAGATCCGGAAGAACAGGTTGCAGAAGCCCTCGGCGACCCGGCTGTCACCGCGGACCGTGCCGGCGTTGACGCGTCCCATCGCCGTGAGCACGAAGCTCGCCGGGTCGAACTCCAGGACGACCGGCAGGTCGTCGATGTCGCCGGGTTCGAGGGCGACACCGTCGGGTGACAACGACACCCGCGTGTCGCCACCGTTCCTTCCCGACACCCGCACGCCGAGCGTGCTCGGCTCGACACCCGTGCAGTCGGCCGTCGACTGCCACACGATGAAGCAGAACGGCACCAGCAGATCGGCTGCGTCGCCGTCCATGGCGTGCCCCCGCCCGGTGCCCTGGCGGATGTCCCACGAGTGCACCGCGTAGTCGACGAGCTGGGCGACCGGATAGAAGCACGACGGCAGCGGCCCCATGTACTTGTGCGGCACGAGGAAGCCGTTCCATGCCTCCTCGTCCAGCCCCTCGAAGATCGCCAGCATCTCGGCGCGGTCCTTGTCGAGGCGGGTCAGCAGCTCGTCCTGGGGCGTGCCACGGAGTGCCTGCGCGCCGCGGTCGACGTGCTCGTTCATCGCCCGCAGGCCGAGCGGATCGGCAGCGGTGCCCTTGCCGTTGGCGGCGTCGAAGCCGGCGAAGTAGCCCTCCGTCGTGTCCACGAGGTGCCCGACGATGTCTCGCACCTGCCAGTGACCGGCCGCCGTCGGCGCCTCCCACACGTCCGGGGCCGACGCCAGCGACATCATCTCGTCGGCCTGCTCGCGCACGGTCCGCAGCAAGTTCTCCTTGCTCGCGAAGTCCATGAAGTTCCACTCGCTCATCTCCACCCCTTCCGTCCGTCCCCCTGGTCGTAGCGTACGCTCCCCGTCGAATGGCCGAGTTCGACGGGCGGGTGGCGATCGTGACGGGCTCGTCGAGCGGCATCGGCGAGGCCACCGCCCGCCGGCTCGCCGACCTCGGGGCCAACGTCGTCGTCAACTCGGCGACATCCGTCGATGCCGGCACCGCGCTGGCGGCAGAGCTGGGCACCACGTCGATGTACGTGCAGGCCGACATCAGCGACCAGGCCCAGGGGCAGGCCCTCGTCGAGCGCACCGTCGAGCGCTTCGGCCGTCTCGACATCCTCGTCAACAACGCCGGGTGGACCACGGTCGTGCCGCACGGCGATCTCGACGCGCTCACCGACGACATCTTCCGCAAGACGTTCGACGTCAACGTGTTCGGCACGTGGTGGCTGACCAAGGCAGCGATGCCCCACCTGCGCCAGTCGCCCGACGGCAACGTCGTGATGGTGACGTCGATGGCCGGCATCCGTCCAGTCGGGTCGTCGATCGCCTACGCGATGACCAAGGCGGCGTTGAACCACCTGACCAGGCTGCTGGCGAAGTCGTGCGGGCCGGTGCGCGTCAACGCGGTCGCGCCCGGGCTGGTGGCCACGCCATGGACGGCCGACTGGGACGCCCAGCACGCCGCCATCAGCGCGGTCGCGCCCCTCCACCGCTCGGCGACGCCTGACGACTGCGCGGAGGCGGTCCTCGGCCTGCTCCGCAACCGCTACGCGACCGGTCACATCTTCGTCGTCGACGGCGGCACCAGCCTGGTGATCTGACCGCGCCGCCGCCGAGCGGACGTTGATGCTCGGAACGATCAGGGCTGGTCGCGCTCCGCGCCTCGCTTTGAAGCTGCAGGGCGATCACCGTGCTGATCTCACGGTGGCGCAGGAGGAAGGTCCGCTCGTCGAGTCGCTTGCGCCGCAGCCAACCGGTGACTTCGCCGTTGCACTTGCTGGTGTTGCACGGGCGGCACGCGGGCACGACGTTGTGCAACGTGTAGCGCCCACCACGGGAGAGCGGCAGCACGCAGTCGCGTCGCATTGGCTGACCGGTCGCGCCACAGTACGTGAGCCGCCCCACTCCGCCTTGAGCGCTGCCCACTGATCGGCAGCAAGATCGTGCTCAACGCGCTGCATGCGGCGCTTGCGCCGACGCGGATCACGAGCCCGGCGGCTGATCGCCATCGCCCCGAGCGTATGTGACCGCCTGACTGCCGGTGGGGACAGCCGACGCTCGACGCGTACTGTCGCGGCGATGAGAGCGGTGATCTGTCGTCAGTTCGGGCCACCGGAGCAGCTCGTCGTCGAGGAGGTCGACGACCCACGTCCAGCAGCGGGCGAATTGCTCGTCACGGTCGCCGCGTCGGCGGTGACGTTCCCCGACACGTTGATGCTCGAGGACAAGTACCAGTTCAAGCCGACGCCGCCGTACATCCCCGGCGGTGAGGTCACCGGCGTCGTCGCCGAGCTCGGCGACGATGTCGAGGGCTGGGCCGTCGGCGATCGTGTGGTCGGCGGTCTCGGGACGGTCGGCGGGTACGCCGAACTGGCGGCAGTGCCGGCGAGGTCGGCACGCCGAGTTCCCGACTCGGTCGACCTCGACGTCGTCGCCGGCCTGAACTATGCCTACGGCACCGGCCTGTACGGGTTGCAGCACCGCGGCGAGCTGCGGGCCGGGGAGACACTGTTGGTGCTCGGCGCCGCTGGCGCCGTCGGGCTGGCGGCTGTCGAGCTCGGCCGGCTGCTCGGCGCCAGGGTGATCGCTGCCGCGTCCAGCGCGGAGAAGCTCGATCTGTGTCGTCAGCGTGGCGCCGACGAGACGATCGACTACTCGACCGAAGACCTGAAGAACCGGGCGAAGGAGCTCACCGACGGGCAGGGCGTCGACGTCGTCTACGACTGCGTGGGTGGTGAACGGGCCGAGCAGGCGCTGCGGGCGATCGTGTGGGAGGGCCGCTTCCTCGTGATCGGGTTCGCCGCCGGGATCCCCTCCATCCCGCTCAACCTGGCGCTGCTCAAGAGCTGCCAGATCATCGGGGTCTTCTACGGAGCGATGACGGCGCGCGACCCGGCCCTGAACGCGACCATCGGTGACGAGCTGATCGGCCTCGTGGCATCGGGCGATCTCCGACCGCACGTCTCGGCCCGCTACCCCCTGGAGCGTGCCGGCGAAGCGCTGCGTCTGCTCATCGACCGCGAGGCGCTCGGCAAGGTCGTCGTCACGCCCTGAGCTCCGGGTCGAACCGGCGTCGGTCGAGGCGGAGCAGGCTTCTCCATCAGATGACCGCGAGATCTCCAGGACTGGTCGGGGCGGTTGTGGCTTCCCTCGTTCAATGCCGCTGCGTCGCCATGACCCCAGGTTGCCGATCCTCGCGACGCTCCTCGTCGCCGTCGCGTGCATCGTGGCCGGCCGGTCGGCGGCCGCCGACGACGTCACGGACGCGGTCGTGGCCGCAAAGGAGGTTCGCTTCGTGCGGTGCTGCCGACCCCGCGAGCGGCACGCTGTACGCCTTCGGTGGCCGCGGCGACGACGGCACCACCCACCACGGGGACCTGTGGGCACTCGACCTGGGCGACCGACGGCAGCGTCCCGAGTGGCACCGAGCCGCCGAGGCAGGTGCCGTCGACGTGCCACCGCCGGTGCGTAGCTGCGCCGCTGCCTGGGAGCCCCGTCGCAGCGGCTGCTGGTGTTCGGGGGATGGAACGGCAGCACCCACGACGGCGGTTTGCGCGCGTTCGATCCGGCCACCGGAGCGTGGACCGACCTGTGCTCGATCGGAACGTGCGGTCCCGGTCCGTCGCCGCGGCGGGCCGCGCAGCTCGTCGTCGATTCGGTGCGTGAGCGCGCCCTGCTGTTCGGCGGCACGAGCGGCCCGTACTCCGACGAGCTCTGGTCGTACGACCTCGTCACGTCGTCCTGGCAGCGGATCACCGCCCCCGGCCCGATCTCCCGCGGTGGCCATTCGATGGTCCTCGACCCGAGCGGCGAGGTGGTGTGGTTGTTCGGGGGCACTCGTCCGGGGGCCGACCTCGATGACCTCTGGCGTCTCGATCTGAGCACCGACACCTGGACCGAGGTCGATGCCACGTGCGCGCCGGCGTGCCCGAGCCCGCGTTCGGGCGCATCGCTCGTCGCCGACCCGGTGGGCGACCGTCTGGTCCTCTACGGCGGATGGGAGTCGACGACGAACACGTATCGCCACGAGGCGTGGGTCGCTCGACGATCTCGACACCACGCCGGCGTGGTCGCTCGTCGAGCCGGCCAGCGAGCAGCCACAGGCGCGGTTCTTCCACGTCGCCGGATACGACCCGGCGGGGCGACGGATGGTGGTGTTCGGCGGTGGGGCGAACGGTCACGCCTACAAGGACGCGTTCGGTCTGACGTTGCCAACCGATCGCCGCCCTGCGGCGTGGCACATGCTGTCGCCGACGACCGCGTTGACGGCCCGCGACCAGGCGACGCTCGTCGTCGACGATGACGTGGTGACCGTGTTCGGCGGGTTCGGTGCCGGCACGTTGCCAGGCACCCTCGATGCCGGCACCCATCTGGCCGACACGTGGCAGCGCCAGCTGACCGTCGCGGGTCGTGGCACCTGGCGACTCCACCCGACGCCACCAAGGTGCCCATCGCCCGCGAGGGCGCCGCCTACGCACTCGACGCCGCCGGCGACCGTTTGTTGCTCTTCGGCGGGCTCACTGGGGACACGACACTTGCCGACGTCTGGATCGCAGAGCTGTCGCGGCCCGGTCGGCCACGCTGGCAGCAGCTGTGCTCGCCGGTGTCGTGCGGCGCCGGTCCGTCGGCGCGTGGGGCGCCCACGCCGTGTTCGACGAGACGGCCGATCGGCTGGTCGTCTTCGGCGGGCTCGACGCGACCGGGGCGGCGAAGAACGACGTGTGGGCTCTCGACCTCACCGGCTAGCCGACGTGGCTCGAGCTCACGCCCGAGGGCCCGGTGCCGGCCGCGCGTTGGAGCGCGGCATACGGCCTCGATCCGGTGCGCCGGCGGTTGGTCGTGTTCGGTGGCCAGACCGGCCCGGACGCGTCCAGCACCTCACTCCAGGACACGTGGGCGCTCTCGCTCGACGGGCCGACACACTGGTCCGAGCTCGCCACGGTGGGCCAACGGCCGGCCGCACGCCGCAGCCCGGCCGGCGCAGTTCGCCACCACGACGGGCGCACCGAGTTGATCGTTGCAATGGGCTTCAGCCCCTCGACCGGTCAACACCACGACGATGTGTGGGCGCTCGACCTCGCCGACGACGCGGCGGTGTGGGTCGAGCTCGACCCAGGCGGCGACCCCACCGACCCGGCGCCGCGCAGATCGGCATCAGGCGCCTACGACGACGCCGACGACCGGTTCGTGATGGCCTTCGGGCGCGACGCCGACTCGTTCAACGACGAGTTGTGGTCCTTCGACCTGGTCAACGGCAGCTGGACACGACTTCCCGGCTAGCGGTGCTCTGGGGCTGGTGCCGTGACCACGAAGGTGCGTGCTGGGGGATGCTCGAAGGGGGCGCTCCGCGATCCCCCCTTTCGATCTGGTCGGATCCGGCTTCGCCGGTCCGACCAGCAGGTTCTTCGTGCGGCCGGAGGCCGCCTTCCTCGTCACTCGACCGAGTGGAGCGAGCGAGCGGAGCGAGCGAACGAACGAGGTCGAAGCATTAGCGGGGGGAGGGCAGGCCCTCCCCCCGGCCCCCTCCGGCGCGACCGTGTGGTGAGTCGGGTCGGGTCCGGGCCGGCCAAGCCGGCCCTCGGCGCTCACGGTGCGCGGCTGCAACGCTTGATCTTCTCGGCCGATGTTGGGAGGGCAAGTGGGCGCGGCATGTGGTCACGATCAACGACGTGCTGGATGGTCATGTCGGTCTGGAGATCGATTGCGTTGATCGTCTCTACTTGAACGCGTACGTGCCTCGTCTGCAGGTGAGTGGGCAGGTCAAGTGGTTCCTCGAGGAGCATCTCGGCAACCCGATTCCGTCACCGGCGATCATCGAGCGGATCGGCAACCGGTTCCGGCGCGACGTCAAGGCGTTCGCCGCTGCCAACCGGATCCCGTTGCTGGCGTTGAAGAAGCCGGATCGCAGCCGGTGGGATGACCGCAAGCTCGACCACGTCCGCCCCTACCTCGACGCCGCTGAGCGCAACGGCCGGTTTGGGGTGGTGGCGATCGTCGTTGCCCAGGAGTTCCAGTGGGTGTTCAACGCCGCCAAGCACACCGGCTCCGGTGGCGGGGTCTGGTTCGAGTTCGCCAAGGCCGAGCGGCGTGTCGGGATCTACTACTTCTACGTGCTCGATCCCGAGTTCGGACCGGGGTTCATCAAGATCTGCACCTACTTCCCGTATCCCGCCAAGGTCTGGCTCAACGGGCATGAGTGGGCCAAACGCCAAGCCGACCGCGCCGGGCTCGATTACCGGGCACTGGGCAACGGGTTCGCCACCTGCGACGACCATGACGCCCTGCAGGCGATCTGCGACCGGTTCGGACCAGACGACGTGCAAGCGTGCTTCGACCGGTGGATCGACGTGATCCCAACCCCGTTCACCACCGCCGATCGTGCCGCCGGCTACTGGTGGGAGCTGTCGATGCGCCAGGTCGAGGTGTCCAAGACCCTGGTGTTCGACGATCCCCGCCGGGCCCGGTCGTTCTTCGAAGCGCTCGTCGCCGACAACATCGACATCGGACGCCCTGAGCGAGTCAACGTCGTGTTCGGGCATCGCCGCACGGGCCGCCCCCGCACCAAGCATCCACACCAGATCCGCATCTTCACCCCCGGCACGCGAGGTCCACATCGACTTCCGCTTCAAGCACAGCCGAGTCAAGCAATACCTCAAAGAGGGGGAGAGCGCTGCGCATCGAGACCGTGATCAACAAACCATCCGACATCGGCGTCCTCGCCCGGCTCGAGCACCTGCCCGAACTGGTCGCCAAGGCCCGCGCCGTCAACGGCCGTCTGCTTATGATCGAACGTGCCGGTCAGGGTTGTGCCATCGGCTCTGCGCTCTTTGAGCGCATCCACCAGCCCTACCACCGAGAGGGCCAACGAACCGGAGCCCTGCGCTTCGGGGACCCACGCGCCATGGCCCTGGCCGGCGCTCTGTGCTGTGTCGTGCACGCCGTCACCGGCTTCACCAACAAGAGCCTTCGCGGGCTGGTCGCCGGACTCCTCGGCCACGAGTACAGCACCAACCAGATGACCTACGACCTCCGCCGCCTCCGCCTCCACGGGCTCATCGAACGCATCCCGCACACCAACACCTACACCGTCACCGCCGACGGCATCCGCGTCGCCGTGTTCTACCCGAAAGTCCACGACCGCGTGCTGAGACCCCTCATCGTCGCCCCCGATCAACCGCCCGCGCCGATCGAGCTCCGACACGCGATCGGCACCATCGACCGCATCATCGGCGACTACATCACCAACGCCCGCCTCGCCACAGCCGCTTGAAACCTGTCACAACGTCTCAAGTTCCCGCCACAAAGCCGAACTAGCGCCCGTCAGAGCATGCCGTGCTCGTGGAACATGCGGTCGAGGATGTCGCGGATGACCGGCTGCTTGCGCACGTTGTAGGCCATCACGGCTTCGCCGGCGGCGTTCGACTCACCGGCGGAAGGCGCGCTTGGCATCGGCGTAGAGGACGCGATCCTCCGGATGCTCGCGGAGCCAGTCACGGAACATGCGGTGGCGGATCGCCTCTGGGCTGTCGGGGCTCCACACGTGCAGGTTGGCCGCCGGTGCGGACGAGACCATGCAGCGGTGCTCGTGCCAGGCCGGCTCGCGGATCCGCAGCGCGAACCCGACCCGCTCGAGCGCCGGCACGTACGACGGTTCGTCGGCGGAATCGGCGACGGTCAGATCGATGTCGATGATCGGCTTGGCAGGGAGGCCCGGAACGCTCGTCGAGCCGACGTGCTCGAGGGCCAGCACCCCGGCGCCGAGAGCGCTCCGGATGCGCAGCGCCAGCACCTCGAACTGGACCGGCCACGTCTGGTCCGACTCGACGATCACGATCCTCGTCGCGACGGGTTGCTCCCCCACCCAGCTGATGTCGTCAGGATCACCGTCGTCGTGACGCGTGATGTGCTCGAACGACGACACTCGAGGACCTCGGTCCGGTTGGTGGCCGGGCGCTACTTGCCTTGGTAGAACCGGTACACGGTGGGCTCGAAGGCGGCAGCAGCCTCCAGGAGTTCAGCGGACGGAGTGCCGAACGCCTCGATCTCGAGTCCGCCTCCGAGCTCGGCGATCTGCCCGATCAGTTCGCCCATGTTCGCCATGTGCGCCAAGACGGCTGCGGAGCTCGCATACGTCTCGCGGACGACGCACGTCGTCTCGTCCTCATTGAGGTACCAGTCGTACTGCAGCGTGTGTTCCTCGCCGCGGGTGAGCTCGAGAGCGCGGGTGGCGAGGTCCTTGAACTCGGCGAGCCTGTCGGGCGCGATGCTGGGGACTGTCGCGGTGATGTGAATCTGCTCCACCTCGACCTACCTCCTCCGTGGATCCGATGATGCGTGCGACGGTACAGATGATCGCCCGCGCTCTCGACCCGAGTTCCCGCGCGCCGACCACGGCACGAGCGGGAGTACGGTCGTCGCCGTGCTACGGGCGCTCAGACGACGCCATCACCGATGACGAACTGACTGCGCTGGCCCTTGCCGCAGATCCTGATCAGCCGGTCGGTCCAGACGCGGTCGCGATCGGGATCTCCTCGGCTGCGACGTCTGGACTCTTGCCGGACGTGGTACATGCCGGTGCCGCTGTCGGCCGGCGCAGGCAAGGCGCGTCGGCTGCTGCTCGGTGGAGTGGTGCTCGCCCTCGTGGTCATCAACGGTGCCGGGCTGTGCGTCACCTACGGGATTCCCGAGATCGCCTGGTAGCGCGATGACGTCGTCGCGTCCGGTCGGCCACGGGGCGGTGCGCGCGTATGACTGGATCGCCCATCACGCGATGCATCGTCCCACCAGGGAGGCCGTGCGCGACCTCGGCACCGGGCGCAGCTTCACCTATGCCGAACTGGATCGTCGCGTCGACGCGACGGCCGCGTATCTGCGGTCGCTCGGTGTCGGGCGCGGCGACCGTGTCGCCGTGCTCGCCCACAACGGCGTCGAGTACTTCGACATCCAGTTCGCCTGCGCTCGGACGGGATCGATCTGTGTGCTGTTGAACTGGCGGCTCACGGTCGCCGAGCTCGAGTACATGATCAACGACAGCTCACCGTCGCTGCTGGTGCACGACTCGACGTTCAGCGACAGCTGCCGTCGAACTGCAGCGTCTGTGCGGTGTCGCCACGCTGCTGTGCATCGACTCGAACGCCGACGTGAACCCGTACGAGCATGCGCTGGCCAGCTTCGACGGCGAAACCGGTGGACGCGAGGAACTCACACACGACGACGTGGTCTCGATCATGTACACGTCGGGCACCACCGGCCACCCCAAGGGGGCGATGATCACCCACGGGATGAACTTCTGGAATGCGGTCAACCTCGGGGTCCCCGCCGGCATCGGCCTTGACACGGTGAGCCTGTGCGTGCTCCCGCTGTTCCACACCGGTGGCCTGAACTGCTACTCGAACCCGACGTTGCACGCCGGCGGCACCGTGGTGATCATGAAGGCGTTCGATCCGGGCGACACGCTTCGGGTGCTGGGCGATCCCGAGCAGGGCATCACCCACTTCTTTGCGCGTCCCGGCGCCGTATCAGTTCATGATGCAGCACCCGGACTTCGACCAGACCGACCTGTCGCGACTGCGCATCGCCGGCGTTGGCGGCGCGCCATGCGCGCTCACGATCATGGAGGCGTGGGCAGGTCGTGGGGTGTTGATGGCACAGGGCTTCGGGATGACCGAGACCAGTCCGGCATGCATCTTCCTCGACCCGGGTGACGCGCTGCGCAAGATCGGTTCGACGGGCAAGGCGCTGCTGCACACGGAGATGCGAATCGTCGATGATGAGGGTCGCGACTGCGGAGCGAACGAGGTCGGTGAACTGTGGGTCGCTGGGCCGAACATCACGCCCGGGCTACTGGAATCGACCCGACGCAACGGCGGCCGCGTTCGAGGGGCGCTGGCTGAAGACCGGGGACGCAGCCCGCGCCGACGACGAGGGGTTCGTCTACATCGTCGACCGGTGGAAGGACATGTACATCTCGGGTGGTGAGAACGTCTACCCGGCCGAAGTCGAGAACGTCCTCTACCAGCTGCCCGAAGTGGCCGAAGTGGCGGTCATCGGTGTGCCGAACGACAAGTGGGGCGAGGTCGGCCTCGCGGTGCTCGCGCTCAAGCCCGGTGCCACCCTCGATCGGGCGACCGTCGTCGAGCATTGCGTCAGTCGACTGGCGAAGTTCAAGATCCCCAACGACATCGCGATCGTCGACGCACTGCCGCGCAACGCAACGGGCAAGGTGCTCAAACGTGAGCTGCGCACGCAGTTCCTCGGTGCCGACGCACCCAAGATCTCCTGATCGGCAACGGGCAGGCGGTGCGGGCGTCGTGGTCAGCGTGAGTGATGCGACGGTGCGAGCACGTCGGGCCGCGAGAACCGCACGGGCAGAGATCGTGGTCCGCGCACCTGTCCGCCAGCCCACGTGACGGCATCGGCGTCGGTCAACTCGAACTCGGGGATCATGGCCAGGAACTCCTCGATCGCAACCTGCATCTCCATGCGCGCCAGGTTGGAGCCGAGGCAGCGGTGGATCCCGACGCCGAACGCGACGTGGCGGTTGACCTCGCGGTCGATGACCACGTCGTCGGCGCGCTCGAACACGGAGGGGTCGCGGTTGGCGGCCGGGAACGACAGCAGCACTCGCTCCCCCTCCTTGACCTCGCGTTCGCCGATCATCGTGTCGTGGCGGGCGATGCGGGCCATGGTGACGGGCGAGTAGGCGCGCAGGAACTCCTCGACGGCGATCGGGATCAGCGCCGGCTCCTCGACGAGCCGACGGCGATCGTCGGCATGCTGGGCCAGGTGCCACAGCGCAGCTCCGATCGAGCTCCACGTGGTATCGATGCCGGCGATCAGCATCAGCGAGATGTTGCCGCGCACGACGTGCATCGGCACAGGTCGGCCGTCGAGCTCGGCGTTGATCAGGTACGAGATGAGGTCGTCGCCGGGCTCGGCACGGCGCCGCTCGATCTCGTCGAGGAAGAACTGCTCGATGATGACCCGGTACTTCTCGCGGACCTCGGGATCGGTGAGCCCGAGCTCGAGCGCTCCACGGACCCACTCGGCGAAGTCGTCACCGCGCGCGGGATCGATCCCGAGGATCTCGGCGATCACCCGCGGCGGGATCTGCTTGGCGTACTCCTCTGCGACGTCGACCTCGCCGCGCTCGACGAAGCCGCGTAGGAGCTGCCGACACAGCTCCCGGGTCGGCTCGCGGAACCGTTCGACCGCCTTTGGTGCGAAGAACGGCAGGAGCAGTCTGCGCTCCGGGGTGTGGTCGGGTGGGTCGGTGGCGATGATCGATCTGACGCGGTTGCCGTGCTCGTCGTAGGTGGCAGGGATCGGTGCAACGGTGATCTCGATCGAGGAGAAGCGGTCCACGTCGTGCGCGACCGCCGACACGTCGGCATGGGTCGTCGGCAGGTGCGAACCGCCCCACCGCGTCGTGTGGGCGACCGGGCACTCGCCGCGCAGGTCGTTCCAGACGGGATACGGGTCACGGACGTAGCGCGGGTCGAAGATGTCGAAGTCTTCGGCCCAGTCAAGGGTCGGCTCGGTGCTGGTCATGGTTCCCCCGGACAAGCGCATGCGGGCCAGCGCGCACGACCCGTGCACGATGACTCTACGTTGCAGCGGTCTCGCAGCAGGTCGAGGAATGCTGTTCCGGCTCCGCCGAGGGACCGGCCGCGCAGCCATGCTGCGCCGAGGTGGACCCGTAGTCCGATGTCGAGTTCGGCGACCACGGCCAGTCGCCCTTCTTGGAGGTCGGACTCGACGAGGTATCGGGGCATGAACGTCACGGCGTCGGTCTCCAACAGGACCCGCTTGAGGACGTCGGAGTTGTCGCACTCGACGGTGAGAAGTTGCAGTGGGCTCGATCGTGCCGGGTCGTCGGCTCGATCGGCGCTCGCCAGCCCGGCCAGGAGCTCCGCGGCGTCTGAGTCGAGTCCCGGGCCGACCAGCGGATAGGCGAGGACGTCGGCGACCTTCGCGTCGTCGACGCCGCCGAGGGGGTGCCCGGCGCGTCCGACGATGAGCGTGTCCTGCACGGACAGGCTGAGGCACTCGAACTCGTCGAGCTCCTCGAGCTCACCGAGCGAACCAACGACGATGTCGACCTCGCGGGCACGCAGACGCGCCGGCAGCTCGCGCCACGGTGCGACGAGCACACGTACGTGCACGCCCGGGTGGCGGGCGCTGAGTCGACCGACCACCGGGGCGACCAGCACGGCTCCGCCCCATGCTCCAGCCCCGATCCGCAGCTCCCCGAGCTGCAAACCCTTGGCCAGGCGGACGTCGCGATCGAGGTCGCCGGCGGCCGCGTCGAGCGTCTTGGCGTGGCGCAACACCAAGCGTCCGACCTCGGTGAGCTCGACGCCGGACTGGCGCCGGTCGAACAGGGTTGCGCCCACTTCGGCCTCCAGCGCCTGGATGCTGCGCGACAGCGCCGGCTGGGTGAGGTACACGGCGGCGGCGGCGCGACCGAAGTTGCCGTGCTCGGCCACAGCGATCAGGTGACGAAGACGGCGCAACTCCATGTCATGCACATTAGTCATCGATACGATGAGAACAATGCACTGGACACATGACACGGCGATGTGGATGATGACCACATGCCCATCGCCATCCTCGCCAAGCCGCCCACCCGCACGTTCACCCTCGCCCCGATCACGCCCAACATCGGTGTCGAGGTCACCGACATCGACCTCAACGCGACGCTCGACGACGACACCGTCCGCGCCCTGCGCCAGGCGCTGGTACGCCACAAGGTGCTGGTGTTCCGCGACCAGCCGATCACCCCGGCCGCCCACGTCGCGCTGGCCCGCCGCTTCGGTGAGCTCGAGGCCCACCCCGTCTTCCCCCACCACCCCGACCACCCCGAACTGGTGCTGCTCGGCGGCAACGCCGACACCAAGGCGACCGAGAACATCTACCACAGCGACGTCTCCTGGCGGCAGACACCGTCGATGGCGTCACTGCTGCGCTGCATCGAATGCCCGCCCGCCGGCGGCGACACCATCTGGGTCAACATGGCCCTCGCCTACGAGAACCTGCCCGACACCTTGAAGCCGCAGCTCGCCCAGCTGCAAGCAGTGCACGACCTGATGCCCGCCTTCGGCTCACGCATGACCCCCGAGCAGCGCGCCGAGAACCGTCGACGGTTCCCGCCGATGACCCACCCGGTGGTCCGCACCCACCCCGAGAGCGGCGAACAGATCCTCTACGTCAACGAGGGCTTCACCACCCACCTCGCCAACCACGCCGAGGCGTTCGAGCCCCGCGTCGGGTTCGACTTCAAGCTCGCCGAGATGGAGCTCCTGCACTACCTGCTGCGCCAAGCCGCCATCCCCGAGTACCAGATGCGCCTCCAGTGGCGTCCCGACACCCTGGTGATCTGGGACAACCGCTCCACCCAGCACTACGCCATCCAGGACTACTTCCCCGCCGTGCGCCGCATGATGCGCGCCACGGTGATCGGCGACCAGCCGCGCTGAACTTCAGCGGACCGTCACACGTTCTCCAAGCAGCGGTCGTGGTGGGTCTTCAGGATCAGAGGCGCGGCGGGAACGTCCCGTCAGCAAACGTTTCGAGAGGCTCTCCGATGCAACGTCGCATCCGGACTGCCACGATGGCGAGGCTCAGGTCAGCGCCACGCGTGGCTGTGATCGGCGCAGGAGTTGTCGGCTGCACGGTCGCCTGGCGAATCCGACAGGCGTTGGGGTTCGACGTCGATCTCTACGAGCGTCGCCACGACATTTTGTTGGAGACGTCGGCAGGGACCAGCAATCGGCTTCACTCCGGCTACCAGTACGCCCTCAGTGCCGAGACCGCCACCACCTTGCGCGGTTACCACCGGCAGTTCAATGAGGTGTACGGGGCGTGCACGGTGCCGAGCGCCAACTACTACGGAGTTGCCGATCGCAGTGCGATCTCCCCGGCGCAGTATCTCGACTTCTGCGCCCGCTGCGATCTGCCGCTCGAACCGAAACGGCCCGCGGGCGTCTTCACCGATCGGGTCCTGCTCTCGGTGCTCTCCAATGAGAGGTCACTCGACCCGGAGACGCTGCGTGAGCTGTGCCGGCAGAAGCTGCACGACTGCGGTGTGAGGGTGATCTTCGACACCGCCTCACGAGCCACCCTCGACAGCTACGACTACGTGATCTCGGCGGTCTACGGCAACCCGAACCTGCTGCACGACCCTTCACGGCAACAGCACCACGTCTTCAGTCTGTGCGAGATGATGACGATCGAGCTTCCTGGTGAGTACGCAGGACTCAGTGCGATGATCGTGTACGGCCCGTTCATGACCTTTGATGTCCTCGGCACCACTGGCAACCACGTCCTGTACCACGGCGAACATGGAGTTCACCACGTCAACGTGGGCCGGTTCGTCGACGTACCCGCTGTCTACCGGCCCTTCCTCTACCGGTCCACCCCCGCTGGCGACCTCGACGGTCTCACCCACGCTGCGCTCGCCCTCCGCCGAGCCGGGCGGTACTTCGCGGGCCTCGACCAGGCTCGTCACGTCGCGTCGAACTTCGTGATCCGAGTACAAGCTCCGAAGGACGTCAAGAACGCCGTCCGACGCACCACCATCCAAGAGATCCGGCCAGGGTGGTTCACCATCTCGGCTTCCAAGCTGTCCGCCTGCGTGTCCGTCGCCGACACGATGATCGGACACCTGCAACGGGACGAGTGGGACCGTCGGGTCGCTGGCTAGACCGTCTCGCCGGGCAGGGCGCTGGCCTGTCCGATCCAGGAGGCGAGCTGGTCCTCGTCGAGGTCGTCATCCTCGTGGATGTCGAGGTAGCGCACCTCGTCGTGCTTGGACGCCTTCGGCGGTACCGGATCGAGCGAGGTTCCGCGGAAGAACTGGAGCTGGACGTACTTCGTGTAGCAGCGGAAGGCGAGGAACCAGCCCTCGCCGTGGTGGCCGTAGAACGGCTGGTTCCACTTCACGGCCTTGTGCACGTCGGGGACGGTGCGCACGATGAGCTCGTCGATCCGCTCGCCCAGCGAGCGCTTCCAACCGGGCATGGCGGCGATGTAGGCCTGCACCGGCTCCTCACCCTCGCCCTTCGGGATCTGTGGATTGCCGCCGGAGAGCAGCTTGGGTGCGGAACCGGACTTCTTGTCGGCGTTGCGCTTGCTGTTCGGCATCGGTACTCCGTGGTTCGTGTTCGTCAATGGCCGAGGTGTCCCTCGGGGAGCTTGCCCAGCACGTCGAGGGCGAATTCGCGGGTCCCGAGTGCGCTCGTGCGGAGGAGGGCACCGATCGGCTCGATGAGGCGATCCGGGTACGTCGGACCGGGAGGTGCGACGGTGGCGTAGTGGTCGAACGTGGCTTCGACCTCGGCGCGGAAGTCCGTGGTGTCGATGTCGTCGGTGATGATCCCGCTGATGCCTCGAGCCCGGCACATGGCGAGCGCGAGGCGGGCCTCGCTCACCGTGCCCACGCAATCGGTTGGCTTGTAACTCTCCAACCCGAGCATCTTGCGCAGGATCGTGCGGTTCTCGGCGATGTCGAACAGGTTGACGTCAACCGTTGCGGTGACCGTCTCGGCGGGCAGCCAGGCGGCATAGTTCATCCACACGTAGAGGCACTTGGCGCAGCGACCGCACCACGGCTTGTGCTGGGCGCACGAGTGAGTGGCGGGGACGGCGTCGAGGTCACGACGAAGCATCGAGAACACGATGATGTCGTAGATCGGTCGCAACACGTGGAACATCGTCAGGTTCGCCGCCAGCTCGGTCCGGACGTAGGCATGCAGCAGCTGCTCGGCGACGCCGCTCATCCCCCACAAGTAGTTGATCGCCTCGCCGGTCTGCTCCCACACGAGATTGTGCTCATCGGTGCTGCGCGTGATCCCGAAGGCGACTTCGGTGAAGCCGTGCTGGAGCGCCACGGGTAGGGCGGTCCAGTACGAGCTGACCGTCTCGGCGGCGACGATCCGGCTGATCCCGAGCTGCGGATAGGTGACCGAGATCGGGGCGTCCACCGCATCATCGAGGATCCACGCCCGATGCACCCGCCGTGGCCGGCAGTGGGACACCAACGCGTCGACCAGCAGATGTTGAGCCTGGCCCCTCCCATAGGTGGAGTGGGAGTAGATGAACGCGTCGTAGTCGATCTCTGCCCGTTCGAGGAGGCGCATCGTCACGAGGCTGTCCTTGCCGCCGCCGCACAACACGAGCAGGTCGGTCGGTCCCTCCTCCACGCTGGTCGCCGGGGCGGCGGCGGTCACGGCGGACGTCGACGGTCGTGGCAACCGATAGTGAGGGAGATCGTTCTCGAGCCGCCACACGCCCCACACGTTGTGGAACAACGTCTCCCACAGGTGCCAGAACGAGTCCGTGACGAGATCGTCGTACGGGCCGGCGTCGACCTCGCTCGGTGCCAGACTTCCCGCCTTGTTCGCCTCGAAGGCGAGCACGTGGAAGTACACCTTGCGCATGGCGTCCTCGCCGTAGCGCGCTTCGAGCTCGACGAAGTCGACGTCGTCGTACCAGTACGTCGTGCTGAAACGGAACTCATCGACCCCGTAGCGCAACACCAGGTGACGACGGCCCCGCACGACGGGCTCGAGGAAGAGGCGGGGCACACCGCGAACCTATGACAGCGTGGGCGGCATCCTCGCCAATCGTCAACGGTCCGGCCACGTGGCCCGGTCCTGCCTCGCCGCCGTGCTGATGCTCGTCGCTGGCGCGTGCAGCGATGACGTCGACGACGCGATGTCCATCCCCGCTGGCCGCTACGCGCCGGACGGGTTCGCTGTGCCGTTCGTGATGGAGATGCCCGCGGGATGGACCGAAGAGGTCGCCGGCGAGGACCTGGTGCTGTTGGCTGGGCCCGACGGCGCGGTGCTGTCGTTCGCCGTCGTCGACTCGTCGGGTGACGAGCTGGTCGATGCGCTCACCGCCGCCGGCCTCGAGGTCGGTCCGGGTGAGGCCGGCACGATCGGTGACGTGGCGACGACACGGAGCTTCGTGACGAACCCGGCCGACGAACCCGTGGAGGCCTACCGTCGTCGCCGACCGTGCCGTCGAAGTGGCACCCGACGAGCAGCTCGTCGCGACGTGGGGCACGACCGACGCCGGCCTGCTGGTGGTGGGCATCGAGGTCCCGGTCGCGCGGCCGCCTCGGTCGGCTCCACCGACATGGTGTTGGCGACGTGGCAGCGCTCCGACTAGTCGACTGAAACCTGCCTGCTCAGAACACCGGAAACACGTCGGCCGTGCGGCGCTCCTCGCGAGCCAGGGCGCGCAGCACCTCCCAGTCGCCGTGCTGCCCGCGGGCGATGCCCAGGAGGATGTCGATGACGATGGTGCGACCGTCGACGCTCGTCTCCGGGCACGGGACGCCGATGCTGGCGGCGAGATCGTCGAGGTGGAGCAGCACCTCGATGAGCCGTGTGCGGCAGAAGTCGTCGAGCGAGAGCATGCGCCCGTCGAGGGCGCCGACGAGTCGTTCCTCCGGCTCAGCCGCGAGGCGGATGCGCAGTTGTGACGCAACTCGGGCGCAGTGGGCGGCGAGCTCTTCCGGTCCGGCCGCCGCCTCCGACGCCGACACCTCCTTGATGCGTTCGTGGATCGGGGAGTCGATGGCGGCGTGGAAGTACGTCACCGGTGTCAGCAGGTCGCCGTCGGGGCGGGTCGTGGGATCGGTGCGGTCGAGGTAGGCGAGCGTGGCGCCGGCAGCCCGGACGAGATGTGCGGCGAGCGCGCCGACGGTCATGCCGGAGAGAGCGCTTGCTGCGTCCCAGCGCGCCGCCACCTCGTCGCTCGCGATCAGCGCGGCTGCCGTGTCGACAGCTTCAACGACGAGGCCGCGCACCCGCGCCGACTCGTCCTTCGCGCCGCTTGGCTCGTCCCACGGCATCGGCCGAGCGTAGGAGGCAGCTCGGTTAGCGTGCGGCAGGTGCCTGATGCGCGCCAGGTCGCACTGTTGCTGACCGACGTCGAGGGCTCGACACAGCTTCTCGTCCGACATGGTCAGGCCGGTGTCGCCGCGCTGGGACGGATCGCCGAGCTCGTGTCATCGGCGGCTGCAGCGCACGGAGGGGAGGTGTCGCGGTTGCAGGGTGAGGGCGACAGCGCCGTCGTGCTGTTCGGCTCCGCGGACTTGGCGGTCGCTGCGGCTCTGGACGTGAACAGGTGGATGGCCGCGGAGTCGTGGCCGGGTCGGCAGACCGTGGCGATGCGCAGCGGTGTTCATGTTGGCGAGGTCACGGCGTCCGACGATGGTGTCGTCGGTCTCGAGGTGCACCGCTGCGCACGCGTGCGGGCGTTGGCGGGGGGAGGTGAGGTGTTCTTGTCCGATGCGGCGTGGCGCGATGTCGGGGGGCACCTGCCGCCGTCGGCGACGGTGGAGGATGTCGGGATCGTGGTGTTGCGCGGGTTCGTCCAGCCCGAGCGTGTCTGGCGGCTCGTGCACCCAGCGTTGCGTCGGCACCAGGGCGGGGTCGCCGGCTCGGGTGTGCTGCCCGGCGCGTTTCCCTCGTGGAGAACCTCGTTGGTCGGCCGCGTCGACGACGTCGCCGCGATCGCCGGGCGTCTCCGGGCCGGCGACGTGGTCACGCTCGTCGGGCCGGGCGGGGTCGGCAAGACCCGTCTGGCGTCAGCGGTCGCCGCGCATCAGTCGGACTGCGGCGTGCTTCGTCGATCTGACGGTTGCGACGAACGAGGGCGATGTCGATGCGGTCGTCGCTGCGGCGCTCAGCGCGGATGCGTCCGCCGCGCCACGAACGGCGATCGAGGCTGCTTTGGCCGCGGAGCCGACGGTGGTCGTGCTGGACAACTGCGAGCACGTCATCGACGCCGCGTCGTCGATCGCCGAGCACCTTGCCGTGCAGTGCCGAGCCGCGGTGCTTGCGACCAGCCGTGCGGCGCTGCGCGTGGCCGGCGAGGACGTCGTCCATGTCGCACCGCTGTCAACGGGGCGAGGCGGCGTCGCCAGTGAGTTGTTCCTCGATCGCGCCCGCGGTGTTCGGGCCGACTTAGTCGCCGACGACACCGTGCTCGACGAGGTCGCAGCGATGACAGAGCTGCTGGATGGCGTACCGCTCGCCATCGAGCTGGCTGCGGCGCGGGTGTCCACGTTTTCGATCGGTGAGATCGTTGACCTGCTCCGACACGACGCCGCCGCGTTGGGGGACGGCCGTCACCGTGGTCCTTCTCGTCACCGTTCCCTCCACGCGGCGATCCAGTGGAGCGTCGGCCTCCTTCACGACACCGAGCGCGCCGTGCTGTGCCGGCTGTCGGTGCTCCCGGGAAGCTTCCGGCTGGCCACCGCCACCGCCGTGGCCGGCACGGTCGACGGTGCGGAGCGGGTGGTCGCCGATGCGGTGCACGCGCTGACCGAGCAGTCGCTGGTGTCCACCGAGCACCGGGCCGGGCCGACGCGGTACCGGTTGCTCGAGATGGTGCGCGCGGTGGGTCAGGAAGGCCTCATCGCCGGCGAGCGCCACGAAGTGCTCGATCGCCTCGTCCACTACTGCATCGCCGAGCTGGCCCAGCTCGAAGGTCAGGACCTCCCGGCGCCAGGGATCGGGGACGAGATCGTCCACGACAGCGCCTTGTACACAACCGCCGCGGAGCATGCGTTGGCCACGGCGCAGACCGAGCTCGGCATCCGTCTCGTGCACGATCTGTTCCTCGTCTGGCAGGGCGCGGCTCAGCGCTTGACCCTCGACCGGTGGATGAGCGCCCTCGTCGCCCAGACGACAGCGCCGACCGGAGCGCGCAGCATGTTGTTGCGCCGCCAAGCGATCATCGCCAGCGAGAACCGCGGGGACGACGATCAAGCTCAACGGCTGCTCGACGCGGCGGAGGCTGATGCCGTTGCCGTCGCCGACCGGCGACTACTCGGCAGGGTGCGTTGCACCCGCGCTGGTACCGATCTCGATGTCGGCCGGCTCGACGGGCTGGAGGCGCGGCTGGCCGACGCGTTCGCCCTACTCGAGGAGACTGATGACGAATACGCCGTCGATGCGCTCGCGAACCTGGCGATCCTGCATTCCCTGCAGGGCAGGTTCGACGAGGCCGAGCGCGTCTACCAACGCGCCAAAACCCTGCACGCACACTGGTTCCGGCTGGTGGAGATCGAGCAAGGATCGGACGTGGAATGCGCTGATGGCGGGAAGGGTCGACGCCGCCGTCGCCCTTGCCGCCGGGACGCTCGACTCGGCCCAACAGACGGGGAACCCCGACCTCGTCGCGGACGGCCATCGAGATCGCCGCTTATGCCGCGCTCGCGAGCGGACACGAGGAGGTCGCTCACGAGCTTTTCGTGCGCTCGCTTGCGCTCGCCCGCGAGCACGACCTTCCGTGCATCCCAGACGTGCTCGCCGGACTGGCAATCGTCGCCGTGGTCCGCGGAGACCTGAGCACCGCCGGCGCCGCCCGCGACGAACTGCGCAGCCACCAACACGTGGGCAGCGACGAGATGCGCGCGTACCGTCGACTCGCCTGCGCCTTCGTCGACCAAGCCCAAGGCGACAGGGTGCTCTCGGCGTCGGAGGCAAGCGACGTCATCGCAATCGCCGATCGCCTCCAGTATCGCTACGTGAAGGTGATCGGCACAGAGCTCATCGCCGCCGCGGTGGCCAGCGATGACCCCGCCCGCGCCCGCGAGCTGCTGGCCGCCGCCAGCGATGAGCGCACCGCGATCGGCGCCGCGCCGTGGCCGCTCGAGCCGTACCGGGACGCCGCCCTCCGCACCCTGAACGCGACGATGAGCGAGCAGGGCTGGCGCCGACGCCCGCTCGACGATCAGCGTGCGGGGGCCGGCTCGTCGGCGCTGATCAGCGCCAGCGCGTCGCGCATTGGTAGCTCGGCGCCTGCCTCGAACGCGAGGCGGTACGCGTCGGCGCCCATCTGTTGCGAGACGGAGGCCGCCAGATCGCGCTCCGTGCGCCGAGCGATCGGCCACACGCGCAAGCCGGCACGCGCCCGTAGTCCCTCGGCGGCGCCGAGCGCCATCGCTGCCAGTCTCGCCTCGTCCTTCGCCAGCTCCCGCTGGGCGTGGGCGGCGAGGGCGAACGTGACCGTCAGCGTGATCGGCGTCGACTCCCTGATCGCTCGCACCGATTCAGCGAGGAGCGCATCGGCCTCGGCGAGCCGGCCGGACCGCACGGCCAGCATCGCGAGCTGCGTTCGGGCGCTCGACTCGAGCCAGTTGTTGCCGAACTGCGAACCGAGCTCGTCGACCTCACGGAGGTGAGCGCGTGCGCTGTCGTCCTGGCCCAGAGTCATCTCGAGCATGCCGACTGTCAGCAGGGCGAACGAGCCGAGCGGATCGTTCGAGCGTCGGAATCCGGCCAGCGCCGCCGTCGCCGCCTGCAAGGCGCCGTCGAGGTCATCGAGGATCGGCAGCGTCCACGAGACCGCAAGTTGGAGCGCACTGTCGATCGTCGGATCCTCGACGTGCCCATCGAACTGGCGGATGGCCTCGACGGCAGCGAGCGCGCTGTCGTCGTCGCCGACCTCGACCGCCGTCACGGTCGCGTTGAACAGGAGCTCCGCCTGTTCGCCGTCGGACAGCTCGTCGGCGCGCAACCGCAGTTGGTCGATCCACTGGCGCCCCTCTGGCATCCGATCACCCATCTGCCAGAAGAGCCACAGGACGCGGAAGAGGTGCGGCAGTGCCGTGAGGTCGTGAGCGAAGAACCACTGCACCGCGACACGGATGTTCTCCTCGTCGACCCGTAGTCGGTCCACCCAGTCGATCTGGCGTGCCGTGGGCCACGGCACCTCCTCGACCAGGGACCTGAAGATCTCGGCGTGCCGACGTTCGATCGGATCCCGCCCCCCAACGGCGTCGAGCAGCTCGGAGGCGAACTCGCGCACCGTGACCAGCATCCGGAACCGGGGCTCGCCAGCAGTGGCGACCGCGCCGACGAGGCTGTGCCCGGCGAGTGCGTCGAGCAGATCGAGCGCTCGATCCTCGGTGAGCTCGGCGACCGTCGCGGCAGCTGCCACCGTCCATCCGTCGACGAAGACGGACAGCGCGGCCATGAGGTTCCGCTCGCCCTCGTCGAGGAGGCTGACGCTCCATTCGATCGTGGCGCGCAGGCTGCGCTGGCGCTCCGGGAGATCGATCGGGCCGGCTCCGAGCGCGTCGAGCACGTTCTCCAACCGGGCCAGCAGCGCCACGGGATCGAGGAGGCGGGTACGAGCGGCCGCCAGCTCGATGGCGAGCGGCAGACCGTCGAGTCGGCGGCACATCTCGACGATCGCGTTGACGTTGTCGTCGGTGAGCGCGAAGTCGTATCTGACCGCTTGCGCCCGGTCGACGAACAGCTGCACGGCGGGCATCAGCGACGCCTCGGTGATCGAAGGCGGTCGCGGGAGGGCGGGAACCGACAGCGCCTGCACCTGGTACTCGCGTTCGGCGCGCAGCCGGAGCACGGAGCGGCTCGTTGCCAGGACCTTCAGGAGGGGGCAGGCGGCGAGCAGCCGGTCGAGCTCCGGAGCGACCGCAACGACTTGCTCGAGATTGTCGAGCACGAGCAGGGTCGGGTTGTCGGCGAAGCGCTCGATGAGGACATCGAGTGCCACCCGCGTGCCCTCGACCGCTGCGTTGACGGCTGCGGCGACCCGGGGCAACACCAACTCCGGAACGTCGATCGAGGCGAGCGGTACGAACACCGCCCGAGTCGACGGCGACCGCTCGTGGAGTGCTTCGCCGACGGCGATCGCCAGCCGCGTCTTGCCGATACCGCCGGGACCGGTCAGCGTCACGAGCCGAGCCGCGGGTGACTCCAGCAGGTCAGCCACCGCGGCGATGTCGCCCTCCCGCCCCATCAATACGGTCGACGTCACGGGCAGGGAGGGCACGACACGAGCAGCCGCGGGTGGCGTTGCGGGACGAGGTGCGGTGGCGGCGAAGCGCTCACTGAGCAGCGTGGCCAAGTCCTCGCGCACGAGGCGGCCGAGCTCGCGTGGCGTCTTGAACGTGCGGTACGAGGCGGTGGCGTCCGCCTGCAACTCGGCGATCATCGCCGCCAGGCGCGGCTCAAGCTCCGGGGCCGGCGTCTTCAGGTAGATCAGCCGCGGCAACGACCCCGAGAGCCGGAACTCGTCCTCCAAGCCGGAGATGTCCATCCCCGGCCCGACCCAGCCGTAGCGCTGCCAGTAGAGACCGATGAAGATGTCGGACTGGGCGAGATACGCCCGGTAGAGCTCCTGCGGCGGATGCGGGCGAGCACCGAGCTCGAACATCACCGGCGTCAGCCGCAGCGCCTCGATCGCCCGGGCCACCGCCGCACGCTCGTCGGCGAGCTCGGCGAGCGTGGAGCTGACGAAAACGCGCAGCCGCTGATCCGGCGTGCGAATGACATCGGCCGTCTGCGGTGGCACCCGCACAAACGTAACGATCTGCCCGTTCACCGCCGACATGTGAGAATGCTCTCGGCATGGTCGAGCTCGACGTGACGACGGCGCTGCGCGCGTGGGGAGCACACCACCGCGACGACCCGTTCGCCCTGTTCGCCGGCGTGCGCCAGCGCGGCGCGGTCCACCCGGTGACGCTCGTCGACGGCCACGATGCCTGGCTCGTCGTCCGCCACGAGCAAGCCCGTGCAGCGCTCAACGATCCAAGGCTGTCGAAGGACATGCACGCCGCCCTGGTCGCCAACGCCGCCGTCGTGTCCGAGGGCCTCCCCGGACCCGCATTTGCCCGACACATGCTGACGGTCGACCCGCCGGACCACACTCGGCTCCGCCGGCTGGTCTCGAGCGCCTTCTCGCCGCGGCGCATCGAGGGACTTCGGCCACGGATCCAAACGATCGTCGACGATCTGCTCGACGGCATCGCCGCTGACGGTGCCGACAGCCAGGTCGACCTCGTCTCCCGCTTCGCGTTCCCGCTGCCGTTCACCGTCATCTGCGAGCTGCTCGGTGTGCCCGAGCCGGACCGTGCCGCTCTCGGTCGAGGCCTCACGGGGCTGCTCGTCCCGACGTCGACGCCGGAGCAGTTCGCCAAGGCCAAGCTGGCATCCGACACCGTGGTTGCACTGCTGGAGCAGCTCGTCGAGGTGAAGGGCGGCTCACCGGGAGACGACCTCGTCAGCGCCTTGATCACCGCCCGCGACGGGGACGAGCGTCTCGACACCCGGGAGCTGCTCTCGACGATCTTCCAGCTGATCGTCGCCGGTCACGACACGACCGCCAGCTTCATCGGCAACAGCGTCGTCGCCCTGTTCCGCAACCCGGATCAGCTGACGTTGCTGCGTGACGATCCCGGAACGCTGGAGACGGCGTTGGAGGAGTTCCTGCGCTATGACGCGCCGGTCCCGCACTCGACGTTTCGATATGCCGTCGAACCGGTCGAACTGGGTGGGGTCACGATCCCGGCGGGAGCCCAGGTCATCATCAGCTTGGCGGCGGCGAACCGTGACGAGATCGCGTACGACGATCCCGAGGCGCTCGACCTCGACCGTTCGGGCGTCCGCCACCTGGCCTTCGGGCACGGCATCCATCACTGCCTCGGCGCCCCGCTGGCCCGCCTGGAGGGGCACATCGCATTGGGAACACTGCTGCGGCGCTTCCCGCAGTTGCGACTCGCCGTCGACGACGATGAGCTGCGGTGGGGTCACGGCGACGGCCTCGTGCTCCGCGGTCTCTCCGAGCTGCCGGTGATTCCGGGTCCCGCGTTGTCGAGAGACCCGGCCGGACCGGATTAACACGAGTGTCGGCGTGGACCGCCGTGCTACTGTCGACCGTCTGGTCGCCGGAGGATGGCGACGCTCGCCAGGGCGGCCGGGGAAAGTAAGGCGAGACAGATGACCACGACAGGGACCCCCGTCGACAACGGCGTCAACGTGGCCGCATTGCTGGAGGCACGCGAGGCCTTGACGGCCGCTCCCGAGGCGGCCCAGTTCCAGTGGCGAGCCAGTTGCACGTGGAAGAACGGCACCCACAGCCACTCGACCGTCGAAGGCTTCTTCGGCCTCGGCGAAGAGCAGCACCACAAGCGGGAGTTCAGCTTCGACGCCGATCACCCCGAGATCTTCGCCTCCGAGGACAACGGCGCGACACCCGTCGAGTACGTGCTCGTCGGCCTGGCCAGTTGTCTCACGGCCGGGGTCGCCGCCGTCGCCCAGAACCGGGAGATCCAGCTGCGCTCGGTCTCGGCAACCCTCGAAGCGGGGATGGACGTCTCCGGCATCCTCGGCATCGACAGCGACATTCGTAACGGGTTCAGCGGCATCAAGGTGACCTACGACATCGACGCCGACGCCACTCCCGACGAGATCAAGGCCGTCGTTGCCCAGTCTCAGAAGCGGTCGGCGGTCTACGACGTCATCACCAACCCGACGAACGTCACCGTTGAGGTCCGCTGAGCCCTCCGCCGCGAGGGCCCACCGTGGCACGCCAAACGACAACGGTCGTCATCGGCGCCGGCCATGCCGGCTTGGCGATGAGCCAGCGGCTGTCCGCTCGTTCCATCGACCACGTCCTGCTGGAGCGGGGTGAGGTCGCCAACACATGGAAGACGGAGCGGTGGGACTCACTGCGTCTGCTCACACCGAACTGGCAGAGCCGGCTCCCCGGCTTCGGCTACGAGGGTGACGACCCCGACGGATTCATGACGATGCCCGAGGTCATCTCGTTCCTCGAGCGGTACGCAGCGGTCGTCGACGCCCCGGTGCAGACCGGCACGACAGTCACCCAGCTGCGGCCGGCGCCCGACGGGTACGCCGTCACCACCGACCAGGGCTGCTGGAGCGCGCGGACGGTCGTCGTGGCGACCGGGGCCTGCAACGTCGCCCACCTGCCGCGCTTCGCCGTCGACGTTCCGGCAAGCATCGACGTCGTGACGCCGGACGCCTACCGGAACCCTGATCAGCTCGCCGAAGGTGGCGTGCTGATGGTCGGCGCATCGGCGACCGGAATCCAGCTCGCCGACGAGATCCACCGATCGGGCCGCCCTGTGACGGTGGCCGTCGGCGCCCACGTGCGCGCCCCCGGGTCTACCGGGGCCGCGACATCCAACGCTGGATGGACGACACCGGCATGATGGACGAACGCTACGACGAGGTCGACGACATCGTCCGAGTGCGTCGGCTCCCGTCGCTGCAGCTCGTCGGCACACCGGCGCGGACCAGTCTCGACCTCAATGCCCTGACGTCGATCGGAGTCCGCCTCGTCGGGCGATTCGCCGGGATCAGCGACGGGCGGGCGCAGTTCTCGGGGTCGTTGCGCAACGCGTGCGCGCTGGCCGACCTCAAGCTCGGCCGGTTGCTCGACGCACTGGACGAGTGGGCGACCGAGCACCGGCTCGATGGTGACCTCGAGCCCGCCTGGCGACCCTCTCCGACGATCGTCGAGGACTCACCACCGCTCGGTCTCGACCTCACCCGTGGGGACATCCGCACGATCGTCTTCGCGACCGGCTTCCGCCCCGACTACTCCTGGCTGGACCTGCCGGTGCTCGACCGCAAGGGCCTGGTACGCCACGACGGCGGCGTCGTCGTCGACGCACCGGGCATCTACCTGATGGGCATGCCGTTCCTCCGCCGGCGCAAGTCGACCCTCATCGACGGCGCCGGCGACGACGCCGAGGACCTCAGTGCCCATCTCTCCTCCTACCTCGACGGCCGTGTCGCAGCACTCGCCTGACACCAGCGGCGAGCCGTCGCCCGCGTGGCGGCAGGTCGACGTCGGCTGGGGCCGGCGCGCGGTCGACTTCGCGACGCTCAGTGAGCCGGCGAACTGCAGGGAGTACGTGACGCTCCACCATCACCTCGGCGTCGGGCCGAACGACCGCCTGCTCGACCTCGCCTGCGGTGCCGGACTCGCCGTCGAGCTGGCGACGGCCGTCGGCGCGACCTGCTCGGGCATCGACGCATCGCCACGGCTCATCGCGGTGGCCCGCGATCGAAATCCACAGGCCGACCTTCGTGTCGGCGACATGCAGGACCTTCCGTGGGACGACGCCTCCTTCGACGTCGTCACCAGCTTTCGCGGGATCTGGGGGACGACCCCCGGCGCCGTCCCCGAGGCGCACCGCGTGCTGGTGCCCGGCGGCCGATTGGGGATCACCGTCTGGGGGCACATCAAGCGCTCCCCGGGGGCATGGGCGTTGGCGCCGCTGGCGCTGGCGAGCGCGCCGAAGGTGGAACACCAGGCGGAGATGGTGGCGCTCGGCCGGCCAGGCGCGGGCGAGGAGCTGCTCGCCCGCTGCGGGTTCGTCGACATCGAGCGCCACGAGATCCCGTTCGTCTGGGAGTTCGCCGATCCCGAGGCCTACGCCCGGGCCATCTCGTCGGTGGGACCGGCGTACGAGGCCATCGAGAACGTCGGCGAGGAGGAGTTCATCCAGTCGGCGATCGCCCTCGCCCAAGAACGAGTCCGCGACGGGCTTCCCCTGCGAGCGCCGATCGCGGCCGTCGGCTACGTCGCCCGCAAGCCGCCGACGGTGCAGCCCTCGCCATGCCGCGACCTGGCCGGCGACATCCTTCCTCGACGACGCGCCGGCCTCGCCGGGCGCGCAACGGCAGTTCGACGCCGACGTGGCGGGCCTCGGCTATGTGATGAACGCCTCCAAGCTCTGGGCCCACGATCCGGCCGCCCTCGACGGGCTGTCCGACTTGCTCGGTCACGTCACCCGATCCGGGTCACTCACCTACCGGCAACGAGCCATCCTCGTCACCTCCTGCGCATCGGCCCTCGGCGACTCGTACTGCTCGCTGGCGTGGGGCAACAAGCTGGCGGGCGAAGCCGGCGCGGCGGTCGCCGAGCGTGTACTTCGCGGCGACCTCTCGTTGCTCGACAGCACCGAGCAGGCCCTCGCCAACTGGGCCCGCCGGCTCGCTCACGATCCGAACTCGACGACAGCAGCCGACGTGCAATCGCTGCGCGCCGCCGGGCTCGACGACGCCCAGATCTTCGCCGTCTCCGTGTTCGTTGCGCTGCGCATCGCCTTCTCCACCGTCAACGACGCGCTCGGCGCCCAACCCGACCGGCAACTTGGTGTCGACACGCCGGCAGCAGTCCGCGACGCCGTCACGTTCGGCCGGCCGGTCGCGACGTCGGAGCCCGAGCGACCATCGGCGGACACCGCGTAAGACACCGCCCACCCGTCACTCATTCGTTGCTGGTGATGCCTGCCGCGTGTCGAGCGATGGCCTTGGCACGCGACATGTCGTAGTGGCGGCGAGTGACGATTCGTTGGGCGAAGAGCCCGCCGCCGGACTGCAGGTTGGTCACGAGGTGCCAGCCCCCGAAGGAGTCGGCGGTGAGGTCGCGGATGGCATGGAACAAGCGGAGGCGGTCCTCGGCGGACACCTCGGTACTGGTGCCCATGTACTTCTTGACGTCGTCCCGGGTCTCGGGGTTCTCCAAATCACCGATCGATGGTGCGGTCAGCACGGAGCCGCCGGCGATGTCATGGAGGTGACGCACCATGCGGTTGAACTCCGCTGCGCCCTGGTACTTGGCCGCGTTCGTGTACAGCTCGTTGGGGTAGTAGTACCCCTGCGGGGTGGCTTCGGCGTGGATCAATGCCGCTTCCATGCCTGCGCGGAGCAGGGTGGCGTGGATCGCCATCTCGTCGATCTTGTCGCGGATGTGCGACACGCTGGCGAGGCCGTTGGCCTCGGCGATGAGCTGGGCCAACCCCACGAGTTCGTCCGCTTGGCGAACCATGAAGGTGATGCCACCAAGTCGTTCCCACAGGCCGAGCGAGTGGGCGAAGACCGCGGCGTTGGTCGCGTCGCCGTCGAGGAACACTCGCTCGTGGGGCACGAAGACATCGTCGAACACGACGAAGCCGTCGGGCATGCTCGACAGGCTGCTCACCGGAAAGTGGCGCACGTCCTCGCCCTTGGGGTGGTAGGTCGTGTTGATCACGCGGACCCCAGGCGAGGCGACGGGGACCGCGCAGGTGATCGAGTACTCCTCCTCGCCGGGCTTCATCGACTTGGTCGGCATCACCAGCAGGTCATGGCACAACGAAGCCGCGGAGATGTGCAGCTTGGCGCCTCGGATGACCACCCCGTCGGAGCGTCGCTCGACGACATGGACGTAGGCGTCGGGATCGGACTGCTTCGATGGGGCGAGCGCCCGGTTGCCCTTGGCATCGGTGATGCACTCGGCGATGCGGATGTCCGCAGCCATGGCGTCGTCGACATAGGCCTCGAGGCGATCGATGAAGACCCGATCCACGCCCCGCAGGCGCGTCGCCGCGGTGCGGAGCGTCATGAGGGACTGGTACGTGACGTTGAGCGCAAGGTCCATCTCCTGGATGACCTCGGCGCGCTCGCGCAGCTCCTCCGCCGAGCGTGGCGCGATCACCAGCGGGTTGGTGGCCCCCGGGGCGGGCGAGTACCAGCGGTCGTATCCGGCAGCGATCGCACGAGCCGGGACATCGAACGCGGGCTCCGACCGCAAGTCCTTGATGCGACGCCCTTCGAAGTACGTGACGCGTTCGTCGTCCAGGGACGACAGGTACTGCTCACCGGTCAGCATCGGTTGATCTCCTCTCGGTGCGTTCAGCACGTCGCGGTCAGCGGACGACGATGGCGTCGTCGGCGCCCATGGCGTCACCTCGCCGGGCGCACGGTAGCGATCCGGCAGGTCGTCGACCATGTCCCATGTCGCGGACAGGCGACCGACGCCGACGAACAGCGCCACGTTGAGCCCCAGCTCGACGATCTCGGGCTCGGTGAACAGTTCTCGCATGCGGTCGTGGAAGGCGTCATCGAGGACGAGATGGTTCGTTGCGAACAGCTCGCCGTAGCGGATCGCCAGGCGCTCCCGCTCGTCGAGGTCGTCGGATTCCATCGGCCGCTCCAGCGAGCACACGAGATCCTCGGTCAGCCCGTCATCGAGTGCGTCCGGGTATCGGATCGCCATGCAGCTGCGACACTGGTTGTGGAACGCGATGCGCAGGCGCACGAGCTCGATGAGCCGGTCGGGCAACGTGCGGTTGGCCTTCAGCGACGAGGTGAACGAATGGAGGCCCCTGGCCATCTCCGGCTGATGCCCGAGGATCCTCGTCGTGGCGAGCTCAACCGAGGTGCGCTCGTCGGCGTTGCTGCGACGCCGCAACTCTGGATCGAGCTGATCGGGACTGAGCATCCTGATGCGTGCCATCGACACAGGCTGCCACGCCGCCGGTCGGACGTGGCTGCGCACGCACGCCGCGGCGGTGACCTCTCCGATCGCACCGCTGGACACGGAGCTACATGTGCGGCTGCGCCCTGGCGCGCCTGTGGTGGAAGCGTTCGAGGATGTCGCGTGCGCAGGCGTGTGGATCACGGTCGGACGTGTCGGTCTCCATGGCGACGTCGGTGACCACCTCGGGGCTGGCAGCGAACGCGGCGACCGAGCCGTCGAAGCGATCGCTGCGATCGTGTTCTCGCGCCAACGCAACTGATGTCGGGCACGACACCCGGACGACGAACGGATCGACCTCGGCGAACGCGGCCCAGGCAAGCTCAGCGATGGAGGCCTCCCAGACCACGTCCTCGATCACGACGTTGTTTCCCGCCGCGGCCATCGCGGCGACGGCTCGATACATGCCGTCGAGGAGTCGGAGCGCAACGGGGCCGGCGTGCGGGCGACCCACGATGCGGCCGTCGTTGTACGGGACGATCCAACCCGGCCACTCGTCATCAACCCGCTCGTCTCGGCGGATGAGCGACGTGGCCGGGATGACTCGGAGAAGGTGGTGGTCTCCGGCCAGCACCCATGCATCGCGGAGCGCCCCGGCGGACTGGATGGCTCGAGCAATGGTGCTCTTGCCAACGCTTGGGCCGCCCACCAACCAGATCACCGCGCCCCGGTCTTCGACTCGGTCCGGCACGAACCCGGGCGCCATGGCCCGACAGTAGAACCAGCGAGCTCGGACCGTCGTGGTTGCAACCCCAGTGCGGCGGCGACGATGATGCTCTGGGGGCTCGCGGTGGAGGTGGACGATGTTCGTACAGGTGATCGAGGGTCGGGTGGCTGATCGTGACGGCCTGCGCCGTCAGTTCGATCGGTGGATGACCGAGCTGCGACCGGGCGCTTCGGGATTTCTCGGGTCGACGGGCGGGGTGACCGACGAGGGCGCCGGCCTGATGTTCGCCCGATTCGAGTCGGCCGCCGACGCGGCCGCCAACAGCGCTCGGCCCGAGCAGGGTCAATGGTGGGCGGAGACCGAGAAGTGCTTCGATGGCGAGGTCCGCTTCACCGACAGCGACGACGTCGACACCTTCCTCGGCGGAGGGTCCAACGACGCCGGTTTCGTCCAGGTGATGAAGGGACACGGCATCGATCGCGCTCGGATGAACGCCGCTGACGAACAGTTCGACGAGCACGCAGCGTCGTTCCGGCCCGACCTGCTCGGCGGCATCCGCGTGTGGACGGGCACCGACACCTATGTCGAGGTGGCCTACTTCACCAACGAGGCAGACGCCCGTGAAGGTGAGAAGAAGCAGCCTCCCGCCGAGCTCGCCGACGCGATGGCCGGCTTCGACGAGCTGATGCGCAACGTCGAGTTCATCGATCTCCGAGAACCCTGGCTGTACTGACGCATCTGCGGCCGCTGCGAAGCGTCTGACCAATGCCCTGTTCGGCGCGCACTACGGTCGTGTCTCGAAGCAGGAGGGGAAACATGGCGAACTTGAACGTGGTGATGATCAACGTCAACTCACGTGACGATGGACTTCGGGTCCTGGACCGCGTCGAAACGGCGACCGAGACGGGCGAGATCAACGTCAAGGATGTGGCGATGGTCTACAAGACCGAGAAGGGGAAGGTGAAGATCCAGCAGACCGCTGATGCGACCGCCGGCAAGGGCGCGGTCAAGGGCGGTGGGCTCGGTCTGCTCGTCGGGATCATCGCGGCACCGCTGGTGCCGGCGGTGGCGGTGGGCGCGGGAATTGGGGCGCTCGTCGGGAAGGCCCGCGACCGGGGGATCTCCGACGACCTGATCAAGCAGGCCGGTGAGGCGATCGAAACCTATGGTGCGGTCGTCTTCGTGCTCGCCGACCAGGCCAACAGCCAAGTCATCACCAAGCTCATCGACGAGGCTGCGGCGAGTGGCGCCAAGGTGGAGTATCAGGTCCTTTCCGAGGATGCGCAGGACCTGCTTCGCATGCAGCTCAAGACGGGCGGCAAGGTGGCTGTCGGAGTGCAGGTCGACTTCGCAGGCATGACGCTCGAGCAGTACGACGAGGTCATCAAGGAAATGGGTTTCGAGCCCCAAGGTACGGGCGGACCAGCCTTGTTCCACTGGGTGACGAAGACCTCGGACGGGGTCAGGGTGACGGACGTCTGGGAGAACCAGGAGGACTTCGAGAAGTTCGCTGAGGAGAAGATCGGACCGATCACTCAGGCCGCCGGCGTCGAGGCCAAGCCGGAAATCCAGTACTTCGACGTCCACAACTACTTGACAGGGGGCTGATCCGCAGCGAGCCCGCCCGGCTCAGCCGCGTGAGCTCGTGCGGCGCCGGATGACCGTGGCGGTGCCGGCAAGGAAGACGACCGTGAACACGGCCAGGATCGCCCAATGCCCGGCTGTGCCGCGGTTGAACGCGTCGCCGTACTGGGCGAGCAGCGTCGGGCCGCGGCCGGTGCTGTCGTTGGCGAGCAGCGACGTGAGGCCGAGGTCGTGTCCGAGCGCCTCGAACGTCCAGCGGGCGAGCACGACGACGCTGAGGGTCCGGCCGCCGACGTCCATCGTCGGCACCGGCAGCACGGCCCCGGCGAAGAGCACGGCGGGGAAGCACAGCATCGGCAGGGCGAGCGTGGCTTGGGCGGGATCGGCGACGGCGGCTGACGCCAGCAGTCCGAGGGCGAGCGCAGCGACCGACGTGAGCACCAGGGTGACGGCGAGCCGTCCGTATGTGGCCGCATCGAGTGCGGGGAGACGGTCGAGGCTACATAGGACGGCGAGCATGGCGACGTTGACGGCAGCGAGGACGGGGGTGAGCACCGTGATCTTGGCCGCGATGTAGGGGCCGATCCGCAGGCCGACGAACGTCTCTCGGCGCAGGATCGTCAACTCGGTGCACACTTGGAGGAGGCCATAGGTGAGGCCGAAGAAGAACGCGGCGAACGCCATCCAATAGGTGGTGCTGACGGCTGCGGTGGCGTCGATCGTCTCAGGGCCGAGCGCTCCGGGCCGGAACAGCATCGTGAACATGGCGATGACGAGGACCGGGGCCCCGAGCATGATGGCCAAGGTGAGCCGGTTGCGGCGCAGGATGTCGAGGTTGCGACGCGCCAGCACCCTCCATTGGGTGATCGCCCCGGCACGATCGGGGTAGCCGGCGCGACCGGCGGCACCGGTCTGTGGCGTCGGTGGTGCCACTGCCGCACGGGCCCGGTCATCGGAGGTCGGCGACCAGTCGGGTGGCGTCCGGAGGTAGATGTCGGCGAGGTGCTCGACGTCGAAGTGCTCGAGCGCTTGCGTCGGGGATCCGACGAAGACGACGCTGCCGGCGGCGACGACGACGATTCGGTCACAGGCCCGGAGGTCGTCGGTGTTGTGGGTGGTGAGCACGATCGTGGTGCCCTGGTCGGCCAGGCGGCGCAGCGTGCCGATCAGGTTCCCCGCCGTCGATGGATCGAGGCCCGACGTGGGTTCGTCGAGGAAGAAGGCCCGCGGGCGGGTGAGCAGTTCGACGGCGATGCTGGTCCGCTTGCGCTGTCCGCCGCTCAGGTCGCCGACCCGTGTGGTCGCCCGGTCGGTGAGGTCGAGTCGAGTGAGCGTCTCGGTCACGAGTTGGTCGATCTCGTCGGATCGCGTGCCGGTCGGCATGCGGAGCCGCGCTGCGTAGCGGAGGGTGGCGGCGACGGGCAGGTCGCGGTGGATGAGATCGTCCTGCGGGACGTAGCCGAGGAGGTGGCGGAGGCTCGGCTCCCCGCTGCGCACGCCGTCGATGTTCACGGTGCCGCTGTTCGGGGGGCGGGTGCCGGCGATGGCGTCGAGCAGGGTCGACTTGCCAGCACCGCTGGCGCCGATGATGGCGACGAGCTCGCCAGGTCTGATGGTGAGGTTGACGTCGTGGAGGATGGAGTGGCCGTTGCGGGTGACACCGACGTCGTGGACGTCGATGCGGACGCCACCGCCGACCCCACGAGGGGTTGTTGGTGTCGTGGGTGCGAGCGGTGCGATGGCGGTAGGCATGGTGCGCAGTGTCCGCTTCCGGCCTTCCCGGGGCCGTCTCGTCGGCGGGTGGCGCGACAGGGCGGGGGAAGGCGACGCGAAGTCGTTGGCGGCGAAGCCGCCCCGACCGAGCGTGCGCCAGCACGCCGGGCGGTGATGGGGTGTGGGGGCGCAGCCCCCACATGTTCAGGACAGCGGGTCAGCAGCGAGGTGCCGGCAGCGGTCGATGTCTCGCGGCTGACCGGCACGCTCGAACCATGCGACCGCCTCGACGAACCATCGTCGCGCGGCGGCGTCGTCGCCTTCGGCGAGGGCGACGTGACCGGCGGCCTCGGCGTACCAGCCCTTCCAGGCCGGCGCCTCCCACAGCTTCGCCGAGCGTTCGGCGATCTCGAGGTGATGGCGGGCGTGGTCGACGTCGCCGCTGCGAGCGCAGGCGATGGCCGCCGGCACGGACAGCATCACCGAGCAGAACTGGCACCAGTCGTCGACGCCGAGCGCCGCTTCGGCCCGGTCGACCTCCGCCCGAGCCACAGCGGGATCGGGCGCGGCCGCGATGAGGGTCCCGTAGATGCGGTGCAGGAGGTGGTGAGCGAGGATCGACCAGCGGGCCAGCGGCAGCGCCTGGTGGAGGAGGGCCCGAGCTTCCTCCGGCTCGTTGCGGGCGAGGTGGACCTCGGCCAGCCGTTGCAGCGAGTGGGATTCGCCGAGGGACGAGTCGAGCTCGTGGTGCAGCGCGGCGGCGTCGCGCAGCTCGCGTTCGGCCGTTTCGAGGTCTCCCGAGAGCAGCGCCGACTCACCGATGAGCGCGGTCGCGAACGCCGCCGCTCGGAGTGCGCCGCTGCGTTCGGCCGTGGTGCGCATGGCCCGGGCCAAGTCGATCACCTCGGCGTACGGTGTCGGCCCGTAGAGCATGAACTCGGCGGCGCAGAGGTGGCCGTCGAACACCGTATTGGCGATCTCCGGGGTGTCGCGGGTGCGGCGTAGTTCGGTGCGCATGCGGTCGAACCATTCGCCGCGATGGTGGGCGAGGAGCCCTTGGAGCGACACCAGGTCGAGAACCTGCCAGCTGCGCTCGCCGCCGAGGATCCGCTGTTGCGCCTCTTCGCTGATGGCCCAGGCGGTGTCGATGTCGGCGGTGAAGTAGGCGACGTTGGCCTTGGCGAGGAGGATCTCGGCACCATGCTCGCCTTGCACTTCGACGCCGTCGAGGGCGGCGGTGGCGGTGGCCACGTCGCCGGCCATGATCGCGGCCCGCGACAGGCGGGCGCGGAGCTGGGGCTGGAGGGCAGCCGGCGCGCCGTCGAGGGCGTCGCGATAGGCCCCGATCGCAGCCGGGTCGCCGACGGCCAACAGGAGGTCGGCCCGCACGGCGAGGAGACGGCCGCGGTCCTCGGCGCTCACGTGCGCTCGGATCGGCTCGATCATCTCGAGGGCGTCCCGGTAGGCGCCCACCGCGGCCGCGGTCTCTGCGGCCTTCAGGTAGTGGCCCGCCGCCCGCCCGGCCTCACCGGCTTCGAGAAGGTGGTGACCGATGCGCGCCGGTGATGCCCCGAGCGCTTCGAGGCGGGCGGCTGCGTCGTGATGGATCAGCCGGCGCCGGTGCGGGGGGACGTCGTGGAGCAACGCCTCGCGGACGAGTCCGTGGCGGAACCGGTAGCCGACCTCGCTCGCCTCGACGACTCTGACGGTCAGCGCTGCGTCGAGGTGGTCGTACGCCTCTCGCTCCGGCAGGCCGGACAGGGCGACGAATTCGTCGGTGTCGAAGGCCATGCCGACGACGGCGACACGTTGGAGCACTTCCCGGGTGGTCGGAGCGATCCCGCCGATCGTGTTGACGTCGACGTAGCGCACCCAGTCCGGCTCGTGCGCGGCGCGGCGGGCCAGCTCGTCGACGACGAAGGGGATGCCGCCGCTCAACGCACTGATCGATTCCACGAGGTCGGCGTCGGGCTTGGTCGATGCGGGTGGCAACGAGCGCTTCGATGCCGTCGCGGTCGAGGGGTCGCAGCTCCAGCTCGACGGCGGCGTGTCGGGTCAGCAGGCTGGCTGTCATGTCGGCCAGCGCCGACGGCGCCGGGCCCGACCGGTACGACGCCACGATGGCCACACGCTGGTCGCCGGTGGCCCGCGCCAGGTAGTGCAGCAGCCGCAGCGTCGCCTCGTCGGCGTCGTGGAGGTCGTCGACCGTCAGCAGCACCCCGTTCGTCCCGGCGGCGAGGCGGACGAGCTCGGCGCAGGCCACGAACAGCCGTTGGTGACCGCTCAGTCCGGTCCAGTCGCGCCCGTCACCGGCGAGCACTCGGTCGATCTCCGCCCGGTAGCTGTCGGACAGCCCGTCGAGGAGCGAGGTGTGGTGTCGGCAGACATCGGCCAGTGCTTCGATCACCGCGGCGTACGGCCACGGCGCTTCGACAGCGGACGCCGAGCCGTGACCGACTCGCCAGCCGCGCTCGACCGCGGCTCGCCGGGCGTGCTCGAGCATGGTCGACTTGCCGATGCCTGGTGGTCCGGTGACGAGCAGCGTCGCCGCCCGTCCGCCTGTGACGTCGGCCAGCAGCGCCTCGACGGTGGCGCTCTCCCGCTCGCGGCCGATCAGCGGCGGAGTCCTCCCGGTTGGTACCGGGGCGGTCAAGGCGAGGCGATCACGCAGCTCCTGCGCCTCGGCGCTCGGCGTCACGCCCAGCTCCCGACGCAAGACGCGATCGAGGCGCTCGTACTGGCGGATCGCGGCGTGACGGTCGCCGGCGTCGGCGTACAGGCGCATCAACGCGACATGAGCGGGCTCGTCGGCGGGGTCGAGATCCACGACGTCGCTCCACCGGCCGGCGAGCCGCAGGAGGTCCAGATGACGTAGGCGCAGCTGCTCGCGTCGCTCCTGCGCCCATCCCTCGTACCGATCCTCGGGCACCAGCTCGCCGCCGTAGCGGGCGAGCGCACGCTCGGCGGCGCCGACGTCGCCGCTCGGTCAAGGGCGGCACGGGCGAGCTCCTCGAAGCCGTCGACGTCCACGCTCACCTCGACGTCCGGGAACAGCTGCACCATGTCGCCCCCCAGCACGATCGCGGTCCGACCTGCCCGTCGCCTTGCGTGCGTAGTGCGCGGCCTTGTGCAGCTTGGGGACTGCTCGATCCAGCGAGTCGTCCGGCCACAGCGCGTCGATCACCTGCTCGCGGTGCAGCCGTCGCCCGGGGGCCAGCGCGAGGACCTTCACCAACGCCGCCGGGTCACGCCGACCCCAGTTGCCGGCCGGTACCACGTCGCCGTCGACGGCGACCTCGAACCGGCCGAGCAGCGTCACGTTCACCCTCGTCATCGTCCCTCCGGGTTCCAGTCTCGCGAAGGCGACCTTCCCGGACCTTCCCCGGGCGCGAAGCCCCGGGGAAGGACGGCCTCCGTACGGTCGCCGAACCACCACCAACCCCACAAGGAGCAACCCACGTGACCACCATCGAGAACACCGTGCGCAACGGCGTCGACACCGCGACGCTGTTCGCCACCCTCGACGCCGTCAAGGCCAACCCGGAGATCGCCAAGTTCCAGTTCCGCGCCACCAACCGGTGGGTCAGCGGCACCCACAACCAGTCGACGATCCACGGCTTCTACGGCGCCATGCAGGAGATGACGCATCAGCACGAGCACGTCTACGACGCCGATCACCCCGCCGTCCTCGTCGGCACCGACAACGCCCCGACGCCGGCCGAGTTCGTCCTCCACGCCCTCGCCGCGTGTCTCACGGCCGGGCTGGCCAACATCGCCGCGGCCCGCGGCGTGAACCTGACCGAGGTCTCCTCGACCGTCGAGGGCGACATCGACCTGCTCGGCATCCTCGGACTGTCCGACGAGGTCCGCAACGGCTACGAGCAGATCAAGGTCAGCTTCAAGATCCGCGGCGACGACCCGGAGAAGCTGCGCCAGGTCGTCGAGCAGTCCCGCAAGCGCTCGGCCGTGTTCGACATCGTCACCAATGGCGTGCCCGGTCGCGATCGAGGTCGACGCCGGCTGACCCGCGCCCGCGTCGGCCCGGCCGGCGGCCGACCCCGCCGGCCGGCCCGCGCGCTGGCGCCTTCGGCCCAGGACCATGCCATGCCCACCACCGACACCATCGTCATCGGCGCCGGCCAGGCCGGCCTCGCCGCCAGCCGCTGCCTCAGCGACCGAGGCGTCGACCACGTCGTGCTCGAGCGCGGCCGGATCGCCGAGCGATGGCGCAGCGAGCGCTGGGACTCCCTGCGCCTGCTGACCCCGAACTGGATGAGCCGCCTGCCCGGCTGGACCTACACCGGCGCCGACCCCAACGGCTTCATGACCGCCAGCCGAGGTCACCGACTACCTCCAGGGCTACGCCGACGCCTCGGCCGCTCCGGTACGCGAGGACAGCGCTGTCGTCGAACTCGCCGGCGCCGACGACGGCTTCGACGTCGTCACCACCAGCGAGACCTGGCGCGCCCGCAACGTCGTCATCGCCACCGGCTGGTGCGACCAGCCCGCCGTCCCGGCCATCGCCCGCCACCTCGACCCCGCCATCGCCCAGATCGCACCCGCGGCCTACCGCAACCCGGACTCACTGCCCGCCGGCGGCGTGCTCATCGTCGGCGCCTCGGCCACCGGCGTGCAGCTCGCCGACGAGCTCGCCCACGCCGGACGAGACGTCGTGCTCGCCGTCGGGACGTCACAGCCGACTCCCGCGCCGCTACCGCGGCATGGACATCTACTGGTGGCTGCAGCGCATCGGCAGCCTCGACCGCACCATCGACGAGACGCCGGACCCGATCGCCGCCCGCCACGAACCCTCGCTCCAACTCGTCGGCCGACCCGACCACCGAACCCTCGACCTGGCAACCCTCCAGGCCGCCGGCGTCGAGCTGACCGGGCGCCTCACCGGCATCGACGGCCACGACGTCGGCTTCGCCGCCGACCTCGCACGCACCGTCGCCACTGCCGACGCACGCATGCGCCGGGTGCTCGCCGACATCGATGCCCACATCGATGCCAGCGGCCTCACCACCGAGGTCCTCGACGCCGAACCCCAGCCCCGCTTCACGTTCGACCGACCAGCCGTCCCGGCTCGACCTCCGGGCCCGCGGCATCACGTCGGTCATCTGGGCGACGGGACACCGGCGCACCTACCCGTGGCTGCACGCTCCCGGTGCTCGACGCGTCAGGCGAGATCCGCCAACGCCGAGGCGTCACGCCGCTACCCCGGCCTGTACGTCCTCGGGCAGCGCTTCCAGCACTACCGCAACTCCAACTTCATCGACGGCGTCGGTCGCGACGCCGCCTTCGTCGCCGCCCACCTCGTCGCGGCGCGCCTCGCCCGACACACCGACCCGGAACGGACACCTCGCATGCCCAACCACCGTCGCCGCTACGACGTCATCGTCGTCGGCGCCCGCGCCGCCGGTGCCGCCACCGCGATGCTGCTCGCCCGCGCCGGCCTGAACGTGCTCGTCGTCGACCGCAGCCGCTACGGGGCCGACACCTCGTCCACCCACGCCCTCATGCGCGGCGGCGTCCTGCAGCTGCACCGGTGGGGGCTCCTCGACCGCATCGTCGACGCCGGCACCCCGCCCATCCGTCGCACGACGTTCCGCTACGCCAACGACGACATCACCGATCACCATCAAGCCCTCCCTCGGCGTCGATGCGCTGTACGCCCCGCGCCGCACCGTGCTCGACCCGTCCTCGTCGACGCCGCGGTCGCCGCCGGCGCAGACGTCCGCTACGGCGTCACCGTCACCGACGTCCGTCGCGACACGCACGGCCGGGTGATCGGCATCGCAGGCCGCGACGACACCGGCCGCCGGGTCGCCGTGGACGCCGACCTCGTCGATCGGCGCCGACGGTCTGCGCTCCACCATCGCCCAGCGGGTCGGCGCCGCCATCGAGCACCGCGGCGACGGAGCAGGCGCCGTCGTCTACGGCTACTGGTCCGGCGTCGAGACCGACGGCTACGAGTGGGTCTACCGACCGGGCGTCGCCGCCGGACTGATCCCCACCAACGACGGCCTCACCTGTGTGTTCGCCGGCAGCACCCCGGCACGGATCGGCCGTGGCGGACGGGCGGTGCTCGAGGCCGTCGTCCGCCGAGCCTCGCCGAGCGTCGCCGACCGGATCGCCGCCGGGACCGCTCCGCCAGGCGTGCGCAGCTTCGCCGGCCACCCCGGCTACCTGCGGCGGGCCTTCGGACCGGGGTGGGCGCTCGTCGGCGACGCCGGGTACTGGAAGGACCCGATCAGCGCCCACGGCCTCACCGACGCCTTCCGCGACGCCGAACTGCTCGCCCGCGCCGTCGTGGCGAGCGCGACCGGTGACGCCCCGGAGGGAGGCGCCTTCGCCGCCTACCAGGCGACCCGCGACCACTTGTCGCTGCCATTGTTCACGACCGTCGACGCGATCGGCGCCTACCACTGGGACGAGAGCGAGATCGGACCCTCCTGCTCCGAGCCAGCTCCGCAATGGCCGACGAGGTCGACGCCATCGCCGCGCTCGAACCGGCCGCCGTCGCAACTCCGCTCGTCGGCGCACCGTCGGCACGGGGCGGCTGACGAGACTGGTCGACACGTCCGACGCGCTCGCGTTCGCGCGGACGATGGGCATCGTCGAAGGATTCACCCACGGGCTCGACGCGAAACAGCAGGCGGAAGCGACGACCAACCTCGCCAACCTCTTCCACGCGTGCGAGACGGCCGACGGCGTGCTCCTCGGTTCCGCGGCGTGGCTGATCACGGCACGCAAGCGTTGAGCGGCACCTCGCCGCCGACCATGCAGCGGCGAACCTCCACGATCGGGAGACGCTGAGCGGAGCGCACACTGGTGTCCGAGTTCCTTGTCTGGGTGGACCCAGGCCATGACCTCGCGTGCTTCGAAGCGGCGAGTCACAGCGAGGTCAGCTCGGTGCCGACGCCTGTGGTCGCTGATCGACGGCAGCTATGCGCTCGCCGACACCTCGACCACGCGGATCGACATCAACTTGATGGTCACCGCCAATTGACGCGCCCGCGACGTGCTCTGGACCTACAACTCCGCTGAGCTCTTCCAGCTGCTCGTCCTCGAGCGAGGTTGGTGCAGCGGGTCCGCCGTCTCGTGTCACACGTTGGCGTGACGTTGCTGAAACTCGCGGTCGCCTCGCTTACCGCGGTAGATGCGCATGTCGATGGCGCGAACCACCTCGGGGACGAGTTCGAAGAGCAGCCGGTGCTCGGTTTGCATGTTGGTGAAGAAGGCCTCCTGCCCGTCGGCGGTGACGTACTTGTCGACCAGCTGGCGGGAGATCGGCCAGATGTCGAAGTCTGGGAGCTCACGCGCGATCACCGGGCCATCCATGCCGACGTGGCCGGCGACGGGCGTGGTGGCCTCGATGCACAACGAGGCCCGCGGGTCGGCGAACAGCTGTTTGCACCACACCCGCTCGTAGGTGCCGGTGATCCAGATGGCGTCGTCGACGTGCAGAAACCACACGGGCACGGTGTAGGGCCGGCCGTCTTGCCGCAGCGTGGCCAAGACGCCGATGTGCGGCTGGGCCAGGAACTCGCTCACGTCCTCCGGCTTCATGCGGGGCACACCGCAATCTACGTCGCGCCGAGCAGGAGGCGAGGATGGCCGGACGGTTAGCACGTGGCCTACCGGTGATCGGCGGTGGTGCCCAGTGTCTAGCCTCCGGCGAAGGGCACCGCACCCGGGAGGATCGATTGGCTGGACTGCACGACACCGCCACGTTCAGCGACTTGGTGCTGACCTCTCTGCGCCGCCGCCCGGATCGTGTGGCGTTCGCCCAGGACGGCTTCGAGGTGACATACCGTGAGGTCGAGGATCGCGTCGCCCGGTTGGTGGCGCTGTTGGTTCAGCGGGGATTGCGCGGCGGTGACGGCGTGGGCGTGTTGTCGCCGAATCGGCCGGAGGTCTTCTACGCGCAGACAGCTCCCGGCTTTGCCGGCGGTCGCTATACGGCGTTGCATCCGCTCGGCTCGCTCGACGACCACCGTTACGCGTGCGACGAGGCCGAGCTGCGGTTCCTCTTGGTGGACCCGGTGTATGCGTCGCGGGCCGCCGAGCTCAGCGAGCTGTGCCCATCGGTCGAGGCCGTGTTCACGTTCGGGCCGTCCGAGGTGGGCGAGGACCTCGGTGCCCTGCTCGACGAGTTGACACCCGCCAGCTTGCAATGGGGTACGCGTCTGCCGGAGGATCTCACCTGGCTGCTGTACACCGGCGGGACGACGGGCGTGCCGAAGGCGGCGATGCTGCCCGAGCGCGCCGTGGCCCAGATGGTGAACTCGGTGTCGATCGGATGGGATCTCCCGAACGAGCGGCGCTATCTGGCGTGCGCGCCGATCTCCCACGCTGCCGGGATGCTGGTCACGCCGGTCCTGCTCGCTGGCGGCACGGTCGTGTTGATGCGCTCGTTTGATCCCGGCGAGTGGCTGCGACTGGCCGCGGCGCAACGCATCACACTCGGATTGTTGGTGCCGACGATGATCTATGCCATCTTGGACCACCCGGACCTCGACGGCGCCGACCTGTCGGCGATCGAGACGATCATGTACGGCGCTTCGCCGATGTCGCCGACGCGACTGGTCGAGGGCATCGAGCGGGTCGGGCCTGTGTTCGCCCAGCTGTACGGGCAAACCGAGTGTGCCGGCATCGCGACCTCGATGAGTCGCGCCGACCACCGGACGGATGATCTTGACCGCCTGACGGCCTGTGGGTTCCCGATGCCGGGAGCACGCGTCACCATCTTCGACGACGAAGGCAACGAGTGCCCGACCGACGAGCCGGGAGAGATCTGCGTGCAGGGCGCGTCGGTGATGCAGGGCTACTTCAAGCAGCCCGAGCTGACTGCGGAGACGCTGGCTGACGGGTGGCTGCACACCGGTGACGTCGCCGTGCGAGACGACACCGGATTGATGTACATCGTCGACCGCAAGAAGGACATGATCGTGTCCGGCGGCTTCAACGTGTTCCCCAGGGAAGTCGAAGACGTGTTGACCAGCCACCCGAGCGTGTCGATCGCGGCGGTGATCGGGGTGCCAGACGAGAAGTGGGGCGAGGCCGTCACCGCACTGGTGGTCGCCCGACCGGGCGTCACCTGCGATCCCGACGCCCTGCGCCAACTCGTCCGCGAACGCAAGGGCACGATCTATGCACCCAAGACGATCGAGATCGTCGATTCGCTCCCGCTCACCGCCGTCGGCAAGGCCGACAAGAAGGTGTTGCGCGCCCGCTACTGGGGTGACCGCCCACGCCACGTCCACTGACAAGTTCCCACCGCACCCGCAGCCGATCTTCTCCGCCTACGTGAGTGGGTCGCCGGGTGGGCCGGACCGCGAGCCTGGTCGTCATGAACGGCCACATTCCCATCCGCAGCCTCGGTCGAGGTGAGCTGACCGCCGGCGCCATCGGTCTGGGATGCATGAGCTTCAGCCCCGTGTACGGCGGATTCGATGGCTACGACCCGACGGCGACGATCAACCGTGCCCTCGATCTTGGTGTCACCCTGCTCGACACCGCCGACGTGTACGGGCCTCACATCAGCGAGCAGGTCGTCGGCCGGGCCATCGCCTCGCGCCGCGACGAGGTGACGCTGGCGACGAAGTTCGGCATCCTCAGTGCTGGTCCCGTCGAGCCCGGCGTACGGCAGGTCGATGGCCGACCGGACTACGTGCGCCGCTCGATCGAGGGCTCGTTGCAGCGCCTCGACGTGGACCACGTCGACCTCTACTACCTTCACCGCCCGGACCCAGAGGTTCCGATCGAGGAGACCGTCGGGGCGATGGCCGAACTCGTCGCGGCTGGGAAGGTGCGTCACCTCGGCCTGTCGGAGGCGTCGGCCGACACCGTGCGCCGGGCCGCCACTGTGCACCCGATCGCCGCCTTGCAAAGCGAGTACTCGCTGTTCAGCCGCGACATCGAAGGCGAGATCCTGGACACGTGCCGTGAGCTCGGCGTCGGCATCGTGCCCTACAGCCCGCTCGGCCGGGGGGTGCTCACCGGCACGTTCACCGCCAGGGAGGACTTGGCGAAGAACGACTTCCGCCGCGGCAACCCGCGCTTCGCCGACGAGGCGTTGGCCGCCAACCGCCAACTCGTCGACGAGGTGGTCGCAGTCGCTTCCGCGACGGCGTCACGCCCGGTCAGGTGGCACTCGCCTGGGTGCTCGCCCAAGGCGACGACATGATCCCGATCCCGGGCACCAAGCGGATCAGTTACCTCGAGGAGAACGTCGCCGCCACCGGCGTGACGCTGTCGCCCGAGGACCTCACCCGCCTCGACGGGCTGTCGGCCCGAACGACCGGCGCTCGCACCGCCGACCGGGGCTGGATCAACCGCTCCACGCCGATGCCGAGATAGCTGGGTGGTCGGCTGAACGTGGTACGAACACCGCTGTCGGCGTGGCGGCGCTGCAGTTCGAACGACCGATCGAGGTGACACATGAAGCGACTGGTCTGCAGCTCATTCGGCACCGAGGGCGGCGTCGCCGTGGAAACGGCTCCAGAGCCCGAGTTCGGACCCGGCGAGGTGCTCGTCGGAGTGAAGGCCGCGAACGTCGCATTCGTCGACCGACTCATCGTGCGCGGCGGATACCAGATCAAACCACCGTTGCCGTTCACACCCGGCGTCGTCGCCGCGGGCGTCGTGATCGATTCGGGATCGGACGTGACGCACCTGGCCCCAGGGACGCGAGTCGTTGTCTTGAAGAGCGACTACGGAGTCTGGGCGACCCATGTGGTGGTTCCTGCATGGGCCGTCGTCCCGATTCCGTCAAACGTCACCGACGAGTACGCCGCCGCCGCGATCGAGGCATACACCCAGTCAGAATCCCCCCCCTCCCACTCACATGAAACCTGACCTCAAAGGTCATGAAGGAGACGTTTCCGACGGGCACTTACGCCCCGCGTGAAGGCGCAGATCCTCGTCTATCCGGCAACAGACCTGACCCGCTCGTATCCGCGACGTCCAGCGCGAGACACCATGATGCCGTTCACCCCAATGCATGCCCATTGGCTCCGCACCAAGATCGGTGTCTGCATCGGCGCTCGATGATCGACGGTTCTCTCCGCTGCACTCCCCACGTGTCGAGCACGCCCCACCGGCCATCCTCGTCACCGCCGGGTTCGACCCGCTCTGCAGGGAAGCGTTCGACTACGCATCCCGGCTGGCCGACGCGGGCGTCCCGGTGCGGATGTTCCACTATCCCGGCCAGTTCCACGGCTTCGTGTCCTTCGACCGAGTCCTACGCGGGGCGACAGACGCACTCGATCGGATCTGCACCGGCTTCGAGAACACGGTCGTCGACGGTTCGGCGATGACAACCTCGGTCACGTCCGTTTCGGTCCCGGCGACACAGAGCGCCGCGGCAGCCTTCATGGCTTCGACCTCACCAGCGATGGAACGAGCTGCATGTCGGCTATCTGCTCGCCGCCGACGTCGTCCAACATCGCCGCGGGACGCAACGGGCCGCTGAGACAAGACCCCGACAGTCAACGCTCCAAGGCGGTCCTGACGATGTATCCCGGCGCCTTCATCGACACCAACCCGGACAAGCCCGCCATCATCATGGGGTCCACCGGCGACGTCACGACGTTCGGCGAACTCGACGCGGCGGCGAACCGCGCCGCGCAGATGTTGCGTGCCGCCGGCGTGCAGCCGGGCGACCACGTGGCGTTCTGCATGGAGAACCATCCCCGCTACCTCGAGGTGCGTGGGGGTGCCACTACGCAGGGGCGATCTACACCGCGGCATCGTCGCGGCTGACCAGCGGTGAGCTGTCGTACATCCTGAATGACTCCGAGGCGAAAGTCTTCATCACCTCGAAGTACAAGGCCGACCAGGCAGCCGAGATCGTCGACGACACGCCAGGCATCGCGCATCGCCTGATGCTCGACGGCACCATCGATGGGTACGACTCGTACGAAGCCGCCCTCGAGGAGCATCCGACCGAGGCGCTCGACGGGCGCGTCGCGGGTACCGACATGCTCTATTCGTCGGGCACGACAGGGTTGCCCAAGGGCGTCGCACGAGAGTTCGTCCCACAGCCATTGGAGACGGCGACCATCGACATCGCCGTCACGTTGCAGCAACTGTTCGGGTTCGATGACGAGGCCGTGTACCTTTCGCCGGCGCCGCTGTACCACGCCGCGCCGCTGGGGTTCTGCATGAGCGTCCGCGCTCGGCGGCACCGTCGTCGTAATGGACCATTTCGAAGCGGAGCAATATCTGCGGCTCATCGAGCGCTACCGCGTCACGCACAGCCAGGTCGTACCGACGATGTTCGTCCGCCTGCTCAAGCTGCCGGTAGACGTCCGCTCGAGTACGACGTGTCGTCGCTGAAGTGTGTGATCCACGCCGCCGCACCATGTCCCGTTCCGGTCAAGGAGCAGATGATCGACTGGTTCGGCCCCGTCATCCACGAGTACTACGCCGGTAGCGAGGGCAACGGGTTCGTGTACTGCAACACCGAGCAATGGCTGGCGCACAAGGGCACCGTCGGCGCCCCGAACGGTGCGCCTCCACATCGTCGACGACGAAGGCCAAGAGCTGCCGGTCGGCGAGAGCGGGACGATCTATTTCGACGGCGGGGCCAGTTCGAATACCACAACGACCCCGACAAGACCAAGAGTCCCGGCACCCCCTCGGCTGGAGCACGCTGGGCGACGTCGGCTACATCGACGACGACGGCTTCTTGTACCTCACTGATCGCAAGGCGTACATGATCATCTCGGGTGGCGTGAACATCTACCCCCAAGAAGCGGAGAACGTCCTCGTCACCCACCCCAAGGTGGTCGACGTCGCCGTGTTCGGCATCCCCAACCAGGACTTCGGCGAAGAGGTCAAGGCCGTCGTCCAGCCCGTCGAGATGCCGGCTGACGCCGAGCAGGGCGAGGCACTCGCCCAGGAATTGATCGCCTTCTGCCGTGCCACCTCGCCGACGTCAAGTGCCCGCGATCGGTCGACTTCCGACGCCGACTTGCCGCGGCAGCCGACCGGCAAGCTCTACAAGCGCCTCCTCAAGGACGAGTACTGGGCGGCCGCCGGTCGCAGCATCTGAAGGCTGAACCGACGGTGGGCAAAAGAACACCTTGCCCGGCTAACATCGTTAGCTATATGATGGCTAACATCGTTAGCCGGGAGGACCGCCATGAGCAAGACCCTTGTCAGCGAGATCACCATCGCCGCTCCGGCGAACGCCGTGTGGGAGGTGCTGACCGACTTCGCCGCCTATCGGGGTGGAACCCGTTCATCGTCGAAGCCGCCGGTGAGGCGCGGGTCGGGAACAAACTGACGCTCCGGATGCAGCCGGTGGGTGGCCGGGCGATGACACTGCGACCCACGGTCGTGGAGGCGCTGACCGGCGAGAAGCTGCGGTGGCGGGGACGGCTGGTCGTGCCTCGGCTGCTCGATGCCGAGCACTCGTTCCTGCTGGAGGCGCGACCGGCGGGAGGTACCCGGCTGGTGCAGACCGAGGTCTTCAGTGGTGCACTCGTCCCGCTTGTCGGTCGCTTCCTCGAGCGCGGCACGCTGCCGGCCTTCCGTCTGATGGACGAGGCGCTCGAGAAGCGGGCGGAGCGGGACGGGGTCGCGCCACATCATGACTGAGCTCAGCTCGCCGCGCCCTGACGTGGTGGCCACCGCCCGCGACGTACTGGAGGCCGAGGGACCAGAGGCGCTCACCATGCGCCGGATCGCGGACGAACTGGGTATCCGCGCCCCGTCGCTCTACAAGCATGTCCCGCACAAGGCCACCCTCGAGGTCGCCATCATCATCGACGGCTTCGAGGAGGCGGCAGCCGCCTTCGAAGCCGCCGTCGACGGGGCCGACGACCCCCTTGGTGCCTTCGTCGGCGCCTACCGATCATTCGCCTCCGCACACCCGCACGTCTACCGGCTGATGACCCAAAGGCCGCTGCCACGCGACCAGCTGCCCGAAGGTCTGGAGGCCAGAGCTGCCGCCCCGCTCGTGGAGGCAGTCGGAAGCCCGGAGCGTGCCCGCGCGGCCTGGGCGTTCATCCATGGGATGACTGTGCTCGAGCTCGACGGGCGCTTTCCCACCGACGACGTCACCGAGCCGGCCTGGCGCCAGGGCGTTGCCGCCTTTCGACCGCGTACCGACGCCGAGGTCTGACCATGCCCGTGATCCG
>CAVVMS010000033.1:0-111810 GCA_963749315.1 uncultured Acidimicrobiia bacterium
GACGACCGGCGGCCGGATCGTCGAGGGTGACGACTGCTGGAGGCGCGAGGGTGTCCACGGGCGACACCGTCGCAGCCCGCGCATGAGAACCGCATCACAACGGCATGGATCCGTGCCTTTTCAGCGCTGTCGTCGTGAGCTCGCCGGATCCGCCGACAGCTGGTCGGCGAGGACCGCGCCGGCGCCGGGCATGGCGACGAGCTCGGCCTGCATCCGGCGCGCGGCCTGGGCGAACGCTGCCTCGTCGAGGAGACGGCTGATCGCCGCACGGATGCGCTCGGCCGTCGCATCTGGCGGCATCAGTGCCAGTCCGGCTCCGGATGCCTCGAGCACCGGAGCGTTCATGAACTGGTCGGCACCCTGGGGGAGCACGAGGTGGGGCAGGCCGTGATCGAGGGCGGCGAGGATCGTCGCCGGCCCGCCCTGGCTGATGATCGCCGTGCAGTGCGGGAGCAGCAGCTCGTGGGCGACGAAGTCGGTGACCAGGATGTGTGGCGGCTGCGGACCCAACGATGCCGGATCTGCGTCCGGGCCGACCGTCACGATCACGTTGACGGGCAGCTCCCGGAGGCCGTTCAGTGCAGCCTCGAAGACATGGGTGTTGCTGTGGAACAAGGTGCCCAGCGTGAGGTGGACGGTCTGTCCGTGAGGCAGGGCGGCGAGCTCACCGGCGCTCCACGGCAGGTGCTCGCCCGGCGTGATGTCGCCGGCGCCGGGGCGCATCGGCACGCGGCGGCGGAAGGCATCGACCGCGTCGCGCTGGAGCGACGGCGGGCACAGTTCGACGAACGGTGAGTCGAGGATGCCCTCGACGAGTGACGGCACCGCCCACGCGTCGCAGAGCTCGGCGAAGCGGGCACCGAACCACGACCACGCCTCGGCCGGTAGCGGTCCGAAGCCGTGGACCAGCCGCCGCGCGCCGCTGCGTTCCGCAGCGACGGCGCCGGCGAGCTCGGTGATCGGGTGGACCACCAGGTCCGGATGCCAGGCGATCGCCCGCGGCACGAGGTCCTCGGCACGGCGGAGCGCGGCGGCCCCGAAGATCCCGGCGATGATCGTCGGTACTCGTGCAGCCGGCTCGACGGCGGTGATGTCGGGGACGACCGCGCCGAAGGCGGCGTCGGCCTCGGCTCGGCTCGGGCCGACGTCCCACGTCTCGAAGCCGCGGCGGCGAGCCTCGGCGGCCATCTCCGCGCCGGAGGCGACGACGACGTCGTGGCCGGCGCCCAGCGCGGCTCGGGCGAGCGGGAGCATCGGGAGGAGGTGGCCGTGGGCCGGCCAGGTGGAGAACAGGATGCGCACCGTGCAAGGTGACCACAACACGGTGTCGACTGTCATGCAGGCGGCAGGGACAAGTCGTGGAGATGTTCGCTCGCTGGCGCGTCGGCGTCAGGACTTCGCTGCCGCCGACCGCGCCATAAGACCGCTGCCAGACGCCATCAGGACTTCGCTGCGGCGAAGCCCTTGTCCAGGTCGGCGAGGATGTCGTCGATCGTCTCGATGCCGACGCTGAGGCGGATCAGGCCGGGGTGAACGTCGGAGGCCAGCTGCTCCTCCGGCGTCAGCTGGCTGTGCGTCGTGCTCGCCGGGTGGATGACGAGGCTGCGCACGTCGCCGATGTTGGCGACGTGGCTGTGCAGCTCGAGCGCCTCGACGAAGCGCTTGCCCGCTTCCAGCCCGCCCTCGATCTCGAACGCCAGCACGGACCCGAAGCCCTTGCCGCCGCTGAGCTGCTTGCCCCGCTCGTGCCAGCGGCTGTCGGGCAGCCCGGCGTAGTTGATCGACAGCACCTGACCCTGGCCGACGAGGTACTGGGCGACCTTCTGGGCGTTCTCCTGGTGCCGCTCCATGCGCAGGCTCAGCGTCTCGATGCCCTGCAGGATCAAGAAGGCGTTGAACGGTGAGATCGGCGCACCGATGTCGCGCAGCAGCTGCACCCGCGCCTTGATCGCGTACGACCCGGCGCCCGAGCGCCGGCCAGTACGCCAGGCCGTGGTAGCTCGGGTCCGGCTCGGTGAAGTTCGGGAACCGCCCGGACGCGCCGAAGTCGAAGGTGCCGCTGTCGGTGATCGACCCGCCGATCGAGTTGCCGTGGCCGCCGAGGAACTTGGTCAGGCTGTGCACGACGATGTCGGCGCCCCACTCGATCGGGCGGATCAGGTACGGCGAGGGCACCGTGTTGTCGATCATCAGCGGGACGCCCTCGGCATGGGCGACGCCGGCCACGCCCTCGATGTCGAAGATGTCGTTCTTCGGGTTGGGGATGGTCTCGCCGAAGAAGCACTTGGTGTTGTCGCGCACGGCCGAGCGCCACTGCTCGAGGTCGTCGGGGTCGTCGATGAACGTCACCTCGATGCCCAGCTTCGGCAGCGTGTAGTGGAACAGGTTGTACGTGCCGCCGTACAGCGACGACGACGACACGATGTGGTCGCCGGCGATGGGCGAGGTTGAGGATGGCCAGCGTCTCGGCGGCCTGGCCGGAGCCGAGCACGAGCGTGCCGGGCAGCCCGACGGCGGTCATCACGCCGCCCTCGAGCGAGTTGATGCGCGCCTCGAGCACGGCCTGCGTCGGGTTCATGATCCGCGTGTAGACGTTGCCGATCTCCGCCAGGGCGAAGAGGTTGGCGGCGTGCGTCGTGTCGCGGAACTGGTAGCTGGTCGTCTGGTAGATCGGCACCGCCCGCGCCCCGGTCGTCGGGTCGGGCTCGGCTCCGGCATGGATCTGACGGGTCTCGAAACCCCACTGCTCGCTCATGGGCGCAGGATCGTAGGCGTCACAGCGCGTTGACGAGCAGGCCGACGGCGACGGGGATGATGATCGCCGCCAGCACCAGCAGCACGATGGCGTAGATGGCGAAGTTCACCGACTGGTCCTGCGGCGGGTTCCCGGCCGCACCGATCGAGTCCCACAGCGCCTTCACCGGCTGGTCGGTGCACAGGTGGATGCGGCGGCGGGCGATCGCCGCCGAGTACAGCGCCACCCACGCCAGGGCGAGGAAGACGGCGACGACGGCGGCGGCCACGATGACGACGGCTGCGGCGTTCTGGAAGCACGGCGGCGAGAACGCTGGAGAGACCGGAGAAGATGCCCGACAGGAAGGCGCCGCCGAGCAGGATCTTCGGCAGACCGATCGGGTTGGCCTTGATCCCACCCTCGATGCGGGTCGCGTCGATGCGGGCACGGCGCAGCGAGCGGTGCTCGGGGCTCCCCCACACGGCGTTCGCCTCGCGGCGCTCGTAGAGCTTGCGGATCTTCGTGATCAGCTCGTTCTGGTAACCCTTGACGATCCAGCGCGTGACCTGCTGGACGAAGAACTGGGCGATCGGCTTCAGCGGCCCGATCCGCGGCATGTGGGCGGCGCGGGCGCCGTTGCGGTCGAGCACCTCCAGCGACCGCATCGCCATCCGGTGGGCGGCGTCGAACTGCGCCGGCCTCCAGAGCGGGGCGACCTTGGAGAGCTCCGAGACGATGTCCTGCTCGACCTTGCCGGAGCCGGCGATCTCCTCGAGCAGCCGGCCCTTCTCCTCGGCGGAGTCCGCCCGCAGGACGCGCAGCGCGTCGATGCGGTCGAGCAGCTCCTCGTCCTGCTCCGGCGGCCGGAGCGGCTCGGCACGACCTCGCGTCATCGCCGGCGAAAGCTACTTCGCGGTCAGCCTCCGGTGGCGTCGGCGACCTTGGTCTTGCCGGCGTTGATCCACGGCATCATCGCCCGCAGGCGCGACCCGACGAGCTCGATCGCGTGGTCCTTGCCCTCCTGCTGGAGGCGCTTGTAGTTGGGCCGGCCCGCCTCGCTCTCGGCGATCCACTCGTCGGCGAAGCGGCCGTCCTGGATCTCGTCGAGGATGCGCCGCATCTCGGCGCGCGTCTCGTCGGTGACGATGCGCGGGCCGCGGGTCAGGTCGCCGAACTCGGCCGTGTCGGAGATCGAGTAGCGCATGCCGGCGATCCCCTCCTCGTACATCAGGTCGACGATCAGCTTGACCTCGTGGAGGCACTCGAAGTACGCCATCTCCGGCGCGTAGCCGGCGGCGGTCAGCGTCTCGAAGCCGGCCTGCACGAGCGCCGTCAGCCCGCCGCAGAGCACGACCTGCTCGCCGAACAGGTCGGTCTCGGTCTCCTCCGGGAACGTCGTCTCGATGACACCGGCGCGGGTGCCGCCGATGGCGTCGGCGTAGGCGAGGGCGAGCTGCTTGGCGCTGGCCGGTGGCGTCCTGCTCGACGGCGATCAGCGTCGGCACGCCACCGCCCTCGGTGTAGGTCCGGCGCACGAGGTGGCCGGGGCCCTTCGGGGCGATCATGATCACGTCGACGCCCTCGGGCGCGGCGATGCGCCCGTAGCGCACGTTGAAGCCGTGGGCGAAGGCGAGGGCGTTGCCCGGCTCGAGGTTGGCGGCGACGTGCTCGTCGTAGATCGCCTTCTGCTCGGTGTCCGGGGCGAGCAGCATCACCACGTCGGCGGCGGCCGCGGCCTCGGCGATCGGCAGCACCTTGAGGCCCTGCGACTCGGCCTTCTCGATCGACGACGATCCCTCGCGCAGCCCGACGATCACGTCGATGCCGGAGTCCCTGAGGTTGAGCGCGTGCCCGTGGCCCTGCGACCCGTAGCCGATCACGGCGACGGTCTTGTCGCGCAGCACCGACGGGTCGGCGTCGTCGGAGTAGTACACGTTCGGCAGGTCATCGTCAGTCCGTGTCTTTCCCTTTCATCGCGTCGCACGCAGGCGCGCTTGGCGGTCGAGCTTGGGGAGGGCGACGCGTCCGGTGCGCTGCAGCTCCACGATGCCATACGACTCGAGCAGCTCCTCGAAGTCGTCGAGCTTGTCGGGGTGGCCGTCGAGGCTGACGGTCAACGCCTCCGGCCCGACGGCGAGGATCTTGGCCTCGAAGATGGTGGCCAGCTCGACGACCTGGCCGCGGTGCTCGGGCGTCGCCCGCACGGTCGCCAGCAGCAGCTCACGCTCGACCGAGCTGCGCGGATCGAGCTCGGAGATCTTGATCACCTCGACGAGCTTGAACAGCTGCTTGGTGATCTGCTCGAGCGGCGTCGACTCGACGTCGACGACGATCGTGATCCGGCTCATCCCCTCGTGCTCGGCCGGGGCGACGGCGAGGGAGAAGATGTTGTAGCCACGCCGGGCGAACAGCCCGGACACGCGGGCGAGCACGCCCGGCCGGTTCTGCACGAGCACGGACAGGATGTGGTGCGTGGTCACTTCAGCGAGTCCTTCCACTGCTCCTGGCGTCGGCGGGCAGGACGAGGGCGTCGTTGCTCTGGCCGGCGGGCACCATCGGGAACACCTTCTCCCCGGAGTCGACGCGGAACTCGACGACGACCGGGCGGTCGTTGATCGAGTTGGCCTTCTCGATCGCCGGCTCGACCTCCTCCGGCGCCTCGACGCGGATGCCGACGCAGCCCATCGCCTCGGCCCAGCGCACGTAGTCGGGCGTGTCGGGAGACAGGTACACCTCGCTGTAGCGCTCGTCGTAGAACATCTCCTGCCACTGCCGCACCATGCCGAGGTAGCTGTTGTTGAGCAGGGCGACCTTGATCGGGATCCGCTCGACGGACGCCGTCACCAGCTCCTGGGCGGTCATCTGGAAGCACCCGTCGCCGTCGACCGCCCACACCGTGCGGTCCGGCCGGCCGACCTTGGCGCCGATCGCCGCCGGCACCGAGAAGCCCATCGTCCCCAGCCCACCGGAGTTGACCCACGTGTACGGCTCGGTGAAGCGCCAGTACTGCGACGCCCACATCTGGTGCTGGCCGACGCCGGACGCGACGATCGTGCCCTCCGGGGCGGCGTCGCGCAGCTTCTCCAGGCAGAACTGCGGCTTCAGCGCGTGGCCCGGCTCGCTCGGCTCGTAGGTCAGCGGGAACTGCTCACGCCATCCGGAGATCCGGCTCTTCCACGGCCCGGTGTCGGCCTGCGTGGTCCCGCTGTCCAGCAGCTCGCGGACCGCCCGCACGATCTCCGCCGTGACGTAGCGGCAGTCGCCGACGATCGGCACGTCGGGGCGGCGCACCTTGCCCTGCTCGGCGGGGTCGATGTCGACGTGGATGACCTTGGCCTCGGGGGCGAAGCTGTCGACCTTGCCGGTGATGCGGTCGTCGAAGCGGGCACCGAGGGCGATCAGCAGGTCGCTGCGCTGCATCGCCGTGACCGCCGTGGCGTTGCCGTGCATGCCGGGCATCCCGAGCGCCAGCGGGTGGTCGTCGGGGAAGGCGCCGCGCGCCATCAGCGTGGTGACGACGTGGATGCCGGTGAGCTCGGCCAGCTCGCGGACCTCCTCGGCGGCGCGGGCCTTGAGCACGCCGCCGCCGACGTACAGCACCGGGCGCTCGGCGGCGAGGATCAGCCGCGCCGCCTCCTTGATCATCCGCGGGTGGCCCTTCGTGGTCGGCCGGTAGCCCGGGCAGCGACGCGGCGACCTCGTCGTCGCTCGGCCACCACCACTCCATCGGCTTCTGCAGCACGTCCTTGGGGACGTCGACGAGCACCGGTCCGGGCCGGCCCGTCGACGCCAGGTGGAACGCCTGGCGGATCGCCAGCGGGATCTCCTCCGGGGTCATCACCAGCTCGTTGTGCTTCGTCGCCGAGCGGGTGATGCCGACGGTGTCGCACTCCTGGAAGGCGTCGCTGCCGATGGCGTGGGTGGGCACCTGGCCGGTGATGGCGACCATCGGGATGGAGTCCATGTAGGCGTCCATCAGCGGCGTGACGAGGTTGGTGGCCGCCGGGCCCGACGTCACGAGGGCGACGCCGGGGCGGCCGGTGACGTGGGCGTAGCCCTCGGCCATGTGCCCGGCGCCCTGCTCGTGGCGGACGAGGATGTGGCGGATCGTCGACTCCAGCAGCGGGTCGTAGGCGGGCAGGATGCAGCCGCCGGGCAGCCCGAAGACGACCTCGACGGACTCCTGCTCGAGGCTCTTGATGAGCGCTTGGGCTCCGGTGAGCTGCATGGTTCCCTCCAGTGGAACGGGGCTGAAAAAGCGATCGACCTCCCGGTTTCGGGAGGTCGAAGGCGCACGCGGCAGGTGAGGCCGGTGCGCTACAGGATGAGTACCAGGGTGTCGAGACGTCGACGCATCGCCGAGCAGTGTGCCAGATCGCGGCCGCCTGGCACAACCCGATCAACGTTCTCTGGAAGATCCCGGCCATCCGTGACCCCTGAAAACGCTTGAGAAGCGTCTGTCGGCGTCAGCGGCGGGCGAGGCGGCGCTCGGCGGCTTCGACGGTGTTGCGGAAGAGCATGGCGATCGTCGTCGGGCCGACGCCGCCGACCCGCGGGGTGATCCACCCGGCGACCTCCTCGCAGCGCTCGTCGACGTCGGGGAGCAGCCGCCGTCCCTCGTAGCGCACGCCACCACCGACGACCACCGCGCCGGGCTGGATGTGCTCGGGCTGGAGGATGCCCGGCACGCCGGCGGCGGCGATCACGATCGGGGCGCGGCGGGTGTACTCCGGCCAGTCGGGCACGCCGGTGTGGACGACGGTGACGGCGGCGTTCGCCGTCGGCCGCTTGAGCGACAGCATGAGCGACAGCGGCCGGCCCAACGTGAACCCGCGGCCGAGCACGACCACCTCGCGCCCGGCGACCTGCACCCCGTAGTGCGCGAGCAGCGCCTCGATGCCGGCCGGCGTGCACGGCCGTGGACCGTCCATGCCGAGGGCGAGCCGCCCCATGTTGAACGGGTGCGGCGCCGTCGGCGTCCTTGTCCGGGTCGAGCTCGGCGAGCGCCGCCTCGTAGTCGATGTGCGGCGGGCGTCGGGTACTGCACGAGGATCGCGTCGACGGCGTCGTCGGTGTTGAGGGCGCGGATGCCGGCGACGACGTCGGCCTGGCTGGCGTCGTCGGGCAGATCGACGTGCCGGCTCTCGAAGCCGAGCTCGGCGGCGCGCTCGTGCTTCATGCGGATGTACCCGGCGGACGCCGAGTCGCCGCCGACGAGCATCGTGCCGAGGCCGGGGTTGTGGCCCGCCGCGCGCAACGCCTCGACACGTGGCGCGAGATCGGCGAACACGGCATCTGCCACGGGTTTCCCCGGCATCATCACGGCGGTCACGGCGCGCCGAGCCTATGTTCGCGCTCGTGACCCACCTCCCTCTCCGACCGTGCAGCCGGCCGATGGACGCCTCGGCGTCCTCACCGTCGGCCTCGGCGCCGTCGTCGTCGACGCTCATCGCCGGCGTCGAGCTGGTCAAGCGCGGGCTCGCCGAGCCGATCGGTTCGCTCGCCCTGATGGACACGATCCGCCTCGGCAAGCGCACCGACGACCGCAACCCGATGATCAAGGACTTCGTGCCGATCGCCGCCCTCGACGACATCGTGTTCGGGGCGTGGGACCCGTTCCCCGACGATGCCTACGTCGCCGCCCAGCGGGCCGGCGTGCTCGACGCCGGCAAGCACGTCGAGCAGATCTCCGACGCGCTGCGCGACGTGCGACCGATGACCGCGGCGTTCGACCGCACGTACGTCAAGAACATCGACGCCGGCAACGTCAAGGGCGACGGTCGGCAAGCGGGCGATGCTGGAGGCGATCCGCGAGGACATCAACCGCTTCCGCGACGAGAAGCAGGTCGACCGCATCGTGATGATCTGGGCGGCGTCGACGGAGGTGTTCATCGAGAGCGGGCCGGCGCACGCCGACCTCGACGCCGTTCGAGGCCGGCCATCGACGCCGACGACCCGACGATCGCCCCGTCGATGCTCTACGCCTACGCCGCGTTGCTCGAGGGCGTGCCGTTCTGCAACGGCGCACCGAACCTCACCGTCGACACGCCGGCGCTGCGCGACTTCGCCACCGAGCGCCGGCTGGCCATCTCCGGCAAGGACTTCAAGACGGGGCAGACGCTGATCAAGACCGTGCTCGCACCGATGCTGCGGGCGCGCATGCTCGGGCTCGTCCGGTTGGTACTCGACGAACATCCTCGGCAACCGCGACGGCGAGGTGCTCGACGACCCGGACAGCTTCAAGACCAAGGAGGAGTCCAAGCTCGGCGTGCTCGAGGACATCCTCCAGCCCGAGCGCTACCCCGAGCTGTACGGCGACATCTTCCACAAGGTGCGCATCAACTACTACCCCCCGCGCGGCGACAACAAGGAGGGGTGGGACAACATCGACATCTTCGGCTGGCTCGGCTACCCGATGCAGATCAAGGTCGACTTCCTCTGCCGCGACTCGATCCTCGCCGCCCCGCTCGCCCTCGACCTCGTGCTGTTCACCGACCTCGCCCAACGGGCCGGGCTCGGCGGCATCCAGGAGTGGCTCAGCTTCTACTACAAGAGCCCGCAGGCGGCACCCGGGCTGCTCGCCGAGAACGACCTGTTCGTCCAGCTGACCAAGCTGAAGAACACGCTGCGCTGGATCATGGGTGAGGACCAGATCACCCACCTCGGCCGCGAGTACTACGCCGACCCGTCGATCGAGGCGTGACCTTCGGGCTCCCGACCGAGCAGGGCCAGGGCCCGTTCCCACGGTGTCGTGCCCGATGGCAGGGCGCGGGCGAACGCCGCACCCGGTCGCTCCCGGCGCTCGTCGTCGGGGATCGTCTCGGCGATGCCGAGCACGGCATCGGCGACGTCGGGCTCCGGCGTGAACGACTCGCCGATCGCCGCGGCGACGTCCCACGTGTGCACGACCGTGTCGAGGAACTGGGCCTCGACGAGGACCGAGATCGGCAGCGGGCGGGTCGGGTGCAGCTCGACCTCGACGACCTCGTCGGTGAGATCGGCGGCCGCGAAGGCGGCGACGAGGTCGTCCACCGAGGTCTGCCACGACGACGGCTGAAGGGCAACGGGCGGTAGGCGTCGGCGTCGGCGGCACCCGTTCGCACGACCTCGGCGAAGCCGGCGTGCTGGCCGACCATGTGCTCGAGGAGCTGGCGGAGGTCCCACTGGGAGCACGGCGTGGGGCGAGCCAGATCGGCATCGGTGAGGCGCGTCACGTAGGTCGAGGCGACGGCGATCGACGTGCGGTGGAGCTGGACGGGGTCGGAGGTCACGGGACCAGTTGATCACCCGGAACCATCGGCATCAGAGGCGACGTGATCCACTCGGACGTCGTGGTCCATCGTCGGGAGGTCGGCGACGATCTGCTCGGCGAACGCCGCCCCGATGGTGATGCAGTCCGGGCGGAGCCGAGGGAGGAAGCGGTCGTAGTGGCCTCCGCCCTGGCCGAGGCGGCGACCGTCGGCCGTGAACGCCAGCCCGGGGACGACGACGACGTCGAGGTCGAGCGGGTCGAGATCGCCCGGCACCACGCGCAGGTCCGGCCCGTCGACCGCCGGTGCGAACACCTCGACGTGATGGTCGCGGCACCAGTCGAACCACGCCTCCGTCGCCGGCTCGGTCGGCAGGCCGTCGAACAACATCACCGCGCCGTCCGTCGAGCTCGACGAGCGAGACGATGCGCGCCCAGATGCGGGCGCTGCGCTGGAGGCGGTCAGCCGGGTCACTCGGCGATGCCGGACGCCCGCATCCGGCGCGCGCATCTCGGCGTCGGCACGTCGCGAGCTTGCGCGCATCGCGTCGCCGGCCACGCAGCCGATGTCGCTCTGCGGCGTCGGTCACGCCTAGCCTCGATCGACGATGACCGACGAAGCGCCGTTCGACAGTGGGCAGTTCCGCAAGGTGCTCGGCCACTTCCCGACCGGCGTCACGATCGTCACCGGGTGGGCCGGCGACGTGCCGGCCGGGTTCACGATCGGGTCGTTCACCTCGGTCTCCCTCGACCCGCCGCTCGTCGGCTTCCTCCCGCAGATCGCCAGCGACACGTGGCAGTCGATGGCGCCGGCCGGGCGCTTCTGCGTCAACGTGTTGCGCGACGACCAGGCCGAGCTGTGCTGGCGGTTCGCCAAGAGCGGCGTCGGCGACGACCGATTCGACACCGTCACCTGGTCGACGTCACCGACCGGCTGCCCGATCCTCGAAGGCGTCGGGGCGTGGATCGACTGCGCCACCGAGCACGTCTTCGAGCTCGGCGACCACTACTTCGTCGTCGGGCGCGTGGTCGACCTCGACCACCACGCCGAACCGCACACCCCGCTCGTCTTCTACAAGGGTGCACTCGGCGGCTTCCTCGCCGCCGAGTGATCGAAACGAGGCGCTCGTCCACAGCTCGTCACGTACGCTCGCGTCGCCGATGGAGCAGAGGGAGCTCGGATGGTGCAGCACCAGGAGCGTCTGATCTGGCCGGCCCCGCCCGCCAGGTCGTTCGTCGGTCGTGCCGCGCCGCTCGCCGTCCTGCAGCGCAGCCTCGACGAAGCGCTCGCCGGGACGCCGCGCGCCGTCCTGATCGAAGGTGACGCCGGCATCGGCAAGAGCCGGCTCGCCGCCGAGCTGCTCGACCGGGGCCGCCGGCGCGGGGCGATCATCCTCGTCGGGCGTTGCAGCGAGGACCTCGACGTCCCGTACCTCGCCCTGGCCACCGCCCTCGATCCGCTCGGCGGCGAGCTCGACGCCCAGCTGCTCGACCCGGCCGGCGCTCCCGGTCCGGCGCTCGATCCGACCGCCCTGATGGAGCAACGCACGGCCGAACCGCTCGTCGCGGCCTGCCGTGCCGCGGTCCTGGCGGCGAGGAGGCGGCCGATCGTGCTCCTCCTGGAGGACCTCCACTGGGCCGACCCGCACACCGCCGAGCTGCTCGAGCAGCTCGTCACCACGTCCTTCCACGCCGGCACGCTGGCGTCGACGGCGATCCTCTTCGTCGTCACGCTGCGACCACCGAGCGGGCACGTCGCCCGCACCGTCGAACGGCTGCAACGCGAGCCAGCCGTCCGCTCGCTCCGCCTGGGTGGCATGTCCGAGCTCGAGCTCAACGAGCTGATCACGTCGCTCGCTCCGGCGCGCCCGTCGCGCGGGCTGCTGTCCGAGGTCACCGACGTGACCGGCGGCAACCCGCTCCTCGTGCGGACCATGGTCGTCCGGCAGCTCGACAGCGGCGGCCTGGTCGTGCGCGACGGCGAGCTGATCAGCACGGTCGACGAGCTCGTACCCGGCGGCCTCGACAACGAGCTGCGCCGGCGCCTCGACGTCGTCGGCCGGCCGTGCCGCGACATGCTGACCAGGGCCGCGTTCCTCGGCGACGGAGCACTCGTCGCCGATCTCGAGGCGGTTGCCCCGCTCGACTTCGACGACCTCCTCACCGAGGCGGAGGCGGCCGGCCTGCTGCGCGACGACGGCGAGCGGTACACGTTCGACCATCCGCTCGTGCGCCAGCTGCTGTACCACGAGCCGGGCGGGCGCCACCGCCAGCGACTTCACCTCATGCTCGCCGACCACCTCCAGGCACGCTACGGCGACGACCCGCGCCGGGCGATCGAGATCGCCGACCACCTGCGCCGCGGCGGCAGCCAGGTCGACCGCGCCCGGCTCGCCGGCGCCTGCCTGCGGGCGAGCGAGCAGGCGTTCGCCGTCGCCGCGTGGGGCTCGGCTGCCCGCTTGCTCGACGCTGCGCTGGAGGCCGATCCCCCTGCCGAGACCGGGGAACGTGCCCGGATGGCGCTGCAGGCGGGACTCGGTCACTTCCGCGACCACGACCTCCCGGCGGTGGAGGTCCGACTGACCGAAGCCATCGACGGCGCCCGGGCGGTCGGCGACCTCGACACGTGGGGCATCGCCGCGCTGCTGCTGACGCGGACGCGGTTCACGATCGGGCCCGGCTCGATCGGTGCCGGCACCGACACCGCGCCGCTCGAGGAGCTCTTGCGCACACCGGACGTCGACGATCGATTGACCGCCCAGATCGTGAGCATGATGGCCGAGATCCGCTTCCACGCCTTCGACGCCGAGGGCGGTTTGACGTTGCTCGAGCGAGCCCGCCAGCTCGCCGAACGGACCGGCGACGACGCGTTGGCGACCCACGTCGGTCTCGCCGCCGGGCTGCAGCACATGGGGCGGCTCGACCTCGATGCCGCGGCGGAGTCCTTCCACGCCTCGGCGATGCATGCTCGGCGGCTGGTCGACCCGTGGCAGCGCGTCTGGGGACTCGGCCGGCTGCCGATCGTCGAGGTCTCGCGGGGGGAACTGTCGGCGGCCGCCGGGCACGCCGCCGAGGCCGCCGCACTGGCGACGGCGACCCACGACTGGGCCGAGCACGCCCTGGCATCGGCGTGCACGATGCAGGTGGCGACGTGCCGCAGCGAGTTCGCCCACGCCGAAGCGGAGGGCGACCTGGCCCTGCAGATGTACCGGCGCAGCGACTACGCCTTCGTCCCACCGCTCGTCTACCCAGCGCTCGCCGCGGCGCGAGCGGCCCGCGGCGACGTCGACGGCGCCAACGCCGCGCTCGACGACTGGGCGACGGTCGGCGGCCGGGGGCTCGCCCCGTACCGCCTGCTGATCACCGCGGCAACGTTCGATCGCGACGAGCTCGCCGCATCGCGACCGTTCCGACCGGTCGGCGCCCGGCCGGTCGACCTGTTCACCCTGCCGATCCTGTGCGCCCAGGCCGAGGTGGCAGCCGTGCTCGGCGACACCGCGTTGCTGGACGATGCCTTCGATCCGCTGGTGGCGGTGCACCGGTCCGGTGTCCGCTGGTGCGTGGGCTGGCCGTTGCTCCTGTCGCGACTGATCGCCGCCGCGGCGCGCGGACTCGGCCGCCTCGACGACGCTGAGCGGTGGTGCGACGTCGCCGCCGAGGAGGCGGCGAGCCAGCGCGCGGCGGGCGACGCGGCACGGGTCGACCTCGAACGAGCCGGTCTCGCCGCGGCGATCGGCGACGAGGCGACCGCTCACCGTTTGGCCGCCGAGTCGGCCCTCGTGTTCGACCGCCTCGGCATGCTCCCGCTGCACCAGCACGCCGTGCGCCTCGCCGGTGGTCACGCGAGCCGAGCAGCGGGTGCTGCGCACCGTGCTGTTCACCGATCTCGTCGACTCGACGGCGACGAACGTGCTCCGCGGCGACGAGGCGTACGTCGAGCTGCTCGACCTGCACAACGCCATCCTCCGGCGACGGCTGCGCCAGTTCGACGGCGTGGAGATGAAGCACACCGGCGACGGGCTGAGCGCGTGGTTCACGTCGGCGACGTCGGCATGCGAGTGCGCGCTCGCCATCCGCGACGACCTCGCCGACCACAACGCGGCGCATCCCGAGCTCCCGCTGCACGTCCGCTTCGGCATCGCGTCGGGCGCCCCGATCGCACGCGAGCGCGACCTGTTCGGCGTGTCCGTCACGCTCGCCGCTCGACTGTGCTCCCGGGCGGCTGCCGGCCAGGTGCTCGTCTCGACCGACGTCACGGCGGCCATCGAGGGCAGCCGCCTGTCGGTGCGCACACTCGACCCGGTGGCGCTCAAGGGGTTCCCCGACCGGGTCGCCGTGTTCGCCATCGGTGTTCCGGCGGACTAGACAGTTCCGTGACTCGCGTCGGGGGACGCGAGCGGAGGGAGCACCCGATGGGTGGAATGCCGTTCCACTTGGAGAAGGGCCCGATCTTCGCCACGCTCGAGGCGAGGTACAACGGTGATCGGGGGGAGCTCCGCCAGTTCCTCCAGCGTCTGTGGGACGGCGTAGGGCTCGGCAGCCACGGCGTCCTGACGTCGCCGATGCACGACGGCCCGCCTGGGGGAGTCAACGCGGAAGGCGAAGGGCGCAGGACGTCGATGTTCGACGACTGGTTCGGCGATGAGAACGGTGCTGAACAGCTTGCCTGGGGGCTCCACCCGGGAGATCCCGCCGGCGGCGTACCAGCCAGGTTCGTCGCCACCACGGGGTACTGGGCGCAGTACTACGGCAACGTCAGGGAGATCGTCCGCCAGACCCTGCTCCGGGCTGGCGAGGTGGCACTCGGCTTCCCCCGTCCGGCAACGGGTCAACCGCTCCCGCCGGGCATCCGCCACTGGCCGGTCGACTTCTTCTGGAAGTGCGGCCAACCGCGGTTCGAGGGCTGGGTCACGTGGCGGAGCAACCCGGTCACCGGCGCCGGCCACGTGGCGGTGATCTTCGCCACCCCGGCGACGCCGGACACTGTGCTGAAGCGCCCGGGTGAAGGCGGCCACAAGGTGCACGACGTCGACTTCATGAGGTGGCAGGGGATGTGGGTGACCAGCCACGCCAACCACCAGCAGTACCGGATCTGGCCGAGCCAACCGTCACCCGTGGGGATGTGGATCGTGCCCACCGACGCGGTGATGTACACGCGCGGCATGGAGGAGGTCGCGACCTGGGTGCCCGACTTCGGCAACGGTGGAACACCGCCGTACGACAAGACCTTCGTGCCGGGCCCGTGAGGAGCTGACGATGGCGATCGAGATCCACGAAGAAGCCGAGCAGGAGGTGCTGCGGGTGATCTTCCGCGACCTCCAGCCGTTGCGCGACGCCTATCCCGACGGGACGGCGATCGTGCCCGATGACCTGGAATCGCTCGTCATCGCTCAGGATGCCGACGACGATCCGCGGGTCGTCGGTTGGCTGTACAGCGCACCGACGGCGATCTTCCAGCGCGGAAAGCCGGCCAAGGAGGTGATGCTCGAGATCACCGGCGTGACGATCGTGTTCGGTCCGCCGGGCGCACCGGACGAGGAGCTCGTCCTGCGACGATACGTCGACTGGGCGGACGTGTGGGCACAGCTCGGCCGGTCGTCCGGCCGCGGCGAGCTCGACCCCGAACCGATCATCCTCGACCCGACAGACCTGCCGCTCGCCGAGGGTTCGGAGCGCACGTCGTCCGACTGAGGCAGCACGTACTCGACTGGATCAGTCGGCGGGATGGTTCTGGACGTGTTGGAAGCCGAAGCGGCCTTTGATGCAGAGGTTGCCGCTGGTGATCGGGTTGTCGGACGGTGACGTCACCTTGACGATCTCGCCGTCCTGGACGTGCAGCGTCAGCGTGCAGCCGACGCCGCAGTAGGGGCAGATCGTGTCGGTCTGCGCCTGGCGCTCGGGATCCCACGTGCCCTCGGCACGCATCTCGTGCTCGGACGTGAACATCAGCGCACCCGTCGGGCAGACCTGGATGCAGTTGCCGCAGTAGACGCACGCCGAGTCGGGCAGCTCGACGGCGTACTCGGTGGAGATGCGGGCGTCGAAGCCGCGCCCGGCGACGCCGATCGCCCACGTCTGCTGCCACTGCTCGCCGCACGCGTCGACGCACTGGTAGCAGAGGATGCACTTGGCGTAGTCGCGCACGTACAGCGGGTTGTCGACCTTCACCGGCTGCTCGACCGTCTCGGCGGCGACACCATCGGTGACGCGGTGGTGTCCTGGCACGCGCTCGTCGCGGTCGTCCGCCGGCGACGAGGGTGGGCCGAACCGCGACGGATCGGCGCCGTACTCGTCGTTCCACCGGTCGACGTTCGCCGTCAGCGACAGGTCGACCGACGACCCGAGCAGCTCGAGCACGAGGCGCCGGCTGTGGCGCGTCCGCTCGGTGTCGGTGCGCACGACCATGCCCTCCTCGACGCGCCGCGAGCACGCCGGCACGAGCACGCGCGAGCCCTCGACCTCGACCATGCACACGCGGCAGGCGTTCTTCGGCGTGATCGTGTCGCCGTAGCACAGCGTCGGGATCTCCGTCCCCTCGCCGCGGCAGGCGTGGAGGATCGTCGCGTCCTCGGCGACGGTGACCTCGCGGTCGTCGATGGTCAACGTGACCTGCCTCACCGGAAGACCCCGAACTTCTCGATCGCCGACTGGATCGCGTTCGGCGCCGTCTGGCCGAGCCCGCAGATGCTGGCGTCGCGCATCACCTGGGCGACGTCGGCGAACACGCCGAGGTCGCCGTCGCCGGCGACGCCCGACGCCAGGCGGGTGACCACCTCCTCCTGGCGCACGGTGCCGACGCGGCACGGGACGCACTGCCCGCACGACTCGTCGCGGAAGAAGGCGGCGATCCGCCGCACCTGGTCGACCATGTCGACGGAGTCGTCGAGCACGAACACGACGCCGGATCCGAGCGTCGCTCCCCGCTGCTCGCGTGCCCTCGATCGTCAGCGGCATGTCGAGATCGTCCGGGCCGACGAACGTGCCGGCCGCCCCGCCGAGCAGCACGGCGCGCAGCCGTGCCCCGGCGCTGACGCCGCCGGCCAGCTCGATCAGCTCGCCGAGCGTGACGCCGAGCTCGACCTCGTAGACGCCCGGCCGTTCGACGGCGCCGGAGAGGCAGAACAGCTTGCGCCCGGCGCTCCCGCCGTTGAGGATCGGCAGCACGCTGACGAGCGTCTCCACGTTGTTGACCACGGTCGGCTTGCCGAACAACCCGACCTCGACGGGGAACGGCGGCTTGTTGCGCGGCTCGCCCCGGTACCCCTCGATGGAGTTGAAGATCGCCGTCTCCTCGCCGCAGATGTAGGCGCCGGCGCCGCGGACGATCGTCACGTCGAAGGCGAACCCACTGCCGAGCACGTCGGCGCCGAGGTAGCCGCGCCGGCGCGCCTCGGCGACCGCGGCCTCGAGCGTGCGCAGCGACCCGCGGGTACTCGCCGCGCAGGTACACCCACCCGTGCTCGCAGCCGGTGGCGAAGGCGGCGATCGTCATCGACTCGATGACCGCGAACGGGTCGCCCTCCATCAGCACGCGGTCCTTGAACGTGCCCGGCTCGGACTCGTCGGCGTTGCACACCAGGTGGTGCGGGCGGACCGGCTGGCGGGCGACGGCGTCCCACTTGCGTCCGGTCGGGAAGGCGGCGCCACCGCGCCCGACGAGACCGGCGTCGGTGACGGCCCGGATCACCGCGTCGGGGCCGATGGCGAACGCCCGCCGCAGCGCCTCGTAGCCGCCGGCGGCGCGGTAGGCGTCGAGCGTGCCGGCGATGCCGACGCGGCCGATCAGCTCGAGCGATCGGTCGCCCGCCGCGACCTGCGGCACGGCGGCGATGACGGGTGGCTCGTCGTCGTCGCTCCGCGCCGGCGCCCGCTCGCACACGCCGAGGCACGGGGAGGCGATCGTGCCGGCGGGCAGGTCGTGCTCGGTCGGCCCGCCGGCGGCGCGGCAGACGAGGTCGACGCAGACGTGGACCTGGTGCGGCGGGCGCTCGACGGTCGAGAACAGGGCGTAGAACGTGGCCACGCCGTAGATGTCGGCCGGGGCGACGTCGAGCCGCTCGGCGATGTGGTTGATCGCACCGCGGCTGATCCAGCCGACGCGGTCGTTCACGGCGTGCAGCACCTCGAGCAGGCGGTGTCGCTCGCCGCCACCGCGACGGACGTGCAAGCCGACCGGGTCGCGCTCCGGCGGCGCCGCACCGAGCACCGAGGCGACTGCCGCCCGCTCGACGTCGGTCGGCGCGGCGCTGGCGACCTTCAGGTCCATGCAAGCCGGTCGACACGCGACCGGCGGTCGCCTTGAACTCCGACGTGCCCGACTTCGGGTCGACGCGCCTCGATCGTCAGCCGGTTGGTGTCGACCTCGTCGGGGAAGTGCATCGTCATGAACGCCAGGCCGGGACGCAGCCCGGCGTCGATGGCGGCGGGCGCCTCGACCTGGCCGCGCCGCGACGACACCCTGACGACCTCGCCGTCGGCGATGCCCAGCCGCGCGCGCATCCTCCGGCGACAGGTCGATCGTCTCGCCCCGCCGGTTGGGGCTGCGGAACCCGCCGGACTGCACCCCGGTGTTGTAGGAGTCGAGCCGGCGTCCGGTCGTCAGCCGCAGCGGGAACTCGTCGTCGAGCTCGTCGACCGGCGGTTCGTCGACGACGACGCTGAACGGGGCGAGGCGGCCGCGATCGGCCGGATCGTCGGCCCACAGCCGGCCGTGGAGGAAGCTCGGCTCGAGGCGGTCCTCGCTGAAGCACGGCCACTGGATGCCGCCGTGCTCGGCGAGGCGGGCGTACGTCATCCCGGCGTGCATCGGCGACAGGCTGCGCAGCTCGTCCCACACCCGCTCGGCGCGCTCGTCGTCGCTCGCCGTAGTCCCAGTCGTGGCCGAGCTCGCCGCCAGGTCGATCAGGATGCGGACGTCGTCGCGGGCCTCTCCCGGCGGGTCGAGCGCCTTGCGCACGAGCTGCACCCGCCGCTCGGAGTTGGTGACGGTGCCGTTGCTCTCGCACCACGACGCCGAACCCGGCAGCACGACGTCGGCCAGCTGCGCCGTCTTGGTCAGGAAGATGTCCTGCACGACGAGATGGTCGAGGCCCTCCAGCAGCTCGACCGCATGGGCGCTCGTCGGCCTCCGACTGGGCGGGGTTCTCGCCGATCACGTACAGCGCCCGCAGCTCGCCGCGGCCCATCGCGGCGAACATGTCGGTGAGGTGCCAGCCGTTGCGCGGCGGCACGGCGACGTCCCACGCGGCGTCGAACTTCGCCCGCGCGACGTCGTCCTCGACGTCCTGGAAGCCGGGCAGCTTGTTCGGCAGGGCGCCCATGTCGCCGCCGCCCTGGACGTTGTTCTGGCCGCGCAGCGGGTTGAGCCCGGAGCCCCAGCGACCGACGTGACCGCACAGCAGGGCGAGGTTGATGAGGGCGAGCACGTTGTCGACGGCGTTGTGGTGCTCGGTGATGCCGAGCGTCCAGCACAGCTGGGCGCGGTCGGCGCGGGCGTAGGCGTGGGCCAGCTCGCGGATGGCCTCGGCCGGGATGCCGGTGACCGCCGCGCCACGCTCGAGCGTCCACTCCTCGCACCGAGGCGGCGTACTCGGCGAACCCGGTCGTGCCGCGCTCGACGAAGGTCCGCGTTGACCAGCCCGGCGGCGATGATCTCGCGGGCGATCGTGTTGGACAGGGCGATGTCGGTCCCGACGTGCAGGCCGAGCCAGAGGTCGGCGAACTGCGCGGTCGACGTGCGCCGCGGATCGACGACGTAGAGCTTGGCGCCGTTGCGGACGCCGGCCAGCACGTGGTGGAAGAAGATCGGGTGGGCGTCACGGGCGTTGGACCCCCACATCACGATGACGTCGGTGTCCTCGATCTCCCGGTACGACGACGTGCCGCCGCCGGCTCCGAACACGGTGGCCAGACCGACCACGGAGGGCGCGTGTCAAGTGCGGTTGCACGAGTCGATGTTGTTGGTGCCGATCACCGCCCTGGCGAACTTCTGGGCGATGTAGTTCATCTCGTTCGTCGACTTCGAGCAGGAGAAGAAGCCGACGGCGGAGGGCCCGGCCTCGTCCCTCGTCGCCCGGAACCCGTCGGCGACCCGGCGCAGCGCTTCGTCCCACGACGCCGGCCGCAGCTCGCCGCGCTCGCGCACCAGCGGCCGCGTGAGGCGCTCGTACGGGGCATGACGGTGGGCCACGGCACGAGTGTAGGTACCTTGCCGTCGCCGTGGATCAGCGCCGGCAGACCATCGCCGTCTCCATGCGTCGCTGGACGTCGCGTCGCCGTGCTGCTGTTCGCCGTCGTCGGCAGCCGCTCGCACGACGGTGGCGGCGTCGGCGAGGTGCTGACGATCGCCGCCCCGTTCCTCGTCGGGACGCTGCTCGGCTGGCTGCTGTCGCCGGTGGCCCGGGCTGCGCCGACCTCGGTGCGCGCCGGCGTCCACGTGTGGCTGGCGACGCTGGTGATCGGCGTCCTGGCACGCCGTTTCGTGTTCGGCCGAGGGACCGCGGTGGCGTTCGTCGTCGTCACGGCGGTGGTGCTGGCGGTGCTGATCATCGGCTGGCGATGGATCAGGGCGTCCGCTGTCCGCCGACGCGCGGTACGCTCGGCTCGGCCGCCATCGAGGGCGGAACGCTGAGACGGAGGAACCGCCATCAACCTGTACGTGGGCAACCTGCCCTACTCGACCACTTCCGACGAGCTGGCGACCCTGTTCGGTCGCGTCGGCGTCGTCACCTCCGCCCAGGTCATCATGGACCGTGAGACGGGCCGCTCCCGTGGCTTCGGCTTCGTCGAGATGAGCGACGAGGACGGCCGCAAGGCCATCACCGAGCTCGCCGGCGCCGACATGGGTGGCCGCGGGATCACCGTCAACGAGGCCCGCCCGCGCCAGCCGCGCACCGGCGGCGGCGGTGGCGGTGGCGGCGGCAACCGCCGCTACTGACGCGCTCGTCCCATCCGAGTGTTCTGACCCATCCGAGTGTCGTGGTGCGCGGCGTCCGCACGCCGGACACTCGGATGACGCCGAACACTCGGATGACGCTACAGCGGGTTGGTGATGGCGCCGGTCTCGGCGCCTTGCACCAGTCGCGCGTACTTGCCGAGCACGCCCGTCGTGTAGTTCGGCGGGTTCGGCGACCATCCCTGCCGGCGCGCCGCCAGCTCGGCGTCGTCGACGAGCAGGTCGAGCGACTTGCTCGGCACGTCGATGCGGATGCGGTCGCCGTCGCGCACGAACGCGATCGGCCCGCCGTCGGTCGCCTCCGGGCGCGACGTGGCCGATGCAGAACCCCCACGTGCCGCCGGAGAAGCGGCCGTCGGTGATCAGCGCGCAGTCGGCGCCGCGCCCGACGCCCTTCAGGGCGCCGGTGATCGCCAGCATCTCGCGCATCCCCGGCCCACCCTTCGGGCCCTCGTAGCGGATCACGAGCACCGTGCCGGGCTGGACCCGGCCGGCGAGGATCTCGGTCATCGCCGCGTCCTCGCCGTCGAACACGCTCGCCGTGCCCTCGAACACGAGCTGCTCCGGCGGTCAGCCCGGCGACCTTGACGACCGAGCCGAGCGGGGCCAGCGAGCCGGTGAGGATGTTGATCCCGCCCTGCGGGTGGATCGGCGCGTCGACCGGGTGCACGACGACGCCGTCGGGTGCCGGCGGGTCGAGGGCGGCGAGGTTCTCGGCCATCGTCTTGCCCGTCACGGTGAGGCAGTCGCCGTCGAGCAGGCCGGCGTCGAGCAGGTGGCGCAGCACGACCGGCACGCCGCCGACACGGTCGAGGTCGCTCATGTGGAACTTGCCGCCCGGCTTCATGTCGGCGATGTGCGGCACGCGCGCGGCGATGCGGTTGAAGTCGTCGAGGTGCAGCTCGACGCCGGCCTCGTTGGCGATCGCCAGCAGGTGCAGCACGGCGTTCGTCGACCCGCCGAGCGCCGACGTCAGGGCGATGGCGTTCTCGAACGCCGGCTTGGTCATGATCATGCGCGGCGTGATGCCCGCTTCGAGCATGCGCACCACCGCCGCGCCGGCGGCGCGGGCGTCGGCGTGGCGGCGTGGATCGATCGCCGGCGGCGACGCCGAGCCGGGCAGGCTCATGCCGAGCGCCTCGCCGATCGAGCTCATCGTGTTGGCGGTGAACATGCCGCCGCACGCCCCCTCGCCCGGGCAGGCGTTGCGCTCCATCTCGTCGAGCTCCTCGAGCGTGATCGCCCCGGCGGCACACGCGCCGACCGCCTCGAAGAGCGTCGTCACGTCGATCGCCCGCCCGGCGTGCTGGCCGGGCATGATCGAGCCGTTGTAGACGAGGATGCTCGGCAGGTCGAGGCGGGCCGACGCCATCAGCATCGCCGGCATGCTCTTGTCGCAACCGGCCATGCCGACGAAGCCGTCGAGGCGCTCGGCGAACACCACCGTCTCCACCGAGTCGCAGCTCAGGTCGCGGCTGACGAGCGAGGCGCGCATCCCCTCGTGACCCATCGAGATGGCGTCGGACACGGTGATCGTGCCGAACTCCATCGCCACGCCGCCGGACTCACGGATGCCGGTGCGGACGTGCTCGGCGAGCGTGCGCAACGTCATGTTGCACGGGGTGATCTCGTTCCACGAGTTGGCGATGCCGACCTGCGGCTTGGCCCAGTCGTCGTCGGTCAGCCCGATCGCCCGCAGCATCGCCCGCGCCGGCGCCTTCTGCATCCCGTCGGTGACGTCGCGCGAACGGGGCTTGATGTCGCTCATGGTGCCGGAGGGTACCCCCGGCACCATGAGCGGTCGACGGTCAGAAACCGATGGTCTCGTCGATGAACTCGTTGGTGACGACGTCCTCGGCGGTGAGGTCGGCCGGCGGCTCCTGGCCGAGCGCGGCGTACACCGGGACGGGCCTTCTCGATCAGCTCGTTGACCCGGTCGAGGTCGAAGTTGCCGACGGTCTCGTCGGGGCCGTTGCCGAGCAGGCCGTCGGCCTGCATCGTCTCCACCGCGTAGTCGGCGACGCCCTGGCTGTACACCCAGCCGTTGTCGAACGTCTCGACGGCCTCGATGATCAGCGCGTTGGTCTCGGCCGGGTCGCGCGATGTAGTCGACCGTCGACTGCTGGATGATCGGCACCAGCTTCTCGAAGCACGCCCGGTACGTCTCGATGTTCTCCGGCTTGGTGGCGATCGACTCGGCGTAGTTCTCCCAGCCGGCGTCGTTGATGTAGGCGTAGGCGACCGGCTTGCCCCAGTCGGCGATCTCGTTCTCGTAGATGTACGGCTCGGCCGACCCGAAGCCCTGCTGGGCGTCGGCGCCCTCGGCGGCGACGAAGTTGGCCGGCGTGCCGTCGTAGCTGCCGTCGACCTGGTCCGCCGAGAGGATCCCGGTCTGGGTGAAGAAGTCCATGTACGCCGCGCCGCCGAAGTAGCGCACGAGGATCCCGGCCTCGCCGATGTCGTCGATGGTCTCGACGTCGGGGTACGTCTCCGGGTCCCACATGATCATCTGCGGGTTCTTCTCCATCCCGGCCATGATCGCCACGGTCGGGAACTCGGCCGCGTTCTGGATGCCCTCGTCGGTGTAGACGTAGCCGAGGAGGATCTCGTCGTCGGTGTACAGCTGCGACGTCACCGTCTGGAAGCCGATCGCCGGACCGCCGGAGCGGATCTGCAGGTCGACGCCGGTGTCGACGCCACCCGACGCGACGAGCGGGCCGGTGACGGAGACACCGCCCTTGTCGATGGTGTAGTCGTCGCCGATCATGTTGTAGATCCAGCCGTGCTCGGCCTCGGGGTTCCAGTCGGTCTGGATGACGACGGTCTCCGGGCAGTCCGCCGACAGGTCGACGTCGCCCGCCGGCGCGCTGCCGCCGGTCGAGCCTGCCGTCGTCGCCGGCGCCGTCGGTGCCGGCGACCGTCGGATCGACGGCAGGTGTCGCCGCCGGTGCCTCGGTCGATGGCGGCGTCGTCATCGTCGTCGCCGCCGCATGCGGCGATGGCGAGGGCGCCGACGAATGGCACGGCCAGCCAGCGGCTGGATCGTCGGATCTGCATCAAGGGTCTCCTTGTCGGGGTTCACGCTGGGATTGACGGACGCGGCCGGGCGGCCGCTCTAGCGGGTGGTCTCGTGCCACCGCCCGATGACGAGCTTGGAGAGCCACCCGAAGAACACGAACACGGCGATGCCGAGCAGCGACGACAGGATCAGCGCGCCGTACGTCTGCGGCCAGAGGGTGCGCGAGCGGTACTGCTCCATGAGGATGCCGATGCCCTTGCCGCCCTTGCGGAAGAACAGCTCGCCGACGACGGCGCCGATCACCGACAGCCCGGCGGCGATGCGGAAGCCGGTGAAGATCGCCGGCAGCGCCGACGGCAGCTGCAGCTTGGTCAGGCGGACCCACCGTGACGCACCCTTGAGCGTGAACAGGTCGTGCTGGCTCGGCTCGGCCGAGAGCAGGCCGAACAGCGTGTTGGACACGATCGGGAAGATCGAGATGATCACGCACACGAGGACACGGGAGCCGAACCCGAAGCCGAAGATGTTGCCGATGAGCGGGGCGATGGCGAGGATCGGCACGGCCTGGGCGGCGATCAGGTACGGCCAGACCGAGCGCTCGACCCAGTTCGCCTGGGCCATGATCACGGCGAGGAACATGCCGAGGACGATCGAGATGGCCAGCCCGGTCAGGGCGACGCCGGCGGTCCACCACAGCGCCTGCAGCATGTCGCCGCGGACGGCCGCGTCGAGGTAGGAGCGGTCGACGACCGTGGCCGGCGACGGCAGCAGGAAGCTCGGCTTGTCGAACAACGCCCGCATGCCCCAGCGCGTGCATCAGCCACCACAGGCCGATGAACAGGGCGAACCCGATGACCGGTCCGGCGATGTCGATCCAGCGCAGGCCACCCTGGAGCGCGTGTGGCACCGGCGCCCGGCACCTGCGCGCTGGTCGGTGCCGGCGCGCTCGACCGTCGGCCGGCGTGTCGACGCTCATGCGTGTCCCCCGCGCAAGCGCGTGGCTGACCTCGCCGGACAGCTCGGCGAACGCCGGCTCGAAGCGCAGGTCGGGCGAGCGGGGGTAGGCGAACGGCACGTCGAACTCGCCGACGATGCGTCCCGGGCGCGCCGACATGACGAGCACCCGCGTCGACAGGAACACGGCCTCGGAGATCGAGTGGGTGATGAACAGGGCGCCGAAGCCCTTGCGCTGGAACAGCGCCGAGCAGCTCGTCGTTGAGGCGCTCGCGGGTGATCTCGTCGAGGGCCCCGAACGGCTCGTCGAACAGGAACATCGCCGGCTCCATCAGCAGCGACCGGGCCAGCGAGGCGCGCATCCTCATCCCGCCGGAGAGCTGCTTGGGGTACTTGTCCTCGAACCCCTCGAGGCCGACGAGGCGGACGTTGTCGGCGACGCGGCGGGCGCGCTCGGCCGCGGTCGATGCCCTCCAGCTCGGCGAACAGCTCGACGTTGCGGCGCACCGTGCGCCACTGCAGCAGCGTGGCGTCCTGGAACACGTAGCCGAGGCTGCGCCGGTCGACCGCCACCGTCCCGGTCGTCGGCGCGTCGAGCCCGGAGGCGATGCGCAGCAGCGTCGACTTGCCGCAGCCCGACGGCCCGACGATGGTGACGAACTCGCCGGGCGCGACGGAGAGGCGACGTGCTGGCGAGGGCGTGGGTGCCGTCGGGGAACGTCTTGGAGACGTCGGTGAACGCGAGCACGGTGGCGTCGGTGCGCTCCGGCGGGAGCGTTGCGGTCAGGTCCGTCGTCACAGTCGCCTCAGTGCATGATCATGCCACCGGTGACGTTGAACGCCTGGCCGGTGCAGTAGGCGGCGTCGTCGGACGCCAGGAACAGGGCCATGCGGGCGACGTCGGCCGGCTCGGCGCAGCGGCCGAGCGGCGACGTGGCGCTCCACGCGGCGACCATCTCGGGCGTGCGCGTCGCCGCGCCCATCTCGGTGAGCACGTAGCCGGGGCAGATGGCGTTGACGGTGATGCCGTGCGGGCCGAGCTCGACGGCGGCGGCCTGGGTGAGGGCGACGACGGCGGCCTTCGACGCCGCGTAGTGGGCCTGCCCGGCCGCCGGCTGCTTGGCCGCCATGCTGGCGATGTTGACGATCCGACCGCCGGTCCCGGCGGCGATCATCGCCCGCGCCGCGACCTGGGTCGTGACGAGCATCGACCGGGCGTTGACGTCGAGGACGAGGTCCCACTCCTCGACGGTGATGTCGAGCAGCGGGGTGATGCGCAGGATGCCGGCGTTGTTGACGAGCACGTCGACGCCGCCGAGGGCGCGCGATGAGGCGGCCGAGGGCGTCCCGCGTGGCGTCGGGGTCGGCGAGGTCGGCGACCTCGGCGGCGCCGTCGAGGGCGGCGGCGACCGCCTTGACGTCGGCGGCGACGTCGAGCAGCCCGACCGTGGCGCCGTGGCGGGCGAACGTGCCGGCGATCTCGGCGCCGATGCCCCTGGCCGCACCGGTGACGATCGCCCGCCGCCCGGCGAGCCGCGACGCGACATCCATGAGGCGGCCATCGTACGGCGCGACGCCCTCACCCCGTCCCACCCGGTTCCATGAACACCGTGTTTCCCGCCCGATCTGCTTCTCAAGCGTTCTTCAGCGGTCACGGATGGCCGCCGAATCTTCCGAAGAAGTTCTCACGGCGGCTCTTGACGTGCTCTGACCGGCGCCGGGCACGCTCGGCGACATGTTCGATCCGTTGCTGCCGCCGCCAGCCGCGCCAGCCGCAGTCGCCCATCCCCCGTACCACCCTCCCCAAGCAGCGCCCGGGCCCTCCCCCCAGCCCGGGTCGCGACCGCCGGCCGGCCCGCCCCACCAGGGCCGCCGGCGCCCGCACCGGTTGGTGGCGGCCGCAGGGTTGACCCTCGTGGCCGCCGCCGCCGGTGCCGGGGCCGGCTTCGTCGCCGGTCGCACGGCCGACGACGACGCCGGCGACGGCGTCGGCCGCCGCGGCCGTCCCCGTCGCCGACATCACGCCCGACCGGCTTCATCGACGTCGCCGGCGTCGTCGCCGCCGTCCAGCCGTCGACGGTGTCGATCTCGACGAGCATGCAGGTGCGCCAGGGCCCGTTCACCGGCTACGCCGAGGGCGCCGGCACCGGCATCGTGCTCGACACCGACGGCCACATCCTGACCAACGCCCACGTCGTCGCCGACGCCGGCGAGGTCACGGTCACGGTCAACGGCGAGCAGCGCTCGGCCGAGGTCCTCGGCGGCTCGCTGTCGGACGACATCGCCGTCCTCCAGCTCGACGACCCGTCCGGCGTCGTGCCGGCCACGTTCGCCACCGGCGACGTCGCCGTCGGCGACCAGGTCGTGGCCATCGGCAACGCCCTCGCCCTCGAGGGCGGCCCGACGGTGACCCAGGGCATCGTCTCGGCGCTCGACCGGTCGATCGACACCAGCCAGGGCCAGCTCACCGGCCTGATCCAGACCGACGCGGCGATCAGCTCGGGCAACTCCGGCGGCCCGCTGGCCAACGCCGCCGGCCAGGTCGTCGGCGTCAACACCGCCGTCGCCGCCAGCAGCGGCGAGCGCCAGGCGTCGAACATCGGCTTCGTCATCCCCATCGACCAGGCGCTGCGAGATCGCCGAGCAAGGTCATCGCCGACGAGCTGAGGGGTACCCTCCCGAGCGGGAGGTGGCCCATGCACGATCTCGTCATCCGCGCCGGTCGAGTCGTCGACGGCTCCGGTTCACCCGCCCGCACCGCCGACGTCGCCGTCGACGACGGCGTCATCACCGCCGTCGGCGACGTCGACGGCCGGGGCCGCCGCGAGCTCGACGCCGACGGCGCCCTCGTCACGCCCGGCTTCGTCGACATCCACACCCACTACGACGGCCAGGCGACCTGGGACGTCGAGCTGGCGCCGTCGAGCTGGCACGGCGTCACCACCGCCGTGATGGGCAACTGCGGCGTCGGCTTCGCCCCGGTCCGCCCCGCCGACCACCAGCGGCTGATCGAGCTGATGGAGGGCGTCGAGGACATCCCCGGCGCGGCGCTGCACGAGGGCCTGCCGTGGACGTGGCAGAGCTTCCCCGAGTACCTCGACGACCTCGACCAGCCAGCCCACGCGACATCGACCTCGGCGCCCAGGTCCCCCACGGCGCGCTGCGCCTGCACGTGATGGGCGAGCGCGGCGCGGCACGTGAGCCGGCGACGCCCGACGACATCGCGGCGATGGCCGACCTGGCCCGCGAGGCCGTGCGCGCCGGCGCCCTCGGCTTCACCACGTCGCGCACGCTCAACCACCGCAGCAGCCGCGGCGAGCTGACGCCGACGCTCACCGCCGAGGCCGACGAGCTGGTCGGCATCGCCGAGGCGCTCGGCGTCGATCGGCACGGGCGTGCTGCAGGTCGTCAGCGACTTCATCGACCTCGACGGCGAGTTCGAGCTGATGCACACGATGGCCGCCCGCTCCGGCCGGCCGATCTCGATCTCCGTCGCCCAGAGCCCGGTGAAGCCGGACATGTGGCGCACGCTGCTCGACCGCATGTCCGAGGCCACGCGCGGCCGGCGTCACGATGCGCGGCCAGGTCGGCGCCAGGGCCGTCGGCCTGCTGCTCGGCTTCGAGGCCACGCTCAACCCGTTCATGTGGGCGCCGCGCGTGGGCGGAGCTGGCTGCCCTGCCGATGCCCGAGCGCGTCGCCCGGCTGCGCCGGCACGACGTCCGCGACGCCCTGCTCGGCGAGCGTCGGCCGAGCGACACGCTCGTCGTCGCTGATCGGCGGCCGGCTGGTCGGCCGCTTCGACCTGATGTTCCCGCTCGGCGACCCGCCGAACTACGAGCCCGACCCGTCGACGTCCGTCGCCGCCACGGCCGCCGCCCAGGGCCGGTCGCCCGCCGAGGTCGCCTACGACCTGATGCTCGCCGACGACGGCCGCGGCCTGCTGTACCTGCCCGTCGCTGAACTTCGCCGACGGCACGCTCGACGCCGTCCACGGCCAGCTCGCCCACCCGGCGTCGGTCGCCGGGCTGTCCGACGGCGGCGCCCACGTCGGCACGATCTGCGACGTCAGCTTCCCGACCACGCTGCTGCAGTGGTGGGGCCGCGACCGCCCGCACGACCGGCTGCCGGTCGAGCTGCTCGTGCACAAGCAGACGCGGGCGACGGCCGAGACGGTCGGCCTGCTCGACCGCGGCCTGCTCGCCGCCGGGCCACCGCGCCGACATCAACGTCATCGACTTCGACGGCCTGCGCCTGCACACGCCGGAGTTCGCCTACGACCTGCCGGCCGGCGGCCGGCGGCTGCTGCAGCGCGCCGACGGCTACGAGCACACGTTCGTCGCCGGCACCGAGATCCGCGCCGACGGCGAGTCGACCGGCGCCACGCCGGGCCGCCTCGTCCGCGGCGCCCACGCCGGAGCGACCCCTGCACGCCGGCACTCAGACCAGCACTCTCACAACCTCAGCATGACAGAAACCGGTCGAGCTCGGCGAGGAAGATCGGCCACGCCGGCTCCTCGCGGAGGATGTGGTTGCGGCTCGGCAGCGGGACGAACTCGCAGTCGGGGATGAGCGCGGCCAGGTCGCGTGCGCCCGACGACCGGCTGGCGGCAGGTCGTCGCGGGAGTGCAGGACGAGCGTCGGGCACTTGACCTTCGGCGCCAGCATCGGTGACGTCGATCCGGGCGAACGTCTCGAGGAAGCGCACGGCGTTCTCCGGCGACGTCGTGATCCGCTGCAGCTCGTTGAACTCCTCCCACTCCTCGCGGGTGCCGTCGGGCAGGAACTGCGACGTGAACACCTGGCGGAACGACGGATCGTCGCGGCCCCAGCCGACGCGGGCGACCTCGAGGTCGAGCGCCGCCTCGCGCCGCTCCTCCTCGGTCGACGGCCCGGGCGAGCCGGCCGCGGGCGTAGGCGCTCGCCAGCACGAGCCGGCTGACCCGCTCGGGGTGGGCGGCGGCGAACGCCACGGCGACCGCCGCCCCCTGCGACACGCCGAGCAGCGGGAAGCTGTCGAGGCCGGACGGCGTCGACCACCGTCTCGAGGTCGTCGACCCAGTCCTCGAACCGGAAGTGCTCGACGTCCCAGTCGGACATCCCGCACCCCCGCTCGTCGTAGCGCACCAGCGTCCGGCCCGTCGGCCAGGCCCTCCAGCCAGTGCCCCCACACCGACGTCTCCCGGTCGTGGTCGAGGTGGGTCAGCCAGTTCGCCGCCTTGACCAGCACCGGGCCCGACCCGATCGTGGCGTAGGCGATGCGGTGGCCGTCCGAGGCCGTGCAGAAGCGCACTGTCTGCTGCAGCGGCGCCGTCGGCGTCGCGCCCGCTCGGGTCGGGGCCGGTGCACCCTGCTCGTGGTGCTCGACGACCGGGGCGACGAACTGGTAGCCGCGGCCGAACACGGTGCGGATCACGCGCTGGCCGGCGCCGTCGTCGCCGACCGCACGGCGCGCCGACTTGAGCCGGCTGGCCAGCGCCGACTCGCTCACGAAGCGATCGCCCCAGACCGTGTCCAGCAGCTCCGCCTTGGTGACCACCCGATCGCGATGGCGGATCAGGTGCACGAGCACGTCGAAGACCTGCGGCTCGACGTGCTCGACGACGCCGCCCCGGCGGAGCTCGAACCGGCTCGGATCAACCGCGCAGTCCTCGAACTCGTAGATCGTGCGGGCGAACGGTACTCGCACGTCGAGGCGCCGGTGAATCGGGTGTGATTGGCGCTCGGTGTGCTCGATGGCCGGTCGTCAGGACGGCTGCAGCACCGGGTCGTCGAGGGCGCGGGCGCGCGAGCTCGCGGCGGTTGCGCACGCCGAGCTTGCGGAAGATCGCCGTGAGGTGGGCCTCGACGGTGCGCGGGCTGATGAACAGCTTGGCGGCGAGGTCGCGGTTGGACGCCCCGCTGACGACGAGGCGGGCGACCTGCAGCTCGTGCGGCGTCAGCAGCTGGTGCGACGCGACGTCCTCGCCGACGACGCCGCCGGCCGCCCGCAGCTCGGTCGTCGCCCGCTCGGCGAGCACCGTGGCGCCGATGCCGCGCAGCAGCTCGACCGCCCGCTCGAGGTGGATCCGCGCCTCGGCCGCGCCGGCGCGACCGGCGCAGCCGCTCGCCCCACAGGATCTCCGTGCGCCCCTCGCCGACGAGGTTGGCGGCTGCCGCGGTGCGCCGCGACGGTCGCCGCGAAGTGCTCGCGGCGGCCTCGTCGTCGTCGGCGAGCATCCCCTTCGGGCGTCCGAGCCCGTTGACGGCCCCAGCTGATCCGGGGCACGCGCCGCCTCGAACTCGGCGATCGCCGCCAGCGCCTCCTCGCGCCGGCCGGCCCGCACCAGCGCCTCGATCCACTCCGGCTCCCAGCGCACCAGCCCCTGGCCGATCGGCGACATCGGCGCGGACCTCGTCGTAGTGGCGAGGGCGTCGTCGATGCGGCCCTGGTTGAGGGCGAGGTAGGCGAGCCCGATCGGTCCGATCGCCCGCCGCTCGGGCTCGGGGACGTCGCGGAGCAGGGCGGCGGCCCGCTCGCACGCCTGCGCGGTCGCCGATCGCCGCCGCGCACAGCGCGACGACCGACGGCCGCCAGCGACGCCAGCTCCGGCGTGTCGTTGGTCTCGGCGAGGGCGATCGCCTCCGTCGCCGCGGCCATCGTCGCCGGGAACGACCGGCCGTACTGCACCACGCTGATCGCGCCGAGCACGCTGATCAGCGGGCGCACCGCGCCCCTCGTCCGCAGGTCGGCCTCGAGGCTCGGCGAGCAGCGCGTCGGACGCCTCGGTGCGGCGCAGGAAGCCGAGCGACGGGGCGAGGACCTCGGCGAGGAACAGGGCGTCGGCCGCCGATCGGCCGGGGCCGATCATCTCGGTGTAGCGGTCGAGCAGCCGCTCGCCGCCCGGCCGCCCCGTGGCGATGCGCAGGGCGCCGTCCATGATGTCGATGCGCCGGGCCCGATCGGTCGTCGACGCGGTCGCGCAGCGTCGTCGCCTCCTCGATGGCGCTGGCCATGTCGGCGAACGCGCCGTCGCGGATGTACGCGGCGAGGGCGTCGAACAGCAGGTCGACGGCGACGTCCGGCTCGACTCGGCGCCACCTCGACGCGCCGCCCGGCGGAGGCTCGACACGGGCTCGACGCCGTCCGCCGCTCGACGGTGGCAGCCGGCAGCGCAGCTGCTGGCGGCGGATCCGCTCGATCAGGTCGTCGGCGTCGGGGTGCTCGGCGACGACGGCGTCGGCGCGGTCGAGCAGGCGGCCGGCCGCGGCGGCCATGCCGGCGTCGAGGATGGCGTCGGCGGCCAGCCGCAGCCGCCGGACGCGGTCGGCGGGCTCGGGCGAGAGCCGGCTGGCCAGCTCCCACGAGCGGGCCGCCGACGCCGGCGCGCCCCGCTGGCGCGGTCGACCGCGGCGGCCGCGTCGAGGGCGCTGGCGACCGCCTCGTCGGGCCCGACGGCGGCCCGGGCGAGGTGCCACGCCCGCGCCGGGGAGTCCGGCGGGCAGCGTGCCGGCGAGCGCCCGGTGGGCGGCCCGGCGATCGGCGCGCGGCGCGTCGTGGTAGGCGGCCGAGCGCATCAGCGGGTGGCGGAACGTCAGCCGGTCGCCGTCGAGGCTGACGACGCCGTGCTCCTCGGCGGCCTCCAGCTCGGCGACGCCGAGCCCGCCGTCACCGAGCGCCTTGAGCGATCCGCACGAGGTCGCCGTCGGGCTCGGCGGCGGCGACGAGCAGCGCCGCCGCGCACGTCCGGGTCGAGCCGCTCGAGCAGCAGGTCGACGACGCGCTGGCCGGTGCGCCCGATCGGCAGCGGGTCGGGCAGCTCGGCGCGACCGGCGCGCTGGTCGGCGTCGAGCAGGTTGGCCGCCTCGACGAGCACGAGCGGGATGCCGCCGCCGGCGGCGACCAGCTCGCGGCGGACGCTGCGGCGCTGCTGACCCCGGCGTCGCGCAGGATCTGCGTCGGCCACGTCGTCGGACACGCGCGTCGATGCGCAGCGTCGGGCCGGTGTCGGTGTGCGCGTCGGCGCCGAAGCGACGCGTCGACACGATCGCCAGGCGCTCGAACTGCAACCGGCGGGCGATGTACGACAGCGTGCGCCGCGTCGGCAGGTCGACCCACGGGAGGTCGTCGACGAAGACGACGATCGGGGCGCCCTCGGCGGCGTCGACGAGCAGGTCGCGCGTGGCGAGGGCGATGGCGAACGGCTCGACCGGCTGGTCGCGCCGGCTCGATCGCCAGCGCCGCCGAGGACCGCCGAGCGCCGGGCCGGGGCCAGGCGGTCGAGCCCGTCGAGCATGCCGTCGAGCAGCCCGGCCAGGCCCGACCAGGCCAGCTCGACCTCGGCCTCGACGCCGCGCAGGCGCAGGATCCGGCAGTCCGGCTGGTCGGCGGCGATGAGCGTCGCCGCCTCGTCGAGCACCGCCGTCTTGCCGATCCCGGCCTCGCCGACGATCGTCAGCGCCCCGCCCTCACCGACCGCCGCGCCGGCGGCAAGGGCGGCGATGGCGTCGACCACGTCCTGGCGGCCGCGCAGCGGCGCCGGACGGTCGTGTGAGGAGACCTGGGTCAGGGGCATGGGCGGAACAGCAGGCGGACGCACGGGGTCTCCCCGATGCGGCACGCACCGTCAGCGGCGCAGATTATCTCGATCTGGCGCATCGGTCGCGGAGCCGAATTTGCCGAAGGAGGTGATCCATGGCCGCGGGAGCACGACTTGCAGCGGAGCGGGATCCTGGCCGGAGCACTGGCGCGTCGCCGACCTCGAACCGGAGGAGGAGCGCCTGCTCGACGCGCTCGAGCCGGCGAGGAGCTGTGCGCGGCCGTCCCGGCACTGCGTCTCCGGGGACGGCGACGTCCCGGTGCTCGATCGGCGTCACCGAACGTCGCCTGCTCGCTCGCTCGACACGGTCGCACGGACGAGCGACCGTGGTCGTCACCGACGCCACGGTGCTGCGCCCGGCACCTCGATCGCACCGCGCCCGATCCCGTTCCACGACCAGGCAGCATCGCGGCTCGACGGCAACGCCGAGCACGCTGGCCCGGATGTGGTCGCTCGGTCGACGACCGGATCGGCCGGCGCGGTGCGGGCGGATCAGCCGCGCCGGCTGCGCAGGAGCGCCGTGACGGCGCCGCCGTCGGCCTGACCCCGCGACGCCTTCATCACCGCGCCGACGAGGGCGCCGATCGCCTTGTCCTCGCCGGCCGCGGAACTTCTCCCACGCCGCCGGGTTGGCGGCGATCGCCTCGTCGACGAGCGCGCTCGAGCGCCGACGCGTCCATCGCCTCGAACCCCTTGGCCGCGGCGATCGCCGCCGGATCGCCGCCGCCGGCGGCGACGAGCTCGGCGAGCACCTGCTTGGCCTGCGTCGCCGTCAGCTGCCCGGCGGTCTCCATGCGTCGTCAGCGCGGCGAGGTCGGCGGCCGGCACGGCCGGCGCGGCGACCCTGCTCGGCGTAGGCCTCCTTGACGTGGACGAGCGCCCGGGCGGCGTCGCCACCGGCGGCGCCGACGGCGAGCACGTAGTCGTCCTGGCCGCGCTCGACGACGACGCCGACGGCCTCGCCGTCGACGGCCGCGCCGGTCGCCTCGGCCAGCCGCGGCCCGGCGGGCCGCCGGCAGCATCGGCAGCGCGGCCGCGGACGCGCTCGATCCACGCGTCGTCGGGGTCGAGCGGCACGAGGTCGGGCTCGAGGAAGTACCGGTAGTCGTCGGCGTCCTCCTTCGTCCGCAGCGTGTGCGTGCGGCCGTCGCCCTCGTCCCAGTGGCGGGTCTCCTGGCGGACGACCTCGCCGGACTCGAGGAGGTCGATCTGGCGGCGGGCCTCGTACTCGATCGCCCGGCCGAGCGAGCGCACCGAGTTGAGGTTCTTGATCTCGCAGCGGGTGCCGAACGGCTCGCCGGGCCGGCGCACGCTGACGTTGGCGTCGACGCGCATCGAGCCCTCCTCCATCTTGGCGTCGGAGGCGCCGACGGCCACGAGGATCGCCCGCAGCTCGGTGACGTACTGGCGGGCCTGCTCGGCGGTGCGGATGTCGGGGCGGCCGACGATCTCGACGAGCGGCACGCCGGCCCGGTTGAAGTCGATCAGCGAGGCGTCGCTGCCGTGGATGCGACCGCCGCTGCCGCCGACGTGGGTCGACTTGCCGGTGTCCTCCTCGAGGTGGGCCCGCTCGATGCCGATGCGCGTGCCGTCGGGCAGGTCGAGCCAGCCGTCGACGTTGAGCGGCACGTCGTACTGGCTGATCTGGTACGCCTTGGGCATGTCCGGGTAGAAGTAGTTCTTGCGGTGGAACGAGCACGCCTGGATGCGGCAGTTGAGGGCCAGCCCGATGCGCATCGCCAGCTCGACGGCGTGGCGGTTGAGCACCGGCAGGGCGCCCGGCAGGCCGAGCGTCACCGGGTCGATGTTCGTGTTCGGCTCGTCACCGAAGCGGTTCGGCGACGCCGAGAACAGCTTCGTCGCGCGTCGCCAGCTCGACGTGGACCTCGAGCCCGACGACGAGCTCGTAGCCTGCCGGCTCGTCGCCGACCCTCGGATCGCGCTCGCCGACTCGATGCCGGTCACGTCGCTCATGGTGCGGCGTCCTCCAGGGCTTGGGCGACGCGGAACATCAGCGGCTCGTCCAGCGTCGGGGCGAGCACCTGCACGCCGACGGGCAGGCCGTCGGCGCCGGTGCCGAACGGCACGCTCATGCCCGGGTCGCCGGACAGGTTGGACGGGATCGTGTAGGTGTCGCAGAGGTACATGGCCAGCGGGTTGTCGGTCTTGTCGCCGATCGGGAAGGCGACCGTCGGCGACGTCGGCATCAGCAGCACGTCGGCGTGCTCGTAGGCGCGGGCGAAGTCGTCGGCGATCAGCCGGCGCACCTTCAGCGCCTTGCCGTAGTAGGCGTCGTAGTAGCCGGCGGACAGGGCGTACGTGCCGAGCATGATCCGCCGCTTGACCTCGTCGCCGAACCCGGCCTCCCGCGTCGCCATGTACATCGCGTTGGTGTCGGCGGCGTCGACGCGCAGGCCGTAGCGCACGCCGTCGTAGCGGGCGAGGTTGCTCGACGCCTCGGCGGGGGCGATGAGGTAGTAGGCGGTGAGCCCGTAGGTGAACGCCGGCACCTCGACGTCGACGACCTTGGCGCCGGCGTCGACGAGCGCCTCGAACGCCGCCTCGACGCGCTCGAGCACGTCGGGGTCGGCGCCCTGCGGGCAGGTCGGTGATGCGCCCGATGCGCAGGCCCTCGACGCCGTCGTGCAGCGTCGGCGTGATCGACCGGCGCCGGGCGCGGGATCGACGTCGAGTCGGCCGGGTCGTGGCCGGCGATGACCTCGGTGACGAGGGCGGCGTCGGCGACGGTGTGGGTGAACGGGCCGATCTGGTCGAGGCTGCTGGCGAACGCGACGAGGCCGTAGCGGCTGACGACGCCGTACGTCGGCTTGACGCCGACGACGCCGCACAGCGCGGCCGGCTGGCGGATCGAGCCGCCGGTGTCGCTGCCGAGGCCGACGGCGGCGAACCCGGCGGCGACGGCGGCGGCGCTCCCGCCGCTCGACCCGCCGGGCACCCGGCTGGTGTCGAGCGGGTTGCGCGTCGGGCCGAACGCCGAGTTCTCCGTGCTCGACCCCATGGCGAACTCGTCGAGGTTGGTCTTGCCGACGACGACGGCGCCGGCCGCCCGCAGCCGCTCGACGACCGTGGCGTCGTACGGCGGGCGCCAGCCCTCGAGGATCCGCGACGAGCACGTCGTCGGGATGCCGCGCGTGCACATGTTGTCCTTCAGCGCGACCGGCACGCCGGCCAGCGGGCCGGGGTCGCGGCCGCCGGCGACCGCCTCGTCGATGCGCCGCCGCGGCGGCGCGCGCCTCGTCGGCGAGCACGAGGTTGAAGGCGTGGATCTCGCCGTCGCGGGCGGCGATGGCGGCGAGGTGCTCGTCGAGGACGTCGGCGGCGCGTCGCTCGCCCGCGCGCACGGCGGCGGCGATGTCGATGGCCGTGTCCATCACTCCGCGAGCCCGATGATCGGCGGCACCCGGAACCGGCCGTCGACGGCGTCCGGCGCGGCGGCGAGCACCTCGTCGCGGTCGAGGCCGGGGCGCTCGACGTCGTCGCGCAGCACGTTGATCAGCGGGTACGGCTGGGTCATCGGCGCGACGTCGGCGAGGGCGAGGCCGTCGATGTCGGCGAAGTGGTCGAGCATCGCCCCGAGCTGCGACGTCAGCCGGTCGATCTCGTCGGCCGACAGCGCCAGCCGGGCGAGGCGGGCGACGTGGACCACGTCGGCCGTGGTGATGCGTTCGGACACGGCGGTCAAGCTACCGGCGGCCCGGTTCGTCGCAGCCGTTCAGAAGCCGGTCTGGCAGTACGGGGCCGGGGTGGACGACGAAGCGTGGCGTCGGCGCGGCGGAGCGCGTCGGCGCTGCGCGCCTCGGCGCGCCGGCCGGCGACGAGCGTCGTCGGGGCGACACCGCCGAGCAGCAGGGCGCCGAGGCCGGCGCCGTCGGTGACCAGGTCGGGGCGGGTGCGGACCCGCGAGACGCCCTCGCCACCGATGCGCCAGCGGGCGCCGTCGACCTCGACGACGACGGTGTCATCGCGTGCCGTAGTGGCGGGCGCCGAAGCACCCCGCCACGTCGCGGATGTTGCACCACACGTTGTCGTTGAGGTCGGTGGTGCGCACGAGGCGCTGGTCGGTGAGGAGGAACGGCAGCGGATCGTCCGGCGCCATGGCGAACGTCCTGACGGTGCCGACGAGATCGGTCGCCAGCACCGTCTGCCAGAGCGCGGCGTGGGCGTCGGCCGTCACCGGGGCCATCGTCGTCACGAACAGCTCGGACGCCGGGTGGCCGTCGTTCCACCGGTTCTCGAACGTCCAGCTGGCGTAGCCGTCGGCGTGGAGGGCGTGCACGGACTTCGGGTCGCGAGCGAAGGCCGCCTCGTGCCAGCGCACGTCGCGGTCGATCTCGCCTGCCCGCGTCGTGCGGTAGCGGTCCCAGGTGCTGCGGATCTCGCTGAGCGACGCCGCCGGGTCGACGAGGCGGACCGTGCCGGGCGGCGGGCGGAACGCGCTCGGCGAGCACGGCGCGGCGACGGTCGATCGACACGACACGCCGGCGGGTGGCGATGCCGTAGCCGAAGCGCTCGTAGATGCCGCCCTCGCTCGCCGTCAGCGCGGCGAGCGGCTCGCCCCGGGCGTCGATGTCGTCGTGGATCGCCTGCATCAGCTGCGTCAGGACGCCCTGGCGGCGATGGGTGACGGCGACGGACACCCACGTCACGCCCCCGGTCGGCACGGACCGGCCGCCGGGCAGGGTCATCTGCAGCGCCCACGAGCCGGCGACACCGACCGCCTCACCGGCGTCGAAGGCGACCCGGAAGCGCTCGAGGTCCATGTGCTGGCGCTCGCGCTCGGCATCCTCGGCGCTCAGCGAGTAGCCGAAGGCGCGCATGTCGACCGCCAACAACGCCGGCCAGTCGTCGCCGGTGGGCACCCGGATCTCGATCACGGCTCCGTCGTCTCGCTCGGCTCCTCGATCTGGGCGCGATCCGTCTCTGGGCGCGATTCGTCTCGGATTTCGAGATCCTCCGCGCCCAGATCGTCGTCGGCGGCTGCGGGCTCCGCCCTCGCCTCCGTCCTTGGGCTTGTGGATGGTCGCGAGGAGATACGCACCGCCGCCGACGATGCAGGCGACGGCGACCCACTGGTTCCAGCGCAGGCCCCCGAGCTCGTCGGCCTCGTCGATGCGCAGGCCCTCGATCCAGAAGCGGCCGATGCCGTAGCCGAGCACGTACATCGCCAGCAACCGCCCGCCGGCGGGCCGGAAGCGCTTGTCGATCCAGATCAAGCAGGCCGCAGAGGGCGAGGTTCCACAGCGACTCGTAGAGGAACGTCGGGTGGAACGTGCTGTACGCCTCGTACCCGGCGACCCGGTGCTCGGGATCGATCTCCACGGCCCACGGCAGGTCGGTCGGCTCGCCGTACAGCTCCTGGTTGAACCAGTTGCCCCACCGGCCGATGGCCTGGGCGAGCGGCAGCGCCGGGGCGACGGCGTTGAGCCCCTGGCCGAGCGGGATCCCCCGCCGGTGCCCGACGTAGGTGCCGACGAGCACGCCGGCGAGCATCCCGCCGGGGATGCCGAGGCCGCCCTCCCAGATCTTGACGACGTCGCCGAGGTTGCCGGAGAAGCGCTCCCAGTCGGTGAGCACGTGGTACAGCCGGGCGCCGACGACGCCGGCGGCGACACCCCAGATGCCGATCGTGTTGGCGTCCTCGCGGGTGCCGATGCCCTTCTCCTCGAGCCGCCGGCCGAACAGCCACACCCCGGCGACGACGCCGAGGGCGATCATCAGGCCGTAGGCGTTGAGCGACAGCGGCCCGATCTCCAGCGTGCCCGACGACGGGCTGGGGATGCTCGCCAGCGTCACGACGTCGACCCGCTCGGTGAACTCGATCGCCGCCAGGAAGATGGCGTCGCGGTCGTAGTCCTGGGTGGCGACGTGGTAGCTGCGCTCGAGCCAGACGGTGGTCGAGAGGGCCGCCGTAGCGCTCGGCGAGGTACTCGCTGTCGGCCGGCTCGACGACGTGGTCCTGGCGCGACGTGAACAGCAGCAGCGGCATCGTCAGCTCGCCGTAGCGATCCTGGAGCGCGGCGAGGCCGTCGTCGATGAACGAGATCAGCGGTCGCAGCGGTGTGCCCTCGTAGGCGATCTCGTGGGCGTCGGGGTCGGCGATGTCGCTGCCGATGCCAGGCGCCACCTCGGTGCCGGCGGCGAGCATCTCCCCGAGCATCGCCCGCATCTCCGGCGCCTGCACCTTCGTCGCCGGGTTGACGAGCACGAGGCCGGCGACCTCCGGATGGGCGAGCGCGGTCCACAGCGCCAGCGCGCCGCCCATGCTCAGGCCGGCGACGACGATGCGCTCGGCCCGCTCGGCGAGGCGGCCGTACGCGGCATCGACCTCACCGGTCCAGTCGGCCCAGCCGGTCGTCAGCATGTCCTCGATCGTCGTGCCGTGGCCGGGGAGCACGGGCAGCTCGACGTGGAAACCGCCGCCGGCCATCGCCTGGGCCAGCCCGCGCATCGACGACGGGTTGCCGGTGAAGCCGTGCAGCGCCAGCACGCCGGGCGCGCCGTCGTCGGTGGCGTGGTGCGACCACGGCTCGGCGCCGGGCAGGAGGGGCGACGTCATCCCGACGTTCTACCGCCTGGCACCTGCACCCGTATCGTCGGCGGATGGGCCGACGCAGCCGCCAGATCGAGGCGTCGGCGATCGCCGCCATCGGCCCGGTGCTCGTCATCGCCCCGTTCTGCCTGCTCGCCCTGCTGCTGATCTGGCTCGCCGTCGCGCCTCGTGTGGGACGTCTCCTACTGGTGGTTCGCCCTCGGCTACATGGCCGCCAGCGTGCTGCTGTTCGTGCGCCCGATCCAGGCGTTCGTGCTGACCCCGCTGTTCGGTGCCCGCGCTCCGACCGACGCCGAGCTCGAGCGGATGTACCCGCTCTGGCGGGCCATCGCCGTCGCCAACGAACTGCCGCCCGACCGCTACATCCTCCGCGTGCTGCCGAGCGACGAGCTCAACGCCTACGCGTGCGGCGGTCACCTCGTCGTCGTCACCACGTTCGCCCTCGCCGAGCTGCCCCGCCGCGAGCTCGCCGGCGTGCTCGCCCACGAGCTCAGCCACCACCTCGGCCTGCACACCGTCGGCCTGACGATCGGCCACTGGCTCTCGCTGCCCGTGGTGCTGCTCGCCCGCGTCGGCTTCGTGCTGCAGAACGTGGCGACGGCCGCAACCAACGCCTTCGCCTCGGGCTCGACGGGGCTGACGATGCTCGGTCAGCTCGTCGCCGGTCTGCTCAACGCGCTCTCGCTGCCGTTCGTCGCCGCGCTCTACGCGGCCGACGCCGTCGGCAACGTCGTCGCCCACCGCGCCGAGTACCAGGCCGACCGCCGGGTGGTGCGGATGGGCTACGGCCGCAACCTGTCGCAGGCGCTGCGCCGCGTGATCAGCCTCGGCGGTGGCCAGCGCCCGGTCGGCTGGCGCGCCCGCCTCGCCGCGTCGCACCCTCCGGCCGCGGACCCGCGTCGCCCGCATCGACGCCATGCTGCGTCACCCGGCTCGCTGACGGCTACGGCGCGGCGATGTCGGCGACGACGGCGGCGAGGACGCGGCACGAGGTCGTCCGGAGCGACACCGAGGTCGAGGCCGCGCCGGCCACCGCTCACGTACACGGTGTCGTAGAGCACGCACGTCTCGTCGATCACCGTCGGCAGCAGCGTGCGTTGACCGAACGGGCTGATCCCGCCGACGACGTAGCCGGTCACCCGCTGGGCGACCGCCGGGTCGCACATCTCGACCCGCTTGCGCCCGAGCGCGGTGCCGACGGCCTTGAGCGAGAGCTGCCCGCTGACCGGCACGATGGCGACGGCCTGCTCGCCGTCGGCCGTGACGAGCAGCGTCTTGAACACCTGGTCGGGATCGAGCCCGAGCGCCTCGGCGGCCTCGATGCCGTAGCCGCGAGCGCTGGGGTCGTGCTGGTACTCGTGCACGGTGAAGGCCACGCCCGCCGCTTCGAGGGCGCGCACGGCGGGTGTCACGGGTGCACACTCTGGCCCATGCGCGTCGCCGCCGAGCCGTCATCCCGGGTCGAGGACTACTCGTTCAGCCACCGGTTGCGCGTCCGCTTCGCCGAGACCGACCTGATGGGCATCGTCCACCACAGCCGCTACCTGCCGTACCTCGAGGAGGCGCGCGTCGCCTACCTCCGCCACATCGGGCACCCGTACGGGGAGTGGCGCGAGGCCGGCCTCGACGCCGCCGTGCTCGAGGTGTTCGTGCAGTACCGCCGGCCGCTGCGCTTCGACGACGAGTTCGAGGTCCACCTGGCGCTCGCCTCGGCGACGCGCACGACGTTCCAGATGGCCTACCTGCTGACCGCCGACGGCGACGCGGCCGCGACCGCCGTCACCGTCCACGGGCTGGTCAACGCCGCCGGCCGCCCCGCCCGCCTCCCGACCTGGCTCGTCGACATGGCCCGCTGACCGGAGATCAGCTTCAGCCCGGACATCCCCGGCAAGCTGTCGATGCGGCGATCGATGCGCTCGACGAACGGCGCCGCGTCGGGACCGGCGTAGAGGTGCTCGATCACGAAGTCGGTCTCGCTCCTGGGCATGATCCCCGAGCCAACGGGTCGCCACAGCCGCCGCAACGCCCAGCGCACGATGCGCCGTGCAGCCTCGCTCTCGCCGAGGCGGCGGCGCGCCTCGGCGGCGTAGAAGTCGATGTGCCGGCCTTCCTGGCGGGCGATGCGCCTGGTCAGCTCGGCGAGCACCGGGTGACCGGCGCGCTGGGAGAGCCGGGCGTAGGCGGCCTGCGTCGTCCACTCGTTGACCGCGCCCCACGTCATGTGCAGGGCGACCAGCCGCTCCCCGACCAGCGACGACCCGAGCGCCGAGACATACGGCCGGATGCGGTCGCGCACACCGAGCCGCCCGCGCAGCGGGGCCACCCGCTGCGCCCCTGAGGGACGCCCGTGGGCGGCGAGCACGTCGCCGAGGGCCTCGCCGTGCCACAGCTCCTCGTAGGCCCAGCAGCTGAGGAACGTGGTCACATCGGGGTCGTTGTGCGCCGGCGTGACGAGCAGGTCGCGCAGGTAGCAGATCGTGTGCAACTCGACGTCGTGCATGTACTCGATCACCCGCAGCGTGTCGGGGTCGAGCGGGTCGTCGACGAAGGCGCCGAAGTCGAGATCGTCCCACCGCAAGCGGTCGGCGCGGCCTTTGTAGTCCTCGATGTCGAACCTCACGGCGGAACGTTCGTGCCCCGCCCATCCCGCCGGATTGACCAGTCGAGTACGTGATGCCGGCCAGCCCGTCACCGGGTACTCGAACGGCAGCACGTACTCGACTGGGAGTAGGGGTAACCCCACGGCGCGGACACCGGCACGCTCCATCGAACGGCGGGGGCGGTTCCTTCACGCTGGAGGCATGCACACGATCGCATCCCCCGAGACGCTGCCCACGTGGGCCGCGCCGACCCGCCTGGCCGCCCGCGCCGAGCACGCCGTCAAGGTCTACGGGCACAACGGCACCAGGGTGACCGCCCTCGACGACGTCACCGTCGGCATCCCCGCCGGCCGCTTCACCGCCGTCATGGGCCCGTCCGGTTCCGGCAAGAGCACGCTGATGCACTGCCTCGCCGGCCTCGACTCGCTCACCGACGGCCGCACGTTCATCGGCGAGATCGAGCTCGGCGCGCTCTCCGACCGCGAGCTCACCCGCGTCCGCCGCGAGAGCGTCGGCTTCGTCTTCCAGGCGTTCAACCTGCTGCCGACGCTCGACGCGATCGAGAACATCACCCTGCCGATGTCGCTCGCCGGCACCAAGCCCGACCGCGACTGGCTGCGCACCGTCGTCGACACCGTCGGCCTCGGCGACCGCCTGAAGCACCGACCGAGCGAGCTGTCCGGCGGGCAACAACAGCGCGTCGCCGTTGCCCGCGCCCTGGCCTCCAAGCCGGAGCTGATCTTCGCCGACGAGCCGACCGGCAACCTCGACACCCGCTCCGGCGGGGAGATCCTCGCCTTCATGCGCCGCGCCGTCGACGACTTCGACCAGACCATCGTCATGGTCACCCACGACCCGGTCGCGGCGAGCACCGCCGACACCGTGCTGTTCCTCGAGGACGGCCGCATCGTCGACTCGATGGCCGACCCCTCCCCCGATCGCATCCTCGACCGCATGAAGAAGTACTGAGATGTTCCACGTCACACTGAAGGGCCTCTGGGCCCGCAAGCGCCGCCTCATCGGCACCTGCACCGCCGTGATCCTCGGCGTCGCCTTCCTCGCCGCCACGCTCGTGCTCGGCGACACCATGCGCGCCGGGTTCGCCCAGGCGTTCACCGACGCCAACGCCGGCATCGACGTCGTCGTCCGCAGCAGCGAGGAGATGGGCTCCGAGGAGCTCCGCGTCCGCGACCTCATCGACGACGACATCGTCGACCAGGTCGCCGCCGTCGACGGCGTCCGCGCCGCCGTGCCCTCGATCGAGGGCGTCGGCACGATCCTCGCCAAGGACGGCGACCGCATCGGCGGCAACGGCCCGCCCACCACGGCCACCAACTGGATCGACGATCCCGAGCTCAACCCCTACCGCCTCGCCGAGGGCCGCGCTCCGGAGGCCGCCGACGAGGTCGTCATCGACCGCGGCGCCGCCCGCAACGGCGACCTCGCCGTCGGCGACCGCACCACCATCCTCACGCCCGACCCCGTCGAGGTCACGGTCGTCGGCATCGCCACGTTCGGCGACGTCGACAGCCTCGGCCCGACCACCTACACGGCGTTCACGCTGGATGCGGCACGCGACCTGCTGGCCAACCGGCCCGACGGCATCTCATCCGTGCTCGTCGCCGCCGACGACGGCGTCAGCGCCGAGAGCCTCCGCGACGAGATCGCCGAGCTGATGCCGGCTCGGATCGAGGCGCTGGCCCAAGACGAGCTGATCGCCGAGCAGCAGTCCGACATCGAGAGCGACTTCCTCGGCTTCTTCCAGATCATCCTCCTGGCGTTCGCCGGCATCGCCCTGATCGTCGCCACGTTCAGCATCCACAACACGTTCTCGATCCTCGTGGCCCAGCGCACCCGTGAGTCGGCGCTGCTGCGGGCGATCGGCGCATCGCGCCGCCAGATCCTCACCTCGGTGACCGGCGAGGCGCTCGCCGTCGGGATCGTCGCCTCGGTGATCGGCATCGGCATCGGCCTCGGACTGGCCACCGGCCTGCTCGCCCTGATGGACGGCGCCGGCCTCGACCTGCCCACCGCAGGTCTCGTCCTCGGCGTCGACACGGTCGTCATCGCCGCCGCCGTCGGCGTGGTCACCACGCTCGTCGCCAGCATCACGCCGGCGCTCAAGGCCTCACGCGTCGCCCCGCTCGCCGCACTCCGCGACGTCGCCGTCGACCGCTCGGCGGCTTCGGTCGTGCGCGCCGTTGCCGGCACGCTCATCGCCACCGCCGGCATCGCCACCGTGATCACCGCCACGACCGCCGACGACGGTGCGCTCGGCCGGGCCGGCCTCGGTGCCCTCGGCGTGCTCGTCGGCGCCGTCGTCCTCGGCCCGGTCGTCGCCCGCCCCGCTGCCGCCGTGCTCGGCGCGGTCGCCAGCGCGACCAGCGGCTTCACCGGCCGCCTCGCCCGGCGCAACGCGATGCGCAACCCCCGGCGCATCGCGTCCAGCGCCTCGGCCCTGATGGTGGGTACCGCCGTGGTGGCCCTGTTCACCACGTTCGGTGCCTCCATCAAGGCCTCCGTCGACGACGCCGTCGACACGACCTTCACCGGCGACCTCGTCGTGCTGCAGGAGGACTTCAGTGGGGCGACGATGCCGACCGAGCTGGCGCCGGCGATCGCCGAGCTGCCCGAGGTCGACGACGCCGTCGGCGTGGCGTTCGGCGCGGCGATGATCGACGGCGAGACGGTCGAGCCGACGATCACCGAGCCGAAGCAGTTCGCCGGCTCCTTCGACCTCGGCGTCGTCGCCGGCTCGGTCGTCGACCTCGCGCCCGGCCAGCTGGCCATCAGCGAGCAGTGGGCCGAGGATCACGCCGTCGGTCTCGGTGACACCGTGACGATGTCGTTCATCGACGGTGCGTCGACGACGCTGGAGATCGGCGCGGTCTACACCGAGCGGATGTCCTTCGAGGACATCGTCATGACCCGCCAGGACTGGGCACCGCATGCCCGCCAGTCGGGCGACACCGTGCTCTTCGTCGAGCTCGCCGACGGCATCGACATCGACGCCGGCAAGGCAGCCATCGCCCCGGTCACCGAGCGCTTCAACGCCCCGGATGCGCAGACGAGGGACGAGTACCTCGGCGCCGTGAGCAGCCAGATCGACCAGATGCTGTTCGTGGTCTACGGCCTGCTCGGCATCGCCGTGCTGATCGCCCTGATGGGCATCGGCAACACGCTGTCGCTGTCGATCCACGAACGGACCCGCGAGCTCGGGCTGCTCCGAGCCGTTGGCCAGTCGCGGTCGCAGGTGCGCACGGCGCTGCGCTGGGAGTCGGTGATCGTCGCCGTGTTCGGCACCATCGGTGGCGTCGCCCTCGGGACGTTCCTCGGCTGGGGACTGATGCGAGCCCTGTCCGCCCAGGAAGGCTTCGGATCGTTCGCCCTGCCGGTCACGCCACTGGCCGTCATCCTCGGACTCGCTGTGGTCGCCGGCATCGTCGCCTCACTGCGCCCGGCCCGTCGCGCCGCCCGGCTGGACATCCTCCAGGCGATCGCCACGGACTGATGATATGGACGCACTGGCCAGGCGGGCGAGCGCCGCTGCGCAGCGGCGGCGGCGAGCTCGGAAGGTGAGACGAGCAGCTTGGCTGCGAGTCGAGCCCGAGCACGGATCTCTAACGTGAGCACCACGATGTTCAACCCCCTCCGGCCATGGCGCCACCCGCTGCGGCTGCTGCGCACGATGGGTTTCAACCTGACGGCGTTGCCGGTCGCCGCGTTCAGCTTCGCCACCACCGTGGCCCTGCTGTCGGTGTCGGCGGGACTGCTGGTCACGTTGGTGTTCGCCGATGCCGGTCGTCTGGCTGCTGTTCGTGTGGTCGCGGGCGCTCAGCCACATCGAGCGGTCGCGGATCGACGCGCTGATGGACGTGACGATCCCCGATCCGGTGCCGCCGCTGGAGAAGCGGGGTTGGCTGCGCCGGCTCTGGGAGCGCTGCCGGTCGGCGCCGCGGTGGAAGGAGCTCGCCCATCACATCGCCTTCTTCCCGGTCGCCGTGCTGGGCTTCGCCCTGACCGTCGCCGCCTGGTCCGGCTCGCTGGCGATGCTGCTGCTGCCGCTGTACGTCGACGGGCTGCCCGGCGGGACGGCGAAGTTCTACTTCTTCGAGCTGTCCGAGGGCGACACCGCGTGGCTGGCCGCCGCAGTCGGGATCCTGGGGCTGCTGTTCGTCGCTCCGTGGGTGACGATCGGTGTCGCCCGTGTCGAGCTGGCCCTGGCCAGGGCCCTGCTCGGCCCGACGGCGGATCAGCTGCACGCCGCCCAGATGCGCCGCTTGGAGACGAGTCGCAGCGCGGCCGTCGACAGCGCCGAGTTCGAGCGGCGGCGGATCGAGCGCGACCTCCACGACGGTGCCCAGCAGCGCCTCGTCGCCCTCGCCGCCAACCTCGGCTCGGCCCGCGAGAAGCTCGACCACGACCAGACGGAGGAGGGTCGGGCGATGGTGGCCGTCGCCCACGAGGAGGCCAAGGCGGCGCTGAAGGAGATCCGCGACCTGGTGCGCGGCATCCACCCGGTGATCCTCGAGGACCGCGGGCTCGACGCCGCCCTGTCGGCCGTCGTCGCCCGCTCGCCGATCCCCGTCGCGCTCGACGTGAAGGTCGACAAGCGTCCGCCACCGGCGGTCGAGAGCACGGCCTACTTCGTGGTCAACGAGGCGCTGACCAACGTCACCCGCCACGCCATGGCGACCCGCGCCCACGTGGCCATCGCCCGCGCCGGCGACCGGCTGGTGGTCGAGGTGCGCGACGACGGCGTCGGCGGCGCCGACGTCGCCAGGGGCACCGGCCTGCAGGGCCTGCGCGACCGTGTCGCCGGGCTCGGCGGCTCGATGTACGTGATCAGCCCCGCCGGGGGACCGACGACCATCTCCGTGGAGCTGCCGTGCGCGTCGTGATCGCCGAGGACTCCGTGCTGTTGCGCGCCGGGCTGACGCGCATCCTGGCCGACGCCGGTGAGGAGGTCGTCGCCACCGTCGGCGCTGCCGACGAGCTGATGGCGGCCGTCGAGCGGCACCAGCCCGATCTCTGCATCGTCGACGTGCGGATGCCGCCGACGCACACCGACGACGGCCTCCGGGCGGCCATCGCCATCCGCCAGCGGTGGCCGAAGATCGGCATCCTCGTGCTGTCGCAGTACGTCGAGGAGCGCTACGCCACCGATCTGCTCGCCGGCGAGACCCGGGCGGTGGGCTACCTGCTCAAGGACCGCGTCGCCGACGTGTCGGAGTTCCTCGGCGCGGTGCGCCGAGTCGGCGACGGTGGCACCGCGCTCGACCCGGAGGTCGTCGCCCAGCTGCTGGCGCGGTCGCGGCGGCGCGACCCGCTCGAGCGGTTGACGCCGCGTGAGCGCGAGGTGCTCTCGTTGATGGCCGAGGGACGCACCAACCCGGCGATCGCCAGGGCGCTCGTCGTGACCGACAAGGCGGTGGAGAAGCACGTGAGCAACATCTTCACCAAGCTCGACCTGCCGCCGGCCGAGGACGATCACCGCCGGGTGCTGGCGGTCCTGCAATGGGTGGAGAGCTGATGACTGCGTTGATGGAACCAACCGAACAGCGCACGCCGTCGGGCGTCCGCGGGCTGTGGAAGGTGTTCGCGGCGATCATGGTGCTCGGCGCATTCGTGTCCGGCACCTTCCAGATCGTCACCCTGCTCGCCCACGAGGAGCGCACGGAGGAGTCCTCGTACCCCGCCGCCGGCATCGCCCGCATCGATGTGTCCAACTCGACCGGGTCGGTACGCATCGTCGGCACCGAGACGGACACCATCGCGGTGACGGCCGAGATCAGCGACGGGTTCCGCGCGACCGGCGAGTCGCAGGAGGTCGTCGGCGACACGCTCGAGCTGCGCGGCACGTGTCCCAACTTCGGCTCGGACTGGTGTCGGGTGACCTACGAGATCAGGGTGCCGGCCGCGCTCGACGTCCACGTCGACACCGACGACGGCTCGATCGCCCTCGATGGGCTGACCGGCTCGTTGCAGGCGACGAACGACAACGGTCGCATCGAGGGCACCAACCTGCGCTCGGAGACCGCAACCGCCGACACCGAGAACGGGCGCATCGAGCTGACGTTCGTCGCCGCGCCGAGCAACGTGCGTGGCGATCTCCAGCAACGGCTCGGTCACCGTCGTCGTCCCCGACGACGGCGAGGCCTACCGACTCGATCTGCAGTCCGACAACGGCAGCCGCAACGAGCTGGTCGCCAGCGATCCCGACAGCGAGCGCTCGATCGTCCTCCGCAGCGACAACGGCAGCGTCACCGCCCGCACCGGCTGAAACAACTTCTCAAGCGTTTTCAGCGGTCACGGATGGCCGGGAAACTTCCGAAGAAGTTGCAGACCTAGCGACGCGACCACGCGTCCGCGGCGGCGACGGCGACACGGATCGCTCGGTCGACGGCGGCGTCCTTCTCGTCGTACCGCGGCTCCTCGGCCTCGCCGCGCTGGGCGATGATGGCGCAGACGCAGCCGGCGGCGAAGCCGTAGACGGCACCCATCTTGAACAGCGTGCCGGCCTCCATCTCGAAGTTGAGCACGCCGAGGTCGTGGTACTCGTCGATCATCCCGCGCAGACGACGCAGCAGGTGCCGGTTGGCCGACGACTCCGACCGCTCCTGGCCCTCGAAGAACGTGTCCACCGACGCCATCACCCCGACGTGGTGATCGACGCCGAGCTCTGCCGCCGCCGCCGCCAGGGCGACGGTGAGGAAGGGGTCGCCCACCGCCGGGAACGCCGTCGGGGCGATGTCGTCGGCGGCGCCCTGGTTGGTCAGCGCGCCCGAGCCGATGACGACCGAGCCGACACGCACGTGGTCCTGGATCGACCCGGCCGTGCCGACGCGGATCACCGTGCGCAGGCCGGCCTGGACGAGCTCGTTGACGACGATGCTCATCGACGGCGCCCCCATCCCGCTCGTCGCGCAGACGACCGGCGCGCCGCCGGGGAGCGTGGCGACGAACGAGTCGAGCCCGCGGTTGCGCGCCAGCGCCCGTCCGTCGCCGAGGTGCTCGGTGGCGATCAGCTCCGACCGCGCTGGGTCACCGCTCAGCAGCACCGTCGTCGTGCCGGCGGGCAGGTCGGCGGCGCCGAACCCGATGTGGTACAGGCGGCCCTCCATCGCGCCGACTGTAGGAGAGCGGCACCGGGTGAATACCCTCGTCCTCGATGAGTGAGCAGATCCCCCTCGTCGACTACCTCGTGCTCGGCGACGAGCCGCACCTGGTGGCGAACGAGTGCACCTCCTGCGGGGCCCGGTACTTCGACCGCCGCAACGCCTGCGCGGCGTGCTTCGCCACCGAGTTCCGGCCGGTGGACGTGTCGACCGAGGGCACCGTCAACGCCTTCACGATCGTCGCCTTCGCCGCGCCGGGGATCCCTGTCCCGTTCGTGTCGGCGCTCGTCGACTGCGACGGCACGCCGGTGCGCGGCAACGTGATCAACGTCGAGCCCGATCCCGAGCACGTGACGACGGGCATGAAGGTGCGCCTGGCGACCTACTCGCTGGGCACGGACGACAACGGTGTGGAAGCCGTCGGCTTCGGCTTCGAGCCGGCCGACAACGAACTGAGGAGGACGACCCGCATGGCCAGCGCGCAGTGACGAGATCTGGATCCTCGGGATCCACATGACCAAGTTCGGCAAGCACCCGGACAAGGACACCGTCGACCTCGGGGCCGAGGCGGCGCAGGCGGCGATCAAGGACGCCGGGGTGTCGATGCGCGACATCGGCATCCTCGCCGCCGGCAACCTGATGAACGCCTCGTCCGGCTTCGGCCAGCAGCTGCAGAAGCAGATCGGCCAGACCGGCATCCCCGTGTACAACGTCGCCAACGCCTGCGCCACCGGCGCCACCGCGCTGCGCACGGCGATCATGGCCGTCAAGGCCGGCGAGGTCGACTACGGCCTCGCCGTCGGCGTCGAGAAGCTCGCCGGTGCCGGTCTGCTCGGCGGCGGCGGGCAGTCCAAGTCCGACGGCAAGGAGTGGACGCCGAAGGGCCGCTACGGCGCCGTCGCCCCGACCGACGGGCGCATCGGCACCGACACGATGCCCGGCGTGTTCGCCCAGATCGGCATGGAGTACGGCCACCGCTACGGCGGCACGAGCTTCGAGCTGTTCGCCAAGATCAGCGAGAAGAACCACGCCCACTCGACGCTGAACCCGCTCGCCGCCTACTCCAAGCGCTTCACGCTCGAGGAGATCATGGGCGACATGATGATCGCCTACCCGAACACCCGCCCGATGTGCTCGGCGAACTGCGACGGTGCCGCCGCCGCTGTCGTCACCAACGGCGAGACGCTGAAGACGCTGTCGCTCGAGCAGCAGCGACGGGCCGTCAAGGTGTCGGCGTCGGTGCTGACGACCGACCCGTGGGAGGACGCCTGCCAGATCCTGCCCAACGTCAACACGCTGACCCGCAACGCCGCCAAGCAGGCGTACGAGCAGGCCGGCGTCGGCCCCGACGACCTCGACCTCGTCGAGCTGCACGACTGCTTCGCCACCGCCGAGCTCGTCCACTACGACAACCTGATGCTGTGCGAGGAGGGCGGCGCCGCCGACTTCTTCGAGTCCGGCGCCCCGTGGCGCGACGGCTCGACCCCGGTCAACGTGTCCGGCGGGCTGCAGTCCAAGGGCCACCCGATCTCGGCCACCGGCATCGCCAACATCTGGGAGGTCTGCCACCACCTCCGCGGTGAGGCCGGCGACCGCCAGATCGAGGGTGCCACCGTCGGCATGGCCCACGTCATCGGTCTCGGCTCGGCGTGCGGCGTGCACGTCCTGGAGAAGTCAGCGGCGTAGTCCGTCCGCTACGACTCCCGATAGTCGCCGAACTGGCGGTCCCGATCACTCAGCGCGGCAGTGACGCCCTTGGCCGCGAACGACGCCAGGTACTCGGCGGATGCGGCTTGGTGGAAGCCGAGTGCCTGGATGTCAGCACCGGCGCGGATACCGGCACGAATGCCCATCGCCTCCATTGCTCGGTGCGCCGAGCGCTTGTTGAGCGCGAGCAGGTCGAGTGGGACCTTGGCGATCCGCTCGGCGATCGCCAGCACGGCGCCCTCCAGCTCCGTGACCGGGTGTGCCCGGTTGGCGAACCCACGCTCGGCCGCCTCGATGCCCGTCATCGAGTCCCCCGTCAGCAACGCCTCCATGCCGTGCCGCAACCCCAACAGCCACGTCTGCCACTGCATGTCCGGCGGCGACATCAGGCGCACCGGCGGGTAGCCGATCGACGCATCCTCGGCGACGTAGACGAGGTCGCACGCCGTGGCCAGTTCGGTGCCACCGGCAAGGCAGTACCCGTGCACCTGGGCGATGATCGGGGTCGCCATGTCCCACATCTCGAACCAGTTGTTGACGACGTGCCGCGACCACCACCCGTCGACCTTGGCGATCGACCGCTCCACGCCACGGTTCGGCGAACCGAGGTCGTAGCCGGCGCTGAAGCACGGCCCGGCGCCACGGATCACGACCACCGAGACGTCGCGGTCGCGGTCGGCCGCTCGGAGGGCGTCGAAGAGCGCGCCGCGCAGGGCGTCGTTGAGGGCGTTGCGCTTCTCCGGGCGATTGAGGGTCAGGCGCCGCACCTTCGGCGCCGGATCGTCGGCGAGCAGGACCGGTGCGGTCGACACGAACGTCAACTATCTCAGGGCTCGGCGTCGCTGATCCAGCTGCCGTGGAAGCCGTACGGGCACTCGACGCGGCAGGTGGACGCGGGCCACTGGCTCTGCTGACGCGTCGGAGGCGTCGAGGATCACGAGGTCGGAACGGTCGGTCGCCGCGTCGTAGACCATCCCCATCGCCCAGCCGTCGTCCTCACCGCTCGCGTCGGACTCGCGCACGAACACGAACTCGCCGGGGTGGGCGGACGGGCCGAGGTCGTAGCGGTCGGACCTCCCGGTCGACAGGTCGTACTTGACGACCACGCCGGGCGCGTCGAGCCCGCCGTCGGCACCCGGCCGCGGCGCGGCCGCCCAGCCGTAGCGGTGCGGCAGGCCGACCACGCGGTCGTCGACACGCGGGAAGGCGTGCGACACGTCGTCGAGCGGCGTCTCGGTGACCGAGCCGGTCTCCAGGTCGAACGTCCAGCGATACAGGAACGACGGCTCGAAGTCGTCCATCGACTCCCGCCACAGCGTGGCGTGCCGGCCGACGTCGCACACCACGGTCGACCCCTCGGCGTAGGCGTTGAGCGGGTGGAACACGTAGCACGGGTCGATCTCGAACCAGCGCACCTCGGCGTCGGTGCCCATCCGCGGCAGGATGCCGACCCGGGCCCCGTAGTCGTCGTCCCAACCGATCGGTGGCTCGCCGCGGCCGATCGCGTCGAGGTCGAACACCACGGGCAGGTCCATGAACACGGCGTGCTCGCGCGTGATCATGAAGTCGTGCATCATCGTCGGCTTGGCGACGGTGATCGGCGCCGAGTGGACCAGCTCGCCCGACGGCCGACAGCACGTGGTACGTCAGGTACGGCGGCACCACGCCGTAGCCGAAGAAGTGCAGCTCGCCCGTCTCCGGGCACAGCTTCGGGTGCGCCGTGAAGGCCGTGGTGAGGCGGCCACCGAAGTCGTCGCAGCCGATCGTGTCCAGCTCGGGTGACAGCTCGTAGGGCAGGTGGCCCTCCTCGAGCGCCCAGATCCGCCCGGCGTGGGCGAGGACGTGGGTGTTCGCCGCGCTCGCCGTCGGGTCGAACAGCGACTCGTCGTCCGTCGCCTCGAGCCCCTTGGTCAGCTTGGTCGTGCGCACCCACCGGTTGCGGTACCACGCGGCGCGCCCGCCTTCGAGGCGGACGCCGTGGATCATGCCGTCGCCGAAGAACCAGTGCGACGACGTGCCGCTCGCCGGGTTCGGGCCGTTGCGCAGGTAGCGACCGGACAGCGCCGGCGGGATCGCCCCGGTCACGGGCAGGTCGAGCTCGGTCAGCTCGTCGGTCACCGGCCCGTAGTTGCCGGCGAGGTACCAGGGCGTCTGAACGTCGGTCATCGTGCTCCCCCCATCTCGACTCGTTCGACGAGCTCCCACCGAGGTTCTACCAGCTCGATGACGTCGACCGACGACACCTGCACCTCCCACCCGGCGACGAATCCATCGAGCGCCGACCACGCCAGTTCTGCATCGTCGGCGGTGACGGTTCGCCCGTGGACGAGCGTCACGTGCGGCCGGTACTCCACTCGGGCCCAGCCAGGCGTCTCGACCTCACGCAACGCCGAGTGCAGCGCGGCGAGCCCACCGTCGGGATCGTCGACGTCGAGGTACACGCCGAAGCGCGCCGGGCCCCACAGCGCCGCTCTGGTGAGCCGCACGGCGAACGGCGCCCGCTGCACGGCCCGGGCGACCAACTCGGCAGCACGGTCGCGATCCACGACCTCGTGGACCAGGGTGATGTGGGCGCCGATGCGCGCCGCCATCACCGGGTCGAAGCGCCGGCGGATCTCGTCGACCAGATGCGCCGACCGGCGGCGGCACCGGCACGACGATGGCTCGCCGCGGGGCATCCATCAGTCGATCCAGTAGCGCCGCTTCGGTGGCGTGCCGTCCCCGGTGTCGAGCGATGACTCGTACACGCCACCGCAGCGTTCGATCACCGTTGCCGACCCGATGTTGCCTTCGTCGCACGTCACGAGCACGCGCTCGACGCCGACGGACCGGGCGATGACGAGGCTCTGGCGGAGGATCTCTGTGGCGTACCCGCGGCGCCGGTGCGCCGACGAGCACCCCGTAGCCGATGTGCCCGCCCTCCCTGGCGAGGAAGTCGTTGAGCTCGTGGCGGATCGAGGTGCGTCCGACGATGACCCCGTCGACGTCGGCGACGAGGAACGTCGCCGGCACCAGGCCCGGCGCGAGGTCGATGCCGCAGCGCTGGTCGGCGAGCTGCTGCACGTACCCGGGCCACGACGTCCCCGGCGTGTAGCCGAGGCCGAACTCGAAGTCGTCGGCGGCCATCGCCCGGTGGGCGGCGGCGAACTCGGCCTCGTCGTCAAGACGCACCGGGCGCAGGCGCAGCGTCGCGTGCATCGGAGAACGTTACGGTGCGACGTCCGGCGAGGCGCACGGCGATCGCCGACGGGGCGAGCAGCGCGGCGCTGGCCATCAACGCCGCCGGGATGCCGGCGACCTGGCCGATCACGCCGAGCCCCGGCCCGATCGTCACCTGGCTGATCGAGTCCGTCTGCTCCAACGTCGACAGCACCGTCGCCCGGTTGCGGCGCGGGGTGAGCGGCACGATCCAGGCGGCGAGCAACCCGCTCCGCAGCGACCGCACACGATTGATCACCAGCGTGACGGCGGCGGCGACGACGAACGAACCGGTCAGCGCCATCGTCACCAGGCCGGTCACCTGGGCCGCGACGAGCCAGATGATCCACCGCCGCTGCGCTCGCTCGTCGAGGTGGCCGTGGCGGCGCTGGAACCACCACGGCACGACGATGCCGAGGGCCGCCGACGTGCACGCCACGACGGCCATCCACGTCAGGCCGGACCAGCCCGGCCACGCCGGTGGACCCAGGTCCACGAGGAGGTACTTCTCGGCGTACCGGTCGTAGGCCTCGCTGGCACCGCCGGCGAGGAAGATGGCGACGGCGAGCATGACGAGCACCGGGCTCGCCCGGATCGCCCGCACGCCGTCGCCCGCGGTGCGGGCGAAGCCGCGCCACGTGGCCCGGTCCGCCGCCCGCTCGAAGTGGGCCTCGGCCATCGCCGCCACGAGCCACACGCCGAGCAGCACGGAGATGCCGCCGGCGAGGAGGATCGGCAGGCGCAGCGACACACCACCGAGCAGGAACGCCGACCGGCACGGCGACCAGCGCGGCCGCCGAGGCGTAAGCGGCTGGCCCGCAGGAACAGCGTGGTGAGCGCCACCCGGTCAGGCTCGCCGAGCTCGCCGGTGAGCCAGGCGACCGTGGCCCCGCTCGTGAACGTGTAGGCGATCCCCCAGACGATCTGGCCGACCAGCACGCCGGCGACCGACGGGTTCGACGCCTCGATCAAGAGGCCGATGCCGATGCCGAGGTGACCGACGATCACCGACCACTTCCGCGACCACAGGTCGGCCACGACGCCGGTGGGGATCTCGAAGCAGAAGACGGCGGCTTCCATCACCGTGCCGGCCAGCACCAGCTCGAAGTCGTCGAGCCCGGCGACCTGGAAGCGGTAGAACGGCGTGATCGTGAACGCCAGCGTCGAGACGAACGCGGCGACCGCGGCGATGCAGACGTACACCCGGTCCGGGCGCGCCATGAGGACCTCCTGAGCTCAACCGATGGAGCAGGTCAGAGCGAGGCCGTCATGGCCCGGCAACCTAGCCCGGCGCGAACTCCGGCTCGGTCACCATTTCGCCGTCGCCCTCCGGCGCGGCGGTGACCGAAGCGATGGCGTCGCCGTAGAGGAACGTCATCACGAGCGCGCCGAACGGCATCACCAGCAGGTTGCACATGACGACGACCACCGAGAGCGCCCAGATCGGGAGCCCGGTGAACACGATGAGCACGAGCAGGCCGACGATCAGCCCGAAGACGTTGATCAGCACGGCGACGGCCAGCGTGACGAGTGCGGTGTGCCACCAGCGCTTGCGCACGAGCTCGCCGCTGCGGCGCAAGCGCTCGCCGTCCGCCGAGGTCCTCGAGCATCACCACCGGTGCGGTGAACATCCAGCGCACGAAGAGCCAGATGGCGATCGGGATGCCGACGAGGAACAAGCTGAGGACGACGATGACGGCGGCCGCGATCAGGAACGCCGACCCGAGCGCGCCTGCCCGCGTCGCCGACAGCGCGCAGGGCGCGGCGGGCATCCGGACGGGCGCCCGAGGGGTCGCCGACGATCCACGCCACGGCAGCCGTGATCACGACGAAGGCGAGGAGGCCGAACGCGACGCTGATGATCGAGGCGATGACGAAGCGTCCGCCCGTGCCCTCGGTGTCGGAGACCTCGATCAGATCGCCGATCAACGGCAGTCGGCGTGACCACGGCGCCGGTCAGCAGCGCCAGCGCGGCGATCGGCACGGAGACCATCCCGACGGCGGCGAACGTGCCGGGGTGCCGGCGGTAGAGCACGCCGGCGACGCGGGCGATCTCGCCGGCCCGTCGCTTGCGCGGCAACGGCAGCGACTCGACCTCCCGCCACGACGTCCGCCGGAGCAGGAAGACGACCAGCGCGGCGAGCACGGCGACGACGAACAGCACCCGAGCCGGTGACGCCACGAACCTGATGAACTGGACCGACCCCCACTCCACCACGTCGCAGAACGTGTTGATCAGCTGCGCCCCTTGCGAGTCACCCGAAGGAACGACGAACGAGCTGTCGCGCAGCCCCTCCTGCCACGTCACCGGCTCGGTCCACTGCGGCTTGGTGCTCGGCCCGGTCGGGCCGTTGTTCGGGGAGGCGTGGCGCTCGCCCCAACGACCCTCGAAGTCGACCCAGGCCAGCGGATCGGCAGGATCGTCGACGCTGTCCGGCAGCAGCACGACGTCGGGCTCGACACGGGTCGACGGCTCGTCGGTGTTGTCACAGCCGAAGCCCTCGGACCCGCTGCGGCCCATGTACAGGGCGGCGTTGTAGTAGCTGGCGTGGGAACGCTGCGACGAGTAGACGACGGGGTGCGTCCCTTCGCGCTGCAGCTTGTCGCCGTCCCAGTCGGCGCGCTCGCCGCCCTCGTGCTGGGCATAGCCGGTGCTCTCCGGCTCGGTGGCCAGCGCCTCGGCGACGGACGACGCCGGGAACATCAGCTGGACGAACTCCCAGTCGCCCTCGTGCACGTTGTTCCAGTCGTTGTAGTACCAGTACAGCCAGTACTGCACCGCCAGCTGGTCGGGCTCGTCGGCCTGCTGGGCGATGTGGGCGTAGACGACCGCCGGCTGGCCGGCGTTGAAGCGATCGTGGTCCTGTTCGTAGAGGCACCCAGGGCTCAACGCGTCGCCAGGGGCGTCGACGTAGAAGCCCTCGCCGAGATCGAACAGGTCCGCCGCGCCCGGCGCGCGGGTCACGGTCGGATCGCCGTTGCCGAGCTGGCGCAGGGCGATCTGCGGGTTGTCGAGCATCAGCTCGACGTTCATCGGCGCGAACGGCTCACCGTCCCTGTCGCACGCCTCTTCCTGCGTGCGCAGCATGACGATCGGCGCGTAGCGCTCGACCAGCTCCTGGGCGTCGTCGTCGGCCTGGGCGCTGACGGTCGGCGCCACCGGGACGAGGGCGAGGATCGTCAGCAGAGCGCCCGTCCGGAACCGCATCGGCGGTCACCGTAACCCGGTGCTGCCGAGCTGGTCGCGGAGCGTGGCGACCAGCGACACGAGACCGTACCGATCACCGTGGGAGCTGCGCCCCCACACCCCATCGCCGCCCGGCGTGCTGGCGCACGCTCGGTCGGGGCGGCTTCGCCGCCTTTCGGCGAGCGTCGCCACGGCGTCGTCGAGGCCGGTGCCGGCGAGCAGGCGTTTCTCGTTGAGCACCCACCGACGCTGCTCGCACGCCCGGGCGTGGGCCTCCTCGAACACGGCGCGAGCGGCGTGGCCGAGCGTGCCGGCGACGTTGCCGCGGGCGGCGTGCGAGGCGGCGTAGGTGAGGCTGAAGTCGCGATGGAACCGCCAACGCACCGGTGCCGCCGTGGCGAGGGCGGCCGGGAAGGTCGTGTCGATGTCGACCGTCCCGTGGACCGCAACGGCGCCGGCGACCTCGGCGACGAGGCTGTACGTCGGGATCCCGGCCAGGTACCCGAGCAGCCCGTCGACCTCGTAGTGGCCCGCCGTCGCCTCGACAGCCCAGTGCTCGACCACGGTGAGGTCGCGCAGCAGCACGTCGACGCGAGTCCCATCCACGTCGAGCCAGGCGCCGCCGTTCATCAGGCGACCCCACGAGCCGGGCGGGTGGACCTCGCCGTACCGTTCGAGCGGCAGGAGGTCGAGATCGTCGCGGTAGTACAGCCCGAGGTCCCAGTCGCTGTGCTCGTCGGCGTCGCCGGCAGCGCGCGACCCACCGACGACCACGGCGACGACGCCGGACGTGCCGGCGAGCTCGTCGGCGAGCCGGCGGACGTGATCCGGCAGGATCACGTGATGCTCCACGCCGATCCGGCGATGGCCGCCAGTCGAGGGAACATCAGGTGCTCGAGGGCGGGGCGGTCGCGGGCGTGCTCCGTCCAGAGGCACGCCTGGATGCCCAGCAGGTTCGCCCGCTCGCTCGCCGACCAGCCGGCGGTGACGTCGAACGCTTCGACGTCGGCCAGCGTCGAGTGCCCGGCCCAGCTCATCCCCGGTGCGTGCCAGTCGGTGTCGGCGGCCATGTCCAGGTAGTACACCTCGGCGGGCGAGGCCACGACGTCGAACCCGGCGGCCGCCAGCCGCCGGCAGTCGGCCGCCGACTTCCAGCCGACGACGTAGCCATCGTCGGGGTGCAGGGCGCCGGCTTCGGCGGCCTCCTGCCAGACGCCGACCTGGCGCCCGGTGGAGGCCACGACCAGTTCGACGAGCTCGCGGAGGAAGCCCGTCCGCTCCGGCGCGCTGGGCCGCCGGCGAGCCGCGCCAAGCGCCGGGCGGGAGCTCGTCGCCGCCGGCGTGCAGCCACGGCGACGGGAACAGGTCGGCGAGCGAGCCGAAGACGGCCTCGACGAACGGCCGCCAGCCCGGGACACCAGGGTTGAGCACGTTGTCGACGAAGGACTGCACGCTGACCGCACCGCTCGTGTCGTCCGGATCGGCGAGCTCGGGCACCGCGGCGAGGGCGGCGAAGCAGTGGCCCGGCAGGTCGACCTCGGGCACGATGACGACGCCGGCCTCGTCGGCGGCGCGCACCCACGCCCGGATCTCCTCGCGCTCGTACCAGCCACCGTACGGCTCGCTGCCCGAGCCGAGCAGTGGCGGGATCGGCAAGTCGTGGCCGCGCCACGCCCCGATCTCGGTGAGCTGCGGGTAGCCGTCGACCGGCACCCGCCAGCCCTCGTCGTCGGTCAGGTGCAGATGCAACCGGTTGAGGCCGTGCCACGCGGCGACGTCGATCAGCCATGCCACGTCGGCGGCGGGGAAGAACTGCCTGGCGAGGTCGACGTGCAGCCCGCGCCACTCGTGGAGCTGGTTGGTGACGAGTCGTGCGTCGCGGCGCGCCGTCGCGAGCGAGCGCGGTGATCGCCCGCTGCATCGCGGCGTCGGATCCGGCCGCCAGGTGCAGGTCGGCGCCGACGACATGCTCGTCCGGTCCGAGGGACGGGTCGAGGCGGAGGTGCACGACGTGCTCACCGGTCGACGACAGCACCGGCGCGGCGTCGGGGTGCAGCCGGCGGTCGCGCTCGGCCACTGCGTCCCAAGCCGGCGACGATTCGTCCGGTCGGTAGCTGGGCGCCTCGGCGCGGACGACGTGCACGCGCGCGGTGGCGCCGGTGCGCACGGCGTGGACCGACCCGTCGGCGGTGGTCAGGTAGGCGCTCTCCGGCCCGTCGTTGGCGTGGCCGGGCCGGAACCCGCACGCCGCCACGAGCTCCCACGTGCCGCCCGGTGACAACGTCGTGCCGGCGGGCGGGGCGACGACGTGGCAGCCCGACGTCCGGCGCACGAGGACGGCGGGCGCCGCCGGGTCGAGCTGGATGACGGTGGTGAACGTCAGCTCGAACCCCGCCTCGATCGTCGCCGGCCCGGCGTTGACCAGCCGCAACCGCATCGACCCCGCCCCATCCCCCGGCACCCACCAACTCTCCAACCGCAGGCTCACCGCATCCCCCAATCTGGGCGCGATCCGTCCTCTCACAGCGACTGCCACGAGGGCTTGCCGGCGAACACGGCGCGGTAGTAGTCGGCGAGCTGGAGCTGGGACGCCGCGGCGTCGTCGACGACGACGGTGGCGTGGGGGTGCAGTTGGAGCACCGAGGCCGGGCACATCGCGGTCAGCGGTCCCTCGACGGCGCGGGCGATCGGTGCCGCCTTGGCGTCGCCGGTGGCGACGAGCAGCAGGTGACGGGCGTCGAGGATCGTCGCCAGCCCCTGCGTCACGACGTGGTGCGGCACGTCGTCGAGCGACGGGAAGAAGCGGGCGTTGTCGCGGCGCGTCGCCTCGGTCAGCGTCTTGATGCGCGTGCGCGACCCGAGCGACGAGCTCGGCTCGTTGAACCCGATGTGGCCGTCCGACCCGATGCCCAGCAACTGCACGTCGACGCCACCCAGCTCGGCGAGCAGACGCTCGTACCGCGCGCACGCGCCGGCGAGGTCCGCGGACTCCACGTCCGGGCCGAACAAGCGCTCCGGCGGGAGGTCGACCTGATCGGTCAGCGTCCGGCGGATGAACGAGCGGTACGCCTCCGGGTGGTCGGCCGGAAGCCCGACGTACTCGTCGAGCAGCACGGCGCTGGCGTGGGCGAAGCTGACCTGGCCACTGCGGTGGGCGTCGACCAGCAGCGCGTAGGCACCCAGCGGCGAGCTTCCGGTCGCCAGGCCGACGACGGGCGCGGCCGTCGTCGTCAGCACGCCGGCGATCACCCCGGCGACGACGCGCGGCGGCGTCGTCGGCGGTGGGGACGATCACGACCTCCACACCACCTCCCCACCGACGACGGTGGCGATCACGCCGAGCTCACTGTCGAGCACCGTCACGTCGGCCCGCGTCCCGGGGGCCAGACGACCCCGATCGGCGAGGCCGAGCAGGTCAGCCGGCGTCGACGTCACCGTGGCCACGGCATCGGGCACGTCGCAACCGGTGAAGGCGACGAGGTTGCGCACCGCCTGATCGAGTGACAGCACGCTGCCGGCGAGCACGCCGTCGGCGTTGCGCACGCCGTCGGCGCCGATCGTCACGTCGACGCTCCCGAGCCGGCCGCCGTCGACGCCGAGTGCCGAGATGGCGTCGGTGACGAGGTTGAGCCGGCCGGGCCCGAGCGCCCGGTACGCCATCCGCACGGCGACCGGGTCGACGTGCACGCCGTCGCAGATCAGCCCGACGACGACGTCGCCGTCGGCGAGGGCGGCGCCGACCGGGCCCGGATCGCGATGGGCGAACGGCCGCATGGCGTTGAACAGGTGGGTGACGTAGCGCGCCCGCCGCCGCGCGCGGCGGCGAAGTCGGTGGCGCTGCCGTCGGTGTGGCCGATCGAGACGACCACGCCGCGGGCGACGAGCTCGGCGATCACGTCGATCGCCCCGGGGAGCTCGGGGGCGACCGTCGCCAGCACGACACCCGCGTCCGCCGACCACCCGTCGATCAGCTCGGCGCTGGGCGCGGCGAGCAGATCGGCGGGATGGGCGCCCTTGCGCACCGGCGACAGCATCGGCCCTTCGAGGTGCAGGCCGAGCGGCACCGCGCCCGTCGCCCCCGCCGGGTCGCGACCCGCCCACGCCGCCAACGCGGCGCGGCGCACCGACTCGGGGCACGTGATCACCGTCGGGACGAACGCCGTCACCCCGTAGCGGACGAGGGCGGCGCCGAGCTCGTCGATGCGTTCCGGCTCGGTCGTCACGTCGATGCCGTGGGCGCCGTTGATCTGCACGTCGATGAACCCGGGCACGATCCACCCGCCGCGCGCGTCGACGTCGACCGACGCCGTCACCCACGTCGACGCGAGCGATCAGCCGCGCCATCCAGCGTGACGCGGCCGGCGTCGAGCACACCGTCGGGCGTCAGGACTCGCCCGCCGCCGACGATCACCAGGACATCGCTCCGCCGTGACGCATGGCGAGCACGGCGCCGAGGCTGCCGAGCGGCGCGTCGGCGTCGGGGAGCACGACCCGGCGGGCGAGGCCGAGGCCGGCCAGCATCGGCGACGCCGCCTCGCCGGCGGCGAGCACCTCGGTCAGCTCGGCACCGAACGCGTCGACCGCCCGCGTCATCCCACCGCCGACGGCGACGACGTCGACATCGAGGGCCATCACGCACAGTTGTACCGCCCATGCGGTCGCCACCACGACATCGTGACGGCGGCTCGGCTCGTCGGTGACCGCGCTGCCCGACCCGACGGCCTCGGCGCACCCGACCTGCCCACACCGGCATCGCGGTGCGCCCGACCGCATCGGCAGGTGGCCGATCTCGCCGGCGCCACCGGTCGATCCCCGCCACACCCGGCCGGCGAGCACGAACCCGGCGGCGATGCCCGTGCCCACGTTGACGTATGCCAGCGACTGCGCCGGCGACAGTTGCAGATGGGCGAAGGCACCGAGCGCGGCGGCGTTGACGTCGTTCTCCAGGTGCACCGCCGCGCCCACCGCGGCGGCGAGGAGCGTGGCGATGTCGACCGGGCCGTCGATGCCGAGGTTGACCGCCGAGCTGACGACGCCGCGGGCGTGGTCGACGCGACCGGGCATCCCGACGGCGACCGCGGACGGCGCGCCGTCGACACGGCGGACGAGGTCCGCGATCTGCTCGACGATCGCTGCCGCGCCGCGAGGCGTGGGCGCGGAGGCCGCGGCCATCGCCACCAGGTCGCCGTCGAAGCGCACGGCTCGGGTGGTGGTCCCGCCGACGTCGACGCCGACGACCGGGGCGCTCATCGCTAGCCCTTGACCGCGCCCGCCGTGAGGCCCGCCGTCACCTTGCGCTGGACGATGAGGAAGAAGATCACGACCGGGACCGCCATCACCGTCGACCCGGCCATCACGCCGCCCCAGTCGGTGCCACGGGCGCCCTCGTTGAACGCCTGCAGCCACACCGGCATCGTCTGCGTCTCCGGCTTGTTCATGATCACGAGGGCGAAGATGAACTCGTTCCACGCCAGGATGAAGGCGAAGATGCCCGTCGCCACGAGGCCGGGGGCGACGAGCGGGAGCGTCACCCGCATGAACGCACCCAGGCGGCTGGCGCCGTCGACACGGGCGGCCTCCTCCAACTCCAGCGGCACGCCGCCGACGAAGCCGCGCAGCGTCCAGATCGTGAACGGCAGGACGAAGATCAGGTAGGTCAGCGAGAGCCCGATGATGCGGTTCGTCAGGTCGCGGCCGTCGAGCACCTGGAACAGCGAGATGATCAACGCCTCGGCCGGGATCATCTGGATGCCGATGATGGCGATGATGAACGCCATCCGCCCGCGGAAGCGGAACCGCGACAGGGCGACGGCGGCGAAGAAGGCGACGGCGAGGGCGACGAACACCACGGTGACGGTCACCATGGCGCTGTTGCGCATCGCCGTCCAGAAGTAGTCGCGCTCGAACACCCGGCGGTAGTTGTTCAGCGTCGGGTGCCTCGGGAGGAACTGCGGGGTCAACGTCCGGACCTCGCTGTTGCGCTTGAACGACGTCAGCACCATCCAGTACACGGGGAACAGGGCGATCAGGGCGACGACCACGCCGGTGGCGTTGATGGCGATGCGCTTCGTGCGCCGTTTGGCGAGTGCGCTCGTCACTCGAGCTGCTCCGTCTTGACCATCGCCCGCAGGTAGGCGACGGTGAGCAGGGCGGTGATGGCGATCATCACCACGGCGACGGCGGCACCGATGTCGAAGCGGTTCTCGCCGATCGAGATGCGGTAGGCGAAGACACCGAGCAGGTTGGTGTCACGCGTGATCCCGCCGGCACGCTGCAGGACGTAGATCTGGGTGAACACGCGGAAGTCCCAGATCACCGACAGCGCGGTCAGGATCAGCAGGATCGGCTTGAGCACCGGGAAGGCGACGTAGCGGAAGATGTCGCGGAAGCGGGCGCCGTCGAGCTTGGCGGCCTCGATGGTGGCGACCGGGATCTGGGTCAGCGCGGCGTACACCGTGAAGGCGATGAACGGGATCCCCATCCACACGACGATGATCGTGGCGACGAAGAAGAACGTCAGCTGGTTCGCCCACCAGCTCTCGCCCTGCCGGCCGAGCGCCCAGTTGACGAGCCCGTACTCGGTGTCGAACATCCACTGCCACACGATCGTGGCGGTGAGCGCGGGCATCGCCCAGGCGATGATCAGCGACGCCGAGACGAACAGGCGCATGCCCTTGCCGAGCGCGTCGAGCAGCAGGGCGATGAGCACGCCGAGCACCATCGTCAGGACGACGTTGACGAAGCAGAAGAGCAGCGTGCGCCACAGGACGGTCCAGAAGTAGTCGTCCTCGAGGATCGTGCGGAAGTTGTCCAGGCCGACCCACGCCGCCGGTTGCCCGAACACCTGCGGCAGCCCGTACTCCTGCACCGACATGGTGAACAGGCGCACGAGCGGGTAGCCGAGCATGACGCCCAGCACCAGGATCGAGGGGAGGATGAGGCCGTAGGGCAGCGCCGATGGCCGCCGCCTGACCACCCCGACCGGAGGTTTGGCGACCTCCATCGTGGTCGGTGCGGTCGTGGTGGCGGACATCGGCGCGGACCCTACGTGTGTTGACGGTCAGCCGTTGAGGGTGGACTCGATCGCCGCGTCCGCCTCGGCAGCGGCACCGGCGATGTCGTCGCCCTGGGCGATCTTGGTCAGCATGTCCTGGAGGACGAAGGCAGCCTCGACCCCTGCCCAGTTCTCGCTGGTCGGGACGAAGCGGCTGTTCTCGGCGGCCACGGCGAGCGCCTCGGCCGCGTCGCTGCCCGACACGTTCGCCAGTTCCGACTTGAGTGCCGGGATCGTGCCGATCGCCGCGAACTGCTGCTGGAAGCCGGCCGAGACGAGGACCTTGAGCAGCTCGAGGGCCAGCTCCTGGTTCTCGCTGTTGGCCGGGATGCCGAGGTTCGACCCGCCGAGCAGGACCGGGGCGGTCGTCCCCGCCTCGGTACCAGGCATGGCGAACACGCCGATGTTCGCCTCCATCTCCGGGCAGCCGTTCTCGGGGTTGGTGATCTGTCCCGGCTTCCAGCCGGGTGCCGGCATCATGCCGACCTCGCCGGCGCAGAAGGCCAGCCAGTCGTTGGCGTCGTCGCCGTCGGCGGGCGCCGAGTTGGCGCGGTCGAAGACCTCCTTGAAGGCCTCCAGCCCGGCGATCGACTCGGGTGAGTCGAGCGTGCCGACCCACTCCTCGCCTTCCTTGGTGGCGATGTCGCCGCCGTGCTCCCACACGTACGACAGCGCGGCGTGCCAGTTCCTCGCCGGCAGGTAGATGCCGGAGAAGTTGGGGACGTCGGCGTTGTCCGCCTTCAGCTGCTCGCCGGCGGCGAGCATCTCGTCGAGCGTCGTCGGGATCTCGATGCCGGAGGCCTCGAAGAGGTCCTTGCGGTAGATCATGATGCGCGCGCCGGCGTAGTACGGCACGGCGTACAGCTTGCCGTCGTAGGTGCCGGCCTCGAGCAGGCTCTGCAGGAAGTCGTCGCCGCCGAGGTCGGCGGCCTTGTCGGACAGGTCGATGAGCGCACCGGCGGCCTCGAACGCCTGCACCTGGGTGTTGCCGAACTCGACGAGGTCCGGCGCGTCGCTGCCCGACAGCGCCGTCGTCTGGCGCTCGACGATGCCGGTCCACTGCTGGCGCTCGAGCTGCACCTTGACGTCGGGGTGCGTCTTGTTGAACTCGGCGACGGCGTACTCGACCATCTCGGGCGGCGTGTCGGCCTCGCCGTTCAGCCACAGCCGGATCGTGCCGCCCTCGCCGGTGCCGCCGAGGGTGACCGGCGGCGGGTTGGTCGGCGGCGGAGGCTCGGTCGCCTCGGTGGCCGCGGTGGTCTCGGTGGCCGCAGTCGCCTTCGGTGGCGGCCTCGGTGCCTGCCGGCGCTCGCGTCGCTCGCATCGTCGTCGTCGTCATCGCCGCACGCGGCGATGAGCAGGCCGGCGGTGACCAGCACCGCCAACGACCGCACGGATCGTCTCTTGTTCACGTTGTTGCTCCTGTGTTGGTGGTGGTGGTGGTGGTGTGGTCATCGGATCCCCAACTCCCCGTCGAGGACCCTGGCGGCGGCGCCGACGAGGATGTCGTCGAAGCCGAAGGTGCTGGCGCGCACGACGAGGCGCTCGGCGAGCACCGGCATCGTGCGCTCGCTGATCGCGCGGACGGCGGCGAGGCGGAACGTCTCGCTGGCGACCGGGCCGGAGCCCGACAGCACGACGTCGGCGACGTCGAGGGCGCTGAGCACGGTGGCCAGCGCCGTGCCGAGGTGCTCGCCGGCGCGGGTGAGGACGGCGGTGCCGTCGCCGGGCTCGGCTTGGAGGCGGCGCTCGAGCAGCGGCTCGGACACCTCGGTCTCCAGGCACCCGCGCTTGCCGCACGCGCAGGGCGCACCGTCGGGGTCGACGACGACGTGACCGATCTCGCCGGCGGCGAAGGATGAGCCGGCGTAGAGGCGTCCGTCGAGCACGAGGCCGGCGCCGACGCCCTCGTCGACGCGGACGCAGATGAGGTTGCTGGCCGGTCGCTCCCCGAACGTCAGCTCGGCGAGGGCGGCGGCGTTGGCGTCGTTGACGACGCACACCGGCAGGTCGAACTGAGCAGCGAGGTCGGCGGCGAGCGAGACGTTCGTCCAACCGAGGTGGGCGGCCGTGACGATGACGCCGGTGCCGTCGACGATGCCGGGAGTGGCGATGCCGATCCCGAGGAGAGGTCGCTCGGCGTCGGCGACCAGCTCGCGGCAGATGCGCCCGACGAGGTTGGCGGCGGCGCGGCCGGTCTTGCCCTTGCGCTCGTAGGTGCGCCGGACGACGACCTTGCCGGCGAGGTTGACGATGGCGCCGACGAAGTGGGCGGGCTCGGAGAGGTCGAGGCACAGCACGTGGCGGCCGTCGGCGTCGATGTCGACGAGCGTCGCCGGCTTGCCGACGCCGCCCGTCGTGCTCAGCCCGAGCTCCTCGACGACGCCGTCGTCCAGCAGGTCGCGGATCACCGACGACGACGGACGCACGGGTGAGCCCGGTGATCTTCGCCAGGTCGGCACGCGACAGCGGCCCGTCGCGGTGCAACGTGCGCAGCAGGTGACTGCGGTTCGCCCGCCTGGCATCTTCCGGTGTCGCCATCCGATTCGTTTGTTTACTAGACAAACAAATCCGCTGTCAAGTCCGCCGGCTCGCCCCGAGTCTGGGCGCGATCCGTCAATGGCGCTTCTGGGCGCGATCCGTCTCGGATTCCGAGACGATCCGCCGCCCAGATCGACGGCTTACGCTCACGGTGGCGTGGTGTTCACCGAGATCCCCGTGGTCGACCTGCGCCGCTGGCACGGCGACGTCGACGAGCGCGCCGGTCTCGCCGCCGAGCTGCGCACGATCTGCCACGAGGTCGGGTTCTTCCAGCTCGTCGGCCACGGTGTTCCCGACTCGTTCCGCGCGCCGCTACTTCGAGCTGCTGCAGGCGTTCTTCGCCCTGCCCGAGGACGTCAAGGCGGACATCGACAAGCGCCGCTCGCGCCACTTCCGCGGCTGGGAGCGGGTCGGCGCCGAGCTGACCGACAACCGCACCGACTTCCGCGAGCAGCTCGACGTGTCGACCGAGAACCCGCCCTACCCCGCCGACGCCGAGCCGCCGTACCTGCGCCTCGACGGTCCCAACCAGTGGCTGCCCGAGCGACGTGCTGCCCGGCTTCCACGACGCGGTCGACGAGTTCTTCGCCCGCCTCGGCGCCGTCGCCGACGAGCTGATGGAGGTGCTGTCGGTCGGGCCTCGGGCTGGCACCGTCACACCTCCACGACGTGTTCGGCGAGCGGCCGCTGTCGTTCGCCAAGCTGATCAGCTACCCGCCGACACCGCCGGGCGAGGCCGGGGTGAACGCCCACCACGACGCCGGCTTCCTGACGCTGCTGATGCAGCACGGCGTCGGCGGGCTGCAGGTGCTCAACCCGGCCGGCGACTGGATCGACGTGCCGCCGCGCGACGACGCCTTCGTCGTCAACCTCGGCGAGATGCTGCAGGAGATGACCGGCAACTACTTCGTCGCCACGACGCACCGGGTGATCGCGCGCCGAGCCGCGGTTCTCGTCGGGCTACTTCCACGGTCCCGACCTGCGCACGCCGCTCGACCCGCTGCCGCTCGGGCCGGAGTTCGCCGCCGCCGTGGCCGCCAGCCCGCGGCACGCCGACCGCCGGGTTCATGGCCAAGCGCCACGAGCTGGTCGCCGGCAGCGGCGGCATCGCCAGCCGCGGCGCCGGCGTGTTCGGCCAGCAGCTGTGGAACTACTACCTGCGCAGCTACCCGGACAACGTCCGCACCCACTATCCCGATCTCGCCGAATAGGCGCCGCCGGCCCGTATCGTGCCGGGCGTGCTCATCCTCGGGATCATCGTGTTCGGCATGGCCATCGGCGCCCTCGCCCAGATCGTGCTCGGCAGAGGCGGTCGGGGCGTCGACTGGGGCATGGCGCTCGGCGCCGGCCTGATCGGCTCGTTCGTCGGTGGGTTGCTCGCCAGCCTCATCGCCGGCGACGGCCTGGCGTTTCGGCCGAGCGGGCTGATCGGCTCGTTCATCGGCGCTGTGCTCGTCACGCTGGGGTGGCGCTGGTGGCAGGGGCGCAACGCCGCCGCGGCCGCGCCAGCACGTCGCCGCTGACGTTCACCTCGTCGGGCGCCGATGTCCGATCTGGCCAAGACCCCCGGCGGCTCGTTCCGTACCGTGCTCGGCATGACACCGCGCATCGACGCCATCGGGATCGTCGTCGCCGACATGGCGGCGGCGCTCGACTTCTACCGCCGCCTGGGCATCGAGGTCCCTGAGGGGGCCGCGGCCGAGCCCCATGTCGAAGCGGCCCTTCCCGGAGGGCTGCGGCTGATGTTCGACACCCAGGAGACGATCCAGTCCTTCGACGCGCACATGGACGCCGCCGACGGGCGGGCCGGCGATGGCGCTGGCCGTCGACTGCGGCGATCCGGCGGGCGTCGACGCAGCCCACGCCGACCTCGTCGCCGCCGGCTGCGAGAGCCACCGAGCGCCGTGGGACGCGTTCTGGGGGCAGCGCTACGCCACGGTCCGCGACCCCGACGGCAACCCGGTCGACCTGTTCGCCGCCCTGCCGGCGACGGGCGACTGAGGCCGCGCGCCAAGGCCGAGCTGCCCGAGCGTGGTGCCGGCCAACGCGCGTACGTCATCGGAGAGGTGCGCCTGATCGGCGTAGCCGCAGCGGGCGGCGACGTCGGCGAGTGGGACACCCCGTCGGGCGAGGGCCAACGCATCGCCGAGGCGCAGGATGCGCGTCAGCAGCTTCGGGCCGTAGCCGAACGCGTCGAGGGCCCGCCGCTGCAGCTGGCGTGTCGACAGCCCGATCGCCGGGGCGATCGTCGCCACCCACTCGCCGCGGCGGGCGCGACGGACGACCTCGGCGAGCGCCGGGTCGACCTCGGCCGGGCCCCGGGCGTGGCCGGCCACGACGGCTTCCAGCCCGTCGACCGCACTCGGTGAGGCGGCGACCTGGTCCTCGAGACGCTCCACCTCGGCCGTCCCCCACAGCACGTCGAGCGGGACTCGCTTCGTCGCGCACCGCATGGGCCGGGATCCCGAGGACCGACGGCCCGAGGCCGGGGGCGAAGCGCAGACCGGCGTAGCGGGAGCCGGGCGCATACGACGTCAGGAAGCTGGTGCGGTCCGGCCCGGCGACGACGAGATGACCACCGATCCACAGCAGATCCATGCAGCCGTCGGGGAGCACGCGGCCGGTGGTGCCGTCCGACGTGGCCGTCCAGGCGATGACCCCGGCCATCGATGACGGCCACTCCCGATACACGCCGCCCAGCCTGTCACGCGGCCGGCTCAGGCTTCGGCGAGCTGCTTGATCCCGTCGAGGGTCGCCTGCATGTTCCGGTGCAGCTCGGCGAGGCGACGCTCCAGGATCCGCGACTCCTTGTCCGGCATGGCGTCGATCGCCGCGTTGATCCCGCTGCGCGCCGGACCCATCTGCATCCACTGCGTCAGCCGGGTGCCATCGCCCGTCGGCTGCAGTGTGAAGCGCCAACTCGCCGATGGATCGTCGGGCTCGCCGACCGCCCAGCCGAACGGGCGCGGCGGGTCGCAGTCGGTGACCGTCGACGTCGTCTCCCACGTGCCGATGGCGTCGTGGCGGTTGCGACCGACGAAGCGGGCGCCGACCTGCGGACCGGATGCGCCGTCCAGCCACTCGGCGCCGACGAACTCGCCGCTGAACCGCGCCGGCAGCTCGATGTCGCTGACCAGCGCCCACACCGCGTCGGGTGCGGCGGCGATGTCGACCGTCGCCTCGGTCGTCGGGCAGTCGGCGTAGCGCAGCTCAGCGGTCACGAGCTCATCGACGGCACGACGGTGCGCGGCGGTCGATACGCATTTGTCAAATGCGAGTCGCCCTCGGCGGTGGGATCAGCGTCCCGGAGCACGTCGAGCTCGTCGTCGAGAGCGGAGCGGCTCGGTGCCTCGTCGGTGTGGGTGCCGGAGGTGTGGGGCGCCGACGCCTTGACGCCGCTCGCCTTCCTGGCCGCCAAGACGTCGACGATCGGGCTGGCGACGGGCATCGTCCAGCTCGGCTCGCGCTCCCCGGCGCTGCTGGCGATGTCGGCGATGGCGATGCAGCGCCTCTCCGGCGGCCGGTTCCTGCTCGGCATCGGCACGAGCGGTCCGCAGGTCATGGAGGGCTGGCACGGCGTCAGGTTCACCGCCCCGGTCACCGCCACCCGCGAGACGATCGAGATCGTGCGCGCCGTCGCCCGCGGCGACAAGGTCGCTACGACGGGCGGGTCTACCAGCTGCCACTGCCGGACGGCCCGGGCCGGCCGCTGCGCTCGATGCTCCCGCCGACCGACGTGCCCGTGTACGTGGCCGCCCTCGGCCCGCGCAACCTCGAGCTGACCGGCGAGCTCGCCGACGGCTGGCTCGGCAACGCCTTCCTCCCCGAGCACGCCGACGCCTTCCTCGAGCCGCTGCGCGCCGGCGCCGCGCGGCGGGCGGACGCTGGACGACATCGACATCGTCATGCCGGTCGCCGTCGAGGTCACCGACGACGTCGAGGAGGCTGCCGGCCGTCACGCCCACGGCTACGCCTTCACGATCGGGGCGATGGGGTCCCGCGACAAGAACTTCTACAACGACGCCTTCGCCCGCCAGGGCTTCGCCGACGACGTCGCCGCCGTGCAGGCCCTGTGGCTCGACGGCAAGCGCGAGGAGGCCGCGGCCCGCGTGCCCGTCGAGCTGGGCCTGAAGACCAACCTGCTCGGCCCGCCCGAGCTGATCAAGGAGCGCCTGCGGCTGCTATCGCGACGCCGGCGTGACCACGTTGCAGGCCAAGCTCGACGGGAGCGACCGGCGCGCCTGGACACCCTCGCCCAGCTCATCGACCTCGTCGCCGAGGTCGACGCCGAAGGTTCACTGTCGAGTTCTCCTCGCTGAGCGGACTCAGCTCGGGTCAGAACCGGTTCTGTCAACTCATCGTGAGGGTCGGGGTGAAGGTGCCGGCGACGTCGCCGAAGGCCCGGACGCCCCAGGACGGGCCGACGTTGGACGTGAGGACGGTCGCCGTGACGGTGATCGTCCGCGGCTGCCCGTTCGGTCCGGCGCTCGTCGCCGTGGCGGTGATCCTGGTGGTCGCCGCCGAGCGGTCCCGGCTGCAGGGTGACGTTGATCGTCATCGGCTTCGACCAGTAGCTGGCGTTGCGGTCGAGCTTGGCCGCCGCCGTGCGCTGGGCGTTGTTCGAGCCGGGGTAGAGGTCGACGGGTGCCGTCGTGCAGCCCGAGCGGCGTGCCCGGCAAGCGGCACACGCGATCCACCGCTGGATCACGAGCGATCCGATCCGGCTGCCGGCGCTCTGGTGCCACAGTCGTAGCCCGGATCGAACTGGATGGTGTGACCGTTCTGCAGCGAGCCGTTGGCGCGGATAGTCGCCGATGACCACGCCGAAGCCCGCGTCCGAGCCGCCGTCCCCGTGGTCGTGAACGTCAGCGGCCCGCTCACCGTGCCCCGCGTGCCACCCGCGTCCGCGGCGTCCAGGCGAAGCTGCCGAGCAAGGCCGTCGACGGCCCGAACGACAGCCGGCCCTGCGGGTTGACGGTGAACGAGCCGTCCGGGCACCGGGGTGAAGACGCGGTGCGACCGTGTACGTCACGGTCGACTGGCGCATGTTGCCGGCGACGTCGGTGGACGTCACCGTGAACGTCTTCGTGCCCACCGTCGCCGTGTCGATCGGTTGGCCCGGCGGCTTCGGTCCCGCTGCACCCGGCGACGCCCGGACCGGCGGCGTCCGTGCACGTGTAGGCGGCGTTGACCGCCTGGCCGATCCGGTACGTCGCGCCGGCGGCCGGTGAGGTGACGGCGATCGTCGGGGCGGCCGAGTCGAGGCGACGTCCAGCGTACCCGACTGCGCTCTACCGGTCCGCGGTGTCGGTGGCCGCATACTGCACCGTCGAAACGCCCTGTGCCGCCACGGGCACCGTCGCCGTCGCCCCGTTCACCGTCGTGAACGGTCCGCTGCCGCCGACCCGGTACCTCACCGAGGCGACCGGCGACGAGCCGGGCGTGCCCGTGACGGTGACGTTGACCGGCGACGTCTTGAACCACCCACTGGGCGGGACGGGCGTCGTCGGTCGCTGCCGATGCCGTCGGCGGGGTCGGTGGCGCGGCGATCGTGCCCGATGAAGAACCGCACCGTCGAGCTCACCCCGTCCGGGCCGGTCGACACGACGGTGTACATGCCACTGCCCGTGACGACGATCGAGGTCGCCGTGGTCGGGTCGCCGCCGTTGACCGTGGTGTTGACCGGGCCGCCGGCCGTTCCCGGCGCCACCGTGACGACGACGTCGCCGTCGTACCGACCCGGGGTGGACGTCGGCGGCAGGCTGATCACCGGTGCGCTCGGCGGCGGTGGCGGTGTCAGCTCGACGGTGCCGGCGAAGTTGGCGCCCTTGTCCGAGCTGACCGAGACGTTGCCGCCGCTGTCGACGACCTGGACGAAGTAGTCGACCTGGGTCGCCCCGTCGGTCACGTCCTGACCGCCGGCGTAGACGCCGCCGACGAGCGGCAGGTCGAGGCTGGACCAGTCGCCGCCGTCGACGTCGGTCGTGTAGATGACGTTGACCCGGGCGACGGCCGCGTCGTCGGTGGCTTGCACCGAGAACGCCGCGGCGCCGCCGATGATCGCCGCCGACGTCGACGTGATCGTCGGCGGCGTGACGTCGGTGTTGCCGGCGGGGGCGTAGTACACGAGGGCCGTCGTCTCGGTGAACAGTCGCTGGATGCCGGCGCCGTTGCTCGAGCTGTCGAGGTCGCGGAACTGGCCGGGCACGATGACGAGCTGGTCACGCGGCCCGTTGACGTCGAGGCGGCGGCCGACGGACTGCAGCGCCGACGGGAAGAAGGCGCCGTCGACCCTGGCCTCCGGGTTGCTGCCGGTGACGTCGTCGGTCGGCGTCATGATCACCGGGTTGGGCATGTCGACATCCGTCGACGTCAGGTCGGTGATCAGCGCGCCGCGGGCGATGCGGCCGGGTTGGGTGACGTCACGCGATGTCCGTGGCTGGACCGGCTGGTAGGCCGTCGCCTGGATCTCGTTGTTGACGTGGTAGTAGACGCCCCCGGAGTCCGGATCGCCGGCTGGCTCGCAGGCCGCCCGGGGTGTCGATCGGCGTGGCGATCGTCGTCGGCAGGAGTCGAGCCCGGTGACCGGGTCGATCTGCGTCGGCGGGACGACCGGCGGGTCCTGCGGGTCGACGTCGCCGATGCGGTACATCGGCAGGCCGTAGAACACGACCTGGCTGACGACCTTCTCGTCGAACGGGCTGATGGTGTTGATGAGGAGGTCGGCGATGTACTGCTGCTTGGCGAAGGCCATCGATTGGCCGACGGTCATCGTGCCGTCGAGGCGCCGGGCGAACTGGCGCATCAGCTCCTCGGTGGCGCCGACGACCTTGTCGTCGCCGTAGCCGTAGCCGGTGTTGCCGGCGACGATGGCCCCGGCGCCGCTGAGCGTCTGGGCCCAGTCGGCGGCGACGCTGCCGGCGACGGAGACGTCCGACACGGACAGGGCCATGTGGCAGCCCATGCTGAACACGATCGACCCGTCGAGCGAGCCGTGCGGCGGCGCCGCTGACGTCGTCGAGCTCGAACGGATCGGTGAGCTTGCCGCTGGCGTCCTGGTCGGCGGGCAGGGCCCGGTAGTGGTCGAAGTGGGCGTTGACCGACGCCACGTCGGCGGACGTCGCCGCGTCGGTGCCGATCCAGGCGTCGCGGAGCTCGTCGCGGGTCCAGGCGTCGTTGATCAGCGGGTCGACGGCGTTGTCGAACAGCCCGCCGTCGAGCTCGGTGGCGACGGCCTCGGCGCCGTCGGTCAGGAAGTCGTAGCCCGTGCTCAGCGCCGTCTCCGGGGCGAGCACGCCGTGGAAGTCGAGGAACGTGCCGCAGCGCCTTGTCGATGTCGGCGGGCGACTCGACCAGCCGGCCGACACCGATCTCCGGCACGAACAGCTCGCGCGGGCCGATCGCCATCGGGCTCGACGCGCCGTAGGGGTTGTCGGTGAGCACGTAGCCGAGCGAGAGCGCCGCCTTCAGCGGCGAGGTGCCGTCGAACGTGCTGGCGTACTCCGACTCGTTGTGCGCCGGCACCGCGTCCTTGACCCGGGCGAACGGGATCTGGTCGTCGGCGCCGACGATGACGACGTTGGTGACGTTCGGGTGGGCGAGGCGGATGGCGTCGATGCGCGCCCCGACCTGGGAGACGACGGCGTTGGCCGCGTCGGGGTCGCACGGGCGCGGCATCCCATGCGGCGAAGCTGTCGAGGTCGTCGAGCGTCGACGACGGCCGCGCTCGTGTCGGCGAAGTCGGCCGGCGCGCCACTGGTCCCGCTGGCGAACTCGACGAGGGCGTCGCGGACCGTCGCCCCGCCGGCCGGGTACGACCGCTGCAGGCGGCCGAGGTGGGTCAGCAGGATCGTCGTCGTCTCGTCGGTGACCGTCGTGGCCGCCGCCGGCAACGTCAGCGTCGTCGGCGCGGCCGCCGGGATGGCAGCACAGGCGCCGGCGCCGGCCGCCGGCTTCGTGCGGGCGCGCAGGCTGTACGGCGACGCGCTGGTGGCTCCGTTGTAGCCGACGACCTTGACGGCGTAGTCGCCGGCCGGCAGGGCGCCGGTGTCGATGCGCTCGCTGGTGGTGCCGCGCCGCGACGACACCGCGTAGAGCTCCCAGTCGTCGTTGGGTGGCGTCGTGACGATGTCAGCGGCGACGAGGGCGTTGGTGGCGTTCTCCGCGCCGATCAGGCTCAAGCCACCGTCGGGCGACGGTGGCAGCACCCGCGACGGGGTGCCGCGCAGCGGTGCCTGCGCCGGCCCGTAGAGCAACACGTCGTAGTCGGCGGGCAGGTTGGCCAGGTACACCGACAGCTGCTCGCCCTGGGCGACGGGGATCCGGAACCAGTCGACGTCGGTCGCCGAGGCGAGGTGGGTGAGGAAGAGCACGTCGTCGACGTCGTTGAGGGGGCCTCCCTCACCGTTCACGATGAAGTTCGTCGCCCGCTCGACGACGTCGTTGTCCTCCAGGATGTCGGCGATCGTCACGTCGATGCCGGTGAGCTCGTTGTCGAGCTCCCAGAAGTCGTCCTGGGGCGCTCAGGTCGATCTCGAACGGACCCGTCGTGCCGAGGTCGAGCGGGGGGATCGCCCGGAACACGAGGCGGAACGAGCCCTGGGGCGGGGTGATGCTGCATCGACGCCAGCGTCCGACCGCGCCTGATCGTCGGGCCCGATGGTCGGGCTCGGGAAGGCGAACGGCTCGGTGAAGTCGAATGACGTCGTGTACGTCGGCTTGAGCTGGAACGACTCGGGCAACAGCGTGTAGCCGGCCGGCACCGACAGGTCGAGCTCGCACGCGCGCTGGCCACCGGCAACGTGTTGTCGATCGTCACGTCATAGAGGACGTAGGCGTCGTTCCGCGGCGGTGCCGCCGACAGCCTGCTTGAGCGCGGCCGCCCCGCCCTCGAGGTCGAGGTCCTGCCACGGCATCTCGCTGGCGGGGAGGATGCCGCTGAGCAGGTCGCCGAGCGTCGTGTCGGGGAACAGCTCGATCAGCAGGGCCAGGAAGTCGTCGATGATCATGTCGCCGTAGGCGTTCTCGTACCCGTGGCCGCCGATCTCGCCGAGCGTGGTGTCGCCGAAGAAGGCAGCGAGCTCGCCCAGCGTGGCGAGTTCGGGCGCATCGGCAGCGCCATAGGCGTCGGGGTAGCCGCCGCCAGCTCGCCGAGCGTCCCCAGGTTGATCTCGCTCGGGACGCTGCCGACCAGCGCGCCGAGCGTGCCGATCAGGGCTTCGAACGGGACATCACCGAGCGTCAGCGTCTGGCTGCCGCAGTCGGGAACTCCGAGCAGTCGACGATGGCGCCGAGGTTGGCGACCGGCGCAACGGGATCGACCGCAACGGCGAGCCCTGGATGTTGATCGACCGCAGCGGAATCGACCGCAACGGCGACGCCTGGAAGTCGATCGACCGCAACGGGATCGACCGCAACGGTGACCCTGGATGTCGATCGACCGCAACGGCATCGACCGCAACGGCGACGCCTCGAAGTCGATCTGACCGCAACGGGATCGACCGCAACGGCGACGCCTCGATGTCGATCTGCCGCAGCGGGATCGACCGCAACGGGATCGACCGCAACGGCAACGCCTCGAAGTCGATCGACCGCAACGGGATCGACCGCAGCGGGATCTGACCGCAGCGGCACACCCTGCAGGCTGATCGACACCAGCGTCGCTGTGCCGAGATCGATGTCGCCGGCGCCGGATCCACAGGACCGCTCCGAGTACGTCTCGATCAGCGTGCACCAGTCCGTACCGGCCGGGAGGTCGAGCTCGGCGAGTGTCGCCGTGCCCATGGCGATGGCGCCGACGGGCAGCGAGCCGAGCGGGGTCGCCGAGAAGTCGATCTGCGACAGTTCGAGGCCGTCGCCGTCCGTCTCCGCCAGCACCTGGCCGAGCGTGACCGTGTTGAGCGGCTGCTCGGCGAGATCGGTGAGACCGTGGTCGAGCAGGTAGCCGACCCAGCCGTCGCCGTTGGTGGCGCTGGTGTAGTCGAGGGGGAGCTGGTCGAGCGAGATCGAGTCGAGCACCTCGGCGTCGAGGGAGCGATCGAGCGCAGGGGGACCTGGCGCAGCGGGATGGCGGCCAAGCCGGTCTGCTCGAGATCGATGCCACGGAGCTGCGCGTGCGGGCACCGCTGCCGGGCGGTCCAGGCTGCCGTTGCCGGCCGGGTCGGTGAGCGCAGAGCCTGGGATCTGGTCGATCGGCAGCACGCGCCGCGCCGTAATGCAGGACCGCAGTGGGCGGACCGAGGGTGCCGTCACCGTCGTCGCGGAAGTCGCGAGCCTGGAGGGTCAGCTCGAACGCACCGAGGTCGCATGCCGGACCGACTCGGGGGAGGCCGCGCACATCGGTGGGCTCGCACGAGGTCCCGGCGTCGATCGCCGGCGAGTCGCCGAGGATCGGGACGAGGGGGAGCAGGCGGATGCTGGTGCCGACGAGGACCGTGGCCCCGCCGTCGTAGGTGCCCACGGGCTGCAGCTGCGGGTCGACGGCCAGCCGGTCACCGCCACCGGTGGGGATGCATCCCCCGGTGCCGACGATGCTGTCGGTGCCCTCGGTCGCGTACGTGAAGCCCGAGCAGTCCTCGCCGACGTTGCCGTAGAGGATGCTGTTCGTCATCACGTGGGTGGTCGTCGGCGCGCCGAGCAGCACGGCACCCAGGCCGGCGCCGCTGTCGCTCTCGGTGACCGTGGCGTTGCGGATCTGGACGTCGGTTCCCGGGAGCATCGACACGGCGCCACCACCGTTGCCGGCGAGGTTGCCGCTCGCCGTGACGTTGGCGAGGAACGCTGACGCCGGGAAGCCGAAGATGCCGCCGCCCTGGCCGGTGGTCGCCTCGTTGTCGACGAGCGAGACCCACTGGACGATGAGCTGGTCGCACTCGCAGTCGATGCCGCCGCCGTCGCCTTCGGCCGTGTTCGCCGAGATCTCCGAGCTCTCGACCCTGACCGCCCCGCCGGCGTACAGCCCGCCACCTTCGCCGCCCGACGTGTTGCCCCTGATGGAAGAGCCCGTGATGGCCACGCCGCCCGGTGCGGCGACGCCGCCGCCGAGCGCACCGGCCGTGTTGCCGATGATCTCGGCGTACGACAGCGTGAGCACCCCGGTCGACAAGATCCCACCGCCGAAGTTGCCGCCGCCGACGACCGCCGAGCTGGAGCTGATCCTCGAGCTGTCGATGCTCAGCGAGGTCAGCGACGAGTTGATCGCCCCGCCCCCCGCCGGCAGGGAGCCGTCCGTCGCGCCGTTCTGGAAGTTCACGCCGACGATGAGGGCCGCGCCGGTCCCGGTGAGGATGAGGATCCGGTCGTCGTCGCCGCCGTCGAGGGTTGGCCGCGGGCCCGGCTGGGGGCTCTGGATGGTCAGCACACGATCTGCGGGCACGTCCACGGATCAGCGGCGTCGCCGACGGCGATGGTTTGGCCGAGGGTGTTCGAGGCGAACGTGATCGTGGCGTCCTGTCCGGCGGCCAGCTGGGCCCCGGCCTCGGCGGTCGCCGCGCGCAGGGTGCACGCCCCGCCGGCATCGGCGCAGTCGCCGTCGCCGGGAGCCACGTCGGGCGCGTCGCCGAGGGAGTCGACGACCCAGCGCCCTTGCGCGTCGGGAGGCGTCGCGGCACACCGGCGACGAGGCGACCTCGACCGCACCGATCGCCAGCACCGCAACGACCGCAGCGCTCAGCGCCGCGCGAAACCGTCCGCTCATCTGTGCCCTCCCTCTGGCGCCCGGCAACGTACCGCACCCGGGTGACGTCACCACAAATCGGCGGGCGACACCGTGCCCCCGCTGACGCAACGGGCGAGACGGTTGTCACCCCACGCGCGTGCGGCGTGACCAGGCGCCGCGTTCTGGCAGTGGCGGTGGCGTGACCACCTCGAGCCCGCTGAAGATCGCCTCGGCCTCGGAGGCCGCCGCCTCGTCACCGACGATCGCCGCCCGCACGCGCAGCGACAGGGCCAGCTCGAACGGCACGCCTGCCGCCCGTGCCCTGGCGATGCTGCGGTCGATCAGCGGCGCCGCATCCGCGGGCGATCCGGCGGCGAGGGCGCGCAACCGATCGGCGTAGGCCTGCAACGTCGGATCGACCTCCAGGTCGGTGTCGGCGGGCCACACGTCGTCGGCCACTGGATCACCGGCGCGGAGGCGGGCCTCGATCGTCCGCAGGGCGACCTCGGTGAGGTCGGAGAGCGATCCGAGCGCCTCGAAGCGGCTCGCTGCCGCGGCGAGCAGCTCGAGCGCCTCGGCGTGGCGCCCGGTGCGCGACGCCAGCCGGCCGAGGTTGGAGTCGGCATAGGCGATGCCGATGCTGTAGCCGATCGAGCGCCACGTCCTGCTGGCCCGGCGCAGCATCGTGTGCGCCTCGTCGTAGCGGCCCTGGTCGCTGAGGATCTCGGCGATGTTGTTGAGGCATGTCGCCTCGGACACGGCGTGCGCCGTACTCCGCCGAGCGCTCGGCGGACTCGCGGTACATGCGCATCGCGCTGCGCCAGTCACCGTCGAAGTAGAGGTCGATCGCCCGGTTGCTGAGGTACTTGGCCTCGCCGACGGGATCGCCCGCCAGGCGGCACAGCTCGACGACGTCGGGCCGCTGCACGACGACGCCCTCCCAGCGCAGGTTGGTCACGAGGTTGTCGACCATCAACGCGGCGTGGGCGGCGGTCTTCCAGTCCTCGACGAGCTGGGCCTTGCTGAGCGCGCTGGTGGCGTAGTTCCACGCCTCCTCGAGCCGGCGTCTGGCGAAGGGCGAGCCCGCTCTTGGCCGACTCCCAGCGCGCCCGCTCGCGCAGCGCCGACGACCACGGCACGGTGCGCAGCGCCCGCGCCGCCCTGGCGAGGCGGCGCTGCGCCTGGCGGTTGCCGCCGAGCCGCTCGGCGACCTCGGCGCGCTTGCGCCAGAGCCTGGCTTGATCCAGTCCGGAGGTGGTCCGCCGGGTCGCCAGTGCCAGCGCCCGCTCCGCCTCCTCGAGCTGGCCGACCACCTCGTACACGTCGCCGGCCCGTTCGGCGACGACGCTCAGCTCGTCCGGCGGGACCTCGGCGTGGGCGCGCAGGGCGAGCGTGTACAGGCGGGCCGACTCCCCGAACATCGCCGCTCCGGCCGCCGCCGCGGCCGCCGCCGTGCCGTAGCGCCACGTGCGCTCGCGGTCGCCGCTGTGGTGGGCGTGGAACGTCAGCAGGGCGAGGTGCTCGAGGCTCTCCGCCGGCGTCGGTCTGCTCGAGGACGTCGATCACCCGACGGTGGAGCGTCCGCCGCGAGCGGTACGAGAGGCCGCCATAGACCACGCGGTGATAGGTGTCGTAGCGGAAGCGCACGATGCCGGGTCCGACCCGTTCGAGGAACCGGTCGAGGCGGTCCCACCGATCCTGGCGGCGGATCAGGGCGTCGTCGCTCATCCGCCCGAGCAGCGTGATGTCGACCTCCGACCCGAGCACGGAGGCGTTGCGCAGCAGCTGGCGGTCGGCGGGGTCGAGCGTGTCGATCCGCGCCTCGACGAGCGCCTCGAGCGACGACGGGATCTCGGCGTCGGGATCCTCGGCCAGAGCTCGCAGCAGCTCGCCGACGAACAGCGGGTTGCCCTCGGCGCGCCGGACGATCGAGCGGACGGTGCCCGGGGCGATCGCCCGGTTGCCGAGCAGCGCCTCGATCATGGCGACGACGTCGGTCTCGTCGAGCTGGCCGAGCGTGATCCGCTCCCCCGTCAGCGTCTCCTCGGTCACCGACGTCGTGACGACGAGCAGGGGCACGCCTGCCGCCGACGTCGCCAGCACCTCGAGCAGCTCGCGGGTGGCGTCGTCGGCGTGGTTGACGTCGTCGATGAGGATCGCCGTCGGGGCGTCGACGGCATGGCCGATGACATCGGAGAGCAGCTGCAGCGTGCGGACCCGGCGGAAGGCCGGGAGCACCGCGTCGGCCTCGGGCGTCGGCTCGACGTCGGCCTCGATGGACACGGCGAGGAGCGGCGCCAGCGGGATGGCTGCGGGCAGGTGCTCGGCCAGCCAGGCCGTCGAACGCCGCCCCCGCCTCGACCCGCGACGCTTCGAGCGCGATGCCGAGCAGCGGTCGCAGGACGGGCATCGCCACGGAGTAGGCCGACAGCCGGTCGAACGGCTGGCAGCGGGCGAACACGACGGCGAAGTCGAGACGCCGGCGGACGACCTCGACGGCGAGCCGGCTCTTGCCGATGCCCGCCTCGCCCGTGATCACGACCACCGACCCGTGACCCTCCGCTGCCGCATCGGCCAGACCGAGCAGCGTCGTCAGCTCGGTCGGTCCGGCCGCACAGCTCGGTGTCGACCTGGTCGAGATCGGTGCGCCGGCCGAGGTGTCGTCCCAGGCGTCCGGCGTAGATCGGGACGGACTTGCCCTTGACGAGGAACGGTTCGAGGGCGTCGTACTCGAAGCGTGACGACGCCCACTCCATGACGGGACGGCTGACGATGATCTCCCCCGGCGCCGCCTTGGACATCAATCGCGCCGACAGGTTCACGGCGTCGCCCATCACCGTGTACACGCGGCGCCGCTCCGAGCCGAGGTCGCAGCCGAACACATAGCCACGGGTGACGCCGGCGCGCAGACCGATGCCGGGGTCGGCGTCGACGATCTCGCGAGCGGCGCGCAGCATGCGCTCGTCGTCGCCGCCACGCGACAGCGGGGCGCCGGCGGCGAGCATGAACTTGCCGCCGTCGGGGTTGACGTCGGTGGCCAGCAGGAACACGCCGAAGCGCTCACAGATGGAGGCGATCGACGCCGACACGGCACGCAGTCGCACGGCCAGCTCACCGGCGCCGCCGGACGCGACCAGCGCATCCGTCCCGCTGAAGGCGACGAAGCTGACGGCGACCTGGCGATGCTCGTGGACGGCGCCGGCCATCACCTGTGCCTGCTGCACCTCGGAGACGAAGGCCGACGACGCTCGCATGGTGGAGGTGATGTCGGCGGGCGGCGGCGGTCGCCGGTGCGACGCCGTGAGCCGTTGCAAGCGTGACGCCGTCGGGCCGGGACGGGCCCAGCCACGATGCCGGGACCAGCAGTGCAGTCGCGTGGCTGAGCAGGATCTCACCCGCGGCGGCTGCCGACTCGGCAGCCACCGTCGCCGTCGCCCCGGGACCACTGACGATGAGATCGTCGCACCCGGCGTGGATGGCGAAGACGTGATGCTGACCGGAGTGCACGCCGATCGACATGGCCAGGCGGACGAGCCGGCCGTCGGATGTCGTGCGTCGGCGGCGGATCGTGCTGCGCATGCCGACGGCAGCCCGGCAGGCGCGGGTGGCGTGGCCCTCACCGGCGAACCACACGAGCAGGGCGTCGCCGCCGAACTTGACGACGTCGCCGCCCTGTCGGTCGCAGTGCTCGATCATCGCCTCGAAGCAGCCGCTGATGAGCGCGTTGAGCTCCTCGGCGCCTTCCCGGCCGCGCTCGGCCAAGCGCTCGGCCAGCGTGGTGAAGCCGCTGATGTCGGCCGACACCATCGTCCCCTCGAGCTGCTGCCAGGCCACGTCCTCCGGCCAGCGGCGCAGGAGATCGGGCACATACGGGGCGAGCGCCGCCTCCAACTCGATTGCAGCCCGATCGGCCAACTGCCACTCCCTCCTGGCTCTCGCTCTTGGCTCGAGCGAGGGTAGTGGGCGGCGCCCGTGCTCAGCGGGCGCGAGCGGCCAGCGACACTGCGTCGAGCACGTGCAGCGTGCCGCGGCGCAGGGCGACGATGCCGTCGTCCTGGAGCTGGCGGAGGATGCGGTTTGCCGTCGGCCGGGTGGTGCCGGCCATCGACGCCAGGTCGTCCTGGCGCAGTGGGATCTCGATCGGCCGGGAGTCGCCGTACAGCATGGCCAGCTCGGCGAACCGGCGCACCATACGCACCTCGACCGGCAGGTAGAGCGCCTCGACGAGGTGCGTGGACAGCCTCCGCACCTGCGCCGCGAGGACCTCGACGAGCATCCGGTCGACGGACGGGTGGACGGCGGCGAAGGTCGTCGAAGTGCTGGCGCTGGAGTGTGCGCGCCTCGACCGGCTCGAGGGCGACGGCGCTCGCCGTACGGACCGTCGAGTGGTCGAGCAGCGCCTGCTCGCCGAAGCTCGCTCCCGGTCCGAGCACGGTCAGCGTCGCCACGTCGCCGAGTGCCGTCGACACCCGGATGGCGACCCGCCCGCGCTCGAGGACGTACAGCAGGTCGCCGGTCTCGCCCTCGTGGAAGAGCGTGTCGCCCTTGCGGTAGCGGCGCCGCACCATCGTCGCCAGCACCGCTCGCCGATCGTCGTCGGAGAGCGTGCTGAACACGTTGTGATCCACGGTCGGCACCATACGTTCGGCGGTGGGCCATGATCTCGGACGTGCGCCGTGCCGACCTCATCGACCAGCTCGCCGAGGTCGCCCTCGACGCCGCACCCATGCTCGACGACGCGTCGTGGCTCGACCAGCTCACCGACCTGTGCACCGCGGCCCGCCTCGCCTTCGGTGCCACAGCCGTGTCGGTCGCTCACGTCGAGCACGACCACCTGCGCTACGTCGCCGCGTCCGGCCGAGGCGCCGAGGCCATCGTCGGCACCGAGCTGCCGCTCGCCCGCGGCCTGGCCGGCTACGTCGCCGCCTCCGGTCAGGCGCTGGCGATCGACGAACCGGCGAGCGACCCGCGGTTCGCCCGCGACGTCGCCGAGCGCACGGGCTACGTGCCCCAGACGCTCCTGCTCGTGCCGGTCGTCGGCCGCACGGGTTCGGCCGTCGGCGTGCTGACCGTCCTCGACCGGACCGTGAGCACGGTCGACGCGCTGGAGCTCGGATACGGCATTCGCCCGCTTGGCGGCGCCGACGCTCGCCACACTCGGCGAGACGTCGGCGACGGCCCGCGTGCTCCTCGACGCCTTCGCTGACGCCGTCGCCACGACGGCGCCGCACCTCGCGCCGTCGCTGCGGCGAGCGCTGCAGCGCGATCCCGACACCGACGACGGCGTCGTCGCCATCGCCGCCACGCTCAACGCCGTCCGCCGCCTCGATCCGGCGGCGCGCAGCGAGGTCATCGACGTGGTCGACGCCGTCGTCGCGCTGGCCGGACGCCGTCGCGGCCGATGACCGACATCCGTCCTGCCTGGTCGGAGCCGTTCCTGGACGGCGAGCTCGGCACTGCGCCGCACCTTCGACTGCCCGGTCGGGTGACGCGCCGGTGGGCCTACGGCGACGGTCGGGGCACCGGCGTCCGCGTGGCCGTCGTCGACTCGGGCATCGACGCAGAACATCCGGCGGTCGGCGAGGTCGCGGCGAGCGTCGACGTGCGCGCCGACGCCGACGGCGCCCGACGGGGTCGTGCTCACCGAGGGTCCGCACGACGATCGCTACGGCCACGGCACGGCGTGCGCCGGGATCATCCGCTCGCTCGCCCCCGATGTCGAGCTGGTCAGCGTCAGGGTGCTCGGCACAGATCTCCGCGGCAGCGCGACCTGCTTCGCCGAGGGCATCGACTGGTGCATCCGCAACGACGTCCACGTCGTGAACCTGAGCCTCTCGACGAGCAACGAGAGCTACCTGGAGACGTTCTGGGAGCTCGTCGACCGGGCGACGTTCGGGCGCGTGGCGCTGGTGTCGGCGATGAACAACGAACGCAAGCCGTCGATCCCGAGCGAGTTGGCCGGGCGTGTTCTCCGTGGCCTGCGGCCCGGGCGACGACCTGGAGGCGATCTGGTGCAACCCGCGTGGGCCGGCCGAGTGGGGCGCCGCCGGCATCGACCTGCCGGTTGCCTGGAGTGGCGGCGGCAGCGTCGTGGCCAGCGGGAACAGCTTCGCCGCGGCGGTCGTCACGGGTCACCTTGCCCGCATCGTCGGCGCCCACCCCGGGATCACCCCGTGGCAGGCGCGCACCGTGCTGGCGGCGATCGCGCGGCAACGCCCCGGCCGCGCCGTTCGCGCTGACCGGGGCGTCGCTCGTCCCGCCGATCGCCGAGCGTCAGTGTCGCGGCGTGCGGGCCGCCCGCTTGTTCGGCCCCTCCTGCGGCGTTCTGCGGCTGGAGGTTGACGTGCCCCTCGACGGAGTCGTCGATCGTCGTCGCTCGGCGGCACTCGCTTGTCTCCGCTTCCTTCTTGGCCATGTCCCTGGCTCCCTCCCGTTGTTGGTGACTGGGGCCATCGTGCACGATCGCGCTGCTCGGGTCCGTACCGGGCGGCACGCGGCGAACGTGTCGGAGCTGACACAACTCATGTAGCTTCCGCCGGTCGTCGGCGACCGGGCGGTCGCTCGCGGGAGGGGGCGCAGTGGGGGCCGTGGGCCAGCAGGTGAGGGAGTCGAGGCGGGCCGTCGCCGACACGTTCCGCAACGACGGCCTCCGACGCATCAACCTGGCGCTCGCCGGATCGGTGATCGGCGACTGGGCGTACAAGCTCGCCGTCGCCGTGTGGGTCTTCGAGCAGGGAGGCGCCACCGCGCTCGGCGTCTTCAGCGTCGTCCGCTACGTGCTGCTGGCCCTGCTGGCACCCGTGATGGCGGCACTCGCCGATCGCCACGACAGGAAGGCTCGTGATGATCGGCGCCGACGTTGCTCGTGCCGTCCATCGTGGTGGTCGCCGCCGTCGTGATCGCCGCGGAGGGCCCGGCTGCCGTGGTCTACGCCCTCGCCCTGGTCAAGTCGACCATCTCACTCGCCTTCCGGCCCGCCCAGGCGGCGATCCTGCCCGAGCTGGCGACGGGATCCTCGCGAGCTCACCAGTGCCAACGCCGTGGCGACGACGATCGAGAGCGTCGGGTTCTGCCTCGGCCCGGCGCTCGCCGGCGTCGTGCTGGCGATCTCCGGCGTCGCCGGCGTGTACGTCGTCACCGCCGTGACCCTGCTGTGGTCCGCCGCGCTCCTCGTCGGGCTCCGCCCAGCCCACGGTCGGCTGGACCGCCGCCCGAGGTCGTCGCCGGCCGGCGGCCGGGCATCCTCGGCGAGGTCGGCGCCGGGTTCGCCGCCATCGTCCGGGACCGCCGGTTGCGGCTGATCGCCGGGCTCTACGCCGCCCAGACGGTCGTCGCCGGGGCGTCGGCGGTGTACGAGGTGAGCATCGCCCTCGACCTGCTCGACCTCGGCGAGTCGGGGATCGGGTTGCTCGGTGCGGTGCTCGGCATCGGCGGGCTGCTCGGCGGTTTCGTCGCCCTCGTCCTCGGTGCCCGCCAGCGCATCGCCACCGACTTCGGGTCGGGCATCGTGATGTGGTCGGCGCCGCTGCTGCTTGATCGCCGTGTGGCCGACGCTCGCTTCGGCGCTGCTCGCGATGTTCCTCATCGGCATCGCCAACTCACTCGTCGACGTCAACGCCTACACACTGATCCAGCGCATCGCCCCGGCCGAGGTGATGGGCCGGGTGTTCGGCGCCCTGGAGAGCATCGTCATCGCCGGCATGGCGCTGGGCTCGCTCCTCATGGCGGTGCTGATCGCCACCGCCGGGCTGCGCTGGGGGCTGGTCGTGATCGGTGCGAGCGTCGCCGCACTCGCGCGTCGCCGGGATGGCGCAGCTGCGGCGCATCGACACGCACGGCACTCGCCCCGCCCGGCCTGGCGCTGCTGCGTCAGGTCCCGACGCTGGCCGTGCTGCCCGCGCCCGTGCTCGAACGGCTCGCCGCCGCGCTCGTGCCGCGTGACGGTGCCCGCCGGCACGACGGTGGTCGAGGAAGGTGAGCCGGGCGACCGGTTCTGGGTGATCGAGCGCGGCCGGGCGACCGTCTCCATCGGCGGCCGGCACGTCCGCGAGCTCGGCCCCGGCGACTCGTTCGGCGAGATCGCCCTGTTGCGCGACATCCCGCGCACGGCGACGGTGCGCGCCGCCGAGGAGCTCGTCCTGCAGGGCCTCGACCGCAGCGTGTTCATCCCCGCGGTGACCGGGCACGGCGAGTCGAGCGAGGTCGCCGACGCCCAGATCGAGCGCTGGCTGGAGCCTTGAGCTGACCGCTGCTCGACCTCCCGAGTTCGCCGCCGCCGCTACGCAGCGGCGCTCACCGACCTGGCGTCTCTCAGATGCCGACGTGGGAGGGGTGCAGTTGGGCGTCGGCGAGTCGGAGGCGGGCGCCGACGGCTTCGAGCATCTTCCGGGACACCGAGGGCACGTCCGCCAGCAGCGTCGTGAACTCGCCGCGCGACAGCGACAGCAGGCGCATGTCCGTCTTCGCCGTGACGGTGGCGACCCGCGGCCCGCCGTCGAGCAGGGCCATCTCGCCGAAGAACCCGCCCGGGCCGATCGTCGTCACCTCGTCGCCGCCGATCGTGACGGCGGCCTCGCCCTCGATGACGACGAAGCACTCGTTGCCGGACTTGCCCTCCTGGCACAACACCTTGCCGGCCGCCGCCTCGACCTCGGTGGTGATCCCGGCCAGGGCCTTCAGCTCGGACTGCGAGCAACCCCGGAAGAGGCTGACCCCGGCCAGCTTCTCGACTCGTCCGTCTTGCTTCTTCAACATGCGTCGCCTCCCACGGATGGTCGCCGCACGATACGCCATGACGTCCGCCGGCCGACACACCGACGTCCGGTTGCCGGCCGCCAGCCGGCACGCGGCGAGGTTGCGACGCCGGTCCGGAGCAGTTGCTCGACGGCGGGCCAGAGGGAGGACGAGCAGGGTGGAGGTGGCCGACCGACCGGCGACGCCCTGGTCCAGCGCGACCCTGCGCGAGGTCGCCGCCGGCGAGGTGCTCGTCCACGAGGGCGGCGACGACGACGACGTGTTCTCCGTCGTCGAGGGGTCGTTCGAGATCCTGCGCGGGCCGGCGCTGGTGCCCATCGACACGGTCGGGCCGGGAGCGACGATCGGCGAGATCGCCGCCCTCGCCGGCTGCCCGCGGACGGCGACTGTTCGGGCGCTCGAGCCGTCGGTCGTCCGTCAGCTCGACGGCAGCGCCCATCAACACTGGCTGGCCACCGACGAGCCGGCGATGGTGGCGATGGTCGACGTCGCCAGGTCGCGCATCGACCGTCACCGGACCATCGGCCTGGTGGCCGAGCTGCTGGCGATCGACCTGACGCTCGCGGCGGAGGTCGTCGAGTCGAGCGAGCGCGTCCACCTGCGTTCCGGCGACGTCCTGTTCGAGCAGGGCGATGTGTCGGATGCCGGCTACCTCGTGGTCAGCGGCCGGTTGGCGGCGAGCCGCGACGGCACCGTGATCGGCGAGATCGCCCGCGGCGAGGTCGTCGGCGAGGTCGGCATGATCGAACGGGCACCTCGCGGGCCGAGGTCGACGTCGTCCGCGAGCTCGCCGACGGCGCCGAGGAGCAATCACGACCGTCGGCGCCGGCCACTACTTCGGCGAGTTCGGTCCACTGCTCGGCTTCCCGCGCTCGGCCACCGTCCGCGCCCGCACCGACGTCGAGCTGATCGCCTACGGCGTGCGCCAGTTCCGCCGCCGGGTCGTCGATCAGGCCTCCTAACACCGTGGGGGCTGGCCCCCACACCCCATCACCGCCCGGCGCACTGGCGCACGCTCGGTCGGGGCGGCTCCGCCGCTAGCCCGTTTCGTCGGCGCCGTTGATGGGAACCGCCGATCCATGGTGCCCCAACGGACATGGTCGGTCGAGCTCGATGTCCGCGAGGATGCCCCGAGCATGTTCGTTCCCGAGGACCTCCTGGCCGACGCCGCGGTGGGCGACACCGTCGAGGTGACGTCGGCGAACCCGCCGGCGGTCCGGCGCGGTGTCGTGACGGATCGCGTCGACGACGACAATGGTCGCTTCGTGACAGTTTCGTTCGACCGGGAGGGGTGACCATGGCCCACGGCGCAAGAAGCAGCTCGCTGTGAGCGCAAGAAAGACCTCGAGAAGGAGCTCCGGCGCCTGCAGCACGAGCTGGTCAAGCTGCAGGAGTACGTGCGTGCGGAGGGCCGCCGCGTCGTGGTCGTCTTCGAGGGCCGCGACGCGGCCGGCAAGGGCGGGGTCATCAAGCGCATCGCCGAACCGCTGAACCCGCGCTTCTGCCGGGTGGTCGCGCTCGGGACGCCGACCGAGCGCGAGCAGTCGCAGTGGTACTTCCAGCGCTACGTCGCCCACCTGCCGGCCGCCGGCGAGATCGTCCTGTTCGACCGGAGCTGGTACAACCGGGCCGGCGTCGAGCGGGTGATGGGGTTCTGCACCGAGGACGAGCTCGAGGAGTTCTTCCGCTCCTGCCCCGAGTTCGAGCGGATGCTGGTCCGCTCCGGCATCATCCTCGTCAAGTACTGGTTCTCGGTGAGCGACGAGGAGCAGGAGCGCCGCTTCCAGGCCCGGATGGCCGACCCGACCAAGCACTGGAAGCTGAGCCCGATGGACCTCGAGTCGCGCGCCCGCTGGGTCGACTACTCGCGGGCGAAGGACGAGATGTTCCGGTACACCGACACCAAGCAGTCGCCGTGGTGGGTCGTCAACGCCGACGACAAGCCGACGCGCCCGGCTGAACTGCATCCACCACCTGCTGAGCACGATCCCCTACTCCGAGCCCGAGACGCCGCACCTGAGCTGCCGCCGCGCCAGGACGACACCGGCTACGTGCGCCCGCCCGTCGAGCAGCAGTCGTTCGTGCCGGGCGTCTACTGACATGGTCCACCTCATGGCTCCGGCGACGGAGCCGCTCGCCGACGCCTTGCAGCCGTACGTCGATGTCGAGCGCACCCCCCGGCCCGGTGGGTGCTGGGTGCTGTCGAACATGGTCGCCGGCCTCGACGGAACGGCCGCGATCAGCGGCAGGGTCGGCGCCCTGTCCAGCCCACGCGACGCCGAGCTGTTCCGCCGGCTGCGCAGCGTGGCCGACGTCGTGCTGGTCGGCGCCGAGACCGTCCGCCGCGAGCGCTACGGGCCGATCCGCCTCGACGAGGATCTGCTCGAGGCCCGCCGGCAGCGCGGCCAGGGCGCACCCCGGTTCGCCGTCGTGTCGGCATCGCTCGACCTCGATCCCGGCCTCCCGCTGTTCGAGGGAGCTGGGCCGCCGTTGATCCTCACCAGCGCGCCGGCAGCGAGCCGTCGCGCCTGGCCGTTGTCGAGGCGGTCGGCGAGGTCGTCGTCGCCGGCGGCGATCGGGTCGACCTGGCGGTCGGCGCTCGCCGAGCTCGCCCGCCGGGACCTGCCGATCGTGCTGTGCGAGGGTGGGCCGACGCTGCTCGGCGGGCTGATCGCCCTCGATCTGCTCGACGAGTACTGCCTGACCCTGGCGCCGCTGATCGGCGGCGACCCGCTGCCCGCCGTCAACACCGCCGGGCTCACCGCGTTGCGGCACTTCCGCCTCGCCCACGTCGCCGAGGAGGACGACACGTTGTTCCTGCGCTACCTGCGCAAGGAGGCGGCGTGACGTCCGCAGGCGTTCGACACGATCGCCGAGCGCTTCGATCCCCCGCTCGTCATCGTGACGACGGCCGCCGACGACCAACGGGCCGGGTGCGTCGTCGGCTTCCACTCCCAGTGCAGCATCGACCCACCGCGCTACGCCGTGTGGCTGTCCAAGGCCAACTTCACGTATCGGGTCGCCGTCCTCGCCACGCACGTCGCGTGCACGTCCCGATCGATGGCGACGAGACGCTCATCGAGCTGTTCGGCGGCACGACCGGCGACGAGGTCGACAAGTTCGCTCACTGCGACTGGACGTCCGGCCCGAACGGTGTCCCGCTGCTGACGCAATGCCCGAACCGCGTCGTGCTGGAACGAACATCGCTGCACGACGACGGCGGTGACCACGTCTGCTTCGTCGGCGAGCCGGTACGGGCCGACGCCGCCGACGATCTCACCCCGCTGCGCCTCTCCACGGCCGGCGGCATCGATCCCGGGCACGACGCCGACGAGGCGTGATCAGGTCGACGGCGCCAGTCGGAGGCGGCAGACGCCGGGGCCGGCGAGGTCGGCGGGAGCGATCGGATAACGCCCGGTCGGCGAGCGAGGAGGAGTGTCCCCGCCGTGCCGCGCACCTCGTCGTGGCCGGCGCCCATCGACCACTCGGCGTCGGTGGCGACGAGCGTGACGCCGTCGAAGCGCTTGGCGCCGCCGTACCATCGGCTGCTCACGGCGAGGTCGAGGGCGGGCACGACGTGCTCGGGCAGCATCGGATGGACCGGCCGAGCGGTCGGGTGATGTCCTGGGCGTGCACGAGCACGTCGACGAGCGGGATCGAGTCGGTTGCTGAGCGGTGTGCGCCGCGTGGAGGCGGCGCTGTCGCGGAGTTGCTGGACGAACGCGGTCCGGGCGAAGCGGCCTGCCTGCGCACGGCCATGTCGGCGTTCATGCGGTCGAAGTTGCCACGGGCCTTGACCGCGCCCTTGATGAGGCTCCAGACGGTGTCGCGTGTCGCCAGGGTGAGGTGGGCGACGACCTCCCGAACGGTCCAGGCGTGCACAGCGACGGTGTCTCCATTCGTCGGCGGTGAGCGTGTCGAGCAGGTCGCACAGCGCGAGCCGCTCCGCGGTGACGGCGGCACCGATCGCCTGCTCGTCGATCTTGCTCTTCGGTCGTCGGTTCATGGCTGCCTCCTCAGGCTCGCCGTCCTGAGAACTAGACCGTACGGTACTGGAACGATCGAGTCAAGTACTGAGCGGTCTAGTACGGTCGTGTCGATGGACGTCGTGAGTAGCGACGTGAGCAGCCGGACGGACGGGCAGCGTCCGACCCGAGCGGAGCGAAAGCGTCAGGCAATCGCCGAGGCGGCGACGGAGGCGTTCCTCGACAACGGCTACACGAGAACGAGCATGGACGACATCGCCCGTCTCGCCGGGTGTGTCGAAGCAGACGATCTACATGCACTTCGGCGACAAGGAGCATCTGCTCTTCGACGATCGTGATGGCGATCATGAGGAGCGGCGAGCCGGCCGTTCGACGACGAGATCCACCGGCTCGGCGACACCGACGACCTCGAGCGCGACCTGCGCCGACCACGCTCGTCAGCAACTGGCGCTGGTGCTGCAGCCACGTCCGCTGCAGCTGCGACGACTGGTCATCGCCGAGGCGGTGAGCTTCCCACAGCTCGGACAGCGTTCTACGAACTCGGCCCCGGGAGGACGATCAGCGAGCTGACCAGCGTGTTCCGCCGTCTCGGCGACCGCGGACTGCTGCAGCGTGCCCGACGCGGCCCGCGCCGCATCGGACTTCAACTGGCTGATCATGTCCGAGCCGATGAACAGGGCGATGCTGCTCGGCGACGACGACGCGCCGAGCCGGTCATCGATCAAGAAGTGGGCCGACCAAGCCGTGCAGACCTTCCTCGCCGCGTACGGACGGCGCTGAACCGGGCGGTCACACGACGCCGACGAGGCGTGAATCAGGTCGACGGCGCCAGTAAGGCGGCGGACGCCGTGCGGACCTTCCTCGCGGCCTATGGACGGTGCTGAACCGGGTGGCTGGAGAGGATGCGGTCGTCGAGGCGCCGTCGCATGTGGGTCATGACGGGCGTGAAACCGATGCCGGTCCAGAATGCCGTCGACGTCACGTTGGCGGTCTGGAAGTGCAGGCAGGCGGCGACGTGGCCGTGGTCACTGGCCCACCCGAACGCCGCGTCGACGAGCGCGGCACCGGTGCCCGAGCCACGCTCGGTCGGCAGCACGGCCGTCGCCGCGATGTAGGCGGCACCGTCCGGCACGTAGAGCGGCGAGCCGAGCCCCGGCCCGACGGAGATGACGCCGACGTCGCGCCCGCCGCGGCGAGCGATCACGAACGCCCGGTCCTCGCTGGCCAGTGCGCTGGTCAGCTCAGCGCGCACCGCGTCGACGGTGTCCTCGCGCCGGTAGGGGCGGAACATCGGGCTGCCGCGTGGAACACGGCCTCCTCGTCGATCAGTCGATCGACGATGTCCAGCTCGTCGGGCTTGGCCACCCGGACCTCGACATCGGGCGGGAGCGGGCGACCGGTCGGCGCGAGGTCGCGAACGGCGACGAGGGCGGTGCGCCCGAAGCCGAGCGCCACCCAGGGTTCCTCGTGCGGGTCGCCGATGGGCACGTGCACGACATGATCGAGGACTCCGCGCTCCAGCGCATCTGCCGCCAGCTCGCCGTACAGCCGCGGTAGACCGGGTGGCGTCGGCCTGGCCGGCGACGGCATGGCCATGGACGAGGTGCAGCGAGCAGCGCGCGGGCAGGTACCGGGCGATCGCTGATCGCGGGATCGGGCTCCGACTCCACCGACGTCAGGAAGCCGATCGGCTCGCCGCGGTCATCGAGCGCCGCGACGCCGACGCAGAACGTCGAGTGTGCTTCGCACGAGACTCGTCGCCAGCGCTGGATCCTCGTAGGCGCGTGGGAGGAGCGGGAACCGGTCGCGCTCGCTGCGCGTGTCGTGTCGCGAGCAGCGCGCCGGCGGCATCGCAGTGCGCCTCGGTCATCCTCACGACCTCACTCACGATCGCACCCGGCGCTGCGGTCAGAGCTGGACACCCTTGGTCAACGCGCCGTCGACGACGAGGTTGGCGCCGGTGATGAAGCTCGCCCTGGGGCTGGCGATGAAGGCGACCGCGTTGGCCATCTCCTGCGGTGTGCCCATCCGCCCGGTCGGGTTCAGGCCGAGCGCCAAGGCGAACAGGTCAGGGTCTCCGGTCTCGATCTGCGCCCACACGCCGCCGTCGAAGTAGGTGTTGCCCGGCGACACCGTGTTGGCCCGGATCCCCTTCCCCGCCAGGTGGTAGGCGAGGCCCTGGGTGTAGTGCACGAGCGCCGCCTTGAACGCCCCGTACGCACCCGACGCGAAGTCGATCTCGCGGCCCGAGACGCTGGAGATGGTGATGATGCACGGCGCCGCCGACTGCTCCAGGCTCGGCATCGCCGCGTCCACGAGGCGCACCGCGCCCATCATGTCGATCTGGAACCCGTTGCTCCAGTGCTCCTCGTCACCACCGATGGCGAGCGCGGAGACGTTGGAGACGACGATGTCGATGCCCCCGAGCTCGTCGGCCACGTCGTGCACCCACTCCTGCAGCGCCGGGCCATCCCCCACGTCGAGGGCCCGGCCCGTCGCCCGGACACCCTTCGCCTGCAGCGCCGTCACTGCGCCGTCGACGCCGTCGGCGTGGCGGGCGCAGATGGCGACGTTCGCCCCTTCGTCGGCGAGCGTGTCGGCGATCGCCCGCCCGATGCCCCTGGTGCCGCCCGTGACGACGGCGTTCAAACCGCCGAGCCCGAGATCCATGCTCAGCTCCCTTCGAGGTAGGTCTTGCTGATCGCCGCGCCCACCGTGTACTTCGGGTCGACGAAGTTGCCCAGCCGCACCCGTCCGCACTGGCTGAGCATCATGTAGGCGTCCCATCGGTCGAACCCGTAGTCACGCTCCAGCCAGAAGATCAACTCCCGGTAGGCGATCCGCGCCGCGTCCTCGAGCGGACGCGCCGACCCGATCGCCATGATCACGTCCGCTGTCTCCAACCGGGGCCAGTCGATGGTCCATCCCTTGATCAGCTCGACGTGGATGGTCGTCAGGCTGGCGTACTCGACGGCGGTGCCGCAGACCTCACCGTCGCCCTGGCAGGCGTGGGCGTCGCCGATGAACAGCCGGGCGCCCGCCGTGCGCACGGGGAGATAGGTGACGCTCCCCGGACCCATGTCCGGGAGGTCCATGTTGCCGCCGTGGTTGTCGGGGGTGAGCGAGTTGATCGAGTCCAGCTCGGGCGACGTGCTCAACGTGCCGATGTGCGGGCGGTACGGGAGCGTCACCCGGTCGCTCCAGTAGACGTGCTCGGCGTCGAGGTCGACCTTGCGCACCCGCTCGGGCAGCGGCTGGTTCAGCGTGGCCGTGAGCGACGTGCCGGTGAGGGCGCCGAACTCGGGGATCATCGCGCACGTCCCACGCGGGTTGTCGCCGCGCGGTTCCATCGACTCGATGTACACGGCCAGGGCGTCACCCTTCTCCGCGCCCGCCACCATGATCGGCCCGTTCTGTGGGTTGACGAACGGCATCGTCAACGTCGCGCTCGGCAGGTCGGACTCGGTGTGGATCACGCCGCCGAAGGCGTCCCGCGTCTCCACCGTCACCCGGTCGCCCGGCTCGATCTCCAGGACCGGCGTCGAGTACGGGCCCATCGTGAAGTGGAACGTGCCTTGCCGCTCCTCGCTGAGCACGTGGGTGGCACCCACGCCGCCGCCGGCGACGCCTCGCCGAGCCATGATCGAGTCGTCCGGCCACGCCACCCGGCCGAGCGTAGCAGCCCGAAAGTTCCCTGTTCAGGGGTTGTATCTCGAACGTATGTACGATACGATGGAGACATGGTCGGGGAGGTCCTGGAGCGGCTCGACGAGGCCATCACGGCGCTCGCCGCTGTCGACGTCGACGCCATCGACGACACCACCCTCGACGCGTTCGTGATCGCCGTGCAGCGGGCCCGGCACCGCCTGGCCGGCGCCGGCGCGACGGCACTCGCCCGTTGGGACGCCGCCGGCGTGTGGCGTTCGGACGGGTCGCGCACCGCGGCGACACGACTCGCCCGCGACACGTCGACGTCGGCGACGACCGCCCACATCGAGCTGCGCCGCGCCCGCGCCCTGACCACGATGCCGGCCACGCTGGCCGCGGTGACGGACGGGCGCTTGTCGATGGACCACGTCGACCTGCTCGCCCGCGCCGACCAACCGCACCGTCACGACCTGTTCCTGCGCGACGAGGAACTGCTCGTCGAGCAGTGCACCACGCTGCGTCACCGCCAGGCGGTGCGTGCCGTCGAGTACTGGACGCAACTCGCCGACACCGCCACCGGCACCAGCACGGAACCAACCGAGCGGGCGTCGGCGTTGCACGCCTCCACCACCTGGGACGGCACCGTGCGCATCGACGGCAACCTCGACCGCATCGACGGTGCCATCGTCGCGGGCGAACTGAGCCGGCTCGAACGCGAGCAGTACCTCGCCGACGAGGCCGCCGGGATCAGCCGCAGTCACAGCGAACGGTTGGCCGCTGCGCTGGTCGAGATGGCCACCCGCTCCGCCGCCACCCCAGCCGGCGCCCAACGACCGCGCCCGCTGTTCACCGTCCTGCTCGGCGACGACAGCGCCCACCGGTTGTGCGAGCTGGCCACCGGCACCGTGCTCGCTCCCGACCTGCTCGTCCCCCACCTCGGCGCGGCGGAGATGGAGACGATCCTGTTCGACGGGCCGTTCACCGTCGTCGCCGCCTCCACCGCCCGCTGCTTCACCGGCCGACTTCGGCGGGCGATCGAAGTGCGCGACCGCCATTGCCAACATCCCTCCGGCTGCGACGTCCCCGCGCCCGACTGCGACGTCGACCACATCGTGCCGTTCCCCGACGGCGGCGAGACCAGCCAGTTCAACGGGCGCCTCGAATGCCGCCCGCACAACCGTGACGCCACCAAGCACGACCACGGGGCCACATCGCAACCGGAGCGACCCGTCACCGAATGGGACGTGCTCCGCGTCCGGATGCGTTGGCGCTACCTCCACGAAGACGGCGAGGAAGCACCAGCGGCCTGACGAGTCGGGGAAACCCCGTGATCTCGTGCCATGGGAAATGCTGCGCCTTGTGCGTGGATTCACTTGAGATGTGAATCTGCACTCGCTGAAGAAGCCGAAGTTGTTGGCCCTCGGGCTCCCGATGGCGTTGCTCGGGCAATGCGCCCCGCAGTCCTGCGCCCCCGTTCCCGCCGCGCCCGCCGCGACGACCGTCACCCGCGTCGTCGACGGCGACACGGTCGACCTGTCCAACGGCGAGCGCGTCCGGCTGATCGGCATCGACGCTCCCGAGGTCGGCACGTGTGGCGCCGACCTGGCGACGGCGTCGTTGGCGTCCATCGTGCTCGACAAGCCGGTGACCGTGACGGCCGGTGCTCGCGACGACCGTGACCGCTACGGGCGTCTGTTGCGCTACATCGACTCGGCCGGGATCGACGCCGGCCGCCACCTGCTCAGCGCCGGGCACGCCGTCGCCCGCTACGACAGCCGCGACGGCTACGGCGCGCACACTCGTGAGGCCGACTACATCAACGCCGACGCCGCCAGCCTGCCGAGCCCGACGTGCTCGACGACGCCGCCGCCGGCGGGCAACTGTGAGCCGTCGTACCCGACGCTGTGCCTCACACCAGGCGTCGACGTCGACTGCGGCGAGATCCCGCAACACAAGAACTTCACCGTGCTGCCACCTGATCCGTTCCGGCTCGACGGCAACGACAACGACGGGCTCGGTTGCGAGAGCTGAGCCACCACGCTCGGCCGGGCTGTCGCCCTCAGCGCCGTCTGCGGGGGCGCCTCACGGGCGGCTTCGCCCAGTCGCCGCTGACCCGGTAGAGCTCGGGCGGCCGGCCGCCCTCGGGACCCGGTGGTGATCGTTCGCCAGTCGGCTCGACGTAGGGGGATGCAGCCTGGGTGGTGGCCAGACTGCGTCGGAAGTTGGCCGCATCGAGCTGCTCACCCCAGACCGCCTCGTACACGCTCTGCAGCTCGGTGAGGGTGAACGTCGGACCGACGAAGGCGGTGGCGAGGTCGCCGACCTCGAGCCGCTCGCTGGCGTAGCGGACGGCATCGTCGACGATCTGCCGATGGTCGAAGGCCAACGGCAGCTGTCCGTCGACGACGCGGGCGACCGGCAGCAGCCTCGCCTCGTCGGCGTCGGTGCCGGCGGCGAGCGTGCCGATCTCAGGGGAAACGGCGAGGTAGGCGACGGAGACGACGTTGCCGCGCGGGTCGCGGCCCGGGTCGCCGTAGGTGTGGAACTGGGCGAGCAACCTGGGCGCGTCGATGCCGGTCTCCTCATGGAGCTCCCGCCTGGCGGCTTCGACGAGCGTCTCGTCGGGCGTCTTGAACCCGCCCGGCAACGCCCACTCGCCGGCGAACGGCTGTCCACCGCGTCGCACGAGCAGCACGTGCAGCTCGCCTCCGACCACGGTGAGGATCACGACGTCGACGGTGACGGCGAACGGCGGGTGATCCTCACTGTCACACCCCTTCGTCACACTCGTCTTGTTGGCCATCGGCGGTGAGCCTAGACGGGAACACGGCGAGAAAGAGTCAGGTTGACGATTACCGCCAACGGCGATATGGTCACACTGACTCATTGTCGGAGTGACCGGAACTGGAAGGGCGGATGATGCAGGCAGAACGTGAGATGGCGGCAGCGCTCGGAGCGCGCGCGGTGGGATCGTTGGAGGGACGTGGACTGATCCACCACGTCGACGCGGGCGTCGAGACCGCCCCGCCGGCGGTGTCGGCGGATCGCCTCGCCGGCGTCGTGCTCGGGCTGGCTGCGGGCAACGCCGCCGGTCAGCGCGGCGGTCCGAGTGGACGGGTGAGTGCCGAGACGCAGACGTTCGTGACGTCGTGCGAGGCCTGGCTCGACCACGGCTGGCGGGCGCCGGAGGCACTGGCCGAGCTGCTGGTCCGCCGCCTGCCCGGCTTCCGCTCGCCTGGCCGGGCCGTGGTCACCGCGGTCGAGCGTCGCCGCCACGGGGCGCCGTGGCACGAGGCCGCCTCGCGCTCCTACGGCAACGGCGCCCTGTGCCGGGCGGCAGCGGTGGCGATCGTCCGCGCCGCCGATGCTCAGTCGATCGGTGAGGCGGCCTCGATCGACGCAGCCGTCACCCACGCCTCCCGGAGAGCGACCGCCTCGTCGGCCGCCCTCGCCGGGATCATCGCCGGGCTCGTCCGGCGCGAGCCGTCGACGAGCCCCGTCGACGTGGTCGATCGCGTCGATCGGCTCGATTGCCAACGACGACGTCCGGACGAGCCTCCAGCTCGCCCTCGCCTCGCGGGGCGTGCCCGGCGACGAGGTCGTCGAGCGGATCGGCGACTGGCCCCACGCCACGTCGACGCTCGCCCTGGCGCTGTGGTGCGCGCTCGAGCTCGCCGATCCGGCAGCGGCGATCACCGCCGCGGCGACCCTCAGTGCTCACGGCGACACGGTCGCCGCGGTCACCGGCGCCATCGCCGGGGCGATCCACGGTGCCTCGGCGCTGCCGGCGGCATGGGTCGACGGGCTGGAGGGGGCGAGCGCGTATCGGGTGCTCGTCGACCGCATCGTGGCCGCACCGGGCCGGCCGCCGGTCGAGCAACCCGCCGGCGCGGCGATCTGGTTCCTGCTCGACCGGTCCGGCTCGATGCAGTCGATCGCCGACGATGTCGTCGTCGGGTTCGACCGCTTCTTCGCCGAGCAACGGGCAACGACCGGGGAGGCGACGGTCACGATCGTCCAGTTCGACGACCACGATCCGCACGACGTCCTCGTCGACGCCCGCCCGCTCGACGCCGTGCGCTCGATCCGCGACCGGTTCGAGCCGCGCGGCGCCACGCCGCTGTACGACGCCATCGAGCTGCTGCTCGACCGCGCCGAGGCGCGAGCGCGGCGAGCCGGCCGACCAGCTCGTCGTCGTGCTCACCGACGGCCAGGAGAACGCCAGCCACCGCTCCGATCGCGACCGCGTGTTCCGCCGGGTCGGCCGGATGCGCGACGCCGGATGGACGTTCGTGTTCCTCGGCGCCAACCAGGACAGCTACGACGCCGGCGGGGCGATGGGCATCCATGCCGGCAACGTGAGCAACTACCAGCCCGACGCGGAGGGCGTCGACGCCGTGTACAGCGGGCTCAGCCGCACGGTCTCGGCGTGGCGGGGCAAGACCCGCGCCGCTCGCCTTCGCGATCGCGACGACTTCTGGGGCGGCCGCAAGGAAGGCGAGGAGCGCTGACGGTGGAGCCGAGCGCGGCGATGGTCGATCGGGCGGTCGGGGCGGTGCTCGCCTCGGCGGCGGGCGATGCGTTGGGCGCGCCGTACGAGTTCGGGCCACCGAACCCGAGCGCGCCGTGCCGGATGGAGGGCGGCGGTTCGTTCCGGTGGGCGCCGGGCGAGTGGACCGACGACACGCAGATGGCGCTCGCCGTGCTCACCGCATTGGGTGCCGGCTCGACCGACGCCGACGAGATCGGTCGGGCCATGGTGCGGTGGTACGAGAGCGGCCCCGCCGACGTCGGCAACCAGACGCGAGCCGTCCTCCGGGCGGCGAGCCGGCAGGGCGTCGGCGCGAAGGACGCGGCACAGGAGCACCAGCACCGGAACCCGGAGGCGGCGGGCAACGGGGCGCTGATGCGCACCGGGCCGGTCGCCATCGCCCACCTCGGCGACCGTGATGCCGTCGCCAGCCTCGCCGCGTCAGTTGCCTCGCTCACCCACCCGCACGCCGACAGCGTCGATGCCTGCGTGCTGTGGTCGCTCGCCATCGAGCGGGCGATCAGCACGGCGACGGCCGACGGCGAGTTCGACTGGCGCCGCGCCGTGCTCGACGGTCTCGACCACATCGATCAGTCGCGTCACGACGTGTGGCGACAGCGCGTCGACGATGCGCACGGGCGCGATCCGTCAGCGTTCACGACGAACAACGGCTGGGTCGTCGGCGCCCTCCAGGCCGCCTACGCGGCGATCACGTCGACGCCGATCAACCCATCGGTCCCGGCCGGGTGCCACCTCGTCGACGCGCTGCAGGCTGCGGCGCGGTCCGGTGGCGACACCGACACCGTGGCGGCCATCGCCGGGTCGCTGCTCGGTGCCCGCTGGGGCGCCACGGCCGTGCCGCTGTCGTGGCGCCGGCTGCTCCATGGCCGGCGCACCTACGACGAACCGACCCTGCGCGGCGTCGATCTCGAGACCCTCGCCCGGCTGGCTGTCCGTGGTGGGCACCCGGACTCGGCCGGATGGCCAGGCGTGGAATCGATGGTCGGCTACTACGCCGAGCGCTTCGGAGGGCGTCCGCTGGTGTGCGAGATCGACGGCGCGTGGTTCGGCAACGCGGCAGGGCTGCCGCTCGCCCTCGAGCAAGGGGCGACGACGGTGGTGTCGCTGTGCCGCATGGGCCACTCCGATGTGCCTGCCGACGTCGAGCACCTCACCGTGGCGCTGCTCGACACGACGCGTGGCCGACAACAGCAACCTCGAGCTCGTGCTGGCCGACACGGCCAGGACGGTGGCCGAGCTCGTCGACGCCGGCGAGCGGGTCTTCGTCCACTGCGTCGCCGCCGAGAACCGGACACCGGCCGTCGCCGCCGCCTACTTGATGGTCCGCGGCGCCGACCGCGACACGGCTGTCGCCCGCGCCGCCAGCGCAGCTCGGCAGCACGCCACAGGCGTTCCTGGTCGACGGCCTCGCCGGGCTCAGGTCGTGAGCGCCGGCATCACGCGCTCGGCGAAGACCTCGAGCTGGCGACGCTCGTCGTCGATCGGCCAGATGTAGACGCGTTGCACCCCGGCGTCGCGGAACGCGGCGAGCTTGGCGGCGACGGCGTCGGCTGCACCGATCGCCAGCCGCTCGCGGAGGACCGCCTCGGGACGGTGGACGACCGGCAGCACGCGCTGGCGCAGGATCGAATCGGCTTCGTCGCCGCGCTCGGTGATGTAGCACCACATCGTCGCCAGCGCGTTCGGCAGCTCGTCGACGCCGCGCTGGCTCGTCGCCAGGTGCTCGGCGAGCCGGGCGCGGGCGTCGGCGAACCCGGTCGGGGTGATGTTGTAGGCCGAGGCCAGCCAGCCGTCGGCCAGCCTGGCGACCCGCCGCAGCCCGCTGTCGGATCCCCAACTGCCGATCCAGATCGGCGGTCCGCCCGGCTGTGCCGGGGCAGGCAGCAGCTCGATCCCGGCGGTCGAGTACCAGCGGCCGACGAACGGCTCGCCACCCGGACGGAACAGGGCGCGCAGCGCGGTCACCGCTTCGTCGAGGCGCGCCCACCGCTCGGCGAAGTCGAGACCGACCGCGGCGTAGTCGTCGGCCGACGAGCCGGGACCGACGGCAACCAGCAAGCGGCCACCCGACAAGCGGTCGATCGCGCCCAGCGACTTGGCCAACGGCACCGGACCGCGAACGACGGGAAGGGCCACGGTCGTGGCGAGCGTCAGCGTTCCCGACGAGGCGAGCACGGCCGCCAGCGCGGTCGGGCCATCGAGCCACGGTGCGCCGTACACGAGGTGGTCGTTGACCGCCACGGCGGCGAAACCGAGCTCGACCGCTGCCTCCGTGTAGCGCAGCAGGTGGTCGAGCGTGAACGGGTTCCCGCCGAAGTCCAGCAGCGGGAGGTGCACACCGACGTCCATCGGCAGATCAGAACAGCTCGAGGTCGCCGAGCGAAAGGTCCCAGTTGGGCAACGGCGGCGGACCGTGGTCACACACGGCACGCCACGTCAGGATCGGGGCGGTCCCCGGCATCTGCACGAACCCACGGCGAGCGTTCGGACCTCCCAGGCGCACAGCGTGGGTAGCCCGCACCCGCCGGAGCGTGTCGACGACGAGGCTGTCGGCGCGTCCGGGTCGCCGAGCTGGCAGCGACGACGAGCTCTCTGCTCGCACCACGTTGTCGGAGGTGCACGGCGCGGTACACCGCCTCCACTCGATCCTGGCCACCCATCCTGCCCATCATCATCCTCATAGGACTCCGAGGGAGGAGATTCGTGAACACGGCTGCTCACATTTCCACACCGTTCCCCGGCGTCATCGGAAACTCCTCAGAGGGCGAAGTAGCGGATCGAGCCCTGCGCGACAGCCGGTCATGCCGCCCGGTCCTTCTCGCGGCGAGGGACTCCACGCTCAGCCGGTGGCGAGTAGCGCTCCAACTGCTGGCGTGTCGACGTCCATCGAGAATCGGAGTGCGTCGGCGAGGACTTCGACGTGCGGCTCGGCGAGCATGGTGAAGTGCGCGCCAGGTACCTCGACCACATCGAGTCCGCCGCCGGCGATGGGGGCCCACCCAAAGTCGGCGGCCACGCCATCCTGCGGCTGGAGGATCCCGTCATTGGCACGGAACACGGTCATTCGCCCGCCGTAGCGCTGCGGACGGTAGGTCCGCGTGAGCGACTCGCTCACCACTGCGAAGACGTGCTCGTCGAGTTCGCCCTGGAGTGGTCGACCGAGTGCCTTCAGTAGCCGCGCGCGACATGCGTGGTGCTGTCACGGTACTTGCCGCGGACGGCCCACCACAGGTAGCGAATGCCGTGCGCGGCGCAGTGCTCGGAAGTGGCCGTGGGCTCGCCCCACAGCGGGCATCGGCTCGTGCGCTGCCGGGCCCGGGGGCATCAAAGAGGGCGAGCAGTTGCACCGTCCGACCCCGTGACCTGAGTTGTTGGGCGACTTCCAACGCGTAGTGTCCGCCCGCACAGAACGCTGCGATTGCCATCGGACCGCTCGGACAGGCCCGCTCGATCACGCCGACGTAACGTGTGGCGAGACCGATCACATCCAGAGCGTCGGCGTCGCGTGCCACCGTCGACACGCCGAAGACCGGCTGGTCGGCGCCGAGGCGTTCGGCGAGCGGTCGGAGCAAGGCGCCGTTCGTCCCGAGCATGTGGATGGCGAAGAGTGGCGGGCGCCCTCCCGCCTTGTGGATCGGCAGAACGAAGACATCGTCGTCGTCCGTCTGGCCGATGTTCACGGGCTCGATGCCCGCAACGCCCTCGCAAGCATCTCGGGCGTCGGTGACTCGTGAAGAGTGGCGATCGATGTGCGCATGTCGAGGCCGCGGTTGATGGCTCCGACCAGCCTGACGGCGAGAAGCGATTGCCCGCCGAGGTCGAAGAACGAAGCGGCAACGGGAACCGGCTCCGACAACCCGAGAACGGACGCGAAAAAATGGCAGCGAGCGCGGCGGACATCAGCATCGACATCGTCGTCCGTGCGCACGAGAGTCGATGCCGGAGGATCGGGGAGTGCGGCTGTGTCGACCTTGCCACCGGGTGTGCGAGGAAGCACGTCGACCACCACGATCGAGCTGGGAACGAGATGTCCTGGCACATGCTGGCGGACGACGGCCTCGAGCTCATCGGGAAGGAGCGGCTCCGGGCCCGCCGGCGCGCCCAGATACGAGTCGAGGCGAGCCGGTGGTGTGGGAATCGAACCCACGACCTCATGATTACAAGGTGCACCCGGGGCGTTCACCGAGTGTCGGGTGGTGCCGGGTCATGGCGTCTGAGCTGCGGCTTTGCGGGCCAGGCGTTCACGGCGTGTCGTCTCGTGCCGGCCAATTCTGAACCGTTCGTGGACAATCCGTGGACACTCGGAGCGCGACGCCAGTGCGTCGTCGCCGCCGACGCGGCCAACTGCGGCCCGACGCCAGCGCCTGCGGCGGACTGGTTCGTTGGATGGGTTGTCGGCAGGGGTGGGTCAGCGCGAGTGACGACGCCTCAGGGTCGACGTCGTTCGTCGGCCGACGGGCCGTTGTCCGCCCGATCGGTCGAACCGTCGCCGCTCGGCATCGCTTCCTGTGCGCTCGTCTTGACCTGCTCGGCTCCCGACACCGCCGTGTCCTTGACGGTCTCGACCGCCTCGCGCGCCGGCTCCTTGAGGTTGTCGACGACGTCCTGACCGACGCTCTTCAACTCGTCCTTCAGCGGCTCGGCCTTGGACAGCAACTCATTGGTCGCCTCCTTCTCGGGCCGACTGGCCGGGAACATGGCCGCAGCCACGAAGCCGAGCCCGAACGCCACGGCGCCCATAGCGAGTGGGCTGCCCTGTGTCCGCTCGGCCACGGCGTGGGGAGCCTGGCGGGCCGACTCGGCAACCGAGCCGGTGGCGTCGGAGATCGAGCTGGCCGTGCCACCGGCCGAGCCCATCACCCGCTCGCGAACCTGCTGCACGCCGTTGACAATGCGGTTCTTGCGCCGCTCGATGACGCGGCCAGGGCTCACATGGTCGCCGATCGCCTCCAGCGTCTCGCTCATCTCCTGGCGGGTGCCGGCGATCTCGTCTCTCAGTGCTTCTGGGCTTTGGCCCATTCGACGTCCTCCTTGAGGGTGGCGGTGGTGGTGGGCAATGGCTGCACGCCGGCCATGGTGCGCCGGCCGCGCCTAGCGAGAACCAGGGCGACGACGAGCCACACAACGGCCACGATGGCGAACGACAACGCCGTGTTGAGGCCCTGGTCGAGCAGCCAGGCGATCGCCATCGACGCCAGCAGCAGCCCAATCCAGGCAGCGACGCCCGCACCGGCGAACATCGCCGCGGCCTTTCCGGCTCGCTTGGCCTCTTCCTTGGTCTCGACCTTGGCCAGCTCCAGCTCCTGGCGGAACAGGGTGGACATCTGGCCGGCCAGCTCACCGACCAGGTCGGTGACCGAGGCGTCTGGGCGCAGCGGCTGGGTCGCCGGGTCGAGACCGTCGCCGCGTGTCGACGGTGCGCCCGGACTGTCGACGGTCACGGGGCCGCCTCGACCGCAGAACGCAGCTGCGCCGACGCCGCCGGCATCCCGGTCGACGTCATTGGCGACGCGGGCGACGGCGGCGCCGGCGAGATTGCCTGGCTGCCGGGTGAGGACGAGTCGGAGGATTCCTTGCGGGCGGCGACCCCGGATCGCGTGACCCGCCCGACGGTGAACCCGGCGCCGCCGGCAAGGAGAAGGAACAGGGCTGGCTTACGCCTGGCGAAGCCGGCGAGATCCTCGAGCACGCCCTGCGGGCCCCGATCCGCCAACCGTTCGGCGAACTGTTCGACCTTGCCCTGGGCCTCGCGCAGATAGCCCGCCAACGGGCCCGCCTCCTCGGAGCGTCCCTCGCTGAGGGCCCTGACCTGTCCGGCCAAGGTGCGCAGGGCCCCGGCGGCACGGTCGCTCTGCTCCTGAGCCCGGTCACGCAGTTCGTCGTGGGTCTTGCCGAGCAGCTGGCCGAACTGGTCGCGGGCCTCGCCGGCCACCGCCTTCACCTGATCGGTGGCCTGGCCACCCACCTCGCGAGCTGCCTCAGCCGCGCCGCTGGCCGATGGTGCGTTTCCAAGGTCTGAGCTCACGGGTCCTCCTTCGCCGATGCGGCCTCACCTGTACCCCGCACCGGCCGACCGATGCGTCGACGACGCGATTTCACCTGTTCGGGTGACGTGGCTTGTGGGCAACGGCGGCCTGGGGCTCCCTGATGCGCAGGGGCCTCGACGAGCGTCGCCGATCACGCGCCGTGGCGGAAACCGCCGTCGACCGTGACGCCGCGATCGGCTGAAGTCGTTCTGACACCAGCGCGCCGAGCGGCGTTCGCCACCAACTCTCTGGCGGGCCGTGCGCGGTGTCACCAAACAGCGTGAACGCGACTTCTCGTGCTGCAGTCACCCCCTGCGGCCCCGGTCGGCCGAGCTCGGTCACCGTTTGCTCTGCAGTCTGTCGGACGGCGCGACTCACGGCGTCACGATCGTCGACGACGTTCGGGACGAGCAGGGCGAGCCGCCACAAGCGCAGCATGAGCTCATCGACGAGTTGATCCACAGCCGCTTCACGCCCACCGACGTTCACACTCACCCCCGAAACGAACGCAAGAGCCGATCACCACACACAAACCCGAACGTGGCGCCCGGCAAACACTGACGTCAGGGCGCGTCGCGCCACTCGTTGGGCGAAGCCCGTGACGTCTCGACGGAGCGGGTGAGCCAGGCCTGGCAGAGCTGTACGGACTCCCATGATTTGACGGGCCTTTCTGGCTGCTCCGCGCGAAGCATGTGGCGATGAGCGTCCGGCTGAACGACGATCGGTCAGTGCGATGGGCGTCGTCGGGGCTCACGTTGTAGGAACGCCTACGGTCGATCGAGATGACGCATGCATCGAATGTTTTCCGCTTGCGCCGCTCGAGCGGGGACGGTCGGTGATGTTGAGGCGGGCGTGAGCGGCGGTCAAGGAGGTTCCCCCGGACGACCTCATGGAGCTGGCGGTGTTGGCTCGCAGGGCGTCGGTCGATCGCGATGCATTCGAGGTGATCGTCGAAGAGACCTTTGCCCGTGTGCTGGCTGCCAACGAATCAAGCCTGTCGACCGTGCGCGACTCCACCGCGCCACTGTCATCTGCCGGTAACGACCCGTCGCTGAACGCGTTAGTCCCGCAACACGACCTGGGGACCATGGCCGCCAGGGCAAGCGCAAGCCCAGCACGAGCCTGGCTTGTCGGGCGCTTCCAGCAGCCCCGCATCCTCCTGCACCTGACGCACCGTCGTTCGACACGCCTCACAGACGTCACCAGCGTGAATCTCCCCCTGCGTCTTCATCATTGGCATACCTAGGGCCTACCCCATCCGTGGGTCGGCGCGCGCCCTCGTACCACCGTCGAACCACCTCGCTCAGCGTCGAGTTCTGCTGGCGGCCGCAGACCGAGTCGACGTTCGGGCGCAACGAACGGGCCAGTGGTCTCGCGACGGCCGCTCGTCACGCTGTTGGTGGTCATGAGATCCCTTCGGCGGTCACGAGCTGTCCGGTCACGGCCACGACGATGGATGCCACCCGCACTCACCTCGGCAACCAATCCATACATCGAGAGCAACGCGAGCAGCGCCGGAACGAGAGCGAGGAGCCCGAAGAAGGCAACACCAGCTGACAGCAGCATGACGTGATCCTTCTTGGATTCCTCTTTGATCCGAACGAGTACATCTTTCCAGCCGCCGGCCGGTAGCTGTCTCGGTGACTCGGCGGTGCGGCCCCGATCCGACGACTCGACCGGCATGGCTGGCTCCGAGCGAAGCGCCGTGGGCCGTTCAGGGTGAAGCGTCAATCTCGTCATTCCGCGGCCTCCGATCTGATGGGGCCAGGCGACGCGTACCGACCACGGTCATCACCGGTCCCTCGCGTTGCTTCCGCCAACTCGATGTACTCCAATGCCATGGCCCACTCCACCACGGTCTGCCCTATCCCCGTGTGAATCGGTACCCGTCATGTCGCCCAACCGAACCTTCGGTGGTGGAAACCGACGTGGTTCGCCACCCGGTCGGTCGGTCCCCCTTCCGGAAGCGGCTGCGACGTGGGACTGTCCGACGAACTGTGTAAGCGGTCGTGATGGTCATGGTTAGGCGGCGGCCTCGATGCGGTCGCCGTAGTGGATGGTCAGGGCGTTGAGCATCTGTCTTCCAGCCGCTGATCTGGCCGGTCGGGTTGGACCGGTTGGGGCGTCGCTCGGTGGCGACGAGGTAGAGCACCTTCAACGCCGACTGCTCGGTCGGGAAGTGCCCGCGATGTCTGCACGGCTTTGCGGAACCGGGCGTTCAAGCTCTCGATGGCGTTGGTGGTGTAGACGATCTGGCGCAGCTCGACGGGGAAGGCGAAGAACGGCACGAAGTCGTCCCAGGCTCGTTCCCAGGTGGCGATCATCGCCGGGTAGCGATCCCGCCAGTGCTCGGCGAACTCGGCGAAGCGAGCAGTGGCGGCGTCGACGGTCGGGCGGTGTAGATCTCGCGCAGCTCCCGACACACCGGACCCCAGTACTTCTTCGAGGTGAACCGCAGACTCGAGCGCACCAGATGCACCACACAGAGCTGAACCTCGGCTAGCGGCCAGGTCGCCCGGATCGCATCGGGGAGCCCTTTCAACCCGTCGCAGCAGACGATGAAGGTGTCCTGGATGCCGCGGTTGCGCAGCTCGGTGAGGATGCCGGCCCAGAACTTGGCGCCTTCGCCGCCGGTCGGGCCGACCCACATCCCCAGCACGTCGCGTTCACCGTTGAGGTTGACGCCCATCGCCACGTAGATCGGCCGGTTGGCGACCTGGCCGTCGCGGATCTTGACGACGATGGCGTCGATCAGGATCACCGGGTAGACCGCGTCGAGGGGCCGGTTCTGCCACGCCAGCATGTCCTCGACGACGGCGTCGGTGATCCGGCTGATCGTGTCCCGGGAGATGTCGGTGTCGTAGATCTCCGCCAGGTGGGCCTGGATGTCGCCGGTCGTCATCCCCTTCGCATAGAGCGAGATGACGTTGCCGGTCAGCCCGTCGAGGCGTCGCTGGCCCTTGCGCACGGTCTGCGGCTCGAAGCTGGCGTCACGGTCGCGTGGCACCCGCAGATCGACCTTGCCGATCTCGGTCGTCACCGTCTTGGGCGTCGACCCGTTACGGCTGTTGCCGCTGCCACGGCCCTCGACGGCGTGACGTTCGTAGCCGAGGTGGTCGGTCATCTCGACCTCCAGCCCGGTCTGCAGCACCTGGCGCACCAGCCGGTCAACAGCCCGTTGTCGCCGGTCAGCTCGACGCCTTCGGCGCGGGCTCGGGCGACCAGCTCGGCCGCCCAATCCCGCATCGCCGGCTCATCGCCCACCAACGGCACGCTACGCACCGGCAGGACCGCTGTCGTCTTGTTCGCTGTCTCAGTCATCGGAGTGATCCTCTCCGGCCCACGGTCTTCAGTCGTGGACCCTCAGATCACGCCGCTTACACAGATCTCCGGACACTCCCCGCGGTCGTCACCGGCCAGCGTGCCGGCTCGCCGACATTGTTTGTGAGTGAGCGAGATTGGTAAGGAACTGTGCCCGCTGTCGGTACGGCAGCGAGCTTGACGAGGAGTTTCGGCGATATGGGCTACGGCATTGGGGGCCTTCTGATTCTGATTCTGGTGATCCTGGCGATCATCTATTTGGCAAGAAGGGTCTAGGAACACGTCGTCTCTCGGATATGAGCGCAACGACCGAGGGGCGCATCAGCGAAATTGACGAACGCCCGAGCGGCGGTGCCAGCGGCGACACGAGGGCGAGCGACCTTGGTCGACTCGAGTGCCGGTGCACACCGACGATGGGACGGGCGGCGCCGACACTCCGATCCCGTTCTTCCGACAACACTCCTGATCCAGTTTCCGAGAGTTGGACGAGGGCGATGCATCGAGCGCGGTCGTGGGAAAGACGAGGGCCATGTCGATCGACGACTCCGTCTGGCTGCCCTCCGCGAATTACGTGCTCCGGTGCTGGCCGCGCACGCCACGGCCGCCAGAGGTCGAGTGTCGGCTTCCCGACGAGCACGGTTCTGCGAGCAGCCACGACGGGCCGACCAGGCAGCAAGGCATGTGAGGTGATGAAGCGGACAGGCCTCGTCGGTTGGCTGACTCGGCGCTCGGCCGCGCCATGGGACGACACGGAGCCGATTCGGGCCGAGGTCTTCGGCCGAGAGCGGTTCGAGCAGCACGCGGTGTCTCTCGCCGACAGCCACATGGTCGTCGATCGGAGCTTGAAGGTGGTCTCCATCGTCGCCCGCTTGGACGACAACGCCGCCGCCCTGCTGCAGGACTATCGGGCGCTGCTGACCGAGCTCCGAGCGGGACGGCCCATCACCCCTGCCGCCGAGTGGTTGGTCGACAACTTCCACATCGTCGAACGCAACGTCCGTCAGGTGCGCCTCGACCTGCCGCCCAGCTACTTCAAGCAACTCCCCAAGCTCGGGAGCGGGTTCCTGGCCGGGCATCCACGGATCTTCGGGATCATGTGGGGGTACGTCGCCCACACCGACAGCCTCTTCGATCCCGACTTGCTCGCCGACTACGTGCGGTCGTACGAGGCACGTAAGGCGCTCTCGCTCGGTGAGCTCTGGGCCGCCGCGATCACCTTGCGGCTGCTGCTTCTGGAGAATCTGCGGCGGCTTTCGGACCTGATCGTGCGTGCGGCGGCCGATCGGGAGCGGGCCGACGCGTTTGCCGATCAGCTGCTTGGACTCGGCGGATCGCCTGCCCGGCCGCTGCATGAGCTCGCCGACCAGATCGACGGTTCGCTGCACAGCCGGGCGTTCGCGGTGCAGCTGATTCGACGGATGCGTGATCAACCCGACCCCGCTCCGGCGCAGTGGATCTCCACTCGGCTCGAAACGCAGGGCTTGGACCCGGAACGCATCGTCGACGAGGAGCATCATTCCCAGTCCAGCGGGACGGTGACGGTTCGAAACATCTTCACCAGCTTGCGCCTGCTCGGTGACGTCGACTGGTCCGAGTGGGTCGAGGGCGTCAGCCTCGTGGAGGCCGAGCTGCGCCGCGACGGCGCGTACATGGCCCAGGACTTCCCGAGCCGCAACCTGTACCGCTCCGCCATCGAAGAGCTGGCCAGGGGGGCCGGTCGTCCCGAGATCGACGTCGCACGGGCGGCGCTGCACCAGACTCGCGAGGGGCCCGATGCGGTCACTCGAGATCCTGGCTTCTGGCTCCTGGACGATGGGCGGGCCGCCTTCGAGCGGGCGATCGGATTCCGGCCGACCTGGCGCCGGCGCAGTACCGCTCTCGGAGGGCGCGCCGGGCTGCTCGGCTATCTCTGTCTGGCCTTGGTCGGCCTCGTGCTGACGCTCGGTGCCACGTTGATCTTGATCGATTGGATTTCCGGTGGGCTGCCTGCGCCGGTGCTCATCGTGGCGGCCGTCCTCGGTGTGCTTCCGTTCAGCGATCTCGCTCTGGGTGTCGTGAACCAACGCCTCACGCACACGTTCCATGTCTCGGTCCTACCGGGCCTGGCATTGCGCACCGGGGTGCCAGCTGAGCACCGGACGCTGGTTGTGATCCCGACACTGCTCGATTCGCTCGCCGGCGTCGACGAGCTCGTGGAGTTGCTCGAGGTCCACTACCTGGCGAACGCATCGGGGGAGATCTACTTCGCGCTGGTCACCGACTGGCTCGACAGCCCGACCGAGCACGCCGACGGCGACGACGAGCTGGTGGCGCGTGCCCGTCTCGAGATCGAGCGCCTCAATGAGCTCCATGGCGACTACTTCCTGCTGCTGCACCGGGCCCGCCGGTTCAACCCTGAGGAGCG
>CAVVMS010000034.1:0-24918 GCA_963749315.1 uncultured Acidimicrobiia bacterium
GGCGAGCGGCGGGTCATCAAGACCTGGTCGCGCCGCTCCACGATCATCCCCGAGATGGTCGGCCACACGATCGCCGTGCACGACGGGCGCAAGCACGTGCCGGTGTACATCACCGAGTCGATGGTCGGGCACAAGCTCGGCGAGTTCAGCCCCACGCGCACGTTCCGGTTCCACGCCGGCCAGGAGCGCGGGCGAAGGGCCGGCGCTGATGACTGGCCCGAAGCTCAACGAGGGTGCCCTGCTCGTCGCCGACCAGCCGACGACAAGGCCACGGCCAGGTACCTGCGCGGCTCGGCCTCCAAGGCCCGCGAGGTGCTCGACCTCATCCGCGGCCTCGACGTGGGGCGCGCCGACGAGGTGCTGCGGTTCACCACCCGTGACGTCGCCAAGGACATCCGCAAGGTCCTCGCCAGCGCCGTCGCCAACGCCGTGCACAACGACGAGCAGGACGCCGAGGAGCTGTTCGTGCTCGCCTGCTTCGCCGACGAAGGTCCGACGCTGCGCCGCTTCCGTCCCCGCGCCCGTGGCCGTGCGACGCGCATCCGCAAGCGCACGTGCCACATCACCGTCGTCGTCGCCCGGATGAGCGATGAGCGCCTGGAGGTCGTCCAGGCCCGCCACGAGGCGCAGTCCGCCACCGGCCGCCGCCGTGCCGGCACGTCGGCGCAGTCCCGCCGCGACCGCGTCGAGCGCAGCCGGGCGAGGGCCCAGGGCCTCAAGGAAGGCGCCGCGACGCCCGACGACCAGGTGCCGGAGGCGACGGACGAGACACCGCCGAGGTCACCGATGACACGCCGGCGGCCGAGGACGACCCCGCTCGAGCACGGCGAGGCCGACTCCGAAGGGGTCGAGCCGAGCACGGAGGCGAGCGAAGCGAGCCCGGAGCCTGAACGGTTGCCGGACGGCGCCGTCCCCGCCCCTGAAGACGGCTCCGTTCCCGAGGGCTACGAGATCAAGGGCAACCGCAACTCGATGAAGTACCACGTCCCCGGAGGCCGGTACTACGACATCACCATCGCCGAGGTCTTCTTCGACACGGCCGAGCACGCCGAAGCGGCCGGGTACGAAGCCCCGGCAGCAGATCTGGAGGACGAGGCCTGATGGGCCAGAAGATCAACCCCTACGGGTACCGCCTCGGCGTGACCACCGACTGGAAGAGCCGCTGGTTCAGCGAGCGCCTGTACAAGGACTACCTCACCGAGGACTGGAAGATCCGTGAGGCGATCATGCGCCGCATGGAGTCGGCGGCGATCAGCCGCATCGAGATCGAGCGCACTCGGGACAAGGTCCGCGTCGACGTGCACACGGCCCGTCCGGGCATCGTCATCGGCCGTCGCGGCGCCCAGGCCGACGAGCTGCGGGCGATCATCACCAAGATCACCGGTAACCCCAAGGTGCAGCTGAACATCGTCGAGATCAAGAGCCCCGAGCTCGACGCCGCGCTCATCGCCCAGGGCGTCGCCGACCAGCTCGCCAACCGCATCGCCTTCCGGCGGGCGATGAAGCGGGCCGTGCAGAACGCCCAGCGCGCCGGCGCCCTCGGCATCCGCGTGCAGTGCTCGGGTCGCCTCGGCGGCGCCGAGATGAGCCGCACCGAGTGGTACCGCGAGGGTCGCGTACCGCTGCACACGCTGCGCGCCGACATCGACTACGGCTTCCGCGAGGCCCGTACCACGAGCGGTCGCGTCGGCGTCAAGGTGTGGCTCTACCGGGGCGACATCCTCCCGTACAAGTCGACGACCGACGACAAGATCGCCCGCGAGGCGGCGATGGCCGTCGGCGAGACGTCGGGCCAGGCCGCCGAGCCGCGCCGCGTCGTGTCCTCGGCCGCCCGCCGCCAGGCGGAGACCGAGCCGGAGACGCAGCCGCTGTTGAAGGAAGCCGACCCCGAGCTGGAGAAGTTGCTCGACGAGGAGGAGGCGATCGCCCGCCGCACCCACGACGAGCACGAGACACCGCACTTCCGAGGGGACGATTGAGATGTTGATCGTGAAGCGAGCGCCAGCGAGCGTCCTGGCGACCGACGAGAGAGGCGACCGCAGCGCCAGCGGAGGTCGCCGGCGCGACGGCCTGCGTGGCCGGGGAACGCTGGGTGGTGTCTCATGTTGATGCCCCGCAAGGTCGCCCATCGCAAGCACCATCGTGGCCGCACCGCCGGCCTCGCCAAGGGTGGCACCGAGCTGTCCTTCGGCGAGTACGGCATCCAGGCCCTCGAGCCGGGGTGGCTGACCGCCCGCCAGATCGAGGCCGCCCGTATCGCCATGACCCGCGCCATCAAGCGCGGCGGCAAGGTCTGGATCAACGTGTTCCCCGACAAGCCGGTGACCAAGAAGCCGGCCGAGACCCGCATGGGCTCGGGCAAGGGCAACCCCGAGCTGTGGGTCGCCGTCGTCAAGCCCGGCCGCATCCTGTTCGAGCTCTCGTTCCCCAACGAGGAGCAGGCCCGCGTCGCCATGAACAAGGCGATCCAGAAGCTGCCGATCAAGGCGCGCGGTCGTCACACGCGAGGAGAGGTTCTGATGGCGCGCAAGACCGCCGACCTCGCCGAGATGAACCTCGGCGACCTCATCGACGAGCTGCGCGAGACGAAGCAGGAGTCGCTCAACCTGCGCTTCCGCAACGCCACCGGCCAGCTCGACAACACCGCCGAGATGACGCGGGTGCGTCGCCAGATCGCCCGCATCAACACGTTCATCCGCCAGCGCGAGATCGAAGAGGCAAGCAAGTGAGTGAAGAAGCCGTTCACGATGCGGCCGGCGAAGGCGCTGGAGCGCCCGCCGTGCCGAACCGGGAGATCGCCTCTGAACGACGCGACTCGGCGACGGCCACACGTGGACGCCGGAAGGTCCGCGAGGGCGTCGTCACGTCGAGCGGCATGGACAAGACCGCGGTCGTGTCCGTCATCGAGCGCGTCCGGCACCCGAAGTACAACAAGTTCGTCCTGCAGACCAAGCGGCTGTACGCCCACGACGAGACCAACGACGTCAACGTCGGCGACCGGGTGCGGGTGATGGAGACCCGCCCGGTGTCGAAGTCCAAGCGCTGGCGCGTCGTCGAGGTCCTGGAGAGGGCGAAGTGACGCCATGATCCAGCAGGAGTCCCGCCTCCGGGTCGCCGACAACTCCGGCGCCAAGGAGGTCCTCGTCATCAAGGTGCTCGGTGGCACGCGCCGCCGCTACGCCTCGATCGGCGACATCTTCGTGGCGACCGTCAAGGACGCCATCCCCGGCGCCGGCGTCAAGAAGGGCGACGTCGTCAAGTGCGTCGTCGTGCGCACCAAGAAGGAGAAGCGTCGTCCCGACGGCAGCTACATCCGCTTCGACGAGAACGCGGCCGTGCTGATCAAGGACGACCTGACACCCCGCGGCACCCGCATCTTCGGCCCAGTGGGCCGTGAGCTGCGCGATCGCCGCTTCATGCGAATCGTGTCACTGGCACCCGAGGTCTTGTGATGAAGCTGAAGAAGGGTGACACCGTCGTGGTGATCACCGGCAAGGACAAGGGCAAGCAGGGCGAGATCCAGCGCGTGATGCCGGCGGCCGACAAGGTCATCGTCTCGGGCGTCAACACGGCGACCAAGCACGCCAAGGCCCGTCGCGCCAACGACAAGGCCGGGATCATCGACCGCGACATGCCGATCCATGTCAGCAACGTGGCCCTCGTGCACAAGGGCAAGCCGGTGCGCGTCGGGTACGAGGTCCGCAATGGCAAGAAGGTCCGCGTCGTCCGGCTGGGCGGCGGGAAGACCGAGGTGATCTGAGATGAGTGAGACCGCTGACAACGCGGCCGGTGAAGGCGCTGGAGCGCCCGCCGTGCCGAACGGGGAGTCCACCTCTGAACGACGCGGCTCGACCACGGCGACGATCGAACGGCCGTCCCGCGCCTGAAGGCGAAGTACCAGGACGAGGTCAAGGCCAACCTGCAGCAGCAGCTCGGCCTCGGCAACGTCATGCAGGTCCCCGCCCTGGAGAAGATCGTCATCAACATGGGCGTCGGCCGGGCCACGCAGCAGCCGTCGCTGCTCGAGGGCGCCGTCGCCGACCTCACGGCCATCGCCGGGCAGAAGCCGATCGTCAACAAGGCCAAGCACTCGATCGCCGGGTTCAAGCTCCGCGAGGGCCAGTCGATCGGCACCAAGGTCACCCTCCGCGGCGACCGCATGTGGGAGTTCCTCGACCGGCTCGATCGCCGTCGCCATTCCCCGCATCCGCGACTTCCGTGGCCTGCCGGCGACCTCGTGGGACGGTCGTGGCAACTACACGTTCGGCCTCAACGACCAGACGGTCTTCCCGGAGATCGACTACGACAAGATCGACACGCCCCGCGGCATGGACATCACGATCGTCACCACGGCGACCGACGATGCAGCCGGGCGGGCCCTGCTGGACGCCTTCGGGTTCCCGTTCCGGCAGGGCGAGGATCCCAACGCACCCGCCCCCAAGCCCCGTCGCCGCGGCGGTCCCGTCCGCGGCAAGAGGAAGTAACTCGAGATGGCCAAGAAAGCACTGATCAACAAGGCGGCGGGTAAGCCGAAGTTCAAGGTGCGCGCCTACACCCGCTGCCGCCGCTGCGGGCGGGCCCGCTCGGTGTTCCGCAAGTTCGGGCTGTGCCGGGTGTGCCTGCGCGAGCTCGCCCACGCCGGCGAGATCCCTGGTCTGACGAAGTCGAGCTGGTGAGGGGGTAGCGAACGATGATGACCGATCCCATCGCCGACATGCTCACCCGCGTGCGCAACGCCAACACGGCGATGCACGACGAGGTGCGCATGCCGTCCTCGAAGCAGAAGGTGGCCCTCGCCGACGTCCTCCAGAAGGAGGGGTACATCGTCGGCTACGAGGTCGCCCCGTCGCCGAAGGGCGTCGGAGAGCTGCTGACCATCAGGATGAAGTACTCGCCCGATCGTGACCGCACGATCTCCGGGCTCCGTCGCATCTCCACGCCTGGCCTCCGGGTCTATCGCAAGGCCGACAGCGTGCCGCGCGTGCTCGGCGGCCTGGGCGTTGCCGTCCTGTCCACCTCGCAGGGACTGATGACCGACCGCGAAGCGCGCAAGCGCAAGGTCGGCGGCGAAGTCCTGTGCTACGTCTGGTGATCGGAGCCCGCTGATGTCTCGAATCGGACAAGCTCCCATCGCCGTCCCATCCGGGGTCGACGTGACGATCGAGGGCCGCGTCGTCACGGTCAAGGGCCCGAAGGGGCAGCTGACCCGCACGGTGCCGGCGACGATCGCCGTCCAGCAGATCGACGGGCAGTTGCTCGTCACCCGCCCCAACGACGAGCGCGACAACCGGGCGCTGCACGGTCTCACCCGCAGCCTCGTCAACAACATGGTGGTCGGCGTCACCGACGGCTTCCGCAAGCAGCTGGACATCGTCGGCGTCGGCTACCGCGCCGAGGCCCAGGGCGCCGACGGCATCCGACTCGCCCTCGGCTTCAGCCACCCGGTGGTGGTCAAGGCGCCGGAGGGCATCACGTTCGAGGTGCCGGTGCCGACGCAGATCGTCGTCAACGGCATCGACAAGGAGGTCGTCGGCCAGGTCGCCGCCGACATCCGCTCGATCCGCAAGCCCGAGCCGTACAAGGGCAAGGGCGTCCGCTACCAGGGCGAACGCGTCCTGCGCAAGGCGGGCAAGGCAGGGAAGAAGTAGCACATGTCCCACATCGCCCAGATCCGACGCGAGTCGCGCATCCGCCGTCACCGGCGGGTCCGCAAGAAGATCCACGGCACCGCTGAGCGCCCGCGTCTGGCGGTCTACCGGTCCAACAAGCACGTCGTGGCGCAGGTGATCGACGACGACGCCGGGCGCACGATCGCCGCCGCCTCGACCGCCGAGGCCGACGTGCGCGGTGCCGGCAGCGGCGCCACCGTCGACGCTGCGGCACGCATCGGCAAGCTCGTCGCCGAGCGGGCCAAGGCCGCCGGCATCGAGCAGGTCGTCTTCGACCGCGGCGGGTTCATCTACCACGGGCGGATCGCGGCATTGGCCGCCGCCGCCCGCGACGAAGGCTTGGAGTTCTAGATGGCATACAGCTCGTACAGCAGCAACCAGCAGAGCGACACCCCGTCCGAGGGCGGGCTGCGCGAGTCGCGGGTGATCACGATCAACCGCGTCGCCAAGGTCGTCCGCGGTGGCCGGCGCTTCTCGTTCACGGCCCTGGTGGTCATCGGCGACGGCAACGGCCGCGTCGGCCTCGGCTACGGCAAGGCCAAGGAAGTGCCCCTCGCCATCCAGAAGGGCACCGAGGAGGCGAAGCGCAACCTGTTCGACGTGCCCCTCGCCGGGAGCACGATCACCCACCCGATCACCGGGATCACCGGCGCCGGCAAGGTGCTGATGAAGCCGGCGGCCCCCGGTACCGGCGTCATCGCCGGCGGTGCGGCCCGGATCATCCTCGAGGAGGCGGGCGTGCACGACATCCTGTGCAAGTCCCTCGGCTCGGCCAACCACATCAACGTCGCCAGGGCGACGATCGCCGGGCTGAAGGGTCTGCAGCGGCCCGACGAGGTCGCCGCCCGCCGCGGTCTGTCCGCCGAGGAGTTCGTGCCCAAGGGCATGCTCAAGGCCTACAACGACCGCCAGCGCGGCGGCCGCCATGGCACGTCCGACGAGGAGACGTCGTGAGCGGCCAGCTCGTCGTCACGCAGGTCAAGTCGGCCATCTCCGCCAAGCCGAAGACGAAGGGCACGCTGCGCGCCCTCGGGCTCGGCCGCATCGGCAAGACCAACACCCTGCCCGACCGCCCCGAGATCCGGGGAATGATCGCTCGCGTCCCGCATCTCGTGCGGGTCGAAGACGCCAAGGACGCTTGATCATGAAGGTCCACGATCTCTTCCCGCCGCCCGGCTCGACGAAGTCGCCCAAGCGGGTAGCCAGGGGCATCGGCGGCAAGGGTGGCAAGACCGCCGGCCGTGGCACCAAGGGTCAGCTCGCCCGAAGCCGGGTCCCACGCGGCTTCGAAGGTGGCCAGATGCCGCTCAAGCAGCGGGTTCCCAAGCTGAAGGGCTTCAACAACCCGTTCCGCGTCGAGTACCAGGCGATCAACCTGGACACGCTGCAGGCGCTCGCCGAGCAGTACGGCGACCGCATCGAGCCGCAGACGCTGATCGACCATGGCCTCCTGCGCAAGGGCGCCTACGTCAAGATCCTCGCCCGTGGCGAGGTGTCGAGGAAGCTCGACGTCCACGCCCACGCCGTGTCCAAGGCCGCCGAGGCGGCGATCACCGAAGCGGGCGGTACGGTGACCTTGGTGGCGCTGCCGTTCAAGGGCGAGACCAAGGCCGGCCGCCCGGCGGTGAAGGGCAACCAGTTCGCCAACCGCTGACCTCGCCGTCACCCAACAGCCCGTACAAAGGCAGCCGCTGAGTGCTCTCCAACCTCAAGAACGTCTTCAAGATCCCGGATCTTCGCAACAAGATCCTGTTCACGGTCTTGATGGTCGTCGTCTACCGCCTCGGTGTGGCGATCCGGGTGCCGGGCATCGACCCGCTGGCGATCGATCAGATCAAGTCGGCGGCGAACACGCAGGGCGCCCTCGGGTTCCTCAACCTGTTCTCCGGCGGTGGCTTCGAGAGCTTCTCGATCTTCGCCCTCGGGATCATGCCGTACATCACGGCGAGCATCATCATGCAGATCCTCGGGGTGGTCATCCCCAAGCTCGAGGAGCTGCAACAGCAGGGCGCCGTCGGCCAGCGCAAGATCACCCAGTACACGCGCTACGTCACGATGGCCCTGGCCACGCTGCAGGCGACCGGCCTCGTGTTCATCTTCGGCACCGGGCGCGGTACGGCGTTCTTCTCGGCGGCCAGCGCCGCGCCGAGCGTGCCGTTGCTCCCCGAGGGCATCTGGCCGCGGGGCTATCTCGTCATCCCGACGCTCGTCGCCGGCACGGCCCTGTTGATGTGGATCGGTGAGCTGATCAGCCAGCGCGGCATCGGCAACGGCATGTCGATGATCATCTTCGCCTCGGTCGTGTCCGGCCTGCCGTTCGGCTACTGGTCGATCATCGAGCTCAACAAGTGGTTCTGGTTCGTGGCGATCGTCCTGCTGACCCTGGCCATCATCGTGGCCGTCGTGTTCGTCGAGCTCGGGCAGCGGCGGATACCGGTGCAGTTCGCCAAACGTGTGGTCGGCCGGCGCATGTACGGCGGCCAGAACACCTACATCCCGCTGAAGGTGAACCAGTCGGGCGTGATCCCGATCATCTTCGCCAGCTCGATCCTCCTGCTCCCGGTCATCTTCTCCAACATCCTGGGCAGCGGCGAGGGCTGGCGCGGCGAGGTCGCCGACTTCGTCGACCAGTACATCATCAACCCCCAGAACCTGGTCTACATGTCGCTGTTCGGCATGCTGATCATCGCCTTCGCCTACTTCTACAACTCGATCGCCTTCGACCCGGTGCGCCAGGCCGACCAGATCCGCCGCCAGGGCGGGTTCATCCCCGGCGTGCGCCCGGGTCCACAGACCGAGCGCTACCTGGGCAAGGTCGTCAACCGCATCACGCTCCCGGGCGCCGTGTTCATCGCCATCATCGCCCTGTTGCCGTACCTGCTGCTGTGGGCGGCCGGCATCAACACGTTCGGCTTCGCCGGCACCAGCATCCTGATCGCGGTCGGTGTCGCCCTGGAGCTGATGCGCCAGATCGACAGCCAGCTGATGTTGCGCAACTACGAGGGATTCCTGAAGTAGGAATCGGACAACAGGACTGGGACAACCGCCCGTGATCCCGGGAGCTCGGCTCATCATCCTCGGCCGCCAGGGAGCGGGAAAGGGGACGCAGTGCGTGCGCTTGTCGCGCCACTACGTCGTCCCGCACATCTCCACCGGTGACATGCTGCGGGCGGCGGTCCGCGAGCGCACCGAGGTCGGGATGGCCGCCAAGGAGGTCATGGACGCCGGCGGGTTGGTCGGCGACGACATCATGATCGCCCTCGTCGACGAGCGCTTGCGCCGCGCCGACGCCGAGACCAGGGGGTACATCCTCGACGGGTTCCCGCGCACCGTGGCCCAGGCCGAAGCGCTGGACAAGATCACCGTCGACAAGCCGATCCATGTCGTCGTCGACCTCGACGTCCCGCGGGAGACGGTGCTGGCGCGGCTGTCGGCGCGGCGGGTGTGCCGGGACTGCGGCACGAACTACACGGCGACCGGTTTCGAGCGCCAGCCGTGGATCTGCGAGGTGTGCGGTGGCGACGTGCGCCAGCGCGACGACGACACGCCGGATGCCGTGAACAACCGGCTCGACCTCTACGAGTCCCAGACCGCCCCGCTGATCGAGTACTACGGCGGCCACGGCCGCCTCGAGGTCATCGACGGCGTCGCCCACCCCGACGAGGTCTTCCGCCGCCTCACCACCGCCATCGACGAGAGCAAGCCCTGAGGTTCTGACGACACTTGTGCGCGCTCGGGCGCGATCAAACTGTCGTCAGAACCTGGAGCTTTGTGTTGAGGGCCGGCGCCGGTAGCATTGATCCCCGGTCTGTCCGCAGACCGTGGTCCCGTTCGTCTCGTGTCCGGCCACCGGTTGTCGCAACCGTCGGACCCCAATCAGTGCTGAGGAGTTCGTCCTGCCCAAGCCCAAGGAAGACGCCATCGTGCTGGAAGGCACGATCCTGGAGTCGCTTCCCAACGCCATGTTCCGCGTCGAGCTGGACAACGGCCACAAGGTCCTGGCGCACATCTCCGGGAAGATGCGGATGCACTACATCCGCATCCTGCCGGGGGACAAGGTGCAGGTAGAACTCACCCCCTACGACCTCACCCGAGGTCGCATCACGTACCGCTACAAGTGATCGCAGGAAGCCGTCCATGAAGGTCCGACCGAGCGTCAAGAAGATGTGCGAGAAGTGCAAGGTGATCCGCCGGCACGGTCGCGTCATGGTGATCTGCGAGAACCCCCGCCACAAGCAGCGTCAGGGCTGAGAGAGGCCACGTCCATGGCACGCATCGCCGGCATCGACATCCCCCGTGAGAAGCGGCTGGAGGTCTCCCTCACGTACATCTTCGGCATCGGTCGCCCGACCTCGCTGAAGCTGTGCGCCGACCTCGGCCTCGATCCCGACACCAAGGTGTCGGCGCTCACCGACGAGGAGGTCTCCCGCATCCGCGGGTACGTCGACGACAACCTGCGCATCGAGGGTGATCTGCGCCGCGACGTCCAGCAGGACATCAAGCGCAAGATCGAGATCGGGTGCTTCCAGGGGATCCGCCATCGCAAGGGCCTGCCCGTCCGCGGTCAACGCACGCACACCAACGCCCGGACCCGCAAGGGTCCCAAGCGCACCGTCGCCAACAAGAAGAAGGCCGTGAGGAAGTAGACGATGGCCAAGCCGAAGCCAGCCGGACGACGCCCCCGTCGCCGCGACCGCAAGAACGTGACCACCGGCGTGGTGCACATCAAGAGCTCGTTCAACAACACGATCGTCTCGATCACCGACACCGAGGGCAACGTGATCGCCTGGTCGTCGTCGGGAGGCGTGGGGTACAAGGGCTCGCGCAAGTCGACGCCGTTCGCCGCCCAGCTGGCCGCCGAGCGCGCCGCAAAGGCGGCCCAGGAGCATGGTCTGCGGCGAGCCGAGGTGCAGGTGAAGGGCCCGGGGTCGGGTCGAGACACCGCCGTGCGCTCGATCCAGAACGCCGGCATCGAGGTCACGTCGATCAAGGACGTCACCCCCGTCCCCCACAACGGGTGCCGCCAGCCGAAGCGAAGGAGGGGCTGATGTTTCGCTTCGCAACCGGAGGTTGCTCAGCGAGCTGGAGGTGCCGGCCTTCGGCCGGCGCCCATTACCTGGGCGATCGACCGGCGCAGCCGGCTCGATCGCTGGGTGGGGGCTCCGGCCAACGGCCTCTGCCCCCACACCCCCGCCACGGAGGTCACGTCTGATGGCTCGCTACACCGGCCCCAAGGTGCGCCTGTCGCGCCGACTCAGCACGAACATCTTCGAGAACGACAAGGGCCGCCGCGCGCTGGAGCGCCGTCCGTTCCCGCCCGGCACGCACGGGCGCACGCGTCGCCGCAGCACCGGCAGCGAGTACCTCAGCCAGCTGCAGGAGAAGCAGAAGGCGAAGTACATCTACGGCGTGCTCGAGCGGCAGTTCCGCCGCACCTACGAGGAGGCCGTCCGGCTCGCCGGCCCGACGGGCGAGAACCTGCTGCGGCTGCTCGAGCTGCGCCTCGACAACGTCGCCTTCCGCGCCGGCTGGGCATCCACCCGCCCGCAGGCCCGCCAGTTCGTCAACCACGGCCTCGTGCGCGTCAACGGCAAGCGCGTCGACATCCCGAGCTTCCGCGTCCGCAAGGGCGACGTCGTCTCGTTGGGACCGAAGGCCAGCCACATGATCGTCATCCAGCACAACATCGACGTGCTCGACCGGTCGCTGGTCGGCTGGCTGGAGGCCGGTGATGGTGGCAAGCAGGTCACCGTCCGCGACCTCCCCCAGCGCGACCACATCGACATCCCCGTTCGCGAGCAGCTCATCGTCGAGCTGTACTCCAAATAACTCTCTCTCCAAGAAGGAAGTCGCACCCCCATGCTGGTCATGCAGCGTCCCACCATCGAGCCCGTCGGCGAAGAGGCCGACAACCGTCAGCGCTTCGCCGTCGGCCCGCTCGAACCCGGCTTCGGCCACACGCTCGGCAACTCACTGCGCCGCACGTTGCTGTCGTCGATCCCCGGCGCGGCGATCACGATGGTCCGCTTCGACGACGCCCTCCACGAGTTCGACACCATCGCCGGCGTCACCGAGGACGTCACCGACATCATCCTCAACCTGAAGGACGTCGTCGTGACGTCGGAGTCGAGCGATCCGGTGACGTGCCGCATCGACGTCAAGGGCGCGGCGTCGGTCACCGCCGGCGACATCGAGTGCCCGGCCGACGTCGAGGTGCTGAACAAGGACCTCGTCATCGCCACGCTCAACACCAAGGGCCGCCTGGCGATCGACCTCACGGTCGAGCAGGGCCGCGGCTACTCGTCGAGCGATCGCGAGACCGAGAACCGCACGATCGGCGTGATCCCCGTCGACGCCATCTTCTCGCCGGTGCGGCGGGTGACGTTCGAGGTCGAGCCGACCCGCGTCGAGCAGTCGACGAACTACGACCGCCTCGTGCTCGACGTCGAGACCGACGGTTCGATCACGCCCGGCGAGGCGCTCGCCTCGGCCGGTGCGACGCTGCGCTCGCTCGCCGAGCTGGTGGCGTCGATGAGCGAGGAGCCGCAGGGCCTCGAGCTCGGCGAGGTCGCCGATGCCGGCGCCAGCTCGCCCGACCTGGAGCTGCCGATCGAGGACCTCGACCTGTCCGAGCGGCCGAGCAACTGCCTCAAGCGGGCGCAGATCAACACCGTCGGCGAGCTGCTCACGAAGACCGAGGACGACCTCCTGAACATCACCAACTTCGGGCAGAAGAGCCTCGACGAGGTGAAGCAGAAGCTCGACGAGCGCGGCCTGTCGCTGCGCGGCTGACGGAGGATGCCATGCCCACCCCGCGCAAGTCACGAGCGTTCGGCGGCAGCGCCGCCCACCAGCGCCTGATGATGGCCAACCTGGCGGCGTCGTTGTTCGCCGCCGAGGCCATCGTCACCACCGAGGCCAAGGCCAAGGCGCTGCGCCCGGTGGCCGAGAAGCTGATCACGAAGGCCAAGAAGGCCCAGGACGAGGGCCCGATGCGGGTGCACCGGATCCGCCAGATCCAGGGCTACCTCGGTGACCGGGAGATGACCGACAAGCTGGTCAACAACGTCGCCCCCCGCTACAGCCAGCGCAACGGCGGCTACACGCGGATCCTCAAGCTCGGCGCCCGCCAAGGCGATGCCGCCGAGATGGCGCGCATCGAATTGGTGTGACGTTTCGCTTCGGAACCGGAGGTTCCGAAGCGAGCTGGTGGAGCGGCCTGCGGCCGCACCCAGCTCTGGATCGACCGACCGGCATAGCCGGATCGGTCGATGGTGGGGGCTCCGGCGGAGCCTCTGCCCCCACGCCCCCGCCCGCGTAGCCTCACGTCGTGCCGCGTGTCCGGTTGACCGTCGCCTACGAAGGTTCCGGCTTCCGCGGGTTCGCTCGCAACCCTGGGGTGCGCACGGTGATGGGCGAGCTGTCCGACGCGGTGGCCACGGTCGTGCGCCAGCCGGTCGAGCTGACCGGTGCCGGACGGACCGACGCCGGCGTCCATGGCTGGGGACAGGTCGTCTCCGGTGACCTCCCGGTGGCGACCGACCTCGACGACCTGACGCGTCGCGTCAACAAGCTGTGCGCCCCGGCGATCGCCGTGCGGGCGGCGGCGTGGACGGCGGACGACTTCGACGCCCGGTTCTCGGCGCTGTGGCGGCAGTACCGCTACGACGTGTGGAACGCACCCACCCCGAACCCGCTGCTCGCCGGACGGGCCTGGTTCGTCCCCCAGCCGCTCGCCGTCTGGGCGATGCACGCGGCCTGCGATCCGCTCATCGGCGAGCACGACTTCACCAGCTTCTGCCGGCGTCCCAAGGACGGCGAAGATGTGTCGATGGTGCGGCGCGTCCTGTCCGCTCGCTGGTGGGCGCTGGAGGATGAGGCGCACCTGCGGTTCGAGATCCGGGCCAACGCGTTCTGCCACCAGATGGTCCGCTCGATCGTCGGCACACTCGTCGATGTCGGCCTGGGCAAGGCGACGCCGGGCGACGTACGTGGGATCCTCGTCGCCCGCGACCGCGACGCAGCTGGGCAAGTCGCCCCGCCCTACGGGCTGACGCTCTGGGAGGTCGGCTATCCATGACGATCACTGCGTTCCCCGGCCACGCAGGCCGTTGGTTGCCGCTCCCTCGCTGGCGCTCGGTCGCTCGCATGTGCGAGAGGGTGCGGCCATGACCACCGTTCGGCATGCTCGATCCGCTCACCTCGTCGCTCCGAACGAGATCGTGGAGCGGCTGCGAGAGGCAGGCCACAGCGTCGGGCGCACCCGGACGGCCGTCGTCGACGCGGTGCGACGTCGCCAGGGTGCCTTCACCGCCGACGAGCTGGCCGCCGACGTCCCCGACGTGCACGTCTCCACCGTGTACCGCACGCTGGGCCTGCTCGAGGAGATCGGGGCCGTGCGTCACGTGCACCTCTCCCACGGCCCGGCGCTCTACGAGAGCGCGGCGAGCGACGAGGTCCGCCACCTCGTGTGCGAGGTGTGCGGCCGCCACGTCGCCGTCCCCAGCTCGGCGTTCGCCACGCTGCGCAAGCGCCTCGAACGGGACTACGACTTCCTCCTCGACGGCTCGCACTTCGCCATCGTCGGCCGTTGCCGGTCCTGGTCAGCGGATGACCCGCTGCTGGGGTTCGGCTCGCAGCCAAGCTGTCGCTCACCCCACCTGACAATTCGCACCAATCTGCGACTCGTTCGCAGACGAACTTGATCTGCGACTGGGTCGCATTTATCGTCCGCAGGGGAATCGGAGGCGCGATGCAGGCAATGCACATCCCGGATGGGTTCCTCGACGGCCCCACCTCGCTGGTGGCCGGTCTGATCGCCATCGCCGGTGTCGGGTTCTGTCTGCGTCGCACCTCGCAGACACTCGACGAGCGGGAGATCCCGGTGGTCGGGCTCGTCGCCGCCTTCGTCTTCGCCGCCCAGATGCTCAACTTCCCGGTCGCCAACGGCACGAGCGGCCACCTGATGGGAGGCGTGCTGGCGGCTGTCCTCGTCGGACCGTACGCCGGTGCCCTCGCCGTCACCGTCGTGCTCGTCGTCCAAGCGCTGCTGTTCGCCGACGGTGGCCTGTCGGCGCTCGGCCTGAACGTCGTCAACATGGCGTTGATCGGCGCCTTCGCCGGATACGGCATCTTCCTGATCGCCCGCAAGCTCACCCCGTCGATCACGCTCGCCGCCGGCATCGCCGGGTTCACCGCACCGGTCCTGGCGTCGATCGGCTTCACGCTGCAGTACGCGGTCGGCGGCAACGACGCCGTCTCCGTCGGGTCGCTGGCGACGGCGATGATCGGCGTCCACCTGCTGATCGGCGTCGGTGAGGGGATCATCACGGCACTCGCAGTCGGCTCGGTGATGGCGATGCGTCCCGACCTCGTCTACGGCGCGCGGGGCACCCCGCGTCGGTTCTCGACGGCCGCGCTCGTCGGCGTCGGCATCGTCACGGCGGTGCTGCTCGTCGTGTTCGTCGCCCCCTTCGCCAACCCCAACCCGGACGGGCTCGAGCGAGTCGCCGCTGACAACGGCGTCGACGCCGCAGTGACCGACCACGACCTCGCCGGCAGCCCGCTGGCTGACTACGGGGTCGACGGCGTGGACAACGCCATGTTCGGGACGGGGCTCGCCGGCCTCGCCGGCATCGCGGCCACGCTGGCCGTGGGCGCAGGCCTGGTGTGGATCGTGCGCCGACGGCGCAACCCCGCGGCGCCGCCGTCGGCCGCACCCTCGACGTGATGGGCGGGCGCCACCGGCACCTCGTGCTGCACCGCGAAGGTGCGCTCCATCGTCTCCCGCCGCAGTGCAAGCTGCTGGCGACCGTGCTGTTCATCTTCGCTGTCGTGGCGACGCCGAAGGAGCAGTTCTGGGCGTTCGGTCTGCTCGGCAGCCTGATCGCGCTCGCCGCGTTGATCGGCCGTGTGCCACTCCTCGTCGTCGCCCGCCGGCTCGTCATCGAGGTCCCCTTCCTTCTGTTCGCCGCGCTGCTCCCGTTCGTCGGGCGTGGACCGCACGTCGACGTGCTCGGCCTGAGCCTGTCCGAAGCCGGGCTGTGGGCGGCGTGGAACATCGTCGCCAAGGGCACACTCGGCGTCGCCGCCACCGTCGTGATGGCTTCGACCACGTCGATCCCGCACATCCTCGCCGGACTCGAACGCTTGCGCGTGCCGCGCACCCTGGTGTCGATCACCGCGTTCATGATCCGCTACGGCGACGTCATCGGCGACGAGGTCCGGCGCATGCGCGTCGCCCGCGAGTCGTGTGGTGCCGGCTCCCGGCGGCTCGCCCAGGCGCACGCCGTCGCCACCTCGGCCGGCGCGCTGTTCGTCCGCTCGTACGAGCGTGGGGAGCGGGTGTACCTGGCGATGGCGTCGCGCGGCTATGTCGGGTCGATGCCGGTCCGCGACGCCCCGGCCACCGCCTGGTCGTGGGCCGTCTGCCTGCTGTGGCCGTTTGCGGCGACGATCGTCGCCCTCGTCGCATGGTGGGTCCAGCGTTGAACGCGCCGGCGCTGGAGGTGCGCGACCTCGCCTTCGCCTACCCCGACGGACACGAGGCGTTGCGCGGCATCGACCTCACGATCAGGCCCGGCGAGCGGGTCGCCATCCTCGGCCCGAACGGCGCCGGGAAGACGACGCTCGTGCTCGCCCTCAACGGGATCAACGCCGCGAGCCGCGGGTCGGTCACGGTCGGCGGGCTGCCTGTCGAGCGGCGCAACCTCGCCGAGGTTCGCCGCCGCGTCGGCATCCTGTTCCAGGACCCGGACGACCAGCTGTTCATGCCGACGGTCCGCGACGACGTCGCATTCGGGCCGGCGAACCTCGGGCTGCGCGGCGCCGAGCTCGACCTGCGGACGATGGAGGCACTCGATGCCGTCGGGATGGCGCACGTCGCCGATCGGTCGCCACACCACCTGAGCTTCGGCGAGCGGCGACGGGTCGCGCTGGCCACCGTGCTGGCGATGCGCCCCGACGTGCTCGTGCTCGACGAACCGTCGTCGAACCTCGACCCTGTCGCCAGGCGCGAGCTGGCCGAGATCGTGCTCGGGCTCTCCGAGACGATCCTGCTCGTGACCCACGACCTGCCGTACGCGCTGCAGCTCTGTGAACGTGCGGTGGTCCTCGACCAGGGACGCGTCGCTGTCGACGGCGCGACCCGGGAGGTGCTCGCCGACCGCGAGACGATGGCGGAGCACCGCCTGGAGCTGCCGTACGGCTTCGACCCCGTGCGCTCGTAACCTTCTTCGAGTGAGCGAGTACCGACCGCCGCTGGACGACATGCGCTTCGTCCTCCGCCACGTCGCCGACATCGGGCGTCTGGCGACGATGCCCGGCTACGAGCACGCCGATCCGGACACGGTCGACGGCATCCTGGATGAGGCCGGGCGGTTCTTCAGCGAGCAGTTCGCGCCGCTCAACCGGGTCGGCGACGTGCAGCACAGTCGCCGCCAGGACGACGGCAGCGTGGTCACGCCGGACGGCTTCCCGAAGGCGTACCAGCGCTACGTCGGGGCCGGCTGGCCGGCGGTCCCGTTCCCGCCCGAGTACGGCGGTGGCGGGTTCCCGTGGCTCGTCGGCATCGCCTTGCAGGAGCTGATGACGGCGGCCAACATGGCGTTCTCGCTGTGTCCGCTGCTCACCCAGGGCGCCATCGACATGCTCCTGCACCACGGCAACGAGACCCAGCGCGAGCTGTACCTGCCGAGGATGGTGACGGGCGAGTGGACCGGCACGATGAACCTGACCGAGCCGCAGGCGGGCTCGGATGTCGGCGCGCTGACCACCCGAGCAACGCCGGCCGACGACGGCTCGTGGCGAATCAGCGGGCAGAAGCTCTTCATCACCTACGGCGAGCACGACCTCGCCGACAACATCGTCCACCTCGTGCTGGCGCGCGTGCCCGATGCCCCGCCGGGGACGAGAGGGATCTCCTGCTTCATCGTCCCCAAGTTCCTCGTCGGCGACGACGGCTCGCTCGGCGCCCGCAACGCCGTGGAGTGCGTGTCGATCGAGCACAAGATGGGCATCAACGCCAGCCCGACCTGCGTGATGGCCTACGACGACGCCATCGGGTACCTGATCGGCGAGCCCAACCAGGGCATGCGCTACATGTTCCAGATGATGAACACGGCCCGCCTGTCGGTCGGGCTGTCGGGACTGGCGCTCGGTGAGCGTGCCTACCAGCAGGCCGTCGTCTATGCCGGCGAGCGAACGCAGGGCCGGGCGCCCGGCGCCACGGCTGACTCGGCGATCATCGACCACCCCGACGTGCGCCGCATGCTGCTGACGATGAAGGCCCACGTCGAGGCGTTGCGATGCCTCGTCTACCTCAACGCCGAGGCGATCGACCTCGCCCGCGTGCACCCCGACGAGTCGGTGCGGTCGGCGAGCCAGGAGCTCGCCGACATCCTCACGCCGATCACCAAAGGGTGGGGGACCGACGTCGGCGTCGAGCTGACCTCGCTCGGCGGTGCAGGTTTACGGTGGCATGGGCTACATCGAGGAGGCCGGCGTCGCCCAGCACTACCGGGACATCCGCATCGCCCCGATCTACGAGGGCACGAACGGCATCCAGGCCATCGACCTCGTCGGTCGCAAGCTCGGTCTGCGCGGTGGCGCAGCGATCGCCGGCTACCTCGACAGGATCGCGGCGACCGCGGCCGAGGCGATGGCGGCCGGTGGTGAGCTGGCTGAGGTCGGTGACGCGCTGGACTCGGCGTTGGCAACCGTGCGCTCGACGACGGACTGGCTGCGGGCGGCAGCAGCACCGAACGACGCCCTGGCCGGTGCCACGCCGTACCTGCGGATGCTCGGCATCACGACCGGTGCGTGGCTGTTGGCCCGTTCGGCGCTGGCCGCGGCGACGGTGCCGGAGCTCGACGACGACCTCCGCGCCCAGAAGCTGGTCAGCGCGCACTTCTTCGCCAGCCAGATCCTGCCCCAGGCCGCCGGATTCGCACCGGCGGTGACCTCCGGCGCGGCCGACCTGTTCACGGCGAGGCTGTGATCAGCTCGTAGCTCGCCGTCACCTGCAACGACAGGGTGTCCGAGCCGGCCTCGACCGGCGCCGCGGCCATCGCCCGCACCGGCCCGCGTGGCATCGGGGCGACGCCGCCGCCACCGCCCTCGACGAGCGTGACGATCGCACCCAGCGTGCACCCTGCGGCGGTGGCGAGCACCTCGGCCTTGGCGCGCGCGTCGGCGACGGCGAGCTCGCGCAGCGGGGCTCTCGCCGCGGCCGGGTCGTCGACCGCGAACGACACCCCGTTCAGTGTCAGCTCGTCGCCGGCCACCTCGGCGGCGGCGTCGATGAACCGACCCGCATCGTCGGACGGCACGCCGACCGAGAGCGAGTAGCTGGCAACGTAGCGACCGGTCCGACTGGTCGAACCACAGGCTCAGCCCGGTCGTGCGCAGGTCCTCGTCGCGCGCGCCGGCGTCACGCATCGCGCCGACCAGCGTGGCGGCGCGCTCGTTGACCAGCTCCATCGCCCCGCCCGCCGACGGCCGCCGTGACTGCACCCCGACGGCCAACACGGCCCGGTCGGGCTTCACGTCCACACTCGCCGATCCCGTCACTGTCACAGTCCGCACGACACCTTCAGCACTCATGCGTCCGAGTGTCGCACGCCCTGTGGGAGTCGTCGGGAGCACGGATAGGATCGCCCGGTTCCCTTTTCGAAGGTTTCTCCAGCATGCGCACCTACACCCCGAAAGCCAGCGAGATCCAGCGCGAATGGCACGTCGTCAACGCCGACGGCCTCGTGCTCGGTCGTATGTGCACCGAGATCGCCCGCGTCCTGCGCGGCAAGCACAAGCCGATCTTCGCCCCGCACCTGGACACCGGCGACCACGTCGTGGTCGTCAACGCGTCCAAGGTCGTGCTCACGTCGGCCAAGGCCGACAACGAGCGGGTGTGGCGCCACAGCGGGTACCCGGGCGGCATCAAGTCGGAGACCTACGGCGAGCTGCTCGCCCGCAAGCCGGCCGATGCCATCCGCCACTCGGTGAAGGGGATGCTGCCGAAGGGCCCGCTCGGCCGTCAGATGCTCACCAAGCTCAAGGTGTACCCCGGACCCGACCACCCCCACGCGGCGCAATCACCCGAGCCGCTCGACCTGTCCGCGGCTCGCGCCCGCTGAGGAGGTACCGATGGCCACCCCACTCGTCCAGACCACCGGCCGCCGCAAGGAGGCCATCGCCCGCGCCCGGCTGCGTCCCGGCACCGGCGTGATCTCCGTCAACGGCCGTTCGTTCGAGACGTACTTCACGACTCCCGCCCACCGCATGGAGGCCAGCGAGCCGCTGCGTGTGGTCGAGGCCACCGAGCGCTTCGACGTCGACGCCACGATCCACGGCGGCGGGATCAGCGGCCAGGCCGGTGCCCTGCGCATGGCCCTTGCCCGCTCCCTCGCCGAGGTCGAGCCGGAGACCCGCTCGACCCTCAAGAAGGCCGGCCTCCTCACGCGCGACGCGCGGAAGAAGGAGAGCAAGAAGTACGGCCTCAAGAAGGCGCGCAAGGCGCCCCAGTTCACCAAGCGGTGAAGTTCGGCACCGACGGGGTGCGGGGCGTCGCCAACACCGACCTCACCGCATCGTTCGCTCTCGACCTCGGCCGCGCCGCGGCGCGCGTGCTCGGCGGTTCCGAAGCTGTCGTGGGTGGCGACACGCGTGTGTCGACGGCGATGCTCGAGGCCGCCTTCGTCGCCGGGCTGGCGAGTGAGGGGGTCGTGGTCCACCGTCTCGGCGTCGTACCGACGCCTGTGGTCGCGTTCGAGGCATCCCGGCGCAACTGCCTCGGGGCGATGATCTCGGCGTCGCACAACCCGTACCACGACAACGGCATCAAGCTCTTCGCCCGCGGCGGCACGAAGCTGCCCGACGACGTCGAGGAGCGCATCGAGGCCACCGTCGTCGACCTCCCGCCGCCCGCCGGTGACCCGGCCCAGCTCGTCGACGTCGAGGACAGCCCCGCCTACCGCGATCACGTCCTTGCCGCACTCGACGGGCGCCGGCTCGACGGCCTGCGCGTGGTCGTCGACGCCGCCAACGGGGCAGCGAGCGCACTCGCCGGGCCGCTGCTGACGGCCGCCGGCGCCGCCGTCGTGGCGATCCATGCCGACCCCGACGGTCGCAACATCAACGACGGATGCGGCGCCACGGACACGGCGTCGCTGTCCGAGGCGGTCGTCCATCACGGTGCCGACCTCGGCGTCGCCCTCGACGGTGACGCCGACCGGCTGCTCGCCGTCGACCACACGGGCGCCCTCGTCGACGGCGACCACATCGTCGCCATCTGCGCCCTCGACCTGCACCAGCGAGGCAAGCTCCGCGACAACACCGTCGTCGTCACCGTGATGACGAACCTCGGGTTCCTGTTGGCGATGGACGACGCCGGCATCCACGTGGTGCAGACGGCAGTCGGCGACCGCTACGTGCTCGAGGCACTCGACGCCCGCCGGCTCTCGCTCGGCGGCGAGCAGAGCGGGCACGTCATCTTCCGCGACGTGGCGACGACGGGCGACGGGCTGCTCACCGCCGTGGTGCTCTGCGACGCCGTCGTCCGTTCGGGTCGCCGCCTCGCCGACCTCGCCGGCTCGGCGATGACGCGGCTCCCACAGGTCCTGCTGAACGTGCCCGTCACCACGGCGATGCCCGATGCCGCCGAGCGCTTCGCCGCCGAGATCACCGCCGTCGAGGCGGAGCTCGGTGCGACCGGGCGGGTGCTGGTGCGCCCAAGCGGCACGGAGCCGCTGGTCCGGGTCATGGTCGAGGCACCGACGCAGGCCGCCGCCGACGACGCCGCCCGCCGCCTCGCCGGCCGGGTCGCCGCCGCCCGCGACGAGGGCGTGCACGCCTAGCCTGGCGACCCATGTGCGGCATCGTCGGCGTCGTCAGCCGTCCTCCCACCCGGCCGACCCCGAGCGCCGACGAGCTGATCGGCGGACTCGACGCTGCGCTCACGGCCTGCGGCGACGTGGCCGCCGTCACCGCCGCGGCGCGGCGCGTCGACACCGCGTTGCACGGTGTTCCCGGGCTGCTCGCGCTCACCGGCGACGAGTCGCTCGTCCCCGCGATCACTGCCCGGCTCGACCAGCTCGACGCCTACGCCGCCGAGCTCGACGACGCCCTGGCGGGCATCCTCGACGCAGACGAGCTGGAGGCCGCCAACGTCGCCTCGATCGCCCTGCGCGACGTCCTGTGGGCGCTACGCCGGGACCGGTTGCGCACCGCCGCCGCGGTAGCCGACCTCGCCGGAGCGGGCGCCGGGGCCGGCTGCCTCGCCGGCTACCTCTCGATCCAGCAGGCGTTGTCGGCGATCGACCGCATGGAGGTCCGCGGCCGCGACTCCGCCGGCATCCACGTCTTCGTCTGGGACCACGATCTCGACGTCGCCGACTCGACGATCGCCGCCATCCTCGCCGACCGTCATGGCGGCCCCCTGTTCCTGAGCGGTGCCGTCCGCGCCGCCGGTCGGTGCCTCTCGTTCACCTACAAGGCCGCCGCCGAGATCGGCGAGCTCGGTGACAACACCAGGGCGATGCGCGCCGCCGTGCGGGCCGACGATCTCCTGCGCCGTGCCCTCACCGGTTCCGACGCCAGAGTCGCCGTGCTCGGTCACACCCGCTGGGCCAGCGTGGGCATCATCTCCGAGCCCAACGCCCACCCGGTCAACGGCGATGAGATCGACGGGCACGGAGCTCGGTGCGGTGCAGCCGGGCGGTGTCACCCGCCGTTCGTCGTCGGCGTGCTCAACGGCGACGTCGACAACCACGCCGACCTGCGCGCCGAGCACGGGCTGCGCTTCCCCGGCCAGATCAGCACCGACGCCAAGGTCATCCCGGCGCTCGTCGCCCGCCACAGCGCGGCCGTCGGCGGCGACATCTTCGAGGCGTTCCGGCGCACGGTCTCCTCGTTCGAGGGCTCGGTCGCCATCGGCGTGGCCGCCGCCGACGAGCCCGGTCGTCTCTACCTGGCGCTCAACGGCAGCGGGCAGGGCGTGTACATCGGCATCGCCGACGACCGCTACCTCGTCGCCAGCGAGCCGTACGGCGTCGTCGAGGAGACCGACCGCTTCGTCCGCCTCGACGGCGAGCACGGCGGACAGATCGTCCGCCTCGACGCCGACGGCGCCGGCACCATCGAGGGCATCCAACGTCGCGGCTACGACGGCTCCGAGCTGCCGGTCACCGAGGCCGACGTCGCGCTGGCCGAGGTCACGACGCGAGACATCGACCGCGGCGACCACCCCCACTTCCTGCTCAAGGAGATCACCGAGTCACCGGACAGCTTCGCCAAGACGCTGCGCGGCAAGATCGCCGAGCACGACGGGCGACTCCGTGCCGTCGTCGGCCGGCGCGCCCTGCCGGCGGACATCGACGACCGTCTGCGCAGCGGAGCGATCTCACGCATCCGCGTGATCGGCCAGGGGACGGCCGCCGTCGCCGGCCAGTCGATGGCTGCCGTGCTCGACGAGCTCGCCGGCGGACGTGCTCGACGTGGCGCCCGTGACGGCCACCGAGCTCTCCGGCTTCGGGCTGCGCCGCGACATGAGTGACACGCTCGCTGTCGCGGTCAGCCAGAGCGGCACGACAACCGACACCAACCGCACGGTCGATCTGCTCCGCGGGCGTGGCGCGGCGGTGCTGGCGATCGTCAACCGGCGCTCGAGTGACCTCACCGAGAAGGCCGACGGCGTCCTGTACACGTCGGACGGGCGCGACGTCGAGATGAGCGTCGCGTCGACGAAGGCCTTCTACGCCCAGGTCGCCGCCGGGGCGCTGCTCGCCGCGGCGATCAGCGAGGCCGCAGGTGTCGGCAGCGACGACCGCCGCCACGCCCTGCTGGCGTCGCTGCGGACACTTCCCGAGGCGATGCGCATCGTGCTCGAGCGACGCGACGTCGATCGCCGACGCGGCGAGGCGGTTCGCCCCGAGCAAGCGCTACTGGGCGGTCGTCGGCAGCGGTGCCAACAAGGTCGCCGCCGAGGAGGTGCGGATCAAGCTCAGCGAGCTCTGCTACAAGTCGATCGCCTGCGACGTCACCGAGGACAAGAAGCACATCGACCTGTCGTCGGAGCCGCTGATCCTCGTCTGCGCCGCCGGGCTCGCCGGCAGCACCGCCGACGACGTCGGCAAGGAGGTGGCGATCTTCCGGGCCCACAAGGCGACCCCGATCGTGATCGCCGACGAGGGCGACGCGCGGTACCCGGCGACGGCGGTGATCCCGGTCCCGCCGGTCGATCCGGCGCTCGGGTTCGTCCTGTCGGCGATGGTCGGGCACCTGTTCGGCTACGAGGCGGCGCTGGCGATCGATGCCTCGGCTCGGCCGTTGCGGGTGGCGATGGAGGTCATCGACCGAGCCATCGGCGACGAGCGCTCGGCGGACGCCGTGCTCGATCGGCTGCGGCGTGAGGTTACGCCGCTCGCCGTGCAGTTCACCGACGGGCTGCGCAGTCACCGCTACGACGGCCATCTCGAGGCGAGCACCGCGGTGCACCTCGCCGGTCTCCTGCGCGACGTGCAGTCGGAGCGGCCGATCGAGGAGTACCAGGCGGGCACCGGCAAGGTCGGCACGCCGGCGGCGCTGATCGACGACCTCGTGCTCGGCCTCGACACGGGCGATCGAGGAGCTCACCCGGCCGGTCGACGCCATCAAGCACCAGGCGAAGACGGTGACCGTCGGCATCTCGCGCAGCGACGAGGGTGTGATGGACCGGGCGCTGGTGCAGGCGGTGCTCGACGCCGGTGCCGGACGCGACGTGCTCAGCTACCGCACGCTGAAGGTGCTCGCCGACCTCGACCCGGCGGTCGCCGAGGTCACCGGGTTCACCCGCTACGGCATCGACGGCGACATCATCTCGGTCGTCGACCGCGGCGGGTGTCGCGGCAGATCGTCAGCCGCGTCGACCGCAACCCGGCGCTCGTCGGCACCAAGCGCCGCGTCGCCAGCGAGCGCGAGGTCCTCGTCGCCCGCGGCCGCAGCGACGGGCGCACCGTGGTCATCGTGCCGGAGGTCAAGGCAGGCACGCCGACGGGCATCACGCTCCTGCAGGTGCGCTTCCACGATCGGCTCGCCGCGCCGACGATGCGCTCGGTGCTCGTCGGCTACGACCGCCGCTACGACCGCCTCGTCGACTGGGTGACGGAGACCGAGGCCGCGTTCGATGACTCGTTGCTCGGGGAGCTTCCCGTCGACGAGCTGCTGATCGAACCGATCTCCGACGCCGCCGACCACTGGCGGCGGTGAGAGATGTGCG
>CAVVMS010000035.1:0-16867 GCA_963749315.1 uncultured Acidimicrobiia bacterium
TAGGTCCGGTTGGATGGGTCGGGGCAGGAACGTCAGCGCTGGCGGCGCATGCCGCGGATGCCGACGGCGCCGGCGCCGATCAGCGGGCCGCGGTCGCCGAGCCGCGTCGGTGTGATCCGGGCGTGATGGCTCGACGGCAGCCGGGCGTGCGTGCTCAGCTCCTCCTGGGCGGCGTTGAAGAACGTCGCCGCGAACCCGAGAGCGACACCGCCACCGACGACGACCAGCTCGATGTCGAGCAACGTGCACAACGACGCCACGCCGCGGCCGACGAGCCGGCCGGTGCGCTGCATGATCTCGTACGTCGGCTCGGTCGGCGAGCGCCCGGTGATCGACTCGATCGCCAAGCCCGGACGCCTCCGCTTCGAGGCACCCGCGTGCGCCGCATCCGCAGCGCCGCCCGTTGGGCTCGACGATGATGTGCCCGACGTGGCCGGCGTTGGCCGACGCCCCGTCGAGCAGCTCGCCGTCGAGCACGATCCCCCCGCCGATCCCGGTCGACACCGTCAGCACGCAGTAGTTGTCGTGACCCTTGGCCGCGCCCTGCCACCCCTCGGCGAGGGCGAGCGCCTTGCCGTCGAGCTCGCCGTACACGCGGGCGCCGGTGAGCTCGCCGAGGCGCGCTCGCAGCGGGAACTCGCGCCACGCCGGGATGTTGACCGGCGACACCGTCTCGCAGTGCCGCGTGATCGGTCCGGCCGATCCGATCCCGACGCACGACACGCGCACCTCGTGGCGCTCGGCGGCGTCGAGCTGTTGCTCGACGATGGTCGCCAGCGCCTTGAAGTGCGACTCGGGGCCGGCGTTCTGGTCGACGAGGACGACGGCGCGGTCGAGCAGCTCCCCCGCGGCGTGACCAGTCCGGCGGCGAACTTGGTGCCGCCGATGTCGACGGCGAGGACCACGGGAGGCAACCGCCGCGGGGCCGGCATCGGCGCCGTCGACTCGAGGTCGTCGAGGTCGTTGGATGCGGGATGATCAGGTCGTTCGTGTTCGTTCGTATCCAAACGATCTCTCGAGAGGGCTAGGGTTCGCCCGTGGCCGGCGACGTCGATCCGAGGACGCCGGGCGGCGTCCGCGGCTTCATGTTCCCACGTTCGGCGACTGGGCGATCATCGCTCGTTCCGCCGCCACCGTGGCACTACAGCGGGCAGATGCTGACGATCGAGTACCGCACCGATCCGGCGGCGGTCGCCGAGCTGCTCCCCCCGCCGCTCGCGCCGGCGGCCGACGACCCCGGGGCGGTGGCCGTCATCTGGGCCGACTGGCAGAGCTGCAGCGACACGTTCGAGGAGCTGCTCGACCCCGTGCGCGCGCAGTACGTCGAGACGTTCGTCGTCGTGCGCTGCACGTATCGCGACGAGGTGTACAGCCGATGCGTGTACATCTGGGTCGACCGCGACTTCGCCATGGTGCGCGGCCACCACCAGGGGTACCCGAAGAAGCTCGGCCAGCTGTACGTCACGCGGCCGGTCAACGTCGGCGTCGCCGGCCCGCGGCTGGAACCGGGCGGACGGTTCGGAGCGACGTGCTCGGCGGCCGGGCGCCGGCTGATCGACGCCACGTTCACGATCACCGGGACGGCGTCCGCGCCCGGGTTCGTCAACGCCCACCCGATGATCCACCACCGCGTGTTCCCGGCGATCGAGGGCGACGGCACCGACTCGCTCGACGAGCTGGTGACGATGCGCGGCTACGACGCCGAGGTCGGCCCGTGCTACACGGGCGACGCCACGATCGCCTTCTACGAGTCGCCGGTCGAGGAGCTGACCCGGCTGGCCCCGATCGAGATGATCGCCGGCTACTGGCAGGAGGTCGGCACCAACTGGCGCGCCGGCACCACCCTCGAACGCCACAACCTCGCGTGAAGAAGCTTCTCAAGCGTTTTCAGGCGTCAAAGATGGCGCGGGAATCTTCCGAAGAAGTTGGCGATCGGGTGAGCGGGGCCGGCACCGGACGGGGATCTCGGTCCGGCCGACGCCGACATCGCCGATCCCGACACCTACGTCGCCGGTGTCCCTCATGCCACGTTCCTCCGCCTGCGTCGCGACGACCCGGTGAGCTGGTGGGGCGAGGACCATGCCGGCGGACGCGGGTTCTGGGCGGTGACACGTCATGCCGACCTGCTCAGGGTCAGCCGCGACGTCGGGACGTTCTCCAGTGCCCAGGGCATCCGCTTGGAGGAGATGGACGCCGACGAGACCGAGGCGCGGCGGACGATGATGGAGCTCGACCCGCCGGAGCACACCGCCTACCGGCGCCTCGTGTCCAAGCCGTTCAGCCGCCGCGAGGTCCACGCCTACGAACAGGCGATCCGCACCCTCGCCCGTGCGGTCGTCGAGGAGGCGCTCGCCGGCGACGCGTCGTTCGACTTCGTCGATCGCATCGCCAAGCAGCTCCCGATGCGCATGCTCGGCACGCTGCTCGGCGTCCCGCAGGGCGACGGCCCGTGGCTCGTCGAGCAGGGCGATGCGCTGCTCGGCAACACCGACCCCGAGTTCACCACCCACCCGGTCGGTCTCGTCGACACCGACGAGTTCCGCCTGATGCCGTTCCGCAGCCCGGCCGGCATCGAGCTGTTCCGCTACGCCCAGGAGCAGGCGCGGCGCCGGCGCGAGCACCCGACCGACGACGTCATCAGCGACCTCCTGGCGCCGAAGATCGACGGCGAGGTGCTCAGCGAGCACGAGTTCAACAACTTCTTCACCCTGCTCGTCGCCGCCGGCAACGACACGACCCGCTACACGATGGCGGCCGGCATGAAGGCGCTGATCGAGCGGCCCGACCAGTTCGCCGAGTTGCGCGACGGCATCGTCGCCGGCGACGACGACCTCGTCACCTCGGCGGTCGAGGAGATCCTGCGATGGGGTTCGGTCACGATGCACTTCCGGCGCACGGCGACCGCCGACGCCGAGCTCGGTGACCGGACGATCCGCGCCGGCGACAAGGTGCTGATCTGGTTCGTCTCCGCCGACTACGACGAGGACGTGTTCACCGATCCGTTCACGTTCGACCTGCGCCGGTCGCCGAACCCGCAGGTCGCCTTCGGGCTGATGAGCCCGCATCTCTGCCTCGGTGCGCAGCTCGCCCGCATGGAGGTCAAGGTGCTCCTCGAGGAGCTGCTCCCCCGCCTCGCCGACATCCGCATCGACGGCCCGATCGACCGTCTGCGCAGCAACTTCATCGCCGGCATCAAGCGCCTGCCGGTGACCATCACGAGGGCGTGACGGTACTGTTCGGCGCGACACGCTGGAAGGGGAGGAACATGCGACTGCGCACGGGCATGGCAGCTGATCGCCGCGGCGAGCCTGGTCGTCGCCTGCGGTGACGACGACGATGACGACACCGCGGCGACCGACGACGCGGCGGCGACGACGGCGGCGGCGCCGGCACGACGACCGGCGCGGCGGCGGCGCCCGGCACGACGATCGGCGACACGGCGCCGGGCACCGCAGCCGCCGGCGACTGCACGCTCGACGAGCCGTTGAAGATCGGCTACGCCGCCGACTTCAGCGACCTCGGCGGGTTCGCCGACGTCCCCGGCTCGGAGGCCGCCGGCGTGCAGGTCGAGCTGCTCAACGAGGCCGGCGGCGTCGGCGGCCTGCCGGTCGAGTACGTCGTCAAGGAGCTGCCCGGCGATCCGTCCGGCGCCCAGCGCGTCGCCCAGGAGCTGCTCGACGAGGGCGTCGACGCGATCATCGCCCCACCGTTCGCCTACAACGGCACACCGCTGATCGACACCGTCGACGGCCAGGTGCCGATCATCTCCAACGCCTCCACCGACCTCGCCCTCGCCGATCCCAGCCGCGGCGCCTTCCTGATGAGCTTCAGCGATCCCGTCCAGGCCGCGGCCGCCGCCGAGTTCGCCGCCAACGGCGGGGCGACGACGGCCGTCACGTTCTCCTCGCCCGACGACTCGTACTTCACGAACACCACGAGCGCCTTCACCGAGGCGTTCGCCGAGGCAGGCGGCGAGGTCGTCCGCGACTTCACGTTCGGCATCGCCGACGAGGACTTCTCGTCGCAGGTCAACGAGCTCGCGTCACTCGACCCGCAGCCCGACGTGCTCTACACGGCGATGATCATGCCCGGTGCCGGCGTCCTGCTCGAGCAACTCGAGGCCGCCGACCTCGGCGACATCCAGGTGATCGGCGCCGACAGCTTCGACGCCACGGTCGTGTGGGGCGCCGGCGACGTCGCCAACGACGTGTCGTTCACCGCCCACACGTTCCCGCGCGACGACAACGGCGTGCAGGAGTTCCTCGACGCCGCGGAGGCGGCGGACGTGGAGATCGAGACGGTGAGCTTCGGTGCCCTGGCGTCCGACGTCGTCAAGGTGTTCGCCCACGCCGCCGACGGAGGCCTGTTCGACCGACGGTGCGGCGCTCATCGAGACGATCAGCGCGATCAGCGACCTCGAGGTCACCACCGGCACGGTCACGTACGCCGGCACGAACGGCGTGCCGGAGAAGGACGTCGTCATCCTCACCGTCACCGACGGCGAGCCTGCCTTCACCGAGGCGTTCCAGCCGAGCTTCGTGCCCTGACCGGCGTGGCGTGATGCTCGTCGTCGAGGAGGTGACGGCGAAGTACGGCGCCGTCGTCGCCCTGCACGGCGTGTCCGTCTCGATCGACGCCGGCGAGCTGGTCGCCCTCGTCGGTCCGAACGGTGCCGGCAAGACGACGCTGCTGAACACCGTCGCCGGCCTCGTCCGCCCCGCCGGCGGTCGCGTCCTGCTCGACGGCGTCGACGTGACCGGCGCCGAGCCGGCCAGGCTGGTGCGTGCCGGCCTCGCGCTGGTGCCGGAACGTCGCCGCATCTTCCGCGACCTCACCGTCGGCGAGAACCTCCAACTCGCCGGCGTCACCGCCAGTGCGGGTGATCGCCGCGTGCGGCTCGACGAGGCGCGCGAGCGCTTCCCCGTGCTCGCCAACCGGTGGTCGACTGCGGCCGGGTTCCTGTCCGGCGGCGAGGCGCAGCAGCTCGCCGTCGCCAGGGCGCTGATGTCGAAGCCGAAGATCGTCCTGCTCGACGAGCCGACGCTCGGCCTGGCGCCGATCATGGTCAACGTCGTGTTCGACCTGCTCGTCGAGCTGCGCGCCGCGGGGACGCACGGTGTTCGTCGTCGAGCAGAACGCCCGACGGGCGCTGCAGATCGCCGACCGCGGCTACGTCCTGCGCACCGGCCGCATCGCCGTCGAGGGCCGTGGCCCGGAGCTCGCCGCCCACGAGGACCTCTTCGGGCACTTCGTCGGGTGACACGTCGTGAGCGAGCTGATCCAGAACCTCGTCGACGGGATCGGGCGGGGCAGCACCTACGCCCTGCTCGCGCTCGGCATCTCGCTGATCTTCGGCGTGATGCACCTCGTCAACTTCGCCCACGCCGAGCTGATCACCGTCGGCGCCTACGTCGCCTACGCCCTGTCGACGCGCGGGCTGGGGTGGTGGGTGCTGGCGCCGGCGATCGTCGTCGCTGCCGTGGTCGCGTCGGTGGTGACCGAGTTCGTCGTGTTCCGCCGGGTGCGCAACGCCAGCCCGTTCACGATGCTGCTGGCGTCGTTCGCCCTGGAGCAGCTGTCGCACGCCTGCTGGGCCGTGTTCGTGTCGCCGAACAAGAAGTCCTTCGCCGGACCGGGGTGGGTGTTCGACACGGTCGAGGTCGCCGGCGTCCGCCTCGAGGTCATCGACCTCGTGACGATCGGGACGACAGCCGTCGTGCTGGCGATGACGGCGTGGGTCTTCCGCCGCACGCTGTTCGGGATCTCCGTCCGCGCGGCGAGCGAGGACTTCGACGCCGCCCGCCTGATGGGTGTGCGCGCCAACCGGGTGATCTCCGGCGCCTTCGCCTTCGCCGGCCTGCTCGCCGGCGTCGCCGCCGTGCTGATCCTGATGCGCAGCCCGAGCGCCGAGCCGACGCTCGGATCGGACTACCTCGTCAAGGCCGTCGTGGCGGCGATCGTCGGCGGCCTCGGCAGCTTCACCGGCGCCGTCGTCGGTGGCCTGGCGTTCGGCGTCGCCGAGGTGCTGCTACGCGGGTACCTCCCCGAGGGGACGTGGGAGCGGCTGACCGATGCTGTCGTCTTCGTCCTCATCGCCACCCTGTTCGTCGTCCGCCCGCAAGGGCTGTTCACCGTGCACACGGCGGAGCGGGTGTGAGCGCGATCGCTCGCAGTGCAGCGGCGAGCAGCCGTGCTGTTCCTCGCCCTCGTGGTCGGCGCCCTCGCCTACACCTCGACGGGCGGCGCGGCGCGCGATCTGCTCGTGCAGGAGTTGCTCGTCAACCTGCTCCTCGTCCTCGGCCTGCAGGCGTTCATCGGGAACACCGGCATCCTGTCGTTCGGCCACCTCGCCTTCACCCAGATCGCCGCCTACGCGGCGGCGCTGGCGGCGATCCCGGCGGCGACCAAGGCCAGCTCGCTCCCCGACCTCCCGTTCGGCATCGGCGACGTCGAGCTCGGCCCCGTCGCGGCGACGGCGGTCGGCGTCGCCGTCGCCGTGCTCGTGGGCGCGGCCGTCGGCGTGGCGGTCGCCCGGGCGGGCGGGCTGGCGGCGACGATGATCACGCTGGCAGTGCTGTTCGTCGTCGACCAGGGCGTGAAGAACTGGCAGGAGCTGACACGCGGCGCCGGCGGGCTCTCGGGCGTGCCGCGCCTCGGCACCAACACGTGGTTGTGGTTGGCCGTGCTCGTGGCGATGGTGGTCGTCACGTGGTTCCGTGAGACGCGTCTCGGTCGCTTCGCCGTCGCCACGCGTGAGGACGAGATCGCCGCCCCGGCGATCGGCATCGACCGCTTCTGGCCGCGCTGGACGGCGTGGACGCTGAGCATCGCCGTCGTCGGCCTCGCCGGCGCGCTGCGTGTGCAGGCGATCGGCAGCACCAACCCGAAGCAGTACACCCTCGACGTCGGCGTGCTCGTGCTGGCGATGCTCGTCGTCGGCGGGATGCGGACGGTCACCGGCGCCGTCGCCGGCACGGTCATCGTCACCGCCGGCGAACGAGATCGCCCGCCAGCTCGGCGACCGCAACGAGATCCCCCGCTTGCCGCAGCTGGTCGTCAGCTTGCTGCTGCTGGCGGTGATGCTGGTACGGCCCGGCGGCCTGCTCGGCGACGCCGACGTCGGCGCGTGGCTGCGCCGCCGGTGGCGACGGCCGACCGACGCCGGCGGCATCTGCGGCGCCGGCGGAACCGAGCGCCGGCGAGCTCGTGGCCGACGGCATCACCGTCCGCTTCGGCGGCTTCGTCGCCCTCCAGGATGCCGGCATCAGCGTCGGGCCCGGCGAGATCGTCGGGTTGATCGGGCCCAACGGCGCCGGCAAGACGACGCTGTTCAACGTCGTCACCGGACTCGTCGCCGAGGACGAGGGGACCGTGCGGTTGGGCGATCAGCGATCTCACCGCCGAGTCGCCTCACCGCATCGCCCGTGCCGGTCTCGCCCGGACGTTCCAGAACCTGCGCCTGTTCTCGACGCTGTCCGTGCGCGAGAACGTCGAGCTCGCCGCGCTCGAGCGCCCGGCGCTACCGGCCGCCGCAGCCGCGCCTCGATCCGGACGACGCTCCTGGCCGGCGCCGGCCTCGCCGACGTGGCCGAGCGAGCGGCGGGCACCCTCGACTACGGCAACCAGCGGCGCCTGGAGCTGGCCAGGGCGGCGGCGCTGGCGCCGGACTACCTCCTGCTCGACGAGCCGACATCGGGGATGAGCGACGTCGAGAGCCTGGCGATGGTCGAGCGGGTGCGCGAGACGGCGGAGATGATCGGCGCCGGCGTCCTCGTCATCGACCACGACCTGGCGTTCATCAACCGCATCAGCGACCGCGTCGTGGTCCTCGCCGAGGGCCGCCCGCTCGCCGAGGGCACACCTGACGAGGTGCGCGCCGATCCCGCCGTCGCCCTGGCCTACCTCGGCCGCGCGACGCAGGCGATCCTGACGGGCGACGCTCGGAGGTGATGCGCAGTCGCGAGCGAACAGCTCAGTAGAAACGCAGGTAGCTGTCGAGCTCCCAGGCGGTGATCTTCTCCGGGTCCCAGCTCTCCCCGCTCGCCTCCCAGCGGGCGACCTCGTGGCGGCGCAGGGCGAGGTAGGCGGCGACGAGGTCGGGACCCATCGCCTCGGTCAGCACGGTGTCGGCCTCCACGGCGTCGAGCGCCTGGGCGAGGGTGTGCGGGGTGTGGCGGTCGGTGTTCGGCGCGGCGTCGGCATCGCCGACCTGCGGGTCGCCGCAGTCGGTGCCGTCGACGACACCGAGCAGGGCGGCGTTCAGCGTCGCCGCCGCCGCCAGGTACGGACTGGCCGTCCCGCAGGGCAGGCGGTTCTCGATGCGTGTCGACCGTCCGCGCTCGGCCGGAACGCGGTAGGTGCTGAAGCGGTTGTCGAGCCCCCAGTTCGCCCAGTAGCCGGCGATCAGGCCCGGCATCAACCGCTTGTAGCTGTTGATCAACGGCGCCGACAGTCCGGCCACGGCTTCGTGGTGGGCGATGAGGCCACCGATCGACTGGCGGGCGATCGTGCTCAGCCCGTCGACTCCGGCGGGGTCGTCGAACGCGTTGGCGCCTCCCGTGATCGGCACCAGCGAGAAGTTGACGTGCAGCCCCGAGCCGACGGACATCGCGTCGGGCCGGCCGAGGTACGTCGCCCGGTAGCCGCGCCTGGCGGCGACCTCGCGCGTCATCTCCTTGACCAGCTGCGCCGCGTCTGCCGCGGCGAGCGCCGGGCCATACGTCAGGTTGAGCTCCATCTGGCCCGGCGAGAACTCGGTGAGCACGCCCTCGAGGTCGATCTCCATCGCCTCGATGGCGTCGAAGAACTCGAGGGCGAGGCCGGTCGAGTCGCCGCCGACACCGACGCCGTAGACGCGGTGACCGTCACCGCCGGCGGGACGCCAGCCGCCGACGGCCGACTCGTCGCGCTCGAGCAGGTACAGCTCGAGCTCGAAGCCGAGCTGCGGCTCGAAGCCGAGCGAGCGCCAGCCGCCCACCGCCCGCTCGAGCGCGCCGCGCGGGCACAGCGCCAGCGCCTCGCCGTCGCGGTACTGGAGCTCGCAGATCGCCACGTCGGTGTCCGGCTCCCAACCTGGTCGCCTCGTCGCGGCGAGCGGAACCGCCGACAGGTCGGGGAACCCGACGTCGGCGGAGTAGCCGGCGATCGGCAGGATCTCGCCTTCCGGGCTCATCGCCAGCGTCGTGACGGCGTGATGCGTGGCGTGGTCGAAGCGCGCCGACGGGATGTAGCGGCCGTGGGTCAGCCCGTTGAGATCGGTCCAGAGCGTGCGGACTCGACGCTGCGCATGTCAAACCCGCCGAGCGTCCTCGACGAGGTTGATCTCGTAGAGCACCTCGTCGAGCGCGTCGGCCGCGGTCATCGCCGCGAACCGCTGCGGCCGCTCGGGCGTGCAGCAGCTCGGGACCGGAGCGAGCACGGTCCACGGCCGAGGGTGGCAGAACTGCACGACGCTGTAGCGCTCACCCTCGAAGCCCGGCGCGGCGACGACGCGGTGCCAGCCGATCGGGATCTGCCCGTTGGTCAGCCGCTCGAGCATGATCCCGGTGTTGATGATGACCTGACCCTCGGGAGCGACGGCGTCGACCCACCCGCCGTCGACGCGCACCTGCAGGCCGGGCGCGGTCGCCCGCGGCAGGGCGGTGATCAGGTTGATGTCACCGTGCTGGCCGGCCCACTCGTAGACGGCGCCGTCGGCCGGCGACTCCATCATCGGTGGGTAGCGGATCGCCCGGGTGAGCGTCGGGCCGTCGGCCACCATGTCGTCGAAGAACGTCTCGTGGCAGCCGATGCCCTCGGCGATGACACGCAGGAAGCGGCGCTGCAGGTCGGCGATCGTGTCGTGGAACTCGTAGAGCACCTTGGTGATGCCGGGCACCGTCGCCTCGGGCAGCACCTGGTCGGGGTAGGCGGTCGGGAACTTGCGCTTCAACGGGTGGCCGGCGGGGATCGGCGTCGCCCAGTTGAGCATCTCCTTCCAGTCCGGGTGCTCGCTCGACGCGGCGGTCTCGACGAGCAGTCCGGTGTACCCGGTCTGGCCGTTGGCGCCCGGCACCACCCAGCGCTGCTTCTCGTCGGGAGGCGAGGTGAAGAACTCGACGAGCATCCCGTAGGCGGTGTCGAGCATGTCCTCGGAGAGGTCGTGGCGGGTCAACACGAACCCGGTCTCGAGGCTGCGCCTGACCCCGTCGACGACCGCCCGTCGCTGTTCGCCGCTCCCCCGCTCGAACGTCAGGAGGTCGACGTCCAGGATCTCGCTCATGGCACCTCGGGGGCTGCGCCCCCGAACCCCATCGCCGTCCGACTCGCTGGCGCTCGTTCGGCCGGCATGCGCTCGCTCCGCTCGCTCATGGCCCAAACATAGGACCGAGCGAGAGGTTCGGTGTCCTCAGGCAGCGGCGCGGAGCACGTCGACGGGGTGGTGGGCGAGGGCGAAGCCCCACCCGGTGCCATCGACGGCGACGGGCCAGGCCCATCCCTCGTGGCGCTCGATGCGGGCGATGCGGTGCGGCTGGCCGTCGTACACGACGACGTCGCCGACCTCGATCTCATCTGCGTTGATCGTCATGTTCCCTCCCTGACCGATCTGGCCGCCCTGGTGACGGTTCCCCATGTCCTGTGATACGTCCGTCGCCATGTGAACGGTTCGTGGTTGGCATGAGACTGGATGGGTCGTCGCACTGGATCCGCACTCTGCGGATCCGGTGCGACGCCGGGTCACCCGCGGCTGGCGAGGTACAGGTCGCGGAGCAGGGCGATCTCGGCGCCGTGGTGCAGCACCTCTTGGTTGACCCACCACACGATGTCGAGGAAGGGCTCCTCGGGGTCGCCGCCGTCGGGGTAGGTGCTGTGGCCGATCGTGTCGAGGGCGACGTCGTCGGCCGCCACGAGCGCTCCCCGCCACGCCGCGACCGCCGACTCGAGCACGGCCAGCCCCGACGCGGCATCCCCACTGACGACCATGTCCGCCTCGATGAAGGCGTGGTCGCCGACGGTCCAGTCGGCGCGGCCGAGGAGCATCTCGCTGAGGTGGTGCATCCGCCAGGCGATCGTCGTGATGGGCGGCGGGTACGGATGCGGGCGGCCGCCGTCACGTCCCCACTCCCCGGCGCCGACGAGCATCGCCGCACCTCGCCCGGGGCCGTCGGTCTTGCGGCGCACGGACCAGGCGCCGGGCACGGGCTCCCACAGGTACTCCTCGTCCGTCAGCGCCGGAACCGCGACCTCCGAGCCGTCCCCGCTGTCGACCGTGGGTCCCTCCAGCCTGGCGAGCAACCGCTCCGCGGCATGGTCGTACTGGGCGAGCAGCGGGGTGAGACGGGGAGGCGTCATGCCTCCACTGTCACCGACGCTCCGGCTCAGGCGGCGACCGAATTCGGGGACACGCGCCAGGGACGCTCGAACGGCAGGCGCCACGCTCGCGGCGCGATCAGCGGGTGGATCGTGTTCGGGCCCCACGAGCCGGGGGCGTAGAAGCGCACCGGCGGAGGTGACTGCAGGAGCGGCGTGGAGACGTCCCAGAGCCGCTCGATCCCCTCCGAGCTGTTGAAGAGGGTGTGGTCACCGCTCATCGCGTCATGGATCAGGCGCTCGTAGGCCTCCAGCCCGTCGCTCTGCGAGTCGTGCACGGCGAGCTGCAGGCTCAGCTTGTCCAGCTTCATCCCCATCCCGGGACGCTTCCCGTAGAAGGACAGGGAGAGCTTGGACGGGTCGGCGAGGTCGAAGGTCAGGTGGTCGGGGCCCTGCGCACCGACGCCCGATCCACTCGGGAACATGCTGACGGGTGCCTCGCGGAAGGCGATCGAGATGATGCGCGCGTCCTCGGCCATGTGCTTGCCGGTGCGCAGGAAGAACGGCACGCCCGCCCAGCGCCAGTTGTCGATCTCGCAGCGCAGGGCGATGAACGTCTCGGTGTCCGAGTTCGCCGCCACGCCCGGTTCGTCGCGGTACCCGACGTACTGGCCGCGGACGACGTGGCCGGGCTCGATCGGTCGCAGCGAGCGGAAGACCTTGTGCTTCTCCTCGGAGATCGCCTGCGGTTCGAGCGCCGCCGGCGGCTCCATCGCCATGAACGCCAGCACCTGGAAGAGGTGGGTGACGACCATGTCGCGATACGCCCCGGTCGCCTCGTAGAAGTCGGCTCGCGTCCCGATGTCGAGGGTCTCGGGGATGTCGATCTGCACGTGGTCGATGTGGTTGTGGTTCCAGATCGGCTCGAACAGCCCGTTGGCGAACCGGAACGCCAAGATGTTGAGGGCGGCTTCCTTCCCCAGGAAGTGGTCGATGCGGAAGATCTGCTCCTCGGTGAACGTCGAGTGCAGCGACGCGTTGAGCTCTGTGGCGCTGCACAGGTCGGTACCGAACGGCTTCTCGAGGATGATCCGCGAACGCTCGGCCAGGCCCGCCTGGCCGAGCGTTCGGACCACATCGTTCGCCGCGCTCGGCGGCACGCTCAGGTAGTGCAGCCGGCGCGGAGTGCCGCCGAGCTGTCGCTCGGCCTCGGCAACCGCCCTCGCCAGACCGTCTGCACCACTGTCCTGGTCGACGTGCACGAGCGTGCGCGCCAGCGCATCCCACTCGGCGTCGGTGAACCGGCGGTTGGCGAACTCGTCGCAGGCCTGACGAGCAACCTTGCGGAACAGGTCGTCGTCGAGCTCGTCGAGCGAGGTGCCGACGATCCGGCACGCCGGCATCAGCCCCGCTTGCGACAGGTGCAGGAGGCCCGGGAGCAGCTTGCGCCGAGCGAGGTCACCGGTCGCGCCGAACAGCACGATCACGTGCGGATCGAGCGGGGACATCGCCAGGCGATCAGTACGCCGCGGCGCCGAGCGCGGTCGCGCCGGAACCGGCCGGGTCGGCGAACAGCGTGCCGCGGCCGCTCGCCGAGAACGAGCAGACGTAGACGGCCGGCTCCCAGCCGTTGTTGGTCAGCTCGTGGTGCTGGTCGACGCCGATGAACAGGGTCTGGCCGGCGCGGAGCTTGATCGTGCCGGTCGCCGTCTCGATGTCGCACTCGCCTTGGAGCATGTGCACGATCTCCTGGGCGGCGGTGTGCCAGTGCGCCGGGTTCGTCTTGCCGGGGTTGACGTGGACGATGCCGAAGCTCTGCTCGCTGCCGGCGACGACGCTGTCGTCCACGACCCACTTGACGGCGCCCCAGTCGTAGACGACGGGTGCGATGTTGTCGATGTCGATGATTCCGAGTTCCACGATGTGGCTTTCCTCTGCTCGAACGAGCGATGCGGGGTGACCACGAGATCGTGCGCAACCGAGCCCGACGACGCGTGGAGAACTGCTGATCCTCTGGTGGAGATCGACCGACGCGTACGTCGCGCCGGCCATAGAGTCACTCGTAGAGAGAAGGTGCGGGTTGGCCATCGCCTGGATCGCTGCGGGAGTGCTCCTCCTGGCCGTCGAGTTGCACAACGTCGCGTTCTACGCCGCCTTCGCCGCCCTCGGCTGCTTCGCCGCCGCCGTCGTCGCCGTCGCCGCCCCCGACACCATCGCCCTGCAGGTCGTCGCCGCCGTCGTCGTCACCGCCGCCGGGATCCTCGTCGTGCGGCCACGGGTCTCCCGTCCGAGCATCGGCGGCGGCCATCGCGGGCGCGGTGTGCACGGCGGCCTCGTGGGACACGAGGTCGTCACGCTCGACGTCGTCGGAGGCCCCGACAAGGTCGGCCACGTCGAGCTCGCCGGCGAACGGTGGCGCGCGGTCAGCGGGAGCGACGACCCGCTTCCAGCGGGCACGCGTGTCCTCATCACGGGCGTCGAAGGGACGACGCTCATCGTGTGGCCGGCAGAGGGATATCTGCCGGTCGAAGAAGAGAGGTGACAGACATGGTCGCGATCTCAGTCGGTGGCATCATCGGCATCGCCCTGGCGGTGCTCGTGATGGGCGTCGTGCTGCTGGCGCTGAAGCAGATGGTCAACATCGTCCAGCAGGGCGAGGTCGGCGTCGTCAAGCACCTGGGTGAGTACCGCAAGACCCACGACCCGGGGCTCGTCATCATCACGCCGTTCGTCGACTCGCTGCAACGGGTCGACATCCGGGAGACGCCACTGCCGGGCGATCGACAGGACGTGATCACCAAGGACAACGTGGTGGTCACGGTCAACGCGACGATCTTCACCCAGGTCGTCGTCGCCGAGCAGGCGCTGTTCAGCATCGCCAAGTTCGACGTCGCCATCGACGCCCTCGCCCGCACCGCGCTGCGGTCGGTGATCGGCACGATGACGCTCGACGAGGCGCTCTCCGAGCGCGAGCGGATCAACACCGACGTGCAGATGCACATGGAGGCGGTCACCGACAAGTGGGGCATCCGCATCAACCGCATCGAGATCGTCGAGATCGCCCCGCCGCCGAAGATCCTCGAGGCGCTGGCGCTGCAGAAGCAGGCCGACCAGGAGAAGCGGGCACGCATCCTGCAGTCCGAGGGCCTGTTGCAGTCGGCGGTGAACGTGGCTGAGGGCGAGCGGCAAGCGGCGATCCTGCGTGCCGAGGGCAACCGGCAGGCTGCCATCCTCGAGGCCGACGGCCGCGCCCAGGCGATCGAGTCCGTGTACGGGGCGATCAAGAAGGGCGATCCCGACCCGACGCTGGTCGCCATCCTCCAGCTCGACGCCTTGTCGAAGTTCGCCGAGAGCGACAACTCGACGATCGTCGTGCCGTTCGAGTCGGCCGGCCTGCTCGGCGCCGCGCAGACGTTGCGCAGCGTGCTCGGCGCAGTGCCGACGGACGGTGCCACCAGCCGCTGATCCACCGTCGCCATCACGCGATCCTCGCCGTCGCGTTCACAGCTCCTCCACAACTCGGGCCGACCCTGGAGGTCCCCCACTGGAAGATGCACTGAACCGCAACGTGTTGAAGGGCATCGCCATCTCGTTGCTGGTGGCGGCGTCGCTCGTGCTCGTCGGCACCGTCGCCTACCGCGCCGGGTCCGACAACGACGTCCGCGTCGCCCGCGAGCTCGTCGTCGGCGACGAGGGCACCCGCACCGTCGTCGTCACGGACGGCTGGCGGGGCGGCTGGCACGGACCCTGGTTCGGGTTCGGCTTCCTGTTCTTCCCGCTGTTCATCATCGGGCTGATCCTGCTGTTCAAGTCGCGTCGTGACCGCTGGGGCTACGGACCGTGGTCGAGCCGCGACGAGGAGTGGCGCGAGTGGCATCGGAGGCAGCACGCCGACGACGCGCCATGATCGGGTCGTGAAGCACGTGCTGGTCGTCGACGACGAGCCGGCCATCGTCGACATCGTCCGCGACTACCTCGTCGACGCCGGGTTCCGGGTGTCGTCGGCGCGAACGGGCGAGGACGCCCTGCGGCTCGTCCGCTCGATCGTCCCCGACCTGATCGTGCTCGACCTCGGACTGCCCGGCGTCGACGGGCTCGACGTGGCCCGCGCCGTGCGCCGATCGTCGTCCGTGCCGATCATCGTGCTGACCGCCCGCGGCGAGGAGGCGGACCGGGTCGTCGGGCTCGAGCTCGGCGCCGACGACTACGTCGTCAAGCCGTTCAGCCCGCGCGAGCTGCTGGCGCGCATCCGCGCCGTGCTACGCCGGGCGGCGACTCCGGACGACGCCGAGGCACCGATCGTGCTCGGCGGTCTGCGCCTCGACCCGACAGCAGCGCACACTCGACGTCGACGGGCGGCCGGTGACGCTGACGGCGACCGAGTTCGACCTGCTCGCCCGGATGGCCGCCGCGCCCGGCCGGGTGTTCACCCGCGGGCAGCTGCTGGAGACGATCCACGGCGTCGCCGTGGACGCCGGGCAGCGGGCGATCGACGCCCACGTCAAGAACCTGCGGCGCAAGATCGAGCGAGAACCGGCCCGCCCGGAACGACTGCTCACCGTGCACGGCGTCGGCTACCGGTTGGTCGCCGGTGGTTGAGGGCGCCCGGTGGTGGCGGCGCAGGTTCCTCCGCGTCGCCGTCGTCGTGTCGGTGATCTGGATCGCCAGCGGCGTGCTGTTCGGCTGGATGGGACGGTGGGGGGACGACCGGCCCGACGAGCGGCAGCGCGGCTCACCGGCGATCGTCGTCGCCGTCGTCGGCGCCGCCGTCGTGGCGACGATCATCGCCTACCGGCGCATCGCCCGACCGGTGAGCGAGCTGCTCGAAGGCGCCGAGACGGATCGGTGGCGGCGACTACGGATCGCGGGTGCGCCCGTCGGGTCCACGGGCGGTGCGCACGCTCGGCGCGGCGTTCAACGAGATGGCCGGCCGGCTGGAGTCGTCGGAGGAGTCGCGCCGCCGGTTCCTCGCCGACGTCACCCACGAACTGCGCACGCCGATCACCGTCCTCCGGGCGGAGGTCGAGGCGCAGCTCGACGGCATCCACCCGCGCGACGACGCCCATCTCCGGCTGTTGCAGGATCAGGCGCGCACGCTCGAACGACTCGTCGAGGACCTGCGCACGCTGGCGCTCGGCGACGCCGGCCGGCTCACGCTGCACTGCGAGCCGTCCTCACTGCGCGTGCTCCTCGAGGATGCCGTCGCCGCCATCGCGCTCGATGGCGACGGGTCGTGACGTTGCGGTCGAACTCGTCGCCGGCGCGGATGCCGAGCTGGACGTCGATCCGGTGCGCATCGGTCAGGTGCTCGGCAACCTGCTGACCAACGCCGTGCGCCACACGCCGTCCGGCGGGACGGTGCGGGTCACCTCGTCTGTCACCGGCGATCGAGTCGAGCATCGTCGTCGCCGACACCGGACCCGGCCTCGGCAGCCACCCGGACCTGGTCTTCGACCGCTTCCACGCCTCTGCCGACACAGGCGGTACCGGGCTCGGCCTGACGATCGCCCGCCAGCTCGTCGAGGCCCACCGCGGCACCCTCGCCGCCGCCAACTCCCCTGGCGGCGGCGCGGTGTTC